>JBBDXE010000013.1:80432-381439 GCA_040902505.1 Dehalococcoidia bacterium | reverse complement strand
GACGTCGACGCCGGCGTCGACGTAGGCCTGGACCTTGCGGCGGCAGGTATCGGCGTCGCCGTGGATGATCAGATCGTCGATGGTCCCGCGCTGGATGGCGGCGGTGGCGGCCTTGCGGTCGCCGGCCTGCCAGGCGTCCCACATGCCGCGCAGCTCCGGGGCGTGGCCGAGCCATTCGTGGAACTTCGCGTAGACGGGGACGTTCAGGTAGGCGGCGATGGCTCGGCGGCCGAGGAAGTCGACGATCGGCTCCTCCTCCGTCATGACGACGAAGATGCGGCAGACGACTTCGACCTTGGCGGGGTCGCGGCCGGCGCGGCGGGCACCCTCGCGGGCGCCCTCGACGCACTTCGGGACGTCGCGGGCTCCGAGCCAGTTGATGATGACGCCGTCGGCGGCCTCGCCGGCGAGCATGAGCATGCGTTCGCGCAGGGCGGCGATGTAGAGGGGCGGTGGCGGGGCGAGCTGGCGGCCCAGACGCATGCCCCGCATGGTCACCGTCTCGAGCGATTCCGTGAGCTTCTCGCCGGCAAAGGCGCGGCGGAGGACGGAGGCGACGTCGCGGACCTTGCGGTAGGGGAGCGTAAACGGCACGCCGTTCCATTGCTCGACGATGACGGAGGAACCGGCGCCGATGCCGAAGGCGAAGCGGCCGGGGGCGGCCTCGGCGAGCCCCATCGCGGAGATGGCGAGGGTCAACGGCGCGCGCGTGTAGACGTTGGCGATGGCGGTGCCGAGCCGCAGCTTCTCCGTCCAGGCGGAGGCGAGGGCGAGGGGCGTGAAGCAGTCGACGCCGTTGATCTCGTACGACCAGGCGTCGGTGTAGCCGAGGCGCTCAGCCTCCTCCAGCGCGTCCTTGTGCGCGTGGAGGGGGAGGCCGTCGAAGGGGAAGGTGAAGCCCCAGCGTGTCATCGGGGCATCATCGCGGAGGTTGGCGCTTCGATCCAGCGCGGGGCGTGGGGCCGGTGGCCTGAAGGTGGCGGGCGTCGCATACTGCCCGGCATGAGCGAGACACGCGACGCCTACCGGACGATCGTCACGAAGCGCGACACGCGGTCGTACACGGACCAGCAGATCCCGGCGGAAGCTGAGCGTCGCATCCTGCAGGCGGGGCGGATGGCGGGCAGCTCGAAGAATGTGCAGCCGTGCCGGTTCGTGGTCATCGACGACCGGGCGGTGAAGGACGAACTGGCGAAGTGCGGCGACTTCTCGGGGTGGATCCCGACGGCGCCGCTGCTCATCGCTGTCGTCGGCACGGACGTGGGGACGCGGAACGACTTCGACGCGGGGCGGGCAGCGCAGAACATGATGGTGGCGGCGTGGGGCGAGGGGATCTCGTCGTGCCCGGTGACGATGCACCGGCAGGAGTGCGCGGCGGAGGTGCTGGGGCTGCCGGCGGGGTACCGGGTGCCGATCGTGCTGGGGTTCGGGTACATCGCGAAGGCGCAGAAGAAGGTGCCCGAGGCGGCGCGCCGCTCGTGGGACGAGTACGTGCACCGCAACCGCTGGTAGGCGACGCTCCGATGTTCCTTATCACCGGGAGCGGGCGCTCCGGTACAAGCGCCGTGGCGCGGTTGCTGCACGAGGCCGGGCTGTCGGCAGGACACGACCTGATCGAGCCGGACGCGGGGAATGCGGACGGGTATTTCGAGGAGCGGGCGCTCGTCGAGCTGAATGACCGCGTCATGAACGACCTTGGGCTGCACCGGTGGTTCACGTCGGCGAGCCGGCGGCAGGTGCTGGAGACCGCAGCGACACGGCGGGAGGAGTTCGAGGCGCTGGCCGGGCAGGCGACGCCGGCGTGGAAGGACCCGCGGCTGTGCTGGACGCTGGAGGCGTGGCTGGAGGTGCTGCCAGAGACACCGCGGATGATCGTCTGCCTGCGGAGCCCGGACGAGGTGGTGGCGTCGGCGCTGACGTACTTCGGGCTGGCAGGGGACGAGCCGGAGCGGGCGGTGCGGCACCGCTGGCGGGTGCAGTACGAGCGGCTGCTGGACGTGATCGAGGAGCGGGGGCTGGAGGCGACGTGCGTGGAGTACGGGCAGTTGCACGAAATGCCGGAGGCGGTGGCGGCGGAGCTGGGAGGGTTCGTGGGACGGGAGCTGGACGCATCGTTCGTGCGGCGGGAGCTGCGGCATCATCGGGGCGGGGTGCCGGACGATCTGCGGGGGTTGTACGAGCGGGTGGCGGCGCTTCGCGCGCCGTGAGTAGTGAGTTGTGGGCCCCTCCCTGCCCCGGACGCACCTGAAGGTACGTCCCTACGATCGCCTGAAGTTTGAGCTGCGGGTTATGCGCCGGGTTCGGGGGCGGTGTGGCGGACGGTGAGGGTGAGGCCGCGGGCGCCGGTGATGGTGACGGTGGCGCCTTCCTCGACGGGGGCGTCCTCGGCGACGGCTTGCCAGCGCTCGCCGCGCACCCAGACGAAGCCATCGGGGTTGAGGTAGGAGCGGGCGACGGCCTTGAGGCCGACCATGGCGTCGGTGCCGGCGAAGGCGGGGAGGCGGCGCGTCCGGACGAGCGCGGTGATGACGGTGAGCGCGAAGATGCCGAAGATGGCGCCGGTGGGGTAGACGAGCCAGCGGGACACCTGGAACTCGGGGTCGCTGCTGGAGGTGAGGATGAGGCCGCCGGCGATCAGCGAGATGGCGCCGCCAACGCCGAGCGCGCCGAAGCCGCTGACGAATATTTCGGCGGCGAAGAGGACGAAGGCGAGCAGGATGAGGGCGACGCCGGCCCAGTTCACGGGCAGGGTGCCGAGGACGAAGAAAGCCAGGATGAGGGCGATGATCCCGAAGACGCCGGGGAAGAAGACGCCGGGGTTGAACAGCTCGATGAGCAGACCTAACCCGCCGAGGCTGAGCAGCAGGAAGGCGATGTTGGGGTCGCTGATGATCATCAGCAGCCGCTCGGTGAAGGTCATGTCGTTCGAGACGACGGGAGCGGCGGTGAGGCCCTCGATCGTGCGGTCTGCGCGGGCGAGCTTTACGGTGCGGCCTTCCGCCTGCCGCAGCACGTCGTCGATGTCGCGGGCGGAGAAGTCGACCACGTCGAGTTCGATGGCCTCGCTGGTGGAAGCGGAGACGCTCTGGCGGACGGCGCGCTCGGCCCATTCGGCGTTGCGTCCACGCTCCTCGGCGATGGCGCGGGCGTAGGCGGCGGCGTCGTTCTCGACCTTGCGTCCGAGATCGCCCTCGATGTCTCCGCCGGAAGCGTCGACGGGGTGGGCGGCGCCGATGCGGGTGCCGGGCGCCATTGCGGCGACGTGGGCGGACATGGTGATGAACGTGCCGGCTGAGGCGGCCTTCCCGCCGCTTGGCGAGACGTAGACGATCACCGGGACCTTCGACGACTGGATGCGCTGGACGATGTCCTCCATCGAGGAGACGAGGCCGCCGGGCGTGTCCAGCTCGATCACGACGGCCTTCGCTTCGGTGCGCTCCGCTTCGTCGATGCCGCGGTCGATATAGCGGGCGAGGACGGGGTTCACCTGCTGGTCGTCGACCGTGAGGATGTGGACGGCGCCGCGCTCGTCGATGGAGCGGGCGCAGGAGACGAGCAGCCCGGCAAGCAAGAGGGCCCCGGCGAGGGACAAGCGGAGGCGCCGCGAGGGCCGGGGAAGGCGGGCGAAGGACAGCGTCGCGCGCATGGTGCGACTCCTGATCCATTGTAGCGGGGTGGTGGGGAAGGCGAGGGCGGGCGGCAGCGACGCCGCGCGGCGGTGGTCAAGCGCCGCGTTTGTAGGGGCGGAAGGGGGTCGGATAGACTGGCGTGGCGTCCCTGCCCGGTATGGGCGGGGATTTATCTATGATGGCGATCGCGATGTCTGAGGCGACCACGACGCAACGTTCCCGCGGGATGCGGGACCTGGTGCCGGACGAGATGGAGCGCGTCCGGCAGGTGGAGAGCGCGTTCGCGGCGGTCTGCCGGGCGTGGGGGTATCGCGAGATCCGCACGCCCGTCATCGAGCCGCTGCACCTGTTCACGACGGCCGGGACGCTGTCGCCCCAGGCCCTCGACCGGGTGTATTCGTTCCTGGACTGGGACGGGTGGAGTGGGGAGCGGGTGGTGCTGCGCCCCGATTCGACGATCCCGACGGCGCGGCTGTACGGGGAGCGACTGGACGGGGGACGGGTGGCGAAGCTGTTCTATCGCCAGAACGTGTTCCGGTTCGCGGCGGACGAGTCGTCACGGGAGGAGTGGCAGTGCGGGGTGGAGCTGATCGGTCAAACGGGGCTGGCGGGGGACGTGGAGCTGGCGCTGATGGGGCTGGGGACGCTACGTTCGCTCGACTTAAGTGACATAACGTTGACCCTCTCGCACGCGGGCTTGATCCGCGTCGTGCTGGGGGCGGCGGAACTGACGCCGGACGAGCAGTCGGCGGCGTACGACAGGCTGCTGGACGGCGACCAGACGGTCATCGAGGAGATGGAGACCCGGCTACCGCTGATCAGCGGCCCGCTCCGGCTGCTGCTGGAGGTCGAGGGGCAGGGGAGCGGGTATCTCGCGGAGGTGCGCAAGGCGCTGGGCGGGGCGATCGCCGCGCTGGTCCCGCCGCTCGACGACCTGGGGTTCGTGGTGCAGACGCTGGAGGCGTGCGGTGTCTCGCCGCGAGTGCGGGCGGTGCTGGCGCGGAGCTTTGAGTACTACTCGGGCGTGGTGATGCGCTTCGACGTGGGTGGCCGGCAGGTGGGGGGTGGCGGGCGCTATGACGAGCTGATCGGCGTCGTCGGAGGGCGCGAGGCGCCGGCGTCGGGGTTCGCGCTGTATGTGGAGCCGCTGTCGGAGCTGCTGCCGCGTCGTGCGGAGGCACCCGGAGCGCGGTTATTGCTGGCGCCCTCAAGCGGTGCACCGGAGGACGTGGCGGCGGTATTCGACGCGGCGTCGCGACTGCGGGCGCTGGGGGTCGACGTCGAGACGGTGGATGCGGACGGCGGGGCGTCGCGGAGGCTGGTGTGCCGGGCGGTCGCGCCGCGGTTCGAGCTGGCGGATGGCGATACGCGGCGGACATTCGAGGACGCCGCCGCGGTGGCGCGCGCGCTCGGGCAGGAGCGTCCGTGATGGTGCGCATCGCGCTGCCGACGGGCGACCTGCGGGCGGAGACGGCGACGCTGCTCGATGCCTGTGGCGCGGGCATCCCGGACTACGCGTCGGGGTCGCGTGCGCTGCGATTCCCGCTCGAAGATGGCGGAGTGGGGCGGGTGTTCCGCGAGAAGGACATCCCGGTGCAGGTGGCGCTGGGGAACTACGACCTGGGGATCTGCGGCATCGCGTGGGTGGAGGAGCTGGCGCAGCGCTTCCCCGAGCACGACGTCGTGCGGCTCCGGCCGCTGGGCTTCGGGGCGCAGACACTGTGGCTGGCCGCAGCGGGCGATGAGGCAGATGCTTCGGTGCGGATCGTGAGCGAGTACGCGGGCGTGGCGGAAACACTGGCGCGGCGGATGCGGCTGCCCCGCTACCGGGTGTTCCCGGTGTGGGGGGCGGCGGAGGCGTACCCGCCGGAGGACGCGGACCTGGTAGTCGTCGCGGCGAGCGATGCTGATAGCGTCGAGGCGATGGGGCTGCGACCGATCGCGCCCGTGTTCGAGGGCGAGGCGTGGCTGATCGCGAACCAGCGCAGCCTGGCGTCGAAGGACCTGTCGACGGTGGGGAAGCTGCTGGGAGAGCGCGCGGAAGTCTCGCCGCCGGCGGTCAGCCCGCCGCCCAAGCTACGGATAGCCGTCCGGAGTGCGCCGCGCGAGCGCACGGTGCTGCGGCTGGCGCTGCCGGACGGACACGCGCAGTCGCACACCGTGGCGGCGCTCGAGGCTGCCGGCGTGAAGGTCTTCGGGTACGAGGAGGGGACGGTGGTGCGGCGGCCGCAGACGGACCACCCCGGTGTCGAGATCAAGGTGATCCGGCCGCAGGACATGCCGCAGCAGGTGGCGATCGGGCACTTCGACCTGGCGGTGACCGGGCGGGACTGGCTGTTCGACCACCGGGTACAGTTTCCGTCGAGCCCGGTCGAGGAGATCCTCGATCTGAGGCGCTCGCGCTACGAGCTGGCGGCGATCGTGAAGGACGTGGAGGCGGAGAGCGTCGCGGGGGCGGTGCGGGAGTGGCGGGTGCGGTCGGACGCACCGATCCGGGTCGCGAGCGAGTACCCGAACATCGCGGACCACTTCGCGCGGGAGCGGCACCTCGGGCGCTATCGCGTCATCCCGATCGCGGGCGCGTCGGAGGGGTTCGTGCCGGAGGACGCGGAGGTCCTGATCGAAGGGATCGATACTGGGAGCAGCGTGCGGGCGAACAAGCTCACCGTGCTGGAGCGCTTCTTCGAGTCGACGAACTGCGTGGTCGCGAACACGCGGCGGCCGGAGGGCGCGCTCCGCGTCGCGTTCGATGCGCTGGTAGAGAAGCTCCGGAGCGGCGCGGCGGAAACGGCCGTGGCGGCGGGAGGGTGAGCCATGCCCGGCATCCGGCTGCACCTGACGGTTGCGCGCGAGCTGGCGATCCAGTTCCAGTCGCCCGTCGTTGACGCGGAGCGCGGCGCCTACTATCTGGGCGCGACGACGCCCGACATCCGCGCGCTGACGCGGTGGGATCGGGAGCGCACACACTTCTTCAAGCTGGACGAGTTCGGCGAGCAGAGCGGGGTGCACCGGCTGCTCGAGGAGGAACCGCGGCTGCGCAATGCCGCTGCCCTCGACTCGCAGACGGCCGCGTTCATGGCCGGCTATATCTCTCACCTGGTGCTGGATGAGGATTACATCTGCCAGGTCTACCGGCCGCTGTTCGGCCAGCACTCGCTGCTGCGCGACGACGCCATGGCCGAGGTGATGGACAAGGTGCTGCAGTGGGACATTGAGCGGGAGGGCTGCAACGACCGCGACAAGGTGGAAGAGATCCGGACAGCGATGGCCGAGGCCGCGGTTGACGTTGGGGTGGACTTCATCGCGCGGGACGTGCTGGAGGAGTGGCGGGGGATCTCGCTCGATATCATCGGCACTCAGATGAGCGTCGACCGGCTGGTGCAGTTCCTCCGCAGGCGGGTGCCTCAGCTGGAGTTCGAGGACGAAGAGACACAGGCGCGGTTCGCCGAGGCGATCCCGCCGCTGCTGGCGCGCACATGGGCGCACGTGGGCGAGGAGCGCGTGCGTGAGTATCTGTCCGGGACGAAATCGCGGGCGCTTCGCGCGATGAAGGAGTATCTCTCGTGAGGATCGTGCGGGGCGTGGAGGAGGGGCGGCGCACGCTGCTGCGCCGGCAGCCGCTGGGCGAGACGGCGCTGCCGGAGGCGGTGCGGCGGAAGAACGCGGCGCTGTTCGGCGCGGACCTGCCGGTGGAGCAGCAGGTGCGGCGGATCGTTGAGGACGTACGGCGGGAGGGGGACGCTGCGGTGCGCCGGTACACGCTGGCGTTTACGGGGGCGGAGTACGCGGCGACCGAAGTGACGCGCGGAGAGATCGAGGCGGCGTATCAACGCGTCGAAGGCACGCTCGTCGAGGCGCTGAGGATCGCGGCGGAGCGCATCCGCGTCTATCACGAGCGGCAGCGGGAGCACTCGTCGCGTTCGTTCAGTGACGGCGGCATCGGCATGCAGGTGCGGGCGATCGAGCGAGTGGGTATGTACGTGCCGACGAGCCCGGGAGCGGTGTACCCGTCGTCGGTGCTGATGACGGCGATCCCCGCGAAGGTCGCGGGCGTGCCGGAGTTGATCATGATGACGCCGCCAGCTGCGGACGGGAGCGTCGATGCGATGAAGCTCGTCGCGGCGGACATCGCCGGGGTCGACCGGATCCTGCGGGGTGGCGGGGCGGAGGGGATCGCGGCGCTGGCGTGCGGGACGAAGAGCGTGCCGCGGGTCGACAAGATCGTGGGGCCGGGGGGGATCTTCGTGACGCTGGCGAAGCGCGAGGTGTTCGGCGCGGTGGGCATCGACGCGCTGTACGGGCCGAGCGAAACGATCGTCATCGCCGACGAGACGGCCGACCCAATGCTGGCGGCAGCGGATTTGCTGGCGCAGGCGGAGCACGACGAGCTGGCGACGCCGATCCTGCTGACGACGTCGGAAGGCGTGGCGGAGGCGGTGGGCCGGGAGGTGGAGCGGCAGCTGCGGCTGCTCGACCGGGAGGCGATCGCGCGGGCGTCGTTCGAGGCGCGTGGGGGCGCGGTGGTCGTGGGGAGCATCGGGGAGGCGGTGGAGCTGGCGAGCGAGTACGCGCCGGAGCACCTGTGCCTGCTGGTGCGGGACGCGGCGGAGGTGGCGAAGACCGTACGGAACGCCGGTGGGATCTTCGTGGGGGAGGACGCGCCGGAGTCGCTGGGTGACTACACGGCCGGGCCTAGCCACGTGATGCCGACGAGCGGCACGGCGCGTTTCTCGTCGCCGCTCGGGGTGCACGACTTCCTGAAGGTGACGAGCGTGGTGGCGGTGGACATGGCGCAGCTCCGCGAGGCGGGGCCGTCGGCGGCAGCGATCGCGCGGGCGGAGGGGTTCACGGGGCACGCGCGGTCGATCGAGCTGCGGCTGCAGGGCGGCGAGGCGGAGGGTGGGGCGAAGTGAAGCGCACGGCATTCGACGTGAGGAGCCTGATCCGGCCGGACCTGCTTGAGCTGCCGCCGTACGTCCCCGTCGAGCCGACGGACGTGCTGGCGGAGCGGCTAGGCATCGACCGAGACGACGTGGTGAAGCTCGACGGCAACGAGAACCCGTTCGGGCCGTCGCCGCGCGCGCTCGAAGCGATCGCGGCGGAGCGGGCGTACCACATCTATCCGGACCCGGACCAGCGCAAGGTGCGGGAGGCGATCGCGGGATACGTGGGCGCCGACGCGGAGCGGATCGTGTGCGGGCTGGGGAGTGACGACCTGATCGACCTGGTGCTGCGGGCCGTGCTGCGGCCGGGGGACCGCGTGGTCAACTGCCCGCCGACGTTCGGGATGTATCCGTTCAGCACGCTCGTCGCGGGCGGGAGGATCGTCGAGGCGCCGCGACGCGAGGACTTCGGGCTCGACCTCGAAGCGATCGAGCGGGAGGCGGCCGGGGCGAAGGTGTTGTTCCTTGCTTCGCCGAACAACCCGACGGGGAATGCCGTCTCGCACGAGGAGATCGAGCGGCTGCTGGCGACGAACCTGCTCGTCGTCGTCGACGAGGCGTACGTGGAGTTCGCCGGAGAGGGGCGGTCGTTCGTGTCGCTGGTGCCGGAGCACGAGAACCTGGTGGTGCTGCGGACGTTCAGCAAGTGGGCAGGGCTGGCGGGGCTGCGGGCGGGGTACGGCGTGATGGCGCCGGCGCTGGCGTCGGTGCTGATGACGATCAAACAGCCGTACAACCTGAACGTCGCGGCAGGGGTGGCGGCGCTGGCGTCGCTGGACGATCGGGAGCTGCTACTGGAGCGCTGCCGGACGATGGTGGAGCTGCGGGGAGAGCTGTCGCGGGCGCTGGCGGCGGTCCCGTGGGTCACGCCGTACCCGTCGGAGGCGAACTTCGTGCTGTGCCGGCTGGACGGCGTGGACGCGCGGGAGGTGCGGGAGAGGCTCGCGGCGCGGGGCATCTTCGTCCGATACTTCGACACGCCGGTGCTGCGGGGATGCCTGCGCATCAGCGTGGGGTTGGAGGAGCAGAACGTGCGCGTCGTGGCGGCGCTGCGAGAGATCGGGGGAGAGCTTGGGCGCTGAGGGAGTGGACGCGCGGACGGCGGTCCTGGTGATCTCGGGGACGCAGGGCGCGGGCAAGACGACGGTGGCGGGGCTGCTGGCGCGGCGGTTCGCGCGCGGCGTCCACGTCAGCGCCGATGTGCTGCAGAAGATGATCGTGTCGGGCTGCGAATGGCCAGAAGCCACCACGGTGACGAAGGAAACGCCGGAGATCATCGGAGAGGCAGGCCGCCAGCTTCGGCTGCGACAGCACAACATGTGCCTGCTGGGGCGCTCGTTCTTCGAGGCGGGGTTCACGGCGGTGCTCGAGGACATCATCCACGGCGACCGGCTCATCGAGCTGTGTGATGATTTGCGGGATGTGCCGTTCCACTTCGTGATGCTGTGCCCCGACGTGGCTACGGTGCGCGAGCGCGAGCGGGGCCGGGGTTCTTCGCTGTTCACGGAGTGGGAGTGGCTGACGGAGAACATGGCAGTGAGCGAGCCGCGGCTGGGGCTGTGGCTGGACACGTCGAGGCAGACGGCGGAAGAGACGGTGGACGAGATCATGCGGCGCGTCTGGACGGAAGGGCGCGTGACAGCGAGGGTGGGCGTATGAGCGGACAACGCGCGGCGAACGTGGTGCGGGGATTAAGGAGAGGCGTTGAGCTGGGAACCCAAGTTTCGTGATCAGGCGACGCCGGAGGATCGGGCGCGCTACATCATTCTGGACTGCGCGACCGAGGATTGTTACCTCGTGATCGAGTTCATAGGGAACCTGCGGAATGAGTTTCCGCACCTCGAGGAAGCTGAGAAGCGAAAGTCCATCGTGCGGGTGTATCACGACCTTGTGGAGGAGGGGCTCGTGAGATTACACAGGGGCAGACAGTGCTCTTATCCATATTCCGCCGGTCGTGACCTCGACATTCCACCCGAAGACCTAGAGACCTTGATGGTTCGCGTTTTCGAATGGGAGTCCGGCCCCGACGCTCCGGAGGTCTGCGTGTGCGGCACAAAGAGGACGATGGACGCACATAATGAGGCGTATCGCGAACTTTGTGAGGAGTCGCAATGAGCCGGGCTGCGAAGGTCGTGCGGGAGACGAAGGAGACGCGCGTCGAGGTGGAGCTGGACCTCGACGGGAGCGGGCAGTCGAAGGCGAGCACCGGGATCGGCTTCCTCGACCACCTGGTCGAGCAGATCGGGAAGCACGGGCTGTTCGACCTGCGCGTCGAGGCGAAGGGCGACCTGCAGGTCGACGAGCACCACACGGTCGAGGATGTGGGGATCGCGCTGGGGCAGGCGTTCGACAAGGCGCTGGGCGACCGGAAGGGGATCGTGCGGATGGCGGACGCGCTGGTGCCGCTCGACGAGGCGCTGGCGTCTGTGGCGGTGGACATCAGCGGGCGGCCGTACTGCGCCGTCGACGCGGGGTGGACGCTGGACCGCATCGGCGAGCTGCCGTCGCATCTGGTGGAGCACCTGCTGGCGTCGTTCGCGACGGAAGCGCGGCTGACGCTTCACGCGCGGGTGCTGGCGGGGGAGAACGACCACCACCGGGCGGAGGCGCTGTGCAAAGCGCTGGGGCGGGCGCTCTGCGCCGCAACGCGCGTCGAGCCGCGGCTGGGGGGTGAGGCGCCGAGTACGAAAGGATCGATCGGGTAGGCTCCCACCCGATGGATGACCTGGGCCAGATCGCCGAGTTCGCACCGCTCTTGCAGGAGGTCTGGCCGGATGGGGCTGCGTCATCGGCTGTGGTCGAGCACGTCTCGCATCACGGACATGCGGAACACTGGCGCGTGCGCAATGGGGACCGCACGTGCATTGTACGCCTGTCGCGTGGAGCGGAGGCGGCGGCACGGATCGAGCGGGCGCTCGAGGCGCTATCGGGTGAAGAATTCGCGCCTGAGCTATACGGCTGGCGCGCCCTCCCGGACGGCTCTCACCTTATCGCGATGGAGGATATCGACGGGACGCCGCCGGATGCGGGATATGCGCAGGCGCACCTGCGGGCATTCATCGACGTGATATGCCGGCTGCATGCGCACGCGCGGTTTCAGCGAGCGGTGGTGGACGTCGGGCGAGGTGGGGGTGAGGACTCGTCGCGCGGGTGGGCGGAGGAGGAGTGGGGTCGGCTGCAAACGCTGGCGCCATCGGATGGGCGGGTGAGGCGTGCTGCACCGTGGCTGGCTCGAACGCGCTCCGAGGGCGAGACGAGTGCGCGATCGTTGATGGTCTACGGTCACGGCGACCTGCATCTGGGGAACTGGCGCGTGCGGCCGGACGGCCGACTGGCGCTGCTGGACTGGGAGGAGGTGCGGCGCTGGCCGCTGGCGTCCGAGGTGGCGGACTTCGTCGTGTTCGGCGAGCTGGAGCCGGAGACCATCGCCGACCTGTACGAAGCGCCCGTCACCTATGCGCCAGCCGTCCATGCCGAAGCAGCCGCCTGCGCGCTGAGCTTTTATCTGTACTGGCTGCGGACAGTCATCGACGGCAGCGGACCACGACCGAACGACCTGGCCTTCGCTGCCCGGGCGTGCGAGAGATTGTTCGCGGCATGACTCTGGGGTGAGCTTCTGACGGCCGATGATGATCCGGGCGGGGGTGCGGCGAGCGCCGTGCCTCTTCCCGCCAGCCTCCCTGGTCAATCGCCGGGGCCGGTCTGCGGAATCCGCACAGAGAGGCGATTGACAGAGCACAGGGTCCGAGCCTACGATTTAGCAGTCGCTAAGTTATCAAGACCCGAAAGGACGTCCGTCATGGCGGTGGATCAGGACACGATGCGGATGCTCCGCGTGGAGCCGGACACCAGCGAAGGACTCGACCTGAGCTGGATGGACCAGACCGGGGAGCGGGGGATCGCCGCGAAGCCGGGGCGGCGCGGGCTCACGCTCGAAGAGATCAACCAGGGTTCGTACGGCGACGCGCCGGCGACTGCCGAAGAGTTGACGATGGCGCCGCGAGGCGCCGCGCACCGCACCGGCGTGCCGCGCATCGGCTACTACGTGCCGAAGAAGTCGGACATCTGGTCGCAGAACGCGGCGATGCTCTACGAAGAGGCGGTCCAGCGGCAGTGGTCCTCGGCGACTGACATCCCCTGGGACGCGTTGCAGCCGCTCCCGGACGATGTGGAGCGCGCCTACAGCCAGTTCTGCACATTCCTGACGGAAGTGGAGTTCATCGCAGGCGACACGCCGGGACAGTGGCTGCCGCAGATCAGCAACGACCACTACGAGGTCAAGATGTTCCTGGCGTCGCAGATCATGGACGAAGCGCGCCACCTGGACGTGTTTCGGAAGCGCGCGCTGGCGAACGGCGGCGGGCTCATGCAGTCGAGTGGGAACGCGGGGCTTCGCATCATTATCGAGGCGAAGGACTTCACCGAGATGTCGACGATCATGCACGTGCAGGGCGAGGGCCTGGTGCAGTCGATCTTCCGGATGGGCGAGTACATCGCCACGAACGAGGCGGAGAAGCGTATCTTCCGGCTGTCGGCGCAGGATGAGTCGCGGCACGTGGCGTTCGGCGTCATGCACCTGAAGTACATCCTGGAGACGGAGCCGGAGCGGCGCGAGGAGATCCACAGCTACCTCGAGAAGGCGGAGCCCATCATCGGGGCGGGTGCGGGCACGGCGCCGGTCGCGGGGGGCTCGCCGGTCTTCGGGTCGTCGCTGGCGGTGCTGTTCGGGCACACGCTGGGGACGCCGGAAGAGGGCGGGCAGATGGCGCTGGCGGCGTTTCGCCGGCAGCTGAACGAGTACATGCACCGGCTGGAGGTGGCGGGGATGGGGGAGCGGCGCTACCGGCTGCCGGCGGCCATCCAGGCGATCCTCGAGCCGCCGAAGTCGAACGGGAACGGGGCGCACTAGTCGTCAGTTCTCAGTCTTCAGTTTCAGTCCAGGGCTCCGGAGTGATCCGGAGCTCTCTCGTTGTCACCGCGAGTCAGGCGGTGATGGGGGGCTTCTTCGAGGTCGAAGCGGAAGTCTTCGATGACGGGGTTGGCGAGGAGCTTGCGGCACATCTCGGTGACCTGCGCCTCGGCCGCGGCCGGGGAGGCAGCGTTGATGCGGACCTCCATGTACTTGCCGGCGCGGACGGTGTCGACGGTGGCGAATCCCAGCGCGTGGAGGGCGCCGCGGATGGTGAGGCCCTGGGGGTCGTTGACGGTGGGCTTGAGGGTGACGTAGACGCGCGCGAGGTACATCGCGGGCAGCATCGCGGACGGGCGGATGCGGGTCAAGGGATCGCCTCTCGCTCAGGCGATGCCGGTGTAGATCAGCCGGACGCCGACGGCGAGGAGGGCGAGGACGAGCAGGCGGGCGATCATCGGGCCGCGGAGGCGGTGGGCGAGGCGGGCGCCGATCTGGGCGCCGGGGATGACGCCCGCGGCGAGGAGCAGTGCGCGGAGGAGGTTGTCGCCGGCGAGGTTGCCGTTGATGAGGTGCACGGAACTGCCGCTGGCGGCGATGAACACCAGGACGAACTGCGACGTGGCGACGGCGACGAGGACGGGGAAACGCAGCAGCGTGATCATGATAGGGACGTGGAGGACGCCGCCGCCGATGCCGAGCAGGCTGGAGATGACGCCGATGCCGCTGCTGTAGCCGGCGCCCTGCCAGAGGTTGAACGAGTAACGGTAGGTCTCGCCGGGGTCGGCGCCGGGCATGACGCGCGTGACGACGCCGCGGCCGCGCATCCGGGGCCGGATGGCGGCGGGGCGGCCGGCGCTCCAGAGAGTGTACGCGGCGAGGGCGAGCAGCAGCGCCCCGAACATGATGTCGAAGGCGTGACGAGGGAGGGCGTCGACGGCGAGGGCGCCAGCGACCGAACCGGGGAGGGCGGCCACGACGAAGACGGCTGCGGTGCGGTAGTCGATGCGGCGGAGGCGGGCGTAGGCGGCGGATCCGGAGACGGCGTTGCAGAAGACGACGGCGAGCGAGATGGCGGTGATCTCGGCGGGGGGTTCGCCGGGGTAGAGGATGAGGAGCACGGGGACGAGGACGAAGCCGCCTCCGGCGCCGACGAGCGTGCCGTAGGCGCCCACGGTGACGCCGAGCGGGATGAGCAGCAGCTCCAGCCAGGACATGGGGGCGATGGACCTCCGGATGGCATCGTAGGCGGGGTGGGCGGCGGGCGGAATGCGCAGGGGGAGGGGATGCGTTGAGGCGCGACCGAAACCGGCCGGACGTTATGGTCTATACGAGGGTTGACGGGCGGCATTGAGGTGACGTACGATGCGCGCAGGCCTTCGAGACCCGCTTCCACTCTCCATCAATCAACACGCGGGGCTCGTCGTAGGAAGGGGCCGCTCCCAGCCCCACGGGAGCGGTCCCTTTCGTTTGTGTCGGGAGAGCTACCCGCACACGACGCGGTGGCGCTGCGCATCCCTTTGGGCTGCTCCGCTTGGATTCTTGAGATGGTGGGGGACACCCCCACGCCCCCGGCAGGGGTGGGGCCCCTGCACGCCCTAACGCGTCCGACGAGCACAAACAACATGAGGGCGCCGGGAGCGATGCTTCCCCAGATGCCGGGCGCGCGTGCCTGAACAGTCCAGGGGATGCCGCCCAGTAGTAGCCCGGCAGAGAACTAGCCAAACCGCGCGGTAGCGATGTTCGCCGGGATCGGCTTAACCTCGATGGCCTGAAGCGGATCGATGGTGAGCGACCAATCGCGAGGGCCGTTGTCGGGCAGACGGGCCTGGCTAAAGACTGACTGCGGCTGACTGCTGAGTGCGGACGGGCTGACAGCAAGACGCTACTTCGCGGCGAACTGTTCGATGGGCGGGCGGTGGTGGGCCCAGGGGTGGGCCTGCTCGAAGGCGCGGGCGGCGCGGAGGACGACGTCGTCCCGGTAGGCGCGGCCGACGATCTGCAGGCCCACGGGGAGGCCGTGTGCGTCGAAGCCGCAGGGGACGACGGCGGCGGGCTGGCCGGTCATGTTGAACGGCACCGTGAAGGGCGACCAGCCGAACGGCGGGAAGTCGGCGTCGCCTACCTTCGTGGGGGGCTGGCCGACCGGGAAAGCCGTAACCGAGAGCGAGGGCGTGAGCAGCAGGTCGTACGTCTCATGGAAGCGGTGCATCGCGTGCCAGATGGCCATGCGGCGCTCGTTCGCTCGGGCGTATTCGACGCCGGTGGTGTTCGACCCGAAGGCGAGGAACACTTTCGCGGGCTCGCCGACCTGCGCGAGCTGCTCAGTCGTCAGCTCGCGCAGCCAGACGGCATCGGCGCTGGCGGCGAGGGTCATGAACGTCTGGTCGGTCGAAGGGTTGGGGAAGCCGGGCGAGGCTTCCTCGACAGTGCAACCGAGATCGGCGAAGGACTTCGCCGCGGTCTCGCAGATGGCGCGCACCTCCGGCTCGACGAGCGCGTAACCCAGGTCAGGCGACCAGGCGACGCGCAGGCCGCCCACGCCGGCATCGAGGCCGTCGAGGTAGGAACGGCCGAGGGCGGGTACGGTGAAGGGGTCGCCGGATTCGGGGCCGGTCATGACGTCGAGCGCGAGGGCAGCGTCGGCGACGGTGCGTGTGATGGGGCCGCGGTGGGTGAGCGTCGACCAGCCGCCGGGGTTGCGGGGGACGCGCCCGTAGGTGGGCTTGATGCCGAACACACCGCAGAAGGACGCGGGAATGCGGATGGAGCCGCCGCCGTCGCTGGAGTGGGCGATGGGGCCAAGGCCGGCGGCGACGGCTGACGCCGCCCCTCCGCTGGACCCGCCGGGCGTGCGGGTCAAGTCCCAGGGGTTATAGGCGGCCCCGAAGAGGGCGTTCTCGGTCGTCGGGAGCATGCCGAACTCAGGCGTGTTGGTCTTGCCGAGCATGATGGCGCCGGCGTCGAACAGACGCTTCACGGAGTACTCGTAGCCGCGCGCGACCTTGTCTTTGTAAATCAGCGAGCCCTTCGTGGTGGGGAGGCCGTCGACATCGAAGAGGTCTTTGATGGAGACGGGGACGCCATGGAGCGGGCCGAGCGCGCCGCCGCGGACGACGGCATCATCGGCGGCCTTGGCGCGCTGGAGGGCTGCGTCTGCCGTGACCAGCACGTATGCGTTGAGGGCGGGGTTCAGCGCGCCGATGCGGGCCAGGAGGGCGCGGGTGACCTCGACGGGGGAGAGCTTGCGAGCGCGGACGGCGGCGGCGATCTCGACCGCGGGCATGTAGGCGATGTCGTCGTGCACAGCGTGTCTCCGAGCCACTAAGCCAGCCCTCCCGCCACCCAGGCGTGCCGGCGATCGAACAGCAAAGATGCTTCGCTTCGCTCAGCATGACGGGGACGGTACCCGTCCCCCCCTGGGCGAACATCAGAGCATGTCCGGGCGAGCCCTGTATGTCAATCCGAGCGGCTAGTACGAACCATCGTAGTGCTCATCGAGGTGCTCGATCACATCGTCGACGCTCTCGCCGGAGATGGCCGGGTTGAACAGGTCGACGACCCGCCGGCGATCCAGATCAATCATCGCGTGGAGGAGACGTGTCTCGCCGTTCCAGTGGACGTCGCTGGCCTCGTAGGTGCGGGGCTCGGTCCGGCAGGAGTGGTCTTCCGGCACGTCGCCCTCGTCTCCGACACCGCTGCACGGGTCGGAGAATACCGGGATCTCGCCGGTGAACACGACGGGATCCTGGAAGACCATGTCGATCGCGACCCGACGCTCTCCCCGCTCGTTCGGCGAGAACGCGCTGAAGTTCAGCCAGTAGTCGGTTCCGGCGACCTTACCATCGAGCAGCGTCCGGATGGTGCGGTCTGCGCTGAAGATCCGGAGGGCCTCCGGGTGGGGCGCCTCGGGTGTTGGCGGCTGGTACGCCGTGGAGCACGCGGGTTCGTCCTCCGGACAGGCCGTCGCGATGGGCAGCGGCGTCTGCGCCTGAGGATCGTCCGTGCCGCAGACGGCGGCCGACAGGACGATCGAGGCGAGGACGGCGAAAGCGAGCAAGCGAAGCACGACCGATCAAGCTTGATCCGGTTGCAGGCGCGGGGCAAGGTACAGACGGACCATGACTCGACCGAGTCTGGCGGTGCTATCTGTCAATCGGGAGGGCTGCTATCATCGCGGGCTATGAGGATCAGCATCACTCCGTTCGACCGGCAGAGACATTTGGAAGCGGCGTGCGAGCTGCTGGGGGAGCGGCACCGGCGCGACCGGGCACGGCAGCCGTTCCTGCCAGCGGCGTTCGAGAAGGCGGAGGCGTGCCGGCCGCAGATCGAGTCGGCGTTCGAGAATGCCGGGTGGTACGGGGTGGCGGCGGAGGCGGACGGCCGGATGGCCGGCTACGCCATCATGACGACGCAGCTCATCGCGCCGACGCACTTTCTCGCGAGCTTCTTCCCGCCGCGGGGGGCTTCGCTGCCGTTCGCAGCGCACGCGACCCGCGAGGGGATGGAGTACGACGTGTATCGCGAGATGTACGCCGCGCTCGCGGACCACTTCGTGCGGAAGGGCTTCTTCGACCACTCGGTGAATGTCCCGGCGACGGACGTGGCGGCGCGGGAGGCGTTCTCGTCGCTCGGGTTTGGGCGCACGATGTGCTGCGCGGTCCGGGATGTGTCGCCGGTCGGGCGGGGGGCGGCGAAGGTGGAGCTGCACGCTGCCGGAGGGGAGGACGCGGAGGTGATCTTCGGGCTGAACGAGGAATTGATCATCCATCACGCGCGCTCGCCCATCTTCAACCCGTGGGTGCGTGAGTCGGACGCGGGCAGCCACGAGTTTCAGCGCAATCTGCTGAACGACGCCGCCACGAACGCGCACTGGGTGGCGTACGAGGACGGCCGGGCGATCGGGATGAACACGTTTATGGCGCCGTTCTTCCTCTCCGCGCTGACGGTGCCGGACAAGAGGGCGGTGTACCTGTTCCAGGGGGTCGTCTCGGAGCAGGCGCGGGCAGGGGGCGTGGGGAGCGCGCTGCTGGAGAAGGGCGTGGAGTGGGCGCGGGAGCAGGGATACGAGCACATCGCGCTGCACTTTGCGACGCCGAACGTGTCCGGAGCGAAGTTCTGGCAGAGCAGCGGCTTCGAGCCGGTCGAGTACGGGATGCGCCGCCGCATCGACGAGCGGATCGCGTGGTCAGGCGAGGAGCAGTGACGTACGACTTGCGGGCGCTCGTCGATGACGTGACCCTCGTAGTGCGGGCGGAGCGGGACGACGACGCGCGGTGCAAGGCGATCACGCCTCATCTGCGCCGCTGGATGGACGGCGGCGAGCAGTTGCCGGAGCGTTGCACCCAGCCCTGCGACGGGGGGGCGTGCGGGCACCTGCTGTACACCGACCCGGAGGGTGAGTTCTTCATCATCTCGGTGGTGTTCCCGCAGGGAACGAGCAGCGGCGTGCATTACCACGGCGCGTGGGGGGTGATTGGCATCCTGGCGGGCGTCGACGAGGAGACGAAGTACGCGCGGGACGGCGGGCCGCCGGACGTGGGGGTGGGGCAGGGGTGCGAGCTGCGGACCTTGGAGAAGATCCACTCGCCGGCGGGGACGATCAGCTATCTGCGGCCGCCGCAGGAGGGGTTCCATCGCGTGCGGGCGGTGGGGGAGACGACGGGGGTGTCGCTGCACATCCTGGGCGGGACGCCGGTGTCGCACCCGCACTTCTTCTGTGACGGCGAGACGCGCAAGCTGACGGACTTCCCGATGGCGTCGATCATCACGCATGAGCCGCTGATCGTGTAAGCGCGAACCGGCGGGCACGGCAGCGTCGTGCCCCCAACGCGAATCAACGGCGCAAATTGACCTTCGAGAGACGCGAGGCCTCACTCAGCGGATCTTGCGCCACTCCTCGAGACGGCGGAGGGCGGCGCCGGTGGCGATGGCCTCGCGGGCGGCGGCGAGGGCGGCCGGGAGATCCGTTGCGCGGCCGGCGAGGCGGATGCGCACGGCGGCGTTGAGGGCGACAAGGTCGCGCTGGGCGGGGGTCGCGGAACCTTCGAGGATGGAGAGGGTCATGCGGGCGGAGCGCTCGCCGTCTCCGGGGGCGAGGTCGGCCTCGGTGGCGGGTTCGATGCCGAGCGCGGACGGCTCGATGCGGAACTCGTGCTGGTCGCCGGCGGCGTCGACCTCGATGACGCGGGCGGCGCGCGAGGTCGCGACATCCTCATGGCCCTCGATGCCCTGCACGACCATCGTGCGGCGGAAGCCGAGGCCGGCGAGGGTGGGGGCGAGCTGCTTGAGGTAAGGCATGTGCGTCAGGCCGATCAGGTGGAAGGGCGCGCTGGCAGGGTCGAAGATCTTCTCGACCATGTGGAGGGGGGTGCGGAGGCCCAGCTCCTCGCGGAGCGCCTTGATGGCGTACAGCGAGGGGACGACGCGGGCCTGGCGAAGATAGCCGAGGCCGCACGCCTCGATGCCGGCGTCGACGGCGTCGGGATCAGCGTTGGTGGAGACGCCGAGGGCTTCGAGGACGTCGCCGACGGGCAGCCCCTTCTTCGGCCCCATGTCGCGCTCGCCGTGCATGACGACGGGCACGCCGGCCGCCGCGGCGACGATCGATGCGGCGGGGCTGATGACGACGTGCTTCGTGCGGCCGTCGTAGGGGCTGCCGACGTCGAGCAGGCCTTCGACCTTCGGGTGGATGAGGTGGGCGCGGGCGCGGACGCAGTCGACGTAGCCAAGGAGTTCGTCCGGCGCCTCCCCGCGATAGCGCTGCAGGAGCAGCAGGCCGCCAGCCTGGGCGCGGGTGGCGACTCCGTCGAGAATGGCATCGAGGGCCTGGCGGGCTTCTTCGCGCGTGAGGTAGCGCCCGTTGGTGGGACCCTGCCCGACGGCGGCGACAAGCGGCCGAATGCCGATCTGCGTCTCTTCGGCGGTGGTCACGGACGGCAGTGTATCGACAGGGGCGCAGACGGGCGGGACGGCGTGGCAGCTTCGCGCAGATTCAGTGCGTGAGCGGCCACGTGTACCACGATCCGGATGGCTCTGCTACGATCGAGCCGATGTCGAACGACGAGCGGCTGAAGAAGCTCCTGCAGATGAAGGATCAGGCCCGCCTGGGCGGCGGCCTGAAGCGGATCCAGACCCAGCACGAGCGCGGGAAGCGCACGGCGCGAGAGCGGCTGGACATGCTGCTGGACCCGGGGACGTTCGAGGAGCTGGACCAGCTTGTCGTGCACCGGGCCACGGACTTCGGGCTCGACCAGCAGCAGTACCTCGGTGATGCGGTGGTAACGGGCTACGGCAAGATCGACGGGCGACTGGTGTTCGTCTTCTCGCAGGACTTCACAGTCTTCGGTGGATCGCTCTCGGAGGCGATGGGCGAGAAGATGTCGAAGATCATGGACCTGGCTATGAAGACGGGCGCGCCGATCATCGGGCTGAACGACGGCGGCGGGGCGCGCATCCAGGAGGGGGTGGCGAGCCTCGGCGGGTTCGGCGACGTCTTCCTGCGCAACGTGCTGGCGTCGGGGGTGGTCCCTCAGATCTCGGTGATCATGGGGCCGTGCGCGGGTGGGGCGGTGTACTCGCCGGCGCTGACGGACTTCATCTTCATGACGACCGGGACGTCGCAGATGTTCATCACCGGGCCGGACGTGATCAAGGCGGTGACGGGCGAGGATGTGACGCACGAGGAGCTGGGCGGGGCGATGGCCCATGCCACGCGAAGCGGTGTCGCGCACTTTGCGATCGATAACGAAGAGGATACGCTGCTGGAGGTCCGGCGGCTGATGTCCTTCTTGCCGCTGAACAACATCGACGACCCGCCACTGATGGAGACCGGCGACGAGGTGGGGCGCCGCTCGGACGACCTGCTACACATCGTCCCGGAAGACAGCTCGAAGAGCTACGACGTGCGGGAAGTCATCCACCACGTCGTCGATGCGGGCGACTTCATGGAGGTCCACGCGCAGTTCGCGCAGAACATCGTGGTGGGGCTGGCGCGGATGGCGGGGCGGACGGTAGGGATCGTGGCGAACCAGCCGCTGTACCTGGCCGGGGTGCTGGATATCGATTCCTCGCGGAAGGCGGCGCGGTTCGTGCGGTTCTGCGACGCGTTCAACATCCCGGTGCTGACGTTCGTGGACGTGCCGGGGTTCCTGCCCGGCGTAGCGCAGGAGTACGGCGGGATCATCGTGCACGGGGCAAAGCTGGTGTACGCGTACTCGGAAGCGACGGTGCCGAAGGTGACGGTGATCCTGCGGAAGGCGTTCGGCGGAGCGTACGATGCCATGGGCTCGAAGCACCTGCGCGCGGACATGAACTTCTCGTGGCCGCAGGGCGAGATCGCGGTGGTGGGGCCGGAGCCGGCGGTGAACATCCTGTACCGGACGCGGCTGCAGAGCTCGAAGGACCCGGAGGCGGAGCGCGCGCAGCTGGTGGCGGAATACGCGAACCAGTTCGCAAATCCGTACGTGGCGGCGGCGCGAGGATACGTGGATGACGTGATCGACCCGCGGGACACGCGGCTGAAGGTGATCACGGCGCTCGAGATGCTGCGCTCGAAGACGGACACCACGCCGGCGAAGAAGCACAGCAACTTGCCGCTCTGAGTTCTCAGTCCTCAGTTATCAGTTATCAATCAGTGGTGCTGACTGTTACTCGGGCTTGCGCCAGGGCGACCAGATTACGGCGAGGATGACGGCGACCGAGCCGAAGACGAGGAGGAGCGACGCCCCGGCGCCGAGGGCGGCGAACATCATGACGATGGCGGCTCCGCCGATGAGGGCGATCTCCGGGTTGCGGCCGGCCCAGCGGAGGCGGGTGCGCTGCGCCTCGGCGGCGACCCAGTCGGCGAAGGCGTCGAGGAAGGGGAGTCCGGATCCGGTGAAGGTAGCGGCCTGCTCGGACGAGGGCGGGACAGGGACGCGCTGGGCGTCGGTCGAGAGGGCGCCGTAGGCGGCGTTCAGCTGCTCGATCTCGTCGCGGGCGGCGGCGTCGCGGCGGGTCTGGGCCTTGCGCACGAGGCGCCAGTAGGCGTCGGCGACCATCTGGCCGTCGGCGCTGGGGTCCAGTCGCAGGGTGCGGTAGGCGTCGGTCCGGTCCATCACTCCCCCACATAATCATCGGCCTCCGGGGTCCGATCCTGCGAGAGCGCATCCCCGAATCCGTGCGCTATGATGCGCCCGATATGGCCAACGAGGAGGCCGCGCTCGTGGCCGCCCCATCCCCGCTCGCCGAGCGACAGGCCCCCGAGGCCCGCGCCGGCGGCGCCCTCTCCCAGCTTCGCTACCTGCTCCTCTCGATGCGCCCGCGGCAGTGGACGAAGAACGGCATCGTCTTCCTGGCGTTCGTGTTCTCACTGGGGCAGGAGTACCACCTCGACGAGCCGGACACATGGGTCCGGAAGGTGCTGGCGCTGGTGGCGATGTTCGTGTGCTTCGCGCTGGTGTCGAGCGCGGACTACCTGGTCAACGACATCCGGGACATCGAGAGCGACCGGGCGCACCCGCGGAAGCGCTCGCGGCCGATCGCGGCGGGGCTGCTTCCGGTGCAGACGGCGGCGCTGGGAGCGGTGGTGCTCGGGATCGTTGGCATTGCCGGGGCGTTCGCGCTGGAGTGGCGCGCGGGCGTGGTCATCGCGTCGTACGCGGTGTTGATGGTGGCGTACTCGTACCGGCTCAAGCACGTGGTGCTGATCGACCTGATGGTGATCGCGGCGGGCTTCGTGCTGAGGGCGATGGCGGGGGCGCTGGCGATCGACGTGCCGATCTCGCCGTGGCTGTACGTGGTGACGGCGCTGGGGGCTCTGTTCCTGGGGATCAACAAGCGGCGGGCGGAGCTGGAGCTGCTACAGGAGGGCGCCGGCAGCCACCGGAAGATCCTCGACGAGTACTCGCACGACCTGCTCGACCAGATGGCCTCGACGGTCACGGCGGCGACGCTGATGGCGTACGGGCTGTACACCTTCACGGCGGAGGGGCTGCCGGAGAACCATTCGATGATGCTGACGATCCCGTTCGTGCTGTACGGGATCTTCCGGTACACGTACCTGGTGCAGACGAAGAAGGAGGGCGGGAGCCCCGAGGACGTGCTGCTGAAGGACGTGCCGATCATGTTGTGCATTCTGGGGTGGGTGGTGACGGCCGCGGTGGTGCTGCTGGTGGCGCGGGAGTAGGGCGTGGGGACGGAACGGCTCTGCCGTGTAAAGCTGGGCCGGCGCACCGTCGAGGGGAAGGCGCACCTCGAGTCGACCGAGATCTCGTTCCGCGGCGATGACCTCCGGCTGAAGATTGCCTTCCAGGACATGCAGCGCATCGCCGGGAAGGCGGGAGCGCTGACGGTGACGTTTCCGGGCGGGACAGCCGTCTTCCAACTTGGGCCGGACGCCGAGAGGTGGGCGGAGAAGATCCGCAACCCGAAGTCGCTGCTGGACAAGCTGGGGGTGAAGCCGGAGCATCGCGTGGTGGCGCTAGGCGTGCGCGACGAGGGCTTTCTCGCGGACCTGCGGGCGCGGGCGCCGGACGTGAGCGTCGGGCGGAAGCGGAAGGACGCGGACATCATCTTCCTCGGAGCGGAGACGCCCGCCGAGCTGGCGAAACTGCCGCAGTTGCGGGCGTGCATCCGGCGCGACGGGGCCATCTGGACCGTGACGCCGAAGGGGAAGGGCGGGATCAAGGACACCGACGTGATCGCCGCAGGCAAGCGCGCAGGCCTGGTGGACGTGAAGGTCGCGGCGTTTTCGCCGACACATTCGGCATCGAAGTTCGTGATCCCGAAGGCGCAGCGCTGAGCGAATCACGCCGCGGTCAGCTGAGCTTCGCTGCCATCCACTCGTAGGCCGCTTTGAAGACAGTAGCTGGGACGTCCTGATGGCCGCCGGGGCTGGCACGCAGCGTCTTGTCGGCGCTGCCGATCGCGTCGAAGAGGGCGCGGACGCTGTCGGCGGCGTGGAGTTCGTCGCCGAGCTGCTGGATGAAGAAGACGGGCCAGTGGGCCAGGGGCGCGTAATGCGCCATGCGCGGGCCGGCCATGCCGAACAGCCCCAGCACAGCCGCCCTGATGCGGGGCTCTTCGGCCAGCACGCCGAGGCCGTACTGCGTAGCCAGCGAGAGGCCCCAGTAGCCGGCGCGTGATACGTCGATCTCCCGAAGGTCCGCGAGAGCGTCGATGAGGGCGCCGTACTCGCGGGCGATCCGGGATGCGCCGTGCTCACGCCAGTGCGCCCTCCAGGCGGCATCTACGGCGCGGAAATCACGGCCGCCGTCGGGCTGGCGGTCGCCGTGGCCGGGGGCGTCGATCGCGGCGAGGGCGAAGCCGCGCGCCGTGAGTTCCCGCGGGAGCGACGGCGGGAAGAGCGCGCGCTTGTGCTGCCCGAAGCCGTGCCCGGCGACGACGATGGGATGCGGGCCGTCCGCATCCGGCGTCCAGAGGATCGCGGGGACGGCGTGGCCGTCGCAGACGAGGGGCAGGGTGCGTTTGGTCACACGAGTGCGCTGGCGGCGCCGACGACGACCTTCGTGCCGTCGTCCTTCTCCGCCCAGATGTCCGCATGGGCGCGGGAGCGGACGCCTTCGGGCGTGATCTCGCGGATGTAGCCGCCGCAGGTGAGCGCGTCGCGGCCCCAGACGACGTTCACGAGGCGGACGTCGAGCTTGCCGGCGGAGATCCAGCCGGCGCCGAAGCGTTCGGTCATCATCTGCGAGAGGAAGCAGATGGTCATCATCCCCTGTACGACGAGGTCCGGGAAGCCGAGCTTCGCCGCCATCTCGCGGTCGTTGTGGTAGTTGCGGTAGGGGCCGGTGAACTGGAAGCACATCTCGTCGGTGATTTGCTTCCGCAGAGGCGGCAGCGTCTCGACGCGTGCGGCAACAGCGACGTCGAAGCGCCGCTCCGACGACTTCTCCCGCGTCTTGTCGACGACGATGCCTTCGTTGTTCGTCTCGACCAGAAAGCTCTGGTGGGTGCGCCCGCGCATCACGATGCGGTCGTCGGCGTCGAAGTAGAGGATCTCGTTCACCACGTAGTCGCGGCCGCGCTTCACGTAGCGGTCGGCGATGAACGACCGGGTGTGAATGGCGTCGCCGACCAGGACCGGCGCGAAGAACTCAAACTCCTGGCGGGCGTGCAGGTTGCCGTAGAGGTTCGGGAGGTACCACGAGGGCTGACCTTTGGGGTGGTCGCGGTAGTCGTAGACCTCGGAGTGCTTGACCAGCGCGGGCGCGACGGGCCCGCCGAAGGGGGAGGGGCCGGTGTAGATCGCGTAGTGGTCGTCGACGGCGCCGCAGTAGCGGGCCACCAGTTCCGGCGTGACGACGTAGTCGCGGCGGCCGAAGTCTCGGCCGGTGTGTATCGAGTTTTCAGTCATCAGTTTTCAGTTCTCAGTCTGGAAGGTCATTCAGTGGGCCAGTCTATCAGTCGCCCGATGAGTTGGTCAGGGTGTCAGCCCGTCAGGTGCCAGCCGGAACTGCGTCGGGAGTCGGCTAGACTGCCCGCGATGAGTTGGCTGTATGACCTTTCGATCGAGGAGCTAGAGGCGCTGGTGAGGGCGGCGGGGGAGCCGGCGTACCGGGCGCGGCAGGTGTGGGAGTGGGCGTACCGGCGCCTCGTGGCGTCGTACGACGAGATGATGAACGTGCCGGCGGGGCTGCGGGCGCGGCTGGCGGCTGAAGCGCCCTTCCCGGAACTGCGCATCGTGGGGGAGCTGGCGTCGGACGACGGGCTGACGCGGAAGCGGCTGCTGCGGCTCGAAGATGGGAAGCTCATCGAGGCGGTGCTGATGCTGTACGACCCGCGCTCGGACAGCCGGGGGCGGGCGACGGTGTGCGTCTCGAGCCAGGCCGGGTGCGCGATGGGCTGCGTCTTCTGCGCGACGGGGCAGGCGGGGTTCGAGCGCAACCTGACGGCCGGCGAGATCCTGGCGCAGGTGACGGGGTTCGCGCGGGCGCAGGCGGACGCGGGCGGGCGGCGCATCACGAACGTGGTGTTCATGGGGATGGGGGAGCCGCTGGCGAACTACGACGCCGTCTGGCGCGCCGTGGAGACGCTGACGGACAAGCGCGGCTTCGGGCTGGGGGCGCGGCACGTCACGATCTCGACGGTGGGGGTGGTGCGGGGCATCCGGCGGCTGGCGGGGGAGGGGCGGCAGGTGGGGCTGGCGGTGTCGCTGCACGCGCCGGACCAGGCGCTGCGGGAGCGGCTGATCTCGACGGCGCACGCGCATCCGCTCGACGAGATCCTGGACGCGTGCCGGGAATACGTCGAGAAGACGGGCCGGCGGGTGACGTTCGAGTACTGCCTGATCGCCGGGCAGAACGACGCGCCGGAGCAGGCGCGGGTGCTGGCGGAGCGGCTGCGGGGGATGCTGTGTCACGTGAACCTGATCCCGGTGAACCCTACGCCGGACGAGCGCATCGGGCGGCCGGACCGGTCGCGGACGCTGGCGTTCCAACGCGAGCTGGCGTCGCGGAGGGTGGCGTGCACCGTGCGGGTGGAGAAGGGCACGGAGATCATGGCGGCGTGCGGGCAGTTGCGGGGCGAGGCGGCGGCGCGAGAGCTGATCGACGTCGCGGCGGTGGGATAGCGCCGCAAGATGGTGCATTCGCACCGTTGCGTGCGCTGCGTTCGGGCCGCTTATCCTCTACGCATGAAGATCCTGCTGTGTATCTGCGCATCGATTGGGCTGGCGGCGCTCGCGTGCAACTCGAGTGGCCTCGAGAAGGCGCCGCGGGCGACATTCTCGCAGCTCGACTGCCTGGACCTGAACGGCGACGACCGGATCGACGCCGGCGACGCGGCTGTGCGGTCGCAGGTCCCGGACTTCGACGCCGACGGCGACCGCGACGACTTCGACGCGGTGTACCTCGCCGGCATCGACATCGCGCTGAGCCCGCAGCGGGAGAAGAGCGCCTGCGACGGGCGGAAGGGAAAGGCGCCGGAGTACCTCGTCGCGCATGGATATTTCGAGCCGGCGGACGTGTCTTGCGACGACGGTGACGCGGTGCTGGTGCTGGGTATCGGGGGCGGGGTGGTGAACCTGCGCGACGCGAGCGACGCTGCGGGCGTGCGAGACACCGTCGACGCGCTGCTGGAGGCGTACGACGACCGCGGGGTGCAGACGATCGCCGTCGTCGCCGGGCCGTCGATCGTGGGGGCAGTGGAGCAGCACGGGGCGATGGAGGAGTGGCTGACGCACGCGGTGCGTGTGTACTTCGACCGCTATCCGTGCATGCGGGCGGTGCTGGTGGGGCACAGCCACGGCGGGGTGACGGCGGACGTGATCGCATCGCGGCTGGAGGGGGCGTACGGGGGGCGGTTCGTGCTGGTGGCGGACATCGACCGGGTGGAGGAGCTGTACACGGGCGACGTGACGTCGCAGCCGGCGGCGGCGCCGGTGCTCAACGTGTACGAGACGAACGACCCGGTGCTGAGCGGCGACCCGCGAGAGGCGCCGAACGTGGAGAACTGGGACGCGAGCGGCGAGGTGGCGTCCCGGAACGGCGATGACGAGCCGGACGGGCCGGTGACTCATACGACGATCGACAATTCGGTGCGGGTGCGGGAGCGGGTGGTGGCGGAAGTGATGGAGCGCTCGGAGACGCTGCAGTAGGCTGCGGCACCTGCGCCTGCGAATTCGCAGGGGGCCGGGGTCAGCCGTACAATGGCCCCGTCGGCGCCGCTGTGAACTCCGCGGTTCGATCTAGCCGAGGCCCTGAGGAGTCCCCGCACTATGCTCCATTCCAACGTTCAGTCGGGCACCGTGACGTTCCTGCTAGCCGACCTGGTGAACACGACACCGTTGTTCGACCGCCTGGGGGACGACCGAGCTGACGCGATCGTCAGCGCAAGAGTCGATCTGCTGCGAGAATCCGTTGCTGACCGAGGAGAGATCGTCAAGTATCTGGGCGATGGTCTCCTGGTAGTTTTCGGCAGTGCACTGGATGCGGTGGGTTCCGCGTTGGCCATGCAGCGCGCGATTGACGGGGCCCGCAGCAAGGAAGAGCAGGACAACATCGGTCTTCGCGTTGGCATCCATGCTGGTGAGCCACTCCGCCGAGGCGACGAATACATAGGAACCCCCGTGATCATCACCGTGCGACTCTGCGGGACGGCGGATGAGGGCCAAATCGTCGTGAGCCAGGTTGTGCACGCGCTCGCCGGTTCGCGAGGTGGATTCGCCTTCCGAGACCTGGGAGCGCGACCTCTGCGCGGCATCTCGAAGCCCGTGGGAGTGTTCGAGGTGCTCTGGAACGCCAATACCGAGCGCCGTCGCGCGGCCGATCCTGCCGATGAGCGAGAGAACGCGCGTGACACGGAAGCAGCCGGGCGGCGGACGGACGCCCCACACGCGACCGCAGTCATCCTCTTCGCCGACATCGTCGACTCCACGCCGCTGACCGAGCGCCTCGGCGACACCGCCTTCCGCGAGCGGGCGGACGGGCTCGACGCATCCCTTCGGGCCATCATCGTCGAGTGCGGCGGGGCGCCCCTGGAGGGGAAGGTGCTCGGCGACGGGGTGATGGGCGTGTTCGCGTCCGCGCGTCAGGCGATCGATGCGGCCTGCCGATGCTCCACCGCAGGCGATGGAGTCGAGCTAGCCGTGCATCTTGGTGTTCATGCTGGCGACGTGATCCGCAGGGAGACCAACATCTACGGCGGCGCGGTCAACCTCGCGTCGCGGATCTGTGATCAGTCGTCACCAAATGAAATCCTCGTTTCAGCGACGGTGCGCGAACTCGCCAGAACCTCCACCGGCGTCATCTTCGACGACCGTGGCGAGCACAGGCTCAAGGGCGTGAGCCACCCGGTACACATCTTCGCTGTGAGGTCGAGGGACCGGAACGCCGATGGTCTCTGACGCCACGCCGCCGCTCGACGAGGAGCTGCGGGAGCATGTCGAGCTGTACGGGGTGGGGCGGATCGGGCGGCACATCTTTCTGTGCGCGGACCAGACGGAGCCGAAGTGCGCGCCGAAGGAGCGGACGCTCGTCGCGTGGGAGTTCCTGAAGCGCCGGCTGAACGAGCTGGGGCTGACGTCGGGGGCGCGGGTGGTGTACCGGACGAAGGCGAACTGCTTGCGGATGTGCGCGCAGGGGCCGATCGCCGTCGTCTATCCGGAGGGGGTGTGGTACCACTCGTGCGACCCGGAAGTGCTGGAGCGCATCATCCAGGAGCACCTGATCGGCGGGCGGGTGGTGGAGGCGTATGCGTTCGCGGTGAACCCGCTCGACGGTGAGGGAACGCATCCGCAGATGACGCAGATGGACGAGGACGTTGCGGCGAAGGAGCGTTAGACGCCGCTGCTACAGCGGTCGGCTCACTCCTCAAGGCGGTCCTTTGCGCACGAACTCCAAGACGCGTTCTTGCGCACGCTCCTTCGATGCAGTGAGGGGATCCTCGTCCGTCGACTGATGGGTCTCCTCGCTGATGCGGTGCCAAGTGATGGTTCCGGCATCGGAGTCCAGAACCGCCATGATTCCTTCGTCCCTCGCCGACCATCGCAGTCGGCAATCTGAGCCCACGGGAGACGAGAGGATCTGAACCTCAAGGCGATCCTGAGAAGCGGCTGCTGCGCCCGTAAACACCTCCTTGTAGGCCACGGTCAATTGACGGACTGCGTTCCTTCTTGCAGCCAATTTCCGGGAAGCCGTCTCCCTTGCCTCGCGCTCGCGCGCGACCTGCTCGGCGCGGCGTCTGTCAATTTCAACGAGGGCGTTACGAACTTCACTGGCGAACTTGGTCAAGGCTTCATACCTCCACTGGTGTACAGAGAAGGTATCAGAACGTTTGAGCTTTAGTCAATACACGGAAACGTGTACACCTCAGCCGGAGGCAGCCTCGGCGGGTTTGGCGTCGGCGGCGGTGGGTTCGCCCTCGGCCGGGACGGCGCCCTCCTCGGCAGCGGCTGCTGCGGCGGCGGTCGCGGCCTCTTCCTCTTCCGTGGCCAGTCGCGGCGTGGCGACGCGGGCGAGGACGACGTCGAGGTCGGTGTGCAGCGTGACCTTCGCGGGGTCGACCCGCAGGTCGCGGACGTGGATCGAGGACTCCAGCTCTTCGAGGATGGAGACGTCGATCTCGAACTGCCGGGGGATGTCGGCGGGGAGCGCCTCGACGGCGACGGTGTCGAGCGTCTGGAGCAGGACGCCGCCGTAGGTGCCGACGGCGGGCGAGGTGCCGACCAGGATCACCTGCACATCGGCGCGCATCCTCTCGGTCAGCGACACCTGGTAGAAGTCGATGTGGAGGATCTGGCTGCTCACGGGATCGCGCGTCACCTCGCGCACGACGACGGTGCGGGGAGCGTCTTCGCCGGCGACCTTGAGTTCGATGATGGCGTTGCGAGTGATGCCGCGGAAGAGGTGGGTGATGGCGAAGGTACCGCCCTGCACGGCCTTCGACGCGACGTTGTGGCCGTAGATGTTCGCCGGGGTGACGCCGCTGCGGCGGAGCTGCGCGACCTTCTTGCCCAGCACGGTGCGCGGCGCGACGGAAAGCTCGTTCTGTGCCATCTGCCTCTTCTTGTCCGGCCTACAGGTGGCGCAGCCGCCGGAGCAGCCAGACGCCGACTACCAGTCCCAGTCCGAGCCCGAAGGCGGTGAGCGGCGACATGACGCCGCGGACATCACCCTCGACGTGGCGGGCGAAGACGAACATCGCGCCGCTCTCGCGCATGGTCACGCGGTCGCCCATGACGGCGAACGCGCCGGAGTCCTGTACCCGCACGTCGGAGCCGCGAAGCGTCATGACGGCGCTCTCGGCGACGTCGATGCTGTCGGCGCGGACGTGCTGCGCGGCGCTCTGACGCATCTCGACGCGGGCTGCGTCGACGGAGCGTGCGGCGCTCTGGTCGAGCTCGATGCTGTCGCCGGACACGGCGTCGAGGACGCTGGCTCGGACTTCGTCGCGCAAGGATCCTCCCGGATGCGGGGTTCCGGAACCCACGGGAGGGTAGCAGAGGGGCCATAAGGGGTCAACGTGTGGCGTTCCTTCAGTCTGTCAGTCGGTGAGATCAGCGGTCGAGGAGGGCGGCGACGCCGGGCAGCTCTCGGCCCTCGAGGAACTCCAGCGAGGCACCGCCGCCGGTCGAGACGTGGGCGTAGCGGCCAGCGAGGCCCAGTTCGGTCACCAGCGCGACGGTCTCGCCGCCGCCGATGACGACGGTAGCGTCGAGGCCGACGAGGAAGCGGGCGAGCGCACGCGACGCTTCGGCGAAGGGCTCCCACTCGAACACGCCGAGCGGGCCGTTCCAGACGACGGTCTTCATGTCGCGCAGCGCCGCCTCATAGGCGGTGACGGTCTGCGGGCCGGCGTCGAGGATCATCCAGCCGTCGGGGACGGCGTCCACGTCGACGGTGCGATGTTCGGCGTCGGCGGCGAAGCGGTCGCCGATGACGACGTCCGACGGTAAGCCGAGTGTCACGCCGCGCCGCTCCGCCTCGGCGATGATCTCGCGGGCGGTGGGGAGCTGATCGTCCTCCACGAGCGACGCACCAACGGCGACACCCTGCGCTTTCAGGAAGGTGCTGGCCATGCCGCCGCCGATGAGCAGCGCATCGACCTTCGACAGAAGGTGGCGGAGGACGCCGATCTTGGTGCTGATCTTGGCGCCGCCGATGATGGCCGCGACCGGGCGCTCAGGGTTGGAGACGATGCGGCCGAGGTAGTCGATCTCCTTCTCCATCAGAAGGCCGGCGACAGCGGGGAGGAACGCCGCCACGCCGGCGGTGGAGGCGTGGGCGCGGTGGGCGGTGCCGAAGGCGTCGTTGACGTAGAGGTCGGCGAAGGCGGCGAGCTGCTTCGCGAGGGCGGGGTCGTGCTTCTCCTCGCCGGGCTCGAAGCGGACGTTCTCGAGCATGGCGAGGCCCCCGGGTTGCAGCGCGGCGACGACCGCTCGCGCGGAGGTGCCGATAACGTCGGTGGCGCAGGGGACGTCGATGCCCAGCAGCTCGCCAAGACGGGCGGCGACAGGCGCGAGACGCGCGGACTCGACGACTTTGCCATCGGGGCGGCCGAGGTGGGAGATGAGGACCGTCTTCGCGCCATGCTCGCGGAGGTAGGCGATCGTGGGGAGGGCGGCGCGGATGCGGGTATCATCGAGGATCGCGCCGGTGGTCTTGTCGATGGGGACGTTGAAGTCGACGCGCGCGAGCACGCGCTTGTTGGTAACGTCGATGTCGCGGAGGGTCTTCTTTTTCATGTGGGCATGATGGCGTGCGGCCGCGGGTTGGGGAAGGTCACCGGTTGGCTACGACGTGCGGTGGACGAAGAACGCCGCGAGGGCTTCGATGTCACGGCGGTCGTCTTCGACGAGCGGGAGGCTGCGGAGGGTGGCGAGGGCGTTGGCGGCGTGGGACTCCGCGGCGGCGGTGGCGGCGGCGCGGGCGCCGGCCTCTTCGAGGAGGAAGACGACTTCATCGACGGCGGCGCCGGTCATCTCGCCGTCGTAGAGGCGGGCGAGCTGCTCGCGGACGGGTGTCGGGGCGTGCTCGAGCGCCCAGACGACGGGGAAGGACTTCTTCCGCGCGCGGATGTCGCCGGCGACGGGCTTGCCGGTGGCCGACGCGTCGCCCCAGACGCCGAGCAGGTCGTCCTGGACCTGGAACGCCAGACCGAGCGCCTGGCCGGCGCGCCCGAATGCGTCGACGGTCGCATCATCCGTACCGGCGCCGATGGCGCCGATGGCGGCGGATGCGCCGAGGAGGGCGGCGGTCTTCCCGGCGATCATCGCTTCGTATTCTGCGAGGGTGACGCTGGTGCGCGACTCGAACGAGAGGTCGAGGTGCTGACCCTCGCAGAGGGCGATGCAGGCGTCGAAGAGCGTAGCGGCGGCGCGCAGCGTGCGGTCGGGCGGCACGCCGGCGTCGCTCATGCGGAGGAGCGTGCGCTGGGCGAGAGAGAACATGCCGTCGCCGGCGTTGATGGCGTGCGCGAGCCCTATCTCGCGCCAGAGCGCCGGCCGGCCGTGCCGGGTGGGGCTGTCGTCCTCGATGTCGTCGTGGATGAGGGTGAAGTTGTGCAGCAGTTCGATGGCGACGGCGGCGGGGAGGGCGTGCGACGCGTCACCGCCTGTGGCCTCGCAGCAGAGGAGGCAGAGGGCGGGGCGGAGCATCTTGCCGTTGCGCGCCTCGCCGCCTGCATCCCCCCCGGCCCACCCGAAGTGCTGGCGTAGGTGCCGGAAGTGTGCGAGGTCCGGGCGGTCGAGGGCGGCGCGGACTCCGTCGAGGACGGGGTCGCGGTAGCGGGCGAGAATCGTGTCGACGCGGGCGGCGTCGGCGGTGGGGTGGTTCGTCATGCGTGGGGGGCTGGCGCGCCGACGATGGAGTCGCCTTCGGTCATGAGTTCGAGGAGATTGCCGAAGGGGTCGCGCACGTTGAAGCGGCGGCGGCCGTAGATCGTCGGCTGATCGACCACCGCGACGCCGGCATCCTCGAAGCGCGCGCGCCAGGCATCGAGGTCGTCGACGATGAAGGCGGGGTGGCGGTCGCCCGTCTCGGGCGGCAGGTCGCGACGGGTCTGGATGTGGAGCTCCGTGGCGCCGAAGGAGTACCAGATGCCGGCGCGGTCGTGCAGCTCAGGCGGGCGGGGCACCTCGCGCAGGCCGAGCACGCCGGAGTAGAAGCGGCGCGCCTCATCGATGCCTTCGACGGGCACGGTGATGGCGGCGTGTTGCAACCGAAGGACGGAAGGCACGCGTCAGTCTACATGGAGCCGCCGCTCATGCGCGCCGCACGAAAGCGTGCCGTGTAGCCGAGAAGCTGGCGGCGGCGCGCGACCAGGTCGAACCCCGCCGCCGCGCACCAGTCACGCAGCGCGCCCTCCCGGACGTAGTCGGGATCCCGGAACGTCTCGGAGAAGCTGAGCAGGCCGCCGGGCCGGATGACGCGGCGAAGCTCGCTGACGGCCAAACTCTCGTCCGGCACTTCGCCCAGGATGGAGACCAGGAAAGCGTTGTCGATGACGGCGTCGCGTAGCGGGAGCCGCTGCGCGTCGGCGACGACGAGATCGACGTTGTCAGCCGCCCCCGCGATCCGCGAACGCAGGCGGGTGAGCATGTCCGGCTGGAGGTCGAGGCAGAGCAGACGCCCGCCCGGGGCCACGGCGCGGGCTGCGGTGGGCGTGAAGTACCCGGGGCCGGGGCCCAGCTCCAACGCGACGTCGCCCAGTTGCAGCCGGAAGGCATCGATCGTTGACGCGACCGGCTGGATGAGACGGCGCGCGGGGTGGAGCAGCGCGTCCGCCGCGCCGGCGGGGAACGGCTCCTTGCCGGCGCGTTCGCGCACCCACGCCACGAAGGCAAAGATGATCCCGGCGAGGGTCAGCAGAGCCAAGCCGACCAGGAAGAGCCTCATCGCGGCCATGATCTCGCGGCGCCGTCGGCGGCGGCAACCTCGCGGCGATGCGGTTTTCGCAGGAAGGCACGGCGTCAATCGAGCGGGAAGGCGTCGCCGAGGACCTCTCGGATGGGCTCGACGGCGAGCGCACCGACGCGGACGACGCGCACGCGGCGGGGATCGGTGCAATCGACGATGGTCGAGGGGAGGCCCGTGGCGCGCACGGGGGCGTCGACGATGAGGTCGACGCCCCCGTCGGGCGGGCCGCCGCCGGGCGGGGCGTCGCCGAGCTGCGCACGGACCTCGGCGGCGGTGTGGCACTCCTTGCGGCCGGCGATGTTCGCGCTGGTGCCGGTGAGGGGGCCGAGCTGCAGCGCCGCCTCGATGAGGAAGGGGTCGTCGGGGACGCGCACGCCGATCGTGTCGCCTCCGGCGGCGGCGCGGGTGCGGAACGACGGCTTTTTCGGGAGGACGATGGTGAGGGCGCCGGGCCAGAAGCGTGCGGCGAGGCGGCGCGCGGCCGCGTTCATCTCGGCGATGAGTTCCGCCTGCGCGATGGAACCGACGAACAGCGGCATGGGCTGGGCGGGGTCGCGCACTTTCGTGGCGTAGATGCGCTCGACGGCGGCGTCGTCGTCGCCCACGGCGATGAGGCCGTAGACCGTGTCGGTGGGGACGGCGACGATGCCGCCGCGGCGGAGGGCATCGAGGGCGCGGCGGTATTGCTCCTTCTCGTCCAAAGGCTTATGTCGATTCTCAGTTCTCTTGGCTGGTTCCCGGCCAGCGATTACACTGCGGTGTAGCCGCCAAGACTCAAGGATACGTGATGGGCCAGAAGCAGCCTTCGCACCGCGTCCGCACCTCGGACGACGTTGAGGTTTCGACGTACCTGGAGATCGCGCGCGAGAAGAGCGGCGAGCAGCCGTCGGAGAAGACGCCGCCGCCGCCCGTGCAGCCGGAGACCGTCGTGGTCATCGACTTCGGGTCGCAGTTCTCGATGCTGATCGCCCGGCGGATCCGCGAGGCGCACGTCTACTGCGAGCTGGTGCCGCACACGGCGACGTGGGAGCAGGTGGAGAAGCTGAAGCCGCGGGGCGTCGTGCTCTCGGGCGGGCCGTCGAGCGTGTACGAGTTGGACGCGCCGCAGGCCCCGGCGTGGGTGTTCGAGAAGGACCTGCCGGTGCTGGGCATCTGCTACGGGATGCAGCTGCTGGCGCACCAGCTGGGGGGGAGGGTGGCTCCTTCGGACCGGCGGGAGTACGGGCACGCGGTGGTGCAGCTGGGCGACCAGGATGCGCCGATCTTCGCGGGGCTGCCCGCCTCGTTCACGGCGTGGATGTCGCATGGGGATCGGCTGGCGCAGCTGCCGCCGGGGTTCACATCGCTGGCGCACTCGGACAACTCGCCGTACGCGGCGATGAGCGACGGTGGCATGCGCTTCGCCATCCAGTTTCATCCTGAGGTCGTGCACACGCCGAACGGGAAGCAGATCATCGAGAACTTCCTGTACAAGGTGTGCGGGTGCCGGGGCGACTGGACGGCGGGGAACTTCGTGGCTGACAGCATCAACCGCATCCGCCGGCAGGTTGGCGACGGGCACGTGATCTGCGCGCTCTCGGGCGGGGTGGACTCGGCGGTAACCGCGACGATCGTGCACCGGGCGGTCGGCGACCAGCTGACGTGCATCTTCGTCGATACGGGGCTGATGCGGCGGGAGGAGCCGGAGCGGGTCGTCGACACGTTTAGGCGGCACATGGAGATCAACCTGGTGGACGTGAACGCGGCGGAGCGGTTTTTCACGCAGCTCCGGGGCATCACTGACCCGGAGCAGAAGCGCCGCATCGTGGGCGAGACGTTTATCCGCGTCTTCGAGGCGGAGGCGGACAAGATCGGGAAGGTGGACTTCATCGCGCAGGGGACGACGTACCCGGACGTGATCGAGAGCGCGAGCAGCGGCGGGGCGGCGGTGAAAATCAAGACGCACCATAACGTGGGCGGGCTGCCGAAGGAGCTGACGTTCGAGCTGGTAGAGCCGCTGCGGTTCCTGTTCAAGGACGAGGTGCGGCAGGTGGGCCTGGCCCTGGGACTGCCGGAGGAAATGGTGTATCGGCAGCCCTTCCCCGGGCCGGGGCTGGCGATCCGGATCATCGGGGAGGTGACGCGCGAGCGCGTGGAGGTGCTGCAGGCGGCCGACTGGATCGTGATGGACGAGATCAAGAAGTCGAAGCTGTACTACGACCTGTGGCAGTCGTTCGCGGTGCTGACGGACACGCGGTCGGTGGGGGTGATGGGGGACTATCGCACGTACGGGCACGTGGTGGCGCTGCGGGCGGTAACGGCGGAGGACGCGATGACGGCGGACTGGGCGCGGCTGCCATACGACGTGCTGGCGCGCATCAGCAGCCGGATCGTGAACGAAGTGCCGGGGGTGAACCGCGTGGTGTACGACATCACGTCGAAGCCGCCGGGGACTATCGAGTGGGAGTGAGATGACGGTCGAGCACGCGCCGAGTACGAACGGTCACGTGGTGCGAATGCCGCAGGCACAGGGCGCGGAACGGGCGGCCGCGCCGACGCCGCCGAAGCGGCGCCGTGGGCGGTGGATGCTGCGGGCGGCCGTGGCGCTGGCGGCGATCATCGTGGTACGGCGGATCGCGCAGCGGCCGCAGGTGTGATGGACGTCCTGATCGTCGGGTCGGGGGCGCGCGAGCACGCGATCGCCTGGAAGGTGCGGCAGTCGCCGGGCGCCGGGACGGTGTACGCCGCGCCGGGGAACCCCGGCATCGGGCAGGTCGCCGAGCTGGCACCGCTCGCCATCCCGAAGCCCGGAGCGCCGGAGGCGGAGATCGCGGCGTTCCGCGCGGAGCTGGTGCGCGTCGCGCGCGAGCGGCGGGTGGAGCTGGTGGTGGTGGGGCCGGAGGACCCGCTGGCGTTCGGCGCGGTGGACGCGCTGCAAGCGGCGGGCATCCGCGCGTTCGGGCCGACGGCAGCGGCGGCGCGCATCGAGTCATCGAAGGCGTTCGCGAAGGAGCTGATGCGCCGGCACGGCATCCCGATGAGCGAGTCGGTGCAGTTCGATGACTTCGAGGCGGCGCGCGCTTACGTGGAGTCCCGGCCGGGCGGCGTCGTCGTGAAGGCGGATGGGCTGTCCGCCGGGAAGGGCACGGTGGTGCTCGGGTCGCGCGAGGAAGCCATCGAGGTGCTGCGGGCGTTGCTGTTGGAGGGGGTGATGGGCGCGGCGGGACGGAGGGTCGTAATCGAGGAGATACTCGAAGGGCGCGAGACGTCGGCGATGGCGTTCACCGACGGCAAGACGGTGGCGCATATGCCGTTCTCGTGCGACCACAAGCCGGCCTTCGACGGCAACCGCGGGCCGAACACCGGCGGCATGGGCGCCTACTCGCCTCCGGTATGGATCGCGGAGGCGACGGCGGAGGAGATCCGGCGCGAAGTCACAGAGGCGGCCGTACGGGCGATGGCGTCGGCCGGGACACCGTTCAAGGGCGTGCTGTACCCGGGGCTCTTCATCACCGACGCTGGGCTGCGGGTGATCGAGTTCAACGCGCGCTTCGGCGACCCGGAGGCGGAGGTGCTGCTGCCCCGTCTGGAGAGCGACCTGCTGGAGATCATGCTCGCCGTGACGGACGGCACGCTGGACCGCTGTGAGGTGCGCTGGAGTGAGCAGGCGGCGGTGTGTGTGATGCTGGCTTCGGGCGGGTATCCCGGGCCGTACGAGACGGGTAGGCCGATCGCGGGGCTCGATGAGGTCGACGACGACGTGCTGGTCTTCCACGCGGGCACGAAGCGGGATGAGCGCGGGCGCATCGTCACGGGCGGGGGGCGGGTGCTGGGGGTGACGGCGATGGGCCCGACCGTCGGCGAGGCGCGCGAACGGGTGTACGCGAACGTCGCGCGCATCCGGTTCGAGGGGATGCACTACCGGCATGACATCGGCGCGAGCGAAGCGGCGGTGCCCGCATGAGCGCGCTGGTGGCGGTGCTGATGGGGTCGAAGTCGGACATGGAGACGATGCAACCATGCATGGACACGCTGCAGGAGTTCGGCATCGCGCACGAGGTGCATGTGATGTCGGCGCACCGGACGCCGGACAGGGTGCGGGAGTTCGTGTCGTCGGCGCGAGAGCGGGGCTTCGAGGTGATCATCGCCGCGGCGGGCGGGGCGGCGGCGTTACCCGGGGTCTGCAAGAGCCATACGCCGCTGCCGGTGATCGGGGTGCCGCTGGCGTCGAGCGAGCTGAAGGGCATCGACGCGCTGTACTCCATCGTCCAGATGCCGCCGGGGATCCCCGTGGCGACGGTGTCGGTGGGGTCGTGGGGGGCGCGGAACGCGGCGATGCTGGCGGCGGAGATCCTGGCGCTGAAGCACAACGACGTGCGGAAGGCGTACGACGCCTACCGGGAGTCGCTTCGGGGCGGATAGACTGAGCTTCACGCCCGACCCCTCCCGGGCTTCCTGAGAGGGTGGCTGCTTGAAAGAGCGAACATGATTGAACGGTACTCACGGCCGGCGATGGCGGCGATTTGGAGCGAAGAGGGAAAGCTCGACCGCTGGCTACAGGTCGAGATCGCGGTCACGGAAGCGTGGGCGGAGGCGGGGAGGATCCCGGCGCAGGACGCGGAAAAGATCCGGGCAGCGCGCTACGACGTTGCCGACGTGGCGCGTTACCAGGCCGAGACACACCACGACATGACGGCGTTCCTGCGCTCGGTCGCGGACAGCCTGGGGCCGGAGGGGCGCTGGGTGCACCTGGGGTTGACGTCGCAGGACGTCTGGGATACGGCGATGGCGCTGCAGCTCCGGGCGGCGGCGGGGATCCTCGAAGAGGGGCTGCTGGGTCTGCGGCGGGCCGTCGAGCAGCGGGCGGTGGAGCACAAGGACACGCTGACGATCGGGCGGACGCACGGGGTGCACGCAGAGCCGACGACGTTCGGGCTCAAGCTGGCGGGCTGGGCGTCGGAGATCCGGCGCGACCAGGTGCGGCTGGCCGAGGCCAAGGCGCAGGTCTCGGTGGGGATGGTGAGCGGGGTAGTGGGCACGCACGCGACGGTGCCGCCGGAGGTGGAGCAGCGGGTGTGCCGGCGGCTGGGGCTGCACGTGGAGGCGGTGAGCACGCAGGTGATCCCACGCGACCGGCACGCCGTGTTCGTGCAGACGTTGGCGCTGGTGGCGGCGTCGCTGGAGCGCTTCGCGCAGGAGGTCCGGCACCTGCAGCGCACGGAAGTGCTGGAGGCGGAGGAGCCGTTCATTCCCGGGCAAACCGGATCGAGCGCGATGCCGCACAAGCGGAACCCGGAGAAGTGCGAGCGGGTGTGCGGGCTGGCGCGGGTGATCCGCGGCTACGCCGTTACAGCGCTCGAGAACGTGGCGCTGTGGCACGAACGAGACATCGCGCATACGTCGACGGAGCGGATCATCTTCCCCGATGCCTGCGGGCTGCTGGACTACATGCTCGTTCTGTTCACGGAGATCGTCGACGGACTGCAGGTGTACCCGGAGCAGATGCGGCGCAATCTGGAACTGACGCAGGGGCTGGTGTTCTCTCAGCGGGTGCTGCTGGCGCTCATCGAGTGCGGGATGTCGCGCGAGGAGGCGTACGGCATCGTGCAGGGGCACGCGATGCGGGCGTGGAAGGAGCGCGTGCCTTTCCGCGGTCTGCTGGAGGCCGACGCGGAGGTGCGGAAACACCTGCCTGCGGCGTCGCTCGACGAGCTGTTCGACTACGAGTACTACACGCGTTTCGTGGACGAAAGCTTCCGGCGCCTCGGGCTGGGGTGAGCGTCCGCGCGCTCCTCGGCGAGGCGTACCGGCTCTATCGCGCGCACTTCCGCGCGCTGTTCGCGCTGGCGCTGCTCACGGCGCCGTTTACGATGCTTGCGGTGGTCGCACGGCGGCAGGTGGACGACGCGGATACGGCGCAGTCGCTGAGCGGGCTGATCCAGATCGCCGGTGCGCTCGTGTCACTGGCGGTGGCGGGGGCGATCGTGGGAGCGGTGAAGGAGGCCGCGGCCGGGAGGGCGCCGGAGTTCGGCGCGGCGTTGGATGCTGCGCTCGGCCGCTACTGGGCCCTGCTGACGACGGGGCTGCTGACCGCGGCGTTGGTCCTGCTGTCGATCATCTCGTGGCCGTGGCTAGCGTTCTGGTGGCTGCGCCGGCCGAATGCTACGATCGACAGTCTGCGGGACTGGCGGCTGGTATGGATCCCGCTCGCGCTGCCGGTCTATCTGCTGGTCCGGTGGACATTCACGCAGCAGGCGGTGATGATCGAAGGGGAGCGGAACTGGGCGGCGCTCGACCGGAGCGGCGGGTTGGTGCGCGGGCGGTGGGGGCAGGTGCTGCGCACGCTGCTGTCCATCGTGTTCGTGACGGGGGTGCCGATCGTGCTGGCGACTGTGAGCACTCTGGCGGCGCCAGTCGTCGATGTGATCGTGACGGCGGCCGTGTCGTCACTCATGTTGCCGTTCGCGGTGACGGCGATGACGCTGCTCTATCTCCAGCTGACGACGACGGGAGAGAACGATGCCATCGGTGCTGATTGACTCGCCGCTGCCGGCCCCGACGTACCGGGGAAAGGTGCGCGATACGTACGACCTTGGTGAGCGCCTGCTCATCGTCGCGACGGACCGCATCTCGGCGTTCGACGTAGTGTTACCGAACGGGATCCCCGATAAGGGGAAGGTGCTCAGCCAGATGGCCGCGTGGTGGTTCGAGCGGACGGCACAGGTGGTGCCGAACCACTTCCTGCGCCTCGCCGACGGGACGGCGGCGGACGACCTGCCGTTCGCGCTGCCACCGGAGCTGATCGGCCGCTCGACGATCGCGCGGAAGGCGAAGCGCATCGACGTGGAGTGCATCGTGCGGGGGTATCTCGCGGGGTCGGCTTGGGCGGAGTACAAGCAGTACTCCACGGTCAACGGCGTGCGCCTGCCGAAGGGGATGGGCGAGAGCGAGCAGCTCCCGGAGCCGATGTTCACGCCTACCACGAAGGCGGAGGTGGGGCACGACGAGCCGATGACGTTCTCGGACCTGATCCAGGAGGTGGGGCCAGAGCCGGCGCAGGTGCTGCGGCTGCGCAGCCTCTCGCTGTACAACTTCGCGGCGGAGTACGGTCGCGAGCGGGGGATCATCATCGCCGACACAAAGTTCGAGTTCGGGTGGTACGAAGGCGAGCTGATCGTTATCGACGAGATCCTTACGCCGGACTCGAGCCGGTTCTGGGACGCCGCTACGTGGCACCCCGGCGAGCCGCAGCCGAGCTTCGACAAGCAGTACGTGCGGGACTGGCTGCAGCAGAGCGGCTGGAACAAAGAGCCGCCGGCTCCGGAGTTACCGCCGGACGTGGTGCAGGGGACGGCGGATCGCTACCGCGAAGCGTACCGGCGGATCACCGGGCGCGACGTCGTGTAGCCGCTACTTCTTCTCGAGGGACTCCAACCGTTCGAAGATCCCGTACTCGACCATCATGTGGTGCATGAGGAACGCGGCGAGGATGCCGACGGCAAGGCCGATGCCGCCGGCGATGGCGAGCCAGCCCAGGTCGTCGCCCGCCGCGCCGATGCCCAGCGCGACGGCGCCCGCGGCGGCGATGACCATGCCGGGCAGCGGGCCGGCGTGGCCTTCTTCGCCCTCGTGGATGATGGTGGAGATGGAGCGTCGGAACATGTGTGCCTCCCTGGCCCGGCTAGTGCATTCGTTGCGGCGGCTATGTTAGCAGCGGCGAACGGTTGGGGACAGCCCCGTGATGCGCGGGCGGTACGGCAAGCGTGCACCGGCTTTGGCCGAAGCCTCGGCCGACGCTCGATCACGGCAAGGAGCGGACGAAGGCAATGATGTAGCTCGCGAGTTCGGAGGGTTGCTCCTGCGGGAGGGCGTGGCCGGCGCCCTCGAACCAGACGAGGGACGACTTGTCGATGCGGCGAGCGAGGTCCTCGGCGTGGACGGGGGTGGCGATCTGGTCATCGGTGCCGTAGCAGAGGAGAGTGGGGCACTGCGCCTTGCCCCAATACGCCTGCAGGTCGGTCGCCTGGGCGGCGCGGGACTGGAGCGATGTGCCGGACGGTCCGTCGCCCTCTGGAGGGGTGGGCGCGAGGCCCGGACGCGTCGCCCAGCGCTCGATCAGTTGCGGATTTTCGGCGAGCGTGCGGGCGCCGAAGAACGCGTCGCGGACGGAGGCGAAGCGTTCGTCATGGGAGAGTGAAGCGTCGCGCAGCCGCCGCATGGCCTGCGCGCCCTGTTCGGTGAAGGGGAAGATGCCGCCGCTGGCGACGAGCACGAGGCCGCGCACGAGATCAGGATGGCGCGCCGCGACGATCTGCGCCACACGCCCGCCCCAGGCGTGACCGAGCACTGCCGCCGGGACCAGGTCCACGTGGCGGAGGAGGGCGGCGATGTCTTCGGCGACATCTTCGAGCGTGAAGGGATCGCGGGTGTGTGTCGCACCGGCGCCGCGCGGGTCGAGCGTGACGACGGCCAGTTCGTGGGCGAGGCGGGGCAGCAGTTCGCCCCAGCTCTGCGTGGAGCCAGTCCAGCCGGGGATGAGGAGGATCGCCGGTCCTTCGCCGGTGACCTCGTAGTGCAGCGAGACGCCGTTGACCTTAAAGAGCATGCGACTCCAGCCACTCTGTCACGGTTGGCACGAGCGTCGCGAGCGCGCGACGGTTGAGCACGAGTCCCCAGTGCGATGCGCCATCGATGCTGGCGTAGCCGGCGGGGAGGTACAAGGCGTCGTAGCGCTCGCGGGGCCACTGCGCGTCGGCGGCGCCGGTGACGATCAGCAGCGGACAAGCGAGAGACTCGACGACTACGCCTGCCATGCGCTCGTCGTGGGCGTAGCGCGACTCCCGGCCGAGTGACGCGAGGGCGACCGTGCGCTCGTCGCGGTCGAGGTCTGGCATCGCGGGCTGGTCGTCCAGATCGGTCGACATGATGCCGTACTCCTCGGGGCCGAACTCGCCCTCGCGCAGCGGCACAGACGCATCGCGCGTGCGTGCGGGCGTGCTGGGGGCGAGGCCTACGCAGGCAGCGGCGCGTCCGCTCGCGGCCGCCAGCATCGCCACCAGGCCGCCCATGCTCCAGCCGACCAGAATCGGCGGCTGGGTGATCTGATCCACGAGCTGCGCGACGTCGTCGGCATAGTCCCGCATCGAGGTGCGGGAGAGGTCGAGCGGGTCGCCGGCGCCGTGGCCGCGCAGGTCGATCGCGTGCGACGCGTAGCCGCGGGCGGCCAGCTCGCGCTGCCAGTAGGTCCAGACGAGGGCGGAGTTCGCGGCGCCGTGGATGAGGATCACCGGCGCGTGGTGCGGCTGCCTGTCGGGTAGCACAGCGGTGACGGAGAGCATCGTGCCCGGAGCTTACCGGCGAGGCTGGCGGCGAGATAGTCGACTATGCGCCGGCCGTAGCGGGGGCGGTGGAGGGGGCCTGTGCGCCCTCCGCGGCGTACTTCGCGAACAGTTCGCCCCACGGTGACTCGCGGAGCCAGCGCTCGAAGATCTTCCGCTCCTTCACGGGCCAGTGGTAGTAGTCGTGGAAGACCTCGCTGAACATGATGGGGACGGCGACGAAGGGCGGGCGCGTCACGATCTTCTGCAGCACCTTCGTGGGGCCGTACCAGGTGAGCCATCCCATGAAGCTATGCAGGTGGCCGCCGACCTTGAATCCCCACGACTCCTGCGCCAGCTCGGCGTCGCCGACGATCTCGATCTCGCTCGGGTCGCCGACGCCGAGGCCCTCGTTGTGCGAGAGTCGGATGTACTGGATGGCCATGGGGTCGAAGCCCATCATCTTCGCGGCGACTGCGTCGATGGCGGTCTGGTCGCCGGACGCGAGGATGACGTCTTTGCGGACGGGCTCCATGATGCGGGGGCCGGGCCCGTTGCCGGCGGTGGAGCCGTCCATCATGGCGAAGATGCCGGGGTGGATCTCCTTCTGGATGGCGAGGAGGTCGACGAGGGTCTCGTGGATGTGGCTGTGCGTGTAGTGGCGGTTGGTGTTCAGCAGCCCGCCGAATGCGTTTTTCATGGCGCCGGTGGTGGTGGTGTAGATGTGGCACTTCGTGGTCGGCAGGTGGACGATGTTCTTGCCGTGGAAGTAGTCGGGGATGCGGATCCCGCCGGGGAAGATCTGATCGAGGACGAGCATGCGACGCTTCGGGCGGTAGACCTCCCAGTGCATGTCCTCGTCGCGGAAGTTGAACTTCACGGGGATGTCGTGGTGGCGGAAGACGGGCACGTAGTGGTTCAGGTCTTCGCCCTTGAAGGCGTTGGTGACGACGGTCTTGTTCTGGACGCAGACCAGGTCGCGGAAGCCGGCGTTACGCAGTCCGACGATCGCGCCTTCGAGCTGCCAGGGGGTGGTGTTGGCGGAGGGGAAGGGGAAGTGCCAGGAGATATTGTCTTTGAGGATGGTGGTAGCGGAGGCGTCGAGGTGAGTGGGGGCGTCGGCGAGATGCAGGAGGCGTTCGTAGTCCTGCAGGGCGGTCTCGGGCTTCGTGCGGAGCACCGCGACCTTCGCTCTCGTGGACATGCGGCGGGTCTCCCTTCGGCGTAAATCTGGCCTCGATGCAGGATAGCAGATTCAGATCGGCCGCTCCGGCGGATATGCGCGGGGCACATGCGCGGCATGGCGCACCCGTCGCCACCCGGCGCAGCTGAAGCTACGCCGCTACCGGCTCGCGCGGGAAGTCGATCCGCTACTCGTCGGGGAAGGACGTTCGCATAGGGCCGCGGCGCGCTTCGACGGGGGCGTAGAGCAGCTTCGTGATCTGCGCCGTGTGCACGAGATCGTGGTAGGCGATGTGGTGCAGCACGTCGGCGATGGTGATCGTCCCGGCGACGCTGTGGCGGCCGGTCCGACCCAACTGCTCTCCCGTAAGCGCACACATCCAGCCCATCGCTTCGGCACGGGCGGACTGGTACTCGTCGAGCAGGCGGGGGAGGGGCCAGGCGCGCATGCCGGAGGTTTCGAGTGTCTCGTGCTCATCGACGTTCGGGATCGCGGGGTCGTCGGCGTCGAGCATCATCCGGACGCGCTGGACGTTTGCGGCGTAGTGGATGGAGAGCAGGTGCGCGACGACGTCGTGCGGCGACCAGCCCTCCGCGCCGGGGGCTTCGAGGGCGTCTTTGGGCATGCCGGTGAGCATCGCGCGCAGGACGGCGGGAGTGCGTTCGAGTGTCGGGATGGTGGATGGGTGCAGCATGGGGAAGGATAGCGCCGTTGTCTGGATACGGGAAGCTGGAGGCGGGATGCGGGACCAGGTTGGACCACAGAGACACGGAGGCACAGAGAGTTTTGGGGTAACCCCACCTCCCCTCCTTGTTTCCGTGTCACTGTGGTGAACACGAACTCCCGGGTCAGCTGTCGGAGCGTTATGCATGTCGGGAGCCGGGGAGTCACGGGCCGACGCGCAATCGCAGGGCGGCGAGCGCTTCGGCGACGGCGGGGTACGCCGCAGGCGGTGTGTCGCGGATCGGGAACCAGCGCGCCTCATCGATGATGTCGGCGCCGCGCGGTTCGCCGGATGCGACGCCGCAGACATACACGATGGAGATGATCCGGCTGCCGGCGAAGACGTCCTCGAACACGCCGAGGAGATCTCCCACCTCCACGTCGACCCCCATCTCGCGCAGGCACTCCCTTCGCAGCGCGTCATACAGACGATCACCGGCGTTGAGGAATCCACCGGGCAGGTCCCAGCGGGTCTCGCCGGAGTCCATCCGGCGCCGGCCGAGGAGCACCTCCGTGGCGGCTCCGTGGCCGCGTACGATGAGCGCCTCGACCGACGGCTTCAGGTTCTGCCAGAGGACGAAGCCGCAAGCGGCGCAGGACGGGTGCGGCGATGGGGGGTGGCCGACGGCGCGGACTTCCAGAGCCCCGGCGCAGCGCGGGCAGAACTTCAACTCGGAGACGTTCGGCATGCGGCAGGATAACGAACGGGGGAAGGAGCCGCTTAGACCACAGAGACACAGAGGCACAGAGGTTCCTGGGGTACCCTACCCCACCCCTCTGTGTCTCCGTGTCTCCGTGTCTCTGTGGTCTAAGGGACGCTCAGCCGTCCGCGCGGGCGTACGTCTCGCCGTCGAAGACCACCCAGGCGCTGCGCTCCCCGGTGTTCTGGCCGCGCGGATCCAGCTCGGCGCGGAGGATCTCCAACTCCTGCTCGGTCGGCGTGTCGAGTACCGCCACGTCCGGCGCGATGCGGGGGCGGTGCTGGCATTCGGCGAGGATCTGGTCGACGGTGATCCAGGGCGCCCGGGCGATGAGGCGGAGGCGGCGGTCCTCGTAGTCGTACATCGCCCAGGGGGTGACGACGCGCCAGGGGCCGGTGTCCGCGGGGAGGCCGACGCGCTCTCGGGCGCCGTCGGAGCCGTCGAGGAAGCCGGGGGAGGAGATGAAGTCGACGCGCTCGACGAACTTCCGCTGCTCCTGGTCGGTCATGAGTATGGTGCGCCAGCACTGGGCGGCGATGGTGTCGGCGCCGCCGGGGCCGCCGAAGCGCCGGGCGCCGGCGGTGTACTCGCCGACGGCGGTGGAGTTGATGTTGCCGTACTGGTCGACCTGCAGGGTGTTGAGGATGCCGTAGTCCATGAAGCCCGCCTGGGCGTGGTTGCCGGCGGTGTTCATGGTGCCCCAGGCGAGGGCGCGATAGGCGGCGCGCGAGGAGACCATGGTCATCACCGGCTCGAAGGGGAGCATGGGCTCCGGGGCGATGACGCCGTCCTCGGTGATGTACTGCGCGCCGGTGGCGTAGAGGCGGATGCCGAGGAGGGCGGCGTACATGGGGCTGCCGCCGCCGGCGACCCAGTAGGTGCGGTTGTCCTCGATCATGCGGGCGACGGTGCAGATCTGCATCTCGCGCTCGTTGAAGGAGGCGGCCTTCGTGCCGGCGCCGCTGTGGAGCCTCAGTTCGGCAGTCATGCCTTACCACCAAGGATGTCGCGGGTGTGGACGCGGACATGCTGGACGGCGACGAAGTCGATGACGTCGGCGAGGGTGCCTTGGGCGCCGCCGGCGGAGCGTGTGGGCTTCGTGAGCAGCTCGTCGGTCGCGGATTCGACGGCGGCGATGGTTCCGGCGCGGTTCTGGCGGAACTCATCGAGCAGCTCGGCGACGGTGGCGTCCTTGCGCTTCTCCACCTGGCGGGCGTTGTAGTCGTCGATGGGGTTGTCCGCGGCCTGTGGCACAGCCGCCCTCGGCCGCGCCCCCGCCGGAATGGCACCCTGCGCCGGCTGTCCCTGCGAGGACGGGGTCGCCGCGGCTGCGTACGCATTCGAGACGCCGGACACCGCGTTCTCGACGAGGCGCTTGTAGGTCCACTCGATCGAGGCGACGTGGGCGAGGATCAGGCGGGCGTTCCAGCCGTTCTCGTAGCGCCCTTCCTCGAGGCGGGCGGGGTCGATCGAGGCCACGCGGGCGACGAGGTCTTTGCCGGTGGTGCGCAGGGCTTCGAGGAGGTCGGACTTGGTCATGGCGTCCTCCAAAGATCGCGTCCATTGTGGATCAGGGGGACGCGAGCAGCCACCAGAGGCAGCCCCACGACATGGAGTGCGCTAGGCGCGATAGCCGTCGTGGATCGTCTCGTTAGCGCGGAGGCGGTCGAGGCGCTCCTGGCCGATGAGCTTCTCGAACATCTCCGCGTCGTCCGCGAAGGGGGTGACGTACTTCTCGACGTACGCTTCGACGCGGCCGGCGGCGATGGCGCCGAAGGTCTCGATCACGGCGGGGGTGTCGGAGCCATAGTAGCCTCCGCAGTTGCCGGGCCAGGATCCGAAGGGCGTGTGCACGACGGCGTCGACGGCGTAGTAAGGGATGCTGGTGCGGCCGGGGTCGCGCCGGATCTCCTCCGTATCGATGATCTCCTCGGCGGAGAGGATGACGTTCTTCGAGGCAAGCGCGCACTCCTGGTGGGCGATGCCGGTGCCGAAGACGCGGGCGTTGCCGAAGGCGTCGGCCTGCTGGACGTGGACGATGGCCACGTCGGGGTTGAGGGCGGGGACGATGGTGATGGGCTTGCCCGTGTAGGGGTCTTCTACCAGCTTGGCGCCCGAGTACTCGAAGCCGTCGGTGCCGCCGAAGGAGCGGACTGGAAGGAACGGCAGCCCCATGGCGCCGGCCTGCAGGCGCAGCGTCATGACGACGTTGCTGTATTCGTACACCTGCACGCGCCCCTCGCGGAGGGCGTTGTCGATCGTCGCGCCGGGCCAGAAGAAGCCGCAGTCGACCTTCGAAGCGCAGCCCGCTCCGACGAGCAGGCCGACGTCGACGTAGGTGAACTTGCCGCAGAGCCAGAGGTCCTTCTTCCGCTGGCGGATCACCTCGCGGATCAGGGTGGAGGGGCCGCGCTGGAAGTAGTTGCAATCGTAGGCGAGGTAGTCGCCGTCGGAGACGAAGCGCGCGACGGCCTCGCGGGCGGACATGAGCTTGGGGGCGAGGGCGCGCTGCTTGTGGTCGCGGACGTAAGCGCGGAAACCGTCGGGGTCGACGGGGAGGAAGGGGGCGGAGCCTTCGGCGAGGACGCGCATGAGCGGGCCTGTCTCGGGACGGTCGGAGGCGGAGTGTCGGCATCATAGCAGCGCCCAAAGGAAGGTCAAGACTGCGTGAACACGGGAGGCGAGGAGGGTGAGTTGACTGATTATTGTTGACGGGTCTGATCCATACGGATACGCTGACGACCGACGGAGAAGGTACCCCCCGTACACGTCAGGAGGAGATGCTGTGTTACCGAACAAGCTTGTAACCGCCGGGGCGCTGATGCTCGCTGTAGGCCTGTTGATGCTGGCCCTGGTGACGAGCGGCCCGTCACCGGTATCAGCCGGAAACGGCTCGGTCACTCCGGAGCCAACGGCGGACGAATGCGACCAGGAAGAGGAGGATTGCGAGACGCCCTCACCCACGGTCAGGGTTCGGACGGCGACTCCGACGAGTTCGCCGACCGCTGGCGTGACGGAGGAGCCGACATCGGTGCCGTCGACGCCTGAGCCGCCGGCCCCGACGTCGCCTAGCGGCGGTGCGGGCGCGGGTGGGGTGCAACCGCCGAACACTGGCACGGGCGCTGAAGCGGGGACGGGAAGCGGGCTCTGGCTCCTGATCGCCGGAGCGGCGCTCGCGACGGTGGGAGCGGGCACGATGGCGGCGGGAGTGCGGCGCCGAAGCTAGGCCCGTTTATCCGTGTGACCCAGATTAGGGGGGGCGCTTCAAGTCGCGCCCCCCTCTCATCTCGCTCTCTTTCCGCTCCTACGCAGCCCCGAGGGGCCGACACCTCTCTATCAGGGAAACCCCTTGCCGATACTTTCCCGGGACAGAGAAGCCAAGCGTGAGCTTCCCGGGAGCGTACGTGGTCACCGACAGCAGCCCTCCGCGCCGTCCGGTACTGACGCTGGACGACCTGGCCTCGCCGCTGACCCGGCGGCCCGAGCGGCTGCACGCGCTCACGGCCTCGGATCTCGCGATCGCGTTCAGCGTGGCGTTGGACCTGGGGGAGGGCAAGCCGGTCGGGCACGCCCAGCGGGTGTGCTATATCGCGGCGATGCTCGCGGACACCGCCGAGGCCTCGCCCGCGCAGCGCGCCGGGGTGTACTTCGGGGCGCTCCTGCACGATGGGGGGGTGACGCTGGCGGCGGCGGATATGTGCCGTCTGGCGGGGCTGGACGAAGACGCTATCTTCGGGCCGGCGCCACTCAAGTCGCCGGAAGAGCTGCGAGGCGAGGTGGCCCTCGCCGACCTGACGGCGGTGATCGAGGCGTCGCACCGGCACTGTTCGCTCGGGGCGGACATCGTGCGGGGGCTGGAGCTTCCGGAGGAGGCGGCAGGGGCGGTCGAGGCGCATCACGAGCGCTGGGACGGCCACGGTTTCCCCGCCGGACTCGTCGGAGACGCCATCCCGCTCGAAGGGCGGATTCTGGCCGCGGCGGACCTCGCGGAGTCGATCATCGCGACGGAGACTTCGGCGCTTTCGGCGCGACGGCAGCTGCCGATGGCGCTTGGCCGCCATACGGAGAGCGCGCTCGACCCGGCGCTGGTGTCGCGGTTGCTCGAGCTGTCCCGTTCGGACGCATTTTGGCTCGGCCTCTACGCGGAGGACATGCACGCGACGCTCACCCAGCTTCGGGGGGGCACGGACAGCCGGAAGAGCCGGCGGCGTGTGCAGCGCTTCGCGGAGGTGTTCGCGGACATCGCGGACGCGAAGGGCGGTCACACGGTGGGGCACTCGCGGCGGACCGCCGAGGGGGCGGAGCGGCTGGCGGAGGCCCTGGAGCTTGACGACGGTCACATCGAGATGGTGCGGATCGCGGCGCTGCTCCACGACGTGGGGCTGCTGGGCGTGCCGGCGCGGATCATGTCGAAGCCGGACATCCTCTCCGTGACCGAGATGCAGCTCATGCGACGCCATCCGTCGAACTCGGAGACGGTGCTGCAGGAGCTGGCCGGCTTCGAAGAGATTGCGCTCTGGGTGGCGAGACACCACGAGCGGCCGGATGGCAAGGGCTACCCGGAGATGCTCACCGGCGAGGAGATCCCCCTCGAGTCGCGGATCATCGCCGTCGCGGACGTGCACGCCGCGCTGATTGCGGAGCGGCCGCACCGACGGGCGATCTCGGAGACGGACGCCACGGAGATCCTCCTGGGGGCGGCGGGGACGCAACTCGACCCCGAGCTTGCCCGATTGTACGTCTCCCTCCTCTAGTACGCGGCCGGGGCTCTCGAACCGCAGCGGCGCTCTTCGGGCACAGGCAGCCGGGCAGCCCCGCAGCCCGGCCCATTCACATTCGGCACTGATCTGTCGTAGGATATGCCTCTCGACGTAAGGAGGCGCTATGGCGACGTACATCATGCTGAGTACCCTCACGGACGAGGGGCGCAGGACGCTGAAGGAGCGGCCGGAGCGGCTGCAAGAGGTGAACCGGGAGATCGAGGCGATGGGGGCGCGGGTGGTGCAGCAGTACGCGGTGCTGGGCGGTTACGACTTCATCAACATCCTGGAGGCGCCGGACAATGAGACGGTGGCGCGGATCTCGGTGGAGCTGGGGTCGCGGGGGACGGTGTCGCTGACGACGATGCCGGCGCTGACCGTCGACGAGTTCACGAAGATGCTGAAGGGGAAGTAGGGCGCGGCATGGGAACCTATGTCGTCTTCACGCAGCTCACCGCGGAGGGCCGGAAGCGGCTGCACGCTGACCCGGAACGCGTGCGCACGGTCACGCGGGAGCTGGAGCGGCTCGGCGGAAAGGTGACGGCACAGTACGCCACGCTGGGTGGGGCGGACTTCGTGACGGTGCTGGAGGCGCCGGACAACATGGCGGTGGAGAGGATGAAGGCGGAGATCAGCGCGCTGGGGACCACGCGCCACACCACCTATCCGGCGATCGGGATGCCGCGCTTCACCCAACTGCTGAAGATGGACCCGTACCGGACCGAGCCGCATCGTTGGCAGACCAGGCTGTGGGCGCGGGTGGTCCGTCGCGCGGGACGCTACTGGGTGACGACACGGCACGTGCGGAAGTTCTGCCGTCCGCTGACCGTAGAGGGAACGGAGAACCTGGAGGGGTTCCGCGGCGCGGCGATCATCATCGCGAACCACAGCTCGCACTTCGACACGCCGGTGGTGCTCGCGGCCCTGCCGGAGCGCATCCGCTCGCGGGTGGCGATCGCGGCCGCTGCGGACAAGTTCTACGCCAGCCGGCGGAAGCGAACGTGGTGGTTCTCGCTGTTCATGAACACCTTCCCGGTGCATCGCGGCGGCGGGGTGAAGCAGCTGGAGTACCCGATGGCGCTGCTGAAGAGCGGCTGGTCGATCCTGATCTACCCGGAGGGCGGGCGCTCGAAGTCGGGGCAGGTGCAGCGCTTCAAGGCGGGCCCGGCGATCATGGCAATGCAGGCAAAGGTGCCGGTGATACCGGTGTTCATCGAGGGGCTGCGCGACGTCATGCCGAAGGGGCAGCGGGAGCCCCGGCCGGCGGCGGTGAGCGCGCGGGTGGGGAAGCCGGTGTCGCTGGAGGGCGTCGGGTCGCTGCCCGAGGCCACGATGCTCATCGAGAACGCCCTCCGCGAGCTGGCGGGCATCCCGCCGCACCGCGCGGAGGCGCCTTCGGGCGAGATGGCGCCCGCCCCGGCGGGCGGCGGGAGCTAGCGACCGCCGTGCGCTTCGTCTCCTGTCTCTGCGGCACGCGCATCGAAGGGGCCGACGGCGACGCCATCGCCGAGGCGTTCTTCGCTCACACGGACGGGCAGCATCCGCAGGTGAAGGTGTCGGACGCCCGCCGTCGGGAGGTGGAGGGCGCTCTACGGCGCTCCGGCGGATGGGACGGGACGCGCACGCAGCTCGATGGCGATGTCGTCGTGCGGCCGCTGTCTCCGGAGCTGAAGGACGACTACCTGGCGTTCTTCGACACCGACGCCTTCCCGGACAACCCCGTCTGGGCGGCCTGCTACTGTCTGTCGTACTGCCTGAATCTACCGCCGGGCGAGGAGTTCGACGAGCGTCCGGCATCGCAGAACCGCGCGGAGCGCGGGGCGATGATCGACCGAGGCGAGGCGAGCGGCGTACTGGCGTTCGACGGGCCACGCGTCGTGGGGTGGTGCCACGCGGCTCCGCGGACGGCGTTTCCGCTGCTTGACAAGACGCCTGGGTTCGAGGCGGAGGATCCGGAGCGCACGGGCGCGATCGTATGCTTCGTGATCGCGCCGCCGTACCGGGGGCAGGGGCTGGCGCGCAAGCTGCTCGATGGGGCGTGCGACATGCTGCGCGACCGCGAGTTCGCGCGGGTGGAGGCGTACCCGCCGAAGAACCCCACCGGCGACCCGAGTTCTTACCATGGCCGGCTGAGCATGTACGTCGACGCGGGCTTCGAGCACGTGCGGGACGCGGGGCGCTTCACGGTCGTCCGGAAGACGTTGGTAGGTTAGCGTCGTCGAGCCACACCGGTGCGCTGAGCGCATCGTCCAGAGACATCCGCCCGTTCACTTCAAGCAGCGCTATGAGGCAGCGATACGGCGCCCGAGCCAGACGCAGGCGGGGCAATGGTGAGACCGTTTCATAGCCGCGACGGAACGCTTCGTTGAAGGCGTATCCGTTGTCCGACTCCAGCACGATCAGTTCCAACTCCTTCGGCGCAAATACGAAGGCCTCGGTGTCGACCACCGCCGTGGGGCCGTTGTCGTCCCACAGATACTGACTGCCACCGATATCGATCAAGACGAGTGACGCAGTGCGGGCCGGCGGCATCTCCCTGAGCATTCGGGCGCAGTCACGGGCGACCGCACGGTCACGCTCGTCGGCTTCGCGGTATTCCTTCGCCAGCCAGTCGATTGCGCCGGCGACACGCTCGTGGAACTGCGCGGCGGGGTAGGTGACGGTCCCTCCCGGACACCCGCACTGGCCGAACGTGCGCTGATGGGCCTGTGCCACCGCGACCCCGAATGCCTCGGCAGCAGCCGCGGGAACGTGGTCAAACGAGTCGACGTGCCGACCTGGAGCGAGTTCCGTGATGGCGTAGGAACGGCCTTCGAAGACGCCCGTGCGCAGGACGCTCGGAGCGCGAAGGCCTCTGGCATCGTTGACGAAGTTGCTGACCGTGCGAAGGCGGTCCATGTCCATGGCGTCGATGCCGAACAGGCGCTTGAGTCCCGTCCAGAACGCGCCCCCCGCACCGCTGCGTGCGGACACACGCACGATCACGTGTTCTGTGGCTGTCCGAACGAACCAAACGTCGTTGCCGTATCCCGAGTAGTCGCGGTCTACGTACCTCTGTTCAACGATGGGGGCATCGAAGAGGGGCTGGAGGTCCACTCGCCGGCGTTACTGGCCGCGGATGTTCTTGCGCTTGTTCTGGACGTAGTCGACGAGGATGTACTGGCCCAGCTTGTCGGGGGTCGTGTAGAAGACCCGACCCTTGTTGATCTTCGCCACCTGGTTCACGAACTCCTTGAGGTAGTAGTTGCGGTCGAGCATGAAGGTGTTGATGGTGATGTCCTTCTTCGTCGCCCGCTTCACTTCCTTCAGTGTCTCGCGGATGGTGATGGGGCTGGGCGGGTAGGCGAAGTAGGAGCGGCCGCGCTCCAGGTGGGCCGTGGGCTCGCCATCGGAGATCATGATGATCTGGCGGGTGCCGGCCTTGTGCTTCGCGAGCAGGTTCTGGGCGAGCATGAGGGCGTGGTGCATGTTCGTGCCGAGCACCGACTCGTCCCAGCGGACGTAGGGGAGCTGCTCCGCCTTCAGCTCGCGGGCGTAGGCGGAGAACCCGATGATGTAGAGGCTGTCGCGGCTGAACTGGGAGCGGATGAGGTTGTTCAGCGCCAGCGCGACCTTCTTCGCGGCCTGGAAGGAGCCGCGGAGGGCCATCGACCAGGAGAGGTCGACCATCATCACCGTCGCCGTCTGGGTGAGCTGCTCCGAGCGGTAGACTTCGAAGTCGTCCTTATCGAGGCGGACGGGCACGGAGGGGCCCTCGCGCTGCAGTGAGTTCATGATCGTCTTGTCGAGGGCAAGGTGGAACGGGTCGCCAAACTCGTACTTCTTCGTATCGTCGGCGCGTTCGCCGCCGCGGCCGTTATCACGCACGTTGTGCTTGCCGAAGGAGTCCTGCTTGAGCTGCGAGTAGATCTCGCCGAGGGCGCGCTGGCCGATCTTGCGGGTGCCGCGTGGTGTCAGCTCCCAGTTGTTGCCCTTGCGGCGAATGTAGCCTGACTTTTCCAGGATTTCAAGGAACTGCTTGAGCTGATCGAGCGTCTCGCCGGCTTCTTCGCCGAGCAGCTCACGGAGTTTCTCCTCGTCGATCTCGTCGATGTCGCCGCCGTACTGCGTGCGCTCGAGCTGGCGCTCCAGATCGTCCATGGACTGCATGCGGTCCATGAGGCCCATCGCTTCGTTGAGGTCGACCTCCTCGTCGCCGCGGAAGGGGTACTGGTTGCGCATGTCGCGCATGGGCATCAGGAACTCCAGGTTGGCGGCGAGCTCGGACAGCTCGGCCTGTAGCTCCGGGTCGCCGACCTTGTCGGCGAGCAGATCCTGCAGCTGCTGGCGCATGTCGCCTGGAAGGCTGTCGAGCAGGTTCTGCATCTGGGCGATCTGCCCCTGCATCCGCTCGACCAGCTCGTCGAGGGACTGCGGGGGGCTGTCACCGAAGAGGTCGCCGTACTGCTGCATGAACTTCTGGAAGTCCGGTTCGCCGCCGGCGAGGCGGTCACTGAGCATCTGGTTCAGGTCCTGGACCATCTGCTTCATGCGGGCCATTTCTTCAGGGGACATGTTGGCGATCTGGTCGTACATGTCCTTGAAGAAGGTCTCGGTCATGGCCTTCTTCAGCATCTCCATCAGTTCGGTGAACTTGTGCTGCGCCTCCGGGTCCATGAACTCGTAGTTCTGCAGCTCCTTCACCGCGCCCGGGGCGTCCGGAGGGAGGTTGTCGAGGAAGTTTTTCTTGCGGTTGGCGATGTTCTGGAGCATCTCGGCGAACTGGCTCTCATCGCCGGACTGCTGCGCGCCCGGCTGGCCGCCGGAAGCCTGTCCGCCCTCGCCGGATGACTGTTGCCCGCGTGACGGCTGACCCTGCTGGCGGGACTGCTGCGGCCCGCCCTGCGACGCCTGCGGCTGCCCCTGTTGCGGGGCGCCTTGCGGTTGACCGCCGGACGGCTGTTGCGCGCCTTCCGATGGCGGCTGCGCCGCGCCGTCGGGGGGCAGCTGCGGGCCGAGCGTCTCGGAGAGGCGGCGGTCGATCGTCTCGCGCTCCATCGAGAGCACCTCATCGAGGCGCTTTCGAATGTCGTCGATGACGGACGAGAGGTTGTAGCGGTCGAGGGTGTTGCGGCGTTGCTGCCGGAGCTGCTGGAGCAGGTCGCGCAGGCCCTGCAGCCGGTTGCCGGTCTGCGAGCGCATGCCGCGCTGGAGCAGGTTGCGCATGGCGTGCTGGAGGTCGCCGAAGTTCATGAGGTCGTCGGTGAGGGCCTCGAGGACTTCGTCGGGGTCGAGCGGCGGGATCTCCTGGGAGCCGTCCCATTCGCTGTATCGGTAGGCGACCATAGGTCCGTGCCTTTCGGGGGCTATCCCCGGTACTGGGCTTTCCCGCCGACGCGGTCTTTGTTCAGCCGCTTGTTCAGGTGCAGCCCTTCGAGGATGAATTCGACGGCGCTGGCGATCAGCGCCGGCTTCTCGCCGACGTCGAGCTTGGAGACGGCGGCCGCGAGGCCTTCGACGCCGTTCATGAAGGTCACGTAGTCTCCGGACGGCATGGTGTCGCCGACTTCGGTCGACAGCCCTGCTTTGAAGCGAGTGACCACGTCCTCCAGGTCGACGACGTTGAAGTAGCGGTTGAAGACGGCGACGACGGCACCCTGGATGAGCTTCTCGATGATCTGCTCTTCCTTGCCGTCCTCGACGGTCTCGAACTCCACCTTGCCGCTGATCGTCGGGATGACGTAGGGCAGGTCGCTGATGCGCGGGACGACGTCGCCTTCGCCGATACGGATCGCTCGGCGGAGGGCGTTCGCGAGCAGGCTCTCGTAGTCGGCGATGGACGCGCGGACGGAGACGCCGGAGCGCTGGTTGACGTCGGGGCTGCGGCGGGCGAGCCGCGTGATCTCGGCGACGATCTCCTTCATGTACGCCGGGACGTCCACCTCGTAGTCGGTGTCGTCGAAGGAGGAGCGCTCCTGCTCCATGATGCCGATCTCGTGCTCGACGTGACGCGGGTAGTGAGTGCGGATCTGGGCGCCGTAACGGTCCTTCAGCGGTGTAATGATGCGGCCGCGGTTCGTGTAGTCCTCCGGGTTGGCCGAGGCGACCACGAGCACATCGAGCGGGAGGCGGATGCGGTAGCCCCGGATCTGTACGTCCCGCTCTTCCATGATGTTGAGCAGGCCGACCTGGATGCGCTCGGCGAGGTCAGGCAGCTCGTTGATGCAGAAGATGCCACGGTTGGTGCGCGGGATGAGTCCGTAGTGGATGGTCAGCTCGTCGGAGAGGTAGCGCCCCTCGGCGACCTTGATCGGGTCGACCTCGCCGATGAGGTCCGGAATGGTGATGTCGGGCGTGGCCAGCTTCTCGGCGTAGCGCCGGTCGGGGCCGATCCATTCGATCTCCAGCTTGTCGCCTTCCTCTTCGATGCGACGCCGGCTGGCGCCGGTGATGGGCTCGAACGGATTCTCGTTCAGCTCGCTGCCGGCGATGATGGGGATGGCGTCGTCGAGCAGGGAGGTGAGGCTGCGGATCATGCGGGACTTCGCCTGACCGCGCTCGCCGAGGAAGATGATGTCCTGCCCGGAGAGGATGGCGTTCTCCAACTGCGGGATGACGGACTCTTCGTAGCCGTAGATCCCGTCGAACATCGGTCGCTTGGAGCGGATGCGCTCGATGAGGTTGCGGCGCAACTCTTCCTTTACGGTCTGCACGTGGTAGCCCGACTGCTTCAGCTCGCCGAGCGTCCGTGGTCTTGCGTCCGTCATATCACAGCCCTTCCGATTCGCTGTTGTTCAGCCGCCGTCCTGCTCCTCGAAGAATCGCGCGAGCTCATCGCGGTCGAAGCGGGGGAGGGGAGCAGCGTCGTCGCCGTCCAGTATAACGTCCGGAGCGCCAGCTTCTACACGGCCCAGCGCGCAACAGTCTATCCCTACCGCGCGCAACGCCGCGGCAACTTGTCCGTAATCCCCGGGACGGACGATCGCGAGCAGTGCCCCGGAGGCGAGGAGGCCAAGCGGATCGAGTCCGAGCGCCTCGCAGACGGCGGTCGTTTCGTCCAGCACCGCGATGTTCGCGGGGTCGACGCGGATACGTGCCCCCGCTGCGTGCGCCAACTCCAACAGAGCCGTCGCGACTCCCCCTTCCGTGGGATCGTGCAGCAGCCGGGGCTTCGCCGTGGCGCAGATGATCCGCGCGTCCTTGACAACGCTGATCCCGGGTTCGAAGAGCAGACTGGCGGCGCGCCCGACCGTCGCGTCCGGGACGCCCCGGGCTCGCAGGGTGTCCGGCGCCTCGCGGGCCAGCAGCGATGTGCCCTCGATGGCGATGCCTTTGGTCATGAGCACGAGGTCTCCAGGCATGGCTTCCTCCCCGAGGAGGATCTCGTCGCGGGAGGCCTCGCCGAGCATGGCGCCGACGACGATCGGACGGTCGAGGCCAATCGTCACCTCCGTGTGGCCCCCGACCAGCTCGATCTCGAGCTGCGCGCACGCGTCAGAGAGCTGGTCGAAGATGCGGGCGGGGAGGGCGTCGTCAGCGCCGGGCGGGAGGAGCGCCGTTGCGAGCATCCAGGCGGGACGGGCCCCCATACAGGCGATGTCGTTGGCGTTGACGTTGACGGCGTACCAGCCGATGTGTTCGGTCGCAAAGGTGATGGGATCGGTCTTGGCGACGAGCATCCGGTCGCCGAGGTCGATGACGGCGGCGTCGCGCCCGATGCCGGGCCCGAGGAGGACGCGCGGGTCGCGATGGGTGACCTTGGCGAGCAGGCCGGCCAGCATCTCCGCCGGGAGTTTGCCGGCGCGCAGGCTCATCGGCCGGCGGCGGCGCGGACGACGTGGTCGCTGAAGGCGTCGACGAGGCGAGGCAGCAGGCGGCGCACCTCGGACCCCAGCGTGACGCCGACGAAGAAGTCGCTCACGATGCCGCGGCCCTGTGCGCCGATCTCCACCTCCAGGGTGCAGCCGTCAGCGTCGTCGGCGAGCGCGAACTGCAGATAGGCGGCGTGCACGTGCGGCGCGGCGGGCGAGTTCGAATCGATGTGCTCACAGACCAGCAGCGACGGCGCCGCCCACTCGACGATCTGCCAGCGCGTCCAGACGGATGGGTCCTCTCCTGAGGCGATCAGCTCCGCACCGGCGGCGGGGGCGTCGCCGTTCGCGAAGCGCACCGCCGAGACCTGCGGAAACCACTGGGGCCATGAGGTGAAGTCGGTGAGCACCGACCAGATGAAGTCGGCCGGCGCGTCATAGTCCTGCGAGATGAAGTAGGAGGCCATATTGGCGATCAGGATACACCCGGCGTCTATGCGCGCGGTTCTGTGAGGGTGGCGGGGTCAAAGAGCCGGGCGATCTGGTCCTCGTCGAGGAGGCCACGGCGTCGGACGACCTCGATGATGGTCTCGCCGGTATCGGCGGACTCCTGCGCGACCTTCGCCGCTTCTTCGTAGCCGATGAGCGGGTTCAGCACGGTTGCCATGCCGACAGTGGACTCGAAGTAGCGGCGGGCGCGCGCCTCGTCGGCGGTGATCCCGGCCACGCAGCGTCCCACCAGAACCCGCACGGCGTTCGTGAGGATCTCCATCGACTGGAGCAGGTTGTGGGCGATGAGGGGCATCATCACGTTCAGGTCGAGCTGCCCCGCCTGCACCGCGAGGGCAACGGCCGTGTCGTTTGCGACGACCTGGAAGCAGACCATATCGACCATTTCGGGGATGACGGGGTTGACCTTGCCGGGCATGATCGAAGAGCCGGGCTGCACCGGCGGCAGCGCGATCTCGGCGAGGCCGGTGCGCGGACCAGACGAGAGCAGGCGCAGGTCGTTCGTGATCTGGATCAGATCCAGCGCGCACGTGCGCAGCGCCGACGAGAGGTGGGCGAAGTCGGACATCGACTGCATGACGGCGATGAGGTTACCGGCCGGACGCAGCTCCATGTCCGCGACGGCGGACAGCTCCTCGGCGACGGCGGCGGCGTAGGCGGGGTGCGTGTTCATCCCAGTGCCGGCGGCGCTGCCGCCGAGGTTGAGGTCGAGGAGGAACTCCAGCGCCTGCTCGATACGCCAGCCGTCGCGGCGGACCGTCCACGCCCAGCCAGCGAACTCCTGGCCGAGGCGGATGGGGACGGCGTCCTGGAGGTGCGTGCGGGCGGACTTGAGGACGGCGTCGAACTCCTGGCCCTTGGCGTCGAGGGCGGAGGAGAGCGCGTCGATTGCGTCAATGAGCGGCGGGGCGAGCGAGAGGGCGGCGACGCGGATGGCGGCGGGGACCGTGTCGTTCGTCGACTGGCTCATGTTCACGTGGTCGTTGGGGTGGACGGGGTCGTAGACGCCGCGGGTGCCCCCGAGGATCTCGTTCGCGCGGTTGGCGATGACCTCGTTGGCGTTCATGTTGTGGGACGTGCCGGCTCCGGCCTGGAAGACGTCGACGACGAACTGTTCGCGCAGCGCGCCCTCGGCGATCCCGCGCGCGGCCTGCTCGATCGCTTCGGCGCGACGGGCGTCCAGCTTGCCGAGGGCCTTGTTCGCCCGCGCGGAGGCGAGCTTGATCAGCGCGGTAGCGCGGATCAGGGCGGGGTGCGCCTTCATGCCCGAAATGGGGAAGTTCTCGACCGCGCGCTGTGTCTGGGCCCCGTAGTAGGCGCTGGCCGGAAGCGTCACGTCGCCGAGAGAGTCATGTTCAGTCCGCGTGGCCATCGCCGTGCCTCGATCCTTCGATCCCAGCGTACATCGCGGGTGGAGGAGGGGTCACAGATGGTCGGTGCCGGCCGATGCTGAAGGGGTACGGGCCGGACCGTGCCGAGGGGCTCGCCAGTCGGCGAATCGGGCGCCACGGGGACTTGGGGGTCAGTGGCGCGGGGAATGCAGGCCCTCGGCACGGTCCGGCAGGCCGTCGCGCCGGTCAGAACGCGACGGCACAGGTTCACTCAGACGCAGTCCGCACAGAGTGCGATGGTCGCCGCCACAGGGGTCAGGGTCAGGGGTAGGGGTAGCGTGGCGCCGGCCGACTCCGTCCGTTGGAACACCAATGTTGACGCGGAGCTCCGGACCGGTGGTGACGCCGATGCCAGCACGCAAGACGCCGAGGCGTTTCCCCTGCGTTGCCATTGCATCTGAACGTGACACGTCGATCCCTCCGCACGAGAGGGCCGGGGCATGAAAATGCCCTCTATCCGCAGCGGACGAGGGCTGCAGACTCCGACCCAATCTTTGAGCCTTCGGCGGCCCGGCTACCATATTCGCCCTTCGGCGAACGTAGGCCCGTGGCTTTGCGTCGCCGCCTTTCGACGGCTTTGCCTTTGTCGGAGCCAGTATTCGATTGTCATCCAAGTAATCGACCCGGCCTTCGGGATCTGATGGCCCGCTGGCGAAAATCCCGGAAATGAATTGGGAATTATCCACTTGACACACCCATAGGATTCTGAGACAATGAGGCCATGCACAGAGAGGCAGAGCGCAAGGGCCAGCTACTTACGGTGTCGGACGGGACGCTCTCGGAGTCCGATGCCCGCGCGATGCTGGAGCGCATCCGGTGGCCGAACGGCCCGCACTGCGTGTTCGCGGACTGTGGCGGGGCCGAGGTCTACCGCATCGAGGTCAAGGGCAAGACGCTCAAGTCCGGCCGGGTGGTCGGCCCCCGGCACCTCCTCAAGTGCAAGGCGTGCCGCCGTCAGTTCTCAGTGACTAAGGGGACGATCTTCGAGGACTCCAAGATCCCTCTCCGCATGTGGATACTCGTCATGTACCGCATGTGCTCCTCCAAGAAGGGCGTCTCGGCCCACCAGATCCACCGCGAATTCGGCCTGAGCTACGAGTCAGCCTGGTTCATGTGTCACCGCGTCCGCTACGCGATGGCCGACAAGAACCCGACCAAGCTCTCCGGCGTCATTGAGGCGGACGAGACCTACGTGGGCGGCAAGCCCCGAGGCCACGCTGAGCACCGGCGCAAGCGCCGCGAGGGCAACCCTGAGCCGATCTCCCGCTTCGCGAACAAGGCAGCGGTGTTCGGCATAAAGGAACGGGGCGGGCGCGTCCGGGCGCGGGTCATGGACAGCCCCTCACGCGAACAGGTCGAACGCGAAGTGTTCCACAACGTTGACCGGGAGAACGCGCAGCTTATGACCGACGAGCACATAATCTACCGGAAGATAAAGGACTTGCTCCCGCACCAGATAATCCGCCACAAGTCCGAGTACGTGCGCGGTGAGGTTCACACGCAGTCCATCGAATCGTTCTGGGCGGTGCTCAAGCGAGGCCTGATCGGCACGTACCACCACGTAGACGCTGGCTACCTCGGGCAGTACGTCAACGAGTTTCAGTTCCGCCACAACAGCCGGAAGATAAAGGACGGCGAGCGGTTTACTTCGCTCTTGGGGAACGTCGAGGGGCGGCTGGACTGGTACGTTGGGCGGAGCGCGAAGCCTTCTTCTTCGGGCGCTGGCTAGGCGCATCCTTCGGGTAGGGGCCAGCGTCCATTGCCTTCTTCAAGGCTTCTTCGATGGTGAGGCCGTCTAGGGAGATGGGTTGTAGCCGATCTTGGTTCATCACCGATACTCGGCAAGTCGTGCCAGTTCCACAGCTTCTCGAATCACGTCAGCCATTGTAGGCCAATCATCCAAGTCGATGTACTCAAGGCCCACCTCCAGTCCGTTGGCCAGGTTGAACTTGTGACGATGGGGCGGGAGATAGTCGTGTGAGTTGTCGTATCTCACTAGCTGGTGCTTGGTTCCCCGGATCCATGCGTGGTAGCTGTAGTGAATTGCTCGAACCTCCCGCCTGTTGTAGCGCCCGCGCCGCACTTCCAATCGCTTCCTCACCTCAATCAGTACGGCATGCGCGCACTCTAGGCGGCCACGCAATAGGACTTCGACGACTTCACCCCTCGTGGTGATCTCGTCGAAAGTTGTGCGGTCGCGCAGAACCACCTGCTCCTCAAGCAGGCGTTCCATGTGGCTGTAGTGAATGTCTAGGTAGTTCTGGTGCGAGAACCAGTCGCGCGCCCAGAGCTCGCGGGGCCTTGCCTCCGACGCTTCTTCAGGTCTCGGAGCATCCGGTAGGCCATCAGCCATCGACTCACATCGGCTGTTTCGTGCAGGTGCCCAGTCTGAAGTGCCACATCCAATTCGCGGGATGACATTTCATACCGCCGCTCGTAGCGACAAACGAGCGTCTCAGCCCGCCTTGTCGCCTCCGCAAGGCTAACGCGCCTTATGTTCCTATTCGCTGCGACCATAAGTCAACACCCCCCGGCGAGGAGAGGATCCCCGGAGAAATAGTCGGTTCAATTCAAGGCTAGCACAGGGCGGGCTGGGCATTGTGAGGGAAACCCCCCCGGAAAGGTATCGTACGCACTTGAAGGGCTCCTGCCAACCCCCCAAGATCACCGGGTGGCGGATATGGCGAAAGTGCGGTTGCAACCGATTGAATCTTTGAATTAGAATTGCCGGGCGCACAAACCCCACGGCTGGTACCGTGGGGCAGGCTTGGCCGCTCGGGGCCGCTATATCTTGTGGTTGGCCGGACACTCCCCACGATACAGCTTCGACCCCGATTCGTCAAGCCTTGGCTCAGTTTGCCTTATTCGTCGGCCACAGTGCCGCCCGATAGGGGGCGTCGCGATCCCTGAGGAGGGGCGACGCTAGGCAGGATACGGAGCAAGGGGGCCAGCTTCGCGGGCCAGACCCCCAAGCTCACCAGCGAAGGGAGGGCATGCTACCGGTGATTCGCGATCACCGCATAAGACGCGGCCCCTTCGGGGGCCCACTATAACCAGACTCAGCCTCAAGTTCATCGCGGCTATTGCCGCCTGTAGGAGTAATCCATGCTGAAAGGCGATCGATACGAGTTCACTAAAGAGAACGTGGGCAAGGTCCCCACAGAGCACGGGGTGTACCAACTGGAAGACGGCGCGACGATTATCTATGTCGGCCGCGCTTCTGGTACGGGCGTGACCCTCCGGAGCCGCTTGCAGTCTCATCAAGCGGGCAACGAAGGATCGTGCACGAAGGGCGCATCGCACTACCGGCGCGAAGTGACCGAGGGGGCCATACCGCGCGAGAAGGAGCTTCTTGAGGAGCACAAGAAGGCTCACGGCAAGTACCCGCGCTGCAACGAGCAGGCTCCCTAGGGGATCGCAGATAGCCAGCTTGGGCGAGGAGTGCAACAGGTGCCGACACCACCACCCGCCTCCTCGCCCTCGCTGTTGAAGATCCAATCACGTCCGCCGAAGGGGAAGTCACCAGAGATTTTCAGGCGGAAGGTGCCATCGGGCAGTGCGTCGAATTGAAGGGTGAGGCCGCTCACCTCATCCTCGATTATCTGCTCCTTGATCCTGCAATCTAGTCCATGGGGCTTCACTGCCATACCACACCTCCACCTATAGCATGGCGCGTCCACCGCTTCGCATTGGTTAACTCCCAATCAAAAGACCGTGACGATTTCGCCGCGTTCGCAATGCGCCCCATCGTGCCGCACCTCCATTGGGTGTGTCAAACCGATAATTCCCAATGAATTTCCAGCGAAAGCGAGCCTCGTAACGCGCCCCGGCCTCACGGTTTGGAAACACCTCGGGCGTGTCCCCGGCGCTAGGATGCTTGAAGGTACCGGAGCAAATAGATCGGGAGGTGATTGTGGTGCGGAGACGCGGGCTGCTGGTGGCCCTTGCTGGCGCGGTGGTGCTGGCGGTGGTGGCAGGCGGGGTGGCGATGGCCCAGAGCGGCGAGAACGGGGGACAGAGCTTCCTCGACCGGGTGGCCTCGAAGCTGGGGATCGAGCGGTCCAAGCTGGACCAGGCGATCGAGGACGCGCGGAGCGACGAGATCGACGAGGCTGTCCAGAGCGGCGACCTTTCGCACGAGCAGGCAGACAGCCTCAAGGAGCGGCTCGACCAGCTGCCGGAAGATTTCGGGGGCTTCCGGGGCGGCCCGGGGTTCCAGTTCAGGTTCGGCATGGAGCAGGGCGGCTTCAAGTCCGGCATCGGGTTCGGGGATGCGGATCTGGCCGAGTTCCTGGGGATCACTCAGGAGCAGCTCCGGGAGGAGCTTTCCGCCGAAGATGCGACGCTTGCAACCGTCGCCGAAGCCCACGAGAAGAGCCGGGACGAGCTGAAGGCCTTCCTCTCAGCCGGCGTGACGGAGAAGCTCGACGCGGCGGTGGCGGACGGCACGCTCGCGCAGGAGCGGGCCGACGAGATCGCCGCCAACCACAGCGAGATGCTGGACAATCTGATCGACGGCAATGGGCTCCTCGCAGGGTGGTTCGGCTTCGACATCAGGCGCGGCATCGGCCCCGGCCATGCCGGAGGGTTCAACCTGGAAGGCGTGGCGGAATTCCTGGGGATCCCGCAGGAGCAGTTCCGCGAGGAGCTGGCGGCCGAAGGGGCGACGCTGGCGAGCATGGCGCAGGCCCATGGCAAGGGCCGGGATGACCTCAAGGCCTTCCTGAACGAACAGGTGAAGACGAAGTTGGATGCGCTGGTTGCGGACGGACGGATCACGCAGACGCAGGCCGACGAGAAGCTGGCGGCTTACGGCGAGGGTCTCGACGCGCTGATCGACGGCGAAGCGCCCTTCGGACGGTTCCGTCGCTTCGGGTCCGACGGCGACATGGCGCCGGGCGGCGGCGCGTTTGAAGCGCCGGCCCTCCCGGTGGAGCCCGGGGTGGTCTTCAGCTACTAAGATTCAATCGGACGGCAGGACACCCGCGTCCTGCCGTCCTTTTCGGGCAGAGGACGCAATATCTATGAACGACCTCAAGGAGCACACTCCGGCCGTCCTCGTCGTGGACGATGACCGAAACATCGCCGACCTTGTGCGAATGTATCTCGCCAAGGCCGGCTACGACGTGACTGTCGCGCGGGACGGGGATGAGGCGCAACGGTTGCTGCGGGAGCGGGCGTACGACCTGGCGGTGCTGGACATCATGCTGCCGGGCCCGGACGGGATCCAGATCATTCGCAATCTGCGCCGGCGGAGCGAGATGCCGGTGATCTTCCTTTCGGCGCGCTCGTCGGACATCGACAAGGTGGCGGGGTTGCAGCTCGGCGCCGACGACTACGTCACCAAGCCGTTCAACCCGACAGAGCTGGTGGCGCGCGTGCAGTCCGTCCTGCGACGCAGCCGTGCCGCGGCCGAACCCGCGAGCGAGCGCATCGCCATCGGTGAGCTGGCGATGGATGTGCGGAACCGCGGGGCAACGATCCGGGGCGGGGCGCTCGCCCTGACGCCGAAGGAGTTCGACCTGCTGGTCACGTTTGCGCGCTTCCTGAACGTGACGCTGGACCGCGAGAAGCTGCTGGACCTGGTGTGGGGGACGTCGTTCTACAGCCTTCGCACGGTCGATGTGCACATCGTGCGGCTGCGGAGCAAGCTCGAGGGCTCCGGTCTGAAGATCGAGACGGTCTGGGGGAGCGGGTATCGCCTGGTGGAGGCGGTGCCGGCGTGAACGGCATCCGGGCGTGGCTGTTCAGCATTCGCGCAAAGCTGATGCTGGCGTTAACCAGCGTGATCCTGCTGGTGATCCTGATCGCGGGGTTCGTGTTTGTGTTGCAGACGCGTGACGACCGGCGGCAGCAGGCGCTCGACCGGGTGGCGGCGGCGTCACCGGCGATCTACCAGCAGGCGCTGTCGACGGCCTTCTCGCCGCGCCTTCCGGGCGAAGACCCGGGGTCGGTGGTCATCAAGGCGTTCCCCGGGAAGCTGGACGCACTGGCGGCCGATCAGGACGTGCGGATCTTCCTCGTCGGGGAGGACGGGACGATTCTGCACGATACGGACGGGAGCCTGGACGGGCAGCGGATCTTGTATCCGGAGCCGACGTACGGGGACTACCAGCGCGGCTTCGTTGCCTGGGAGCCCAAGGGCGACTTCGACGAAACGGGCCTGACGTTCGTGTCGTCGCCGGGGAGGGTGGCGGCGGGCGAAGAGCTGCCGTTCAACATCGTGCTGGCCGTGAGGACCGACACGGTCGCCGACGCATGGCTGGACGTACTGCCGAGCCTGGGCCTGGCGGGGCTCGTGGCGGTGCCGCTGGCGCTCGTCGCGGCGACGGTGCTCGCGCGGCAGGTGGCGCAGCCGGTGCTGCAACTGACACGCGCTTCTGAGGCGATGGCGCAGGGGCGGTTCGACCAGCGGGTGGAGCTGGGCCGGGGCGACGAGATGGGCAGGCTGGCGCGGTCGTTCTCGGTGATGGCGGAACGCGTCGGTGAGCGGGACACGCAGATGCGGGCGCTGCTGGCGAACGTCTCGCACGACCTGAAGACGCCCATGACGTCGATCACCGGTTACGCGCAGGCGCTCACGGACGGCACCGCCGGGCCGGCAGATGTGGCCCGGATCGGAGGCGTGATCCGCGAGGAAGCGGAGCACGTGAACGACCTGCTGGCAGACCTGTTGTTTCTGGGCGAGATCGATGCCGGGCAGGTGCTCACGCGGCGGGAGGACGTGCCGTTGGCGCCGATCGTTGAGCGCTGCGTGCGACGTTTCGAACCGGCGGTGGCGGCGAAGGGCGTCCATCTCTCGGTGGACGTCGCGCCGGAGGCGACGATGCACGACGTCGACCCCGAGAAGATTGAGCGCGCCCTGACGAACGTGATCGAAAACGCGGTGAAGTTCACATCGGCGGGGGGATGGGTGGCGGTGCGCGGCGCGAACGGAGCGGGCGGCCTCGCGGGCGTGCGTTGCATCGTCGCGAACAGCGGGCCTCCCATCCCGGAGGAGGATCTGCCGCGGGTGTTCGAGCGGTTCTTCCGCGGGGACCGGGCGCGGCGCAGCTCCGACGGGAGCGGGCTGGGGCTGGCGATTGCCCGCGAGCTGGTGGAGCTGAACGGCGGCGCCATCTCCGCCCGGAACGACTCCGAGGGGGTCACGTTCGAGCTGCTGCTTCCGGCTTAGCCCCAGCGATTCCATCCACGATCTCTGCTGACAGCCCGTGGCAAGAGACCCCCAAGAGGGCCTTGCGGTTGTGCGGGTTCCTGCCGTAGGGTAATTGCAGCCAGTTGCAGGAGGGCGGGACGTGAGCTGCGAGGCCGAGACCATCGGCGTGCTCCGCGAGTCGGGGCACAAGATGACGCCCCAGCGGATGTTAATCCTCTCCTCGCTGCGGCACGCACCCGGCCACATGACCGCATCGGATGTCTACGATCGCGTGCGGAAGGCGTACCCCTACGTGGACATCTCCACGGTATACCGCACGCTCACCGTGTTCAAGGAACTGCATTTCATCTCCGAGACCGACCTCGGGGGCGGCGACGCAGCGTTCGAGTGGGTAGGCACGGAGCGTCACCATCACCTGATCTGCCGCGAGTGCAACGAGGTGACGGAGCTGCCACACCGCTACCTCGAGGATCTGGGCGAGCGGCTGGCCATCGACCTGGGCTTCCGCGCGGACATCGACCATTTCGCGATCTTCGGGACCTGCAAGGACTGCCGCGCCGGCGGCGGTCACTGAGCCGATTGGACTGATGCATGGATCAGACCATCGTGGATGCCTTGCTCTCGACTCCGGTGCTGATGGGCGGGATCACGGGGTTCCTCGGCATCGTCGGGGCGGCGCTGGCCCTGGGTATCCGGCACGGGATCGACTGGGACCACATCGCTGCGATCACGGACATCACCAGCACGACGGCCGCGGCCGAAGAGTCGGGGGAGACGTGGCTGGTCCGAGAGCCCGGGTTGATGCTCACGGACGAGTCGCACCACATGCTCGCGACCGCGGGCGGGTTGGCGATGGTTGCGCAACCGGTGGCGGCGGCGCCGGGGATCCCGCACATGCACTCGCTGCCTCACGAACTCGCGCACCGGCACAACGGCGTCCGCGCGGCGCTGCCGCCGGCCGTCGATGACTTTATCCGGCGGCAGCGGCCAGCGCTGGTGCTCGGCACGATGTATGCGCTGGGGCATGGGACCGTCGTCACCGCCCTGGGTCTGCTGGCTCTCCTAGCGCGGGAGTTCCTGCCGGACTGGATCGATCCCATCATGGAGCGGGTGGTCGGCGCGACGCTGATCCTGCTTGCGGTCTACCTGCTCTACTCGGTGATGCAGTTCTTCCGGGGCGGCCGTGAGTTCCGGCTGCGCAGCCGCTGGATGCTGGTCTTCTCGGCGGTGCGTAACGGCTACGCGTGGCTCCGCGCGAAGATGGCGGGCCGACCGCATGAGCACGTGCACGAGGCACAGCAGTACGGCGTGCGCACGGCCTATGGCGTCGGGCTTATCCACGGCATCGGCGCCGAGACGGGCACGCAGGTGCTGGTCATCGCGACGGCGGTGGGGGCGGCGAGCCGGATGACCGGCGTAATCGCGCTGATGGCGTTCGTGGTTGGTCTGCTGATCTCGAACTCGATCGTGACCGTAATCTCGACGGCGGGCTTCGTCTCGTCGCAGCGGCGGCAGGCGATCTACGTCGCCGTGGGGCTGCTGGCGGCGATCTTCAGCCTCTTCGTGGGCGTCCTCTTCCTCTTCGCAGCGGGTGGGGAGTTGCCCGACCTGGGGCAGTACGTCGAATGGATCGGCGGCCCGCGTTAGGCGGCGCTTTGCTGGCTTGGGTGGGTGTAGGTCGTCCGAGGTCGCCGCGCGCGGGCCGTGCTTGCCTAGGGGACGGACTGTTCACCCGCTGCCTCGATTGGGACGGCGATGAGGTGGTGGTCCTCGTCGGCCCAGACGAGGAGGGGCGGCAGCAGGATGAGCGTGCTGAACAGGCTGAGGCCGATGTTCAGCGCCGTCACCTTCCCGAAGTTGTCGAGCAGGGAGAAGTCGCTGAGGGCGAGGACGGCGAAGCCGCCCATTACGGTCAGCCCAGAGGCGGTAATTGCGCGCCCGATCCGCAGCGAGGCCTCGGCCATGGCCTGCCGGGGGGCTGTGCCGCGCCCGCGCTCCTCGAAGTAGCGCGACATCAACAGCACGTTGAATTCGGTGCCCATGGCGATGATCAGCGGGCCCGAGATCGACGTCAGCGGGCTGTACTCGACCCCGGAGAGGTAGAGGATCATCGACGACGCGCCGAGCGCCAGCACGACGGGGAGGAGCGGGGCGACGGCCTTCGCCGGGTTGCGGAAGAACACCAACAGCACGACGAAGATCGAGACCACGGCGACGAAGGACATCAGGTCGCGGTTGCGGCTGATGGCGTCGACGGTCTCCGTGCCGACCACCGCGATTCCGGCGGGCGCGACTCGCACGCCCGGCGGCGCGTGGACGTCGGCGAGGATGGCGTTGGTCAGCGCCTTCTGCTCGTCGAGCGTGTCGCCGCCGCTGATGGCGAAGGTGATCGAGGCCATGCGGCGGTCTTCGCTGACGACGGAGTTGACCAGGGCTTGCGGAGCGCGCGCGAGCAGGTCCTCGGCGGAGGCGCGCGCCGGCGGGTCGCCGGTGACCTGCCGGGTAAAGGACGCGACGCTGTTCGACTGGCGCAACTCGTCGTGCTGGTCGCGCTGCCGCATCTCGAAGTTGATCATCCAGGCGAGGATGTCGTCGTCGGTGACGCTGCGGCCGTCGCCTGTCTCGATCAGGAGGTTCAACTCGCTGGTGGAGCCGGCGACGTCGCGGACGGTGTGAAGGTCGCGGAGCACCTTGCTGTCGGACGGCACGAACTTCTCCGGGTCGGTCTGGGTGGGGATGCGGCGCCCGACGTACAGGCCCACGAGGGCGACAGCGATGGCGATGAGCGCGATCGGCACCAGCCGCCCGACGGCGCGGCCGGTGATCCCGCCGACGATGCGCTCCACCTCGAAGCGGACGGTGGCGGGCCGGGGCTCACCGATACGGGTGCGCTCTCGCAGGAAGACGACGGTGCTGATGAGCGCCACACTGGTCATGAAGACGATGACGGAACCCACGGCGAGCATCGAGCCAAAGTCACGGATCATCGGGACTTCCGAGAGGTGCAGCACGAGGAAGCCGATGCAGGCGGCCACGGCGGCGACGCCGAGCGCCGGGCCCAGCTGTACGAAGGTCCGGTCGAGGCCATGCTCGGCGGAGTTTGCGGCGAACGTCTCCTCCTCGATGCGGGAGTGGATCTGGATGGCGAAGTCAACCCCGAGGCCGATGAGGATGGGCAGGCCAGAGATCGTGACCATGGTGAGCGGGATGCCCGCGAAGCCCATCAGCCCGAACGCCGAGATGCAGCCAATGAGCACCGCCGGCAGCGAGAGCAACCGCCAGCGCGCCCGGAAGACGACGAACAGCACCGCGACCATCAGCGCGACGGCGAGCAGCGCCATCAGCACCAGCGCGCTGCGCATGCTGTCGTTGATCTCCTTGATCAGCAGCGGCGGCCCGGAGACGAGGGCGCTCACGCGGTCGAAGCGATACTGCGGCACCTGGTCGACGATCTCGGCGGCGAGGCGCGAGCCTTCGTCGATCGAGAGGTTGCCGCGCAGGCGGACCACCATGAGGGCGTGGTGGTCGTCCGGGAACACGCCGGCGAGGTCCGGCCGGATGTTGCCATCAGCGTCGTAGAGGATGAACTCGACGAACAGCGGGTTGTCGAACGTACGATCGCCCACCGCCAGGAAACGGTCGGCGTCGGCGCCGAACTCAGCGTCGAAGGCGTCGAGGACGCGCTGGCGGGCGTCGGCGGCGGCGCTGTCCTGCTGCGCGGGGGGCTCGCCCCGTGCGGCGGCGCCGGCGCGGGCCTGCGCGTCAGCGGCGTCCATGTCGCGGGCGAGCTTCGCCGGCTCCTCCACCATGCGCCGCTCTATCTGCTCGCGGGCGAAGTCGAGGATGAGCAATGGTGTGATGATGCTCTCGTAGCGGCCCGAGGCGGCCATGTCGCGCTCGAGGCGTGCCATCTCGTCGCGGTTGTCGCGGGTGAAAAGTTGCGTGATGGGGGGCCCGTCGTCGGCCGTCGAGAAGAGGACCAGCATGGGGTCGCCGCCGAACTCGCGCTGGAAGCGCGTATTGTCGCGGGCGATGGTCGAGCCGGGGTTGAGGAGGGTGTCCTGGCCGGTGCGGAACTCGAGGCGCGGGATACCGAAGGCCATGGCGACGGCCGCCGCGAGGGCGACAGCCGCCACGAGCTGCGGTCTGCGCCTGATCATGCGTGCCAGAGCGAGCGATACGCGCTCCACGCTGCCCTCCACCCGGTGTGCGCCGGTGATCGATCGTAGGGTGCAGGCGCCCGGAGAGGCAACGCCGGACTTTACGTCGGGCGGCAGGGCGAATCTCCGGTCGAATAGTCAGCTTGTCATGACTCCTGGCTTGAAGGCAGGCTCCGGGCGATCTAGACTTGGACGACAAGCCCTTTAATCCGGTCCCGTGAGGCCGGAAAGGAACCTTCCATGCAGTCCCACATCGGGCCGGCGACGGCCCACGCACACGCGCGCATCGCCTCCGACCGGGCCACCGGACAGGAGGCGTTTTGATGCGCGACGCGCTCGTCATGTCTCCGGACGACATCCGCCGGGCGATCACGCGTATCGCGCACGAGATCGTCGAGCACAACCGCGGCACACAGGATCTGATCTTCGTGGGGATGCTCACGCGCGGCGTGCCGCTGGCCCATCGCATCTCCGGCGCCATCGCGGCGTTCGAGGGGGAGCGGCTCCCGGTGGGGTCGCTGGACGTGGGGCTCTACCGCGATGACCTGACGGAGCGCGGCGCGACGGTGAACATCCAGCCGAGCGACCTGCCGGAGGTAGCGGGGAAGCGGGTGGTCCTCGTCGACGACGTGCTGTACACGGGCCGTACCGTCCGGGCGGCGCTGGACGCGCTGATCGACTACGGGCGGCCGCGGCGCATCCAGCTCGCGGTGCTCGTCGACCGGGGGCACCGGGAGCTGCCGATCCGGGCCGACTACGTCGGCAAGAACATCCCGACGTCACGCGCGGACGACGTGCAGGTGCGCCTCGAAGAGACGGACGGTGAGGATTCGGTGCGCGTGCTGGCGGCCGAGGGCGCGGAGGTGGGGCGATGACGACGGTACGCGAGCCCCGTGCGGAGGTTGCGGCGGGGTTCCCGCCGGAGCAGGAGGAGCTGACGTGGCGCCGCCGCCACCTGCTCGATCTCGACGACTTCAGCATCGAGGAGCTGGAGCAGGTGATGACGACGGCGGACGCCATGAAGGAGGTTCTCTCCCGCGAAGTGCCGAGGGTCCCGGCGCTGCGGGGCACGACCGTGGTGACGCTTTTCTACGAGAACAGCACCCGCACGCGGGCGTCGTTCGAGCTGGCGGGGAAGGTGCTGGGGGCGGACGTCATTAACATCTCGGCGTCGGGGAGCAGCGTGTCGAAGGGAGAGTCGCTGGTCGACACGGTGAGGACGCTCCAGGCGGTCGGGGCCGACGTGCTCATCATGCGGCACAGCCGGTCGGGAGCGCCATATCTGGCGGCGCGGCGCGCCGACTGCGGCGTGGTCAACGCCGGCGATGGGATGCATGCCCACCCGACACAGGCGCTGCTGGACCTGTACACGATGCGCGCCCGGCTTGGTGAAGTGCGCGGACGGAAGATCGTTATCGTCGGGGATCTGCTGCACAGCCGCGTCGCCCGGTCGAACCTCTGGGCGCTGACGGCGATGGGGGCGGACGTCACGGTGTGCGCGCCACCTACGCTCGTCCCTCGTGGCCTCGGCGATGCGCGCGAGGGCGAGTTGCCGCCGGTGCGCGTCGAGACGGATCTCGACAAAGCAGTGGAGGGGGCGGACGTGGTGATGGCGCTGCGCATGCAGCAGGAGCGCATGCAGGGCGGATTTGTCCCTGGGGTGCGCGAGTACTCGCGGCTCTATCAGGTGAACGCCGAGCGACTGGCCCGCGCGAAGCCGGGCGCCCTGGTGCTGCACCCGGGGCCCATGAACGAAGGCGTCGAGATCAGCCACGAGGTGGCGCACGGTCTGCAATCGCAGGTGGAGGAGCAGGTAGCAAACGGCGTGGCGGTGCGGATGGCGGTGTTGTGGTTGCTGACGCGCACATCGCCGCGTTCGCCGCGGCCGAGCGGGACGGCGGCGCTGTGAGCGAACGCATCGTGCTGCGGGGCGCCCGGATCCTCGACCCGGCACAAGGAGTCGACATAACGGGTGATGGGCTGCTCGACGGGGGCGTCATCACGGCCGTGGGGTCAGGAGTCGAGTCGAACGGCGCGCGAGAGATCGACGCGAGGCGGCTGGTCGTCGCGCCGGGGTTCGTCGACCTGCACGCACATCTGCGCGAGCCGGGGCTGGAGTACAAGGAAGACATCGCGTCGGGGACGCGGGCGGCGGCGCGCGGCGGCTTCACGACGGTCTGTGCGATGCCGAACACGGAACCGGCGATGGACACGCGGTCGGTGGTGGAATACGTGTTGCGGGCGGCCGCCGAGCGGGGCGTGGTGCGGGTGCTGCCCATCGGGGCGGTCACGAAGGGCCGGGCCGGCCAGGAGCTGGCTGAGCTGGGCGACCTGGCGGCGGCTGGCTGCGTCGCCTTCAGCGACGACGGTGCGCCCGTCGGCGACGCGACGGTCATGCGGCGAGCGCTGGAGTACGCCTCGGCGTTCGGGCTGCCCATAATCGACCACTGCGAGGAGGCGTCGCTGTCAAAGGACGCCGTCATGCACGAGGGGTGGGCGTCGACGCGGCTGGGGCTGCGCGGGGCGCCGGCGGCCGCCGAGACGGCGATGGTCGAGCGGGATATCGCGCTCGCGGAGGCGACGGGCGCGCAGGTACACATCGCGCACGTCAGCACGGCCGGCGCCGTCGAGGCGATTCGGCGGGCGAAGGCGCGCGGGGTCCGGGTGACGGCGGAGGTCACGCCGCACCACCTGACGCTCACACACGAGGTCGTGGCGTTCGGAACGCTGGGGGGCGAGGCGCTGGTCTACGAGACGAACGCGAAGGTGAACCCGCCGCTGCGGACGCCTGAGGACGTGGCGGCGTGCGTCGAGGGGCTGCGGGACGGCACGGTCGATTGCATCGCCACGGATCACGCGCCGCACGCTGTCATCGAGAAGCTGTGCGAGTTCGACGAGGCGGCGTTCGGGATCAGCGGGCTGGAGACGGCGTTCGGGCTGTGCATGCGGCTCGTGCACGAGGGGAAGATCACGCTCGATCGGCTGTTCGATGCGATGACGATCGGGCCGGTGCGGGCGCTGGGTCTCGACCGCCACGTGCCGGGCATCGGGACGCTGGCCGTCGGAGCGCCGGCGGACGTGGTGCTGCTGGACCCGGACGGGGAGTGGGTCGTCGAGCCGGAGCGCTTCGCGTCGAAGGGGAGAAACACGCCGCTGGGCGGGGTGACGCTGCGCGGGAAGGTCGTCGCGACGATCGCGGGCGGGCGCATCGTGTACGCCGACCAGGACCGGATCGCGGTCCCGGAGGAGGCGGCGGTTGGATAAGGCGCTGCTGGTGCTGGAGGACCGATCGTCGTTCGCGGGGGAGGCGATCGGGGCGCGGGAGAGCGCGAGCGGCGAGGTCGTCTTCAGCACGTCGATGACGGGCTACCAGGAGGCGCTCACCGACCCGTCGTTCGCCGGGCAGATCCTGACCATGACCTACCCGCTGCAGGGGAACTACGGCATCAATGAGTACGACGTCGAGTCCCGGCGCATCCAGGTGCGGGCGCTCGTCGTCCGCGAAGCCTGCGAGGCGCCGGTGCACTGGCGTTCGAAGCGGACGCTCCACGAGTACCTGCTGGAGAATGGCATCCCCGGCATCGCCGGTGTCGACACGCGGGCGCTGACGCGCCGGCTGCGGACGGCGGGCGTGATGATGGGGCTGCTGACGCACGATGAGACGGCGGAGCAGGCGCTGGCGCGGCTGGCGGAGATGCCGCAGTACGGTGCGACCGACCTCGTGCCCTGGGTGAGCGCCCGCAAGGCGTACGACTATCCGGAAACCCGCACGGAGGGCGAGAAGGCCAAGCGACGGATCGTCGTGCTGGATCTGGGTGTCAAGTACAATATCCTTCGCGTCCTGCACCGGCTCGGCTGCCAGGGGACGGCGGTGCCGTGCCAGACCTCGGCGGAGGACATCCTCGCCATGCGCCCGGACGGTGTGCTGCTCTCTCCCGGCCCCGGCGACCCGGCGCTGCTCGACTACGCGGTGCGCACGACGCGCGGGCTCATCGGGAAGGTGCCGGTGATGGGGATCTGCCTCGGGCACCAGGTGGTCGGCGAGGCGTTCGGCGGGAAGACGTACAAGCTGAAGTTCGGCCACCGCGGCGCGAACCATCCGGTGCGCGACGAGGCGACGGGCCGGGTGTACATTACGGCGCAGAACCACGGGTACGCCGTCGACGCGGCGGGGCTGTCCGCGCATCTCGAGGTGAGCCATCGCAACGTGAACGACGGGACGGTGGAGGGGTTGCGGCACCTCCGGGAGCCGGTGATGACCATCCAGTACCACTCCGAAGCGTCGCCGGGCCCGCACGACAACATGTACTTGTTTGAGCGTTTTGTCGAGATGGTGGACGGTGGTTGTTAGAGGTTAGTCGTCGGAGGTTGGAGGGGCCGTCGAGAAAAGCAAAGACCGGCCACTAACAACTCCATCACGAGGAGGTCCGGGCGATGAGCGAAACGAACGTGCAGACACAGCCGGTGTACCGGCAGGCGACGATCAACGACGCGGACGCGATCTCGGCCGTGATCACAGCGGTGGTGCAGGAGCCGAACCCGGTGGCGTTTGACGGGCCGATGACGCCGGACCAGGTGCGGACGTGGCTGTCCAGGATGGGCGGCGAAGGCGGCGCCTTCCTGGCGATCATCGACGGGAGGGTGGTCGGGTTCTCGGCGCTGGACTACAACACGTTCGAGCCCGAGACGGTGGTGCTGGGCGCGTGGATCCTGCCCGAGGCGCGGCGGAAAGGCATCGGGACGGCGCTGGCGGAGTACGCGCTGGGGTTCGCCCGCGACAAGGGCTACAAGCGCATCCGGGGGCGCCTGCCCCAGGACAACGAGGTGGCGCTGAGCTTCCTGAGCAGCATCGGGGCGCTGGTGCCCATCTACAACCCGGAGGCGCGCTTCGAGCTGCCGCTGGTGTAGCGCCGAACGGACGGAGAATCATGAACGGAGACCTGCGCCTCGATGCGGTGATGAAGAGCATCGACGTGTTCGGGCGTTTGGCGTTCGGCGGACAATGCGTGGCGGCGATGGCGATGATCGCTGCGCCGCTGTTGTTAGTCACGGCGGCGGTGTTGCCGTTCTACCGCTGGGATGAGAGCCGCGGCGAGGCGATCGCGCTCTGGCTCGTGGGTTGGGTGGTTGCGGTGGCGGTAGCGGCCGGGGGCGTGGCCTTCGCGGTGTTCTGCTGGCGCTGGTCTGGCGACTGGATCACCGAATGGCCGGGGTACGCCGTCGGCATCAGCATCGCGGGGGTTGGCGACGGGGCGCTGGGGTACCTGCTCACGAGCACCGGGCTGAACATCTATCTCTCGTTCGCCCTGGCGGTGACGAGCGTCTTCGCGGCGGGAATCCTCGTGGCGGGAAACCTGGCCGGGACGCACGTGCTGCCGGACCAGCGGCGTCAGCGCGCGCTCGCGAGGCGGCGTTGATGCGGCGCGTCCCACATCCGCTGTCTTTGCTGCCGGATCTCTATCGCGCGTGAAGAAGCCTTCGAAGGTCCTCATCATCGGCTCCGGCCCGATCGTCATCGGCCAGGCCGCCGAATTCGACTACGCCGGCACGCAGGCCTGCAAGGCCATGCGCGAGGAGGGCGTGGTCTCCGTCCTCGTGAACTCCAACCCGGCGACGATCATGACGGACGAAGACGTCGCGGACGTCGTCTACATCGAGCCGATCGACGTCGCGGTGATCTCTCGCATCCTCGAGCGAGAGCGGCCGGATGGGCTCCTGCCGACGCTCGGCGGACAGACCGGGCTGAACATGGCCGTTGCGCTGCACGACGCCGGCGTCCTGGATCGCTTCGGCGTGCGGTTGCTCGGCACGCCGCTGGAGGCGATCCGCAAGGCGGAGGACAGGGCGCTGTTCCGGACGATGCTGGCGGAGATCGGCGAGCCGACGCCCCCGTCGGACATCGTGACCAGCATCGAGGAGGCGCGGGCGGCGCTGGCGCACATCGGGCTGCCTGCGGTGATCCGTCCGGCGTACACGCTGGGGGGTACGGGTGGTGGCATCGCTCACTCCGAAGCGGAGTTCGAGCGCATCGTCACCGGCGGGCTGGCGGCGAGCCCGATCCGTCAGGTGCTGGTCGAGCAATCCCTCCTGGGGTGGAAGGAGATCGAGTACGAGGTGATGCGCGACGGCGCGGGTAACGTCATCACCGTGTGCAACATGGAGAACTTCGACCCCATGGGGGTGCACACGGGCGACAGCATCGTCGTTGCGCCGAGCCAGACGCTCTCCGACAAGGAGTACCAGCTGCTGCGGACAGCGTCGCTGAAGATCATCTCGGCGCTGGGCGTCGAAGGCGGGTGCAACGTGCAGCTGGCGCTGGCGCCGAACCCGAAGACGACGCCGTGGGCGGCGCCGCGCGGCGACGCGTTGCCCCCGTACTACGTGATCGAGGTGAACCCTCGCGTTTCGCGGAGCTCGGCGCTGGCCAGCAAGGCGACGGGCTACCCCATCGCCCGGGTGGCGGCGAAGATCGCCATCGGGCGAACGCTCGACAACATCGCGAACGCGGTGACGCAGAAGACGACGGCGGCGTTCGAGCCGGCGCTGGACTACGTGGTGGTGAAGATACCGCGCTGGCCGTTCGACAAATTCCCCTTCGGCGACCGGACGCTGGGCACGCAGATGAAGGCCACGGGCGAGGTCATGGCCATCGACCGCACCTTCGAAGGGGCGCTGCAGAAGGCGGTGCGCTCGCTGGAGATCGGCGGTCGATCGTTGCTGTGGGAGGACCCGGGGTGGAAGGACGGCCACGAAGATCGCCCGCTGCACGCGACCGACGAGCGGCTCTGGTCGCTGATGGCGGCGCTGCGGCGCGGGGCGAGCGTCGAGGCGCTTTCATGGAAAACGGGCATTGACATGTGGTTCCTGCACAAGCTGGCGAACATCGTCGCGATGGAGAAGCGGCTGCTTTCGGAGCCGCTGACGCCGGATCTGCTGCGAGAGGCGAAGCGCCGGGGCTTCTCCGACGCCCAGATCGCGACGCTAGGCGACAGGCTGCCGGCGCAGGTGCGCGAGCTGCGCGACCGCTGGGAGATCCGCCCCGTGTACAAGATGGTAGACACCTGCGCGGCGGAGTTCGACGCGGCGACGCCGTACTTCTACAGCACGTACGAGCAGGAGAACGAAGCGCTGCCGCAGCCCGGGAAGAAAGCGCTGGTCATCGGGAGCGGGCCCATCCGCATCGGGCAGGGGATCGAGTTCGACTACTGCTCCGTGCACGCGTCGTGGGCGCTGGAGCGCGCGGGATACCGCTCGATCATGGTGAACTCGAACCCGGAGACGGTGTCGACCGACTTCGACACCAGCGACCGGCTGTACTTCGAGCCCCTCGACGAGGAGTCGGTGCGCGATATCCTCGAGAACGAGGCGGGAGAAGCCTGGGCGGAGGGTGGCGGGGAAATGCCGCCCTCGATCGTGCAGTTCGGCGGGCAGACGGCGATCAACCTGGCGGGGCTGCTGCACGCGTCGGCAGCGCCGATCATCGGCTCGTCGTCGGAGACCATCGATCTGGCGGAGGACCGGCGGCGCTTCGAGGAGTTCCTGAGCGGGCTGGGGATCCCGCAGCCGCCGGGGGCGGCGGTGAGCCGCGTCGAGGACGCCGTGAACACCGCCGAGGCGCTCGGCTACCCGGTACTGGTGCGGCCGAGCTACGTCCTGGGCGGGCGGGCGATGGAGATCGTCCAGAACCCGACGGAGCTGGCGCGCTTCGTCCAGCACGCGGCCGAGGCGAGCGAGGGCCGGCCTATCCTCATCGACAAATACCTGGAGGGGAAGGAAGTCGAGGTCGACGCGATCTGCGACGGCGAGCGCGTGCTCATCCCCGGGATCATGGAGCACATCGAGCGGGCGGGTGTTCACTCCGGCGACTCGATGGCGGTGTATCCGGGCATCCACCTCACGCCGGCGGAGGTGGATACGATCGTGGAGTACACCACGCGCATCGGGCTGGCGCTGGACGTGCGGGGCCTGATGAACGTGCAGTACGTGATCATGCCCGCGGAGGGCGCGCGACCCCCCGGTGAATCGGACGTGTACGTGCTGGAGGTGAACCCGCGCGGCTCGCGGACGGTGCCGTTCCTCTCGAAGGTGACCGGCGTACCGATGGTGCAGGCGGCGGTGAACGTGATGCTCGGGAAGACGCTGGCCGAGCAGGGCTTCGAGGGAGGGCTGTGGCCCCGCCGGAAGCTCGTCGCCGTGAAGGCGCCGGTGTTCTCGATGTCGAAGCTGATCGGCGTGGACACCTACCTGGGGCCGGAGATGAAGTCCACCGGCGAGGTGATGGGCATCGACGAGACGTTCGGCGCGGCGCTGGCGAAGGCGCTCATGTCGGCGGACCTAGCGCTGCCCGAGGGCGGCGGCGTGCTCCTGAGCATCGCCGAGAAGCAGAAGCAACAGATGCTGCCGATCATCCACGGCCTGCACGACGCGGGCTTCCGGCTGTACGCGACGGAAGGGACGGCGGCGTTCATCGCGGCGCTGGGGGTTCCCGTCGAGCAGGTGACGAAGCGGCTGAACGAAGGGCACCCGAACGTGCTGGACGTGATCAACGACGGCTCTGTCTCGTGCGTCATCAACACACCGGAGGGGCGGTACACGGGCACGCTGCGGGACGGCTTTTACATCCGGCGGGCGGCGACCGAGAAGCGCATCCCGTGCTTCACTAGCGTCGACACGGCGCGAGCGGCCGTCGATGCGTTCATCGCGGGCCGGGGGGGTGGGACGGCGTACCAGGTCCGGCCGATCGGTGAGTACCGCGACGGTGCGGGCGGGTGAGCGGCGCCGGCCGCTACGGCGAGCTGCTGCGCCTGTTCGGGAAGCTCGGTGTGATCGGCTTCGGTGGGCCGACGGCGCACATCGCCATGATGGAGGACGAGGCGGTGAGGCGGCGCGGCTGGCTGGCGCGCGAGGAGTTCATCGACGCGCTGGCGGCGACGAACGTCATCCCCGGCCCGAACTCCACCGAGATGGCGGTCCACATCGGCTACCGGCGGGCGGGGGTGGCCGGCGGGCTGCTGGCGGGCGTGACGTTCATCCTCCCCGCGTTCGTGCTGATGGTCGGGCTGAGCTGGGCGTACTTTCGCTGGGCGGACGTCGCTGCCGTGGCCGACGTGTTCGACGGGATCAAGCCTGCCGTCATCGCCGTGCTGGCGGTGACGCTCTGGCGGTTGTTCCGCGCCTCGGTGAAGGACGTGCCACAGCTCGCGATCGTGGGGGTGGCAGGGGCGCTCGCGTACGCGTTCACGTCGTGGGAGCCGCTGGTGCTGATCGCCGCCGGGCTGTGCGGCGTCGCCCTGTACGCGAGGCCGCGCGCCTTTCCGAAGCTCCCGCTGCTGTCCGTCGCGCCGTGGCCGCTCCTGCTCGTGCCGGCGCTGGCGGCGGCGTTTTTCGCTTGGGAGCCGGGGGCGCTGGGCGACCTGGCGCTCGTCTTCCTGCGCGCGGGCGGTTTGCTGTTCGGCGGGGGGTACGTGCTCATTCCGCTGACCGAAGGCGACGTCACCGGCCGCTTCGGATGGCTCACCGAGCGTCAGTTCCTCGACGGTGTGGCGCTGGGGCAGATGACGCCGGGGCCGATCGTGATCACCGCGACGTTCGTGGGGTACGGCGCGGCGGGCTTCCCGGGTGCCCTGGTCGCGACGGTCGCGGTCTTCGCGCCGTCGTTCCTGTTCGCCATCGCCGCGGGGAATTTCCTCGACCGCGTGCGCGGCTGGAAGCTGGGGCGGGCGTTCCTTCTGGGCGTGGGGCCGGCCGTCGTGGGGACGATCGGGGCGGTGTCGCTGAAGCTCGTGCCGGAGGCGATCAACGATAGCTGGGGGGTGGCGCTGCTCGCAGTGGCGCTGGCGCTGGCGTGGCGCTACGGGCCCATCCCGGCGCTGGCCGTCGCGGGGGGCGGCGGAATCGCCGTCGGGCAGCTGACGTGAGGACGACGAGATGAACGTTGGCTACGCGGAGGTGGTGTCGAACGAGCGGCTGTACGCGCAGACGTACGAGATCTGGCTGCGCGCGCCGGAGCTGGCGGCGGGGGCGTATCCCGGGCAGTTCGTGATGCTCCGCTGTTCGGACGATGAGGCGTACGGGGGCGTGACGACTGACGACGGGCGAGACGAGGCGGGGACAACGGACAACAGACAACAGACAACAGCGGGTGAAGGGGTCGCGGCCTCCGCAGGCGACTACGACCCGCTACTGCCGCGACCGATGAGTTACGCGCGTATGCGCGACGGCGCGCAGGGGGCGGAGTGGTCGCTGCTGTACGACGTCGTCGGGCGGGGGACGGCGTGGATGTCGCGCCGGAGGCCGGGCGACCGGGTGTACGCCTGGGGCCCGCTCGGGCGGGGCTACGAGATCGGGCGGGGGGCGCAGAACCTGCTGCTGGTGGCCGGCGGCATCGGCGTGGCGCCGCTGGTGTGGCTGTCCGACGATGCCGTCGCGAAGGGGCTGAACGTGACGCTCATCATCGGCGCGCGTTCGGCGGAGCACGTGTACCCCTCGCGGCTGCTGCGTCCCGAGGTGGAGGTCGTGGTCACGACGGACGACGGCTCGGCCGGGCGCAAGGGCTTCGCGACGGAGGCGTTCGCGGAGCTGTTCGACTGGTGCGACGAGGCGTTCGCCTGCGGCCCCACACCGATGTTCCGGGCGCTGGCGGAGGTGGTGCGGCGGACGCGGCTGCGGCGTCCGGTGCAGGTGCTGGTCGAGGAGCGGATGGGCTGCGGGACGGGCATCTGCTACGGGTGTGCGGTGGAGGTGCGGAAGCGCGGGGGGCGGGAGATGAAGCTGGTGTGCCGCGACGGGCCGCGGTTTGATGTTCGGGACGTGTACTAGGCGAAGCTGTGCCTTTGACGTACGACGAGTTCGAGGCGTTGATCTGATGGCCCTTCAGCTTGAATACGTAGTCATCATCCACGAGGCGGAGGAGGGCGGGTACTGGTCCGAAGTGCCCTCACTGCCCGGCGCAGGATCGCAGGGCGAATCGGTCGATGAGGCGGTGGCAAACACGCGGGAGTCGATCGAGGCGGTGCCGCAGGTGATGCGGGAGCGCGGCGAGAAGGTGTCGCCGCCGAACGATATCGTCGTAAAGGTGCAGGTGGCGGCGTAGCGGACGCTACACGAAGCCGCGGAGGCGGATGGCCTGCGCGACGCGGGCGACGGCGATGGCGTAGGCGGCGTCCCGGAGGGTGAGTCCGCGCTCCGACGCGTGCTCGCGCAGCTCGCGGTAGGCGCCGACGATCTTCGCCTCCAGCTCCTCGTTCACGCGCTGTTCCGGCCAGCGGAACTGCTGGATGTTCTGCGTCCACTCGAAGTAGGAGACGATGACGCCGCCGGCGTTCGCCAGGATGTCCGGCACGATGGTGACGCCGCGGCGGGCGAGTATCGCGTCGGCGGCGGCGGTCACCGGGTGGTTCGCCGCCTCGATGACGTAGCGGGCCCGCACGTGATCGGCGTTCATCGCGTCGATCACCTCGCCGGTGGCGGCGGGGACCAGCACGTCGCAGGGCAGTTCCAGCAGCTTCGCCGGGTCGATCGGGTCCCCGGAGGGGAACTCCGCCGGTGCGCGCCCCTCGGCGAGCCACGCGGTGTAGGCGGCGACGTCGATGCCGGCGGCGTCGTAGCGCGCGCCGCGCAGGTCGCCCGCGCCGAGGACGCGGAAGCCCGCCTCCTGCGCCAGCCGCGCCGCCCACGACCCGACGTTCCCGAATCCCTGCACCACAACGCTCACGTCGCGCGAGTCCATGCCCTCGTCGCGGCACAGTTCGCGCAGCACGAGCACCACCCCGCGACCGGTCGCCGCCTCGCGGCCGTAGGAGCCACCCAGCTCCACAGGCTTCCCGGTGACGATCCCCGGTGTGTAGCCGTTCGCCGCGCCGTAGGCGTCCATCATCCACGCCATCGTCCGGGCGTTGGTGCCCATGTCGGGCGCCGGGATGTCGCGCGTGACGCCGAGGATGTGCGAGATATTCTGCATGTAGCGGCGGGAAAGGCGGTTCAGCTCGCCCTCACTCATCGCCGAAGGGTCGCACTGCACGCCGCCCTTCGCGCCGCCGAACGGGATGTCGACGAGCGCGCACTTCCAGGTCATCAGCGCCGCCAGCGCGCGCACCTCGTCGAGGTCGACGCGGGGGTGGAAGCGCACGCCGCCCTTGTAGGGGCCGCGGGCGCCGTTGTGCTGCACGCGGTAGCCCGGGAACACTTCGAGGCGGCCGTCGTCCAGGCGGACGGGCACCTCGACGTGCATCTCCCGGAAGGGTGAGCGCAGCAGCATGACGAGGTCCGATTCGAGGCCGATGAGGTCAGCTGCGCGAGCGAGGTAACCGCGGGCGTCCTCCCAGGCTGAGGGTTCGCGCCCGTCTCCCGCTGGGCCGGGGACTGGGCGTACGGATTGCACTCGCTGCTGGACCATGCCGATACCTCGAAGGGCCTGTCGATGCTGCCCGCGAGGTATCGGCAGGGCATCCGGATACGGCCAGCCGCGCTTGCCCGCGTTTGAAGACCCGGCCTATACTCACGTACCGGATTTCACAAGCGTCGGCTGGTGAAATCCCTCGGATCGCGGGCCAAAAGCCCGCCAAACCGGCAGGCGGCGGCGGCCGCTAGGAGCATCGAGTGGCGTACACGATCATCGATACCTGTATCGGCTGTACGGCCTGCACGAAGCGCTGCCCGACGGACGCCATCACCGGCACCCGCAACGTCGTCCACGTCATCGACCCCAACCTTTGCATCGACTGTGGGGCGTGCGGCGTGGTGTGCCCTCCGGAGGCGATCCTCGACGACCTGGGTGACGTCTGCAAGACGTTCCCGCGCAAGGAGTGGCCGAAGGCCATCGTCGTCGAGGACAACTGCATCGGCAGCGGCTGCGAGCTGTGTATCCAGATCTGCCCCTTCGACGCGCTGAGCCTGGGCGAGCCGGAGCGCGTAGTGGGGGACTTTTTCGGAGTGGCCGTGCTGAACGAGAAGCGGTGCACCGGCTGCCGCCTGTGCGAGGACGCCTGCGGGTGGGGTGCGATCTATATCGATCCGCCTCGGGAGATGCTCAAAGCGCGGGCCTGGCCGGCCGAAGCGAGCGCCGCCGAGGAGCAGAAGGAGCTGGCGGAGGTCGCCGGAAGCTGACGCCCCGCCCCTGAAGCGACGGTGAGAGCCCCTCTCGGGAGGGGCTTTTGGCTGGAGCGGCGGCGGCCGATATTGTGTCGGAGTTCACGGGCAGGGACGGTGCCGGCGGACAGGGAGGCATGTGATCCGGAAGAGCATCGGGGCAGTGGGTGCGGTGGCGGCAGCGGTGCTGCTGCTCGCTGCCTGCGGCGGTGACGGCAACGACGTGACGACGCGCACGGTCGCGCCCGGGTCACCCGGTCCACGCCCGAACGTCGGGTACACGAACGTGCCCCAGGTCGATCAGGTATTGAACACGGCACTCTCGCGCGATTCGATTGAGCTGGCGCGCATCACGGGGTACCAGCGGGTGGGCTGCGCGAACGAGCCCCAAGCCTTTGCGGACGGCCCCATCTGCCGCTCGCCCGACGAACCGGACGGCCAGGAGGTCGAGGTGTTCCCGCACTCCGGCTGCCAGGACGACTGGATCCGGCCCGAACAGATCCCGGACATCTACCGAGCGCAGTTCGACCGGGACGGCGTGCAGGTCTACGCCGTCTACACACCGGCGGGCGATGCCGTCCGCTACGGCGCGGAGTACGTCGCCGTGGTGACGGCTGGCGACGAAGCGGCGGCGCTCTACATCCACGACGGCAGGCTCGTATCGCTCGAGGTCGGCTGCGTGGACGTCGGCGGACTGCTCGACGACGCGCGCGTGGACAACTTCCTGTTCCAGCCCTAGTCCGTCGCCGCACCGTCCCGCGCGCCCGCCGCGCTACCGCGTCCGTGGCGGCCAAGCGTGCGATACTAGGCGCGGAGTCGACGCGATGAGCCCCTTGCGCGCAGGCGCTGTCGTGCTAGCCGTGCTGCTGTGGTCGGCCGGGGTCGCGGGCTGCCGCGGGGCCAGCGCTCCCGCGACGGCGCCGCCGATCGCCCCTGCCCCCACGATCGTGTCGACGCCGCCCAGCGCGCCAACGCCGAGCGCGTCAAAGCCGAGCGCCCGGCCGCGCGCCGCGCCGCGAGCCGTCATCGTCCAGTCCGGCGAGCGCGTGCTCGAGATCTCGCTGGACAGCGCGACGGTCCGGGAGGTCCTGCGCGCCCCACCGGATCTCGTGTTCCCCGGCGAGTACTATCCCGCCTATACCGCATCCCCGGACGGCACGCGCCTTGCCTACGGGTGCGGCGACGACGGCTCCTACCAGCGGGCCGCCTCGGCCGTCTGCCTGACTGGTCCCGACGGGTCGCTGGCCCCGCCCGTGGTGCAGCCGGACGATCTGGAGCGGCCGGGCCAGCTCGTCCCGGCCCAAGGGTCAACGACTGCATTCGGATGGAGCCCGGACGGCCGGCGGATCGCGTTCCACGTCCGGCCGCACCCTCTGCAGCCCGACCGCTACCCCTCGGACGTGTACGTGTACGACTTCGACTCCGGGAGCACGCGGCGCGTGCTCGACGGCGGCGTCGACGAGCGCTGGGGGGCGGTCACGTGGTCACCGGACGGGGCGCGCCTGGCCGCCCAACGTTTGCCGGACGGGCCTGCGTCCGAGCTCGTCCTCGTCGACGTGACGACGGGCGATCGGGTGGACGCCGCGGCACGCCTCCGTCTTCAGGCGGTGCAGACGAACGTCTCCTGGTCGCCCGACGGCGCTGCGATCGCCTTCGTCGGCTGGGACGGCGACGGGCCGTCGTCGGTCTACGTCGCCTCGAGGGACGGGACGGCCCGCAAGGTAGCGGACGACCAGCGCGCTTACTGGGAACCCATGGTGTGGTCGCCGGACGGCGAGTGGATCGCCGTCTCGCTTGGCGACGGGACGCCGCCCGACCCGAACGCCCCGTTCTCGAACTCCAGAGTGTATGCGGTGCGCGCGGACGGGACGGAACGGCGCGCCCTGGGTGACGGGATAACCGAGAGTTCCTATCCGGCTTGGGCGCCCGACGGGCAGCATCTCGTCCTCAGCGGCTCGGAGGCGGACGGGAGTGGCCTCTTCGTCGTGAGCCTCAGCGGCGGCGAGGCGCGGCCCATCGGGCGCCGCACGAAGACGTCGTACCCCTGGTTGGTGGCGTGGACGCCGGACGCGACGCGTGTCCTGCTCACCGTCGGGGGAGTCTGTTTCAGGGGTGGATGCGCCGGTGGACGCCTCTACCTTGCCGAGGTTGACGGCGACCCTGCACCGCGCGAGATCGCGTCCGTGCCCATCGATCGGGTCTTGGGCTGGCGGCTGTGATCCGCCCTACGCGACGACCACCGCGCGGTTGACCTTCGTCGCCGAGCCGTCTCGCGCCCACTCGCTGTTCTCGAAGGCGTCGTTGATCTGCGCCAGTGGGAACTTGTGCGAGACGACGTCGCCGTGCGGGTACTTCTCCCGTGTGCGGACGAGGAAGTCGAGCGCTTCGGGGATCACCCACGGGTCGTACATGATGACGGCGACGATCTTCTTCGAGCCCCAGACGAGCTGCGACGGGTCGATCTCAACGGTACGCCCGAAGGAGATGTTGCCGATCTCCAGGAACGTGCCGCCCTCGCGGACCATCTGCAGCCCCTCGGGGACGGCCTCCGGAATCCCGACGACCTCGACGACGACGTCGCCGCCGCGTCCGCCCGTGAGCGACTTCACGGTGGCCACGCGGTCCATCGCCGTCGGGTGTTCGTTGATGTCGATGACGGCGTCAGCGCCGAAGCGCTTGGCCAGCTCCAGCCGGCCGGGGAGGCCGTCGATAGCGATGACCGCGTCGGCGCCCATCTCCTTCGCGACGGCGATGGCGTTCAGGCCGAGTCCGCCCGCGCCCTGCACGACCACCGTGTCGCCATAGCGCAGGCCGGCCTTCGAGAGGCCGTACGTGACCTGGGAGAGGGCACAGTTGACCGGCGTGGCCATCTCGTCGGTGACCTCGTCGGGGACCTTGAAGATCCAACCGCCTGGCTTGAGGTAGTAGTACTCGCCGTAGGCTCCGCTGAACTTGCTGATCGTGGGGCCCATGTTGGCGAGCTTCCCCGGACAGGCGGCGAACTCGCCACGGTTGCACTGGTAGCAGCGGCCGCAGGGGTAGAAGTAGGCGTAGGCGACGCGGTCGCCCTCCTTGAGCGGACGGCCGAGTGAGTCCGTCTTGATGTTCGTCCCGAGGGTGTGCACGCGGCCGGTCATCTCGTGGCCGGCGACGTTGCCCGCCATGGCGGCGAACACCGGAGAGTCGCCGCGCCAGATGTGCAGATCGGAGCCGCAGATGCCGCCCATGCTGACCTTGATGACCACGCCATCGGGTTCTGGCGTGGGGACTTCGAACTCCTGGATCTCGTAGCCCTTGCCGGGGCCGAGGAAGACGGCGGCTTTGCCAGTCGCAGCCATGGTGACACTCCTTCTGGTCGTCCTTGACGTCTTATGCCGGGACGATCGTCATCTTAGCCGCCGCTCGCTTGAGGTCAATTCGGCATCGAGGCGCGGTGGGTCGTTCTTGATTGAGCGCGCGTCGCGTGATACTCGTGAGAACGGTCACGAGCGCCTCCCGTACTGGCGCAACCTGTGCTCCGCATCGTCTCCGCGGGGGTCTGATCCACGCCATGACCTGGTTCCAGCGCCTTCTCCTCGTCACCATCTTCCTCACGTTCGTGCTGGTGGTCATTGGTGGGGCGGTGCGGGCGACGGACTCAGGGCTGGGCTGCCCGGACTGGCCGACGTGCCACGGGAAGCTCATCCCGAAGGCGGAGAAACACACGCTCATCGAGTTCTCCCACCGGACGGCAGCGGCCGTCGTCGGGGTGGTGTTCCTGGGGGTCACCTATTTCACGTTCAGGACGGAGCGGCGCAACCCGCTGGTGTTCTGGCTCGCGTTCTCGGCAGGGCTGCTCCTCGTGGCCCAGATCGTCCTCGGCGGGATTACCGTGAAGGCGGAGTTGCCGGCGGAGATCGTCGCGGCGCATCTCGCGACGGCGATGGCGTTCCTCGGGGTGCTGATCGTGACGGCCGTCGTCTCGAACATGCGACGGCGCGGGCTGCGGGCGTTTGCCCTTGCGTCCGACACGACGTTCACGCGGCTGGCGGTCTTCGCCTCGGCAGCCACGCTGGCGACGCTGATCCTGGGGTCGTACATCAGCGGCACGGAGGCCTCGTTAGCCTGCTCGGGCTGGCCGCTGTGCAACGGGAGCCTCGTCCCCGGCGGCGGAAGCGCCGAGGGGTTGCACTTCCTGCACCGGCTGCTAGCGGGTGTGCTGGGGTTGCTGCTCGCAGCGCTCGTCTATGTGGCGTTAGACGAGCGGCGACGACAGCCGTTGTTGCTGGCGCTGTGCTGGGCGGCGCTGGCGGCGTACGTCGCGCAGGCGCTGGTCGGGGCGGCAAACATCTGGACGGAGCTGGCGGACGGCGTGGTGATCGCGCACCTGGGGCTGGCGGCGCTGCTCTGGTGTCTGATGGTGGCGATCAGCGCGCTGTCGTACTACCTGCCGGGCGAAGACGCGCGGCCGGAGGCCGCGGACGCGCCTGAGGCTGACCTCGCGAAGGTGACGCAATGGGCGCGATAGAGGCGGGACTGCGGCGTGAGTCCTCCTTAGCGGATACGCTCGGCGCGTACCTGGCGCTGACCAAGCCGCGCATCATCTCGTTGCTGCTGATCACCACCATCCCGACCATGATTCTCGCGGCGGACGGCGTGCCGTCGTTGTGGCTGATGCTGGCGACGGTAGTCGGCGGGACGCTCGCCGCGGGCGGGGCGAACGCGATCAACTGCTACTTCGACCGCGACATCGATGAGCTGATGCCGCGCACGCAGGGAAGGCCGTTGCCCATGGGGCGCATCGAGCCGGCGCACGCCATGGTCTTCGCCCTGGCGCTGGAGGTGGCGGCGTTCGGTCTGCTCGCGATGAGCGCGAACGTGCTGGCGGCGTCCCTGGCGCTGGGCGCGGCGGCGTTCTACGTGTTCGTGTACACGCTCTGGCTGAAGCGCACGACCCCGCAGAACATCGTCATCGGCGGGGCGGCGGGCGCGGTGCCGCCGCTGGTGGCGTGGGCGGCGGTGACGGGAGAAGTGGGGCTGCCGGCGGTCGTGCTGTTCGCGGTGATCTTCCTCTGGACGCCACCGCACTTCTGGGCACTGGCAATCAAGTATCGCGAGGAGTACGCGCGGGCAGCCGTTCCGATGCTGCCCGTGGTGGCGACGCCCGAGGAGACGCGCACGCAGATCTTCCTCTACGCGGCGCTGCTGCTGCCGATGTCGCTGCTGCTGGTCGCGACGAGCGATGCCTCGTGGGTGTACGGAGCGGCTGCCGTCGTGCTCGGCGCTGCGTTCTTGTGGAGGACGTGGGAGCTGCGCGGCGATGACCGTCCGGCGGCGGCGATGGGCGTGTTTCGCTTCTCGATCTACTACCTGGCGCTGCTGTTCGTGGCGGTGGCGGCGGACCGGCTGTTGCTGACATAAGGAAAGTGGCGAGGGCGCACTTCGATTAGCGGATTGTGGGATATCTCACGAACCCTTGACCCTGCCGGAGGCTGGGGGAATAATTCGGCGGACTCGCGACCGATGTGCTCAGGTTCGGCCGCGGGGCCTCCGCAACGGTCTTCGGACGCGCCCCGGGCGTGGTGAGGAGACTCCGTGAGGGCTCATCGGGCCACCCTTCTCCGTTTGACGGCCGTCGCTCTCATGATTGGCGCGGCCGTTCTGCTGTCCGGCTGCGAACCGTTCAGCAGCGCCCAGAACACCTTCTCGCCCGGCGGGGAGGTGGCGGAGAAGCAGAAGAACTTGTTCCTGCTGGTCTTGTGGCCGGCGCTGGCCATCTTCGTGCTGGTGCAGGGCGGCGTGATCTACATCATGTTCCGCTACCGGCAGCGCCGCGAGGGCGAGCCGCTCCCGCTCCAGGTGCACGGCAGCCCCCGGATGGAGCTGGCGTGGACGGTGGCCCCGGCGATCCTGCTGGCGATCATCGCCGTCCCCACGCTGGGGGCGCTCTTCGACACCGGCCGCAAGCCGCACGACGATGCGTTGCGCATCGACGTCCAGGGTCAGCGGTTCACCTGGAATTACACGTATCCGGGCTACCTCGCCGACGGGGCGCCGCTTCAATTGTTCGGCGAGCCTGTGAGTGAGGATCAGCCCCAAGGGAAACCGGCGGAACTACACATCCCAACGGGCCGCGAGATCGGCATCTACGTGACAGCGGCAGATGTGATCCACAGCTTCTGGGTGCCGAAGCTGGCGGGCAAGATCGATGTGGTCCCGGGGCGTGAGAACTACCTCTGGCTGAAGGCTGACAAGCCCGGCACCTATCGCGGGCAGTGCGCGGAGTTCTGCGGCGCCAGCGAGGACGGCAAGACCGGGCACTCCCAGATGCGGCTGATCGTGGTCGCCGAGAGCCCGGAGGACTTCGAGGCGTGGCTCGAGAGCCAGGGAGCGGAGCCTGCGCCGGACGCGCCGCCCGCGGCTGAAGAGACGGCAGGAGAGTAGCGATGGCCATGACCGCAACCGGCGGACCGCTGACGATGGCCGATGCGATCAAGCAGATCCGCGCGGATGCCGCGACCTACCGCGGCATCTGGAGCTGGATCGCTACCGTCGACCACAAGCGCATCGGCGTGATGTACGGGGTGACGGCCTTCATCTTCTTCCTCTTCGGGGGCGTCGAGGCGCTACTGATCCGGACCCAGCTGGCGGCTGCCGATCAGACTCTGCTCGACGCCGACCAGTACAACCGCATCTTCACGATGCACGGCACCACGATGGTCTTCCTGGTGATCATGCCGCTCAGTTCGGCATTCTTTAACCTGATGGTGCCGCTGATGATCGGCGCACGGGACGTCGCCTTCCCCCGTCTGAACGCCTTCAGCTACTGGCTGTTCCTGGCCGGCGGGCTGTTGCTCAACGCGAGCTTCTTCGCAAGCAAGGGGATCCTGGACGGCGAACTGGGGGCGCCGGGCGCAGGCTGGTTCGGGTACGCGCCCCTCACGCTGAACACGTACTCGCCGGGGCACGGTGTCGACTACTGGATGCTGTCGCTGCAGATCCTCGGCATAGCTTCGCTGGCCGGGGGGTTCAATTTCATCGTCACCATCTTGAACATGCGCGCGCCGGGGATGACGCTCTTCCGGATGCCGCTGTTCGTGTGGATGACGCTCGTCACGTCGTTCCTGATCATCTTCGCGATGCCGGTGATCGCCGTGGCGCTGTTCGAGCTGACGTTCGACCGGCTGTTCGGCGCGAACTACTTCAATGCGAGTGCGGGAGGTACGCCGCTGCTGTGGCAGCACATGTTCTGGCTCTTCGGGCATCCGGAGGTGTACATCCTCATCCTCCCGGCGATGGGCATCGTGTCGGAAGTGTTGCCGACGTTCTCACGAAAGCCGCTCTTCGGTTACCCCTTCGTGGTTTTCTCGGGCGTGGCGATCGGGTTCATGAGCTGGGGCGTGTGGGCGCACCACATGTACACCACGGGCCTGGGCTCGGTCGCGAACGCGGCGTTCGGCGTCTCCACGATCATGATCGGCGTGCCGACGGGGGTGAAGATCTTCAACTGGATGGGGACGCTCTGGGGCGGGTCGCTGCGCCTGACGACGGCGATGTTGTTCTCGATCGGGTTCATCGCCATGTTCACGATCGGGGGGCTGACGGGGATCACGCACTCGATCGTGCCCTCCGACTATCAGCAACAGGACACGTACTACATCGTCGCGCACTTCCACCAGGTGCTGTTCGGCGGGGCGCTCTTCGGGCTCTTCTCGGGGGCGTACTACTGGTTCCCGAAATTCAGCGGGCGGTTGCTCAACGAGGGGCTGGGCAAGCTCCACTTCTGGCTCATGTTCATCGGCTTCAACCTGACCTTCCAGCCGATGATGGTGCTGGGGTTGCTCGGGATGCCGCGCCGTATCGACACGTACGGGAGCGGCCCGGGCTTCGAGGGCTGGGAAATCTGGAACATGATGGCCACCACGGGCGCGTTCATCATCGCGCTGAGCATCGCCGTGTTCATGGTGAACTTCGTCCGGTCCCTGCGTGGCGGGGAGGAAGCGGGAGCGGACCCCTGGGATGGGCGCACACTGGAGTGGGCGATCCCGTCGCCGCCGCCGGCATACAACTTCGCCGAGATCCCGCAGGTGCGCGCACTGGACGACTTCTGGCACAAGAAGTATGTGGAGGACGCGACGGGGCGGCCGGTGCCGGTCCCGGCTGGTGCGTCGAACGGGCATGAAGAAGACGAGAGCGGCGGCGGCCACGGCATCCATCTGCCTTCGCCGTCGTACTTCCCGCTGATCGCGGCGATCGGCTTCCCGCTGATCGCGCTGGGGCTCATGTACGACCATGCGCTCGTGGCGGTGGGGGCGGCCGTGGTGCTGGTAGGGCTGTACGGCTGGGTGCTGGAACCGGCGACAGAGGAGTAGGGAGCAAGAACGTGGCGCAGGCGCACGCGGCCGGCGGACATCTCGAGACAAGCACCGGACTCGACAACCGGAAGCTGCTGATGTGGCTCTTCCTGGGCTCCGAGTGCCTGTTCTTCGGCTCGTTCATCTCGGCGTATCTCCTGTACCGCGACCGGAACCTGACGGGGCCCTACGCAGCGGACCTGTACGATATCCCGTTCACGTCCGTGAGTTCGTTCGTGCTGCTGATGAGCAGCCTGAGCATGGTGCTCGCGCTGGCGGCGATCCAGCGAGGGGATATGCGCGGCCTGCGGATCTGGTTGATCTGCACGGCGCTGCTGGGCATCACCTTCCTTGCGGGGCAGGCGTTCGAGTTCACGGAGTTCAACCGCGAAGGGCTCTCGTTGAGCACCAATCTGTTCGGGACCACCTTCTTCGTGCTCACCGGCTTCCACGGCGCGCACGTCACCGTCGGTGTGCTCATCCTGCTGTCCATGGTGGCGATGGAGGCGCGGGGCCAGCTGACGCCGGAGCATAGTCTGCAGGTGGAGCTGGCGGGGCTCTACTGGCACTTCGTCGACATCGTGTGGATCGTGATCTTCACGTTGGTTTACCTGATCCAGCCCCAGTAGGAGCGAACGATGGAGAACCCCGAGCTGCTGTCCGGCATACCGCTGCTGATCATCGGGATCATCGGTCTGGTGATTGCATTCGGCGCACTGGGTGCGCCGGAGCGGGCGGGCGCGTCCACCGGTGCGGTTCGGGTGGCGAGCGCGCACCCCGGGCCGGCGGAGTACGTCCGCATCGGGATCGTGCTGGGCGTCATTACGGCCATCGAGGTGGCGCTGTACTACATCGACCTTTCGCAGAACGTCTTGATCAGCGTCCTCATCGTGCTGTCTGCCGCCAAATTCCTGCTCGTCGTCCTCTGGTTCATGCACCTTAAGTTTGACAGCCGCGTCTTCTCCACATTGTTTGCGACAGGATTCGTGCTGGTGATGCTACTCTTTGTAGTAGTGCTGGCCACCCTCGACGGGGCGCTGGTCTGACGAACGAGTCATAATCTCCCGGGGGGAGCGAGCCCGCCCGCGTGAGCGGGTGCCCGGCCGCGCGAGGACCATGATCCCTCTGCTCCACACCGGCTCCGAATGGGGATGGCACCTCCACCCCGACGTGATCTTGTTCTGCGTGGCGCTCGGCGGCTCGTATCTCTACGTGGTGACGCAGCTGCGGGAGCGCATGTCCGATGCCGGGCGGGTGCGCCGCAGCCAGGCGCTGCTCTTCCTGGCGGGCGTGCTGGCCATCTACATCGCTTCCAGTTCGCCGATCCACGACATCGCCGAGAAGCAACTGCTCAGCGTCCACATGGTGCAGCACTTCATCTACACCATGGTGGCGGCGCCACTGCTGCTGGCCGGCACACCCGGCTGGGTGGTGTCATGGTGCGTCCGTGGGCCGCGCGTGCGGGCGGTCGCGGACTTCGTGACGCGTCCTGTGATGGCGTTCGCCGTCTTCAACGCCGTGCTGGTCCTTACGCACCTGCCCCGCGTGGTGGAACTCTCGCTGCAGGCGCATCCGTTCCACTTCGCCGTGCACGCCGTGCTGCTGGTCTCGGCGGTGCTGATGTGGTGGCCGGTGCTGAGCAACACGCCGGAGCTGCCCCGGTCGTCGTACCCGGTGCAGATGGCGTATCTGTTCCTGCAGTCGGTGCTGCCGGCGGTGGTGGCATCATTCGTCACCTTCTCCGAGAGCCCCGTGTACAACTTCTACGCGAAGTCGCCGCCGTTGTGGGGACTCTCGCCGCTGGAAGACCAGCAGATCGCGGGCGGGGTGATGAAGCTCCTCGGGACCACGGTGCTGTGGTCGTTCATGGGTCTGGCGTTCTACCGTTGGTACCAGCGCGACCAGGCAGACGCCGCCGAAGGCGACAACTGGGGCGAGATCGAGGAAGAGCTGGACCGGATGGGGCTCACGTCCAGACGCTAGCTGTTTCGATCCCCGGGACGGCCTCCATGCTGATTGGCTTCATCGGAGATGTGCACGGCCGGGTCTTTGTCGCGGTCGCTGCCGTCGCCACGTGGCAACGCAAGGCAGGGCGCCGGTTCGACGTTCTCGTCCAGGTCGGGGACATGGGCGCGTTTCCGGATCCCGAACGCGCGGACCCCGCCACCGCCGCCTATCTGTCGATCGACCCATCGGAGGCGGACTTCGCTCGTCTGATGCGCGCCGAGGGAGCGCTGGCTGCGCATGCGCAGCGCGTCCGGGCGGAGTTTTCCACTGCGATCCACTTCCTTCGCGGCAACCACGAAGACTTCGGTTGGTTGTCGCGGCTTCCTGTTGAAACCGGTTCCCGCACGGCTGCGGTCGATCGCTTCGATCTGTTGCGATACGTCCCGGACGGCGCGGTGCTCACGATGGGTGGCCTGCGATTCGCGTTCCTGGGCGGTGTCGAGGAACAGGGCGATGATGCGGGCATCCATCGTGGGGCGTACGAGCGGCTCACGGCGTTGGAGGCGGAGGCGGTGGATGTGCTGGTCACGCACGAGGGTCCGTACGGCAACAGCATCGGCTTCAACGGCGACGTCCACGGGTCGCGCTTGATCGGCGCCCTCGTCGAGCGGATGCAGCCGAGATTCCACATCGCAGGACACGCGCATCAGCTCGTCGGGCCCGTCCGGCACGGAGCGACGACATACCTGGGCCTGGACGGCCTCGTGGCGTCACGCCGCTGGCATCCGGAGGCGCGAGGCCTTCAGCCCGGCTGCCTCGCCGTGCTCGATACAGAGGCCGAGAAGCTGTCAGTGGTGTCTGACGACTGGCTCACCGCGTTTCCGACGCCGTTCGACTTCGAAACGTGGTGCGATGAATCGGGCGGGACGGCGACGCAGTAGGCGGAGCGAAGGCCGGTCGCGTCGCTAGGAGCGTGAGCGGGCGGCTATCTCACGTCGAACGTTCCGGTCATCTCCGTAGGGTGGAAGTCGCAGCGGAACTCATAGGAGCCCGCAGCGAGGGTGAAGGTGATCGTGCCTTCGGCGCCTCCGGCAATTCGCGCAGGATCGGAACAGGGGGCCTCGCCGCCCGTCTGGCAGAGGGCCGAGGGGTACTCGCCGTCCACGGAGACGTGCACGTTGTGAATTGCCGTCCCTTCGTTCCGGAGGTCGATGGTCACCTCCTGGCCTGTCGGCACCGGGACAGTGGGGTTCTGCTCGCCCGCCGCCTCGAAGTAGTTGTCGTGCAGGATGATGAGCGGGGGGCCGCCTGGGCCGCCGTTGGGCGGGGGCGTGGGGGCGACGTGGGCCTCTTCGTCGTCGTCGACCACGGCGGCATAGATGCCGCCACCCGAGAGGGCCAGCACGATCGCTCCGACGATGGCGGCGATCTGCCATTGCGGGATGCGCGGATGCGCCGCGAGGTAGGCGGAAAGGCCGAGAATGCCGAGCGCCACGAGTGCGGCCATCACCGTCGCCGCCTCGTTGGGGATGACGAGGTAGATGCGGGAGAGGAGGTAGATGGTGAGCAGGCTGAACGCCAGCACGCCGATCGGGACGAAGAGCGCCAGCGCCAGCCGCGGGTAGACCGTCGCCGCGTCCCCGGATTCGCCCGCCACCGGCTGCATCCGCTCGACCTTCAGGCTGTCCGCGATGATAGCGTCGCCGTGCTTCGCGACGACGGTGGCGACGTTGGGTTCGGATGCGGAGTAGTCGGCAAGGCTGTTGTTGTCGCTCCAGCGTGTTTCGACCACGACGAGGGCGTCCCCCTCGGGGTTCGCGGAACGGTTGATGCGCAGCCCGCGGAAGCCAGCACGGCCGGTCAGGGCGCCGCGATGGTCCTCCAGCTCCTTCAGAAGCCCGGCAGCCTCGTCGGTTCGCGCCGCCGCGATGCGAAACAGGACCGTCTGAACGTATTCCATGTGGCTCTCACCCCGGCCGTCGTGCGCCTGCCCGATTCGACCCCGGGCGTGTCCCGCCGAGGCCGGGCATATGGTATCGGCCCGGCCGGTTTGAAACCAGCATCACAAAGGAAGTGAGAGGTGCCTAAACAGGCGTCGGCGCGGCCTCGGGCGGCGGGGCCTCGAGGGCGCGCATGAGGGCCTCCTCGACCTCGTCGCGGCCGGCGATGCCCTCGAACTTCGCCACGATCCGGCCATCGCCTCCGACGACGAAGATCCAGGGCTCGGTCTCGAGCCTCCACTGGCGAAGGGCCGGCACGGCGTTCTGGATGTTCGCCTGACGCAACTCCGGCAGCGAGTACGGCTCGATGTGGATGAACGTTGCGCGATCGCCGTATGCGGCGTAGAGGGGGTCCATCACCGCGTCCATCACCGGGGCGCAGGTGCGGGAGCGGCAGAACGCGGGCGTGGCGAACGCGATGACGAGCGGCTGCCCGCGCCGCAGCGCATCGGCGATGGCGACGTCGTGCATCTGGGGGCGCGGCGGGAACGACGAGTCGATCTCCTCGACGCTCGAGGCGGTGGCGAGCGTCTGCTGGACGCTGGGCGGAGCTGCGTCGCCGATGCCGGGCTCGGGCGTGTCCGGGAGCACCACGAACCGGAACGGGATGCGGTCGTAGGTCTTGCCGCCCGAAGTGACGCGCGCCTCCATGCCCCAGGCGCCTTCGCGGTCGAACGTGAATGGGGCGACGTACACGCCGTCGTCGCCGGTGTCGACGCGCTCGCCCCCCGCGCCTTCATCTACGAAGGAGAGCGTCACCGGCACGAAGCGGGCGTCGGCTTCCGACTTCAGCGCCGGTTCGGCGCCGTTCAGGTCGAAGAAGCGCAGGTGCACCTCCGCGCCGAGGATGGGCTCGTCGTCGCGGTCGAGCAGGCCGATGCTCAGCCGGTTCTCGCCGACGCCGAGGGCGCTGTTGCGGATCGCAAGGAAGACGTCGCCCTCTCCGAGGGTGACGACGCGCGGGAAGAGTTCGTCGTCCCCGTCGCCGGAGTGTCCGCCGCAGGCGACCGCCAACGCGAGCGTCGCGACGAGGAGCAGAAAGGCCGGGGCGGGGAGGGTCATCGGTCGGCGCCGACCTCGCGGCTGGCAGCCACGTAGAAGATCGCCGCGGCGAGGGCGGTGAGCACCGCAATGTCGAGCGGCAGGCCGAAGAAGCCGTCATCGTCGCCGGCATAGAGGGCGAGCTGCATCATGTCGACGGCGTAGGACAGCGGATTGACGCGGCCGAGCATGTGCAGCCAAAGCGGGAGGTTGTCCAGCGGGAAGAACGCGCCGGAGAAGAAGAGAAAGGGGAATAGCACCAGATTCATCACCAGGTGGAACCCCTGCATCGACGCGATGCGTGAGGCGAGCAGCTGTCCCAGCCCGGCGAGAAAGAAGTTGAGCACCAGGATGGCGAAGAACGCCAGCGCGAGACTCCCGGCGACGCCGTACTGCCACTCGAAGTCGATGGCCGGGATGGTGGCGGCGGCGGCGAGCACGAGCAGCGCTTGCGCGGCGCCGATGACAACGGCGCTCAACGCTTTCGCGAAGAGGATCACGCGCGCAGGGTGAGGGGAAGCCAGCAGAACCCTCAGCATCCCGGAGTCGCGGTCCTGGTAGTAGGACGCGCTGGAGAAGGTCGAGGAGAAGAGCGCCGTCATGACGATGATGCCGGGGGTGAGGAACGTGACATAATCACTGACGCCCGCAGGCTGGAGTCCCTCCGAGACGCCGGTCCCGATGATGGCCAGCAGCATCAGCGGGAAGAGCACCGACGAGTAGAGTTGCGAGCGCGCCCGGAACAACGACCGGAGGTCGCGCGCCACGAGGGCGCCGATCGCCGTCAGCTCCATGATCATGCCGGCGGCTCGTGCGGGCTGGGCTGCGAGATGGCGCGGCCGACGAGCTGGAAGTAGACGTCCTCGAGCGTGGACTCTTCGATGCGGACGGCGTGGATGCGTTCGCCAGCGCGTTCAAACAGGCGGGCGAGGAAGGGCGCGGCGGCGTCCACCGTGACGTGGGCGACTTGGCCGGCCCGGCGGATCTGTCCTGCGCCGGGGAGCGCTTCGAGCAGGCCGTCGTCAGGGACGGCGCCGTCGCGCCACTCGATGCGGACAGCTTCTCGCCGTAGACCGTGTCTCAGCTCCGAGGGCGCGCCCTGCGCGACAAGCTTGCCGGCGGAGAGGAGCGCCACGGTGCCACAGTAGCGTTCCGCCTCCTGCACATCGTTCGTCGCCACGAGCAGCGTGAGGCCCGCGGCATTCGCCTCGCGGAGGTGCGCCCACAGCCGCTGCTTCGACTCGGGGTCGAGCGCCAGTGTGGGCTCATCGAGCAGGAGCAGCTCCGGGTCCGCGATCAGCGCCCGTGCCAGCTCGAGGCGCCGCTTCATGCCACCGGAGAGCGTCGCGGTCAACGCCGATCCGCGGTCGGCTAGCCCGACTGTGTCGAGCAGCTGCGCCGTGCGGCGGGTGGCCGCAGCGCCCGGGAGGGCGAACAGCCGCGCCTGCAGGCGCATGGTTTCGATGACCGTCATGTGGGGGTCGAGCGACGGCTCCTGGAACACCACGCCCATCCGGGCGCGGAGCCGCGCTGTCAGCGGCTCTCCCAGGAGGCGAATGGTGCCCGACTGTGGGCGCCGGCGCTCAGTGAGCAGCGAGAGCAGAGTGCTCTTCCCGGAGCCGTTCGGCCCGAGCAGGCCGAAGACAGCGCCGACGGCCACGCGCAGCGAGAGCGTGTCGAGCGCAACCTGCTCGCCGTAGCTGAACGAGAGGGTGTCGATGTCGATGGCGGTCGCATCGGCGGAGGTCGAGAGTGGACGCGTCGAGAGGGTCGCGGTGATGCTCAAGATATCTGTAAACAGGATAACAAGCCGTTCGGGGGTAGGGGGCAGCGTGCTGTGCGCGTCCAGGCGTGAAGGCACGCACCCGCCCGGGAGTGAGCGCTCGCCAGGAGGTCCGTTAGCCCGGCGAGTTGAGCGGGCGAAGGAAATACGTCGCGCAGGCCTCGTCGAGCGCGGCGACGGTCAGCTCCGGGCGGCGCCCCTCGTAGCGGGCGGCGTCCACGACGGCGTCGACGAGGTCGCGCGGGTGGCAGCCTCGGAGCTCGCGGCCCTGGGCGTCGTACCACTCGCGAAGCAGGTGCGCGACTGGTTGGTCCTTGTAGGTGACGCCGTGGGTGGCGCACTCACGCCGGAAGATCTCGCGGTACTCCTCCGGCCTCGGGTTGGGGATCTCCACCTTGTAGCGGATGCGCCGCAAGAACGCCTCGTCGGCGAGATGGTCCGGCGGCAGGTTCGTGGAAAAGAGCATGAGCACGTCGAACGGGATCTCGATCGTCTGACCGGTGTGCATCGTCAGGTGGTCGACTCCACCCTCGAGCGCGATGATCCAGCGGTTGAGCAGCTGGACAGCCGGGATCTGCTGGCGGCCGAAGTCGTCGATGATAAGCGCGCCGCCATTGGCCTTCAGCTGCAGTGGCGCCTCGTAGATCTTGGTGTTCTCGTCGTACATCAGCTCCAGGCTCTGGCGGGTCAGCTCACCGCCGCCGACGACGACCGGGCGGCGGATGCGCACCCAGCGGCGGTCGCTGCGCGCGCGCAGGTAGTGCTCTTCGGCGCCGTTGCCGTTCGCCGGGGTGTCGTCCGGCAGGATCTCGTGCTTCGAAGGGTCGTAGACGTGCACGAGCTGCCCCATCGCCTCGAGCGCATAGGGGATGCGCACGCTGCCGGCCAATACCGCCCCGACAGTGCTGACGATCGTCGTCTTGCCGTTCCCCGACGCGCCGTAGAACAGCGTCGAGCGGCGGGAGGATGCGGCCCGGCCGATGCGTTGGCGTGTCTGCTCGGCGAGCACGAGCGAGCTCAGCGCCTCGTGGATCTGTTCGCGCGAGACGGTGACGTTCGCGATGGTCTGCGCGCGCACCTGGGCGACATAGTCGTCGAGCGGCACCGGGGCGGGGCCCACGTAGCCGCTGCGGGCGAAGGCCGTGTCGGCGCGGTCGATGCCCTTCTGGGTGAGCGCGTAGACGTAGCCGGAGGGACCGGAACCCTCCGCGCCAAGGACGGTCGCGAGGCCATCCTGCGTCAGGAACTGCATCACCTCCTGAACGACGGCGCCGGCGACCTTCAGGGCGTCGCCGATCTCGCCGCGCGTCATCCGGCCCCGGTAGAACATCGTCTTCAGGGAGAGGTCGATGAGCAGTCCGGGGTCGAGCCGCAGCTCAGCGACGGATCCCGGTTCGGCGAGAATGGGCTCAAGGGCGACGGGGGTGGTCATGGGTGCTCCTGCCGATCATGTGGTCGGCCGCGCGGCATGATACTGAATTCGTGTGACCCCTGAATATCGGGAGTCGCCTTAGGGTCGAGGGTGCTTGTCGGAGCGTGGCTTGACCGCGTGACGACGGCGTCTCTAGGGGATGGCCCGTGCTTGGGCGGGGTCATCATCGGGGCACCGTATAATCGAAGGGCACGAAAGCAGGGTAGATGCGAAACTTGCGCGTCGGGATGGCACAGATCGACACGACGATCGGCGACCTCCCCGGCAACACGGCGAAGATCATCGAGTGGATCGGGAAGGCCCGGGAGTTGGGCGTCGACCTGGTCGCGTTCCCGGAGTTGGCCGTTACCGGCTATCCGCCCGAGGACCTCGTGCTGCGCCGCTCGTTCGTCACCGACAACCTGGCGGCGCTCGACCGCATCGCGGCGGCCACGAAGGGGATCACCGCGGTCGTGGGCTTCGTGGATCTCGACGAGGACATCTACAACGCCGCCGCCGTCATCAGTGACGGACGCGTGGCCGGCAGATATCACAAGCAGTTCCTGCCGAACTACGGCGTCTTCGACGAGGCGCGCTACTTCGAGCGTGGCAGCGAGTCGCCGGTGTTCGTCGTCGCCGGCGTGGATGTCGGGGTGAACGTCTGCGAGGACATCTGGTACCCGGACGGGCCGTCGCGCGACCAGGCGCGCGCGGGAGCGGAGGTCATCGTCAACATCAACGGCTCGCCGTACCATCGGGGCAAGGGAGGCTTCCGCGAGCGCATGATCTCGACGCGCGCCAGCGACGATGTGGTGGCCGTCTGCTACGTGAATATGGTCGGCGGGCAGGACGAGCTGGTGTTCGACGGCCACAGCATCGTCTGCGACGAGACGGGAGCGCTGATCGCCCGGGCCGCGCAGTTCCGCGAGGAGCTGCTGGTCTGTGACATCGACGTCGAGGGCGTGATGCAGAAGCGGCTGCACGACCCCCGCCGCAGGCAGGAGCGCCGCGAGATGCGCGAGTCGGGCGCGGTGAAGGCGATCGTCGTCTCCGAGGCGCCGTCCATCGCCGAGAAGCCAGCGCTGCTCCCCCGCCTCGCCGAGCTGCTCGACGAGGTGGGGGAGGTGTGGGAGGCGCTCGTGCTGGGCGTGCACGACTATCTGGCCAAGACGGGCTTCGAGACGGTGCTGGTCGGGCTGTCCGGAGGGGTCGACTCCTCGCTCGTCGCCTGCATCGCCGTCGACGCGCTGGGCCCGGAGCACGTCGTCGGCGTGTCGATGCCCTCGCGGTTCTCGTCGGAGGGGAGCGAGACCGACGCGCATGAGCTGGCGGAGCGGCTGGGCATTCGCTGCATGAGGCTGCCTATCGAGAAGCCGTTCGAGGCGACGCTGGAGGTGCTGGCGGAGCCGTTTGCCGACACGCAATTCGGGGTGGCGGAGGAGAACCTGCAGGCGCGCATCCGGGGCAACCTGCTGATGTCGCTGGCCAACAAGTTCGGGTGGCTGGTGCTGACGACTGGGAACAAGAGCGAGATGGCCACCGGCTATTCGACTCTCTACGGCGACATGGCCGGAGGATTCGCGGTGATCAAGGACGTCCCGAAGACGCTGGTGTGGGAGCTGGCGCGCTACAAAAGCCGCGCCGCCTGCCGCGAGGTGATCCCCCAGGCGGTGATCGACAAGCCGCCGAGCGCCGAACTCCGTCCGGACCAGCTCGACACGGACTCCCTCCCGCCGTACGACGTCCTCGACCCGATCCTGGAGGCGTACGTCGAGGACGACCGCAGCGTCGAGGAGATCGCGGGGATGGGCTTCGATGCGGCGGTGGTCGAGCGGATCGTGAAGATGGTGGACCGCAACGAGTACAAGCGCCGCCAGGCCCCTCCCGGCGTGAAGATCACGCCCCGGGCGTTCGGCCGTGACCGCCGTCTGCCCATCGCCAACCGCTACCAGCCGTCTTAACCAACTGTTGACACGGCCGGCCACGCGTTCCGCCTTCCGGCGGAGCGTGCCAGAATGTTGTCGATGGACATTCGCGGTGTGATCTTCGACTACGGCGGCGTGCTTTGGGATATGCGCTGGGACGTCACGATCGCGCTCGAACAGCAGCACGGCCTGCGCGAGCGGGCGCTGGTGGAGACGTTGTACCGCTCCCAGACTTGGCGCCAGCTCGAGGTGGGCGTCGGCGACCGGCAGGCGTGGCTCCAGGAGTCGCACGAGACCCTGGAAGCGCTCGCTGGCCGGACGATGCCCCGGCTGCACGAGGAGTGGCGCGGCCAGCAGCGGCTGATCCCGCGGAACATCGAGCTGGTGAAGCGGATTCGGCCGCCTTACCGGACGGCGGTGCTGAGCAACGCCGACAAGACCCTGGCCCGCCGGCTGCGTGAGCACGGCATCCACGACCTCTTCGACGATATCGTCGTCTCCGCTGATGTTGGGATGGCGAAGCCCGACCCGCGCATCTATGCGCTGGCTGCGGAGCGGCTGGCGCTGCCGCTGGAAGCCTGCGTCTTCATCGACGACCTCGACACGAATGTCGAGGCGGCGCGCCAGGCGGGGATGCACGGGGTGCACTTCCGCATCGACGAGGGTCACGACCTGGAGCAGCAGCTCTCAGGGCTTGGCGTCCGCCCCGGAGGCTGATCCCCACCGCCCTTCCCCTTCCCGCTTCCGCCCGAAATAATCCGCCCGACGAGCACTCGCGCAGCAGGGGAGGGCGGATGGACTGGCAGGAGATCTACCGGCAGCGGCTCACGACGCCGGCCGAGGCGGTGAAGGCCGTGCAGGACGGCGACACCGTCGTCGTGCCCGTCTTCCCCCCGACGACGTTGCCATTCGCCCTGGCGGGGCGAAGAGAGCAGCTGAAGGGCGTCACGCTGCGGCTGCTGGCGCCGGCGACCGACCACGGCTGGCTGCGCCTGCCCGACGAGTCGGCGTTCTCCATCGAGTTCGAGTTGTTCGTCGGTGACGTGGCGCGGTTCGTGACGGACGAGCGTCGCGGCACGTATCTACCGAACCTGTTCTCGCTGGGGATGAAGGCGTACGACCAGGCGCGGCCGGACGTGCACGTCCCTGACGTGCTGCTGTGCACCGTCTCGCCGCCGAACACCGCAGGGTACTGCCACTTCGGCCTCCACCAGTGGATGCAGCGCTCGTACGCGAAGCGGGTGCGGACGGTGATCGCCGAGGTGAACGAGCGCCTCCCGCAGGTCTTCGGCGATGTGCACGTCCACGTCTCGGAGATCGACCACTTCGTGGAGTTCACGCCCGCGCCGATCACGCGCGACGCGTTCGACGCGCTGGCGGACAAGGTGGAGGATCCGGCCCGCCGGGAGGGGTGGAAGAAGCTGGCGAGCGAGCTGAGGGACGTGCAGCCGCTGGCGCTCGCCGCGAACCTGCTCGCGGCGATCGACCCTGAGCTGGCGCGCGCGCTGCTGGGCATGTCCCCTCCGGGGCCGGAGGCGGAGGCGATCGCCCGGCACCTCAACACGCTCATCCAGGACGGCGACACGGTCCAGGTAGGTGTCGGGGAGCCATCGCGGGGGATGACGCGGCTGGGGGCGTTCGCGGGAAAGAAGCACCTGGGCATCCACACGGAGCTGGGGTGGCCGGGCCTGGCGGGGCTGTGGCGTGACGGGATCGTCGACGGGTCGCGGAAGGAGATCCACACCGGCAAGGCTGTGGCGGCGGCGTGGAGCGGCTGCAACCCGGAGGACTATCAGATCATCGAAGGCAACCCGAACTTCGAGCTGTACGACCCGGAGTACGTGCTGCACCCGCGCACGTTGACAAAGTTCGACCAGTTCGTCGGGATTAACAACGCCATTACCGTCGACCTGATCGGCCAGATCAACGCCGAAAGCGTCTTCGGCGGGCGGATCATCAACGGCACCGGCGGCCAGCCGGAGATGCACATGGCGGGCGCCTTCTCGCCGCGAGGCCGGGCGATCACGCTGCTGCCCTCGACGGCGATGGGCGGCGCGGTCTCGCGCATCGTCGCGCAGATGGACGCCGGCTCCTACGTCACGATCCCGCGCTACTACGCCGACTACGTGGTCACGGAGTACGGCGTCGCCCGGCTCTGGGGGAAGAACCACCGCCAGCGGGCGGAGGAGCTGATCGCAGTCGCCCACCCGGACCACCGCGACGAGCTGCGACCGCAGGCACGCGCGCTCTGGTGGCCGTAGGGCGGCAGGTATTCGTTCCCGTCCGGGGCCGGCACAACGGCGAGCGTGCAGCGCGAGATGCAGACGAGCTTCCCGGCGTCGTTGCGGACCTCCACCGCCCAGACCTGACTCGTGCGACCGAGATGGACGGGCGTGGCAACTGCGCGCACGATGCCCTCTCGGACGGGGCGAAGATGGTTGGCGTTGATCTCCTGGCCTCGGGCGGTCATCCCCGGCGCGCAGTTGTAGCCGGCGCCCACCGAGGCCAGGCTCTCCGCCAGCACCAGCGAAGCGCCTCCGTGCAGGACGCCCGCCGGCTGGTGTACCCGGTGGTCGACAACCATCGTCGCGACGACGCGATCCTTCGAGACCTCCTCGAAGCGGATGGGGATGGAGCCGCCGATGACAACGGCCATGCGCGCGTTGATCGCCTTGATGCCGGCCTTGCTTTCGGCCGGAGCGTCGAACTGGCGGTTCGGACGTGGCGTGCGTAGGATTCTCGGCGACGCGGGAGGAAGCATGGACGAACGAACACGCACGCTCCGAAACGTCTGCGAGCCCATCGGCGCGAACGTGTACTTCGCGCCTGAGGCGCAGCAGCGCTACGGGGCGCTGGGGTTCACGGACTACGGCAGCAGCTACTTCTGCAGCCGGGGCGCCTCGATGGGAAGGCCGTCGGCGATGGTGGTGGCGGCCGCGTTCGGCGTGTTCAACCCCGAGGTCGTCGTCCCGGCCGTGGAGGCGGGGTGGCGGGTCACCGAGCCCGGCCCGCTGCTCCAGGCACGCTACGACGGCGCGGTGGCGTCGCTGCGGCGCCTCCTCGGCGAGCCGGACAGCGCGCAAGTCGCCCGGGCCGTCGAGCTGCTGCTGCGGGGCCTCGCGGTGGCGGAGCACGCCGGGCATCCCCTGTACAGCGGGCTGCGCGCGCTCCCGTTCCCGAAGGAGCCGCTGGGCCAGCTCTGGCGCTGCTGTGACATGGTGCGCGAGCACCGCGGGGATAGCCACATCGGCGTCTGGACAATGCGCGGCGTGCGACCGATCGAGATCCAGCTCATGTCGGAGCTGCAGATGGGGATCCCGTTGAAGACGTACTCGGCGACACGCGGCTGGAGCGTCGCACAGATGGACGCTGCCATCGCCGGGATGCGGGCGAAGGGCTGGATGGACGGCGATGCGTTCTCGGCGGAAGGACGTGCGTTTCGCGAGCGGATCGAGGCCGAGACTGACGCCATGGAGACGCCGATCGTCGACGCGATTGGGGCGGACTTCGATGACCTGATCGACGTCCTGCGGCCCTGGGCAGCGGCGATCGTGTCAGTGGGGATCGAGGGTGGCGGGTATCCGGGCGGTCCGGACGCCATCCGCAATCTGGGACGGGTGAACCGCTAGCGAACAAGCCGTGCGACGGCCTGGCCGAGCCCCCGCGCTGGCCATCGCCCAGATGAGCAGCAAGGACGCGTAGATCGTCCAGATCAACCATAGAGCCGCGGGTGGGAATTCGTCACGTGGATTGGGGTGGAGCGTGGCCCAGATCGCTAAGGAGATCAGGTACGTCACCGCCAGGGCCCAGACGATGACGAGCGCGCCGCCGAGGATACGCGGCCCACGCCGATGTAAGGACGACGCGATCCCGGCCAGGAACATCAGCGTCATCATGGTCGCTGCCGCGGCGACGTTTTCCTTGCCGGGGTCAATGGCGACCATCCAGCTCACCAACCCTGAGATGACGAGAGCGGAGCCGGCGGCGAGCCAGAACTCCCCGCGGGCAGTGAGTGCCGGATTCCTCGAATCATCCATGAGCATCGTGTCCTCCCCTTGATGGGGATCGTCGCCGATGCCGAGCGATGCGTCGAGAGGAGATCGTAGACCGGGCATGGTTCGTCCGTACCATTCCGGGTTGCCGGTGCCCCTCGGCGGGAGTCTGTGCTAGGATCGAGGCCCCGGAAGGCGGCCCTGGCGGCCTTGGCGGCCCTGGTGAGGAGGCCTGATGACGACGGACGTACAGACTGCCAGCTACAAGCGCACCTACCCCCGCGAGATCCGCGTGGGCGACCGCCCGTTCCAGCTTCGCCTCATGACGAAGGCGGAGCGCGACGATGTCATCACCTTCGCACGGGCACTGCCTCGCCGCGACGTGCTCTTCCTGCGCATGGATATCACCGACCCGCGAAACGTCGACGAGTGGGTGAAGAACGTCGATGCGGGCAGGACCATCACCGTACTTGCGTACGAAGACGGCAAGATGGCCGGCTACGCCAGCCTCCACCACAACGAGGTGCTCTGGACGCGCCACGTGGGCGAGATCCGGACGATCGTCGGCGGCGACTACCGGGGCATGCGGCTCGGCGCCCGGCTGGCGCAGGAGATCTTCGCCATCGCGAAGGAGCTGGGGCTGAAAAAGATCACGGCGCAGATGACCTCCGACCAGAAGGGCGCCCGGGCGACGTTCGAGCGCATAGGCTTCCGTCCGGAGGCGCTGCTGGCGGACTACGTTGTCGACAACGAGGGCCGCACCCACGACATGCTCATCATGTCGCACGACATCGACGGGTTCACCGACTGACCTGCATCAGATCAGGCACAGGCGCTCAGGTCGCGCCGTTAACTCTCTGGCCTCTGCAGACTCTATGACGCCGGTGCCGGAGCCGGCTCCGGTGTGGCTGCGGGTGCGGGCGGAGCTTCCGTGCTGTGCCCGTTGCGGATCGCGCCGAAGTCCGGTACGTCGGACTCTTCTACGCCGGCGAGAGCACGCAGTTCGCGGAACTCCTGGTCGAAGTAGTCGGCGATGCGGCCCACGTCGGAGAGGATCTTCGGGTCGCACATGATGCCGATGTACAGGCCCTGGTCGAAGCTGGTCACGCCGACGCCGATGCCGAGGTCGCCGGCCAGCGGGACCATCGGGTAATGGGCGACCATCCGGTGGCCCACGCTGTACAGCGGGATCAGCGGGCCGGGCACGTTCGTGCACACGAGGTTCAGCGAGCCCTGCGGGACGCCGCCCATACCGGCCAGGGCGTGATAGGCGGCCGGCAGGTTCTCGGAGATGCGCAGCAGCGACTCGAACGCGCGGGCCTCCTCGCGGGTCTTACGCCGCTCCACCTCCTCGCGCACGGCCTTCAGACGCGCTTGCGGGGACATCGCCCCGACGGGGATCTCCGGGAGCATCATGGAGACGCGGTTGCCCAGCGCCCCCTTCTGGTCCTCGTTGCGGACGTTGACCGGGATCTGCACGCGGACACTCATTCCCTGGGTGTTCACGTCGCGAGACCGCAGGTAGTGCCCCAGCGCCCCGCCGAGCAGCGTCAGGACGACGTCGTTCACCGTGCCGCCGAGCGCGCCGCGGATCCGTCGTACCTCCTGGAACGAAACATGCGTCCAGGCGGCGAGGCGATTCCCGCTGACGGGCTTGTTCCAGATCATGCGCTGTGGCTGGCGAAACAGAAGGGGGAGCGCGACTTCGAAGGCGCGCGTCATCTCGGTCATCTGGCGCATCTGCGCGCGCGGATCGAGCAGGTTCTCCTGCCATTCGGTGAAGGCGCGGAAGTTCTGGTTCCACTGCTCGAACATGGCCTCGGCCCAGGACTCGATCGCGTTCGGCGGTGTCTTCGGCTGCCACTCGGGCCCCGCTACGGGCGGGTCGGGGTCCGGCGTGAGGTCCATGATCGCCAGCAGCAGCTCGATGCCGGACACGCCATCGACCAGACAGTGATGGACTCGGTTCAGGTAGGCCGTGCGGCCCCCCTCGAGGCCGTGGATGACGGTGATGTCCCAGAGCGGGCGGTCGCGGGGCAGCATCTTCGCGAAGAGCTCGCTCGACAGCTCGATGAGCTGCTCGTGCGTGCCGGGAGCTGGTAACTCGACCTCGTGCAGGTGGCGGTCGAGGGAGAAGTTGGGGTCGTCTTCCCAGGTGGGGTGACCGGCGAACAGGGGCGGGATGATCGGGCGCTGCCGGTAGCGCGGGATGAGGTGCATGCGAGCGTCCATGCACGCGTGCAGGTCAGCGAAGGGGATGGCACCCTCGAAGATGCCGACCGACCCGATATGGAGGGCGGCGTCCGGCTTCTCGAAGTACAGGAACCAGGCGTCTTCGGCGCTCATGCGCCTCGACAGCTGCGTTGGGCTCATGGTGGCATTGCCTCCCGCGCTGCCGCTCCGCCCCGGGATTCGTCAAGTATCCCGATTATATCTCTACTCAGGCGGGGTACTATTACAAAGGCACGAAATTTACGGAATTGGGCTAGATTCCCGAAACGTGGCTCCTGATACAGCTGATCGCCCACTTGATTATATGCTAGTAGGCGTCAGAAGATAGAGGGGGAACGCCGATACCTATGCGGGTTTCCGCTAAGGGGGGGCGAATTGAACGCCAACAGGGCGAAGGTCAACGGCGCCGCAACCCTGCCGCCTGAGCTGGGGGGCTATCAGCCCACGAGCCGGCCCATCTGGCTCGAGGCCTTTTTCCCGCTGGACTGGATCGCTCTCCATGCCTCACCGGTCTACTACGGGTTCGGGGTGCCCCGCGGCCGGGGCGACCCCGTAGTCCTTGTCCCGGGCTTTCTGGGCTCCGACCGCTACATGACCGAGATGCATCTGTGGCTGCGCCGGATCGGCTACCGGCCCTACTTCTCAGGAATCGGCCGCAACGTGGACTGCCCGGAACTGCTAACACAGCGGCTGATCCTCACCATCGAGCAGGCGCACAAGGAGACCGGCCGGCCCGTCACCGTGATCGGGCACAGCCTCGGCGGCATGCTCGCGCGTTCGGCGGGGCACCGGCAGCCCCGGCTGGTGAAGCAGGTCATCACCATGGGCTCACCCTTCCGGGAGGTGCGTGCCCACCCGCTGGTCCTCAGCGCCGCGAACTTCGTGCGTTCGAACATTCTGCGTGAGCGGAACCCTCGCCGCGAAGTAACGGCGAGCTGCTTCACACCGCAGTGCACGTGCTCGTTCGTGTCCTCGCTGAAGCAGAACCAGACCACCAAGGATGACTTTCTCTCGCACGCCATCTACTCGAAGGTCGACGGCGTTGTCGACTGGCGATCGTGCATCGAGGAAGAGGAGTCGCTGAACCGCGAGGTGACGGCGACGCATATCGGGATGGCGTTCAACCCGGACGTCTACCGCACAGTGGCGAACCTGCTCGCCGGCGTGGTGTAGGACTGGCAGCGCAACGTGTCCCCTCCCATCCCACCTGTAGACTGCGACGCCGCAGCTCCGTACACTTCCGGCCATGGCAAACAGATTCACGGTCGGCGACCTCGAAGTCATCGCTGTCTCGGACGGTGACATCTCCTTCCCCGCGCACGTGTACTACCGCGGGACGACCGCGGAGCAGTGGGAGCCGCACAAGCGCTGGTTAGACCACCAGGGCAACCTCACCTTCCCCTTCGGGTGCTTCCTGGTGCGCTCCGGCGACAAGCGTGTGCTCATCGACACAGGCGTCGGGCCGGTGAAGGTGGGCGCGTTCAGCGGCGGCGCGCTGCTCTCGGAGCTGGCGGCGCAGGGAGTGCAGCCGGAGGCCGTCGACGCCGTCTTCATGACCCACCTGCATGTCGATCATTGCGGCACGGCGGCGGTGGAACGTGACGGCGCGATGCGGCCGGCGTTCCCGAACGCCACTTATCACTGGACAAGCGACGAACACACGTGGTTCGCGGGGCTGGAGGCCAACGCGATCAACCGGAAGGACGTCGTCGCAGCGGTTGAGTCCCGTTACCAGGCCCGCGACGGGGGGTCGTCGCTGGCCCCCGGGATCGACGTCGTGGCGATGCCGGGGCATACGCCCGGGCACGCCGGCGTGGTGCTCTCATCGGGTGACCAGCGCGCGTTCCTGCTGGGCGATGGCGTGAGCTGCCCCGTGCAGCTGGAGGAGGCGGAGTGGTCGGGGCTGGGCGACGTCGACCCGAAGCTGGCGCGCCGCTCGCAGGAGGCGATGGCGCGGGAGATGGAGGGGACGGGCGCGCTCCTCGGTGCCAGTCACTTCCCGGGGCTCATGCTCGGTCGCGTCCTGATGGGGGAAGGGCGCCGCTACTGGCAGCCCGTCTAGGCGCCGGTCGGGCGGTTGTTGATCTCCTCTTCGTGCTCCCGGAAGTGTTCTGGCACCAGCCGGAACAGCCCCTCGAGCGTGTAGTATGCGCCCCGGCTCTTCGTGCCGCGCTTCCACTGGGCGTCCTGCAGGCCGTCCAGCACCGAGAATATGCGTTCGGTCGCGGCGGCGTAGCGCCGCTTCAGGGACTCGGGGGTCGCGTTCCCTGGCGCGCTTCGTGTGCGGCGCTCACTGACGAAATCGATGATCGGGATCGGGAGGAAGGCGGTGGGGATCAGGCCGCGCCCGCTGGACGCGTTCTACACGACCGTCGAGAGGTACTCCTGCCCCACGGCGACGTGGGCGAGCAGCTTGCCGCAGTCCCACCCGGCGTTTGTGGAGGGGCTGCGCCAGGCATCGGCGGGCACCGTGTCGACGAGCGCGTTGTAGCTGGTACGGGCCCTCTCGATGGCGGCGCGAAGCTCGGCGCGGTCCGGGACGGCCGGGACGCCAGGAGCGGATGTCTGCGCCATGACGATTTCCTCCTCGGCTCAGCTCGAATGGAAGCTTGGGCGATGCTACGACCGGCCGCGGCGGCGGTCAAGCAGGGAATGGAAAGGGCGGAGCGCGCATCCTGCATCACTCCGCCCTCTCCGTGGGGCGCCTGTTGTCAGAAGTGTACTAGTCGGCGGCGCCGTTCGCAGCCGTCGCGGCGGGCTTGCGCGCGGCCTTCGGGGCCTCCTTGGCGGCCTCGGAAGCTTCATCGACAGCCCCACCGACGCGGCTCGTGACCCTGCTGACGCCGGTGCGGACGCGGTCCGCGGTGGTGCTGGCAACGTCGCGGACGGCCTCGATGGCGGCTTCGCCGGCGCTGCGCTGCGCTTTGACGACCTTTTCGATGGTCTCCCGGGTCTCGGTGCGAGACTCGGACAGCTCATCGAACATCTGGCGGGCCAGCTCCAGGGCACGGCCCTGGGCCCGGGTGGTTGACTCCATCATCGTGCGGTAGAAGCCGCCGACGTCCGTGGGGTCCTCGGCGAACTTGCGGCCGAGCTGGACCGCCTCGCGCTGGCCCCGCTGGGCCTCCGAGAGCAGGTTGGACGAGATGCGGTAGCCGCGCTCGTTGCTGGCCTTGATCCCCTCGATGATGGCGTCGTAGCTCTCGGTGAGGGCCTCGAAGTACTTGTCGACTGCGGTGTTCGTAGGGTTCTTCGTGGTCATGGGGTGGATCCTCCTCAGAAATTCGTCGTCCCGGGGACTTGCGTCGTCCCGCCGATAGATGTAGATTACACATAGCGGCGAGGCGCTGTCAAGGGCGATCGCCACGTATTTTGGGAGAAAGTCCGGCCCTGCCGGGAGGAGCAACGAGATGGTGAAGAAGACGGACGACGTCGAAGGGCCGCGTGACACCCCCTTCCGGCTGCACGGCGACCTGCTGACCACCACCCTGCTCGCGTTCCTGCGGAACTGGAACGCGTACGGCTATCAGCTGGCGCAGCGGCTGGCGGAAGCGGGGTTGCCCGCGTTCGACTCGGGGAGCGTGTATCGCACGCTGCGTCAGCTGGAGCGGACGGGGCTGGTGTCGTCGTTCTGGGACACGTCCGAGTCCGGGCCGGCGCGGCGGATGTACTCGCTGACGAAGGCAGGGGATCTGTTCCTGTCTGGCTGGATCGATGTCCTTAGCAGGTATCAGGCGGTGCTACGGGGGACCATCGAAGGGCTTACCCCACAGGCCACGTCCGAGGATGAGGAGGAGGGGCCGCGCCGCGCGCGGGCGTAGAGGCGTAGAATGGGACACACGGCCAGATCGGCAGAGACAGCGAGGAGCGCGATGCCCGAGAATAACGAGCCCCCGATTCCGAACCCCCTCGACCTGTGGCGACAGTTCCTCACCGACTCCGAGCGGCAGTGGAACTCCTTCTTCAAGGACGTCCTGGGGACGGACACCATGTCGAACGCGATGAACATGTGGGTCGAAACATCCTTGACCGTGCAGCGGATCATCGCCGACAACCTGGAGCGCTATTACACAGCCTTCAACATCCCGACGCACGGCGATCTGGTGTCACTGGGCGAGCGCATGCAGGCGATCGAGGAGACGCTCGCGAGGCTGGAGACGGCCGTCGTGACGCTGGCGCCCGGCGCTGCCTCGCGGGCGGCGGTCTACGCGCGGCCCCCGCGCACCAAGCAGCCTCCGGTCGCCGCGAGTGTGAACGGCACGCCCCCTCCCCAGGTCTGAGGCCGCCCGCCGCGGCCAGGGGCCGGCGAGTAGCCCGAAAACCGCGGGAAGCTTTCCGCAGCCTCAGGGAGTCGTCTATTCAAGGCACCCCGGCGGTGCGATACTGTGGCCCAGCAGTGCGGTTCGCTCGGGCGCGCTGCGGCCCGCCATCGCGTCATTCGCCGGAGGTCTTGCCATGACAACGCAGACCGCCCCCGCCCCGGAGTACATCGGCGACGTCGTGCGGAAGGAGGTGGAGCGCACCATCCAGCGCTCGGTGCGCGGCATCGACGTGCTGATGAGCCGCGACCAGCCGGATGTGGGCATGACCCCGAAAGACGTCATCTATAGCCGCGGCACCCTCAGGCTGTACCACTATCGCCCGCTCAGCGACGAGGTGTACCGGGTCCCGGTGCTGCTGGTGATGTCGCTCATCAGCAAGCCGTACATCCTGGACCTGACGCCGGGGGTCAGCTTCGTCGAGTTTCTGCTGCGGCAGGGGTTCGACGTCTACATGATCGACTGGGGCGTGCCGCGCCCCGAGGACAAGCGCTTGAAGCTCGAGGACTACACATACGACTTCATCCCCGCCTGCATCGAAAAGGTGCAGGAAGAGAGTGGCGAGACGGACGTCTCGTTCATCGGCTATTGCATGGGCGGGCTGCTGTCACTGCTCTATGGCGGTCTCTTCCCCGACGCTCCTATGTCCAACCTGGTGTGCATCGCTACGCCCGTGGACTACGAGGGCATGGGGCTCTTCAAGCAGTGGACGGATCGCCGCTGGTTCGACGTTGACCGCGTGGTGGACTCGCTGGGGAACATCCCGCCGGAGATGATGTACCGCTCCTTCGAGATGCTGCGGCCGGCCGACCGGGTGGTCGCCTATCTGCGCCTCTGGGACAACCTGTGGAACGACCAGTACGTGAAGCACTATCGGCTGTTCAACAAGTGGACCGGGGACCAGATCCCGTTCCCGGGCGAGTGCTTCCGGCAGTCGACGAAGGAGCTGATGTGGGAGAACAAGCTCTTCAAGGGCGAGTTGCAGCTCGGCGGGCAGCACGTGGACCTGACGCGGATCACCTGTCCGGTGCTGAACGCGATGGCACAGCACGACCACATCGCGCCCTACGACGCGACGCATCCGCTCATTCAGCTGGTCGGCAGCGAAGACAAGGAGGACGTGGTCGTGAAGGGAGGGCACGTGAGCCTGGTGGCGGGCATGAACGCCGTGACGCGGCTGTGGCCGAAGGTCAACGAGTGGCTCTCGGTGCGGTCGGTATGAGCGATGGGAAGAATGCGCTGACGCTCCCCCGGCTGGTCCGCCTCTCCGACGGCACGGACATGGGCTTGCGGCTTCTGAGCCGCCTCGACCGCGACGCCTTCCTCCGCTTCACGCAGTCGCTGGCGGAGCACGACCTGCTGTTTCTGCGCATCGACATCACCGACCCCGACGTTGTCGACGCTTGGCTGGACAACGTTGATCTCGAGCGGATCGTGACCATCGTGGCGGAGCGGGACGGCCGCATCTACGGCTACGGCTCGCTGCACATGGCCAACGCCCAGTGGTCGCGGCACGTGGGGGAGCTGCGCGTGCTGATCGGCGAGTCGATGCGCGGGAAGGGGCTGGGCAGGGCGCTGACTGACGCCGTTTTCGCGCAGGCGCTGGACCGCGGCATCGAGAAGATGGTGGCGCAGATGACGATCGACCAGAAGGGCGCCATCGCCACATTCGAGGAACTGGGGTTTAAGGCGGAGGCGCTCCTGCGCGACCACGTGAAGGATCGCCACGGGGAGACACACGACCTCCTCGTCTTTTCGCACGATGTCAGGAGCTTCCAGTCACAACTGGACGCGTACGGCGTGAGCGAAGCCGCGGCCAGCTAGGCCTGGCTCTCGTAGCGTGCTTCCGCGGCGGCACGGTTGAGGTCGGCGAGCGCCTGCTCCAGGCGGTCGAGCTGTTCGTCCGACAGGCGCTTGAGGATGTTGATCACGTAAACCCCGGCGATGCGACGGATGACGCCCACGGCCATCTGCCCTTCGTCGGTCAGATAGTTCCGGACGATACGGCGGTCGGATGGGTCCTCTTCGCGGCGGACAAGGCCCTGGCGTACGAGCCGGTCGACGTGGCCGGTGATCGTCGAAGGGTTCACGCCGAGGTGCTCAGCGAGCGCGCCGACCGGCAGGCCGTCATCCTCGCGCAGCGTCCAGAGCAGGCGGAGTTGCGCGATGGTCAGGCCGTCCTCGGACCAGTTCTGGATGCGAAGCACGTCGATGATGCCGACGGCCTCGCCGTAGGCGACTGCGACCTTCCGCAGACGGTCGAGGCGCTGCGGCTCGATGTCCGCATGCTCAGCGAGCGCGGCCTCCTCGGCGGTCAGGACATCGGGACGGATCATACCGTTCGCTGCTCCGAAATATTTGCCCTTTACAAAAGCAATCTTGGGCAGTATAGTCGATTCGCGGCTGTGAGTTCAACGGCGCACTGAGGAGGTCGAGATGAGCAGGTTTGCGGAACGCGTCCGGGAGATGCCCTCCATCCGGGAGCCGGCCTACCGCCCGGCGATGCTGATCAGCGATGAGGAGAAAACGTCGCTCGACGCGAAGATCGGCGACCACGCGCTGTACCAGGATCTCTTCACGATGCGCGAGATGGTGCGCGCACAGCCGGACAACATTGAGCTGAAGAAGGCGCTGGTGAGCGGGATCGCGAGCGCGGAGTTCGCCGGCATCGACGCCTTCAGCCGGAAGGTCGTCGAGTGGCAAGAGTGGCCGGTGCCTCACACGTTGATCATGGCCATGGCGCGCCAGACGTGGGACGAAGTGCGACACGCGTGGCTCGCGAAGGGGCTGATCGAGTCGTACGGTGGTGAGATCGGCGAGTATCCGGACACGCTGGCAGGCGGTGCGCCTCCGCCGGGGGTCGCGCCGTCGGGTCCGCTGTCGGCGGGCATTGGCAACCCGGCTGCGGTCGAGCAGTTGATGCGCGAGCCGGTGGTCTCGCTCTCGATGACGAACGTCTCGCTCGAGGGCGGCGCGCTCACGCTGTTCCAGGAGACCTCAGCGGTCGCGGAGAAGATCGGCGACGGGCTGATGGCGCACTGCTACGACTACAACTGGGCCGACGAAGTCACGCACACCGCGATCGGCGACTTCTTCGTGAAGCAACTCACCGAACACAACCCGGAGGAAGAGAAGAAGGCGCTCAGGGTGCACGCCCTTGCCGAGTCCTTCCGGTCACGGCTGTCGGGCCAGCAGAGCGACGAGCTCAAGGAATTCTTCGCTGAAGAGATGAGCCGCGCCACGGATGCGCTCGGGTAGCCGACGGAGAACCTCGAAACAACGTGGAACCAAAGCGCAGGCTGAGGAGCCCGCGCTACGACTCGAAACGGGGCAGACCGCGTGGCTGTCGTAGCGATTGACCTGGAGGCGTGCATCAACTGCGGTTGGTGCAGGCGCGTCTGCCCGACGGAAACCATCAAGTACTTTTCGACCGGACACCGGACGCATATTGTCGAGCCGGACGGCTGCATTGACTGCGGTATCTGCGTGCCCGTATGCCCCGTCGACTGCATCACCGCCGTGGAGTACGAAGTGCCGGCCGAGAAGCTGGACGCTGCGAAGGTCAAGGCGAAGTCGTTCGCGGCCAACCAGCGCAAGATGAAACTCGACCGGGACTCGATCATCACGCGGACGCTGGCGAAGCTGAACGGGAAGGGCGTGGCCGGTGCCTGAGCTTGCGATCGATCCCCGGACAGTCGGCGGGGCGTTTGGCGTCGACGAGACCGCGCGGCGGCTGATCAACTACAAGTTTGCCGAGAACGCGTGCATGACGGCGGCCGGGGGCTGGGCATCTTCGATGCCGCTGATCAAGGTGAAGTTCGCCTTGGGCGAGCACTGCTACCAGGATTCCATCCACTCGTTCTGGATTGGACAGCGGCTGCCCGAGGTGCGGGTCACCGAAGAGCAGGAGCTGGATGTGCCGCCCACGCTGCGGTGGTCGAACAAGGCCGAACCGCCGAACGAAGCGTTCCTGAAATTCGTCGAGACGATGCAGCTGCAGGGCGACCAGCTCCTGCGGCTCGTCGGGCTGTACCGCGTGCTGAAGACGCACCTGTGCGTGTACTACCGGCACCACGCCCAGATGACGGACCAGGTCTGCGACGCGCCGACGGTCCGCATCCTGAACCACATCCTGCTCGAGGAAGAAGAGCACGTGAAGTGGGGGCAGGCGATCTACGAGGAGCTGGCGGACACGCCGGAGAAGCGCCGCGCGGCGCTTGAATGGCAGATGCAGCTCGAAGACCTGCTCGTGCGGTCGGGTGGAGTGACTGGCGGGCGATAGGAGAGGGGCGGTACGGCGATGAAGTTCGGGATTTTCTACGAGCACCAGCTACCCCGGCCGTGGGACGATGGGCGCGAGTTGAAGCTGTTCCAGGACGCGCTCGACCAGGTGGAGTTGGCTGACCGGTTGGGCATCGACTACGCGTGGGAGGTGGAGCACCACTTCCTCGAGGAATATTCGCACTCATCCGCGCCGGAGGTGTTCCTGGCGGCGGCGTCGCAGCGCACGAAGACCATCCGTCTGGGTCACGGCATCGTCCTGTTGCCGCCCGGCTACAATCCTCCGGCCCGCATCGCCGAGCGCATCGCCACGCTCGACCTCGTCTCGAACGGACGCGTCGAGTTCGGGACGGGGGAGTCAGCGAGCCGGATGGAGCTGGAAGGCTTCGGGATCAACCCGGCGGACCGGCGGGACATGTGGCGGGAGGTGGTGGAGCAGGTCGCCAACATGATGGCCATGGACCCCTACCCGGGCTTCCAGGGCAAGTACTTCTCGATGCCGGTACGGAACGTTGTCCCGAAGCCGGTGCAGAAGCCGCACCCGCCTATGTGGGTGGCGTGCTCGAACCGGGAGACCATCCACCTGGCGGCGCAGCTGGGGCTGGGGGCGCTGACCTTCGCCTTCGTCGACCCGGCCGAGGCGAAGCACTGGGTCAACGACTACTACGAGACCTTCAAGCGCGAGTGCACACCCATCACGCACGTCGTGAACCCGAACATCGCCATGGTCACGAGCTTCTCGTGCCACCCGGACGAGCAGGAAGCGCTGCGGCGGGGGACGGACGGATTTCGCTTCTTCCAGTTCGCGCTCGGGCACTTCTATGCGTTCGGGCGCCACAAGCCCGGCCGCACCAACGTCTGGGAGCGCTACACCGCCGTGCGCGATGAGATCGGCCTGGAGGTGTTAGGCGGCGGGACGGGGGGCATCGGCACGCCGCAGCAGCTGCGCGACCACCTGCGCACGTTCGCGGACGCCGGCGTCGATCAGGCGGTGTTCATCCAGCAGGGAGGGAACAACCTGCACGAGAACATCTGCGAGGATCTCAACCTCTTCGCGCGAGAGGTGATGCCGGAGTTCAAAGCGGAGGAGGAGGCGCGGCTGCGCCGCAAGGAGGAGGAGCTGGCGCCGTACATCGAGGCGGCCCTGAAGCGGAAAGCGCTGATGGCGCCACTGTCCGATGATGAGGTGCCGCAGTACGAGGCGTACGGGTTCAACATCGCTGAGATCGACGTCTCGCAGCTGCCGGTGGCGATGCGCCGCCGGATGGAGATGATGCGCCGCATGCGGGAGATCGTCGCCCGCTTCGACGAACGGGTCGCCTCCACCCCCCGCTAGCCGGCCGGCTCAGGAACCGCCAGCCCACGCAGATGGACGCCGTCTGGAGTACAAGCGACCGGTGCTCTAGGCTCTCTGCGCATCTGGACTCATCTCTGGATAAGGAGCCGTCATGGAGTTGAATGGCAAGGTCGTCGTGATCACCGGGGCGGGGTCGGGGATCGGCCGGGCGGCGGCGCTGCGGCTCGCGCGTGACGGCGCGTCGATCGTCGTCGCGGACCGGAACGAAGCGGGTGCGCGCGAGACCGTCTCGATGGTCGAGGCGGCCGGCGGAAAGGCGGCGGCGATCGGCGTCGACGTCACGAAGCCGGCGGACATCGACGCGATGTTCGCGCTGGCGGACAAGACCTACGGCGGCTTCGACGTCCTCTACAACAACGCCGGCATCACGACCGGGCAGCCGCGCTGGCCGGACTGCCCCGAGGATGCCTGGCGCCGCACGATTGAAGTGGACTTGAACGCCGTCATCGAAGCGACGCGGCGGGCGATCCCCCGGCTGCGGGAGCGGGGCGGCGGCGTGATCATCGCGACGGCGTCGCTGGCGGGACTGTTCGGCTTCCAGGCCGACCCTGTGTACGCCGCCGCGAAGCACGGGGTGGTGGGCCTCACCCGCGCGCTGATTTATCTGAAAGACGAGGCCAACATCCGCGTCAACTGCGTCTGTCCTGCGGTCGTAAACACACCGCTCGTAACAGGCGGTCTGCAGAACCTCACGGGCGCCGCGCGCGAGGAGGCGCTGCGGCGGCTGAGCAGCATGCCGATGCTGCCTCCGGAGGAGATCGCCGAGGCGGTGTACGAGCTGATCCGCGACGACGAGGCCGCCGGTATCGTGATGGGGATCACGCTCGGAGACCCGCGGCGCGTCGTCGACCCGCCGATCACGCTTCCGGTGACGTCCGGCGACCCGGCGTCCGGGCCTCAGCGCCCCCAGCGGCAGGGCTAGCCGCGAGGCTGCGACCGTGGAGTATCACGCCGGACTGATCAGCAGCGCCTGGCGTGGCTGCAGTTCAGCGTCCCCGACTTCCGGCGCAAGACGGTCGACTGAAGGATCGGACTGGTCCGGAAGCGTGGCGAGTACGGGTTGAAAGCCCGCGCTCGGGTGTCGATGAAGTTGAGGCAGGCTAGTCCCGCGGGAGGCCCAGGCCCCGCTGCGCCATAATATTCCGCTGGATCTCGCTCGTCCCGCCGGCGATCGTCGAGGCGACGGCGGCGATGTAGCCGTAGCCGTAGCGCCCTGCCGTGAACTCAGGCTTGCCACCGGCGACCATCCCGTACAGGCCCGTCATCTTCATCCCCAGCGCCGCGATGCGCTGCCCCAGCTCCGACGTGAACAGCTTGCACATCGAAGCCTCGTGGTTGGGCACGAGGCCGGCGTTCTGCATGCTGATCACCCGGTACGACATGAGCCGGCCGATCTGGGTATCGATCCAGCGGTCCGCGAAGGCCAGCTGCACCGCCGGCGACTTCGCCCAGACGGCGAGCTTCGGGTTCTCCCTCGCGAACTTCATCATCGACTCGAGCTGCTTGCGGATGCCCACGGCGGAGCCGATCGATGAGCGCTCGAAGTCGAGCGTCGTCGTCCCGATGTACCAGCCGCGGTTCTCCTCGCCCAGCCGGTTGCGGGCGGGGACACGCACGTTCTCGAAGAACACCTCGTTGAAGGTCGATGTGCCGGCCATCGTCACCAGCGGGCGTACGGTGACGCCGGGCGCCTTCATGTCGAGCAGGAAGTAGCTGATGCCGCGGTGCTTCGGGGCGTCGGGGTCGGTACGGGCGAGCATGTACATCATGTCCGCGTACTGCGCGCCGGTGGTCCAGATCTTCTGGCCGTTGATCACGTAGTCGTCGCCGTCGCGGACGGCGCGGGTCTGGACCGAGGCGACGTCGGAGCCAGCGTTGGGCTCGGACCATCCCTGGCACCACTGCACGTTGCCGGCAAGGATCCCTGGCAGATGCTCCTTCTTCTGGTCATCGGTGCCGTGGACGATGAGCGTCGGGCCGAGCATCATCACGCCGAAGCCGCCGACATTCATGGCGCCGAACTCGGCGAACTCTTCGTTCATAATGAACTGCCGCTTGATGTCGAGGCCGGCCCCGCCATACTCCGCAGGCCACGCCGGCGCCACCCAGCCTCGGGAGGAGAGGGCGGCGCGCCACTTCTTCATCCCGTCGGATTCGCTGGACCGGGCGCGAAAGAGACCCTCGCCGTCCTCGCGGCCGCCGCGGAACATGCCGGTGGGATACTCCTTCTGGAGGAAGTCACGGACTTCCTTGCGCCATGCGCCCTCTTCGCGGGTGTCGTTGAAGTCCATTGTGCCTCCGGTCGCCGTCGCCCCGGCGGGCGCTTCGCTGCGTTTTCCTGAGGAATTGTAGGCGGACGCTGCAGAAGAAGCTAGATGGGCGGCGCGAGCCGATTCTAGCCGAAGACGGCGAACATCTCCTCGAACGCCTTCATCTGCCCGCCGGAGGCGGACGAAGGCACCAGGATCGGGGTGCGGACGCCGGCCGCGACCCACGCCTCGAGCCCCTCGCGCACGTCGGAAGCGGTGCCGTAGAGCGTCACGTCCTTCAGCCAGCGCTCGGACATCAGCGACGGGATCTTCGCCATGTCGCCGGCCCGCTGAGCGTCGCGGATAGCGCGCATCTCTTCTTCGTAGCCCGCCTCGATCCAGTAGTTGTTGTAGTTCGGCAGGATGGCGTAGCCGGTGAGTGTGCGGCGCATGACGGCGGCGGCCTGCTCGCGGTCGTCAGCGATGCACGTAGGGATCATGTCGCCGATGAAGAACGCAGGGTCGTCAGGCTTTTCGGCGGGGAGATACGATAGCGACTGCTGCATGTGCGATCGCGCGCCGTTCGCCCAGACGCAGCCCTCGGCGATCTCCACCGACAGCTCGACCATCCTCCGGCGCAGGGTAGCGAGGACGATCGGCGGCAGTTCGCCCGCACCCTGCTGCGCGGCCGCCCGCATGCGCTCGACGAAGATGCGGATATCGTCGAGCGGGCGGCCGGGGGTGACGCCGAGGCGCTGGTGCACCGGCCCGTGCGTGACGCCCACGCCGAACCAGAAGCGTCCGCCGCTGATCTCGTGAATGAAGGCGGCGCTCCCCGCGAAGTCAGCAGCGTGCCTGAGGTAGATCGGCTGTACGGTCGTCCCGAAGGGGATCGACGTCGTCTCGAGCGCGATCGCCGTCGCCAGGCCCATGGCGTCGCCGAACGACGGGAGGTAGATGCCGGCGTATCCGCGACGCTCGATCTCCTGCGCAAGCTCGATCGTCGTTTTGCGCCGTCCCGGGACGGCGGCGAGGGAGAGGGCTGGCATCATGGCTGGTCTCCTGGTCGTTGGTTACTGGCTGCCAAGGCCTGTGCGAGCGACAGCATCGGGCAACGCCGCATGAGGCACCAGCGATTAGGCGGGATGGAGGCAGTAACCGGGAAGAAGGAAACTAATGCTCCTCCAACTTGATGCGCATGAAGCGGGGTGCAGGGGCGCAGCGCCTTGCCGGTGGGCATGGGGGCGTCCCCCCACTGTCGCCTTCTCAAGGTCCGAGCGGAGCGCGATTGCGCCAACCAGTTGGAGGGGGCACTAGCCGAGAGCCGTGCAGATGCGTCCGATGGCGGTGCTGACGTCGCGGCGAGAGCGCCAGCGGCGGTACATGTTCGACCGCCGGTACCAGAACCCGCTCCACAGGTGGAACCCGCCGAGCGTCGAGCGGGCGGCGGAGCGCGGCGTGAAGGCGAATCGGAGCTTCGGTACGTCCTGGTAGAGCGGACGGGGCGCGGTGTCGAGGCGGCCGTCGGCGACGGCGCGTCCGAACGTCGCCACGAGCGCGTCCTCCTCGGCCTCCTGCCGGGAGATCGTCGTGTGCTTCGCCAGATACTCGATCTTGGCGTCGATCGGGGCATGCATCTCACCGACGAGGAGCCGGGCGACGACGCGGGAATACGAGCGCCGTCGCGCTTCGTCGTCGAGGCGGGCAGCAACGAGCGCGTCGATGCCGCGCGCGGAGACGAGGAGGACGGCGTCGGCGTCCTGCAGCTCGGCGGCGTCGTCGCAGCGGACGCCCATCTCCTGCAGCAGCGCGCGGAGGCGCCGGTAACCGGCGCTGGCCTCGCCGCCGCCGGGGAGGGTGCGCACGCGTTCGCGCAGCCTTTCACGCACGTCGTTCAGGACGTCGATCGCGCTCATGCCATCTCCCGTTTCGCGTCGCGAAGCTCCAGGGGCTGGACGCCGAGCAGGTGCCACAGCATCCGCCGGCGAAGCGCCATCTGGTCGGGGCGGGACATCGCCCGGTACTTCTGCAGCAGCAGGTCGAACTGGTGCATGTCACCGCGGGTCCAGGGGAGGGCGTAGCCCATCAGCTCCAGCAACTCGCGCAGGTGCTCCGAGCTGAGAGCGTCACAGCAGAGGGCCCACCCGACCATGCGCTCGAGCGAGAGCGGCACCTCGCCCTGACCCTGCTCGTAGCGGGAGACCATGCTCTGGCTGATGTGAAAGCCCAGCTCATCGAGCTCCCACGCCAGTTGCGCCTGTGAGCGCCCCTCGCCGCGCATGCCGCGCAGTCCGGTCCCGATGCGGCCCCGGATTGCGTCCCAGCGGGCGGCCTGGATCTCGTCTCGTTCGGCCATCGCAGACTGATCCTACCACTCCGGCGGAAGCTCGCAATTCGCGGCGTGCATGGAGCTTTGGGGGGTGAAGGTACAACTGGAGGATAGAGGCTTGAGTCCGTTGTCCCCGCGACCAGTGACCAGCCGAGATCAGGGGTTGCCGTATCTCCCGGCGAACCACTGCCACGCCAGCGAAGAGACCCGCTGGCCGAGGGCGATATCGCCGTACTTCGTCGGCACGAACTGCGTGTAAAACGAGATGGCGTAGCCGTAACGCTCGGAGCCGCGCTGGAACCAGACGATCCCGATGTCGTTGTCCGCCCAGCCCTCGGCGTAGAGGAACCCGTTCTTGTGCGACACCGTCGCGCCGCGGGCGACCCCGGCCGGGATGAGGTAGTTCAGCCCCGGCTTCACCAGCGTCATCTTGCGGAGGAAGTAGTCGCGCCAGTCGGGCCGGAGGATGGCGCCGTCCCACAGCGCGCGCAGGCCGCGGTTCGCGTCGAGCGCGGTGATCTGGTTGTCGCTCTTGCCGTAGAGCGACTCCTGGGGGAACGCCGGCGGGTGGTCCAGCAGCGTATCGTTCATGCCCAGGCTGTGCATGAAGTCGCCAACGGTCAGCAGCCCGATTCCCAGGTCGCCGCCGCCGATGTAGTCCTTCACCAGCCGCCGCGACGTGATCGGGTCGGAGCGGTTGATCGTCTGCCCGATGAGGTCACCAGGCACCGGCTCCGGATAGCGGCCATCCTGCAGGTCGACTGCCGTCCGCATCAGCGCGAAGAGGTTGATGGTGCAGCCGGGAAGCCTTCGGGACGCGCCGTTGACATCGATCGTCTCGCCGGTGCGCAGGTCCGTGATGGCGACCGCCGTATCGATGCCGGACGCCTTGATCGCCGCCTCGAGCTGGGTGCGCAGGTCGAGCATGTCCTGCGCGGGCTGCGGCTCGAACGCGGTCTTGTCGCAAACCGGCGTGTAGAAGGTGAGCGTGCCGCTCGCCTTCCAGCCCGTCGACGTGAGCGTATTCACGCGCGCGAAGTGCGTCGTCCCCTGGCGCAGGCCGTCCCAGTAGAAGCCCCACATGTCGCGGCCGAGAGGCCCGGCGGAGAGGAAGCGCTCTGGGGCGAAGCCGTCGTTCAACGTGCTCAGGTCAAGCCACTGCGAGCCGCCCCGCGACGGATTCCACAGGAAGAACGCCCGCACGGACTGGGTGCCTCGCCCGACGCATTCGCTCATCATCAGGCCCGGGCCCTTGGCCGGGCCGTCGACCGGGGGCTTCGGTCGCGGCGTGGGCGTGGGCGATGGCCGCGGCGTCGCCGGCGTGCGGGTGGCCGTCGGCGTGATCTTCGGGGCTCCGCCTGTGGCGGCGCCCGATGTCAGCGCGAACGCCGCGAGGGGCACGACGATCAGGGCGAGGAGGGCGGTGAGGCGGACCAGCGGGGACCTCCGGCGTTGTCGGGTGTGATGCTCTGCTGATCTGATTGTCGGTGAGGGAGCGCCCCCAATCAACGGCAGAACCCCGCGATGACCCTACGGGGAACCACTGATAGGCTGACGCCGTGGAGACCGTGGAACTACAGGTGCAGCTGCTGCGTCCGAGCGCCCGCATGCCCGAACGCGCCAGCGCCGCTGCAACGGGCTTCGACCTGTACGCCTGCGTCGAAGGGTCGCTGCGGCTGGGGCCCCAACCCCGCATGGTGCCGACCGGCATCGCCATCGAGGCGCCGGCGGGGTACGACGTGCAGGTGCGCCCGCGTTCCGGGCTCTCGGCGAAGGGCGTCGGCGTGGCGTTGGGGACGGTCGACGCCGACTACCGCGGCGAGCTGCTGGTGACCATGTGGACGTTCGGCCAGCTCGCGGCCCACGAGGTGCGTGACGGCGACCGGATCGCCCAGCTGGTGGTGGCGGCGCTGGCGCCGGTATCGCTGCGGATGGTGCCGCAGCTGACGCCGACCGCGCGCGGCGGCGGCGGCCACGGCTCGACCGGGCGATAGGGCGCATTCTTGACGCCTTTCGCGGGCCGTTGCTAGACTCGGATGACTCAGGACGAACGCGCGCCTTGCGTCCTTTGCACGCAGGGCGCTTGCTTGTCCGGACGCGTGGTGGGCGTAGCCTAGCGGTTAAGGCGCCAGGTTGTGGCCCTGGAGATCGAGGGTTCGAATCCCTCCGTCCACCCCATCCCCAACTCGAGGACCCATGTCCGACGCTGTCCCCCCCGACGCGCAGCCGCCTGGCCCCTCATCGGAGGCCCCCTCCGGCCGCCCCCTGCCCCCAGGCGGGGCGGAAGGGCGCACGCCCGGCGGCTACGCCTACACCGTCGTCGACGATGCAGCGCCGCCGAAGCCCCGGCGGTCGGTCCGGTTGCCGTCGGTCGAGGGGGCGATGCTGTTCCGGGGGCTGCTGGGCGTCTCGGTGCTGGCGGCGCTGGCACTGATCGTCTTCGCCGTCACGCAAGTCCGGACGGGCGGTGGCGACGGCGACGTGAACGCGGCCGTGACGAACGTCCTGACGACGATCACCTTCGGCCAGGACCAGGGCGATGTGCGCCGGTTCGAGGGTGAGCTTCCGCCCGGCTTCCCCCAGGACCTGCCGGAGTACCCGGGTGCAGAGGTCGTATCGTCACTGGTGCAGACGTCGGGAGGCGATGCGCTGTACCTGGCGGTGTGGCACACCGGAGACACCCGTCGGGACGTCGCAGACTACTTCACGCGCGCCCTCGATGAGGACCCCTGGCAGCTCGACGCCGCGCAGGACGGCATCGACACTACGCTGCACCAGTTCACCCGCATCGACGACGCTAACGTCGCGGGCGTGGTCGCCGCCGCCGAGTCGGAGGGCGGCGCACTGACGACGATTGTCGTCAGCATGCAGATCGTATCCGGCGCGGATGAGGCGCGGACGGATCGGCCCTTCGTCGCCGGGGCGAGCAAGCCGCTGCCCGAGGGCTTCCCTTCGGAGGTGCCGGCGTATCCCGGCGCGACGGCGATCGAGGCGTTGTTCCAGAAGCAGCCGGGCCAGACGAGCTTCTCCCTCTCCTTCGTGACGGAGGATGAGCCGTCGGACGTGCTGTCCTTTTACCGCGAGGCGCTGGAGGGCCAGGGGTTGGTGGTGGGCGATGCGGACGCCGGCGCGTCGGGGATCGAGGACGCGGAGGCGATCGACTTCCTCGACGAAGAAACGCAGCTCTCGGGCGGCGTGATCGTCGGCACGTTCGAGCGCGACAGTCGCCTCCGCCGCATCCGCATCGAGGTGCGGACGCTGACGAGCACCGGCGAGTGACGGCGACGATGAAAACGAGCATGACGCTGAAGTACGATCCGGCCTCGGACACCCTGTACATCGACGCGTGCCCGCCCTACGAGGAGCAGGAGTCGGATGAGATCGCGCAGGGGGTCGCGGCGCGGCTCAACCCTTCGAGCGGCGACGTCGAGAACCTTGAGGTCATGTTCTTTCGGCAGCGGTTCGCCGCCGGTAAGCCATTCGAGATCCCCGTAAGCGTCGACATGCGGAGCGCGCGCCAAGCCTGACCCCGGTCCGCAGATGCCCGAGATCCCAGGGGTGCCTGCTAAACTACGGGTACGCGCCCGTAGCTCAGCGGATAGAGCATCGGTCTTCGGAACCGAGGGTCGGGGGTTCGAATCCCTCCGGGCGTGCCAGCGCTTCTCCCTCAGTACGGGTGCAACCCGTACCGCCGCAGCCCCGCCGTCTCCTCCAGCCCGAAGAGGATGTTCAGGTTCTGGACGCCCGCATGCGCCCCGCCCTTCCCGATGCTGTCGAGCGCGCTGAAGACGACGATGCGCCCCCGCCGCTCGTCCACGTCGAGGCCGACGTGGCAGAAGTTCGTGCCGGACACCGCCGCCACCCAGGGGTACGGGCGGTACTGCCAGGTGGCCGCAGACTCCCGCGGCTGGTCGAAGACCTTCACGAACGGCTCGCGATCGTAGAACTCGCGGTAGAGGTCGAGTAGTTCGTCGCGGCGCACCGGCGTCACCGGGAAGCAGTGGCAGATGGCGAGGATGCCCCGGGTGATCGGGATGTAGGCCGGCGTGAAGTGGATGCGGACCTCACCGCCGAGCAGGCCCAGCTCCTGCTCCATCTCGTAGGTGTGCCGGTGGTCGATGACGTTGTACGGGACGATGTTGTTGCCGATTTCGGGGTGGTGAGCCGCCTCGTGGAGCTCCGCGCCCGCGCCCGCTGTGCCTGACAGCCCGTCGACGACGATCGAGCGGCGGTCGATGAGGTCCGCCTTCAGCAGCGGCGCGACCGCGAAGATCGTCGCGGAGGAGAAGCAGCCCGGGTTCGCGACGATGCGTGCGGCTCTGATCTCGTCGCGGTGCAGTTCCGGGACCCCGTACACCGCCTCCTGCGCCAGGTCCCAGCAGGTGTGTTCCCGCTTGTAGAGCCGCTCCCAGTCGGCCCGGCTGCGCAGACGGAAGTCGGCCCCGAGATCGATGACCTTCGTCCCGGACGCGACGAGCCCGGGAGCGAGTTCCATGGCGACGCCAGTCGGGGCGGCGACGAACACGGCGTCGCAGGGCGTCATCTCCTCGGGGCTGATCCAGCGCACGTCGGCGCCGAGGAGGTTCCGATGAAAGTGCTCCATCGGCTCGCCGCTGCGCGTGGTCGCCCATGCGACGTCCACCTCCGGGTGCTCGAGCAGGACGCGGAGCGCCTCGCCGCCCATGTATCCGGACGCGCCGAAAACTCCGACTCGGATCATGGAGGCATCATCAGCGCAAGCATACGGATGTGCAAGCGGGATGCTCTCGCTGGAATCGCGGCTCCACCATAGCCTGAGAACCTGCTTCCGCGCGCGCATTCAGCCTATCCCCCTGCCGCTCCTCCAGCAGGTGGCTTCGCAGACCGGCGCAAAGCTGACGCCCGCTCCGGCGTGAAGGCCGTCTCCGCGATGCACCGCCAGACCGTCGTGGGACGGTCGAAGGTGCTTCGCAGGGTGGGTTCAGCCGGACCATGCGCACGAAGACGGGGGGTGGCGCCCTGCTGACGCACCGCGGGGACTTCCGATAATGATCCGAACCCCCTTTCGCTGGAGGGCCCTCGGATGCGTCACCTGCTCCTCTTCACGCTGCTCATCCTCAGCGGCGCCGTCATCATCACGGCGACGACGATGACGGGCGGTGAGCCGCGTGGAGGAGAGGCAGCCGCGGCCGCCACTGCGGCGTCGACCGACACCGCGACACCGACACCGACGGATACGTCGACCCCGGCCCCGACAGATACGCCGACGCCAGCGCCCACGGACACGCCGACGCCAGCGCCCACCGACACACCCACGGTCGCGCCGACGGACACCGCCATTCCGGCGGACACCGCGACGCCGTCGGGCGCAGCCACCAACACCGCGACCAGCGCCCCTGCGTCCACCGCGACGACCGGGCCGCCATTGGGCGGCGCAAACATCGGCGACGGGCTGACGATCCAGCTGCCGGAGACGCCGGTTCCGACCGCCGGCGCGCCGGCCGGCGCACCGGATACCGGTGGTGCGGGCTCATCCGGGCCGGGCGCGCCACCCGCTGCTGGGAGCGAAGAAGCCCCCGTCTCCGAGGGCGACATCGGCCCCCAGGTCGCGGCGCTTCCTTCGGCGGGCCGCACAGATCAGGAACGCGGCTCCGGCGCCCCCGAGGCCGTCTTCGTGGTCGTGCTCCTGTGGAGCGTGGCGATGGTCACCGGCTGGAGTCTCCGCGCGGCCCGTTGAGGTTCGGGCCTGCGTCGACGCGCCCGTCGCGCAGCTTCCAGATGAACCATCAGCGGGTGTCGGCTGACTTGCCGGTGGGCTTCATGCGGCAGCCCAGTCGGCCGAGCCGACCCGTTCGATCTTCTGCTGCTCGCTCATCTGGCGTGTGCCTCCTTCGCTCACCACTACGCGCACGTCCGGGCCATAGATGACACATGCGCCCCGCATCTTCTGCGAGGACTCATCGCGATCAAGGTGGCGGAACCGGCGGAGCTATACTCCCGCCCAATGGACTTTCGGGACGTCGTGCGGAAGCGGCGGATGGTGCGTTCGTTCACCGGCGAACCGGTGGCGCCGGACGCCGTCGAACGCATCCTCCGCACGGGGCAGCGCGGGCCTTCCGCCGGCTTCAGTCAGGGCGTCGAATTCGTCGTCGTGACGGACGAGGCGGCCCGGCTGGCCCTCTCGGGCGACGATGCAGCGCTGAAGGAACGGGGCCTGCGGCCCTTCACCGCGCAGGCTCCGGTGCTGATCGTGATCTGCGTGAGCGAGGAGCGCTATACCGGGCGCTATCGCGAGCCGGACAAGGCGCGGGCCCGCGGGGACGCTCCCGGTGAGGAGCTGTGGCACGTGCCCTACTGGCACACCGACGCCGGCTGCGCCATGATGCTCGTCCTCCTCGCGGCGGTGGACGAAGGCCTGGCGGCGGGGTTCGCCGGCATCATGGGCCGCGACGAACAGGCCCGAATCCGCGGGTTGCTGGACATCCCGGACGCCTACACGGCGATCGGCATCGTCGCCGTCGGCCACGGGCAGGCGGAGACTCCCCGTGGCAGCGCGGCCACCCGGCCCCGCCGGCCGTCGGAAGAGATCGTGCACCGCGAGCGCTGGTAACGGACGCAGGGGGGTCCACCCGTCCCGGCGGGCGCGGTCTCCCACCCAAGCGCCCCCCGTCGCCTGCTGACAGATGATGTCAAGTTGACGCTAACGTAAGCAACGACTTACGATAGCCGTCAGCAGTCACCAACGGAAAAGGAGCGCGGAGATGGTGCAGTCCACAGCAGCAAGCGTGATCGAGAAAGACGTGCGGATCGCGGCCTCCCGCGAGACGGTGCTCGCCTTCCTGACGGACGCGGCGAAGATCGCGGAGTGGCTCGCGCCGGACGTCCAGGCGGAGGCGGAGCCGGGCGGCGTGTTGCGCTGCAACTTCAACGGCTTCGACATCGCGCGCGGAGAGTTTCTCGACGTCCAGCCGCCTTCCCGTGTGGCGTTCACGTGGGGCTGGGAGACGCTGGGCGGCCAGTCGCCGCCGGGGAGCACGCGTGTGGACATCGCGCTCGAGCCCGACGGGGAGGGCACGCACGTGCGTCTGTCGCATCGCGGACTGGCGGAGGGCGAAGTGGCATCGCACGCCGAGGGCTGGGAGACGCTGCTTGCCGGTCTGGAGCAGCGCGCGTCCGGAGAGGACATGCTGGCGCCCTCACTGGCGCTCTCCCGCGGAGAAGCGCTGGCATCTCGCTTGAACACGCTGCTCATCGAGCTGCGGTACGCGGTCGAAGGCTGCGACGGCGCGGCGTGGCTGGCGCGGTGCCCGGCAGAAGGCTGGACGACAGGAGTGACGGCGGACCACGTGCTGTCGCACGCGGAGGCCATCGTCTCCCTGCGGGGCATCGCCCTCGGCCAGGCTTCGCCGCTGGAGACGGTCACCGCCGAAGGGCTCGATGCGCAGAACGCAGAGCGGTCCGCCCGAGCCGCGGGCGTGACCAGAGAAGACATACTGGGCGCGCTCCGGAGCGACGGTGCACAAGCTGTGTCAGCGGTGCGCGCGATGCCGGACGCCGAACTCGCGACGGTCCGCACGTTCCAGCGGGCCGGGGCAGCGGAGGCCACCATCGAGCAGGTGATGCAGTACGTCCTGGCGACCATGGCAGACCATGTCGAGAGCGTGAAGGCGGCAGCGCACTGATGCTGGCGCCAACCTCGCGGCGGCGGTAGAACGACGGCTCGCGATTCAAACGATTCAGGAGGAGGAGACATGAACGCACAAGAGGCGGTCCGCACGCAGCTGGGGTTCTGGCACGGCACGCTCGATGGGATGATGAGCGACTGCGGGCCGATCCTGCACAAGACGCTCGATGGCTCGACCGCCAACTCGATCGCGGCGACCTACGCGCACACCGTGATCGCCGAAGACGTGATCTTGCACGCGATGCTGCAGGGCAAGACCCCGCTGTTTCAGTCAGACGGCTGGGAGGCGAAGACCGGCGTCGCTTTCCCGGGCGTCTCGCCCGCGATGACGCCCGAGTGGGCAGCCGGCATCAAGATGAACCTGCCGGAGTTCCAGAAGTACGCGAAGGCCGTGTACGCCGCGACGGACGCGTACCTGGGCGGCCTCTCCGACGCGGACGTCGACCGCAAGATGGCGGGCCCGATCGGCGAGCAGACGGTCGGCTGGTACATCGCCACGTTGTTGGGGACGCATGTGCCGCAGCACGCGGGCGAGGTCGCCGCGATCAAGGGCGTCCTCGGGTTAAAGGGGCTGCCCTTCTAGGGTCGCTTCTTCCATCGCGTCGCGCCACTGGCGACCGATGCTGCGACCCCTGCGATCAGGGACAGTGTCGCAAGGATGCGCGTCCGTGCGTCGCGGCCGATGCCGGCCCGGCCGGAGCCGGTGCCAGGTAGCGCCCGGGCCGGCATCGCGGCGCCTGACGCCGCCGGGTCGATGGGTGAGCTGATGACGGAGGCCTCCGCAGGCGTCGGTGTGTCGGCCGGGAGTGTCGCCGTCGCGACCGGGGTGTCGGTGGGTGCGACGGTCGCCGACGGTTTCGCAGTCTTCGTCTCTTCCGGCTCGGGCGTGGACGAGGACTGCGCGGTGTGGGTGGGCGTCGCCGCGCCCGAGACCACCACCTCGCCCACCATGCCCGGGTGGTAGTAGCAGTAGTAGGCGTACATCCCGGGCTCGCTGAACGTGAATTCGTATGGCGCGTACAGGGTGCCGCCGCTGTTGAACCACCCGTCCTCCGACGTTACGGTATGCGCGCCGGCCACGGGCACCCACCGCACGGTGTCGCTTGGCTGGATCGTGATCGACGCCGGGGCGAAGAAGACGTTGTTCGCGTTGACCTCGTAGGTCGCCGCCCGGGCGGCCGGCGGGTCAGAGGCCACGAACCCGGCTGCACACCCCAGCAGAATGGCCAGTCGCAGGCAGGCCCAGCCGTACTTGACGGGAGTTATGCGCACGCTGGCATGATACGGAGGGCTTGCGGCCGCGGCCATCAGGGGCCGCCAAACGACGTCAACTTCACATCGCTACTTGAACCGCGAGCGCGGAGCCTGTAACGTCGCCCTCAAACCCGCGCCGGACCGGCCGGCTGTAGCCCGGGCGCTGCGCACCCCGCCGCCCTCTCTGCGAGATCATGCAAGAGTACACGTCCACGTCCCGGAGGCTCCCCGCGATCGACATCCTGCGCGGGCTGGCGATCGCGTGGGTGGTGCTGTTCCATCTCTGGGGCGATATGGAGTTCTTTCCCCTCGCCCCGAAGCTGTACTACGAGGCGTTCGCCGACCGCGTCGGCGACGGCGAGGGATGGCCGGCGTTCACCGCCTTCACCGACCTCCTCTTCCGACTGGGGTTCCAGGGCGTCCCGCTCTTCATGATGATCAGCGGCGTCTCGCTGACGATTGCGGCGTATCGCTCGGGCGATGGCCTGGCGTGGGCACGCTTCTTCGGGCAGCGTTTCCGCAAGCTGCTCGTGCCGTACTGGGCGGGCGTGGCGCTCACCTACAGCGTCATGGCGCTCATCGCCTGGCGGCAAGCAGCGCTGGGCATCGGAGGCTTCGAGGAGCGGTTCACGGGCGGCGTGACGATCGCGCTGGGCAGCGCCATCCACGTGGACTCCGGTGTGGCCTTCGCGAGCGTAGGGCTGGTGCCGCGCCTGCTGCGCAACGAGTGGTTCTTCGCGCCGCAGCTCGCGCTGTGGTTCGTCGGGCTGCTGGCACAGTACTACCTGTTGTTCCCGGTGCTGTTCCTCCTGATGAGGCGGGTCGGCATCATCGCGTTCCTCATCGCGACGTTCGGCCTGACCGTCGGCGCGAACTGGTGGATCGTGCACGAGTATGGCGCGCCCGAGTTCCAGTTCAGGCTTGTCACCGGATGGGCGCCGTTTCGCCTCTTCGAATTCACGGCCGGGATGGCGGTGGGGGCCCTTCTCGTGGATCCCCGGAGGAAGCACTGGTTGCGGGCGCTCCGGCACCCTGCGTCCGTCGGGGCGGCGCTCACGCTCGGCGTGGCGGTGCACACGGCGGGCGGCCTGATGATCGGCGACTGGTCGCTCCGCTACTGGCAGTCGATGGCGCTCCCGCTCTCGACGCTGGGGTTGGCGCTGCTGGCGTTGCCCCTGCTGACGGCGCCGGCTGGGCGCCTGCAGCTGAGCCTCCCGATGCGCGCACTGGCGTTCATCGGGACCATGTCCTACACGGTCCTGATCGTGAACGACGCGATGCGATTGGTGGCGAGCCAGCTTCGCTTCGAGGGGCTGCCAGACGGCTGGTGGTGGGCGTTCCTCATCGTGGTCTACGTTCCGGCGAGTGTGGGCCTCGCTTGGCCCCTGGCCCGCGTCCTCAGGCTGCTGCCAGCCCGGTCCGCGGCCGAGCGGGAGCCGGCGGTGCCCCTTTCCGAACCCGACTCCGTTCTCCTCCCCGCAGTCACCTAACGAGACCCGACGGCTGTCGGCTGGCCCCGGCCCCATACCCTGCCGATGATCGTTCGGAAGGAGATTCGTGCAGCTGCTCCGCTCTCTCGCTGATCTGGGCGTCGCCGCCTCATTGGAGGAGCCCCGGCAGGCTGTCGGGCGCTGCCATGAGATCGTCCGCGAGGCCCTCGGCGCCGTGGACGCGGCCATCATTTACGGTGGCAGCGAGGCCAATTTCGAGAGGCTCAGCTCCGCGCCTCTCCCCCTGACCGACGTAGCCCTCTGGATCGTCCACCGCGAAGCGACCCTCGCCGGCGCGCCCGTTGCATTCGACCTCGCGGACGACGGCCGCGTGGTGGCCTTCCGGCGGCTGGAGGCCGATGTCCCGGTGACGCGATTCGCCGTGCGCCTGCCGCTCACCGCGCTGTTTTCCGAGATGCTGGTGGTGAGCGGCCACTGGCCCAACGGCCTGGGCGATGAGCGGCTCCAGTTCGTGCACGCTGCCCTCGCACCGGTTGCGGTGGCTCTGCGGCGCTTCTTCGAGTCAGAGCAGGCGGACACCGGCCGCGAGCAGGTGAGCGCCATCGGGTCTATTGCGCGCCTGCTCTCCGATACAGAGGACATCGATGAGATCCTTACGCGGCTCTGCACGATCATCGCCGAGGCCTCAGGCATCGCTAACGTCGCGATGGACGTACTGGACCCGCAGACGGGTGACGTGGTCTCGCGTGCGCTCAATGAGACGCGGTACTCGAACCGGATGGTCAGCGAGCAGTACATGCGCTCCAAGGGCTTGAGCCCCATGCAGCGGGAGGCGCTGCGGACGCGGAAGACGCTGCTGATCCAGGATGTCGAGCATGACCCGTTGGTGAACGAGCCGTCGCGTCAGTTCTTCCGCGTGTCGCTGATCGTATCGCTGGCGGTCGTGCCGCTGGCGACGCGCGAAGGTGGTCTCGGCAGCCTGACCTACGCCTCCAGCAAGCCGCTGGACGCAAGCGTACTGCCGTTTCTTGAAGATCTGGCATCCCAGGCTGCGCTGGCCCTGCGGGGCATCCAGATGTACCGCGATCTCTCAGCGTCGCGGGCGCGACTCGAGGAGTTGAACGAGCGCCTGCAGGAGAGCACGCGCATCGAACATCATCTCGCGCGGACCGACGCGCTCACCGGCATCCCCAACCGGCGGTGCGTCGAGGAGGTGTTGACCGCCGAGTGTGAGCGGGCGTCGCGCGAGGGCGTCCCGTTGAGCATCTCGATGGCGGATGTTGACTACTTCAAAGACATCAACGACGCCCACGGCCACGAGTCCGGCGACGATGTGCTGCGCCGGATCGCCGCTCTTGCCCGCGAGTGTATCGGTGCCGGCCGCATCGCCGGACGCTACGGCGGGGACGAGTTCGTCTTCATCATGCCGGGCATGGACCTCGACGCGGCAACTGCCCTGATGGGGGAAGTCCGCGAGACCGTCGAGGGGCACGCCTTCTGGCTCGGCGCGGGTTGCTCGGCGCGGACCACCGTGAGCTTTGGCGTCGTGCAGGCCACTCCGGGCGCATCGCCGGAGGAGCTGCTTCGCCTGGCCGACGCTGCCCTCTATGACGCAAAGCATCGTGGCCGTAACCGCGTCGTCGCACGAGGCGGTGAGACGCCCGTGCGTGACGCCGCCGCCTGACCGGCCGTCGGCGGGCCGCTGCGCTAGAATGCCGCCCGATGGACCTCGACCTGCTGCGCGAGCTCGCCGTCCCCAACGATACGAAGATCCTGATGCTCGTCATCGACGGTCTGGGTGGTCTGCCCGACGCCAGTGGCCGCTCGGAGCTGGAGCAGGCGCGGACGCCGAATCTCGACGCGCTGGCCCGGGAGAGCCAGTGCGGGCTCACCGTCCCGGTGGCTCCGGGCGTGACGCCCGGCAGCGGGCCCGGCCATCTGGCGCTCTTTGGCTACGACCCGGTGCGTTACACCGTCGGCCGGGGCGTGCTCGAAGCGCTGGGTATCGAGTTCGACCTGAAGCCGCAGGACATCGCGGCCCGGGGCAACGTCTGCACCGTCGACGCTGAAGGACTCATCATCGACCGGCGCGCGGGACGCATCGCGACGGAGCAGACGGCGGAGCTGTGCGCGTTGCTGCGCGAGATCACGCTGCCGGGCGTGCGCGTGTTCGTAGAGCCGGTGCGCGAGCACCGATTCCTGTTGGTGCTACGAGGCGAGGGCCTCTCCGACCGCCTGACGGAGACCGATCCGCAGCGGGAAGGGCAGAAGCCACTGCCGGTGCGCGCCCTCGCGCCGGAGGCGGAGCTCACTGCGGAGCTGCTGAATGACTTCATCGCGCAGGCCGGGCAGCGGTTGGCGGGCCGTGCGCCGGCGAACATGCTGACACTCCGCGGGCTGGCCAAGCAGCCGCCGATGCCGTCTATCGTTGACGTCTGCAAGTTCCGGGCGGGGGCCGTCGCTGCGTACCCGATGTACCGCGGCCTGGCCCGGCTCGTGGGCATGGAGGTGATCCCGACCGGCGTGGCCTTCGCCGACGAGATGGAGACGCTCCGCGCGAATTGGCAGCGGCTCGACTTCGCCTTCATCCACTTCAAGCGCGCCGACACCGCCGGCGAGGACGGCGACTTCGCTGCGAAGGTGCGGGCGCTCGAAGAGATCGACGAGTACGTCCCGGCGCTCCAAGAGCTGGGAGCCGGCGTGATGATGGTCGCGGGCGACCATTCGACGCCCGCTGCGGTGGCCGGACATTCGTGGCACCCGGTTCCGTTCCTGCTCCACGCGACGACGTTCCAGCGCGGTGACGCCGCCGAAGCGTTCAGTGAGCGCGAGTGCGGGCGCGGCTGCCTGGGCATCCTCCCGGCGAAGGAAGCGCTCTCGATGGCCATGGCGCACGCCGGCCGCCTCACGAAGTACGGAGCATAACGGTGCGCATTCCGATGATCGCCGGGAACTGGAAGATGAACACCCTCCACGACGACGCAGTGGCGCTAGCCCGCGAGATCCGCGAGCGGACGGACAGCCTCACCGGCGTCGAGAAGGTGGTGTGTCCGCCGTTCGTGCATCTCCACGCGGTGCGGGACGCGCTCGCCGGGTCGAGCATCCGCGTCGGGGCGCAGCACGCGTACTGGGAGGAGAAGGGCGCCTTCACGGGCGAGGTGAGCATCACCCAGGTCGCCGAGGCGGCGGAGTACGTCATCAGCGGGCACAGCGAGCGCCGCCAGTTCTTCGGCGAGACGGATGAGACAGTGAATCGCCGGGTGCAGGCGGCGCTGGCGCACGGACTCAAGCCGATCATGTGCGTCGGAGAGCTGCTGGATCAGCGGCAGGGAGGTGAGACCGAGGCGGTGCTCGTGCGCCAGACGCGCGGCGGCCTCGACGGCGTGCGCGTCGGCCCCGAGTTTGTGATCGCCTACGAGCCGGGGTGGGCGATCGGCACCGGCCTGGCAGCGGACGCCGACACGGCCGAGGCGGCGATCGCCCTCATCCGCCGCACGGTGCGTGAGATCGGCGGCGCGGTCGCGGACGACGTGCGCATCCTCTACGGCGGCTCGGTGACGCCGGAGAACGTCGCGGAGTTCATGTCGCGCCCTGAGATCGATGGCGGGCTCATCGGCGGCGCAGCACTGAAGGCCGAGAGCTTCGCCGCCCTCGTCGAATCGACCGCCGCGACACGCGCCGCTCGCGCCTGATGCCCCCTCCACTGATCGCCATCGTCGGCGCAACGTCGACCGGCAAGACTGCGCTCGGTGTTTCGTTGGCACGGGCCGTCGACGGTGAGATCATCAACGCCGACTCGCGGCAGGTGTACCGCGGCATGGACATCGGCACGGCGAAGCCGTCGGCGGAGGAGCGGGAGGCCGCGCGCCACTGGCTGCTCGACGCCGTCGCGCCGGACGAGCCGTTCACGCTCGCGACGTTCCTGGACCTCGCGCAGACGGCGGTCGGCGACATCCGGTCGCGCGGCAAGCGGCCGATCGTCGCCGGCGGCACCGGACAGTACATCTGGGCGCTCGTCGAGGGATGGCGCGTGCCGCGCGTGCCGCCGGACCGGCGCCTCCGCGCCGAGCTGGAGGGGCTGGCCTCGCGGGAGGGGTCGGACGCACTGCACCACCTTCTGCGCGAGGAGGATCCGGCCAGCGCGGCGGAGATCGACCCTCGGAATGTCCGGCGGGTGGTCCGCGCGATCGAGGTGACGCGCGCCACCGGACGCCCGTTCAGCGCGTGGCGGACGAAGGATGCGCGGCCGCCCGATGCCGTTGTGCTCGGCCTGCGGACGGACCGGGCGAGGCTGTACGCTCGCATCGACGCGCGCGTGGACGCGATGGTCGCGGCCGGGCTGGTGGCGGAGGTACGGGGGCTGCTCGGCGCGGGGTACGCCCGCGACCTGCCGGCGATGTCGAGCATCGGCTACCGCCAGATCTGCGAGCACGTGCGCGGCCAGCTGACGCTCGACGAAGGGGTCGCGCGTATGAAGACCGAGACGCACCGGCTGGCCCGGATGCAGCACACATGGTTCCGGCCGTCCGACGGGCGCATCCGCTGGCTCGACGCCGAAGCGCCCGACCTGGCGGCGCAAGCGCTTGCGGCGGTCGAGGCAGCCGGGCTTCCCGCCCGCTGAGCCTTCGCGCTATCCTGCCTCCACATGCGATTCACCAAGCTCCACGGAACCGGGAACGACTTCCTCGTGATGGACGCGCGCGGCATCGAGCGCGACTGGCCGGCACTGGCCCGCGCCGCCTGCGACCGCCACTTCGGCGCCGGCGCAGACGGCCTAATCCTGGCTGCGCCGTCGCAACACGCGGACGTGCGGATGCGCATCTTCAACGCCGACGGCTCCGAGGCGGAGATCTCCGGGAATGGCCTCCGTTGCCTCGCGAAATTCGCCGTTGACGGCGGCATCGTGACCCCACGAGGGGGCGAGCTGGATGTCGAGACCGGGAACGGCGTGCTCCGCGTACACGTCGAGACGGGCGGGGGGAAGGTCGTGCGCGTGAGCAACAGCATGGGGCGCCCGCGGCTTGACCCCCGCGACGTGCCGGTGGCCATCGAGTCGGCGGGGCCGGTGCTCCGCCACGAAATGCAGGTTGATGGCCGCGCTGTCACCTTCGCTGCCGTGTCGATGGGGAACCCTCACGCCATCCACGTGCAGGATGCGCCCGTCGCGGACTTCCCGCTGTACGCAATCGGGCCGCTGGTCGAGCATCATCCGCTGTTCCCGCACCGGACGAACTTCGAGGTCATCCGTATGCTCGGCCGGGACCGCGCAGAGATGCGGGTGTGGGAGCGGGGTGTGGGCGAGACGCTCTCCTGCGGTTCCGGCGCCTCGGCGGCGATCGTCGCGCTGCGGCTCCTCGGCCTCGTCGACGGACGGCTGTCGCTCGCCGTCCCCGGCGGTGTGCTGGACCTCGTGTGGGACGGCGAAGGCGACGTGATACTCGCCGGCCCGGTCGAGGAAGTCTTCCGCGGCGAGTGGCCGGACTAGATGCCAGTCCGTCCCCTCCGCCGCCTCCAGAAGCCCACCCCCACGCTGTACGACGAGATGACGGAGCAGGCGCTCCACTCCGTCGTCTGGCGCGCGGACTTCGCGCAGGTCGAGAGAGAACACCCTGAGTTGATCCTGCGTCGCGGGACGAACGTGCTCGCCGCGGCGGTCGTCGGTCGCGCCACGCTGCCGCTGGCGTACTCCTTCGCCGGCGACCGCGACTTCATCGAGCTGTTCCCGGAGATGTTCGCGCAGCTGCTAACGCGGCTTCGGCGCGTCGGCGCGGAGCAGGTGCGCTTCCGGCTGATGCACAGCCCCTCCCGGCCACGCGTCGAGCCGGTGCTCAAGAACCTCTGGTTCAAGCCGTCGCGCGACTGGCTGGAGTTCTCGATCGAGCGCGCCCCGGCGGCCGGAGCGCACACGGGCGTGCGCCTGCGCCCGGCGAAGCCGGGCGAGATCGACGGCATCGTGGACGAGATCGCGCGCATCGACCGGGAGTCCTTCCCGAACACCCCGATGACCGTTGCTGACCTGCGCTTCGCACTGCGCGACCAGCAGCTCCTGCTGGCGGTCGCGGGCCGGCGCATCGCCGGCTTCTGCACGTACTGGCAGCGCGATCCGGGCCGCGGCTACATCGGGACGCTGGCGGTGTCCGGCGAATACCGTGGCCGGGGAATCGGCGCGGCACTGACGGTGCGCGCGGTCCGCGACCTCATCCGCGCCGGCGCCGACCGCGTGGGCCTCACGACGGACCAGGACAACACGGCCGCCATCCGCCTCTACCTCAAGCTGGGGTTCCGGCAGTCGCGGGCGGGACGCGACTACACCCGCCCTACCAGCGACGCCCAGGTGCGACGCCAGCAGGAGCGGACGCGCGGCACGCTGATCAAGTTCGGCGGCTGGCGGTAGCCACCGCCATGAGCACCGCCGACGTCTTCGGCATCCACGCTGACCTCTGGGAGATCGTCTACCGCACGGCGATTATCTACGCCGCCATCGTCATCGGCATGAGGCTGACCGGGCGTCGCCAGCTGGGGCAGATGACGCCGTTCGACCTGGTGCTCGGCCTCCTCATCGCCAATGCCGTGCAAAACGCGATGGTGGGCCCGGACACGACGATCTTCGGCGGAGTGGTCGCTGCCGGCACGCTCCTGGTGCTGAACCGCGGCCTCGAAATCGCGTCCGACCGTCTGCCGTTGCTCCGCCACGCCATCGAAGGCAAGCCGATCCTGCTGGTGAACGACGGCGTGTTCATCCCCGATCACGTGCGGGCCGCCGGGCTCAGCGACGACCTCATCATGCAGGCGATCCGGGAGCACGGCTTCGAGCGCCTCGACCAGGTGCGGATGGCGGTGCTGGAGATCGACGGGACCGTGAGCATCGTGCCGGCTGGCAGCGCCACCGTGCGAACGCGGGACCGGCTCCGGGCTGTCCGTCGCGGGACCCTGTGACCGCCCCGGTCGCGTCGGGCTTCGCGCGCAACGGGCCATGGCTGCAAAACGAGTGGCTGCGCATCGACGCCCGCCTCGCTGATGGCTCCTTCTCGCCCGTGGCGCTCGCGACGGGGTTCCGCCCGGCGGAACGCGTGCATGCCGCCATCGACCTCCTCGACGGTCGATCGCTGCGCCCTGGTCGCACCGACTACGGCCTGCACCCGCACGAAGATGCGCTGGGCAAGGGGCGGCGCATCACGCTGACCTCGCGGCTTCCGGGCGACGGCGCGTCCGTGCTTCGCGAGGCCATCCTGTACGACGATCACCCCTTCGCCGTCCTGCGCGCCGGCCTGCGTAACGAGTGCGACGCGCCGCTCGACCTTGCCGCGATCTGGCCCTTCGTCACGCCGCCGGAGGGGCGGGGCCGGCTGCGCCTTGCGTCGGAGCCCGCGAGTTGGCGGATCTATCGCAACGGCTGGCAGTCGTGGTCGCCGACGATGAGCTTCGGCGGCGCCGATCGCGACGTACAGTCCGCACCGCCGGTGCTCTCGCCCGAGGCTCCCCAGGAGACGCCGGGGCGCTTCGCGTCGGACGACGTCGGCGTGCTGTACGACCCGCAGACGGGACGCTCGCTGCTGGCCGGCGTCGTTTCGGCGCGCGACTTCCTCTCCCAGGTGCTGGTCGACGCTCCGCGCCGCACGCTGGACGTCTGCTGCCTCGCCGACGGACTCGCCCTTGCGCCGGGTGAGGAGGTCTGGTCGGAGCGCGTTCTTGTCGACCTCGTCGGTACGCCGCAGGAGCAGCTCGAGCGCTACGGCGATGCGCTCGCGCGCGAGATGGGGGCGCGCGTGCCGTCGCGGCAGCCCTCGGGGTGGTCCTCGTGGTACTACTTCTTCACCGAGGTCACGGAGGCCGATGTCCTGCGTAACCTGCGGTTCCTGGAAGCGCATCGGCGCGAGTTGCCGGTCGACGTCGTGCAGATCGACGACGGCTACCAGACCGATATCGGCGACTGGCTGACGATAAACGAGAAGTTCCCCCGCGGGATGGCGTGGCTTGCCCGCGAGATCAAGGCGGCCGGCTTCACCGCGGGCATCTGGCTCGCGCCGTTCCTGCTCGCGGAGACGTCGCGGACGTTCGCAGAGCATCCGGAGTACGTCGTGCGCGACGACGCTGGCGAGCCCGTGCTGGCGACGGAGAACTGGCAGCGGCGCAACTTCGGTCTCGACAGTTCACACCCGGGCGCCCGGCCGTGGCTGGCGGATCTCTTCCACGAGGTCTGCGAGGGCTGGGGCTACGATTACCTGAAGATCGACTTCCTCTTCGCTGCGGCGCTCGCCGGTCGGCGACACGACCCCTCGGCGACGCGGGCGCGCGCATACCGGCAGGCGCTGGAGGCCGTGCGCGCGGGCGTCGGTGACGGCCGGTTCATCCTCGGTTGCGGCTCACTCATGGCGCCGTCCGTCGGCATCTTCGACGGTAACCGCATCGGGCCCGACGTGGCGCCGTTCTGGCGCTTCTTGACGCGCGCGGAGCGGCAGCGCCCGCGCGCGCGCGCGCGCGCGCCGGACGACCAACTCAGCGCCGAGACCGCCGTCCGAAGCACGGTCAATCGCTGGTGGATGCACGGCCGGCTTTGGGCGAACGACCCCGACTGCCTGCTCGTCCGGACTGACCGCACGAAGCTCACGCTCGACGAAGTGCGCACGATCGCGACCGCCATCGGCCTCTCGGGCGGAATGGTGCTCACCAGCGACGACCTGGAGAAGGTGCCGCCGGAGCGGCTGGCGATCGTGTCGATGCTGCTGCCCGTGCTGCCGGGATCGGCGACGCCGCTCGACCTCATGGAGCGCGATATGCCAGAGCGGTTCGAGCTCGCGCTCGAAACGGCCTCGGGGCCGGTGCGTCTCGTCGGGCTCTTCAACTTCACCGACGAGGCGCGCGACCTGCGGTTGCCTCTGCCCGAGGGCTCGTGGCACGCATTCGAGTTGTGGGAGGCGCGCTACCAGGGAGTCGTGCAGGGCGACCTTGAGTTCGTGCTGACTCCAGCGCACGCCTGCCGGCTGGTGGCGCTGCGCCCCGTGGTCGGGCGGCCGCAAGTCGTCGGGACGACGGCGCACATCGGTTGTGGGGCGCTCGACATAAGCGACGAGTCCTGGGAGGCGTCCGGGCTGACCCTGCGCGTGGAGGCGTTCGGGCAGGGCGAGCGTACCGTCGTCGTCGCCTGCGACGGCTTCGAGCTGCGCGAAGCGCGGTTCGCGGGGGAGGTGGTGCGGGCGGAACAGCGGGCTGGGATCGTCTCGGTACGGCTGTACGTGGAAGAGGCGGGAGAGCTTCGGTTCACGTTCGTGAACGCTTGACCGGCGGGCCGAAAAGCCACGTCCAAAGGTTGACTTCCTTCGCCCGAAACCGTAGCCTGAGCGCACAACTGAATAGAGCCGAACCCGCCCTCACCGGCGGGACGGGGGAACCAGATTCCGGGGTGAATCTCCGCATTTTGCGGAGTAGGCGAACTCCTTTGAGCCGAACCCGTCAGCTAACCCCGTAGGCATAAAGAGGAGAGGGTGGAACCGGCTGAAGGTGCGCCTTCAGTCGTTTTGTTCCCCCCGAAATTCGGGAAGCGGAGGCCGGGATGACGACGGATGTGAGGGGCGAGCGGGGCCTGACGGACGGGCAGCGTCGTGCGATCGAGGAAGCCATGCGGGTCCTGCTCGAAGAGGACCGCGATCGCGGCGTGGACAGGGGGGCGACGTTCGCATGCCCCGCCTGCTCGGCGCCACAGGGCCTCCTCGGATCCGTCGTCTACGGCGACCTTCGGTTATGCAACCGCTGTGCGACTCGGTACGAGATGGCGCGCATCGGCGGGGATGTCCGCAGCTGCCCTGAGTTCATCAGCGGCCGCGCACGGGCGTTTCGCCCTCCCGAACTCGATTAACTGCCTCCTCCTCCAACGGCAAAAGGCCGCCGGCCCACCGGCGGCCTTTTGCTTTGCGTCGGAGTGGGACGATGTTACGACTCGTCGATGGTGACTGAATCGATGCGGTCGCCGGGCTCGGGGGCTTCCTGGCTGGAGGGGTCGCGGGGCGTCAGGGCTGTCAGCACGTCCATGCCCTCGATGACGCGGCCAAAGGCCGTGGCCTTCCCGGCGAGGCTGGGCTCGTCGGCGAGGAGGATGAAGAACTGGCTGCCGTTGTTGGGCGCGCCCGCCTCCTGCGGCTTTGCCATGGCCACGATGCCCGGCTCGAAGTCCACCGCCGTCTGCTCGACAGGCAGGTCGTAGCCGGGGCCGCCGGAGCCCGTGCCCGTGGGGTCGCCCGCCTGCGCCACGAAATCCTGGATCACCCGATGGAACGTGACACCGTCGTAGAAGCCCTCGCGCGCGAGGAAGACGAAGTTATTGACCGTCTGCGGAGCCTCGTCGTCCAACAGCTCGATCTTGATGGTCCCGCGGCCCGTCTCGATGGTGGCGACGTAGCTCTTCGCAGTGTCGATCGTCAGGGCGGGGGGCGCCGTGTACTGCTTGATCGTGGGGTCGGCGCCGGTCGTGCTCGTGCTGCCGGCTTCGGGCGTCGTGCGCACGACACCGGGCCCGCGGACGGTGGTGCTGTCGTCGGAGCCGCCACCGGAGGCGGCGAAGAGCGCGGAAGCCATCACGCCAATGACGAGCGCCGTGCCCCCGATGATGGCGAAGACCCGGTAGTTCGTGAAGATGCGGAAGGCGCCGCGAGGCTTCAGGCGGGCGGCCTCGCCGGACATCTCGCCTTCCCGGTAGACCCTCGTGCGCCGCTTCTTCTGGACGAGCTGCTTCTTGCGTGGCATTCGTTTCTGCTGCTCCTCTGCGCGGATGTGTACTGAACTATAACAACCACCGCGCCTCTGGTCTTACGCCCGCCGCCCCGCGGACGTTTTGGCGGCCGCCCCGCACGCCGTATAGTGACGGCGCGAGCCCCCGTAGCTCAGCGGATAGAGCAGTGGCCTCCGGAGCCATGTGCGCAGGTTCGAGTCCTGCCGGGGGTACCAAGTCCACACAGTTCACGCCGGTGATCAAATAGGCCCGTGAACTCCGGCGCCGGCCGCAGGCACATCCGCTTCTCCCGCGCATTGAGGGCGACGCCTTCGAAGATGATGCGGACGGCCTCTCGCTGCTCCTGAACCGTCATGCCGTCCCAGACCTGCCCGATGGACACCAGGTGCCCTGCCGAAGCCGTACACTGCTCGCATGACGCCCGAGATCCGATATGCGACCACATGCGACGGCGTGAGTATTGCGTACGTTGCGATCGGGAGAGGGCCGCTGCTGATTCAAGTCTTCGAGCCGGGGTTCGCGAATGTCGACCTGATCTGGCACATCCCCGAGATCAGCTCGCAGATGGAAGCCAGGGCGCGAGACGTCACGCTAGTGCAGTACGATCCGCGCGGCTTCGGCATGTCGGATCGCGAGATCAGCGAGTTCTCGCTGGCGGCGATGGTGCGAGACCTCGAAGCGGTGACCGATGCACTTGGGGCGGAGCGGTTCGCGATCGACGCGTGGGGCCAGGGCTCCATGCCCGCCCTTGCCTACGCAGCCGCGCACCAGGAGCGGGTCTTCGCGCTGGTGCTGCGCGAAGGGACTGGCCGCGGCGATTTCGAACTGTCGGACGAGGACGTGCCGCTGGAACTGGCGCGCGCCGACTGGGACATGTTCACGCGCGCGATGGCGGATCGCTCGACGGCGATGAGCGTCCCCACTCTGCGGCAGCTCCGCGAACTGTTCAAGCGGAGCGCGGCGCAGGCAACGTTCATTCGGTACGCCGAACAGCGGGCGACGTGGGATGTGTTTCATGCACTGTCCCGCGTGACAATGCCGGTGCTGGTGACGAACGACGGCCTCGTGCCGAAGGAGGCGAGCCGCCGATTAGCGGCGGCGCTGCCGAAGGGGTCGTTCGTGAGCAACCCCCCGCGACGCGGAGAACCATTGCCATCGGCGGCTGCGGTTAACGTGTTCTTCGCACACGCCTTCGCATCGGACCGCGGCACAGGCGTCGCGGTGGCCGGGGCCGTTGCGGACATGGGCGAACGCGCGGAACTGACGCCGCGCGAGATAGAAGTTCTACGACTGGTCGTCGTCGGCAAGAGCGGCCGCGAGATCGCCGTGGAATTGGTGCTCAGTCCGCGCACCGTCGAGCGCCACATCGCGAACATCTACCGGAAGACCGATACGCACGGCAGGGCGCAGCTCGCCGCGTTTGCCGTCCGCCATAACCTCGGCTGACCTCCCGCTCTACGCACTTTCCGCCATCGGCTCCCCATCAAGATCCGTAGTTTGCCGGAAGGCACGCCGTTCCGGCGACGCTAGCGTGTGCGTGGGCAATCCGCCGGATCGACTTTCCGAGTCGACCCGGCGGGTGCCCCGGTTCAAACACGCTAAGAACCCCCTGGAAGGAGGGACACCTGCCATGATCCGGAGAACAGTTCTTGTCCTCGCCATCACGGCCGTGTACGGCCTGGTCGCGGTCGCCTGCGATGCAGACGCCGACGACGGCGTGCCGCCCGCGGTGCGCAGCGCGCCCGCGCAGGGAACCGGCACGCAAGACATCGCAGCGCAAGGGACGGCCTGCTCTTACACCCGCCCGCGCGGTGTGGCTGATACGCGCCAGACGATCATGTCAAACGGCATCGAACGGCAGTACTTGCTGCATGTTCCGGCAACCTACCCGCTCTCCTACGACGGGCTGGCGCCAGCGCCGGCGCCACTGCTTATCGCCTTTCATGGAGGCGGCGTGCCCGCGCAGAGCATCGTCGACCTGACGGCGGTCGCGGCGGCGAGCGATCAGCACGGGATGGTGACCGTCTTTCCCGAGGGCATGGAGCAGGTCTGGAATGCGCACGGATCTCCCGCCCCTACCGTCGATACGGGCTTCATCGCCGATCTGATCGCTCAGGTCGAGACAACGCTGTGCATCGATGCGCATCGAGTCTACGCTGCCGGGTTCTCCATCGGCGGCAGCATGGCGCTCCTCTTCGGGTGCGCGCATCCAGATTTAGTCGCAGCCGTGGCGATCGTGGCCGCGCCCTACGTATCGTGCCAGGGGAACGTGCCGATCGTCGCCTTCCACGGGGACGCGGATCCCATCGCGCCGTACGAGGGCCGTCCCGCTTCGGCGACCGGTGACGGTGGACTGCCGGCGGTAGCGCAGGCGGTGTCGGACTGGGCGAGCGCGCTCGATTGTGAGGCAACACCGACGGTCTCACGCGCGGCCGCTGACGTGGAACTCGCGACCTATGGCGGTTGCGCCAGCGGCGGCGAGGACGCGTTGCTTTACACCGTGCTGGGAGGGGGCCACGCCTGGCCCGGCGCCGTATTCGACTTCCCTCGCGAGATTACGGGCCTGACCACGCACAGCATCAGCGCAACGGAGCTCATACTCACCTTCTTCGCTTCGCACGCGCGTTCTAATGCGCGTCCGCAGTCTCGGCTAGAGTGACGGGTTACCGCTCGAGATCCGAGGCAGAGCAGCGCAGAAGCGTTCCCGGCCCGCGCCCCGCGCCTTGGCTGAACTGCTACCGTCTGCTCAGCACCGCTCTGACTGAACGGACTTCTGCGAATGAAGATCAAACTCCCATAGCAGGTCTTCAGCCCGGCTCCCTGTCAAGAAACTCGATGATGATCCGGGCAAGCTCCGCAAGATCCAGGTCGTCGGCGCCCTTCGGCGGATCGACGGTGACGAAGCGCCCGTCCGCGAGCAGTGAAGCCACGCCGAGGCTCCTGGGCCCGCCCCGGCGCGTGTTAACAACGAGTGCGGGCGCAATCACACGCGGCAACAACTCCGTAAGGTCCTCGTCGGCCTCCCACTCGAGATAGGAGGCGGCAACTCTCGGTGACGTCATGGCGCCGAACGTCTCCGCGATCCTCTGCCGCTCCTCCGCCTCGGTGGCCCTGTACCTGGCCCACTGCTGGCATGCGGCCGTCCAGTCATCGCGCATGAGCTGTGCGAACGCACGCATCTGCGCCGGCCGCGCGTCGCGTCCCGTGACCAGCGGCGACCACAAGGCGAGACGTGCCACGCGCTTCGGATACGCCGTCGCCCAGGCGACGGCGACGTAGCAGCCATCGTTGTCCCCGAGCACGTCGCACCGCTCGATGCCCAGGGCACCGGCGACGGCCCGAATATCCGCGAGCTGTGCGGGCATCGACAGGTCCGCCGGGTCGCGACCTGAGGCACCGACGCCGCGCCTGTCGAACATCACGACGCGACGCGCGGCGGCAAGTCGCTCGTAAAACGGCGCCGCGCCGGCGTTGGAGAGCTGCCCGTCGATCGTAGTCGCCCACGACATCGCCAGGAGTAGCGGCGGTCCGCTCCCGAACGCCGTGTAGGTGATTGCCACTCCATCGGCGCTCGAGCATCGCTTGATGTTCGTGCCCATCCATCGATCATGCCACGGTCCCCGTTTTACACACGAGTGCCGCTCTGATGCCCAGCGACTCTTGATGCCGCGGGCCAGCGTCTAAGATCGGTCCCCGGCAGACTGGGTTCCACCCCTGCCGGGGGTACCACCGTCGAACAAGGAGGCTGGAGGCGTGCCCCCCACCGGGTGGCCGCCAGCCTCTTGCCTTTCCAGGGTACTGGCGTAATGCGCGGGCGCGTCAGGCGTTCGATCTTGCGAAGTTGACAAGCCAGGAGGCAGACCCGCCATGCAGCGCAACAGCCAGCCTACGGAAGCCGCCCTCCTCCTTCTGAAGAAGGAGATCGACCGCGAGAAGCAGCGGTTCGGACAGCGCCTCACCCAGGCCGTCGAGTGGGACGCCGAACGGGACGGCACCACCGGCCGCCTCTACAACGTCTTCGTCGCCATGGGAATCGCGTAGCGCCTGCCCGCCCATCGCTATCCGCGGAGAGCAGGGATCGAGGATGCTTCCGCGACGGTGAGCCCACCCCGCGCGAGGGCCATCGCCTGCGCCCCCGTCGCTTCGAACCCCGCACCTACGGTACCGCCCTCGAGGAACCGCGCGTAGATCCCCTCGACGATCACCGCGAGCTTGAAGTTCGCCAGCACCACGTAGAAGTCCAGATTGCTCAGGTCGCGCCCGCTCTTCTCCGCGTAGCGGGCGATGGCCTCTTCGCGCTTGAGGAACCCCGGGAGCGCGCTGACGGCATTGCTCGGCGTGGCGCTGTTGGTCGCCGCCGTCGCGCCGGCCCAGTACATGACCTGCATACCCACGTCGGCGAGCGGGTCTCCCAGCGTCGCCATCTCCCAATCGAGCACGGCGGCAATGTGCCCGGCGCCGTCGAGGATGCAGTTGTCCAGGCGGTAGTCGCCATGGACGATCGTGAAATCGCCGGTCTCGGCCGGGACCGCGACAGTGAGCCGCCGCCCCAGCTCCACCAGCTCGGGGAAGTCGCGTGTCTTGTTCTGCTCGATCTGCCCTACGAAGCGCTTCACCTGCCGGGCGATGAACCCCTGCGGCTTGCCGAAGTCGGCCAGGCCGACCGACGCCGGGTCGACAGCGTGTAGGGCCACCAGCGTGTCGATCAGCTCCTCGCCGGTGCGCCCCAGCGTCGCCTCGTCGTACCTGCGGCTGACCTCAGCCGGGTCGTTCGGCACCAGGCCCTCGACGAACGACATGATGTAGAATGGGGCGCCGAGGACGGCCGCGTCCTCACAGAGCGCGATGGCGTCGGGCACCGGCACCGGACTGTCCCTCAGGGCCGAGATCACTCGAAACTCACGGCGCATGTCGTGGGCGGTGGGGAGGACGTGGGACAGGGGCGGCCGGCGCAGCACCCAGGGGCGGTCGCCAGCCTCGATCCGGTACGTGATGTTGGAGCGGCCGTGGCCGATGACGGCCGCCTGCAGTACCTCGGCGGGTGCGACGTGCAGGTTGAACCAGGGCAGCAGCCGCTCGAAGTCGATGCCGGGGACGCTTTCGCTCATGTGGACGGCCCCATTGTGCGGGTGACGGAGTGCGGCACACCCACTACAATCGTCGATGCGCGACATTCAGTCTGCGGGCCGGCCGGGACGCCCGGTCGCGCCGCCCGCTGAAAGGAAGGGACGAAGATGGCGGTTGATTTCACGCTCGCTCCGGAGGTCGAAGAGGTCCGCATGCGCGTACGCACCTTCATGGACGAGGAGGTGCGGCCCACGGAGGAGAAGCTACGCCAGAACGAGGCTGACCGCAACGGCTACGTCTCGGCGATCACGCAGCTGCGGCAGCGGGCGAGGAGCCTGGGTCTGTGGAACCCCCACTTGCCCACAGAGTGGGAAGGCATGGGGCTTGGGCCCGTGGCGATGGCCTTCGTCTCCGCCGAGGCCGGGCGGACCGGCATCGGCCCGTTCATCCTCAACGCGCAGGCGCCTGATGAGGGCAACATGCACACGCTCCTCCACCACGCGAACCCGGCGCAGAAGGAGAAGTACCTGCGCCCGCTGGCCGAGGGACGCTCCCGCTCCTGCTTCGCGATGACGGAGCCAGAGGTCGCGGGCTCCGACCCCACGGGCATTCAGACCATGGCCGTGAAAGACGGTGACGACTGGGTGATCAACGGGCACAAGTGGTTCATCTCCGGCGCCAAGGGTGCGCGCTTCGCCATCCTCATCGCCCGCACGGATCCCGAGGCCGACCCGCCGCAGGCGCGCAACTCCGCCTTCATGGTCGACCTCCCCGCCGAAGGGTGGGAGATCGTCCGCGACATCGACACCATGGCCGGCGTGGGCAACCATTGCGAGATCCGCATCACCAACCTGCGCGTGCCGGCCGAGAACATGCTCGGCGCCCGAGGCCACGGGCACCTGCTCGGGCAGGCGCGGCTCGGCCCCGCCCGCCTGGCCCACTGCATGCGCTGGATCGGCAACGCCGAGGTGGCGCTGGAGCTGATGGTCGACCGGTCGTTGAAGCGTCAGCTGCACGGCGCACCCCTCGCCGACAAGCAGGCCATCCAGTGGATGATCGCCGACTCAGCCATGGAGCTGTACGCCGCGAAGCTGATGGTGCTCCACGCCGCCTACAGGATCGAGAACGGAATGTCCTTCCGCCAGGAGGTCTCGTTCGCAAAACACCACGTCGCGAACTCACTGTGGCGGATCGTCGACCGGGCGATCCAGGTGCACGGTGCGCTGGGCTACTCGACGGACACACCGCTGGAGCGGCTCATGCGCAATGCCCGCTCGGCGCGGCTGGTCGATGGCGCCGACGAGGTGCACCAGTCCCAGATCGCCAAGCACGTCCTCGAGGCCTACCAGAAGACCGGCAGCACGCGGGCGGCTACGGGCGACCTGCTGTAGCCACGCCTGGGCGTGTGGAAGTGGCGCAGTGTGCTGCGCCCCCTCTGCTGTCGCTGTGAGAGCCCTGCGGATCAGGCCGCGCGGACGAGCAGCACCGGCAGGCTGGACTGGTACAGGATCTGCTCAGCGACGCTCCCGAACATCACCCGGTTCAGGCCGCGGCGTGATCGCGTCGCCATGGCGATGCAGTCGACGTCGATCTCCTTGGCCGTCGAGAGGATCTGTGTGGCCGAAGGGCCATGCTTTACCAGCGTCAGCACGGTTACCCCGCTCGGCTTCATCTGCGCCGCCACCCGCTCCAGATAGGTCGCCGCCTGCTCGGCGAGCGCCGACCGCACGACCGACGCGGCGTTCACCTTGCCGAGGGCTCCACGCTCGCCCCAGTTGGCGTCCGGCTCATCGACGATGCGCAGCAGCGTGAGCCGCGCGCCCATCGAGTGGGCGATGTCGAGCGCGTGCGGGATGACGGTTTCGCCGCGAGGCGACCCATCGAGTGTGACCAGAAGATGCTTGTACATGACAACTCTCCCGATAGTCCATGCGCCGCCCCGGGACAGCTGATCCCGGAGCGGCCCGCACGGGGCGTTCGGCACACAGACCCAATGGGTGGGTGCTAACCCCCGCGCGTCCTAGCCTGACCCCGTGACAAGTATCGGCAGCCGAGCGCCCCGGCGTGCTAGCATGGCCCCCGGAATGGGCAGATTCCTTCTGGTATGTGCAGCGCTCGCGTTCCTTGCCGCCTGCTCCGACGGCGGCAACACCGCTCCCGCCGGTGACGGCGCCCCAACCGCCGTCCTCACCCCCGAGGCCGATCCTCAGGCGTGCACGCCGGTCCTGGTGCGGTCTCCCGGCGACTCTCCCGAGAGTCTTCCGAGCGGCGGCCTGACGCGAGAGTATCTGCTCCACATCCCGCCCTCGTACGACGGCGCCTCCCGCATGCCGCTGCTGCTCGCGTTCCACCCCTACGCCGCCAACAAGGAGTTCTTCGCCGAGTACAGCGCGCTCGGGGCGCTCGCCGACGAGCGTGGCTTCATCGTGGCCTTTCCGGACGGGACGGGAGACCCGCGCCGCTGGAATTCCGGCCTCGACCCGGCCGGGGCGGACGATATTGCCTTCACCCGGGATCTGCTGACGAAGCTCGATGGCGAGCTCTGTATCGATGCATCCCGCACGTACGCCGCGGGGTACTCGAACGGCGGGGGGATGGCGCAGCGGGCGGTCTGCGAGATCCCCGAGGCGTTCGCGGCGCTCGCTGTCGTCGCCTCAACCTACACGAACTGCCGCGTGCCGGTGCCGCTCGTCGCGTTCCACGGGTTGGAGGACGCCACTGTGCCCTTCGAGGGCGGCGGCGACAACCTCCTCGAGCCCGGCGTGCACGAGTTCCAGCCCGTCCGCAAGAACCTGTCCGAGTGGGCGCGCACCGCCGGCTGCGACGGGCTCCCGAACATCTCCCGGCCGGCGCCCGAGGTCGAGCTTTCGACCTTCCTGAACTGCCCCATCGGCGAGGGGTCGGTGCTGCTTTATGCGATCATACCTGGCGGACACACCTGGCCCGGGGCGTTGATCCCCATACCAACGACCGGCTACACCACGGAGCAGATCAACGCGTCTCAGACCATGTGGGACTTCTTCGAGGCGCACCCGAAGTAGCCGTCCTTCATTGGCCCAACCGTCTCAGCGTGTCGTCGAAGCGCCCTGCATAGAAGGACGAGCCGGCGGCGGCGACGCGATAGAACGCGTCAGCATCCGGGATCGAGCGCATGGCGTCCCGGGCCGCCGTGAACAGCGCGTCGCGGACGGCGCTGTACTCCTCCGGCAGTGGCGGCCGCATGTCGTCGCGCGACGGCAGTGCAGGAAAGGGCGCGTGCGGCTCCGACTGATACCAGTAGGCGACGGACGCATACTCGTTCGCGAAGTTGTTGGCGTGCCCGTGCTCGACCGTCCACCTCAGAGAGCTGGTGAAACGGATCGGGTCGCGGACGAACCATCGGTACGCGCCAACGAGCCCTGCGAACGGTGCTTCCGGACCGGGCGCCTCAGCTTGAAGCCCCCTCCACTCGATGAGATGGAACCCGTGGTACAGCCCCGCATACTCGGTCGTCGGGCAGGCCCCTCCGCCGAAGATTTCCTCCGTGCCGGTGCCGTGGATCGAGGGCGGCCATGGCTCTCCGTCGATGAAGACCATGTCGTCGCCCTCGCCGTACCAGCCGCCGGCGATGTTGTTGATCTCGAGCAGCAGGCCAACCATCTGCCCGCGGCCTTCTGCTTCCAGCGCGGCGTAGTTCTCGCCGCCGTCGAGGTTGACGCCGCTGTGGAGTTGCAGGTTGGGCCGGTCACCAACCGCCACGGTCGGCCGCTCCTGGCGCCACTGCGCATGGAAGCGCAGCGTGTCGGCCGGCGGAGGCTCGGCGTACGTCTCGTAGTCGATGTGATACCAGAGCGCGGGAAGCGCTCCGCCGAGATGCCGGTCGCCGCGGTGCTCGAGTGTGATGCGCGCGCCGGTGGCGAAGGGCATCGGGAAGTAGCCGTGCAGGCCGTGCGACGAGCCGAACCCGGGGTTGATCGCCGTGAGGACGGTGCTCATGAGGCGGATGCGCCCGTGCGCCAGGCCGAAGAAGTCGCCGAGCGGCACCTCCACGGAAGGCGATGATTCTCCGTCCCAGTAGCAGCGGAGTATAGCGTCGCGGTAGTCGGTGAGATCGGGGAAGGCCAGCGCGCAGTACACGTGGGTGATGCAGCCGGGGCCCTCGTGCTCGAGCAGGGTGGCGGTCTGCCCCGGCGCGACGGTGATGAAGTCCATGTTGCCGCCGCTGCGGTCCCAGGAGGACGCCCGCCGGCTGCGCGCGCCGGTGAACGTGAAGAGCGAGCTCAGCTGCTGTTCGTCGATGGGGTGCGGGTGCATCGCAGGGCAAGTGTAAACGTGACCGGCTGTTCGCGCCTTCGGCGGGCCGCGGGCGGCCTATCCCCGCACGCGCTGCCGGTACTGGATCGCCTCCGCGAGGTGCGCCGACGCGATCGCCTCGTCCCCGGCCATGTCGGCGATCGTCCGCGCCAGCTTCAGGATGCGGTGGAACGCCCTCGCCGAGAGCGACAGCTGCGCCATCGCCAGCCGCAGCAGCGACTGCGCCTGCTCGTCGAGGCGCGACTGGCAGTGCTGCCGCACCTCCGTCGGCGTCATCTCCGCGTTGCTGGCCAGCGGCGTGCCCGTGAAGCGCGCCGTCTGCACGCCCCGCGCCCGCTGGACGCGGTCTCGCACCATGCGCGACGTCTCGCCCGCGTTGTTCGCCGCCAGCTTCTCGTACTCCACCCGCGGCACGTCGATGAAGATGTCGACGCGGTCGAGCAGCGGGCCGGAGATCCGCTTCTGGTACCGGATCACCGTGCCGTCGGAGCAGGTGCACTCCTTCATCGGGTCGCCGCTGTACCCGCAGGGGCAAGGGTTCATCGCCCCCACGAGCATAAAGTTCGCCGGATACGTCACCGACCCGTGGGCGCGCGAGATCGTCACCGTGCGGTCTTCGAGCGGCTGGCGCATGACTTCGAGCACCTGCTGGCCGAATTCCGGCAGTTCGTCGAGGAAGAGCACGCCGCGGTGGCTGAGCGTGATTTCACCCGGCCGGGGGTTGCGTCCGCCCCCCACCAGCCCCGCGTGCGAGATCGTGTGGTGGGGCGCCCGGAACGGCCGCCGGCACACCAGCGGCGTGTCCGATGCCAGCAACCCCGCGACGGAGTAGATCTTCGTGACGTCGAGCGTCTCGTCCGGCGTCATGCCGGGGAGGACGGAGGGGAGGGCGCGGGCGAGGAGCGTCTTGCCGCTGCCCGGTGGGCCCACCATCAGCACGTTGTGCCCGCCCGCCGCCGCCACCTCGAGCGCGCGCTTCACGTGCTCCTGCCCTTTGATGTCCGCGAAGTCCGTCCCCTGCCACTCCTCCTCGTCGACCGCGCGGACCGGCGTGTGCGCGACCGGCGCGATCGGCCGCGCGTCCGCCAGGTGCAGCAGCAGCGCGCCCAGCGACGCGACGGGGTACACCTCGATGCCGTCGAGCAGCGCCGCCTCGGCTGCGTCATCCGCCGGGACGTAGGCGCGCCGGAGGCCGCGCTCTCGCGCCAGGCCGACCATCGGCAGGATGCCGTGAGCGTGCCGTACCGCCCCGTCGAGGGACAGCTCGCCGAGGAAGACCGCGTCGGAGAGGTCCGCCGGCACCTCGCCCGCCGCCGCCATGATGCCGACGGCGATCGGCAGATCGTAGGTCGGGCCCTCCTTGCGCAGGTCCGCCGGCGCCAGGTTCACCACGATGCGGCAGCGCGGGAAGTGGAACCCCGAGTTCTTGATCGCCGACTCGACGCGGTCCTTCGCCTCCTTGACGGCGGCGTCGGGGAGGCCGACCAGCGCGAAGCTGGGCAGCCCGCGGCGTGTGACGTCGACCTCACACTCGACGATCTCGCCTTCGAGGCCGAGGACGGCGGAGGAGAGTACCTTCGCGAGGGCCATAGCGCGCCGATCCTCGCACAGAACGTCCGTTCTGGTCAAGGGGGCTCCAGCCCCGTGCCGGCCACAAGGCGATGGCCGGACGGTCGCGATGCGGAAGGACGGCGAGGTCTCGTACCTCCTCGCCGACCAACTCGGCGCCACGACGGGGGTGCTGGATGCGGACGGCAACCTCACGTCGCTCCGGAAGTACTGGCCGTTCGGGGCGGAGCGCGACGGTCTCCGGGGACCAGCGCCTGACGGACAAATGGTACACCGGCCAGCGTGACGAGGACTTCGATGGGCTGGGGCTCTACAACTACCGGGCGCGGACGTACAGCACTCTTGTGGGCCGCTTCGTGCGCGCCGACTCACCCGCTGCCGATGGGTTGAATCGTTATCAGTACGCACGGAATAACCCGTTACGTTTCGCGGACCCTTCTGGTCGGAGCGCCGTGATCGCCTGTGGCACAGATCAGCGGTGCGAGAACGGCGATGACGTGTGGCGCTATAGGAACGCCATCCAAGCCGAATGGCGCCGCGAGAATCGATATCCAGGAGCCAGTCAAGCGTTTCTCGACTGGATCTTCGATCGATGGTTGGTCCCTGGGTTGCGAAAGGACCTCAACGGTCGAGCTACAGCTGACGCGTTTGGCCTTGTTTTCGTAGACACGGGGGAAAGGTGGAAAATGCTCGAGATCTGTGGAACGGCAGGGAAGACCATGAAGAGGTAGATGAGTTCCTCGACGCAAATGACATGTTTGGGACGGGGGCCGCAGACATCTGGGTCGGGTACAGCATGGGGGGCGCGGTTGCTTGGGCGGCCTTGTTGCAGGTATGGGAGAGCGGTGTTTGGAAACACTTGCCGATGGGGGTAGTTCTCCTTCAGCCAGCGATCGGCCGAGTCGACTCGCCAGGCGGCCTACTTGCGTTAGTCAGGGTTGTCGTTGTCAATGGACCTCACGCGGGGGTAGTGGGTCAGTTTGAATCGAGGAGCCCCACGATCTGACCCACTACCCACGCGGGACAAAAGAGGTGGCAGCCTGATCTGCCTTTCGTCAAGGACGCTTCTGTCAATGGGTCTGTTCATATCTGGACTGACGAATGCATAGGTGCGAACTACAATCATTGTGCTCATCCGCAACACCAAGGCCTTGCAGTGCGCATAGCCGGGATGCCGCAGGGCGCTTTCTGGGACGAGGTCATTGCTCTAGAGGTGGCTGCAGCAGGAGCTCAACTCGTCAGGCCATGAGATCATGATTTCCCCGAGCTGCTTCTTACGCTTGATTGTCATATCGGCCGCCATGCTTGCGCTCGTATCGTGCCGAAACGATACGTCCGTCGCGCTAGAGGAGCAGTACTTTCAGGCCCTCGCACGAATCGCCCTGGAGAGTCAGAACCGGGAGGACGCGCTCGAGTATCCGTTCGAGTCGCCGTTTGACGAAGATGACACTAAGGTCGAGGCGGCTAAGGACTACATCTGGGCCGTAGATGCGAGTCTTGGCAGGACGATCACAGATCTCGGCATTCTTGCGCCACCCGAATACGCGAGCGCTGCTCACGCCGCCTTCACAGCTGCACTCGAAGTGTCTCGGTCGCATTGGGATGAACTTCAAACCGAGGTCGAGGGGTACTCACGCGCTCAAGAAATAAGCCGAGCACTGCTACGATTCTATGAGATGCCGGAGGTTCAAGTTGGAGTGTCAAGGGTTGATGAGACTTGTGGAGAACTGCAGAGGTTGGCCGCAGCACATGACGTTGAAGTGGAATTGTACTGCTTGTCCTAGCCAACGCGCACCATCCTTGCGGACGGAGATCACATCAGCGGCGGAACCAGCACCGCCAACAACAGCACGATCCCCAGACTCCCGGCGGCGGAGCAGCCACACGAAGTCCCCGACGCCGGTCCAACTCTCAGGAAAGGTCACGCGCGGCTGGTCTTGCCCCTCTCCAAGCCCGCGCGGGGCGGGGTTCCCGGCTGACCTGTCGAACGGTGTATCGCTGTGGGATCACACGAAGTGAGGATAGTGCGGTCCTTCCCTCTTGGGCTTGTATCGGGACTTGAGCCGGTTCCATCATGTGATCCTTCGCCCCGGTCCGCTCGAAGTGCGCTGTCCGCCAGCGATGTGCGGTGCGGACCCTGCCGTCGCCAGCGGCGTGCGATAGACGCTGGTGCGGGCGGTGATGTACAGCTCCGATGCGCCCGCGCCGCCCCAGGCGCAGTTCGCCGGGAGCTGCGGGCAGTCGATCACGCCGAGCGGCCGCCCGTCCGCCGCGAAGACCTGCACCGTCGTCGCGCAGACGTACAGACGGCCCTCCCGGTCGAGCTTCATCCCGTCGGGGCGGCCCTCCTCCCGCATCTCGGCGAAGACCCGCCCGCCCGCCAATGACCCGTCCGCCGCCACCTCGAACGCGCGCACGTGGAAGCGGTTGGTGTCGGCGATGTACAGCGTGCGCTCGTCGGGGCTCAGCGCGATGCCGTTCGGGCGGTCGAAGTCCGCCAACAGCAGCGAAAGGTCTCCCTTCGGCGCGACGGTGAAGACGCCATTGTACGCGAGTTCGCGCTGCTCCTCCCGGATGCCGTACGGCGGGTCGGTGAAGTAGATCCGGCCGTCCGACCGGACGACGACGTCGTTGGGGCTGTTCAGCCGCCTCCCTTCGTAGTGCGACGCCACGGCCACCACCGCGCCGTCCGGCTCCTCCCGGGACAGCCGGCGTCCCTCGTGCTCGCAGGCGAGCAGCCGTCTTTCGCGGTCGAGCGTCAGCCCGTTCGACTGTCCGCTCGGCTCGCGGTACACGGTGACGGCGCCGTCGCGCACGCGGTGGATGCGGCTGTTGGGGATGTCGGAGAACAGAAGCGCCCCATCGCGCCAGAGGGGGCCTTCCGTGAAGCCGAATCCGTCCGCCACCACCACCCAGTCGTCCGGCGGGACGATCGCGCCCAGCCCTTCGTCGAAGCGGACGTGGGGCACGACTAGAGGGAACCGGAGGCCCGGCGGTAGCCGTCGATCTGCCGGCTTACCGTCATCACGCCGCGGATCGACTCCAGCTTCGCCATCATGCGGGCGAGCTGTGAGACGCCGGTGGTCTCGAGCGTGAGGAAGACCGATGTGGAGCGGTCGTGGTGCTCGGTCCGCACGCCGGTCATGTTCACCTTCTCCTCGGAGATCATCGTCGACAGGTCTCGGAGCAGCCCGACGCGGTCCCACGCCTCGATGCGGACGGCGACGGGGTACATCTGCTCCGAACGCCCCCACTCAACATCGACGAGCCGCTCCTGCTCGGCGCCGTGGACCACGTTGTAGCAGTCCTGCCGGTGCACGGTGACGCCCCGGCTCCGCGTGACATAACCGAGGATCGCGTCCCCCGGCACGGGGCTGCAGCAGCGGGCGAGCTGCGTGAGCAGGTCCCCGGTACCCAGCACCTCCACCGAGTGTGTCGAGACACGGGGCGTCGCGGGGCCGCCGGGCGCCGGGAGGGCGATCTCGTCGTCCTTGTGGACGAACGGCGCGAGGCGGGAGGGGATGGCGGCCGAGCTGACCCCGCCGTACCCCAGCGCGGCGAGAAAGTCGTCGAGCGACTCGTACTTGAACACGCGCAGCAGCTCGTGCTCGCACTCGGCGAGCGTGAGGTTCAGGCGCTTCAGCTCCTTGTCGAGCAGCTCGTGCCCTCGCTCGATGTTTTCGGCGCGCTCCTGGCGCTTGAACCACTGGCGGATCTTCTCGCGCGAGTGGCCGGCCTTGATGTAGCCGAGGTTGGGGTTGAGCCAGTCACGCGAGGGGCCGCGCGAGTTCTTCGCCGCCAGGATCTCCACGACGTCGCCTGTGTTGAGCTGGTAGTTCAGCGGGACGAGCTTCCCGTTGACCTTCGAGCCGATGCACTTGTGCCCCAGCTCCGTGTGCACGCGATACGCGAAGTCGATCGGCGTCGAGCCGGCGGGCATCTCCTTGATCTCGCCTTTCGGCGTGTAGGCGAAGACCTGGTCGTGAAAGAGGTCCGTCTTGATCGACTCGATGAAGTCTTCTGCCTGCGAGACGTCGCGCTGCCAGTCGAGGAGCTGCCGCAGCCACGACATGCGCTCTTCGTAGCGCTGGTCGCGCTTCGCGCCTTCCTTGTAGCGCCAGTGCGCGGCGACGCCGTACTCGGCGAGCTGGTGCATCTCGTGCGTACGGATCTGGATCTCGAGCGGCCGCGCGCCGACGCACATCACCGTCGTGTGCAGCGACTGGTAGAGGCTCTCCTTGGGGCTGCCGATGTAGTCGTCGAACTGGCCGGGGATGGGGTGCCAGAGCCCGTGCACCACGCCCAGCGCGTTGTAGCAGTCGCTGACACTGTTCACGAGCACCCGCAGGGCAAGCAAGTCGTAGATCTGCTCGAAGCCCTTGTGCTCCGCGGCGTACTTGTCGGCCTTCTGGGCGATGGAGAAGATGTGCTTCGCCCGGCCCTTCACTTCCGCCTCGATGCCTTGCTTCGTCAGCTCCTCGCTCAGAATGCGCTCAACCTGTGCGATGTAGCGCTCGCGAGACGTGCGCTTCGCCTGCAGGAGCTTCGCGATCTGCTTGTAGCGCTCCGGGTCCAGATACCTGAAGGCGAGGTCCTCCAGCTCCCACTTGAGCTGCCAGATGCCCAGCCGGTTCGCCAGCGGGGCGTAGATCTCCATCGTTTCCTGCGCAGTGCGGACACGCTTCTCCGGCGGCTTGGCGTCCAGGGTGCGCATGTTGTGCAGCCGGTCGGCGAGCTTGATCAAGACGACGCGCGGGTCCTCGGCCATCGCCAGGAACATCTTGCGCAGGCTCTCCGCCTGGATGGCGTGGTCGCCGGGGCGCTCGCCCGGCGCGAGCCATGCGATGCGCTCGACCTTCGACGCGCCGTCGACGAGCTTCGCCACTTCTGCGCCGAAGTTGCGCCGGAGCTCCTCGTTGGCGACCCCGCAGTCCTCCTGAACGTCGTGGAGCAGGGCGGCGGCGATCGTTGCCGCGTCCAGCTGGAGGCCGGCGACGGTCATGGCCGCATCGACCGGATGGACGATATACGGGTCTCCCGTGAGCCGGAGCTGGCCGGCGTGGGCCTGAGCGGCGAAGGCGTACGCCTTCCGCACCAGCGCCACCTTCTCGGGCGGGAGGTAGGCGATCGTCGCCATGAGCGGCGCGACGATAGGGTCGTCGGCGGCAGTAAGGGCTACGGCTTCCTGCGTCATCTCGTCCTTAGTCCGCCCCTCCGGCGCGCGCGACATCCTTCTTGAGCCCCAGCTCCTCCAGGATCTGGTCGACAGCTGGGCCGCCGCGCCGGGCGACGCCGCGTAGCCGGGAGCGCATGAGGATGGAGTCCTGCTCGTCCGGTGTGGCCTCGAAGAGCATCGCCAGCGCCTCGGCGACGATGTCCTTGGCGGTGCGGTGAGTCTTCGCCGCCTCGACTTTCAGCGTGGTGTACAGCTCTTCATCGTCGAACACGATCGTCATGCGGCGGGCCATCGGTCCTCCAGCTTAGTATCGGGCAGGGCAGGCGCGCATCCAGGCGTCCATATGCCTGTACGCCTGTACGCCCGGCTCCAGCATAGCGCACCGCCGGTGGCGTCTCGCAGGCGGATGGGTATGCTTGGCGCGATGGCGGATCCGAAGGAGCCCCGTAGGTACGGCGCCCCCCGGGGCGCGCACGACGTGCTACCCGGTGATTGGCCCTACTGGCGCTTCGTCCGGGATACGGCCGAACGGGTGTGCGAGCGCTTCGGGTACAGCCGCGTCGATACCCCGATCTTCGAGACGGCAGGGGTATACCTCCGCACGGCCGGGGAGGGAACCGACATCGTCGAGAAGGAGGTGTACCTCTTCGAGGACCGGGGCGGCGAGCGTCTGGCGCTACGGCCGGAAGGCACGGCGGGCGTAATGCGAGCCTATCTTGAGCACGGAATGTCCAGCCAGCCCCAGCCCATCCGGCTGTACTACATCGCCCCGAACTTCCGCTACGACCGTCCCCAGGCCGGCCGCTATCGCCAGCACACACAGTTTGGCATCGAGGCGGTTGGCGACGGCGACGCGGTCGTCGACGCGGAGGTCATCGACGTGCTGCGGACGTTCTACCGGGAGCTGGGGCTGCGCGATGTCACGCTGAAGCTGAACACCATCGGCGATCCAGTCTGCCGCCCCGCCTACATCGAGCGGCTGCGGGCGTACTACGAGCCGCTGCTGGACCGCGTCTGTGCCGACGACCGGATGCGATTCGAGAAGAACCCTCTGCGGTTGCTGGACTGCAAGGAAGAGCGCTGCCAGGAGATCATCGGCGGAGCCCCGAGGCTCTCGGATCACCTCTGCGGGCCCTGCCGCGAGCACTTCGACGCCCTCCGCGGCTATCTCGACGCGCTGGACATCGGCTACACGATCGATGAGCGGTTGGTGCGGGGGCTGGACTACTACACGCGCACGGTGTTCGAGTTCGAGCCGCTGGAGGAGGGCAGCCAGAGCAGCCTTGGCGCCGGCGGCCGGTACGACGGGCTGGTCGAGCTGCTGGGCGGCCCGCCGACGCCGGGCGTCGGCTTCGGGACCGGGCTGGAGCGGCTGATCCTCAACCTCAGGCGCGAGGAGGCTGACGTGGGTGCGCCGGCGCCGCTGGCGCTGTACGTGGCCCACGTCGGGCCGGGGGCGGCGAAGGCGGCGCTGCGCCTCGCGGATGCCGTGCGGTCGGCGGGCCTGTCGGCGGTGGTGGGGAGCGCCGGGCGCAGTTTGAAGGCGCAAATGCGCCAGGCCGACGCGCGTGCGGCGCGCTTCGTCGCCATCATCGGCGAGAGCGAGCTGGCGGCGGGGCAGGTGACGCTCCGCGATCTGCGCGACCGTTCCGAGCGGAAGATCGCGGCGGCGGACGTGGCGTCGGTGCTGCGCCCTGGCTCGACGTAAGCCGCCGGTTCAACGGATCGCCGGTGCTACAATGCACCTGAGGAACGGGACCCCCTCTTGCAGGGGGTTTCGGTGTGTGTGGAGATGTTCGACCGCCTCGCGGCGACAGAACGCCGCTACGACCAGCTCACCGAGGAGATGGCGCGTCCGGAGATCAGCAGCAACTACGAGAAGCTGCAGGCCATCGCGAAGGAACGCGCCGCTCTCGAAACCGTGGTCTCGCTCTATCGCGCGTATCGCGCGAATCAGAGCGCCCTCGAGCAGGCGCGGGCCGTGCAGGGCGACAGTGACCCGGAGATGGCGGCGCTCGCGCGGGAGGAGATCGAGCGGCAGACGGCCCGTGGCGCGGAGCTGGAACAGCAGATCCGCCGGGCGCTGGTGCCGAAGGACCCCCGCGACGACCGCGACGTGATCGTCGAGATCCGCGGCGGCACGGGCGGGGACGAAGCGGCGCTCTTCGCCGCGGACCTGTTCCGGATGTACTCGCGCTACGCCGACCGGCGACGTTGGTCGATCGAGGTGCTCTCGGCGAACGAGATCGGCATCGGCGGCCTGAAGGAAGTGGTCTTCGAGATCCACGGCACGGGGGCGTACTCGCGGCTGAAGTTCGAGAGCGGCGTGCACCGTGTGCAGAGGGTGCCTGCGACCGAGGCCCAGGGCCGCATCCACACGTCGACGGCGACTGTAGCCGTCCTGCCGGAAGCGGATGAGGTGGAGGTGCAGATCAATGAATCGGAGCTGCGCATCGACATCTTCCACGCCGGCGGTGCCGGCGGTCAGAACGTGAACAAAGTGGCGACCGCCGTGCGGATGACGCACCTGCCGACCGGGATCGTCGTCGTGTGCCAGGACGAGCGGTCCCAGCTGAAGAACCGCACGAAGGCCATGGCCGTGCTGCGCGCGCGCCTCCTCGACCAGAAGGTGAGCGCCCAGGCGGCGGAGATCGCCGGTACGCGCCGGCAGCAAGTCGGCACCGGAGAGCGCTCGGAGAAGATCAGGACGTACAACTTCCCGCAGGATCGCCTCACCGACCATCGCGTCGGCCTGACGGTCCACAATCTGCCGAGGATCATGGACGGCGATCTGGAAGAAGTCATCGACGCGGTATCGGCGCACGAAGAAGCAAGACTGCTCGACGAAGCGAGCGGAGCAGCGTGATGGCGACGCAACACCGGATCGAGATCGAGTTCTGCACCACGTGCAAGTTCCAGGGCCGGGCGTTCTGGCTGGCGCGCGAGCTGTTCGATGCGCGGCCGGACCTGGCCGAGGAGTACGTGCTCGTGCCATCGTCGGGCGGCGTGTTCATCGTGCGATACGACGGCCAGCCCGTGTTCGACTATGCGACGGCAGGCCGCTTCCCGGAGCCCAAGGACGTGCGCGAGGCCGTTCTGAAGGCGAGCGGCCGCCCGCCCACCCCGAAGGCACACGCGTGATGGGCACGACAACAGGCAGCGCCGTGAGAGATGACACCGTCGGGAGCGCCATTGCCGGTGCGGCCCGGCAGCTCGAAGCGCTGGGCATCGAAAACGCGCGGCTTGAGGCCGAGGTATTGGTGGCCGACGCGTTCGTGGTCGATCGGGCGCACCTGCTGGCGCGCTTGCGCGAGCCTCTGCCCCCGCCCGCCGCGGCTCGCTTCGAGGGACTGCTCGCGCGGCGGCTGCGGCGCGAGCCGCTCGCCTATATCACCGGGACGCGCGAGTTCTACGGCATCGACATCTCCTGCGGCCCGGGAGCGCTGATCCCGCGCCCGGAGAGCGAGTTGCTCGTCGAGATCGCGGTCGCGGAGATTCGCTGCAGACCACGCGAGGCGCTGTGGATCGCCGATATCGGCACCGGAACCGGGGCCGTGGCGATCGCCATCGCGACGCACGCGCCGTCTGCCCGGGTCGTGGGCGTCGACCGAGAGCCTGCGGCGCTGGCGATCGCGCGCCAGAACGTGCACGCGCTGGGGCTCGCTTCGCGCATCGCGTTGCTGAGGGGCGATCTCCTGTCGGGTGTCGGCGTTGTCGATATTGTCGTCGGGAACCTTCCGTACGTCAGGGACGGCGACTGGCGCTCCCTGGCGCCTGAGATCCGCGACAACGAACCGCGCGAGGCGCTGGTTGGCGGAGCGAGGGGAGTCGAGGTGATCGAGCGATTGTTGGAACGGGCGCCGGCGCACCTCGCCCCGGGCGGGTTGCTGGCGCTGGAGTCTGGCGACGGGCAGGCGGCAGCAGTATCCGCCGCCGCAAGACGGGTCATGCCGGCGGCGGACATCTCCGTGCAGCGCGATCTGGCGGGCCGCGACCGGGTACTCGTCGCAAGGCCGGCGGTGGAGGAGACAGCGTGAGCGCCGAGTTGCGAGGCGTGGTCGATGTGCAGGCGCGCGCTCGCGCGGCCGGGGACATGGCGTCCTTTGCGTCGTACATGGATGCCCAGGCTGTCCTTCAGTTGCGTGACGGCAGTTCTCCCCCGATAGCCCGCGAGAAGGTGCGCCGTTATCGCGTCCTGGACGTCGTCGATCTCGGCGAGCAGGGAGCGTCGCGCGTGGAGTACGGCGTACAAGGCGGACGCTACATCCTGGCGCAACAATGGGAGCGGCGCGGTGAGGGATGGACGGCGTCGCGCGCAGCCGTCGAAGGCGTACGGCAGTCGTGGTGGCGCCGGATCTTCGTCGGATGGCGGCGTGACGCGACGCCCGAGCGGGCGGATCTGGGCTGATGGAGATGCGCGAACACCGGATCGTGTTCGACAGCGGCGGCCTGAGCCTCGAAGCCACCGTCCACGACGCCGACGCTCCCCTCCTCGCAGCCGTCGTCCTGCACCCCCATCCTCAGTACGGCGGCGACATGGACAATCTGGTGGTGCTGGAGGTCTGCTCGTGGTTGGCCGGCGCCAGCGCGTCTACCCTGCGGTTCAACTTCCGCGGCGCGGGTGGGAGCGAGGGCGCCTTCGACGGTGGCATCGGCGAGCGGGATGACGCCCTGAGCGCTCTACGGACACTGCGCGAACGGGCACCGGGCGTTCCGGTCTTGCTGGTCGGCTACAGCTTCGGGGCATTGGTCGCGGCCGCGGCTGCCGGGGAGAGCGGGTGCGATGGCCTCGTCCTGGTCTCTCCGCCCGTCGCCTACGCTGCCCTGCCCCCGCTGCCTGACCTCCTGCCAGTACTGATCATAACGGGCGACAGAGACCCCATCGCCCCGCCCGACAGCCTCCGCCGGCTCGAGCGTCCGGACCTGCACATCGTGGTCGCGCCCGGCGTCGACCACGTCTGGTGGTCCGGACTCGACCTCCTTCGGCGTGAGCTACTCGAATTCGCCGCCGCCCTCCTAGTCGAGAGACACACTTCGTAGCTATCAGAACCCCTGTGCTCACGTGCCAGTCTCCCTTCACGCTCAGGGCTCTCCTGTAGCCTCCCCCTCCGAAAGCCCCACCGAAGGCCGATCCAATCCCGGATTCACCCGGTTGATCACCCCTGAGATACCGAATTCCCTGATCGGCCGCCTCAGGTCAGCGGCCTCCGTCCGATGATCCCTTCGGGGTCAGTGCTGCCGAATCGGCTTTGGCCAGATTCGACGTCATGGGGGTGTCTTCTGCTGTGCACACAGATCAAATCACTGCTGCTTAAGTACGTTGGTCGCGGGGCGGACGTTCGTCCGCTTCCACTCGCCATCACGGGCGCAGTCGCGCTCGGGTCGCTGCTGATCGCAGTCTTCTCAGTCGCAACGGATTCCTTCGCGCCAGTCAGGATCGAGCCGGGGACTACGGCTGCCGGTTCCAGCGTGAAGCTCGAGGCTGACGGGTCTCCCTCATCGATCGAGTGGGACGGCCAGCCAGCCCAGCTGGAAGGGCCGCTCGTGCCCATTGCGGGCCGCGGCTCGAAGACGCTGGCGACGAACCTCATCGTGCCATCCGATGCCGCGCCCGGTGAGCACGAGGTGACCGTGAACTACCCGGACGGCACCAGCGAGACCCGCAAGGTGGCCGTCGACCCGGACCAGGGTCGCCGGAGCGTCCGGCAGAACCAGCCCGTGGGGGCTCCGCCGGATCCCGGGCGCGTGGGTCAGGTCGCCGCGGATGCTCCTTCGCAGGGCGAGGGATCGCCGTCGGCGAAGTCGACGAAGCCTGCGGCGGTAGCCACGCCGACCAGCCCAGCGCCGCACGCGACCGATACGCCTTCGGCCGGTGGCAGCGGCGGGGGCGCCAGCACACAGGCGACGGCCACCATGCCCGTCGGCGTGCCGGGTGGCACGGTCATCGGGCCGCTCGCCTGGAACGGCGCGTACTTCAACAACACATCGTTCAGCGGATCGCCCGCGCTTCGCCGATCAGAGGGCGATGACATCGACTTCTACTGGCTGCAGGCGCCGGGCCCCGGCGTCAACTCGGACTTCTTCTCCGTCCGTTGGGCGCGCTCGCTCTACTTCGAAGACGGCGAGTATGAGTTCACCGTCGTGCATGACGACGGTGTGCGCCTGCTCATCGACGGCGATGAGGTGCTGGAGTCCTGGTACAACACACCGCCGGTGATACAGTCGACCACGGAGGACATGACGGCCGGCAACCACGTGGTCACAGTCGAGTACTACCACGCCACGTTCGACGCGACGGCGGAACTCGACATCGAAGAGGTCACGGATCCCGGCCCGGAGCCCACGACGCCGCCTACCGCGACGCAGACGTCGGCCCCGCCGGCCGCAACGGCGACCGCGACCGACGAACCCGACCCCGCTACAGCCACGGCCACCCGGACTTCGACGCCGGTGCCGCCGACGGCGACCCGGACGCCCACGCCGGTGCCGGCCACTCCGACCGATACGCCGGAGCCCGCGCCGCCGACCGACACGCCCGAGCCCGGGGTGCCCACAGATACGCCGCAGCCCGGCGTCCCGACGAATACCCCGACCGCGACCAGGACGTCGACGCCGGTGCCGCCGACGGCAACCCGTACATCGACATCGACGCCGGTGATCGCGACATCGACGCCAACGCCGACAACCGTCGCGCCGGCACCGACGCCGTCCGCTCCGACGGCGACCCGGACACCCACGTCAACGCCCACCCGGACGCCGACGCCGGTCGCCCCGACGGCTACCCGGACGCCGACGTCCACGCCGACGCGGACGCCTACGCCGCTCCCGCCGACAGCTACGCCGACAACCGGCGCTGGCGGCACGCGCGACAAGTTCCAGCAGCCGTTCGCCTCGACGTCGATCTGGAACATGCCCATCGGTTCCGGCGCCCAGTACGCGTCGGCGACACTGCCGTCGCTGACGTACGGCGCCTTCCCGGAAGAGATCGTCATCATCAACCGGCCCAACCTGCCCTTGCAGTCCATCGCGCTGAACACGGCGGACTGGAGCGGCGGTAGCCGGTGTGCGAGCCAGGGCTCGACGGGCGTGAGCCTGCCCGTCCCGATGGACTTCCTGATCCCCGACGTGAACGGTGCCCACGGTGGCACGCCGAACCACACATCGGGCATCATCGACGCTTCGGGCAGGTTCTACTTCGAGAGCCAGCCGCTGACCCACTGTTCGGGCCAGCCGTACACCAGTCACTACTTCTACGACTACTCGTCCGCCTCAGGCATCCAGGGCCAGGACATCTACGGCGATGGCCGGCTTGGCTCCCAGGGGGGGTCACACCTCTCCGGCGTGGGCGGCACGGTCCGCTCCGGCGAATGGACAAGGGGCCGGACGCTCGGCTTCATCCCGCACGCCGTGAAGTTCGTCCTGCCGACGTCCTCCGTATCGCTCGGATCCGGGCCCGGCTGCAACGTCAGCGGATGCCGCTGGCCGGCGATCTCGTCGGACAACGGCAACAATCCCGGCTACTCGGGCTCAAACAGCCAGATGAAGATGGGTTCGCTGCTGGCCATCTCACCCTCGTTCAACTGCGCGAGCCTGCTCACCGAGCCCGGCCGCATCTATTGCCGCACGGTGCAGCTCTACGGCGGGTACGTCGTGGACACCACGGACTTCCGCGCCGCCTACATCCCCGTCGAGTACGGGCCCGACGGTGACGTGGAGGTCGAGTTCCAGCAGCAGTTCGGCTATGCCTTCGAGCAGAGCAGCACGACGCACAACTGGTCGAGGGACCTCCAGACCGTCTGGTCGAACATGCAGGTCATCACCAACAGCGGCTCCAGCTCGGTCGGCGGCGGCGGTGCGCCGCTGGTGCCGCTCGCGCCGCCAATAGGAAACTGACCGCGCGGGGAGGCGCTGCTGAGGAACGGACGGGGTCGCTAACGGGCGGCCCCGTCCTTGCGCTCCACGCCGGCCCTTTCCCCGGATTGGCCCTGTTGAAACACTCGTTTACAAACGAATGAGACGTCAACATTTGTCCCGTCCGCAATTGAATCCACCCCGGAATGTTCTACACTCAGGGTGACAGGCCACCGGTGACGCCAGGAAGCTAGAACATGCAAGAGGGCGAGGCACTACCGGCGGGCCGCCGGATCGCGACGTCCTCGCCAGCCGCCTGATCCGAACCGTTCGGGAAGAAGTCCGTCACGGGGTGGCACATTGCGCCGAACCCTCGGGTTCATCGCGTCCCTCGTCCTCCTCTCGTTCGTGGCGCTCGCGGATCCGGTCGTCCAGCCCGTCGACTCCGGACTGCACGCCCCCGCGGCCAGCGCCGGCTCCGACCCGCGTTCCGACACCGGCGAGTGGGGCAGCCTCATGAACTGGGGCAAAGTTGCCGTGCACATGAACCTCATGTACACCGGCAAAATCCTCCTCTGGGACGGCTGGGAGTACGACGTCACGACGGCGAAGGTCTGGGATCCCGCCACCGGGATCTTCACCGCCGTTTCGGTCAACCCGTCGGATCCCGGTGGGCTGTTCTGCGCCGGCGTCGCAATGCTTGCTGACGGGCGCATCCTCGTCACCGGGGGCCACAACGGTGGCGACATCGGCATCAACGACAGCTGGGCCTTCGACCCATCGAACAACACGTGGCAGCAGCGCGACGACATGAATGCGAAACGCTGGTACCCCGGGACGGTGACCCTCGGCGACGGGCGCGTCGTGGCCCTTAGCGGGGAGATCCAGTGGGGCGTCTGGGCTGACACACCGGAGATCTACAACCCCGCGACCAACTTGTGGACGAACCTTGCCATCAGCACGAGCGATGTCCATGACTTTGAGTATGTCCTTCCGTACCTGCTGCCGAACGGCAAGGTCTACGCCCTCTCCGCACAGACGAAGAAGACGCGCGTGTTGGACGTGAGCGTGCCGTCGTGGACGTCAGCGCCCCAGATGGCGCAATTCCACCAGTCCACCGCCATGTACCGGCCGGGCAAGTTTCTTGCCACTGGTGGCGGCCCGTCGCAGGGCGCGAACGCGGAGGCAGGCGCTTACATCATCGACATGAACACCGCCAGCCCCGCTTGGGCGGCGGTCCAGAGCATGAAGAAGGTCCGCTACAACCACAACCTGACCGTCCTTGCCGATGGCGATGTGCTGGCGGTGGGTGGCGCGACGACGATCAACCACGCCGGTCCCGCTGGCCAGCTCAGCGTCGAAGTATTCGACGTCCAGACCTCTACCTGGACGCAGCTCGCCAGCCAGGCGGAACTACGGATGTACCACTCGACGTCGCTGCTCCTGCCCGACGGGAAAGTGCTGGTGGCCGGCGGCGGTAAGTCGGACCCTGCAGTCGACCATCCCACGGCGCAGATCTTCTCTCCGCCCTACCTGTTCAAGGGCGCGCGCCCCACCATCTCCAGCGCCCCATCGGCGATTGGCTACGGCGGGACCTTCAACGTCAGTACGCCGGACGCGGCCAGCATCGGTGGCGTGGCGTTGATCCCGCTGGGCAACGTCACCCACACCATCGATATGAACCAGAAGTACGTCGAGCTGCCGTTCACGGCAGGGTCGGGACAGCTCACCATCGACAACCCCTCCAACTCGAACCTGGCGCCCCCCGGCTACTACATGCTGTTCATCCTCAACAGCCAGGGCGTGCCCTCCGTCTCCAAGATCGTCAAGGTCGACCCGGCCGTCGCGCCATCACCGACGTCCACCCCAACGCGCACACCCTCGACCACGCCGACCCGCACCGCCACGCCGGTCCCGCCGACCGCCACCTCTACCCGCACGCCCACCCGGACGGCGACGCCAACGAACACCGCGACTGCAACCCGCACCCCCACGCCGGTCAACACCGCCACGCCCGTACCCACCGCCACCAACACGCCGACGCCCACCAATACGCCGCTACCGACATCCACTCACACCCGCACCGCCACGCCGACGAACAGCGCGACGCCGACATCGACGCATACTGCCGTGCCGACGGCCACCAACACCCCCACGGCAACGAACACGCCGCAGCCCACGTCTACGCACACAGCGACGATGACGTCGACTCATACGCCGACACCCACCGCCACGCACACCGCCGTCCCGACGGCAACGAACACGCAGACGGGCACACCCACGCTGGTGCCTTCGAGCACCTCCACCAGCACGCCTACGCAGACGCCCACCGCGGTGCCCACGTCCACCGCCACGCCCACGGCGACGAACACCCCCGTGCCAACAAGTACGGCTACCGCCACGTCCACGTGGACGGCCACGGCGCCTGCGACCGCCACGGCCACCTCGACCCTGGTGCCGACGAGCAGCCACACGCCGACGGCGACGGCGACGAACACAGCCACCGCCACGGCGACGTACACGGCCACGGCCACGCCGACCCCGGTACCGACGAGCACCCCGACGCCGACCGCGACCAGCACCGCCACAGCGACGGCCACCGCCACGGCGACCAGCACCGCGACGGCCACTTCGACCCCCACGAGCACGGCCACCGCCACGTCGACGCCAACCGCGACCTACACGCCGGTGCCAACTTCCACGCACACGCCGACCGCCACGAGCACGCCGCCACCGACGTCGACGGCCACGGGCACGCAGACTACGGTGCCGACCGCCACCTACACGCCGACGGCGACCAGCACACTCGTGCCCACGGCCACCCGTACGGCGACGCCCACCCGCACCGCGACGGCGACCAGCACCTCCACGTCGACACCCAGCGCGACGCACACGGCGGTGCCGACCTCGACGGATACACCGACCGCCACGAACACGTTGGCGCCGACATCCACCCAGACGATCCCTCCAACCGGCACGTCGACGCCCACCCCCACGCCCTGCGGCGGCGATTTCGACTGTGACGGCGTTCTCGATGCACAGGACAACTGCGAGAGCGTCTACAACCCGGGGCAGGAAGACAGCGACGCGTACTTCGACAACGGGCCGGAGCTCGCAGGATTCGACCATACCGTGCCGGCTGGCGACATAACGGGGAACGCCTGCGACCTCGACGACGACAATGACGCCCTCGCTGACGTTGACGACGGCCCCGAGCTGTCCGGCTGCGGCCCCTTCGACGGCACTCCTGCGGGCCATGCGGCGCCCGCGGGCGGTGACTATACGAACGCCGACGGCGATGGCCCCAGCTGGGACACCGATAACGACGGCGTCCTTGATGGCGTGGAGTGCGCGGCCGGGACCAACCCGCGGTCAGCGTCTGCCGATGATTCCGCCGCATGCATCGCATGGGCGGGCGTGAGTCCCCAGGCCGACACCGACGCCGACGGGCTGCTGGACGTATGGGAGGTTTGCAAGTGGGGCACCAACCCCACCGTCGCCGACACCGATGCGGACGGAGTGGGTGACTGCCAGGAGGCGATGGACATCAACGGTCAGGGTGGCGCGAATCAGACTGATGCGGTCTTTATCTTCCGGGCATTCTTCGGGGTGATCACTGGAGACTGGCCCTTCGACATTAACGACAGCGGGACGATCACGCTGACGGACGGCATCTTCATCCAACGGGCATTCTTCAGCGCGGCCCCGTGCCTCTGAGGCGGGCGCCGCTCGCCGCCCTTGACGCGCGATCCATCCAGATGCGTCTGTTAACTGGCCGGAAATATGCCTCGGGTATGATGAGGCTGCCCGCAATCTTGCGCTCCGGTAACGAAACCCGGCCGGCCCCGTTCTTCAACCTGACGGGGACGACATGGATCTCCATCCCGGGGCGATGTCAAGCCGGTGTTTGCGGCCCTTCTCGCGACCTGTGAGAGTGCCGGCGAGTGAGGGCGTAGCCCGCGGCGCGGACGACAGCTGGCCGGACGAGCGGGAGGTGAACTCCGCAGATTCGCCCGGCTGTTGCTGCGCAGACTCGGTAGGTGTTATGTTTATCACTCAGATTTCGCCCCGCGCTTCCGGACGTCCATCCGGGCACCCACTCGGAGGGAGTACCCCTCCGGACCGATCGTTCGAGACGGTTTGATGCGTACGTTCACGCCCGACGCGGAGCTTGAAGTTGTCCATCCGCTGGCCACCTCGGTCACCTATGCGGACCTGGGCGGCTTCGCCTACGGTCTCAAGGGCGTCTTGGACCGTCTGGTGGCGCTCCTTCTGCTCATGTTGTTGGCCGTCCCCTTGGTCGCGATCACCGTGGCCATCCGGTTGTCATCGCCGGGTCCGGCGCTGCTCCGCCAGGTTCGCGTCGGCCGCTTCGGCCGGCCGTTCATGGCCTATAAGTTCCGCTCGATGAGCGAGAACGCCGAGTTGCAGCGGGACGAGTTGGAGGACCAAAACGACCACGATGCGCCGTTCATCTTCAAACTCCGGCGCGACCCGAGGGTGACCCGCCTGGGGCGCTTCCTGCGCCGCACCAGCCTTGACGAACTCCCGAATCTGCTGAATGTCCTTCGCGGCGAGATGAGTCTGGTCGGCCCCCGGCCGCCGCTCCCTCGCGAGGTGGCGCACTACGATGCGCACCATCTGCAGCGCCTGGCGACCACTCCCGGAATGACCGGCCTGTGGCAGATCAGCGGCAGGAGCGAGCTCGAGTTCGAGGAGATGGTGGAGCTGGACATCGAGTACATCGAGCGCTGGTCGCTCTGGCTGGACCTCCGCATCATCCTCCGCACGCCGCTCGCCGTGCTCGGCGGACGGGGAGCGTGGTAAGGCGATGAACGAAGAGAGCCGCCTGCAGATTGACCGCTACCTCCAGCTGGCTAACCGCCGCAAGTGGGTGCTCGTCATTCCCATCGTGCTGGCGGTGGCGGGTGCGGCCCTGTTGAGCTACGTCACGGACCCCGTCTACACCGCCTCGGCGACGGCGCGCGTGGATGTGGGGCTGCAGGGAGGCACCCTCCAGGACTCGAACTCTGAAGAGCGCTACATCAACACGTACGCCGTCATCCTCCGCTCGAAGCCGTTCCTGGACCGCGTGATCGAAGACCTGAACCTCGACATCACGACTCGGAAGCTGAGCAAACGCATCGGCGCCGCCCCCGTCGCGGGCACGGAGCTGATCAAGGTGACCGCGAAAGCGCCCTCCGCGGCCGAGGCTGCCGCCATCGCGAACGACCTCACAGGACTGCTGCGCGATCCGGCGGTCGTCGGTGCCTACCTCGCCGACACCACCGCGGCGCTGACCCGCCAGATCGAGACGACGCGCCAGACGCTCGAAGACGAGCAGGCGCGACTCGGGAACCTGTCGGCCACAGGCGCAAGTGCGGCGCAGATTGCCAGCCAGCAGTCGATCGTCGAGGCGACGCAGGCGACCTACGAGAACTTACTGCTGCAGCGTGAAGAGGCGCAGCTCCGGCAGGCACAGGCGATACAGGGCTTCACCGTCGTGGAGCCCGCTGAGGAACCGACGTCGCCGACGAGTCCGCGCTGGACATTCAACCTGGCCGCAGGGCTGCTGGGCGGCCTGGCAGCCGGTGTCGCGCTGGCGCTGGCGCTCGAGTACGTAGACCCCACGGTGCGGGGCGTACGCGACCTCGAAGCCATTACGCCGCTGCCGGTGCTGGCATCGATCCCGTTCGGGGTGCGCTGGAAGTATCCGCCACCGCCAGTCTCGCCGGACTACCGCCTTCTGGCCACCAAGCTTCGGACGGCGGTGCTGGACCAGCACCGGAAGAGCTTGCTCTTCACCAGCTCCCGCCCGGAAGAGGGCAACACGACCGTGGCGACGTACGCCGCTATGGCCATGGCCCAGGCCGGGCTCCGCGTCCTGCTGGTGGATGCGAACCTCAACCGGCCCGACCTGCACCGGCTGTTCAACTTGCCGCTGGCGCCTGGGCTCTACAACTTCATCTCCACCAACGGCCTGCGGGCCATGAAGCCGATGGAGGAGGCCGCCGCCGCCGCCATCCAGGCTTCGCCGGTGCCTCGGCTGAGCGTGCTCACCGCCGGCAACAAGATGAACGACCCCTCCGAAGTGCTGGCGTCGGTCGAAATGCGAGAGATCCTGGAGCACCTCAAGCGCGAATGGGACGCCGTCGTCATCGACGGCGCGTCGATGGCCACGTCCGCGGGCTCGGCCGTGCTCGCCTCGGTGGTCGATGCGGTCGTGCTGGTGGCGGCGGAAGGCCAGGCCAGCAGCAGGAGCGTAGAAGAGACAGTCGCTGAACTGAACAGCCTGGGCGGCCATCCGCTCGGGTTGGTGTACTGCAAGGCGTCCGAGGCGTAATGGAAGAGCGACAAGAACCCGGGGCGGTTGCACGCAGCGTCGCCCGAAACAGCCTCGTCCAGCTCGTTGGGCGGGGCATGACCATGGCGGTCGCCGTCGGGACGCTGACGCTCCTCTCCCGGTATCTGGGCCCCCACGACTTCGGGCAGTATCAGTTCGTCATCGCCTTCGTGTTGCTGGTGAACCTGAGCGATCTTGGCGTGTCGTCTATCGCCGTCCGGCACCTCTCGACGATGGAGCGTGACCCGGACGACCTGATGGGAAACGTGATCACCGTCCGCACGACGCTGGCTGGCCTGGCCGTCGCGGTGGCGATCACCATCGCGTTTGTCCTGGGCTACTCCACCGAGACGAAGGTGGCGATAGGCGTAGCCTCGCTCTCGTTCCCCTTCGCCATCCTGAGCGTGTCGTATACAGCAGCATTCGCCGCCAACCTGCGCATGGAGTACGCCTCGCTGGGCAACGTCGCCCAGGGCCTGACCACGCTGGTCGGGATGGGCCTCGTGGTGCTCGCAGGCGGCGGCCTCGTCCCGCTGCTCGCCGCGTTCTCGGCCGGCTTTTTCGCAAACAGCCTGGTCTGCCTTCTCTTCGTCCGGCGGTTCGTCCGGCCCCAGTTCCGCTACGACGCCGCCTATTGCCGCAAGATCCTCCGCGACGCGATCCCGCTGGGTCTCGCCGTGATCGTCGTCACGGCTTACGAGCGCATGGGCGTCCTCTTCCTGAACGCCTTCACCGACAGCGGCGACGGCGCCGTCGGGTACTACACCTTCGCCTACCGGCTGGTGGACCTGGCGTTTCCCCTGAGCTTCATGTTCGTGGGCTCGGTCTACCCGCTCCTCTCCGCCCACCACGGCAAGGACGAGATGCGGGAGTTCCGGCGGCTCTATCAGCGCTCCCAGGACCTGCTGGCCGTGTGCGCGGTGAGCGTCTCACTGGGCGTGATGCTGTTCGCCCACCCGATGGTGCAGCTCATCGGCGGAGACCAGTTCCTCCCGGCGGTGCGCAACCTTCGGATCGTGTCGGCGGCGTTCGCTTTCATCTGGGTCTCCAGCCTGGTGAACTACAGTCTGATCGCCGTCGGGCGCCAGACGATGCTCATCCCGATCGCCTTTGTGGGCTTGGCCGTGAACCTCGGTGTCAACCTGACCCTGATTCCGGCCTTCGGCAGTGAGGGTGCTGCCGCCGCAACCGCCTCCACGGAGGCGGCTGTGCTCGCCTGCGGCCTGTTCGTCCTGAGCCGTTACATCGGCGGGTTGCCATCGTTCTCGGTGGCAGGGAAGCTGCTCACGGTGTCCGGCATCATTACGGGTGTCCTCTGGGCGCTCCCGTTGCATTGGATACCGGAAGCGGCGATCGCCATCGTCCTGCTGGTCGTGGGCGTGGCCGTCTCGCGTGTTGTGTCCGCGGAGGAGGTGCGCATGCTGCTGCGGCCGCGCGCGGCCGCCAGAGAGGTTGCGACGCAGCCGGCGGTGATCGGAAACTAGGGTACGCAGTGGGCCAGCCGAAGGATCGGCGGCCGCAAGGGAGTGACGGATGATTCCGGTGTTCAGGCCGTCGTTCGACGACGAGGAGTGGTACGCCCTGCGTGAGCCGCTGCAGGCGGGCTGGGTGGCGCTCGGCCCAAAGACGAAGGAGTTCGAGCAGCGCTTCGCCGAGTACATCGGTGTGCCCCACGCCGTCGCGTTGAACTCCGCCACCGCTGCCCTGCATTTGGCGATGAAGATCCTCGACGTCGAGGGTGGCGAGGTCATCACTACCCCCTTGACCTTCGTCTCCACGAACCACGCCATCCTCTACAACGGCGGGACACCGGTGTTCGCCGACCTTGAGGAGGACACCCTCAACATCGACCCGGCCCAGATCGAACGGCTGATCACGACTAAGACGAAGGCCATCATGCTCGTCCACTACGGCGGCCACGCCTGCGACGTCGACCGCATCAAGGAGATCATCGGCGACCGCGACATCAAGATCATCGAGGACGCCGCCCACGCAGCCGGAGGTGAATACAAGGGTCGCAAGGTCGGTACGCTCGGCGATGCCGCCTGCTTCAGTTTCCAGGCCGTGAAGAACATGACCACCGGCGATGGCGGCATGCTCACCGTCTGGGACGAGGATTTCGACCGCCGGGTGCGCGAGTTGCGCTGGCTCGGCCTCTCTTCCGACACCGCTTCGCGCTCGGCTACGGACGGCAAATACAGCTGGTATTACGAGGCCGTCGAAGTCGGGTTCAAGTGCCACATGAACGACATCGCGGCGGCCATCGGCCTGGTGCAACTGAGGAAACTCGACCGCATGAACGAGCGCCGCCGCGAGCTGGCCGCGCAGTACGACCGCGCCTTCGCCGCTGCGGACTGGATCCAAACGCCGGTCGAGAAGGAGTACACCCGCAGCGCGCGGCATAACTACGTCATCAAGGTCGACAACCGCGATGATCTGATCGCCTTCCTCCGCGAGCGCGAGATCTCCACGGGCGTGCATTACGTGCCGAACCACTTCTACCAGATGTACCGGGGTTGCAAGGCCGACGTGCCGGTGACCGAGCGGGTGTGGCGTAAGCTCGTCACGCTTCCGCTCTTCCCGGACCTCACCGGCGACCAGATGGAGCACATCATCGGGTCGGTCCTGGAGTTCGGAAAGACCGGCGTCACGGCGTCCACGAAGCAGCAGGACTAAGACGAAGGAGCGGGCGATGGTGCAGGCGACGAAGAACACGGTGAACGACGCGGAGGTCTCTGTGCCGCGGCTCTTCGACGACGACCGCGCGCGGCGCGCCTGCGACGTCTTTGGCTTCACGCCGGGCGGCGGCGTGAACATGGAAGGCGATGTCAACATCACCTGGGCGTACCCGGGGCGTGTCGTCGCCTGGCACCGTCACCAGCTGCAGACCGACCACTGGTTCGTCATCAAAGGCTTCCTCAAGGTCGGCCTCATGGACGACGATCACAAGGTACGCTGGGTCTACCTCGGCGAGAACGACCGCCGCGTCCTCAGCATCCCCCCGGGCGTCTGGCACGGCTACATGGTGCTCGGCGAGGACGAAGCCATCCTCATGTACTACATCACGTCGAAGTACGATCCCCAGCAGCCCGACGAGGAACGTCTGACCGTCGAAGAGTCTGGCGTCGACTGGTCCGTCCCGGTCAAGTAGCAGGCAGAGCGAGACAGGCACATTGGCAGACGCACCGAAGGTCACTGTCCTCACGCTCAGCTGGAACAAGAAGTTCCACACGCTGGAATGGCTCGACGCCGTCGGGCGGCTGGAGTACTCCAATTTCGACGTCCTCGTGGTCGACAACGGCTCGAGCGACGGGTCGCCGGCGGCGATCCGCAAGCGCAACCCCTCCGTTACGGTGATCGAGAACGGGGCGAACCTGGGTTACTCCCGCGGCTTCAACGTCGGCATGGAATACGCCTTTGGCCGCGGCGCCGACTACGTGCTGGTGATGAACAACGATGCCGTCATCGACCCCGAAGCACTCGATGCGCTCGTCGCCGTCGCGCAGACCGACCCAAAGATCGGCTTTACCTCCGGCAAGGTGTTCCACTACTTCCGCCCGGAAGAGATCCAGACGGTCGGCACCGAGCGCCACCCGTACCTCGTCGCCGGCCGCCAGATCGGCTTCGGCGAAGCGGATCACGGCCAGTACGAGCAGGTCGCCGAGCGCGAGATTAGTGACGACGTGTTCCTGCTCGTGAGCAAGGCGGCATTCCAGGCCGTCGGCGGCTACGATCCGGAGTTCTTCATCGTCCACGAGAACGTGGACTGGTGCATCCGCCTGCGCGAGGCGGGGTACCGCATCATGTACGCGCCCGGCGCGAAGATCTGGCACAAGGGCAAGTCGGGCGGCGGGTGGAGTGCGCACTTCGTGTACTACCAGACCCGCAACGACTACGTCCTCGTCGCCAAGCACGTCTCGCGCGCCAAAGCGCTGGTGGCCGCGGCCATGCTGGCGCTCTTCCTGCAGCCGCGCTGGTTCCTCTTCCGCGTGCGGCCCACGAAGCTCTTGCAGTTCAAGTCCTACGTCCGCGGCCAGGCGAGCGGCCTCGGCTGGCTGCTGCGGCACGCCGGCCAGCGTCGCGCGGCCGCCCTTCAGCCGACAGCGACGGAATAGATGCTATCGCCGCCGGCGGCGAGAGGCGGCGGGGAAACGACAGTGGCAAGCATCGCGATCGCAGGCGGGCGCCGGACGGGTGGCGGGGCATGGCTCCGGCGCCGTAACGACGTTTGGCTCGCCGTGGCCATGGGCGGGGTCGTGGCGTTGCTCATGCTGGCCCTCCCGATGGAGGCGGCGCTGGCTTCCTCTGTCGTCGGGGCGTTCGTCATCGTGACACTCGTGGATACGCGGGTGGCGGTGCTGGCGCTGGTGCTGGTCCGCTCGTCGATCGACATCACCCACACGGTTCCGCTGGTCTCGGCCTCGGGTGGCGCGGACGTGAACGCCGCCGCGATGATGAGCTTTCTGGTGATCGGCGTGGGGCTCGCGCACATTGCGCTGAACCGCGTCGAGGTGGGCCGGATGCCGCTCGTGAAGCCGTTCGCCGCCTTCTTGCTGATCGCCGCCCTGGGCGTCGCCATCGCTCCGGACACGAACAGGGCGCTGCAGGACTGGCTGCGCACCGCCGGCGCTTTCACCCTGTACATCCTCGTTGTCGACCTGATGCGCTCGCGGGACGACTGGCGCTGGCTGGTCCGTGTCATGCTGGCGTCGTCCGTGCTGCCCCTGACCGTCGGCATCTACCAGTTCTTCACCGACACCGGCAACCATGAGACCGAGGGCTTCAACCGGATCGTCGGGACGTTCACGCACCCATCCCCCTATGCGTTCTACCTGGTGCAGCTCCTCCCGATTGCCGTCGTGTTCTTCTGGCATACGCAGTCAAGATTGGCTCGCCTGGTGCTGATGGCGGTCCTTCCGGCGATGATCTTCAGCATCTATGCCACCCAGACGCGCGGCGCCTGGCTGGGGCTCGCCGTCGTGGTCATCGTGTTCCTGATCGCCCGGGCGCGCTGGGCGCTCTTCCTCGTCCCGCTGGTGGCGGCCGCGCTGTTCTTCGCCATGCCCAGCGTGCAACAGCGGTTCAGCGAAGCGACCACCGAGACCGGCTCCGTCATGTGGCGGCAGCGACAATGGAGCGCCGCCATCCAGCTGGCCTCTCCGGCGCAGCTCGCGACCATTGGGCGGGGGCTCGGGACCGTCGACTTCGAACTCGGGACGCTCGCCCACAACGAGTACGTGCGCCTCATCGTCGAGACCGGTGCCCTGGGCCTGCTGGCTGTCCTGCTGCTCTACCAGCACCTGTATCGGCTCGCGATGAAGGGATACCGCGAGGCCCCGCCCGGCTACGAGCGCGACCTGATGCTGGCGTTCCTGATGGCGTTCGCCTCACGGACAGTCATCGCCATGTCCGACAACATCATCATCTTCCCGGTGCTGGAGTGGTACTTCTGGAGCTTCGCCGCTGTCATCGTCGTGATGAGCGGCGCCTACCGCCATCGCGGCGTACACGAGGAACCGGAGCCGGCCGAGACGCCGGCCCTCGCCGCATGAGGGTTCTGCAGGTCAACAAGTTCCACTACAACCGCGGCGGAGCCGAGACAGCCTACTTCGCGACGGCAGAGTTGCTCGAGCGGCACGGCCACGACGTCATCCCCTTCGCTATGGCCGACGACCGCAACGTCCCCACCCCGTACGATCGCTACTTCGTGAGCAACGTCGAGCTGCGAGAGGAGTCGGGCGGCGTGTTCGACCGCCTCGCCGTTGCAGGGCGCATTCTCTACTCGCGGGAAGCCGAGCACCACCTCGACCGGCTCCTGCGGGATACCCGCCCCGACGTGGCTCACCTGCACAACGTCTACCACCAGCTTTCCCCCTCGGTCCTGCGGGCGCTCGGCCGCCACAGGGTGCCGGTGGTGATGACGCTGCACGACTACAAACTCATCTGCCCCGCCTACACCCTTTACACGGAGGGGGCCCCCTGCGAGCGCTGCCGGGGTGGCCGGTTTTACCAGGCGGTCGCACACCGCTGCGTGAAGGGATCGCGCGCGAAAAGCGCGATCTGCGCCGCCGAGGGTTACCTGCACGGTATTACCGGGATCTACCGCCGGCATGTCAAGTTCTATGTCGGGCCAAGCCACTTTATGGTCAGGAAAGTGGTAGAGTTTGGACTCGATCCCCGCCGTGTCACGCACGTCCCGAACTTCGTCGACCCGGACGCCTTCCGTCCGGGCCAGTCTGACGGCACATACTTCGCATACGCCGGTAGGCTGGAGAACGTGAAGGGCGTGATGACCCTGTTGCGGGCTGTGCGCCACAGCGAAACCGCCCGCGCGCACCGCCTGCTCATCGCCGGCGACGGCGAGCAGCGCGGCGAGCTGGAGGCGTTCTGCCGTGCCACCGGACTGGACAACGTCCGCTTCCTGGGCCACCTCTCGCAGGGTGACCTGGAGCCGGTGGTGGCGGGCGCGGCGTTCCTCGTCGCACCGTCCGAGTGGTACGAGAACGCACCGATGAGCGTCCTGGAAGCCGCCGCGCGAGCGAAGGCCGTGGTGGCGTCGGACATGGGAGGACTGCCGGAGTTGGTCAAGGACGGCGAGACGGGACTGGTCTTTCACGCGGGCGACGTAGACGCACTGCGGGCCGCAGTCGAGCGCTTACTGGACGCCCCTCCGCTGGCTGCTGATATGGGTCGGCGCGCTCGCGCGTTTGTAGAGGAGACCTTCAGTCCGGAAGTCCACTATCGGCAGCTCATGGCCGTCTACGAGCGCGCGCTCGGCACGCGGACGCAGGCAGCTGCCCGGGAGCGAGGATAGGCCATGAGCCGACTGATCTGCGTAACGGGGGGCGCCGGCTACATCGGCGTCGAGTTGGTGAACCAGCTGGTGGCCCGCGGAGAGCGCGTCCGGGTGCTGGACCGCTTCTTCTGGGGCACCTGCGGCCTCGAGAGCCTGCCGGACGTCGAGTTAATCTCCCGCGACGTCCGCGAACTCCAGGCGTCCGACCTCGAAGGCGTCGACGCCGTCTGTCACCTCGCCGGGCTCTCGAACGACCCCACCGCCGACCTCGACCCCCACGCCAACTGGCAGATGAACACCGTCGCCACCGAGGAGCTGGCGGAGCACTGCATCCGCATGGGCGTGCGGCGCATCACCTTCGGTTCCAGCGGCTCCATCTACGACGGGCGCGAGACCGGCGAGATCTTCGACGAGGACGCCGCCGTCGAGCCGTATGGCCCCTACGCCACTTCGAAGTTCGAGGCCGAGCGGCGACTGCTGAAGGCGGCCGAGCGCGGCGTCGAGGTGGTGCTGCTCCGGCAGGGCACCGTCGGCGGCTACAGCCGGCGCATGCGCTACGACCTGGTCGTGAATACTTTCCTGAAGGACGCTTTGCTCAAGAAGCAGCTCTTCCTCCACGATGGCGGCACCATGTGGCGCCCGCTGGTCGATGTCCGCGACGTCGCCGCGGCGCACGTCGTCTGCATCGACGCGCCGGCGAACAAGGCGGCCAACCGCGTCTTCAACGTCGTGCAGGACAACTACCGCATCTGCGACCTGGCGGACGTGGTCGCCGAAGAGGTCGAGCCGCTGGTCGGGGCGATCACCATCACCTCCGTCGCCGCCACCAACCGCAAGCGCGACTATCGCGCCTCGAACGCGCGGCTCACGGCTGCCACGGGCTTCACCCCCTCACGGACCCCGCGCGATTCGGTCAAGAGCGTGCTGGAGAGCCTCGGCGAGATCGACAGCCAGGAGCTGCTGCACCCGCGCTACTACAACCTGCGCTGGATGCAGCTTCTCACCGAAGTCCACGACTCCCTGAAGCCGTACAGCCGGGTATTCTGACCCCATGGCCCCAGCGACCGGCGAGAAGGCGCACCAGCGCCCGATGCGCATCGCCATGCTTGGCATGCGCGGTGTCCCGGCGAACTACGGCGGTCTCGAGACCGTCGCCGAGGAGGTCGGTGCCCGCATGGCCGAGCGCGGCCACCGCGTCACCGCCTACTGTCGCGGCCATAACTCCCCCACCGACGCTCGCGAGCACCGCGGCATCCGCCGGGTCGTGCTGCCGTCCCTCGGCGCGAAGCACCTCGACACGCCGTCCCACACCGTCGTCTCGGCGCTCCACGCGCTCCTCCACCGCTCCGACGTCGTCCACCTGTTCGGTGTTGGGAATGCGCCGTGGCTGCCCGTCCTGCGCTTCGCCGGGCGCGGCACGATCATCTCCGTCGACGGCATGGACTGGCGCCGCCGCAAATGGGGCCGCTTCGCGAAGGCCATGCTGGAACGCTCGTCGCTGTTCGCCATCCGGGCGTCCGGCGCCTGCATCACCGACTCCCGCGAAGTGGCGCGCTACTACCGCGAGCGCTACGACCGCGAGCCCCACTACATCGCCCACGGCGTCGACACGCGCCCCGTGACGACGCGCGCTGCCCTTGACGAGCACGGCCTGCGCGATCGTGGCTACGTGCTCTTCGTGGGCCGCGTGACGCCCGAGAAGGGCGTCCATCACCTCATCGACGCCTTCGCACCCCTCGAGACGGACATGCAACTCGTCGTCGTCGGCGACGGCTCCGGCGACCCAGGCTACTGGCGCACCCTCGAGGAGCGCGCAGCCCGTGACCCGCGCGTACGCCTGCTGGGGCCGGTGTACGGCGAAGGCGTCCGGGAGCTGTTCGCGCACGCCTACCTCTACGTGCAGCCGTCCGAGATCGAAGGGACGGCGCTCTCGCTGGTCGAGGCGATGGGGTTCGGCCTGTGCGTGCTGGTCAGCGGCATCCCCGAAAACCTCGAGACCGCCGGGGGCGCCGGCGCCAGCTTCGACATCGCCCGGCCGGTCGAGTCGCTCGGGGAGCGGCTCGCCGAGCTGCTGGCCTCCCCGGTGACGGTGCGAGAGCACGCCGCCGCCTGCCTGGCCTACGCCCGCGAGCACTACGAGTGGGAGCGCGTGGCGGACGAGCACGAGGCGCTGTATCGTCGCGTCATCGGAGAGGCGCAGGTCGTGCCCGCGAGGGCTGCAGGGAGCGCATAACCGCGTGTTCCTCATCATCGACGGCAACAACGTGGCATGGGCCGGCTACTACGCGCTGGAGCGCGCCATGAAGCCCGAGGACGACGAGCGCCGCCTGCGGGTGGCGCTGCTGGGGCTGGCCGGCATGGCGCTGGGGGCCATCGCGCGCGGGGGCGAGCCCCCTGGCTCGAAGACGATCATGAAGCCGTCCCGGGTGGCGATCTGCTTCGACGGAGGCAGCGCCGTCCGCCGCCGCGAGGTGTACCCCGACTACCAGACCGGCCGTGAGGCAGACCCGAAGTTCGTCGCGAACGAGCCCATCGTCACACGCGGCATCGAGGAGTTCCGCGCCGCCGTGCGCATGCTGCCCATCGAGGTGCTGAAGGGCGAGGACGTCGAGGCGGACGACCTGATCGCCGGCCTCGTGCACGCGCACCCGAAGATGGCCAAGCGGATCGTCTCCAGCGACCGCGACTTCCTCCAGCTCATCTCGCCCACGACAAGCATCTACTCGCCCGTCAAAAAGGTCGTGGTCGACGAGGCTAACTTTGACGATGAGACGATGCCGAAAAGCGCCGCCGGCGACCGCACGCCTTTCCCGCGCGCGCGGTTCCTGGACTTCCGGGCCCTCTGTGGCGACACCTCGGACGACCTGCCCGGCGTGCCGGGCATCGGCCCGCTCTCCGCGGCGAAGCTGCTAGCCTCCGGCCCCGTCGACGTCTTCTTCGGCGACCCGGAGGCCGTGCGGGGCGCCCTCGGCCGCCGCAGCGAGGCTGTCGAGGCATCCTTCGCCGACGGCTCGGCGAAGGCGATCGTGAACCGCAACCGCGCGCTCATGGACCTTCGCACGCTATCCCCGGTCTGGGCGCAGATCGACGCCCTGACGGTGCGAGGCACGGCGGATCTCCCGCGGTTCGAGGCGTGGCTCGACGACCAGAAGATAGGCAGCATCGACCGGGAGCAGTTCGCCGAGGCGATGCTGTCGTTGGCGCCCGATGCGGCGCCCGCTCCCTCGCTGCGCCCGAAGCTCCTGTAGCCGCTACGTGCCTTCGTTCGCCGCGTCGGCGAGCGCCCGCCTGGCTGCGCCTTCGAGCGCGACGTCATCGAGCGGCGGATGGATCAGCGCGGAGCGCACGTCCCGGAAGCAGCGCTCCAGCGGGTGCTCCTCCGACAGCCCCACGGCGCCCGCCACGCGCAGCGCCAGGTCGGTGATGCGCACGGCGGCGTTCGTCGCCACGTGCTTCACCAGCGGCACCTGCGCCGCCACCTCGCGGCGGTCCGCCTTGGCTTCGACCCAGTCGCGGCCCGTGTCGAAGATCATCCGCCGTGCCGTCAGCAGCAGCGCCTCCATCTCTCCAATTTTCGCCCGCACCGCCGGGAGGTCGCCGATCGGCGAGCCCAGGTTCGTCGGCGCCCGCATGGCAGCGAAGCGGACGGCCCAGTCGCGCGCCTCGACGGCGATCCCGAGGTACGTAGCCGAAAACGTCAGCCCGTGCCATGGCGCCTGGTCGAGGTTGCGCCCGAAGGTCTCGCCCGTCGCGCTGACGTACAGCGCGTCGCCGTCCGGCACGAACACCCCCTCGAAGACCACGTCGTGGCTCGCCGACTCGCGCATGGTGAGCGCGTGCCACGTCGGGTCGATGCTCACGCCCGGTGCGCCCGCCGTCACCAAGAAGTGCCCCAGGTGCTCCGGTACACCGGGCGACCGTACCGTCGCTCCGACCGCATAGTGAGTGAGGAACGGGGCCGCCGTCGACCAGCGCTTGCGCCCGTCGACGCGCCAGCCGCCCTCGACGCGGGTGGCGGTGGTGGCGGGGAGTCCGCCCCGCGCCGGGCTGCCCATCTTCGCCTCGGCCTGCAGGTTGTTGATCAGCCATCCCTGCTCGACCACGCCCCGCAAGAACGCCTCCAGGCGGGCTGGCGGCCACAGCCCCGAGACCAGCGTCGAGCCGATGTACGTGAGGTGCATGTTCGCCGCCAGCCCCGCCGACCCCAGCGCCGCCGAGAGCCGCTCCTGCGCGATGCACGCGTCGAGCACGCTCCCGCCCAGCCCCCCGAGCGCCGACGGCACGGTCAGTGTGTGATAGCCGGTCGCGCGGATATCATCGAGACAGGCGCCCAGCAGCTCCTCCCCACGCACCCCCGCCGCAACGCGCGCCCGCACCCGCTCCGCCGCGTTTTCCGCAACAGCCAGGATCTTCGGATCAGCAAGGAAGTCAAACGAACTCATGCGGAAAGAGTAGCACCCGACCCCGCCGGAGGCGCCGCCCTAATGACCAACAGATGGCCCGACCACTCCGGACTGAGAACTGAGAACTGAGAACTCAGAACTCAGAACTGATTGAACCGCGGCTCCCGCTTCTCCATGAACGCCTGCACCGCCTCCCGGTGGTCCGGCTCTGTCTGGCGCTCCCGGATCGAGTAGCCCTCGAGGTGCACGACCTGCCGCATGTCGCTCTCAACGGCGTTCGTGTGCAGCAGCCGCTTCGCCGCCCAGACCGCTTCGTGAGGATTCGCCGCGATCTCCTCCGCCAGCTTCAGCGCCTCCGGCAGCAACTGCTCCGGCGGGTAGAGCCGGTCGACCAGCCGCCGCGCCAGCGCCTCCTCCGCGTCGATGATCCGGCCGGTGAGTGCCAGGAAGAGCGCGTTCGGCAGCCCCGCCACCAGCGGCAGGTAGCGCGAGCTGCCGCACTCCGGCGTGAGCCCCACGCGCACGAAGCGCGCCGAGAACCGCGCCGCCGTCGATGCGAGCCGGATGTCGCAGGCCATCGTCATCGTCAACCCCACCCCAACGGAGACGCCGTTGATGGCGGCGATCACCGGCTTCCCCTGCGTAAGCGCGATCGGCACCTCCGGGCTGCCTCCCTCCTCCAGCATCTTCGAGGGACGGCGCGGCGCCTGACCGGCCAGCGCGCGGTCCCATCCCGAGATGTCCGCCCCGGCGCAGAAGCCCCGCCCGGCGCCCGTCACGACGACGCAGCCGATCGCCGGGTCGGCCGCTGCCACGCGCACCGCGTCGATGAACTCGCGCTCCATGAGCTGTGTCCACGCGTTGAGCTTCTCCGGGCGGTTCAGCGTGATCAGCAGGACGCCGCCTCGCGGCTCGTAGAGGATGTGCTGGTAGTCCGACACGTCAAGGCTCCTCGTTCGCGCGCCTCGCTTCGTGCGAGGGCTCCCTTACCGTCTGGTTGTCCAGTATGTGCCCAACGGGCGATAGCCGAAACCGCGCCCGCAGACGCTGCGCGGCGGGTCCGTTAGAATGGCCGCCGCAGGAGGTGACACCTGTGGTGGCAACCGGCGCCAACATTGCCGACGAGCTCCGCGCCCTGGGCGAGCGATTGGCCGCCCGTGAGGCGGAGAACCCCGACGACTTCTCCCGGGAGAGCTTCGACGACATCAAGCGGGCGGGATTGCATCTTGCGCCGCTCGCGCCGTCGTTTGGAGGACGTGGCTGGACGCTCGCCGAGGCTACCGCCGCCGTGGAGACCCTCGCACGCTTTTCGCCGTCGGCGGCGCTGCTGGCGGCGATGCCTCTCGGCCTCGCCGGTATCTACGGCGTGGGCGTCGGCTGCGCTCCGGAGGACCATCGCGAGGCCTGGGCAGAGCAGATGGACGGCTTCGCAGCAGATGCGCGCGGCGGCGTGTGGTACGCGGCCTGCAACTCGGAGAAGGGAGCAGGAGGGTCACTCGAGGCCACCAGGACCGTGGCTACCCGTGGCTCCGACGGCGTCTTCCGGCTTACGGGGGAGAAGATCCTCGCATCGTCCGGGAAGCATGCGGACCGCTTTTTCTCCACCGCCCGGGTGAGCCCCGAGGACCTTCCCGGCGCCGGAGTCGTCGAGGTGTTCTTCGTGGCGACCGACGCCCCCGGTGTCCAGATCCTCAGCGACTGGGACGGGTTCGGCATGCGCCCCACCGAAAGCCAGACCGTCCGTTTCGACGAAACGCCGGCGCTCGGCATCATGGGCTTCCCCGACTTTCTCGCGACGGTGCAGCCACTGCCGTACTGGTTCTGCCTCTTCGCTGCGATCCCGCTTGGTTGTGCCGCTTCGATCCTGGAGCATCTCGCGACGCCTACCCCGCAGTCGCCTGCGCTTCGCCTGCGCTTCAGTGAGGCACAGATGCGCATCGAAGCGATGCGCGCGTACCTCGGAGAGACGGCCGCGCAATGGCGTGCGTGCGCGGGCCCCGGATACGCGGCGCGCGTGCTCCGCACGAAGACGTATGTGTCGCAAGAGGCGACGAAGCTCAGCGCGGAACTCTTCGCACTGGGTGGCGGGCGCCACTACCGCCGGACCAGCCCGGTCGCCCGCGCGCTGGCAGACTCATTCGCTGGCACGGCGCTGCGTCCGCCGCTGGCGCTCGCCCTCGACACGCTTATCGAGAACTTTGCACTGTAAGGACAGGACACGCGTCGAAGGTGAGCCGCTCCGCGGCGCCCCGGGGCGCCAGGGCCGCCGTCAGCACCGGGTAAGATGCCGGCCGTGGCGAAGCATCAGGTCGGCGTGACCACGTACGACGGGGAGCTGCTCGGCTGGGTGCTCGACCTGCCCGGCTGCATCGCCGCCGGCCGCGACCTCGCCGGCGTCGAGGAGAAGCTCCCGCTCGTCATCGCCGAATACGAGGGATGGCTCCGTTCGCACGGCGAGGCGGTCGGCGAGGCCTCCGGCTGGGAGATCGTGCAGACCGTCGACGCGACGGCGTTCGCCGCGACCGGCGGTGAGTTCTGCCTCGAGGAAGAGTATGCGCCGCTCGGACGGGAGGAGTTGGAGCGCCACGTCCGCTACCTCCAACACGCCCGGTCTGATCTCCTCCGCAAGATCGAACACCTGCCGGACGCTGTCCTCGACTGGCGGCCGCCGAACACCGCCGCAGAGCACATTGACCCCTGGGCGCCCGACGTCCGCACCATCCGCGGCATCGTCCAGCACACGCTCCAGCTCGAGGTCTACTACCGGGAGAGCCTCCACGACGGCCCGGCCCCCGGCATCTTCGAACGGGTCGACGACCCGCAGACAGAGCTGGAGCGCACTCTCGACCGAATCCGCTCCCTGACGGACGGCGATCTCAGCCGGGTCTTCCGCCCCATCCACCCCGGCCGCACCGTCGCCGAGGACTGGACGCTGCGGAAGGTGCTGCGCCGGTACATCTCCCACGAGCGCGTGCACACCGCCGAGATCGCCCAGCGGCACACCTGGATCCTCCTCGGTGTCCCGAGGACGAACGAAGGCACGGGGCTATAATCCACCCGTGCCCAAACCCAAAGCCAAGGCGAACGAGAAGCCCCGGCTCGCCCTCGTGGACGGTCACAGCCTGATCTACCGCTCCTTCATGGTCTTCCAGGGGAGCAAGACCGGCGCCCCCGTCGAGTTCGTCGTGAAGCGCACCGGCGAGATCACCACCGCCGTCTACGGCTTCACCAGCACCCTCCTCAGCGTGCTCGACCGCCTGAAGCCGACGCACCTTGCCGTCGCCCTCGACGCCCCCGTCGCCACCTTCCGCCACGAGAAGGCCAAGGACTACAAGGCCACGCGCGCCCCCATGCCCGACGACCTCCGGCGCCAGTCGCAGCGCATCCGTGAGGTGCTCGCCGCCTTCAACATGCCCGTCTTCGAGGAGCCCGGCTTCGAGGCGGACGACGTCCTCGGCACCCTGGCGAAGCAGGCGAAGGCGCAGGGGGTCGACACGTACCTCGTGACCCTCGACAGCGACCTGCTGCAGCTCGTCGAGCCCGGTGTGAGCGTGTTCATGTACCGCCCCTACATCAAGGCCGCACCCGCCGTCACCTACGACGAGGCGGCCGTCATCGAGCGTTACGGGCTGCGGCCGGACCAGATCCCCGACTACAAGGGGCTCAAGGGAGACCCCTCCGACAACATTCCCGGCGTCCCCGGTGTCGGCGAGAAGACCGCCTCGAAGCTGCTGCAGCAGTTCGGCACCGTCGAGGCGATCTACGACCGTATCGACGAGGTCACGCCGGAGAAGCTGCGCGAGAACCTCCGCGCCCACGAACAGGACGCGCGCTCCAGCGAGGAGCTGGCCACGATCCACCGCGAGACGCCCGCGAAGCTCGACCTCGAGGCGTGCCGGCTCCAGAACTTCGACCGCGGCCGCGTGGAGAAACTGTTCCACGAGCTGGAGTTCCGCAGCCTGATCTCGCGGCTGCCGGACACGCTCGGCGAGCAGCAGCGCGAGGAGAAGCAGAAGAGCGTCGCCGCCGCCCGCGACTACCGCACGATCTGGACGAAGAAGGATCTCAAGGCTCTCGCCACCGAGGCGAAGGCGGCGGGCCGCATCGGTCTGCACGTCGAGAACACCGACGCGAACGGCATGCGCGGCGTCCTCGTCGGCATCGCCATCGCCACGAAGCCCGGGACGGCGGCGTACGTGCCCCTGGGCCACCATCCCGGCCTCGGCGACGGCCAGCAGCTCGCCGTCGACGATGCCATCGAGGCCCTGCGCCCCCTGCTCGAGGACGCCTCGGTGCAGAAGGTCACCCACAACGGCCACTTCGACTTCCTGGTGCTGGCGAACCACGGCGTCACGCTGCGCGGGCTCCGTTTCGACACGATGCTTGCGGCCTACCTGCTCGGCGAGTCCAACATGTCCGTCCAGACGCTCGCGTTCGACCGGCTGAACATGGAGATCCCGCAGCTCATCGACCTCATCGGCCGGGCCGGCGCGAAGCAGATCACCATGTCCGGCGTGCAGGTGGAGACCGCCCGCGACTTCGCCTGCGCCCAGGCCGACGCGCAGCTCCAGGCCGCCGACCTGCTCGCGGGAGAGCTGAGGCAGCGCAACCTCTGGCCTCTCTTCGACGACGTCGAGATGCCGCTGATGGCTGTGCTGTCGCGCATGGAGCTGACCGGTGTGGCCGTCGAACCGGGGATCCTGGTCGAGATGTCGCGCGAGATGCAGAAGCAGCTCCAGCAGATCGAGAAAGAGATCTACGCTTCGGTGGGGCACGAGCTGAACATCGGCTCGCCGCAGCAGCTTTCGCACGTGCTCTTCGAGGAGCTGGGGCTGCCGAAGACGCGCCGCACCACGCTCGGCTACACCACCGACGCCACCTCCATGGAGCAGCTCCGCGGCGCTCACGAGGTCATCGACCTGATCCTGCGCTACCGGGGCATCTCCAAGCTCAAGTCCACCTACGTCGACCAGCTCCCCGCGCTCATCAACCCGAAGACCAAGCGTATCCACACCACCTTCAACCAGGCGACGGCGGCTACAGGCCGGCTCTCCTCGAACGATCCCAACTTGCAGAACATTCCGGTGCGCACCGGCTACGGCAACCAGATCCGGTGCGCCTTCGTCGCCCGCGACATCGGCAAGGACCCGCTGCTGCTGGCGGCCGACTACTCACAGGTCGAGCTGCGCATCATGGCGCACATGAGCCAGGATCCGGCGCTGATCGAGTCGTTCCTGCACGACGAGGACATCCACGCCGCCACCGCCTCGAGTGTCTTCCAGGTCCCGATCGGCGAGGTGACGATGGAGATGAGGCGCCGCGCCAAGGTGTTCAACTTCGGTGTGCTGTACGGCCTCAGCGAGTATGGCCTCTCGACGAAAGAGCGTATCCCCCGCGAGGAAGCAGCGACGTTCATCCGCCGCTACTTCGAGAAGTACGAGAAGGTGAAGGCGTGGCGCGACGGCGCCATCGAGAGCTGCCGCCAGCTCGGCTACGCCGAGACGTTGATGGGCCGCCGCCGCTACATCCCGGAGATCCAGTCCTCGAACTTCCAGATCCGGGCGTCCGGCGAGCGTATGGCGATCAACATGCCCGTGCAGGGCACCGCCAGCGACATCATCAAAGTCGCGATGAACCGTATCGACGAGGAGATCACCGAACGAGGCCTCGCCTCCCGGATGATCCTGCAGGTGCACGACGAGTTGATCTTCGAGGGCCCGCGCGCCGAGGTGGAGGCGGTGCGCGAGATGGCGCTGCGGCTCATGCCGAAGTCGCTCGACCTCGTCGTCCCGTTGAGAATCGACATCAAGACCGGCAAGAACTGGGGCGAGCTGGAGGTCGCGAAGGGGCCGCTCGTCTCGGAGGAAGAGGCGGAGCTCGCCTTCGCGGAGGCATGATGGCTGAACATCCGCACCTGGACGTCACACCGACCTGGGCGAACCTCAACCAGTCACTCATCCGGCTCGTCGACCATGTGCCGGAGGACAGGATCAACTGGTCGCCGAAGCCGGAGCTGTGGAACTTCCGCGGGATCCTGCTGCACATCGCCGACGCCCGCGACAACTGGCTGGGGTCCACCGTCCGCGACGGCACCGAGTGGACCGCCGTCTGGCACAAAGTCCGTTCGAAGCCCGAGATCCAGGAGGCGTTCCGGCGCACGTGGACGCGGCTTGAGCGGTTTCTCAGCGATCCGGCGCTCCTGGACGCCACGTACGACACGGTCGATGCGGGAGAGCCACCCGACATGAAGCCCGGCCACTGGATCGCGTTCCACCTGCTGGAGCACGACATCCACCACCGCGCGGATATCCTCCATTACCTCGCGCTCCTCGGTATCGAGACGCCGGACGTCGGTACGCCGTAACCATGCCCGAGCTCCCTGAAGTCGAGACGGTCCGGCGCGACCTCGAGGCGCGCGTCGTCGGCCGCACGATCATCTCCTGCCGCGTCGATGCGAATACGCCGCAGCTCGTGCAACTCCTCCCGCGCGAGGAGTTCTGCCGCCAGCTCGCCGGACGCCGCATCGTGGGGCTCCGCCGTCGCGGCAAGTACCTCATCGTCGACCTCGACGACGAGCGCGCCTGGGTCGTGCATCGTGGCATGTCCGGGAACATCCTCTACCGCACGCCCGCCGACCCGCCCGACGACTACACGCGCGCCGTCTTCGCGCTGGACGACGGCCACGAGCTGCGATGGACGGACTTGCGCAAGTTCGGCAAGATGTGGCTCGTCGAGGACGCGACGATGGTCACGGAGTCGCTCGGCCCGGAGCCGCTCGACGCGGCCTTCACGCCGCAGGTGCTCCGACAACGCGCCGGCAGGCGCGCGGCACCGATTAAGTCGCTGCTGCTCGACCAGTCCGTCGTCGCCGGCGTCGGCAACCTCTACTCCGACGAAGCATTGCACTACGCCCGCATCCACCCCCTGCGCCCCGCCAACAAACTCAAGCCCGCCGACTTCGAGCGCCTGCACGCCGGCATCGTCGAGGCGTTGGCGATGGGCATTCGCGGCCGAGGAAGCAGCCTCGGCACGACGCTGCGCGACCACGTGAACGTCGACGGCGACCCCGGACGCAACCAGGAGACGGTGCGGGCCTACGGCCGCGAAGGCGCGCCCTGCTACACCTGCGGCACGACGATGCGGCGCCTGCGCATCGGCGGGCGGAGCAGCGTCTTCTGCCCGAAGTGCCAGCCCGCCCCCCGGTCACGCCCCGCGAAGCTCTCGACGGCCCGGAGGGGCGCCCGCAAGCCCCGCCTCGACGCCCGCCCGGCGATTTGACGGCGCCTTGACTTCGGTCTGCTACGGCGCGACGCTGCCCGCATGAACGAGCGATCCCTCGAGTCCGTCTGCCGGGAGTGCGGCCGCCCGCTGTCGTCACATCCCGGCGAGATGCGCATCGCCCGTTGCGAGGCCTGCTTCGACGGCTTCCTTCAGGCGCGCGATGTCGACTTCTTGAGCAGCTACGTCGAGCTGGGCGTGACCAGCCGCCGCGTCGTCGCCGAAACGTCGCTGCGGGCGCTCGTCATGGAGTCGCCGCCCCACCGCAAGGTGCTGGCGATGCACATCATGGAGCAGTACGTCCTCGCCGCGGGAGACCTCATCGGCCTGTGGCACGCCCTGAAGGCACGCGACAGCGCCCCGGTGATGCGTACCTTCCTGGAGTTCCGCCTTGACCGCACGGCCGCGCTGGCGTTCTTTCAGGAGATCGCCTCGAAAGCGGACGGTGAGCTGCTGGCCGAGCTGGCCCTCCCGCAGCCGGAAGACGTCGCCCGCCGCTGCCCCACCCTCCCCAAGCGCGACGCGAATGACCTCACCCGCGCGCTCCGGCAGCTCACGTACGACCTCCGCTACGCCACCCAGACCGGCGAGACCGCTGCGCTCGCGCTGGCGCAGATGGCGGGCGAGCGCCGGGGCGGCGCCGCCCTCACCAACCAGTCACGCTGGCTCGACAGCGTTGGTATGCGGCCCGACCAGGTGGCGGCCATCGCCCTCGATGAGCGGCGGCGTACCGTGAGCGTCACCGCCGTCACCGTCGACGAGAAACGACTGCAGAACATCGTCGGCCACATCAACGCCATGACCCGCGCCGCCCAGGACTTGATCTACGGCGTCCTGACGCTCCACCAGGAAGACGAGCGCACCCGCCGCCTCGAACGTCCTGAAAGATGAGGCGGCGGGCGGAGCAGTCTGACTAGCCGCCAGCGGCCAGACAGCTACACTCCGCGCGATGAACGACGCAGGCTCCATCACCGACGTCCCCGGCATCCGCGTCGGCCACTGGACCGACCGGCGCGCGGTCACCGGCTGTACCGTCGTGCTGCCCGACCGCCCCGCTGTGGCGGGCGCCGACGTGCGTGGCGCCGCGCCTGGCACCCGCGAGACGGAGCTGCTGCGCCCGGGGAACCTCGTACAGCACGTCCACGGGATCGTGCTCGCTGGCGGCAGCGCCTTCGGCCTCGACGCGGCGACTGGCGTCGTCCGCTGGCTCGCCGAACACGCCCGCGGCTTCCCGTTCTCGAACGGCGTCATTCCCATCGTACCCGCCGCGATTCTCTTCGACCTGAACATCGGGCGGCACGACCGCTGGCCCGACGCTGACGCCGGGTACCGTGCCGCTGCCGCTGCGCGCACCCGCACGGACGAGGGCAACCTGGGCGCGGGCATGGGCGCCACCGTCGGAAAGGCGCTGGGGCCGGAGCACGCCATGAAGGGCGGCGTCGGCACGGCCAGTGAGCGGGCGTACGACGGCCTCATCGCTGGTGCACTGGCAGCCGTGAACGCCGCCGGCGACGTGCTCGACCCGGCCACGGGGAAGATCATCGCGGGCGCGCTCGATGATCGTGGGCGCTTCGCCGATGCCGTCGAGGTGCTCCGCGAGGGCAAGGGATGGCAGCCCGTGACCGTGGCCACGGACAACACGGTGCTTGTCGTCGTCGCCACGAATGCCGCGCTCACGAAAGAGCAGGCGAACCGCCTGGCGACCGTCTGCCACGATGGCATCGCCCGGGCAGTGCGCCCCGCCCACTCCCAGAGCGACGGAGACGTCGTCTTCACCCTCGCCACCGGCGACCACATCCTGGACGGGCTGGACTACCGCATCCTCGAAGCGCTCGCCGCCCGCGCTGTCGAGCGCGCCATCATCCGTGGCGTGCTGGCGGCGGAGTCGATCCCTGGCTACCCCGCCGCCCGTGACGTGCCGGCCAGCCGCACGGCCTGAACGTCCGGCTCGTTACGCCTGAGACCTCACCGGCAACCAACGACCAGCGACTAACGACCAGCCCACCAGATCAAGGGCAGGCGGACGCTTGGTCGAACGCCCAGTCCAGCACGCGCGCGGCGTCCTGATACCGGTCGTTGCTGCGCATCAGCGACGCGATGATCCGCCGCCCGTCGCGCGTCGCCGACGCAACGATGGTCTGCGCGGATTCCTCCGTGTAGCCGATCTTCACGCCGTCGGCACCGTCGTATTCGCTGATGAACCGGTTGCCGTTCCAGATCTCCGGACCGTCCCAGCGAGGCTGCCACGACTCCGTCGATACGATCGTCCGCAGCTCGGGGTTCTGCATTGCGTAGCGGGCCAGCATCGCCATATCGTACGCGCTGGAGTACAGCCCGTCTTCGTAGAGCCCGTGAGGGTTCGTGAAGTGGCTGTCGTTCAGCCCGAGCGACTTCACCTTCTCGTTCATCAGCGACACAAACTGCTCTTGCGTCGTGCTGATTCCCTCCGCGATTGCGATCGCCGCGTCGTTGCCAGATGGGAGGAGCAACCCGTAGAGCAGGTCGAGCAGTGTCAGCTCCATCCCCGGCTTCAGCCCCATGATCGTCGAGCCCGTCTCGTCGTAGAGCTTCTGCCCGTCCACGTTCGACGTGATCAGCGTGTCCACGCTCGACTGGTCCGTCGCGACAGCTGCCGTCATGAGCTTCGTGAGACTCGCCGGCGGCAGGCGCAGATTCTCGTCGCGGCCGTAGATCTGCGCCCCACAAGCGCTGTCGATGATCGCGATCGAGCGGGCGCTGACGTAGGGGAAGTCAGGCGGGTCGTTGTCCGCCTCCTCGGCCGGGACGGACAGGGGCCGCAGCTGCTGGCTCGCAGAAGGCGCAGGCGCGACTGAGGCGGCTGAGACGGTGGAAGAGCAGGGCCCGGCGCAGCCCTCCGGGCCGAAGCGGCCGTCGTAGAAGGCGCCGGACGCCCAGCCGGCCGACAGCGCGAACGCCGCCAGCCCCAGGCAGAGGAGCACCGCACCCACCCCGCCACGGGCAGCACGGTGGACTTCCAGCATTCGGAGGCGAGTATAGCCGCCGGGATCGCCTCTGGCCAGCCTTTCGATCGTCGATCTGATCAGATCTTGGCTGCAACGGAGGCTTGACTGACCCGTTGACTGCTTGGGGGCCGTGCCTATACTGAAACGCGCCGTTCATCCGCGAAGGCGAAGGCGGAGGGCGAGCGCTGAGCGCGGCCAGTCGAACCAGGCTGCTCGGATCCGTGGTGACCGAGACGGCACATAGTGCGGGAGTCCGCATGATCGTGCCTCTCCGGCCCTCGGAGAGGCGTTTTGTTGCGGAGGCGACAGTGCGGACGGTCCTGAAGAGCAAGATCCACCGCGCGACGGTCACCCAGGCCGACCTGCACTACGAGGGCAGCATCACCATCGATGCGGACCTCATGGATGCCGCCGACCTCCTCCCCTTCGAGCAGGTACACGTGCTCGACGTCGACAACGGCGCCCGGCTGGCCACCTACGCCATCGAAGGCCGGCGAGGCAGCGGGCAGATCTGCATCAACGGCGCCGCCGCCCACCTCGTCGCCGCTGGCGACACCGTGATCATCCTCTCCTACGCCACCGTCCCCGAAGCGGAAGCGCGCATCCTGCGGCCGAAGCTCGTCTACGTCGACGGGCGGAACCGCATCGTGCGCACCGGCAGTCACATCGAACCGGCGCCCGTCGCCTGATCGAGGAGGACGCACATGCCACGCATCTCCGTCACCGACCTGCGAGCGATGAAGGGCCGCGGCGACAAGATCGTCATGATGACGGCGTACGATTGCCCCACCGCGCGACTGGTCGAAGAGGCCGGCGTCGATGTGATCCTCGTGGGCGACACGCTGGGTATGGTTGTGCTGGGGTACGACTCGACGCTGCCCGTGACCATGGAGGACATGGTCCACCACACCAAGGCGGTAGTGCGCGGCACCAGTCACGCGCTCGTGGTCGGCGATCTGCCCTTCATGAGCTACCAGACCGGCTGGCAGGACGCGATGAAGAACGCCGGCCGCATGATGCAGGAGACCGGCTGCGGCGCCGTGAAGCTCGAAGGCGGCGTGCGATCCGCCGAGATCGTCCGCCGGATCGCCGAGGCGGGCATCCCCGTGATGGGTCACATCGGCCTCACCCCCCAGTCCGTGCACCAGTTCGGCGGGTTCAAACTTCAGGGCAAGACCATGGCGGCCGCCGTGCAGCTCATGCGCGACGCTCAGGCGCTCGAGCAGGCGGGCGCCTTCGCGATCGTCCTGGAGACCATCCCCGCCCCGCTCGCTGAGCTGCTCACCCAGCGCCTCGGCGTGCCGACGATCGGCATCGGCGCCGGCGTCCACTGCGACGGGCAGGTGCAGGTGTTCCACGACCTCCTCGGCATGTTCGACGCCTTCGTGCCGAAGCACGCGAAGCGCTACGCCGAGGCCGGAGCCCTGATCCGCGACGGCGTTGCTCGCTACGCCGCTGACGTGCGCTCCGGCGCCTTCCCGACCGCCAAGCAGAGCTTCAAGATGGACGCGGCCGCGCTCGCTGAACTGCGCCCGGAGGCCGCCGACGCCATCAACCGCCGTCACGCGCTCGGCCTCGACGCCTGACCGCCGCCTTGCGCGTCCTCCGTACGGGCTCGGACTTCCGCTCGTGGCGCCAGAGCATCGCCGGTAGCCTCGGCCTTGTCCCAACGATGGGCTACCTCCACGACGGGCACCTCTCGCTGGTGCGTGCGGCGCGCCGCGCGAACGACATTGTCGCCGCCTCCATCTTCGTGAATCCAGCGCAGTTCGGCCCGGACGAGGATCTGGCCCGCTACCCCCGCGACGAGGCGAGTGACCTCGCGCTGCTCGATCGAGAAGGCGTAGACGCCGTCTTCGCCCCGTCGGCGGACGAGATGTATCCGCAGGGGTTCGCGACCTACGTGAACGTCGAGGGACTGACAGCGCGCCTCGAGGGCGCCAGCCGGCCCACGCACTTCCGCGGCGTGACCACGGTCGTGCTCAAGCTGCTCGAAATCGTGCAGCCCCAGCGCGCCTACTTTGGCCAGAAGGACGCGCAGCAGCTCGCCGTCGTCCGGCGGATGGTGGGCGACCTGAACGTGCCGGTCGAGATCGTCGGCATGCCCATCGTGAGGGAGCCCGACGGGCTGGCGATGAGCAGCCGGAACGCCTACCTCTCCCTCGACGAGCGTCAGGCGGCGCTTGTCATCTCGCGGTCGGTGACGCTCGCCCAGCGCACGTACGCGCACGGCGAGCGCGACGCCGAGACCATCCGGGCGCGCATGCGTGACCTCATCGGCGCCGAGCCCCTGGCCTCGGTCGACTACGTCAGCATCGCCCACCCTGACACGCTCGACGAGCTGACCCGCATCGAGGGGCGGGCGCTGGTGTCGCTGGCCGTCCGCATCGGCGCCACTCGGCTCATCGACAACACCCTCGTCGGCGGAGACTCGACCGGCGCCTGACCAGCCCTCACCCTGCAAGGGGCTCGCCATACGAACCGCCGCGTTGGCAGCTGTTGCGGTAGCGTGCTCGACTGGCCCACCTGATGGTTCGTTCCTGTTCGTGACTCCTGGCGGTGGAGCCCTCTCGTCAGCGCAATCTGGGCGGGCCTTAAGCATGATTGCTACAATCGTGTCGGCTCTCAAAGACCGCGGCGAGGGCCATAGCCGCGAGGGCACCTCAAGAAAATGTCCGGCCACTCCAAATGGTCCAGCATCAAGCGCCAGAAGGGCGCCGCCGACGCCCAGCGCGGCCAGCTCTTCACCAAGCTCACGCGCGAGATCATCATGGCCGCGAAACAGGGCGGGGCCGATCCGGCGGCGAACTTCCGCCTGCGCCTCGCCGTCCAGAAGGCCAAAGAGAACAACATGCCCTCCGATAACATCGATCGGGCGATCAAGCGCGCCGCCGGCGGCGGAGACGGCGCGAGCCTCAGCGAGGTGACGTACGAGGGCTACGGCCCCGCCGGCACCGCGCTCATGGTCGAAACCGCGACGGACAACCGCAACCGCACCGTCGCTGAGGTCCGAAACGTCTTCGCCCGCTCCGGCGGAAACCTCGGCGAGGCCGGCTCCGTCTCCTGGATCTTCGACCAGCGGGGGCTGATCACCGTCGCTGGAAACGGCCGCGACCCGGACGAGGTGGCTCTCGTCGCCATCGACGCTGGCGCGGAGGACGTCCAGGTGGGCGGCGACAGCATCGAGGTCTATACCGCGCCGAACGACCTGGAGAGGGTCAAGAAGTCACTCGAGGACGCCGGCATCACCGTCGAGTCCGCCGATACGGCGCGCGTGCCGAAGACCACCGTCCAGCTGGACCAGCGGGACGCCATCCAGACGCTCCGCCTGGTCGAGAAGCTGGAGTCCCTCGATGACGTCCTGAAGGTCTACTTCAACGGCGAGTTCGACGACGACGTGCTCGCCGCCTACACCAGTTGATGCCCACCGCCGCCTCATCCGTCATTCTCGGCATCGACCCCGGCACCCGCGTCACCGGCTGGGGCGTCATCCTCCTCGACAGGCAGGAGGCCCGGATGCGCGCCTGCGACGTCATCGCCGCGCCTGCCCGCTGGCCCCTGGAGCAGCGCCTCCAGCACATCTTCTCGGAACTGGGGGACGTCATCGCTCGCCACCAGCCCAGCGTCATGGCCATCGAGGAGCCCTTCGTGGGGACGAACGTCCGCTCGGCCATGGCCATCGGCGAAGCCCGGACGGTGGCCATGCTGGCCGGGACGCTGGCCGGGCTCCCCGTCCACCACTACCCCCCGGCCGTCATCAAGCAGGCCGTTGCGGGCTACGGGCAGGGCGACAAGGCGCAGGTCCGCGAGATGCTCCGCCTCCAGCTCGGGCCGGACGCCGCCTCCGGCCCCCTCGACGCCAGCGACGCCCTGGCCGTCGCCCTGTGTCACGCCGTCCGCCAGCGCGCCGAAGAGCTGCTCCGGGCCGCCCGCTAGCGCCCGCCTCCCCCTGGCCGCCCTCACCCCTCCCTTAAGGTCGCGAAAACTGGGGTCTCCCCGGGTAACGCCCTTCCGGTACCTCGCGTTGTACTAGGTGACGTGAAGACCAGAGAGGACCCCTCGATGACGCTGTACCCCGCGAGCACGTTCTCCACCCGGGCCCTGTCGCTCCTGATGATCGCCGCCTTCGCCGGCATCGGGCTCTGGCTGTTCCTTCCCACCGGCGGTGGGAACACCCTGGGCGTGCAAGGCAGCGGCGGCGACAGCCTGCCCCCGTCGCTCCGGGTCAGCGCCCAACCCTCCGTCGAGACGCAGGGCGACGTTGTGACCGGGCTGATCGTGCCGATCGAGGTGCGCGGCGACGAGGGGATCTCACTCGAAGGCAACCTGGTCCTCCGCGCTGAGACCGCCATGAGCGACACCGCGGCGGCCGCCGTCCCCGCGACCTTCACCCTCGACTGGCTCGACGGCAACGGCGACACGACCCTCGACCCCGGTGAGCACGCAGTGCTGACGGTGCGCCTGCCGGAGCGGACGAGCGTACACCCGGACAACCCGCTGCGCCTCGTCCTGAAGCGCGACGACGGAGCCCTCCTGGCCATCGAAGACGTTCTTCCCTAGGGCGACACACCTGCGCGCGGACAAACGCGCGCCACAACCATCGCCCATCGCAGTTGACCGGGGCCTCGGGGAGTGCCCCGGTCTTCGCGTGTCTGGATCAGTCGGAGCGAAACGTCCGCTACGCATGCTCCAGATGCCGCAGGTACAGCATCAGCCCCGCGATGCTCTTCGCGTCCCGGATCTCCGCTCGGTCGACCAGCGCCAGGCCTTCATTGAGCGGCACTCGCTCGAGGCGCAGGTCCTCATCCTCGTCGGCCTCCAGCGCATCCTCGACAAGGTCCGTCGCCACGAAGATGTGCTGAAGCTCGTCAGAATAGCCCGGCGCGAGCAGCATCCGGCCGATGCGGGTCAGCCTGCCGCGGTGCCCCGTCTCCTCCCGCAGCTCCCGAAGTGCTGCGGCCTCCGGCGACGCGTCCGTCGCGTCGATGCCGCCCGCCGGCAGCTCCAGCAACCACGCCCGCACCGGGTGGCGGTACTGCCGCACCAGTAGCAGCCGCCCCTTCGCATCGACCGGCACCAGCACCACCGCCTCGCCGTACTCGACGATCTCCCGCCGCTGTTCGCGCCCGTCGGGCATGCGCAGCCGGTCGACGCGCACGCCGATCAGATGCCCGTCGAAGGCCCGTTCGGACGCCACGACCTCCGGGATGTGCATGCCGCCGTCAGCCGGCATGCGAGCTCATAGCGGGCGGATCATGGCGATCTCGTTGCAGCCGGGGAACTTGGGGCAGCGGTAACACTCGCCCCACACCTTGCGCGGAAGCGTCATCACGTCGGCTTGAGTGAAGCCGAGCTTCTCGAAGAAGCCGGGGCGATACGTCAGCGCGAACGCCGTCGCCAGCCCCAGCGAGCGCGCCTCATCCACGCACGCTTCCACGAGGCGGGCGCCCAGCCCGCGGCCCTGCTCGTCCTCCCGCACCGCCAGCGACTTGATCTCGCCCAGGTCCGACCACAGGATATGCAGCCCGCCGCAAGCCACCGTCTCGCCGGCTTCGTCGCGGACGACGTAGAAGTCGCGCAGGTTCTGGTAGACCTCCGACATCGTGCGGGGCAGCATCTCGCCCTTCCGCGCGAACGTGTTGACGAGGTCGTGGATCGCCTGCGCGTCCGCGATCGATGCGCGGGTGATCTGATGTGGCGCCGTGCGGGCGTTTGCCATCGCGCCGCTACTCCTGCAGCCAGTTCAGCCGCCGCCCCACGCGGAGGTAGAAGTCTCCCGGAGGCCCGAGGCGCAGGAAGCGCGCGACGTGCTCGCTCGTCCGCACCGCGACCGCGTCGCCACCCGCCAGGCCCATGTCCCCCTGGCCATCGATGCTGAGGATGGCCTGCTGCCCCGGCGCGATCTCGATCTCCACCCGCGAGCCCTCCGGCAGGACCACGCTGTTCGCCGGTGCCAGGTGCGGCGCCACGGGAGTCACGATGATCTCCCGCGATTCGGGGTACAGGATCGGCCCACCGACGCTCAGCGAGTAAGCAGTGCTTCCCGTCGCCGTCGCGATGATCACGCCGTCTGCGCGGTACGTACCCACCATCGTGCCGTCCGTGCGGACGGCGAATTGCACGGTCCGCCCGATCGCCGCCCGCCCCACGACGACGTCGTTCAGCGCGTGGGAGCGCTCGCCGACCTCCTCGCCGTTGCGCCGGGTCTCCGTCTCGAACATAGCCCGCCGCTCGATGCGCCCGCCGCCCTCGAGGATCGTGTCCAGCTGCTCGAACAGCGACGCCGGCGTGGTCTCCGTCAGGAAGCCGATACGCCCGAGGTTCACGCCCAGCAGCGCCACCGGATGCGGCACCACGGCCCGGGCCGCCCGCAGGACGGTGCCGTCGCCGCCGCAACAGATGAGCAGGTCGGTGCCCGGCACCTGCTGTTCGCGAGCGGCATCGTCCCAGGCCGAGGCCAGCCAAACGTTCGGCACGCGCGGCGCGATGCGGGCCCGTACCTCCTCGGCCGCCCGGCGCGCCGCCTCCGACTTCGGGTGGTAGGTGACCCCGACCTTGTTCATGACATGAACGATAGCATGAGCCACCGGGCACGGTGGCTCATGTCTAGACGCGGAGCCGTACGGCGATCTCGGAGTAGTGCTCCCACGCGTGTTCCAGCATCCGGCGCACGGCGGCACGGACGCTCCAGAGCGACTGCCCGCGCGGGATCACCGCGCTGCGCTCCTCCTTCGTCATCGCGTGCAACCGCGCCGTCTCCAGCTCCAGCAGCCGGTCGAGCGCATCGCGCGCGTCGATGCGCCCCTCCTCCGCCTCCCGCTGGATGCGCGACGCGCCGCTCACGCCGCGCAGGTACCCGCCCTCACCGCAGAGGTGCTGCAGGATCTTGCGGAGTGGCCGTCCCACCGCCGGCTTCGCGTCGAGCTGTTTCGGCGAGAGGCCGACGGTGATCTTCCGGAGGTCGTCGTGGATCCAACCCAGCCTCTCGAGCAGGACGTCGCCTTGCTGCTTCGACAGCGACGCCGTGTCTGTCGCCAGGAAGCCCGCCCCGTTGCCCGGCCAGCCGCCGTCCGTGGCGTGCGCGGCGACCCTCGTGCGGAACGCCGCGTCTGGCCCCGTCGCCTTGCCATGCAGGGCGAGGAAGCGCAGATACCCGCGAATCGCTGCCGGGGCATTTACCAGCGCCTCGTCGGTCCTCGGGCCACGGGCGATGCAGCCCGCTATCGACGGCACGTGGATATACGTGCTCTTCTTCATCGGGCCGGAATCGAGATAGAGGTCGTACGTCTTCACGGTGCACCTCCTGGCGGCTCCAGCAGCAGAAAGAACTCGCGGTTCCCCTTCGAGCCGGGCAGCGGCGACTCGCACACCCCGCGGACCCGCAAGCCGTCGTTCACGCACCACCATGCCACCCGCCCGATGACCGACGCCTGCACCAGGGGATCCCGCACGATGCCTCGCCGGTCGACCTGCCCGCGCTCCGCCTCGAACTGCGGCTTCACCAGCGCCACGATAACAGCGCCCGGCCGCAGCAGCCGGACGATGTTCGGGAGCACCTTGGTGAGAGAGATGAAGGACACGTCGACGGTCGCCACGTCCGGTCGCTCCGGCAGCGCCGCGAGGTCGCGGACGTGCGTGCGCTCCATCACCACCACCCGGGCGTCGTCGCGCAGGCGGAAGTCCAGCTGCCCGTAGCCGACGTCGACGGCGTACACCCTCGCGGCACCCCGCTGGAGGAGGCAGTCCGTGAACCCTCCCGTCGATGCGCCCGCGTCGAGCGCTACCAGCCCCCGCACGTCGATGTCGAAACAGTCGAGGGCGTGGTCCAGCTTCTCGCCGCCCCGCCCCACGAACCGCGCCGGCTGTGCCACTTCCACCACGGCGTCCGCCGCGACCAGCGCCCCCGCCCGCGTCTCCACCTGCCCCCTCACCCGCACCTCTCCGGCGAGGATCAGCGCCCGCGCCTTCTCACGCGTCGCCGCCAGCCCCCGCCCGACGAGCGCCAGGTCGAGGCGTTGTTTCTTCGCGATGCTACGTGCAGGCACGATGGTATTGTCCGCCCGAACGCCGCGTGCCGCCAACCCGGTTAACTTTCGGCCGCGACGCACGTTCTACCCCCGAGGGGTTCTATGAAGCGGTTTCTGGTCGTAGCGTCGATCGCGCTCGCGTTAGGGTGGCTCCCCGCCATCGTCCGCGCTCAGGAGCCGTTCTCTGCGCCGGACGTCCGCGTCGTCATCACCGACACCTCCGCCGGCGCCCACCCGGACCAGCAGACGATCATCGATGCCCCGACCGGCCCCGGATTCGACCAGATAAGCGTCACCGCGCCGCTCGGGAGCACCATCGCTGCTGACAAGGACATCCCTGACGGCACCGTCGTGGGCCGCCTCGACGCCGTCGCCACGACGAACGCCATCACGCTGCCGGAGTGCACGCTGCGCGTCGAGTTCACCGTACCGATCCGCGAGGCGACGGCGGACATCGCGTCACCCGGCTATCCGGACTACCTGCGCCGCCTGGCGCCCGGCGAGCATCGGCTCCGCCTCGTTGCGGACGTCTCGCCGTCCCCCGAGATCCCCGTGCTGATCAACTACCTGTTCGACGTCCACCCGATCAGCGGCGCAGTCGTCACGCAGGTGCTCGTCGGCGATCCGGACAACCCCCCGGCGCAATTCGAGGCATGCACCCCGCAGTGGAGCCGCAGCACGCTCTTCGGAGTTATGCCCGGTGGCGCACCGCTGATCACGGTGCTCGCTCCACCCGCCGGCGAGCCGCAGCCGTTCCGCTTCGAGTTCACGAGCCGCCCGGACGAGGACGGTGGCCGGCATGTTCAGGCGGTTGAGGTGATCGCCGAAATAGCGCCGATCGAGACAGAACCTGTAGGCGTGCCTCGGGTCGCGACCCTCCTCCCGGTCCCCGCGAATCTCCAGCTCACGGCAGCGACTGATGGAGGCCCCGTCATCCTCATCTGGGACTACGACCTCGCCGTCGCATCCTCGTTCTTCGTGCAGGTCGAGATGCCCAGTGACGCGGGAATCCTCACCGAGATCTACACCGTCGAGGACGCGACTTCCGTGGAGCTGGCCGCGCGGCACATCGCGTACTGCGACGCAGCGGGCCCGCCGATCACCTATCGCGTCGCCGCGCTCATCGACTCCCGTGTAGCCAGCCCGTTCGCGGAGCTGCCGCCCGGCGATGCCTTCCCTGCGTGCGTGCAACCTCCGGTGCCGGGCACGGGCGTCATCGGGGTCCCGGATACCGGGAGCGGTCCCGCAGCGAGCGGGAACTGGTACGTGTGGCTGGCGCTTGCAGGGCTCGCTTGCGGCGTCGCGGCCATTGCCGCCGGGCGAAGGGCGTCTGGCAGTTAACCCACCGCCACCGCCGCCGGAGCCGGCAGCTTCGCGAGTAGCTTCTTCGTCGACACCACATGGCGGTCCAGCCGCAGCTCCTTCGGCTCCACGCCCAGCGCCAGCCCGATCATCTGCGGGAGGTGGATGATCGGCAGGTCGATGTCGTAATGCGTGACCGCCTTCGCCGCCGGCTGCTGCGCGTCGAGGTTCAGGTGACACAGCGGGCACGGAGACACCAGCGCGTCCGCCCCCAGATCCTGCGCCTCGTGGATGTGATTCCCGGCCTGTTTGAGGGAGTTCTCCCGGTTGATGGTGAGGAGTGGGAAGCCGCAGCACTTCTTCGCGCCTGAGTACTCGACCGGCGTCGCGCCCACGGCGTCGATCACCATCTCGAGGTACTTGTCGCGGTCCGGGTGCTCATCCTTCCCCAAGATCTCGCTCGGCCGCAGGATGTAGCAGCCGTAGAACGGGCCGATACGCATCCCCGCCAGGGGGCGCTTCACCATCGACCGTAGCCGGTCGAGCCCGAAGTCCTCGACAAGGATCCACAGGAAGTTTTTGATCGCCAGCCCCGGCGTGTAGTGCAGCCCTTCGTCAGCGAGGATCGCATTGATCTTCTCGAGATACGCCGGCTTCTTCGCCAGCTTGTCCTGCACCATACTCTCGATGCCCTGGCAGGTCGAGCAGATGTTCATCAGCGGCAGCCCCAGCTGCTGCGCCATCGCGAACGTCCGCGCGTTCAGTGCATCCGCCAGCTCCGGGTTCTGCTCCTGGATGACCCCGGCGCCCGTGCATGCCGCCTGGTCCAGCTCCACAAGTTCTATCCCCAGCATGCCCGCGACGCGCTTCGTCGAGACGTATAGCTCGGGCGCCGCCCCCTTCGAGACGCAGCCGGGCCAAAACGCGTACTTCAGGTCAGTCATCGCTCTTCACTTTCGGCTTCGATGGCTTGAGGGTGGCGGCCTTCCGGACGAGATTCCTCACCCGGTCCATGCCCTTCATCTTGTGCGATCCCGGCGCACCCGGCGGGATCGCCTGCCCGACCGGCAGCTTGCCCACGCGCAGCATCCGCAACGCGCCGGGTATCTCCTTCATCATGCGTGGGATGTTGAAGATGCCGACCGAGCCTGGCACCATCCACACCTCGTTCAGCCGTCCCCCGTCGGTGATGGACTTCGTGAAGATGTTCGTGTGGCGGACGCCGGAGTTCCCGGAGATCTTCTCCTCGATCGCCATCTCGCGCAGCTGCAGGATGCGGTCCATCGGCGCCACGCCCTTTGGACACACCTCGACGCACATGTTACAGCGCGTGCAGTCCCAGATCCCGCTGTACTCGCTCAGCTTCTCCAACCGTTCGTGGCTATGGCCGTCGCGGGGGTCCGCCGCGAAGCGGTACGCCTTCGCCAACGCCGCCGGCGCGATGAAGTTCTTGTCCACCTCCAGCACCGTGCAGTCGCTGACGCACGCCCCGCACATGATGCAGTTCATCGTGTGCGTGAGGTCGATCATCGACTCGTTCGGCACCCGGTATTCGCCCTCCGGCTCCGGCCCCTCCGGCTGAAGGTACGGGTCAACCTGCCGGATCTTCGACCAGAAGCTCTCCATGTCGACTACGAGGTCCTTGATCACCGGCATGTTGCCCATCGGCTCCACCGTGACCTCGTGCTCCTCGTCACCGCGTGTGAGTGCGATGATCTTCGCCCGGCAGGCGAGCCGGGCGCGGCCGTCGACCCGCATCGAGCATGACCCGCAGATGGCGCTCCGGCAGGAGCAGCGCAGCGCGAGCGTTCCGTCTTCGTACTCGCGCACCTGGATCAGCGCGTCGAGCAGCGTGGTGTGTTCCGGCGCGTCGATCGTGTACTGGCTGTAGCCCACCGCCGCCTTCTCGGGGTCGCTGCGCCGGACTTTCAGCTTGACCTTCATCAGTACTTCCTCTCCTGAGGCTGCCACTGGGTGATGGTCACCGGCAGGTAGCTCATCTTCTCCGACCCGTCCGGCTGGCGGGTGAGCATGATGTGCTTGAGCCAGTTCTCGTCGTCGCGGTTCGGGAAGTCCAGCCTGGTGTGCGCGCCCCGGCTCTCCTTCCGCTCGATGGCGCTCGTTACCGTCATCTCGGCGCAGTCGAACATGAACCCCAGTTCGATGTGAAACAGCAGGTCGGTGTTGAACACCTTCCCCTTGTCCTCGACGCCGGCTTTCGCGTACCGGGCGCGCAGCTGGGTGAGCAAGCTCATCTGCTGCTCCAGCTTGTCTGGCGTCCGCCAGATGCCCACGTTCTCGTTCATCGTCATGCCCATGTCGAGCCGGATCTTCGCCACTCGGTCGCCGTTCATCGGCCGCTCGAGGATGTCGCAGATCATCTTCCGGTCTCGATCCACGACGCTCTCCGGCACCGGACGGAACTGCTGCCCCTTAATCCAGCTCACCGCATGCTCCGCCGCCCGCCGCCCGAAGACGATCGTGTCGAGCAGGGAGTTCGCGCCGACGCGGTTCGCGCCATGGACGCTGACGCAGGCCGCCTCGCCCGCGGAGTAGAGCCCCGGTAGCACCGTCGCGCCGTTGCTGTCCGTCTTGATGCCGCCCATCGCGTAGTGGATGCCCGGCCGGATCGGCAGCAGCTCCTTCGTGATGTCGACGTTCACCAGGTCTCGCGCGATCTCGTAGATCTCCTCCAGCTTCTCCTTGATCACCTGCTCGCCGAGGTGCCGCATGTCCAAGAACACACTCCCGTCCACCCCACGGCCCTCGTCGATCTCCGTCTGCTCGGCCCGCGACACCACGTCCCGCGAGGCCAGCTCCATCAGATTCGGCGCGTACTTCTCCATGAAGCGATCGCCGTCCTTGTTCAGCAGGTAGCCGCCCTCGCCCCGCGCCCCCTCCGTGATCAGCACGCCCGAGCCCTTCAGGGTCGTCGGGTGGATCTGGACCATTTCCATGTCCATGATCGGCGCGCCCGCCCGGTACGCCATCGCGATCCCGTCACCCGTGCAGATGAGCGCGTTGGTGGACGGCTCGTACATCCGCCCCAGCCCGCCCGTCGCGATGATCGTCGCCTTCGCCGTCACCGCGTGCAACTCGCCGGTGCGGATGTTCATCGCCACGCAGCCGCGGCACTGCTGGCCGTCCATGATCAGGCTGGTCACGAACCACTCGTCGTAGCTGCGCATCGCCTGGTAGACCGACGGGCGCATGAGCTGCTCGTAGAGCACGTGCAGCATCGCCTGCCCGGTGATCGCGCCGACGAAGAACGTGCGTGCCTTCCCCATCCCGCCGAACCGCCGGGTGGCCAGCGTGCCGTCGGCCTTCCGGCTGAACACCACGCCCCAGTGCTCCATCTGGAGCACTTCTCGGCCCCCCTCCTGCGCCAGTATCTCGATCGCGTCCTGGTCGCCCAGGTAGTCCGATGCTTTCGTCGTCTCGTAGGCGTGCTCTTCCCACGGCCCGCCGTCCTCGCCGATGCCGGGGCCGTTCACCCCGCCCTGCGCCGCGTTGGAGTGCGATCGGACGGGGTGCACCTTCGAGACCATCGCGACGTCCGCCCCGAGGTGCTGGGCGGCAAGGGCGGCGCGCATGCCGGCCAGTCCGGCGCCGATCACGAGGACGTCATGCTCGTAGACGGCCATCGCGCGCTACATCCTCCTCGAAGCAGAGTCTGCCGGGCAGACGAAGCACGCACGCCGCGCGAGTCGGCGAGCGTGTGCGGCGTGGGCCATGGGGCCTCCCGGAGATGAGTCGGTGGTGTCACGTCGTGGTGCGGATTCGGGGGAGGGCGCTGCGGCGTCCGTAGGCCCGTCTCGCGCAGCCTGTGAAGCCTATCACGCGATTCCCATAGGCTCCAATCGCGCCCGCGTGATCACTCCGCTACGATCCGCGACGGTCTGAGCGATGCGACGGAGGTGATCGAGATGAAGCTGGGACTCCAGGTGCCGTACTTCACCTGGCCGGAGGGCAGGCGATCGGCGAGACGTTCGGGAGCGTCGTGATGACCGGCCGCCCGTAAAATCTCCGTAAGGCCGCGCCGGCCGCGATCACAGACCGCCGGATTCGCGCTACCATCCGCACTGAACGACGTTCAGCGGAGGAACCCCGATGCGTCGCCGCAAGACCGACCCCGAACTCCCCGTCCTCCTCCCCTTCACGCCCGGACAGGCCAGCAACGGCGAGTTTGTCCCGAAAGCACGCTCCCGCAAGCACCTCGAAGCGGAGGCGCTCGCGCTGGAGATGGCCGACGACATCGCCCGCCGGCGCGGCATCGACCGCCGCCGCTTCCTCATGGGCATGGGCGGCATCGCCGTCACCCTCAGCGCCATCAACCTCGTCGGCTGCGACGACGACGACGCCCGCGATCTCCCGCCGGGCGTGGCGGCCGGCGCTACCTTCGCCGTCCCGACGGACGCCGACCCCGACGCCGTCTGTGATCAGCTTGAAGGCGACGAGTTCATCTTCGACGTCCAGACGCATCACGTCGACCCCGAAGGGCCGTGGGTGCAGGAGAGCCCCGCCTCGGCGCAGTTCTTCCGCGCCTTCCTCGGGGGCGACCCGAGCTGCCTCGAAGGCGACAAGCTCGACTGCATGAGCCGCTTCTACTACGCCCACGACATCTTCCTCGAGAGCGACACGACCATCGCCGTGCTCTCCGACACGCCGACGGCGAACGACTCGAGGGACCCGCTGAACTTCGACGAGATGAAGCGCACGCGGGACATCATCAACCAGCTCTCCCCCGCCGACACCGGGCGCCTGCGTCTGCACAGCATCGTCGTCCCCAACGCCGGCCCCGTGCAGGCGCAGCTCGACCGCATGCAGGCCCGCGCCGAGGCCATGGACGTCGCCGCCTGGAAGGTCTACACCCCCTACGGCCCCGACGGAAACGGCTGGTTCCTCGACGACCCCGTCACGGGCATCCCCGTCATTGAGCAGGCGCGCGCGCTCGGCGTGAAGACGATCTGCGCCCACAAGGGGCTCCCGCTCTTCGGCTACGACCGCGAGAACGCCTCCCCGCGCGACATCGGCGTCGTCGCCGCCGCCTACCCCGACGTGAACTTCGTCGTCTACCACTCCGGCTGGTTCCCCGGCACCCGCGAGGGCGCCTACAACGCCGCCAACCCCCAGGGCGTCGACGTGCTGGTGAAGAGCCTGCAGGACAACGGCGTCCAGCCGAATACCAACGTCTACGCCGAGCTGGGGAGCACCTGGCGCAACCTCATGAGCGACCCCACCCAGGCCGCGCACCTGCTCGGCAAGCTCACCAGGCACGTCGGCGAGGACAACGTCCTCTGGGGGACCGACTGCATCTGGACCGGCTCGCCGCAACCGCAGATCGTCGGATTCCGGACGTTCCAGATGGACCCGCAGTTTGCGCAGGCCAACGGTTACTCGATGCTCACCGATGACGTGAAGCGCAAGATCTTCGGGCTGAACTCCGCCCGTCTCTACGGCGTCGACCCCGAGGAGCAGCGCTGCAAGATCGATCGCGACGAGGTCGAGCGGCTGCGCACGGCGTGGATGGAGCTGGACCCCGACACGCACGAACTGCGCTACGTCCCCCGCGGCCCCATCACCCGCCGCGGTATGCTCCGCTGGTTCGGCGACCACGGCGGCAAGTGGCAGCTCGGATAGGCCGCGCGCGTCGACAGCTCACGGCAGACGAACAGAGCGTGCGGCCCTGGCCACTGTTGTCTGTTGTTGGCGGTCTGTTGTCCCCCTGACGGGCGCTATACTCGCGCAGCTATGATGAGAGCACCCATAACACGACATAACGGGCAATGGACGCAATGCCTATAGCCCGGCTCCGCGGCGTTGTCGAGGAGAAGGGCGACGGCTGGGCGATCGTCGGCGTCGGCGGCGTCGGCATGCTCGCGGCCGTGCCCGCGACCACCGCCGATGCGCTCGAGGTCGGCGCGCAGGCGTCGCTGTTCACGTATCTCCACGTGCGGGAGGATGCGCTGTCGCTGTTCGGCTTCGCCTCACGGGAGGAGCTGACGCTCTTCGAGCAGCTCATCGGCGTCAGCGGGGTAGGGCCGCGTGCCGCGCTCTCGCTGCTTTCCGCCGTCGACTACGGACATCTCGCGCAGGCCATCGCCGGCGGCCAGTCCGACGTCCTGCGCCAGGTGCCCGGCATCGGCCAGAAGACCGCCGAGCGCATCGTCCTCGACCTGCGCGACAAGGTCACCCCGCCCGCGATGGTCGTCGAGGCCCCCCAGAAGCCTCCGGACCGCGACGAAGAGGTCATCGCCGCGCTCATGGGCCTGGGCTACTCACAGCTCGAAGCCGCCGGCGCCGTCGCCCAGCTCGAAGACGGCCGCGACCTCCCTCTCGAAGACCGCGTCCGCCGCGTCCTCCAGCAGATCGCCAGCTACTGAGAAGATGGATGCAGTTCCTGCGATTCTCCATCAAGCATGCCTTGCCAGGAGCCCCAATTCTTCGTCAAGACGAGATCATCTACTGGGATGACTGGATGTCGAACCCGTGGGCAGGCCGAAACCCCCAGCCCGACTGTAAGGCCTGCGGCCGAGGGCATATCCGCAATCAAGGGCAGCTGGAGCAGCTTCAACACGGGGACGTTGCCATCACCTGCGAATGTGGAGCGAGCTTTCGGCTTACGGAAGCTTTTCGCCATGCCATCAAACAAGATCGAACCGCCGAGGCAGCGCACCTGCTGATGGCCGAGTGGGTGGAAATGGCGACCATTCAGCCGAAGGTGCCTTCCATCGTTGTCGTGCCGTTCCGGACTCCCTTTGCCCGCCTGTACAGGGTCGAAATCTCTCCCTCCATTCCTATACGAACGCAAGGTGACCTGTCGGTCGTTCACAAGCTCTTCACGACCGTGTATTGGATCGCTCTCGACGGGTTCGTCTTGCTGTCTGTTTGGGCTGGCGGAGACGCTCCTGATGGCATCACCATCACGTACTCAGCCTATGGTTCGCTAGAGTTCGATGGTGCTCCAGACTGGGTGCGGACGATTCACTCGTCGCGGCGCCTAGAGATAGAAGAGGATTGGGATGCCGCCACGGCATTGCTTGGCGTGGCGACGGAGGCATTTGCGAGGCAAGAGTTCATGCTTGAACGCCAAGGCAAGTCACCGCTGGAGGAAACCTGGCGTAAATTCAAAGAGAGCCGAGGAGGACTCAGCCGCGTTCTGCGATCGTGGTGCGAGCAGCGTGGTGTGCCGGAGCAAGAACTCGACGAATGGCAGAGCCAGGTCTGGGATCAGCGAAATCTGACGTTCCATGAGTCGAGGGCCACTTTGGGATTGGACGACTTTCGCGAGGCACTCGACGTGACCCTCAGGCTCATCTTTTCGCTGCGGCCTGCAGCCATGCTGGAACTGTCAGCCGTCCAGTTAGGCCCGGACTCGTCCTAACCGCTCGTCACCACTCCATCGGCCGGTGCACCCGCATCACCTCCGGCTGCTGCGACCACATCGGCCCCGCCGTCAGCCCCCCGTCGACCACCAGCGCCTGCCCCGTCACGAACGACGCGTCGTCGCTCGCCAGCCACAACGCCGCCCCCGCGATGTCCGCCGCCTCCCCCGCCCGCCCGATCGACTGAAACTTCGCCAGGAACGGGCGGACCTGCTCGATCGCGTCCTCGCCGCCCCCCAGCGGCCGCGCGATCAGCGGCGTCGCGATCGCGCCCGGACAGATGCAGTTCACCCGCACCCCGCTCTCCCCCAGCTCCAGCGCCACCGACCGCGTCAGGTTGATCACCGCCGCCTTCGCCGCGCTGTAGATGTGCGGCCCCCGCCCCCCGCTCAACCCGGCGACGCTCGCCGTGCTGATGATGCTCCCGCTCCCCTGCCGCTTCATCACCGCCGCCGCGTGCTTCATCCCCAGGAACACGCCGCGCAACAGCACGTTCATGGTGCGGTCGTACTCCTCGACGAGTATCTCTTCGATCGGCCCCATCGCCCCGCCGAACCCCGCGTTGTTGAACATCACGTCCAGGCTGCCGAACTCGTCGACCGCCCGCCGCACCGCTGCGGCGACGTCCGTCTCGTCCGCGACATCAGTCCGCTGGTACACCGCCGCCCCGCCCAGCGTGTCCGCGAGCCGCTCGCCCCGCCCGTCCTGGATGTCGGCGATGACGACGCGTGCCCCCTCCGCCACGAATCGCTTCACCGTGCCCTCGCCCATCCCGCTGGCGCCGCCCGTGATCACCGCCACCTTCCCGTCGAGCTTCCCCATAACCGCATCCTCTCTGCGCGCCAACGACGTAGGGGCGAGGCTTGCCTCGCCCTTCACTGTCCATGCGTGACCTGCCTCGATCTCGAAGGCTACGGGTGCCGCGACCCTGACGCTAGCACGCCGCGCCCGCAGGTGAGGGGTTCAGCCGGAGACTCGAGAGAACTCAGAACTCAGAACTGACAACTCAGCCCCTACCGCCGCCGGTTCTTCGGAGGATGCCGCCGTGCCTTCGTCCGTATGGCTCGGGCCGCCGGCTTCCGGGGCGGTGCGGCGCGGGCCGCCGCCTCGGTCGTCCGCCGCTCCGTCTCCGGCGTCGAGAGGTCGTGGATGATCGCCGACTGTGACCGCGAGGCCACGATCGGGTCCGCCACGCCCCGCACCCACACCAGACAGCGCCGTCCCGGCCCGCGCCCCTCCGTGATCGGCTCGATCGCCACCACCTCGTCCGAGCGCACGTAGCGCCCGTAGCCCAGGCTCACCAGCTTGCCGCTCTGGATGCGCATGCAGCACCTCCCCGGCGCTCCTCGCGCCGTCTGTGCGCATTGTAGCCCCGCAGGCGGCGCCCTCGGCGACTCTGCGCAAACCGCAACGGCGGGCCGCGCGTCCGCACGGCCGGTTCGTGTAGCATGGATCCATGGATCCGCGGGTCGAATACGCGAAGACCAGCGACGGCGTCAGCATCGCCTACTGGTCGATCGGCGAGGGGCCGGCGCTCATCATCCCGCCCCCGGCGATGCCCTTCAGTCACGTCCAGCTCGAATGGCAGATCCCCGAGCTGCGCCACTGGTTCGAGCACCTGGCCGAGGTCCGCCGCGTCATCCGCTACGACGTGCGCGGCTCCGGGCTGTCCGACCGGGGCGCCTCCGCGCTCACGAACGAAGCGTTCATGCGTGACATCGAGGCCGTGGCGGGGCAGGCTGGGCTCGCGCGCTTCGACCTCCTCGGCTTCTTCTACTCCGGGCCCGTGGCTATCAGCTTCGCGGCGGCCCATCCCGAGCGCGTGGACCGGCTGCTGCTCTGGTGCGCGTTCGCCGGCCACACCGACATCCTCGAGTCGCGGACCAACCCCCAACTGGGTGACGCGCTGAAGTCGCTCATCATGCTGGACTACGAGCTGTTCACCGAAACGCTGTCGCATTCCGTCTTCGGGTGGTCGGAGGGGGAGCAGGCGCACCGCATGGCCACGTACATGCGGGAGAGCACGAGCCCCGAGACCACGCTGGCGCACTGGGACAAGAACGACGATCTCGATGTCTCAGCCGACCTCGCGCGTGTGCGGTGCCCGACCCTGGTCATGCACCGCCGGGAGTTCCCGATGCTCAGCGTTGCCGTGGCACAGCGGCTCGCATCAGGGATTCCCAACGCCACCCTTGCGCTCGTCGAAGGGGCATCCCTGTCCCCGTATGTCGGCGACATGGAGGGCGTCCTTCGCGTCATGGAGGACTTCCTCGGAGGACGGGCGGCGGACGTGCCGGCGCGGCCGGTCCCGGCCCATCGCCACGCGCAGGCGGGCGCCGGCCTCCGCACCATCCTTTTCACCGATATGGAGGGCTCCACGGCGACCACGCAACGCCTCGGCGACGCCGGCGCCCAGGAACTCGTCCGTATCCACAACGATGCAGTGCGCAACGCCCTTCGCGCCTACGGCGGTCGCGAGGTCAAACACACCGGCGACGGCATCATGGCATCGTTCGAGTCCGCCTCGGGAGCCGTCGACTGCGCGATCGAGATCCAGCGCACGCTCGCAGCCCACAACCAGGAACACCCCGAGGACCGGCTGGCGGTGCGCATCGGCCTCAACCCCGGGGAGCCCGTCGCCGATGAGGCGGATCTGTTCGGTACCGCCGTACAACTCGCGTCGCGGATCTGCAGCCAGGCCGAGCCCGCCCAGATCCTGGTGCCCGAAGCCCTCCGCCACCTCGTCGCCGGCAAGAGCTTCCTCTTCGCCGACCGGGGAGAGGTCATCCTGCGCGGTTTCGAGGATCCCGTCCGCCTCTTCGAGGTCCGCTGGCGCGACGAATAGCCGGCCGCTACGCGTCGAGCACGTACCCCGCGATCACCATGAAATGGGCGAGCGTCCCCCCCACCACCAAGAGGTGGAACACCTCGTGGTACCCAAACACTCGCGGATAGGGGTCAGGCCGGCGTGCCCCGTACACCAGCGCGCCGATCGAATACATCGCCCCGCCCAGCAGCAGCAGCGCCAGCGCCCACGCGGACATCTCTTCGACCACCGGCTTCGCCGAGACCACCGCTACCCACCCCACCGCGAGATACAGGCCGACGCTCAACCATCGCGGCGCCTGCGGCCAGACCACCTTCAGCACTACCCCCGCGCCAGCAAGCGCCCACACGACCGAGAGGATGCTGATGCCCCAGGCGTCTCCGATGACCTTCAGACAAAACGGCGTGTAGGTCCCCGCGATCAGCACGAAGATCATCGAGTGGTCGGCCCGACCGAGTCCGTCCTTGATGCGCGCCGGCCACGGGACCAGGTGGTAGCCCGCGCTGACGCTGTAGAGCAGCAGCACGCTCGTCCCGTAGATCGACACGCCAACGTAATCGCGGGCAGAGTCGGCCCAGAGCAGCAGTGCCACCAGCGCCGCCGGGGCCGCCAGCGCCATCAGCAGGTGGAGCACCCCTCGGAGCATCGGGCGTGGTTGGGCAGCGTCGATGCGGCGCGCGAACCCCGATGTGCCGGCCGCGCTCACTCTTCCGCCTCAGCTTCGGCTCCACCCTCGGGAGCCCTTCCCCCGATGCGCAACCGGTCCAGCATGTCGAGCCATGCCTGTGTGAACACCTCCGGACGCAGCCCCAGCAGCGTCTCGGACCAGCGCGCGTAGCGCCGGAACGTGTCGCCGCCCATCTTCATCAGCTCCACCTGGTTGCGCAGGGACTCTGAGCGCGCCCCCAGGAACTCGCCCATGGCGAGCATCGCTTTACTCTCGCTCTCCCACACCTTCTGGTACGTCTCCACGAAGGCGATCATCTCGTCCGTCGCCTCGAAGAGCTGACTCACACCGGGGATCCGGCTGCCCTCCGGGCGGGTGCGCCGCCGCCGAACGCGCTGGTCATCGTCCATGTGTCTGCTCCGGGGTGTACTAGTCCTCGCGGGCGGGCGGAGGCTTCAGCGCCTCACCCCGCAACGTCGCGATGAACGGCAGGTTGCGGAACTTCTGGTCGTAGTCGAGCCCGTAGCCGACGACGAACTCATCCGGCACCTCGAAGCCGACGTAGTCCAGCGGGACGTCGACGAGGCGGCGGACGCGCTTGTCGAGCAGCGCGCACACTCGGAGCGACGCTGGCTCCCGCAACTGCAGCTGGCGAAGCAGGTGGTTCAACGTCATTCCCGTGTCCACGATGTCTTCGACAATGATCACGTCGCGGCCGTGGATGTTCTCGACGAGGTCCTGCACGATCCGCACCGCGCCCGAGCGATCCCCCTCGTACGACGAAATGGTCATGAAGTCGACGCTCACCGGCAGCGCGATGTGCCGCATCAGGTCGGCCATGAAACAGGTAACGCCCTTCAGCACCCCGACGAGCAGCGGCTGTCCGCCATCGTAGTCTCGCGCGATCTCGCCGCCCAGCTCGTTCACCCGGCGCTCGATCTCGCTCGCCGTGAACAGCACCTCGTTGACGGCCGTGTGGTCCAGCTCATTCATGCCGCCCAACCCGTACTTCGCGAGCAGCTTCAGGTAGTCGCGCTTATACAGCAGTTTGATGTTCACATCGGGGTAGAGCTCGCGCAAGCGTCGCAGCTTGCGGTGCTTCTCCGTCACCAGCCCCTGCTTCAGCGTCGTCAGCTCGATGTACAGGTCCAGGTCCGGGAGAAAGAAGTCCGGCGAGAACGCCTCAAGGATGCGGCCGTCGTCGCCGTGGCGCAGAGGGAACGTTCGGGGCTCGTACTCCCAGCCCACTCCGTAGAAGTCCAACAGCCGGGCGAACGCCTCCTCGCTGTCGTGCGCGAAGCGGGCGCTCTCGATCGATGAGGGGGGAGGCGCCTTCGCTTCGAGCGGTCGCAGCATGGTCAGTCCTTGGCCGTGATCCCCCGCACGATGTGCGTCATCGCCACCTCGACGTGGCGCAGGAGCTGCGGCGGCACCGCGCCGTCCGCCGACGGCACCGGCGACATCAGGTCGTCCGCGAACACACCCAGCACCGTCACTACCAGCTGCTTCGCCAGCTCGTCGACGTCCTCCGTCCGGAGCAGGCTCTGTTCTGCGTAGTGGCGCAGGATGCGCGCCTCCGCCTTTTCCCACCGCTGCACCAGCACCCGGTACTCCTCGGTCGCCACGGGATCTTCGGCCATCGCCTCCACCATCAGCACCTTCATCAGGTCCCGGTTGCTGTAGATGAAGGACAGGGCGTTCCGGGCGATGAGCGGGATCGCCTCCTCGGGGCCTACGGTGATCTCGGCGCGCTCGAGAGTATCGAGCGCCTGGGTGAACCCCCGCTCCTCGATCAGCGCCTCGAAGAGTTCGCGCTTCGACGCGAAGTGATAGTAGATGGCGGCGTCGGTGATGCCGGCCGCCTGGGCGATATCCCGGACGCTGGTGCGCGCGAACCCCCGCTCTGAGAAGAGCTTGAGCGAGGCGTCGAGGATCTGCTTCCGCGTGAGCGGCCCGCGCCGGAGCTTTCGTGCACGGCCCGTGGCCGGGGCGGTAGCGACGTCCCTGGCAGTGGTCAATTCGGGCACCTCGATGCTAGGAGTGTAGCGTATGGCAGGCAACGCGCGGTGTCAAACGCTTGTGCGCTGATACAGTTTTGGGTTGATCGCTCCAGCCGCTTCGGCCTACGATAGCCCTCGGAGGAATGCATGGGTGACGTAACGCTCGCTGTCGGGCACAAGGCTACGTTCTCGAAGACCGTCACCGCCGAGGACGTCGAGACCTTCGCCCGCGTCACCGGCGACGACCAGCCGTTGCATCTTGACGAGGCCTTCGCGTCAAGGACGCGCTTCAAGGGCCGGATCCCCACGGGATGATCTCGGCTGGCTTCATCTCGGCGGCGCTGGGCACGCGGCTGGCGCCCGGGGCCGTCGTCATCTACCTCAGCCAGCAGCTCCGCTTCCGCCCGCCCCGTCGCCATCGGCGACACCATCACGGCGGAGCTGGAGGTCACGGCGTTCGACGCCGAGAAGGACATCGCCACGGTCCGCACCGACTGCACGAACCAACGCGGCGAAGCGGTGGTGACCGGCGAAGCCTCCGTCATGCTGGATCGGCTGGCGTAGGGGCCGTCCACGAGTTCGGTGAATCGGTTCCTGTCGCGTAGACTGGGAGCGGCATCATGGCTACAAACACACACAGCGGCGACCCGAAGTCCGCCCTCGAGGCGTGGGAGTCCGGCACGCTCCGGAAGGCCCTCGACCGCGGCGGCGAGCGTGAGCCCGAGTTCGCCACCTCCTCCACGACCGTCCGCCGCCTCTACACCCCGGTCGACGTCGCCGAGACCGACTACGACCGCGACATCGGCGAGCCCGGCCAGTACCCCTTCACCCGCGGCGTCCAGCCCAACATGTATCGCGGCCGTCTCTGGACCATGCGCCAGTACGCCGGCTTCGGCACCGCCCGCGAGTCGAACGAACGCTTCAAGTTCCTCCTGTCGCAAGGACAGACCGGCCTTTCCGTCGCCTTCGACCTGCCGACGCAGATCGGCATGGACTCCGACGACCCCAACGCCGAGGCCGAGATCGGCCAGGTCGGCGTCGCCATCGACTCCCTCGCCGACATGGAGGACATGTTCGAAGGCATCCCCCTCGACCGGGTGAGCACGTCGATGACCATCAACGCTCCCGCGTCCGTCCTGGTGGCGATGTACATGGTCGTCGCCGAGAAGCAGGGCGTCCCTGCAGCGGACATCATGGGCACTGCGCAGAACGACGTGTTGAAGGAGTACGTCGCCCGCGGGACGTACATCTACCCACCGCGCGAATCCCTCCGCCTCGCCGCCGACCTCATCACCTACTGTGCGCGCTACGCCCCGAAGTTCAACAGCATCAGCGTCAGCGGTTACCACATTCGCGACGCCGGTTCGACCGCGGCGCAGGAGGTCGGGTTCGCCTTCGCGAACGCCGTCGCCTACATCGACGCCTGCCAGCGTTCCGGAGTCGACATCGACGAGATCGCGCCCCGCATCTCCTGGATCTTCAACACCCACAGCAACTTCTTCGAGGAGGTCGCGAAGTACCGCGCCCTCCGCCGCATGTGGGCGCGCATCATGCGCGAGCGCTTCGGCGCGAAGGATCCGAACTCCTGGAAACTCCGCACACACGTCCAGACCGGCGGCGCCACCCTCACGGCGCAGCAACCCGAGAACAACATCGTCCGCGCCGCGCTGGAGGCGCTATCCTCCGTCCTCGGCGGCGTGCAGTCCATGGCCCTCTCCTGCTACGACGAGGCGCTCGCCATCCCCACCGAGGAGGCACAGCGCATCGCCCTCCGCACGCAGCAGATCATCGCCCATGAGTCCGGTGTGACGGACACCGTCGACCCGCTCGGTGGCTCCTACTACGTCGAGTCGCTGACCGACGAGCTGGAGCAAAAGGCGCAGGAATACCTCGACCGCGTCGAGGACATCGGCGGCTCCGTCGCCGCGATCGAGTCCGGCTACATGCAGACAGAGATCCAGGAGGCCGCCGTCCGCCAGCAGCAGGAGATCGAGTCTGGGAAGCGCGTCGTCGTCGGCGTCAACCGCTTCCGCACCGACGAGGAGCCCGCGCCGGCCATCTTCCGCGTGAACATGGAGTTGGCGCGCGGCCAGATCGAGCGCCTGGAGCGCGTGCGCACGCAGCGCGACGGCCCCGCGGTCGAAGCGTCGCTCCGGCGGCTCCACGATACTGCCTGCGGCGAGGAGAACCTCATGCCCGCGATCCTCGATGCGGTGCGCGTCTACGCCACCCTGGGCGAGATCTGCGGCGAGCTGCGCGCCGTCTGGGGCGAGTACCGCCCCCCGACCGTCGTCTGATGGCCCGCATCACGTCGCTGATGTTCATCCTCCCCGTGAGTGATCTGACGCGCGCGGAGCGCTTCTACTGCGACGCCTTCAACCTGGAGGTCGTCTTTCGCGGCGGCGACCAGATCGTCTTCGTCGGCATCCCCGGCGGAGACACGTCGTTCGGCCTGCTCCTCGACCCCGCGAACGCCGGTGCCGGCCCCCAGAACGTCGGCCTGCACGTCGACCACGCCGTCAGGCTTGATGCCGCGATCGCCGACGTCGAGGCGGCCGGCGGCCGCGTGGTCGAGCGCGGCGAACACGCCCCCGACGTTCCCTTCGCCCGCATCGCCGACCTCGACGGCAACATCCTCGAGATCTAGTCAGTCTCCGTTACGCCTCGCGCTGGCCGAGGCACGGATGTGGGGCCGAGGATGGGTCTGTCAATTAGCCCGTAGCCCCCTCGTTCGATACAGTCTCGCCCGCAGTGACCGAGACGGAGGACGATATGTCGGAGAAGCGGCTCGAAGGCCGGGTGGCGGTGGTGACTGGGGCCTCGCGGGGCATCGGGCGCGCCTGTGCCGAGGAGCTGGCCCGTGAGGGCGCGGCCATCGTCGCCAACTACCACCAGAGCGCCGGGCCGGCCGAGGAACTCGTCCAGCAGATCGAGGCTGCCGGAGGACGTGCCACCGCCGTTGCCGGGGACGTTGCCAAAGCCGACGACTGCAACCAGATCATCGCGAGGGCCATCGAGGCGTACGGCCGGATCGACATCCTCATCAACAACGCCGGCGTCAACCGCGACCGCACCCTCAAGCGCATGACCGCCGCCGAGTGGGACGAAGTCATCGCCACCGACCTTTCGAGCGCGTTCTACTGCACCTCGGCGGCCCTCCCGCACATGCTCGAGCGCAACTACGGCCGCATCATCGTCATGTCGAGCATCATCGGCCAGACGGGGAACCTCGGGCAGGCCAACTACGCCGCCGCCAAGGCCGGCCTCATCGCCTTCGCCAAGTCCGCGGCGAAAGAGCTGGCCCGCAACAACATCACCGTCAACGCCATGTGCCCGGGTTTCGTCGAGACTGACATGGTGACGGCGCTCTCCGACGAGGTGAAGGAGGCGCTGCTGAAGCAGATCCCCCTCGGCCGCTTCGGCCGCCCCGAGGAGGTCGCCGCCTTCGTGCGCTTCCTCGTCACCGAAGGCGACTGGATCACCGGCCAGCAGTTCAACCCCAACGGCGGCCAGTACATGTAGCGGCTGGCCAGCCGTGACCCTTGAGCCGTAACCGGAGGTGCGCGATGGACCGCACTGAGATCGAGGTCAAGCTCAACCGTGACCGTGCCTGGCTGCTCGAGACCGTGGCCGCGCTTCAGCCCGAGGATCTCATCCGCGGCGCCACGCCGAGCGAGCACGATCCGTCCGAGATGTGGAGTCCGCTCGACCACCTCGTGCACCTCGCCGGCATCGAGCGCAACTTCAGCGCCATGATCGGCCGCCACGTCGATGGTAACGCCGACCCCGTCGGCCTCCTGCGCAACTCCGACGGCTCGTCCCGCACCCGCGAAGAGGTCATGGCCGCCGTCCACCGCATGAACGAGGACTACATCCGCCAGCATCGCGGCAAGTCCCTCGCCGAGGTCGTCGCGCTGGGACAGGAGGCGCGGGCCGAGACGCTGGCGCTCCTCGCCGGCCTCCTCGACGCGCAGCTCCGCGAGAAAGTGCCGGGCGCGCCCTGGGGCGACGGCACCATCGGCACGCTGCTCGCCCTCCACGCCGACCACGGCCGCATGCACTGGCACTGGGTGAAAGAAGGCTTCGCGCAGGCTGCCCAACCGTAGCTCATCCGCGCCCCGTCGCTACCAGCTTGAGAGGGGTGGCCGGAGGCGCGCCTGACGGAGAACCCGAAGGCTGGGTGAAGGTGCCGTGCTGACAAGCTGAGAGGCTGACGCCTGCGGGATAGAAAATGCCCCGAGTTACCTCGTGCGCTCCGGCTTCGTCCTCCCCCGGGCTTCCGTTCGGCTAGGGCTTTCGCCCGTCGCCTACTTGTACCTCCGGGTTCGTCCACCGGGCCGCGCTTAGCAACTCGGAGCGATTGCTACGATATCAGCGTCCCCTCACGCTGTCAACAGTATCCCACTGTCAAGTTCATTGACGTTTCCGCATAACGACACAACGGTTATCGTCACCCGACGATGGCCCGTTATGCCAGTTGGGCGCCGGCGCGCGCCGCAACCTAGACTGCCCCATGATCCGCACCCGCGTCGACCGCGCCGACGGCCGCTACCTGTACTACTACTCCTTCGACGCGCCTCCGCCGCCGGTGCTCGACGTCCCGCCCCTGCTGCGTAGCGGCGAGACCATCGAGCTGCGCCGCGACCCGCTGCTCGACGAGGACGTCATCGTCTCGACCGCCCGCCAGGACCGCACGTTCCTCCCCCCCGCGGAGTTCTGCCCCCTCTGCCCCACCCCGGCAGGTGCCGAGACCGCCACCGAGGTCCCCTCCACGTCGTACGAGATCGCCGTCTTCGAGAACCGCTTTCCCAGCTTCCGCGCCGACGCCCCCGACGTCGCCGACACCACGTCACTCGAGCGTCGCACCCCCGCCCGCGGCGTCTGCGAGGTGGTGCTCTACGCCCCCCGGCACGACGCGACGCTCGGCTCGCTCCCCGAAGCCCAGGTGCGCCGCCTCGTCGACGTCTGGGCAGACCGCTATGAGGAGCTGTCGGCGCGGCCTGAGGTGCGCTACGTCTTCATCTTCGAGAACCGGGGGCAGGAGATCGGCGTCACGCTCACCCACCCCCACGGCCAGATCTACACCTTCCCCTTCGTCCCACCCCGCGTCCGCCGCGAGCACGAGGCGTCCGCCTCGCACCAGGAGCGCACCGGCCGCTGCCTCCACTGCGACGTCGTCGTCGAGGAGCTGTCGCACGGCCGCCGGCTCGTCGCCACCGCCGAGGGGTTCGCGGCCTACGTCCCCTTCGCCGCCCGCCTCCCGTACGAGGTACATGTCACCGCCGTCGCCCACCGCCCATCGCTGCTCGACCTCTACCGCGGTGAGCGGGACGGCCTTGCCCGGCTGCTCCGCATCGTGCAGGCGAAGTACGACAACCTCTGGGGCTTCCCGATGCCCTTCACCATGTCGATGCACCAGCGTGCCACCGACGGCATCGAACGCTCCGGCGAGCACCTGCACATCGAGTTCGCGCCGCCGTACCGCTCGCGGGATAAGCTCAAGTATCTGGCGGGCGTCGAGACCGGTGCCGGCACCTTCATCAACGACACCGCACCCGAGGAGAAGGCGCAGGAACTGCGCGAGGCGGAGCCACGGACGTAGCAGCACCCCGCGAGCAGCGCGTGGAGGCGCTGGTAGCCGCGTTTGAACGCGAGTTCGCCCGCCGCCCCGCCGGCATCGCCGAGGCACCCGGGCGCGTGAACCTCATCGGCGAACACGTCGACTACAACGACGGTCTGGCTCTCCCCTTCGCCATCGACCGGAGCGTCCTCGTCGCCTGGGCGGCCCGCCTCGAGCGCGAACGCGCGTGCTTCTACAGCACCAGCGAGACGCCCGCTCGCGTCGAGATCGAGTCGCTCGCCGAAGATGCGCCCCGCTGGGACCCGACGCGGTCGCGCGACTGGGGCGACTACCCCGAGGGTGTCGTCTGGGCGCTGCTCCACGCCGACTCGGTGCCGGCCAGGCTTCCGGGCATCGATCTGGCCATCGCCGGCAACGTTCCCCAGGCCGCCGGCCTCTCGTCTTCCGCAGCACTCGAAGTGGCCGTCGCCGGCGCCCTCCGCGACGCCTTCGATCTCCCGGTCGACGACGTGCGGCTGGCGCAGCTCTGCCAGCGCGCCGAGAACGAGTACGTCGGTGTGCAGTGCGGCATCATGGACCAGTTCGCGTCGACGCTCTCGCGCGCCGGCCACGCGCTTCTCATCGACTGCCGCTCGCTGACGTACGAAGACATCCCCCTCCTCCTCGATGCCGCCGGGCTCGCCGCCGTCGTCGTCCACTCCGGCGTCCCCCGCGCGCTCGCCGCTAGCGCCTACAACGACCGCCGCCGCGAGTGCGAAGCAGCCGTCGCGCTCCTCCGCGATCGCCTCGGCCGCCGCATCACCTCGCTCCGCGACGTCACGGAAGACGAAATCGCCACGGCTCTTCATGCGCCGGACGCATCCCGCCTCTCCGCGAAGTCGGAGAGGCGGCCAGGGAGTGAGGCGGCCGCCCTCCTCTTCCGCCGGGGCCGCCACGTCATCACCGAGATCGCCCGCGTCCGCCTCGCCGTCGAGGCGCTCCGCGCTGACGACTTCGAGACGCTCGGTGGCCTCATGGCCGCATCGCATCGCAGCCTCCGCGACGACTTCGAGGTCTCGTGCCCGGAGCTGGACCTGCTCGTGGATCTGGCGCAGGCCCAACCGTACGTGGCGGGCGCCCGGCTCACCGGCGCCGGCTTCGGCGGGTGTACCATAAGCCTCGTCCGGGAGGACGCCTGCGACGCCTTTGAGCGCGACGTCGTCGAGGCCTATCGCGAGCGCACGGCGCTGCCCGCCGTCGCCTACCGGACGCGCCCCTCGGACGGCCTGAGGACGTGGAAGCTCTAGGAGGACACAACGTGCTGAAGAGCCTCACGACGATCATCATCGCCACCTTCGCCGCGATGGCGCTTGCCGCCTGCGCGGGCGGCGACGACACCCCCGAGCCGACGTCCGCCCCGCGCGCCACCTCCACGCAGGCGCCTGCGCCTTCTCCGACGCCCGCGCCTGATCCCACCGCCCCTGCTGCGTCCGGCGGCTGCGCCGGGGCGGAGGAGAGCTGCGCCCTCGCTGAGCAGATCGCCACGGAGCTGCTCAGCGGCGACCTTGATGCGGTTGTGTCGCGCGTGCGCCTGCGCCCGTACACCTGCCCCGGCCCTGAGCCCGAAGGCCTCGGTGGCGCCTACCCCCTGTGCGAAGGCGCTGCCGCAGGCGACGTGCGCGAGGGCTTGTCTCACGCCCACCTTCAATCCGAAGGCGGCGTCATCTCCCCCGATGCGCTCCGCACCACCCTCGAAGGCTGGTTGTCCGCTGCCGATGCCTCCGCCAGCGACAGCTTCAGCACCGGTGGGCCCGCCTTCGCTACCGTCGGTTGCCCGATGACGGCCGCCGGCGTCGATTGCACAGGTGCTATCGGCGTCGTGTTCACCATGATCGCCGCCGGCGGTGGGCGAGGCCTTCTGGAGCTTGTGATACAGCGCGACGCGGACGGTCCGGGCATCACGTGGCTCGTCACCGGCATCGTCACCGAGAACCTCAACAACGAGATCGTGTCCGGCGGCGCCAGCGATATCCAGCTCACCTTCGGCCTCGACGGCGTAGAAAGTACCGGTACCTCTTACTTCCGCCCGGACGCCGGCCCCTGACCCCACTGGCCGCTCGGCGACACATGCGCCAGAATCAACGGACGGCTGACTGCGGACCGCTGAGAGCTGATAGCCCACGATGAGATTCGCCGACCGCATCGAGAAGCTGCCCCCCTACCTCTTCGCTCAGATCTCCAAGAAGGTCGCTGCAAAGAAGGCTGAGGGCATCGACGTCATCTCCTTTGGGATCGGCGACCCCGACCTCCCCACGCCTCCGCACATCCTCGATGCCCTGACCGAGGCGGCGCACGACCCCGCCAACCACCGCTACCCCGAGACCGAGGGGCTGCCGGACTTCCGCGCCGCCGTCGCCGGATGGTACGAGCGCCGCTTCGGTGTCCACCTCGACCCGGCGAAAGAGGTGCTCTCCCTCATCGGCTCGAAAGAGGGCATCGGCCACGTCGCCCTCTGCTTCATCGACCCCGGCGACGTGGCGCTGGTCCCCGACCCCGCCTATCCCGTCTACGAGATCGGCACGATGTTCGCCGGCGGCGAGACCTACCCGCTGCCGCTGCGCGAGGAGGACGGCTTCCTCCCCGACCTCGACGCCGTCCCCTCCGGCGTCGCGCACCGCGCGAAGCTGCTCTGGCTGAACTATCCCAACAACCCCACCGGCGCCGTCGCGGACGTCGACTTCTTCGAGCGCGCCGTCCGCTTCGCCCAGCGCTACGACATCGCCATCTGCCACGACGGCCCCTACAGCGAGGTCAGCTACGACGAGTACGTCCCTGTGAGCTTCCTCCAGGCGAAGGGCGCCATGGACGTCGGCGTCGAGTTCCACTCCCTGTCGAAGAGCTACAACATGACCGGCTGGCGCATCGGCATGGTCGCCGGCAACGCCAAAGTTATCGATGCGCTCATGCGGGTGAAGTCGAACCTCGACTCCGGCGTCGCCCAGGCGATCCAGCGCATGGCCATCGCCGCCCTTGGGGGCCCGCAGGACTGCATCGAGGAACACAACGCTATCTACCAGCGCCGTCGCGACAACGTCGTGGACGCGCTCCGCCGGCTGGGCCTCCGCGTCACCCCGCCCCGCGCCAGCCTCTACGTCTGGGCCAAGGTGCCCGACGGCATGACCTCTGCCGCCTTCGCTGAACGTCTGCTCGACGAAGTGGCCGTCATCGTCACGCCCGGCCGCAGCTATGGCCCCCACGGCGAGGGCTACGTCCGCCTCTCCCTCACCCTCCCGGACGACCGCATCGACGAAGGCCTCCGCCGCATCGCCGCCCTCCCCGCCCTCGCCTGACGGCGGGCTTACCCGCTGACCCGCTGAGGATCGACGCCCTGACGGACTGATAGACTGTTGGACTGACCGGCCCCGCATCGAGGTGACCGCATCCCCAGACGCACCACCATCCACACCGTCGCCGAAGAGCCCGAACGCGCCTACCTCGCCGGTGTCTTCTGCGACGGCGACCGGGAGCGCCACGAACGCTCCCTCGACGAGCTGGCGCTCCTCGCCCAGACCGCCGGCGCGCGGGTCGTCGGACGCACGCTGCAGCGCCTCGACTCGCCGAACCCCGCCACGTACGTGGGCAAGGGCAAGGTCGAAGAGCTGAAGTCCCGCCGCGGCGGGGACGAGTACGGCATGGTCATCTTCGACGACGAGCTGTCGCCATCCCAGCAGGCCAGCCTTGAGAACGCGCTGAAGGTGAAGGTGCTCGACCGCACCGCGCTGATCCTCGACATCTTCGCCATGCGCGCCCGCACCCGCGAGGGGCGGCTGCAGGTGGAGCTGGCGCAGTCGGAGTACTTGCTGCCCCGCCTCAAGGGGCAGTGGAGCCACCTGGAGCGCCTGGGCGGCCGCTCAGGCGCCCCCGGCGCCATCGGCGTCCGCGGCCCCGGCGAGACCCAGATCGAGACCGACCGCCGCCTCGTCCGCCGAAGGATCGCCCACCTCAAGGAGCAGATCGAACAGGTTCGCCGCCAGCGCTCGCTCTACCGGCGCCGCCGCCAGCGCGAGGGCGTGCCCGTCGTCGCCCTCGTCGGCTACACCAACGCCGGCAAGAGCACGCTCATGCGTGCCCTCACCCGCGACGACGCCGTCTTCGTGCAGGACCGCCTCTTCGCCACGCTCGACCCGCTCACCCGCCGCGTCCGCCTCGATGACCTGCACGGTGTGCTGCTCACCGACACCGTGGGCTTCATCCAGAAACTCCCCACGCAGCTCGTCGCCGCCTTCCGCGCCACCCTCGAGGAATTGTCCGACGCCGCGCTGCTCGTGCACGTCGTCGACATCACCCACCCCGACGCCGCGCGCCAGAGCCAGACCGTCGAGGACACGCTCCGCGAACTGGGGTTGGAGGAGAAGCCCCGGGTCACAGCGCTGAATAAGGTCGATCAGGTGCCCGGCCCCGATGGCCGCCCCGTCGCCTCGCTCGACGATCTGGCGCCGCTGCGCCCGGAACTGGCGGCGAACCTCCCGGACGCCGTGCTGGTCTCCGCCGCAAAGGGCTGGGGCCTCGACGATCTGCGCCGCAAGCTCGCCGAGACCCTCGATCGGGAGCTGGTCTCCGTCTAGGTCTGGATCTCAGTCTCCCAGCAGCGTCTTGTACCCGAGAGACACGATCTCCTCGATGTACTCGTCGCGCCACCCCGGGTTGGGGATGCGGATGTTGTGGTCCCGGAACCAGCGGTGCAGGCTCTGGTACTCCTCCTCGAGCTTGCGCCGCCAGGCGTCCTCCTCCGCGAAGATGTCCGGCTCCACGTCCTCCAGCCGGAGCGTCGTCTCCGCCGGGTCGATGTCGAGGTCCTCCTGCCAGTAGTCGGCCAGGTAGTCCAGGCAGTCCTCCAGGTCCTTCCGGCAGTCGTTCAGCAGGAGGCCCATCATGCCCTCCTGGTCGACGGGATTGGCTCGCAAGCGCAGCTCGCGGGCGCAGTTCTCGCAAAGCACCACCAGCCGACGGGCGTCGCACTCCTCCTTGTTCTTGCAGAAGTGGGTTCGGGGCGCGTACTCGCCGGCCGCCGGAGAGCGTGTGTATCCGGCCACCAGGGTGCTGCTCATGGTCCCGCAGCGGAGGCAGGACATCTTGTCCGCGAAGATGTCATCGATCGCCTTGTTCCAGTCGATCTGCATGAACCACCTCCCCTCCGATGCGCCAGATGTGACCTCTCCATCTTAGCTGACCCCCCTCAGGCCGAACAACGGCGGCCCCTGCCCCCGTTCGGCCAGGGTCGCCCATGCCGATACTAAGACGGGTGAGGGGGTCGCCTTTGGATAACCGTACGATCCGTCCTATCCGCATCGTAGAAGCCTCTCCGGGCGACGCTGCCTTCTTCGCGTCCGAAGGACGCCCGGCCGAGGCGCGTGGGCGTATCGGCTGGATGCCGATCGTCGTCCGGCTGCTCGTCATCGCCTGGTCGGGCGCTATCATCGCCGCCCTGGTCGACGAATTCGGCCAGATCCCACACCTGCCCTTCGTCACGGCGATGGGCATGACCGGCCTGCTCGTCGCAGCGAGCTTTCTCTTGACCCGCGACGGCATGCGAGGCGCCGCCCGCGCGTCCGGAGGCGAGGACGACGAGGACTCCCAGAGCGACCTTCTGACGAACCTCCCTACGTTCAAGTACTTCTCCCGCCGTCTGCACGACGAGTTTCAGCGCGCGCGCCGCGCCGGCCGGCGTATGTCCGCCGTGCTCATCGATGTGAACAACCTCTCCGCCGTGAACAAGGAATACGGCGTGCGCGCGGGCGACGAGGTCCTGCGGCACGTGGCCCGCTCGATCGCCGACACCAAGCGCCTGCACGACATCGTCGCCCGCCTCGGCGATGACGAGTTCGGCGTGATCCTCGTGGACAGCGCGGAGGAAGGCGTCAGCGCCTTCATCGACCGGCTGGAAGACCGGCTGGCCCGCGAGTCGGCCGTGGTGGAGGTCGGCGGGCGCAGCATCTCCCTCTGGGCCGGCGTCTGCTCCGGGAGCGCCATCTCGAATCCGGCGATGGCACAGGCCGAGGCCGTCCTGGAGGCGGCAATGGCCAGCCTCGACAGCGCGAAACGGGAACGCGAGCGCCGCCGCCGCCTCTGGCTCACTGCCTGAGATACAGTCGAAGATCGCAAGAGCGGTCGGTGCTTGAAGGCGGGCGAATTGGCGCGGGGGCTCGCGGCTAACCAGCCACCATTGACCAGACCAGCCTCACGCCGCCCGCTCGATGCCGAGGCGACGGGCCAGTTCGTCCCCCTCGAACTCCGCCCCGCGGGTGAGCAGCTGCACCAGCACCCCGATACGCAGCAGCTGATCGACGGATAGCCCCGCGGCCGAGCCCGCTTCCAGCATCGTGGCGTAGCCCGCGCAAAGTCGCTCTCGGAGCTGGCCGTTTCGTGCAGCCTCCGCCCATACCTCGATAAGCAGGCGTCCGAGCGCCGCCGGCGCAATCGAGCCGGCCGTCGCTGCCTCGAACGGGGGCAGCAGCGCCCCGAGAGCAATCAGCCGCTCCACAACGCCGCCCAGCACCGCCCCTTTGGTCGCGTAATGGTGGTACAGCCCGCCCTTGGAGCAGGCTGAAGCCAGGCAGATGTCGTCCATGGAGGCTGCGCCGTAGCCCTTGAAGGCGAAGACGCCCATCGCCGCCTGGGCGATCTGCTCGCGGGCATGGCGAGAGCGGGCGGCTTGGCGGTTCGGCTTCGGTTGCATGTCCTATGGGGACGATCGGACGCGCGAGGGCGGGCCGAAGGGCCCCAATCGGGGTCGTGGCACAGGAATCTTGAAAAAAGCTGTCAAGTGGGGTTGACAGCAAGGCCATGCCGGGGTTCAATACATACCGACGAGTCGGTATAGGTTGGCTGGCGGGGGAAGCCTCCCGCAAACCGGTCAGGCAGCAGGCAGGAGGACACAGATGTACCGCGTTAGCTGGTAGTCCACAAGAACCCCGCAAGGCTGAAGCAAGGCCCCCGGCATGCCGGGGGCCTTGCGTGTGCTTCCGGGGCCGAAGCCTCAGGCAGCAGCCACCCGCGGGGCGGCGGCGGCGTGGTGCTCCGTCTCCTCCTCATGATCGGCCAGCCGGATCTCCACGATCTTGTCGAACGCCAGGAGGAACGCTTGTACCGAACGAGGGTCGAACTGCGTCCCGCTGCACTTGATGATCTCGTCGCGCGCCGTCTCGATCGGCAGCGCTTTGCGGTAGGGCCGGTCAGACGTCATCGCGTCGAAGGTGTCGGCGATGGTGAAGATGCGGGCGCCCTGAGGGATCTCGTCCGCCGCCAGCCCGCGCGGGTACCCCTTCCCGTCGAAGCGCTCGTGATGGGCCAGCACGATGCGGGCGGCGCCTGAGAGGAACGAGATGTCCTTCAGCATGCCGTGCCCGATCTTCGGGTGCCGGCGCATGTCGACCCACTCGTCCTCGGTGAGCGGTCCCGGCTTGTGCAGAATGGTGTCCGAGACGCCAATCTTGCCGATGTCGTGGAGAAGCCCGCCGCGCTGCATGTCCACCCAGTCTTCACTGCCCGGCTTGATGCCGATGTGGTAGGCGATCTCCATCATGTACTTGGCGACACGCAGCGAGTGGCCCTTCGTCTCCCGGTCGCGCGCGTCGAGCGCTGAGACCAACGCTTCGAGCGTGCCATCGTACGTCTCACGCAGTTGGTCCGCCATCCCCAGGATGTCCCGGTTCGCTTGGTGTAGCTCGCGGTTCCGCTTCTTCAGCTCGTCCACGTTCGCCGCCGTTTTGTCGATGTACTGTTTCAACGACAGGCGCAGCATCATCGGCGGGGCGGCGAAGGCCAGCACGCCCGCGAATCCGATCGCGTCGTACGCCACCGCGAGCGCGAGGCCCAGCAGCCCGAACACGAAGTAGTGCGGCACCAGCCATTCGAACTTCTCGTTCCAGACCGCCCGGATCGGCATCCGCGTGGCCAGACTCACGGCGATCGTCACGAAGCTGATGTTCAGCACGTAGTAGACGACGACCGCCCCCAGCGCGATGGGCACGAGCATGCCGTTCACGTCGAGCCGCCCGCTCATCCACCCCCACGCGAACAACGCTATTGCGAGGTTAACCAGCACTTCAGAGCCGATATTGAAGATGCGCTTGTACCAGACCCCGCCGCTGTTGGTCGCAAGCGTCACCAGCGGGCTGGCGATCACCGCCCCCGCCGGCCCGAACAGGAACGCCACCGCGAAGTCACCCACCATTGCGATCGAAAGACTGGTCTCGCCGTAGATGGGCATCCGCGTGCGGCCGAAGAGGATCGCGACCAGCGTGACGACGATGAAGCCGGGCAGATCGTCCGTATCGAGCTGCGGGGCGAACCAGGCGATGGCCACCAGGCCGGCTGCGAACACCGCCAGAATGTAGACCAGTGCTGCTCTGGGCAACCCCGGCTCCGGCTCGCCCTCCGGCTGCGACGGGTCATGCCGGTCCGCGCGGTCGTGGTCAGGTTCGAGGCCCTGCTGCACCGCCTCGGCCGGAACCGGACGCAACTGGACGACGCCAGATTCCTCCTCGGGCGGCACGGAAGGCCGTTCCTGGTCTGTTGTATCTCGCATAGTCCCGCCGGGATTCTGCAGCCGACCGTCTCCCGGCACCAGATTAATATCGGCCCGGGGAGGGAGACCCCGTAGGGGTTACGCTGCCTCTTCGAGCTGGGCCGTGAGGTGCTTCCGGAGAGAAGACAGGATGCGCTTGTGAAGCTGGCAGACACGAGACTCGGAGAGCCCCATCATCTCGCCGATCTCGTGGAAGGGCTTCGACTCGTGGTAGCGGAGCGTCAGGATCGCCCGGTCCCGGGGGCTCAGGCAGCCCAGCGCCGCGTCCAGCAGGACCAGCGAGGCCTTGTGGTCTGCCGCCCGGGCGGGGTCGCCGCTTTCGTCGTCGTCCACCGGGTCGATCGAAGGCGAGTTGTCGCCCCCCCGATCCTGGAGGGCATGCTCGAGCGAAATGAACCGCGAGCTGGCATGGCGCTGGATCTCGTGCAGCTGGTCGGCCTCGATGCCCATCCGGAATGCGATCTCCTTCGGGGTGGGCCAGCGCCCCAGCGTGGCCGACAGCTCCTGTGAGGCCTGCTCGACCTCCCGTGCGCTCTTTCGCAGCGACCGCGGTAGCGGGTCCATCTTGCGGATGGCGTCCAGGATCGACCCCCGGATGCGGCGGACAGCGAAGCTGGCGAAGCTCGTGCCGCGTTCCTCGTCGAAGGCGTCGACGGCCTGGATAAGACCCTCGATCCCGTAGCCCAGCGCGTCCTCACGATCAAGGCCCAGCGTCTTTTGGTTATCCGTCGACATGCGGCTCACCACGAAGGCGACCAGAGGCATGTGCTTGATGATCATCTGCTGTCGGCCTTCGGCCCGCATCTCCCCGCTCCCTTCCTGAGGCGCACGAAAACAAACGTGTGCCGCCCGTCAGAGTCCGACGGACGGCACACGCTGAAGATTCGAACCCGGCGGGGCCCGAGGCCTTCGGCGGCCCGGCTGTCCGCCTCCCTCCGGCGGGGAGTGGCGGATCCGTGGCTTTGCGCCCCCGCCTCGCGGCGGGTTTGCCCGTTCGGAACCTCTGAACCTGTCCCGGCCTCCCGCCGCCTTCCTGCGTTCCTTCGCTCGTCAAGTCCTAACGCCCCTGCCGGCCATGTGTTACAGCCCTGGGAAGAATTTTTCAGCCCGAAACTGAGATACCAGGTTTGTCAAAGGCCCATTGGCAAGGCCCCTTCCGTGGTGCATACTTTCCCATCAGACACGCATCGCGTGGACGATACTCACGGGTAGAATGGAGTCATGGCGAGAGCCTTGAGCGACCGGTTCGAGCAGCGCAAACAGACACGAGGTCTCCTTGTCGAGGCGGCCCTGAAGCTCTTCTCCACGAGCGGGTATGAACACGCCACGGTAGATGACATCTCGCAGGCCGCGGGCTACTCCAAGGGCGCGTACTACTTCCACTTCTCCAGCAAGGACGACATGCTGCTGGAACTCCTGCGGCTCTGGACGGAGGACCGCACGAACGTGTTGGCCGCCGAGTCTGAGGGCGGCGACCGGCGCACCCTGCTGGCCAGTTTCTTCTCGTACGAGCAGCAACCGCAGTGGCCGGCGGTCCTTCTGGAGTTCTGGGCGCAGGCGCTCCGCAACGCCGAAGTCGGCAAGCGGCTGAGCCAGGCCTACGCTGGCTGGCGCAAGCAGTTCGCCGACGCGTACGCCGCGGCCGCCGCGGCCGGCGCCCTTACCGTCGAGTCGGCGCAGGACGCGGCCTCCGTCGCGCTCGCCGCCCACGATGGCTACGCCGTGCAAATCGCCATCGGATCCCCCGGTGCCCGCGCGATGACCGCCGCGGAACTGGCCGATTCCCTCATCCGGCCGCTGGAGACCGCGGCCGCCACCGCCGAACGGCGCGCCGCCGCTCTCTAGGCCAGACGCCACAGGCTTGCAGCGCCGCCGCTTCGGCGGGATCATGCCCGCATGCGCGCCCTGATCCTCGCCCCGTTTTCCGACCGCGGCCTCGACCGCCTCCGCCGTCTGGGCGACGTCACCTACGAGAGCTGGCTCGACACGAACCGGCTGCAAGACCCCGCCGAGTTGGGTGCCCGCCTCGCCGCCGACCGCATCGACGTGCTGATCGTCGAGGCGGACTTCCTCTTCGAGGAGGTCTTCGCGGCGGGCACATTGCGCCTCGCGGGTGTCTGTCGCAACGCTCTGAACCACGTCGACCTTCCCGCTGCGAAGAAGCACCGCGTCGCCGTCACCCATGCACCCGGCCGCAACACCAACGCCGTCGCCGAGATGACGCTGGGTCTGATGATCGCGCTGGCGCGCCGCATCCCGCAGGCGCACGCGATGGTGGCCGCGGGAGAGTGGCGTGACCCGACGGCTGGCTACCGCCGTTTCCGCGGCCGCGAGATCACGGGCGCGACCGTTGGTGTGGTGGGCTTCGGACGCATCGGCCGCGAGGTCGCCCGGAAGTGCCTCGCACTGGGCGCGCGAGTCCTTGCCCACGACCCGCTGGTGCCTGAACGCCATATGCTCGCGCTCGGCGTCCGCCCGGCCACGCTCCCGCAACTCGCCCGCGCGGCGGACTTCGTGACGCTGCACGTCTCGCCGGCCCAGAGCACGCGCCGGATGGTCGACGCGGCCTTCCTCACGCGTATGAAGCCGGGCGCCATGCTCGTGAACACCAGCGCCGGTGATGTCGTCGACCCGGCGGCGCTCGTCGAGGCTCTCGAGTTGGGCCGGCTGGCCGGAGCGGCGCTGGATGTCTTCGAGGGCCACCCCCTTCCGGCGTCCAGCCCGTTGCGTGTGGCCCCGAACCTCATTCTCACGCCGCACATCGCCGGCGCGACCGGCGAGACGGTGGACCGCCAGTCCCGGATGATGGTGGGGGAGGTGGAGCGCCTGCTCGCCGGCCGCCCCTTGCGGCACGCTGTCAACCCGGCCGAGGCCGCCCCCGGCCCGTAGCCGCTGACCTGCCGTGCGCCAGTCCCGCCCAGACGTGATACTCCGGGCGGAGGTGAATGTGTCGTCCTACGCCGAGGAGCGGCAGCAGGTGCTCGACGCGGCGCGCCGCATCGCCGACGCCGGGCTGGTGTCCGGCGCCAGCGGCAACGTCAGCCGCCGCATCTCCACCCCGGAAGGCGACCTCATCGCCGTCACCGCCAGCCGCGTGCCCTACCAGCGCATGACCCTCGACGATGTCCTTGTCGTCGACTTCAACGTCGATCCGGTTGTCGGCGACGGCATCCCCTCGAGCGAGTCGCTTGCGCACGTCGCGGCCTACCGCACCCGCCCCGATGTCGGCGCCGTTATCCACACCCATTCGGTCTACGCCAGCGCCTTCGCCGTCGCGGGAAAGCCCATCCCGCCCGTGCTCGACGAGCAGGTGGTGCTGCTCGGCGGCCCGGTCGAAGTCGCGGACTACGGCCCCTCGTCGAGCCAGGATCTGGCGGACAACGCGGTCGCCGCGTTGGGGCTGCGGGCCGCTGTGCTGCTGCGCCACCACGGCGTCCTCGGCGTCGGCCGTGACCTCGACGAAGCGGTCGACGTCGTGTCGCTCGTCGAGCGCGTCGCCCGCGTGCGGCTGCTGAGCACGCTGCTCGGCCCCCCTGCCCAGCTCGCCCCCCCGGTCGTCGAGGCGGAGTCGAAGGTCTACCGCATGATGCGCGGCATCAGGGAGGCGTAGATGCAAGTCCCGGCGTTCCTCCTCCGGCGGCTGTACGTGAAGGGCAGCCTGCGCAACGTCGACGGCGGCTTCGCCTTCGACCTGCGAAACACGCTCGGCACCGGCTACGCCGACGCCGTCCTCCCCCTCGTGGTGGACGGCGATCAGGTTCCGCCGGGTCAGGCGGCGTTCGATGCCGACGGTACGCGCGTGAGCTTCGCGGACATCGCCCCGGACCGCCCCTTCACGCTGGCCATGGACCGCACGCTGACCGTCCGCGTCGACGGACGTACGCTGGCGGACGGGCCGCACACCATCGGCCTCGGCTTCATCGTCACTGGCATCGGAGAGATGGCCTTCGAAGTGACCGACGCGGTGACTGATGCCGGATAACAGGACACCTCCGCCGCCGGAGCCGCTCGACTACGCCCATCGCTGGGCGCAGCTCGTGAATCGCCGCCGCGTGCAGATGGAGAAGGCGAACGCTGCTGCAGGCATCCGCAGCGAGGACTACTGGTCGCATCGCGCGAAGACCTACCGAGAGGCCCTGCACGCCCGCACGGACGAAGACCCGTTCTTCCTGCGCGTCCGCGCCGCCGTCTCCGCCGAGACCAGCGTGCTCGACGTGGGTGCCGGTACCGGCCGCCACACGCTGGCGCTCGCGTCCCATGTGCGCCGCATCACCGCCGTCGACCCCTCCGACGCGATGCTCGGCTTTCTGCGGCAGGACATCGCCGAGCGCGCCTTGAACAACGTCGAAGTTGTGCACGCCGAGTGGATGAATGCCAACGTCGAGCCGGCCGACGTCGTCATCTGTTCTCACGTCCTCTACCCTATCGCCGATATCCTCCCGTTCGTCCGCAAGCTCGAGGCGGCGGCGCGCAGCCGGGTGTTCATCTACCTCCGGGCCGACCCGCTGCCGACCGACATGGGGCTCTGGTCGGAATTCCACGGCGAACGGCTGCAGGATCAGCCGGTACACATGGACCTGATAAACGTGCTGGCGCAGATCAGCATCTTCGCTGACACGGAAGTGGTCGAGCATCGCTTCTCCTGGAACTACGCCACGCTCGACGAGGCGGTCGCCCAGGTGCGCCACGGCCTCAGCCTCCGCGACGGCGACTCTCAGGCGATGGAGAAGCTGCGCGCGCTTCTGCAGGGCCGGCTGAAGCAGCTCCCGGGCGGCAGGCTGGGGCCGGAGATCGCCTCCGCCCGCTCCGCCGTCATCTCGTGGCGCCCGCGCCCGCAGGGCTGAGCTTCACCGCCAGCTCCCCGGCGCCTACAATGCCGCCCGGAACTCCGGCCGGAACTCCGCCGTACCTCGCAGGGAGACCGCATGCTGACACCGCTCGACGACTATCTCGTGCACCAGATCCCCGAGCCCGTGGAGCGCGTCTTCACCAGCGACCGCAACTTCTACGACCGCTACTACTTTGGGGCGAACACCCTCGACGGCAGTGTCGTGATGATCGTTGCCTTCGGCCTCTACCCGAACATGGGCGTGATGGACGCCTTCGCCGCGGTCGTCGTCGACAACACCACCGAACACATCCTCCGCGCCTCCCGCGAGCTCGGCCACGACCGCATGGACACGAAAGTGGGTCCGATCGGCGTGCAGGTGCTGGAGCCGCTCCGGACGATGCGCGTCTATGCCGAGCCCAACGAACACAACCTCAGTTTCGACCTCACCTTCGAGGGCGTCACCTTCCCCTTCGAGGAGCCGCACTTCTTCCGCCGCGGCGGCCCCCGCGCCGTGATGGACTACACACGGATGACCCAGAACGGCCGATGGTCCGGGAAACTCACCGCCGGAGACCGCACGTTCGACGTAGCGCCGGACAGCTGGTGGGGCGCGAAGGACCACTCCTGGGGCATCCGCCCCCTCGGCGGCGACCCCCCGGCCGCTCCGCCCCGCGACGGTCAGGCTCCCGGCTTCTTCTGGACGTGGACCCCCGTCCAGTTCGATGACGCCTGCCTGATGTACACCTGCAGCGAGGACGGCGACGGCTCACGCTGGCACTCCGCGGCCGAGCTGCTCCGCCCCTACGGCAAAGGCGAGCCGGAGCACCTCACCGTCGTCGGCCACGACCTGAAGCTCAAGGCCGGTACCCGGCTCTTCGATGGTGGCACGCTGCGGATGGCCCGCCGCGACGGCTCACCCGTGGCCGTGACCATGCAGCCGAAGTCGACGATCTACATGTCCGGCGCCGGCTACGCCTACCTGGGCGGCTGGCGCCATGCCCAATACCACGGCCCCCTCGTCGTCGAGGGCGAGACGTGGGACCTGCGCGACGCCGAGACCGTGCGCAACGCGGGCATACACACCCAAACCGTGTGCGACTACCGCGTCGACGGCCTCGATGTCGGCGCCGGCCACGGCGTCTTCGAGTTCCTCTCGCTCGGCGCCTATCTCCCCTACGGCTTCAAGACCTTCGCCGACGTCGCGCCGTAACCTGCCCGCCCGAATCTCCCCGTACCACAGGCGGCCTTGGGCCTCCCTTCAATGGTCATCCAATCGTTGGAGAAGTGAAGTGGTGCCGAGGGCCAGAGTCGAACTGGCGACACCACGATTTTCAGTCGTGTGCTCTACCACCTGAGCTACCTCGGCATGCGGGCAAGTGTATCGGCGCCCCCGTCGGCGCGGCAAACGCGCCGTCGTCCGCTCGTAGTGACGCTGTTATACTTCGCCGCGATTCTGGACCCGATCCCTGAAAGAGCTGCATGACCGTCACCATCGTCGCATCCGCGGAGCCCCGCGCCGGCCGCAGCCTGCTCGCCGCCGCCCTCGCCTATCGCCTGGCCCGCGAGGGCAAGTCGGTGACGTTGGTCCGCCTCTCCGGCGACGACAGCGCGGACTCGGACGCGACGGCTTTCGCGTCGCTGCCGCCCATGGTCTCGCCCGGAAGGCCGCTCGCCGCGGACGACCTCAGGAAGATGGCCGGCGACGTGGTCGCCGAGGCGCCGCCGGGTTCCGTCGCTGATCTGGCGAAAGCGCTCGATGCGCGCGTGGTCGCCGTCGGCGAAGGCGAGGTCGGCGTGCCGGCCGCCGGACGGGTCCTCACCCGCGTGCAGGCGATGCAGGTCGACCGGGCGCGGGCCGGCGAGGGCGTGATCGCCGCCCTGGCGGAGGACCGTCTGCTCGCCTCGCCCTCCGCCCAGGAGATCGCCGGCAAGCTTCAGGCCCGGTGGCTGCACCGCGCCGGGGACGGCGGCGGTGCCTTCGGCCGGGTGATGATCGGCACCATCGCGTCGGACGCCGCGCAGCCCTACTTCGAAGGCCGCGGCCGCACCTGCGTCATCACCCGCTTCGACAAGACCGACGTGCAGCTGGCCGCATTGCTCACGGACATCGCCTGCTTGGTGCTCACCGGCGGCGGCGAGCCGAGCCCCTACCTGCTCGACCGCGTGCAGGGCGCCCCGGATCCGATCTCCGTCTTGCTGGCGCCGAACGACACCGTGGAGACCATGCGCTCCATCGAAGGACTGTTCGGCGCCGGCCGTTTCGCCGGCGAGGCGAAGCTCCTCCGCGCCGTCGAGCTGCTCGACGGGCAGAGCGCCCCGATCCAGATCTGATCCCGCTTGGCGTGCTAACGATCGAAGTCACCCCGCTCGATGACGGTGTAACCGCCCTGAACTGCCGGGGACGCGTCTGGGCCTACGTCATTCACTCGCGGGGAGCGTTCGCGCTGTTCGACACCGGGTTCGCCGGAGACGACGCCGACCTGTTCGCTGCCCTCCAGCCCCTCGGAGGACTTGATGCGCTCACGGCCGTGGTGGTGTCACATGGCCACGCGGACCATGCCGGCGGCATCGCCAGCCTGCTCGAGCGCAGCCGCGCCGTATCGTACGCGCATCGCCTCGACGCACCGGTGATCCGCGGCGAGGCGTCGCCCCCTCCGCCCGACCTCACTGACCGCGAGAGGCCGATCTTCGAAGCCGTCACGCGCGACGTGCCCGACGCACCGGCCGCCCGCGTGGATCACGAGCTCGAAGACGGCGACCTGATCGACATCGGCGGACCGGCCGAGGTTGTGCACGTGCCGGGCCACACGCCCGGGAGCATCGCGCTGTACCTGCCCGGACGCCGGGCGCTCCTCACCGGAGATGCTGTCGCGGGGATGGCTGGAGGCGCCGTGCTCGGGTTCTTCAATGCAGACCGGGCGGCGGCCATCTCGTCGCTGCGCCGCCTCTCGGAGTTGGACTTCGATATTGCAGGCTTCGGGCACGGCCCGCCGCTCCTGAAGGGCGGGTCGGAGGCGTTCCGGCGCGCCGTTGCGGCGCCGTAGGCCCGGCCCCACGCCATCAAGTCCGCCATCGACGCCGCACCGGAGCAGTGCACCCGCCCGGTGATAGAATCTGGCCATGCCTGACGTAACCTCGATCAACCAGAGCCTGGTGCTCGCCCGTGAAGCCTTCGCTCGCCAGGCCTGGCCGGAGGCGTCCTCGCAGTTCGCGGTCGCCGACGCCGCCGCAGCGCCCCTTGCTCCCGTCGATCTCGAGCAGTTTGGGTTCGCCGCCTACATGGCCGCGCAGCTCGACGCGGCTATCGGCGCGTTTGAACGCGCCCACGTCACCTTCCTGCGCGATGGCGACGCGGCTGCGGCAGCCCGCCCCGCCATGATGCTGATTTCCGTGCACGCTGCACTCGGTGATCCCGCCATTGCAGGCGGCTGGCTTCGCCGCGCCACAGATCTGCTGGAAGGCTTCCCCGCGTGCATCGAGCAGGGCACCCTTGCGCACCACCTGTCGCGCGCGGCGCTGCACGCCCAGGAGCTGGAGCCCGCGATGGAGCACGCCATGCGGGCATACGAGATCGGCCGGCAGTTCGGCGACCTCGAGCTGCGAGCGCTCGGGCTCGACGACCAGGGACTCGTAGCCGTTGCCCAGAGGGATATCAAACGCGGCCTGGAGCTAATGGATCAGGCCATCACGGCGGCGCTGTCTGCCGGCCTCGGCCTGACCACCGCCATCATCTACTGCAACATCATCTCCACCTGTCGTGACGTCGCCGACTACGGACGCGCGCGGGAGTGGACGGACGCAGCTCGGCGCTGGGGGGAGCGCCAAGCAGTGCCTGACTTTCCGGGTTTATGCCGCGTCTACCGGGCGGAACTGATGCGCGTCCGCGGCGCCTGGATGGAGGCAGAGTGCGACATGGCGCTCGCCTGCGAACAGCTGGAGGATAGCTCGCCGTCGCATGCGGCTGAGGCGTACCGCGAACTTGGCGAGATCCGCCTCCGAAAAGGCGATCGGGCCGGTGCCGCGCTGGCGTTTCAGCGCGCGCACGAGCTGGGACACGAGCCGCAGCCGGGGCTGGCGCTCCTGCGCATGGAGGAAGGCGAGGTCGACGCGGCCGCGGCGATGATCCAGCGCACCGTGGCGCTGACGCGTGGCGCGCTCCAACGTGCGCGGCTCTTGCCCGCCTACGTCGAGATCATCGCCGCTGCGGGCGACATGACCAGTGCCGCCGCGGGTGCGGATGAACTCGAGGAGATCGCCGAGGTGTACGGGACACCCGCCCTGCGCGCGTCCGCCGCGGCGACCCGTGGCGCGCTCATGGTCACTCAGCAAGACTATGCCGCCGCCGCCACCTTCCTTCGCGAAGCCGTGGGGCTCTGGCAGGACGTCGAGGCGCCGTACGAGGCGGCCCGCGGGCGTGTGATGCTCGCGGCTGCATACGACGCGCAGGGAGACACGAGCGCCGCGAAACTGGAGCTGCAGAGCGCACAAGCCCTGTTCGAACGGCTGGGGGCGACACCTGACGCCGAGCGCGCCGCGGCAGAGCTGGCCCGCCGCGGCCAGCAGGTCACCGCTGCGGCCCGCGCTTCACGCACATTCATGTTCACGGACATCTGCCTGTCGACCAACCTCATCGAGGCGCTGGGCGACGCCGCGTGGGACAACCTGCTGCGCTGGCATGACGGCACCATGCGTGCCCTCTTCGCGGCGCATGGCGGCGAGGAGGTCAAACACCAGGGAGACGGCTTCTTCGTTGCGTTCCGGACGACGCGGACCGCGGTGGACTGCGCTATCGCGATCCAGCGCGGACTCGATGCGCACCGGCGTACGACCGGCTTTTCACCCGAGGTGAAGGTGGGGCTGCACGTCGCGGAAGCGATTGTCCGCGATGACGACTACTTCGGTATCGGGGTCAATGAGGCGGCGCGCATCGCCGCGCAGGCGCGCGCGGGTGAGATTATCGTCACCCAGACGACACTCGATGAGACGCCTGGCGTGGATGCCGTCGACGTCCGCGCCCTGACGCTCAAAGGGATTGCTACGCCTGTCCAGGTTGCCTCGATCGTCTGGCGCTAACCAATCGCGGGTTGTCACCGGTGTCGTACGCGCGGATCCCACCTTCGCGTCCAGGCGAGCTGACGTAACGGAGGACGCTCGCCCGCCGAGCCTCAGGCCGTCAGGTCCTCCCCCCCGTCCACGCCGATCACGTTCCCGGTCATCCAGTACAGCCGCTCGTCCGCCAGCACCGCGATCGCCTTCGCCACGTCCTCCGGCCTCGTCGCCCGCCCCGAAGGGTTGCGCTCCATCGCCCGCTGGTGGAGCTCCGGTCCGCCCGGAATCCGCCGCAGCGCCGGCGTGTCTGTGACCCCCGCCCGGATGGCGTTTGCCGTCACCCCCATCGGCGCCAGCTCGAACGCCAGCTGCCGGATGTGCGACTCCAGCGCCGCCTTCGCCGCCGACACCGCCCCGTACGCCTTGATTACCCGCGTCGACCCCGAGCTGGTCATCGCGAAGATGCGGCCGTTGCGCCCCAGCAGTCCCCGCACCGCCATGTCCTGCGACCAGTACACCAGGCTGTGCGCCATCACGTCGAGCGTCATGTCCATCTGCTTCTGACTGATGCGTTCCTTCGGCTCGTCGTGGATGAATGGCAGAAGCGTCCCGAACGCCAGCGAGTGCAGCAGCACCTGCACCGAGCCGCCCGCGCCGACCTTCTCGCGCACCGTGTCGAGCGCCGCCGCCCGCTTGTCCGGGTCCGCCGCGTTGATGTTGAAGAACACGGCGTCCTGGCCCGCCGCCCGCACGTCCTCCTGCACCCGGACGGCGTTGGGCAGCGTCGACCGCAGGTCGAAGTGCACGCCGAAGACCCCGTAGCCGTTCCTCGCCAGCTCCACCGAAACGGCGCCGCCGAACCCGCTCGACGCGCCGAGGATCAGCGCCCATTTAGATGACATAACGACTCCTTCGCGTCAGACGATAGCGGCGCGCTTTCAGCCCGCGGGAGTGGGCGGCATGATCCGCGAGCCAGCGGGCAGTCTACGCGAGAAGCCCGTCCGTGGTCACGAGGCGCCGCCGACACTCCGCCACGGCCTCGGCATCGCCCGACATCTGCGCCACGACCGCGTCGAACAGCGTCGTCGTGGGGGCGACGCAGTAGCGCATCGTCTCCGCCGCGAGACGCAAAGCGTCCGTGACCTGCTGCGGGCGTCCGGACGGGGAGAGCAGCCTGCAGCCGTTGACCACCAACAGCCCCCGTGGCGCCGACCCGGTGCGCTCGATCGCCCGCTCGATGCGCTGGCGCAGCCGGTGATGGGGCGCCATATCGACCGTGCCTTCGCCGCTGTCGATGTCGAGCAACAACGACGCCCCCTCGGCGCGCAGGCGCAGATCTGCGGCGTCGCTCGCCTGCACGTCGAAGCCGATCAACCGCAGCGCGTCGAGCACGACATCGTGCAGGCCAAGCTCCCCCTCCTGCCAGAGCAGCCGCTGATAGCGCGCCAGCTCTTCGTGCGCCACCTCCGCGGCGTGAACCGCCGCCTGCGCCGCTTCCACCGCCGTTCGGGCGTGCGCGACCGCGGCTGCCCGCTCATCCAGACCGGGAAGGGGGAACGCGGGGAGCCAGTTCGGCGCGTGCCCCTCCGCCATGACCCCCAGCGCCCGCCGGATGCCGGCCTGCAGCGCGTTGGATACGACATAACGCTGATCCCCCGACGGGAGCCGCGACAGCGTCGGCAGCAGGATCACGCGCCCCGCGTCCACCGCCAGCTCCGCCCCCACCACCGCCCCGCCGCTGCTGCGGGCGAACACTCGCCACCGCGACGCGAACCCCGGGATCTGCTCCGGGTCGAGCCGCGCCCGGTAGGCGAGATTCGCCGCCTGTCCCGCGACGAACGCCGCGAGAGAGTGCTCGTGGTCGACGACGTCCACACGCGTGCCGCCGGCCGGCACCAGCTGCGGCGGCCGAAGCGCGACGTCGTCGGGCAGAGGGAGCCAGCAGTAGTCGTCGAGCCCTTCGCCGCCGGCCACCCCGTGCGCGACCGCCGGATGCGCGAAGCAGACGATGGCCGCGCCGTTCTGGAGCGCGATGCGCGTCTCCTCCCGGCGGCGCAGGAGCACCTCGGCGAGCGCGACCTCCCCCGGCGCCTGCGGGACGTTCCGCACCTTCTCGCGGCCGAACGTCGCCGCCTGCGCGCCGTCCGCGATCAGCGATTCGATGAGCGCCGACAGGCCCGAAGGCTCGACGACGATAGCGTCGTAGTCGAAGAACGACGGCGCGTTGACGAAGGTGTAGTTGTCGCAGCTGGGCCCGGGCAGCGGGAACCCGAGCGAGAGGATGCGCCCGATGACCCTGCGGGCGGGAGACATCGCGCCAGTCTATTCGATCGAAAGGGTACGCAGGAACTCGCGCAGGCCGGGGCCGATGTCCGCGCGCCGCAACCCGATCTCGATGGAAGCCGCGAGCAGCCCCAGCGGCCGGCCTGTGTCGTAGCGCCGCCCCGTAAACTGGTACGCGAACACCGGCTGGATCTCCATCAGGGCCGCCATGGCGTCGGTGATCTGGATCTCCCGCCCCCGCCCCGGCGGCGTGCGCTCGATCATCTCGAAGATCTCCGGCGTCAGCACGTACCTCCCCACGATCCCCAGCCGCGAAGGCGCGTCTTCCAGCCGGGGCTTCTCGACCAGCGACGAGACCCGCACCACCCCGCCGCCCAGGTCGTCCCCGCCCACGATGCCGTACGACTCGACGTCGGCGTCGGGGACCTCTTCGACGGCGATCACCGAGCCGCCACGCTCGTCGAACACATCGACCATCTGCTTCGCCACCGGCACGTCCGCCACCAGCACGTCGTCCGGGAACATCAGCAGGAACGGCTCGTTGCCGATCACGTCCTTCGCCTGCAGGACCGCGTGGCCGATGCCCTTCTGCTCCTTCTGCCGCACGTAGACGATGTCCGCCAGGTCGGAGATGCGCTGGATCTCCGCCAGCCGGACCAGGTCGCCCTTCTCCCGGAGCAGCATCTCCAGCTCCAACGAGCGGTCGAAGTGGTCCTCCACGGCCCGCTTGCTCGACGCAGTGACCAGCACCACCTGCGTGAGGCCGGCCGCCGCCGCCTCCTCCACCGTGTACTGGATGATCGGCTTGTCGACGAGGGGGAGGGTCTCTTTCGGCTGCGCCTTCGTTGCCGGCAGCATCCGCGTCCCGTACCCCGCCGCCAGCACCACCGCCTTGCGTACCCGCACGAGCATCTCCTCCCGGCTCCTGAAGCCCGCGCAGTGTATCGACGGGCTCTCGCACCCGGCCAATCCGGGAAGCCCCCACGTTCGTATCTGGCCCCGACGGCAGTCCGCCCGGCGGCGACCAGCGCAGGAGGCCCACCGTGATCAGGAGCATCGCCCTCATCATGGGGATCCTCGCAGCGTCGTTGCTCACCCTCGTCCTCCCAGAGACCGCGACGGACGCCGCCACCCAGGCCGTCCAGGTCCAGGACGACCAGTTCTCGTCCGACGGCATCACCATCAACGCCGGCGACACGGTGCAATGGAACTGGACCGGCGAAAACCAGCACTCCGTCATCTCCGACACCGACCTCTTCGCGAGTAGCGTACAGACGGCCGGCTCGTTCTCGTTCCAGTTCAACTCGACCGGCACCTACGCGTACTTCTGCAGCGTCCACGGCGGCCCCGGCGGGGCCGGCATGTCCGGCACCGTGACCGTACAGGCGGCGCCGACGTCGACCCCGCAGCCCTCAGCGACGCCCGACGAGGACGAGACCCCGTCGCCCACGCGCACTGCCACCCCCCTCGCGACGCCCGCGCCGACTGACACCCCGCTCGCCGGCCCGGCCGCCGTCGCCACCTCCATCCTCGAAACGATCCCGATCAGTGCCCCCGTCGACGCGCCCGGCTCCGCCGCCGCGGGCGCGTCACAACTCCCGAGCACCGGCGCCGACCCCCGCACCTCACCCGGGGCATGGCTGCTCGTCGCCGCCCTGCTCGGCGCGACCGGTGCAATCGCCATCACCGCCGCTCACGCCTCCCGCCGCGTCTAGATCGCTTGTCGGTCACCCGTGGCCGCCGTAGGCTGCCCGCGTGCCGGACGACATCCAGCGCGAGATCGATCGGGCGGCGGAGATCATCGCCGGGGCCACGTACTGCGTCGCCCTCGTCGGCGCCGGCCTCTCCGTCGAGAGCGGCATCCCGCCGTTCCGCGGCGCCGGCGGCCTCTGGACGAAGCACGGCGAGCCGCCCATGGACGGCTACCGCAAGCTCCTGGGCGACCCCGCGGCCTACTGGCAGACGATGCTCGCCCGCCGCGAGAGCAGCGACGAGTTCGTCCGCGCCATCGACGCCGCCCAACCCAACCCCGCCCACCACGCCCTCGCCCGCCTCGAGCAGATCGGCCGGCTGCGCCACACCATCACCCAGAACATCGACAACCTGCACTTCGTCGCCGGGAGCAAGTCGGTGACCGAGATCCACGGCAACCGCACGAAGCTCCGCTGCATCGCCTGCGGCGCCCGCTGGCCCTTCGAGGAGTTCGTGATCACGGAGCTGCCGCCCCCCTGCCCCCGATGCGGCGGCGTCGTGAAAGGCGACACCGTGATGTTCGGCGAGCCCATCCCCGAGGCCGCCCTCCGCGCCTGCTACGAACAAAGCGAGCGCGCCGACGTCATACTCATCGCCGGCACGTCGGCGTCGGTCGTGCCCGCCGCGTGGTTCCCGCAGCTGGTGCTGGAGCGCGGCGGCACGCTGGTCGAAGTGAACACCGAACCGACGCCGTTCTCGCCCGCCTGCGCCGCCGTCCTCCGCGGCCCCGCCGGCGAGCTGCTTCCCGTGCTGGTCAAGTGCGTTGAGGAGGTGCTCGGTGTCCATGGATGAACTCTTGCTGCTCCCGCTGGAAGACGTCGCGAAGAAGATCGCCGCGAAAGAGATCAGCCCCGTCGAGCTGACGGAAGCGCAGCTCGCCCGCATCGACCGCATCAACCCGCAGCTCAATGCATACATGACCGTCACTGCGGAACAGGCGCTCGAGGATGCCCGCGCTGCCGGGCACGAGATCGCGGCTGGGCGCTACCGCGGGCTCCTTCACGGCGTGCCCGTCGCGGTGAAGGACCTCTTCGCGACGAAGGGCGTGCGCACCACCGCCGGCTCGAAGATCCTCACCGATTGGGTCCCCGACCACGACGCCACCGTCGTGGTAAAGCTCCGCGACGCCGGCGCCGTGCTGCTCGGCAAGCTCGGCATGCACGAGTGGGCCTTCGGCACCACCTCCGACAACGTCCACTTCGGCCCCGTGCGCAACCCCTGGGACACCACGCGGGTGCCCGGTGGCTCGTCCGGGGGCTCAGGCGCCGCCACCGCCGCCGGGCTCGCCTTCGCCACGCTCGGCAGCGACACCGGTGGCAGCATCCGCATCCCCGCCGCCGAGTGCGGCTGCGTCGGCCTCATGCCCACCTACGGGCGCGTCAGCCTCCACGGTGCCGTCCCCCTGTCCTGGACGCTCGACCACGTGGGCCCGCTGACCCGCACCGTGCGCGACGCCGCCATCGTGCTCCAGCTCATCGCCGGCCACGACCCGCTCGACCCGTCGACATCCAGCCGCGAGCTGCCCGACTGGCTCGGCGGCATCGAGCGCGGCCCGAAGGGGCTACGCATCGGCGTCCCCACGACGATGCTCTGGGACGACCTCGATCCCGAGGTCGAGGGCGCCGCCCGGAAGGCCCTCAGCGACCTCGAAGCAGCCGGCGCCCAGGTCCGCGAGGTCGCCTTTCCCGAGGCCGTCGAGTACGCGGGCAGCGTCGGGAACATCATCGTCGTCGAGGCGGCCGCCTACCACGTCCCGAACTATCCCTCACGCAAGGACGATTACAGCCCGCAAGTCGGCGGCACCCTCGCGTTCGGCGGGACGATCTCCGGCGTCGCCTACGTGCAGGCCATGCGCGTGCTCGAGGAAGCGCGTCGCGGGGGTGCCGACGCGGCCTTCGGCGGCATCGACGTCATGGCGTTCCCCACGATGGCGGAGCCGCCGCCCACGATCGAAGCGCTGCGCGCGGACGAACGTGTCATAAGACGCACACGCAGCACAGGCCTCTGGGATCTCACCGGGCAACCGGTTATGTCCGTCCCGTGTGGTGTTACGTCGCGTAACGAAAAATTACCCGTCGCGATCAGTTTTGCGGGCAGACGTTGGGACGAAGCTTCTGTATTATGGGCCGGGCGTGCGTACGAACAGGTGCGCGGATCGTTCCTCGCTCCGCCGCTCGCCTGAACTTCACGCACGTAGTCCTGGGTTCTCTTCACTTCGTGATCGCGTAACACCGTGCGCACCGCGCGCCGCGTTGCTACGCACCGGATGCTTCACGCGGAGCAGGAGGCTTATGCATGCGCGACTCGCGACGGTTTCGGGCAGCGGTCGTAACCTTCGGTACCGGCCTGATCATCGCGGGCATTGCACTGCTCGCCGGCTCCATCGCTGAGGCGAACCATTCGGACAACGGACCATCGCAGACGGAATGCAACAGCGGTGGCTACTGGTGGGGTTGTTACCAGCCGCCGGCGCCATCCCCGGCGACCACGCGCACCGCCGCCGTCACTCGGACCGTCGTCGTCACCGGCACCGCCGCGGTGACGCGCACTGCGACCGTGACCGGCAGTGTGACGCCGCGCCCGTCCGTCAGCGCCACTCGCGTCGCTTCAACGACGCCCGGCGCATCGGTGACCGCCGCAGCCACCGCCACCTCCATGCCCACCGGCACGAACACACCGGCCAACACCCCCACGCCCGAGGCCACCGCCACCGGCACGATCGTCGCCACCGCTACCCCCGAGGCAACCCAGACCAGCACCTCCGTGCCGACGGCCACCGATACCGCCACCGGTACCCCGAGCCCCGTCGCCACCGAGACGCCGACCCCTCAGGCCACCCCTACGGGCACGGTCGAAGCGACCCGCACAGCAACACCGGTCGCCACCGCCACTGACACGCCGGAGAGCACGTCCACCCCCGAGGAGGAAGCCACGTCCACCTCGACGTCCGTCCCGACGACCACGAACACCCCGACGGCCACCGCGACGCCTGAGGATGAAGCCACGGCGACGCCGACACCGGTACCGACCGCAACCGACACGCCGACGGCTACGGCCACCCCCGAGGGGGAGGCAACCGAGACGCCGACCCCGACGGCCACGCCGACGCTCGAGATCGAAGGCACGTCCACGCCCGTCCCCACGCCGACCGAGACGTCGACCCCGACGGCCACGGTGACGGTTCAGATCCAGGGGACGGTCACGCCGCTCCCGTCGTCGACCTTCACGCCGCAGCCGACGACGACGGCCACCCCGGACGCCACCCAGACCACCCGGGCGAGAAGCGCCACGCCAACGCGCACGCGGACGCCCGAGTCTGAGGAGACCGCCGTCGCGACCACGACGGCCATACCGACGCTCGTCGATGTGGTCCTCGCCGGCACGCCGCCGCGTCGCGAGACGCCCGTGGGCGTCACGGTGACTGGGCTGCCCCGAAGCGGTGACGGTTCCGGGACGGGCGCAACCATCGCGAGCCTGCTGGGCGTCGCCCTCATCGTCCTTGGGGCTACCGCCCTCGCGACCGGCCTGCGTCGTCGTGTTGAGTGAGTCTTAACGATTGGTGACGGCTAGCGCCGTCCCCGCACCGGCGCCCGGCGCGAGTACCGCCCGCCCCCGCTCGGCCGCGGCCGCGACCCCAGCGACCCGTACGACGACTGCGCGAACTCGTGCAGCGCGCTCGCGTCGTCCAGCATCGCCTTCCGCAGCTCGATGATCTGGTCGCGGAGCAGCGCCGCCCGCTCGAACTCGAACCCCTTCGCCGCCGTCTTCATCTGCGACTCCAGGTCGCGCACCAGCCGGGCCATCTCGTCCTTCGGCATCGAGCCGACGTCGTACGTCCCCTGCTCCTCCGCCACCTTCTTGATCTGGTCGGTGATGTCGCGGATCGCTTTCGTGATCCCCTCCGGCGAGATGCCGTGCTCCTCGTTGTACACCTGCTGCAGCGCCCGCCGGCGGTCCGTCTCGTCGATCGCGTGCCGCATCGAGGCCGTGATGGTGTCCGCGTACATGATCACGTGCCCGTCGATGTGCCGCGCCGCCCGCCCGATCGTCTGTACCAGCGACCCCCCCGACCGCAGATACCCCTCCTTGTCGGCGTCCAGGATGCACACCAGGCTCACCTCGGGCAGGTCCAACCCCTCCCGCAGCAGGTTGATCCCGACCACCACGTCGTACACGCCCAGCCGGAGGTCGCGCAGGATCTCCACCCGCTCCAGCGTGTCGATCTCGCTGTGCAGGTAGTGCGTGCGCACACCCATCTCCTGCAGGTAGTCCGCCAGGTCCTCCGCCATGCGCTTCGTCAGCGTCGTCACCAGCGACCGCTGCCCGCGCTCGGCCCGCTGCCTCACCTGGTCGAGCAGGTCGTCGATCTGCCCGCGCGTCGGCTTCACGACGACGATCGGATCCAGCAGGCCGGTGGGGCGGACCAGCTGCTGGACGACCTGCGACCCCGTCGACATCTCGTACGGCCCGGGCGTGGCAGAGACGAACACCACCTGGTTCAAATGTCCCTCGAACTCCTGAAAGTTCAGTGGCCGGTTGTCCAGCGCCGACGGCAGCCGGAACCCGTAGTCCACCAGCGTCTGCTTCCGCGCCGTGTCACCGTGGTACATCCCTCGCGCCTGCGGGATCGCGATGTGCGACTCGTCGATGAACATCAGGAAGTCATCCGGGAAATAGTCCATCAGCGTCCAGGGCGTGCTGCCCGGAGCCCGGCGCGCGAGCTGCCGGCTGTAGTTCTCGATCCCGGAGCAGATGCCCGCCTCCCGCAGCGCCTCCACGTCGTAGTTCGTCCGCTCCTCCAGCCGCGCCGCCTCCAGGATCTTCCCCTGTGACCGGAACTCCTGCAGCCGCTCCCGCAACTCCAGCTCGATGTCCTCGATCGCCGCGTCGAGCTTGTCCCGCGACGTCACGAAGTGCTTCGCGGGATAGATGTCGACGGCGTCCCGCTCGGCCAGCAGCTCCCCGGTCAGCGGGTCGATCTCGATGATCCGCTCCACCTCGTCGCCGAAGAAGTCGATGCGCACCGCCAGCTCCTCGTACGACGGCTGGATGGTGATGCTGTCGCCCCGCATCCGGAACTTCCCGCGCACCAGGTTCATGTCGTTGCGCTCGTACTGCATCTCCACGAAGCGCCGCATGATGCGCGAGCGGTCGAAGCGCTCCCCCTTCCGCACATTCACCACGAAGCTCTGGTACTCCTCCGGCTCTCCCAGGCTGTAGATGCACGACACCGACGCCACGATCAGCACGTCCCGGCGCTCGAACAGCGCCCGCGTGGCGGCGTGCCGCAGCTTGTCGATCTCGTCGTTGATGTCCGAGTCTTTGGCGATGTACGTGTCCGTCCGGGGGATGTACGCCTCCGGCTGGTAGTAGTCGTAGTACGACACGAAGTATTCGACGGCGCTCTCCGGGAAGAACTCCTTGAACTCGGAGCAGAGCTGCGCCGCCAGCGTCCGGTTCGGTGCCAGCACCAGCGTCGGCCGCTGGTACCGCGCGACCACGTTCGCCATCGTGAACGTCTTGCCGCTCCCCGTCACCCCCAGCAGCGTCTGCGCCCGGTCTCCCCGCTCCAGGCCACGCATCAGGCCTTCGATGGCCTCCGGCTGGTCGCCCGTCGGCTGGAAGTCAGACACAAGCTTGAAGTCAGGCATGGGGGAACCAGTCTTTCGGTCAGTCAGTCGCGGTGATGTCAGCTTAACAGAGGCGATCGTGGGTGCGCTGCTGACAGATCCCGTCAGTAGGCGACCGTGGTTGTGGCGTTCGTCGTCACCGGTCCCGCTCCGCCCCCGCCCCCAGCGCCGCCTGCGCCGCCGCCAGCCGCGCGATCGGCACCCGGAACGGCGAACAGCTCACGTAGTCCAGCCCCAGCCCGTGGCAGAACTCCACCGACCGCGGGTCGCCCCCGTGCTCGCCGCAGATGCCCAGCTTCAGGTCCGGACGCGTCCGGCGCCCCGCCTCGATGGCCAGCCGCATGATGGCCCCCACCCCCACCTGGTCGATCGTCTCGAACGGGTTCTCCTTGATGATCCCCATCTCGATGTACTTCGCCAGGAACTTCGCCTCGGCGTCGTCACGGCTGATCCCCAGCGTCGTCTGCGTCAGGTCGTTCGTCCCGAACGAGAAGAACTGCGCCGTCCGCGCGATCTCCCCGGCGGTGAGTGCCGCCCGCGGCAACTCGATCATCGTGCCGAACAGGTACGGCACCTGCACCCCCGCCGTCTCCATCTCTCGACGAGCCGTCGTCTCCAGCAGCGCCCGCAGGTGCGCCAGCTCGCTCTCGAACCCCACCAGCGGGATCATCACCTCCGGCAGCACCTCGATCCCCTCCCCCGAGAGCTTGATCGCCGCCCGGAAGATCGCCTTCACCTGCATCTCGTTGATCTCGGGGTAGAGAATGCCCAGCCGGCACCCGCGCAGCCCCAGCATCGGGTTCTGTTCGCGCAGCGCGTTCACGTTCGCAAGCAGCGCCTCCTGCACCGCCAGCTCCGGCGAGCCCGGCGCCTCGTGCCGGAGGCGCAGCACCTCTTCGAGCAGCTCATCGTGATTCGGGAGGAACTCGTGCATCGGCGGGTCGATGAGCCGGATCGTCACGGGCTTCCCCGCCATCACGCGAAAGATCGCCTCAAAGTCCCCCTGCTGCATCGGCAGGATGCGCTCCAGCGACCCCGTGTAATGCCCCATCGGGCCTTCCATCCGGCCCAGGACATCGGTCAGCCGCTGCTCCAGCCGCGCCCGCTTCTCGCCCGCCGCCCCCGCGATCTCCGCGCGCAGCCCGTCCGCTTCCGCCTGCAGCGCCTTCGCGTCGGCCGCCGCCAGGATCATCTCCCGCACCACCGGCAGCCGCTCCTTCATCAGGAACATGTGCTCCGTCCGGCACAGCCCGATCCCCTCCGCCCCGAACTCCACCGCCTTCGCCGCGTCGGCGGGTGTGTCGGCGTTCGCCCGCACCTTCAGCCGCCGCGTTTCGTCCGCCCACGAGAGGAACTCCGTCAGCTCCGCGAAGAACTCCGCCTCCGCCGCCGGGATCTCCCCCAGCAGCACCGTCCCCGCCGACCCGTCGATCGTGAGCACCTGCCCCTCGGAGATCGTCACACCGTTGACGGAGAAGCGCCGGTGCTCTTCGTCGACGTCGATCGCCTCGCACCCCGACACGCACGGCTTGCCGAACCCCCGCGCCACGAGCGCCGCGTGGCTGCTCATCCCCCCGCGCTCGGTGAGGATCCCCTGTGCTGCCTGCATCCCATGGATGTCGTCCGGGGACGTCTCCTGCCGCACGAGGATCACGTCCTCCCCGCCCCGCCCGATCCCCAGCTGTGCCGCCGTGTCCGGGTCGAAGATCGCCTTCCCCACGGCCGCCCCCGGCGATGCCGGAAGCCCGTGCGCGATCTCGAGAAAGCGCGCCTTCGCCAGCAGGGCGTCTCGGCCACCCCCCGCGAGAGCCCGCCACTCGCCGTCGGACATCGTCTTCACTCGCTCGTCCTCGACGTAGACGACCGCCGGCCGTCCATCGATGATTGCTGCGACGTCCTTCGACACTTCGGACAGCGGCAGTGTGCGCACCCGCTCGTCGATGTGCGGATGCAGCAGGTCATCGAGGCGTTTCGGCTCTACCCGGCGCAGCGCCTCCGGCCGCTCGATAAGGCCTTCGTGCACCATGTCGACGGCAATCTTCACGGCGGCGCGGCTCGTCCGCTTCCCGACGCGGCACTGCAGGAAGTACAGCTTCCCTTTCTCCACCGTGAACTCGACGTCCATCGTGTCCCTGTAGTGCCGCTCCAGCCGGCGCGCGATCTCCACGAACTGCTCGTAGACCGCGGGATTTTCCTTCCGTAAACCAGCGATCGGCATCGGCGTGCGGATCCCGGCTACGACATCCTCGCCCTGCGCGTTCACCAGGTACTCGCCCCACACCTCGTTCGCGCCGCTGCCCGGGTCGCGTGTGAACGCCACGCCGGTGCCGGAGTCCTGCCCCATGTTGCCGAACACCATCGTCTGCACGTTCACCGCCGTACCCAGGTCGTGCGGGATCTTCTCGATCTCCCGGTAGCGGAACGCGCGCTCATTGTTCCAGGACTCGAAGACCGCCCGGATCGCCAGCTCCAGCTGGCGCAGCGGTTCCTCGGGGAAGTCGTCGCCCGTTTCGCTCTTCACGTGCTCCTTGAACCGCCCGACTACGGCCTTCAGCGCCGCGGGCGAAAGCTGCCAGTCCTCGGCGACGCCCGCCTGCTTCTTCGCCTCGTCGAACAGCCGGTCGAAGGTCCGGCGCTCTAGCTCCAGCACGATGTCCGAGAACATCATGATGAACCGGCGGTAGGCGTCGTACGCGAAGCGTTCGTCGCCCGTGGCGTCGACCAGCCCCTGCAGCGTCTGCGCGTTGAGGCCCAGGTTGAGGACGGTGTCCATCATCCCCGGCATCGAGAACTTGGCGCCGGAGCGCACCGAGACCAGCAGCGGCGCCTTCGGGTCGCCGAAGCGCTTCCCGGCGGCCGCCTCCACCTTCGACAGCGCGGCCCGCACCTCGTCCATCAGCCCGTCCGGCAGCCGCATGTCGCGCTGCGTGTACGCGTTGCAGGCCTCGGTGGTGATCGTGAGTCCGGGCGGGACGGGTAGGCCGAGGTTAGTCATCTCGGACAGGTTCGCGCCCTTGCCGCCGAGCAGGTTCTTTTGGTCCTTGTCGCCTTCGTGGAACAGGTAGACGTACTTCGTCGCCATCGTCCGCTCCTTCGCGGTGTCAGCTGCGCATCACGCGAGGCGCGACGGCCGGGCCGAACGCCGGCGCGAGCCGGCCAAGCGGCCGGACCTCATTCCATCTTTCACAAACGCGCCGAGGTGCGCCAGTATGTCGCCAGGGCGCCGTCGTACGCCGGACTCACCCTCCGGGCGGTCTCCCGATGGACGCATGGAGGCTGTGACCGCCTGCTGCCCAGTATGAGACGGAGTATAACTCCGGTGCCTTCCGCTCACGCCTCCAGAGCACGGCTGATCTACAATCGGCGGCATGGAAGCCGAAGCATGGAAGCCCTGACCCCCATCCGGCGCCAGTATCTCGACGTCAAGCGCCGCTACCCCCACGCCATCGTCTTCTTCCGCCTCGGCGACTTCTACGAGACCTTCGATGACGACGCCGAGCTTTGCGCCCGCGAGCTGGACATCACCCTCACCTCGAAGCCCATGGGGAAGGGCCTGCGCGTCCCCCTCGCCGGCATCCCTTACCACGCCGTAGAGTCCTACCTCGCGAAGCTCATCGCGAAGGGCTACAAGGTCGCGATCTGCGAACAGATGGGCGACCCCTCCGCCGCGAAGGGGCTCGTCGAGCGCAAGGTCGTGCGCGTCGTCACCCCCGGCACCGTGCTCGAAGGCAACCTCCTCGACGAGCGCGCGAACAACTACCTCGCCTGCCTCACCCCCGCCGCCCGCGCCCGCGGCGACGACCCCTGGCGCGACGGCGCCGGCCTCGCCTACGTCGACGTCACCACCGGGGAGTTCGTCGCCGGGGTGCTGACGCCCGAGGCAGCCGCCGCCGAGTTGGCCCGCGCGCGCCCGGCCGAGCTGCTGCTGGCCGACGGCTTCGACCCGCCGGCGTGGCTCGACCCGGCGCTGAGCCTCACCAGCGTCGAACCCCTCTGGGCGGACGCCGAGCTGGCCCACGTCACCCTGATCGAGCACTTCCGCGTCGCGTCGCCCGAAGCCTTCGGTGTGCCGAAGGGCTCCGCCGCCGTCGCCGCCGTGGGCACGGTGCTGATGTACCTGCGGGAGAACCAGGCCGGCACCCTGCCGCTGATCACATCGTTGCGCGCCCATCGCCCGGATGAGCACGTCGGCCTCGACGCTCACACCATGCGCAACCTGGAGCTGTTCGCCGCCGGCATGGACCTGCGCCGCGACGGCTCGCTGCTTGCGTTGCTAGACCTCACCTCTACGTCGATGGGCGCGCGGCTGCTGCGTCGCCGCATCGGCCGGCCGCTGACGGACATCGGCGCCATCGAGCGCCGTCTCGACGAGGTGGCCTACGTCCACGAGAGCCCCTTGCGGCGGGCGCGCCTGCGCGACCTCCTGGGCGGCGTCCCCGACCTCGAGCGCTTGCTCGGGCGCATCGTCGCCGGATCGGCCCTGCCGCGCGAGCTGGTGGCGCTGCGCTGCGGCCTCGAAGTGGTCCCCCATCTGCGCGCCGCCCTCGACGAAGGCGCAGACCCCTCCATCGCCGCCGTCACCTCGCGCCTCCGCCCCTGCGACGACGTCGTCGCCGCCGTCGAACAGGCGATCGCCGATGACCCCGGCGCCACGCTCGAGTCAGGCGACGTTGTGCGCCCAGGCTTCCACCCGGAGCTGGACTCGCTGCGCTTGATCTCCCGCGACGTGCGCCGCTTCGTCGCCGAGTTGGAGACGGGCGAACGCGAGCGCACCGGCATCAAGTCGCTGAAGGTCGGCTACAACCGGGTCTTCGGCTACTACATAGAGGTCAGCAAGGCCAACCTCGCCGCCGTCCCGGAGCACTACGAGCGCCGGCAGTCGCTGGTGAACGCCGAGCGCTACGCCACCGCGCAGCTCCGCGAGTACGAGAGCCAGATCTTGCACGCGAAAGATCGCGCCGCCGAGATCGAGGCTGGGGTGTTCCGCCAGGTCTGCGCGCAGGTCGGCTCCGCCGCACCCCAGGTCCTCGAAACTGCGGCCGCCCTCGCCGAGATGGACGTCGCCTGCGCCCTCGCTGAGGCCACCGCCCGTTACGGCTACGTCCGTCCGCAACTCGACGCCGGCGACGCTATCGAGGTCCGCGACGGCCGCCACCCGATGGTCGAGCGCTCCCTCGGGGCGGGCGCCTTCGTCCCCAACGACACGGATCTCTCCTCCGACGACGCGCAGATCATCGTGCTGACCGGCCCGAATATGGCCGGCAAATCCACCTACCTGCGCCAGGTCGCCGTGATCACTCTCATGGCGCAGATGGGGAGCTTCGTGCCCGCCTCATCCGCCCGCATCGGCGTCGTCGACCGCATCTTCACCCGCGTCGGCGCCGGCGATGACCTCACCTCCGGCCAGTCCACCTTCATGGTCGAGATGATCGAGACCAGCGCCATCCTCCACAACGCCACCTCCCGCTCCCTGCTCGTCCTCGACGAGATCGGCCGCGGTACCAGCACCTACGACGGCATGGCCATCGCCCGCGCCGTCGTCGAGTACCTCCACAACCGCCCGGACGTCCGTCCCAAGACTCTTTTCGCCACCCACTACCATGAACTCACGGAGCTGGCGCGCCACCTCCCGCGCGTGCGCAACTGCAACGTCGCCGTCGCCGAGGAGGAGGGACGCATCGTCTTCATCCGCCGCATCGTGCCCGGCGGCGCAGACCGCAGCTACGGCGTGCACGTCGCCGAGCTGGCCGGACTGCCCCGGCCCGTCGTGCAGCGCGCCCGGGAGGTGCTGGGCGACCTCGAACACCAACGCCGCACGAACGGACACACGATGCGCGCGGAACCTTCGCCGCAGCTCGCCCTCTTCGCCGCACCACCCCCGGATGACGGAATCCTCCGTGAGCTGGCCGCGATCGACGTCGACGCCATGTCGCCCCTCGACGCCCTGAACCGGCTGTTCGAGCTGCGCGACCGGGCACGCGCGCACGCGGAAGGGACACAACCATGAGAGAAGCCCTGCTGGACGAACGTCAACGCCGCTTCGTCGAGAAGCCGCGTGTCGCGGTGCTGGCGACGGTCGGGCCGGGTGGCGCGCCGCACACCGCGCCCGTTTGGTACGTCTTCGACGGCGGCGCCTTCCTCGTCCTCACCGACCGCGCCTCCCAGAAGCATCGGAACGTCGTCCGCGACCCCCGCGTGGAGCTGTGCATCGACGACAAGCAGCCGCCCTACCACACGGTGATCGTGCGCGGCGCCGCCACCGTGGAGGAGCCGCGCCCCGGCCTGCGCGCCGAGATGGCCACGCACTACCTCGGCGAGGATGCCGCTCGCCGCTATCTGGCCCAGAGTGCACCGGACAACGTCATGCTGCGGATCGTGCCGGAGAAGGTCGTCGGCTGGTAACCGGCCTCAGTTGCGGGAGGCGCCGGGCGCGTCATCTCAATGCGCGTCTCGCAGGCGTGCGCTCATCATAAGACGACGCGTTGCCGGTCGAACGATGCGTTACAATCGCCGCCGGAGGTCTCCCCCGTGCCGATCCGTATCCTGGCACCGCACGAGGCCGCGAAGATCGCTGCCGGCGAGGTGATCGAGCGTCCCGCTTCCGTCGTAAAGGAGCTGGTCGAGAACGCCCTCGATGCCGGCGCACGGCACATCGCGGTCGAGGTGCGCGAGGGCGGTCTGGCGCTCATCCGCGTCGCCGACGACGGCTGCGGCATCACGCCCGGAGAGCTGCGGCTCGCGTTCGAGCGTCACGCGACGAGCAAGGTCGCCTGCGAAGAAGACCTCTGGCGCGTCGCCACCCTGGGGTTTCGCGGCGAAGCCCTCCCCAGCATCGCCGCCGCCGGCGAAGTCGAACTCCTCACCCGCGTCGACGGGAACGACGTCGGCGCCCGCGCCCTCCTCCGCGACGGCGCCGTGGTCGAAGAAGGCGCCGGCGCCACGCCGCCCGGGACCGTGTTCACTGTGCGGCGCCTCTTCGGTGCTCAGCCCGCGAGGCTCAAGTTCCTGCGCTCCCCCGGCGCCGAGGCGACGCAGGTCGCCTCCGTCATCTCCCACTACGCCATGGCCTACCCGGAGGTGCGCTTCGAGCTGGTCTCGGACGCCCGCACCTCCCTGCAGACCCCCGGCACCGGCCGCCTCGTCGACGCCATCGCCGCGGTGTACGGCGCCGAGGTCGCCGCCGCCGGCATCGACGTCGAGGCGCCGCCGCCGAACGAAGGCGAGCCCGGCCTGCGCGGCGTCATCGTCGAGCCGCGGCTGCACCGCGCCTCCCGTAACTACGTGAGCCTCTACGTCAACCGCCGCTGGGTGCGGAACCGCCCCCTCACCTTCGCTGTCCTCGAGGCGTACCAGGGCATGCTCCCCACCGGGCGCTTCCCCATCGCCGTGCTCGACGTCTCCCTCCCGCCTGATGAGGTCGACGTGAACGTCCACCCCACGAAGGCCGAGGTGCGTCTCCGCCGCGAGCGCGAGGTGTTCGCCGTGATCCAGCGCGCCGTCCGCCGCGCCATCACCACCGCCGCCCCCGTGCCCTCCGCCTCCCCGTCGCTCTGGACCGGCGCCCCCGCGATGCTGTCGTCACCGGCGCCCCCGCTGACCTTGCACACCCCCGCCACGCAGCTCCCCCTCACCCGCCCGGGGGTCACCGCGCCCACCGTCGGCTCAGGGGAAGCTCCCGCGGCCGCACCGATGCACGAGCGCCTGCCTGTGCTGCGCGCGGTCGGACAGGTCGGCAACACCTACGTCATCGCCGAGGCGCCCGACGGCATGGAGCTGATCGACCAGCACGCCGCCCACGAGCGTGTCCTCTACGAGCGCTTCCTCGAGGCCGTCCGCGCCGGCACGCCCGACCTGCAGCCGCTGCTGGAGCCCGCCACCATCGAGCTGGGCGCGCCGCACCGCGCGCTCCTCGAAGAACACGCGGCGTCCTTCGCCCGTCTCGGCTTCGACGTCGAGCCCTTCGGCGACGGCGCCTTCGTCGTGCGTGCGATTCCGGCGGCGCTCGCCGGAGCCGATGTCGGACGCGCGATCGTCGAGCTGCTCGACCGGCTCCGCCGCGACGATGCCCCTGACGATCCCGCCCACCGCGCCGCCGCGTCGCTCGCTTGCCACGCCGCTGTGCGCGCGGGCATGACCATGGGTGACGCCGAACAGCGTGAGCTGCTGCGCCTCCTCGAAAGCTGCGAGTCCCCCCGCACCTGTCCCCACGGCCGCCCGACGATGGTCCACCTCGCCGCCGACGCCATCGCCCGCGAATTCCGCCGCAAGTAGCCGCGCGAGACGATAATGCGCAGGTAGCTGCGTAGCTTCAGCAGCGCCGGGTCGGAATTCGGTTCGGACTAGATCGCGTAGGGGCGGCCTAACGGGCCGTCCTCCTGCGGGTGGAACGTACAGCGCGCACTACTTCGCCGGAGAGAACTCCTGGCGTCGGGATTGCCAGTCCAGCACCCGCCGCAGCGCCCGCGACGCCGCCTGTACGCTGCTGAAGGCCGCCAGCCCCCGCTTCGCCGCCTCGTCCTGGTACGCGATCGTCGCCGCCATCCCCTGCTCGGAGTTCGGCGTGCGCGCGACACAGATCACCGGCTTCCCCGACTCGTCCGCCAGGTCGCCGAGCGCGTTCGCCGTGTTTCGTGCCATCTCGCTCACGTCCGGCCCGCCCCGCGACGGCCCCCAGCCCCAGCCCGTGTGATAGAGCACGAAATCCACGTTCGGAGCCTCCGCCACGATGCGCACGGTGTCCATCATCGGCTTCAGTCCTTCCGGCCCCCACCCCACGCTCGTGTCGACCGGGTTGCGCACGCTCGTCCCCGCCGTCGGCGTGAAGTCCCGCAGCCGCTGCTGCGTCTCCTCAGGAAGCGCCGGCATCTCCAGCCCGTGCGATGCCACCTCGTCCGACGCCAGCACGCTGTAGCCGCCGCCTCCCCCCACGATCCCCGCCCGCGGCCCGCGCAGCCCCCGCGCGAAGCGGAACGCCACCACCTGGTCCACCAGCTCCTCCATCCGGTCGACCCGCAGCGCCCCCGACTGCCGCACCGCCGCGTCGAAGATCTCCAGCGACCCGGCGAGTGATCCCGTGTGCGAGTTGACCGCCCGCGTGCCCGCCTCCGTCCGTCCGCCCTTCAGCACCACCACCGGCTTCGCGGCAGAGGCCGCCCGCAGCGCCCGCAGGAAGCGCGGCCCGTCCAGCACACCTTCGATGTAGCAGCCGATAACCTCTGTCTCCGGGTCCTCGGCGAGGTATTCCAGCAGCTCCGACTCCCGCAGGTCGACGCCGTTCCCGTAGCTCACAACCTTGCTGTAGCGCAGCCCGCGCGCGGCGCCCGTACGGCAGAACTCCCCCGCGTTCGCCCCGCTCTGCGAGAGCAGCGCCACCGGCCCCGGCTCGACCGGCATCGACGGCATGAACGAGAGCCCCGCCGCCGGCACGTACAGCCCCATGCAGTTAGGCCCGATCACCCGCATCCCTGCCGCCCGCGCCCGCTCCACCACCCGCCCCTCCAGGGCCGCCGCCTCCTCGTCGCCCGTCTCGCTGAACCCCGCCGTGAAGAAGTGGATCACCTTCACGCGCTTCTGCGCGCACTCCTCCAGCAGCTGCTCCACGAAGCGCAGCGGCACGCTCGAGATTACGTGGTCGATATCACCGGGGATGTCCGTGAGCCGCGGGTAACAGGGCAGGCCAGCGATCTCCGCGGCCTTGGGGTTCACCGGATACAGCGCACCCTCGAACCCCATCTCCTTGATCGCCGCGATGAACGAGCCCGGGCCCTCCTGCGTCGAGGCGCCGGCGACCGCCACCGAGCGCGGATGGAACAGGCTGTCGAGGGCGGCGAAGCTTCCGCGGGGCATGGGTGTCCGTCCTGGAAGGGAGGCTGGGAGGCCTCTGCGAGACATAAAGAAGGGCCGCGCACCAGCCGACCCCTCTTCCTCCAATCCTAACAACCCCCCTTCGGCCGGGCAACGGCGGCAGTCGTCCCCGGCGGTACAGAGTGCACTCTCCCCGTTTGCTGCGCTTCTGCCCGGATCCCGCCATCTGCCCTCAAGCCTCCCCTACGGGATGTCGAGCATCCCTTGGGTCGCGAATCCCTACGGGGATCCGCGGGGATTGGGGACTAAGAGTGCTGAAGTTAGGGTCACTCGTTTCGCGAACGCGGACGCGGCGCGGGTTCGTCGAATTCGGCGCGGTCTTGGCGCTGGCCGCCGCAACCTTCCTGCCGTCCGTCGCCGCCCTGCAGGGACCCCACCCGCAGGCAAGCGCTCCCACCAAGCCGGCGCTCCGGTCGCTCACGCCAGACGAGGAAGCGACCGGATGGGAGCGCTTCGGAGAAGTCACGCGCTTCCTCGAGCTGGCCGCACAGGCGCCCTTCCGGGACCCCGCCGCGCAGACGCCGGGGCCCGCCCCCGAACCGGCTGCGCCTCGGGCGCCCGCGCCGGTTGCACCCGCTGTTCAGCCCGAAGCGCCACCCCGGGCCTCGCCGCCACCAGCGCCCGCCGCCCCGCCGCCGGCTCCCGCGCCGGCCGCCGCCGGCCTCGACACGTCGCCGCTGGACGCCTTCGAGCAGGGCCTGCTCGACGCCACGAACCGCCGCCGCGTCAACGGCGGCCTCGCCCCGCTCACCCTCGACCCACGGCTCGCGGGCCTGGCCCGCCTCCGCTCCGGCGAGATGGCGCAGTACAACTACTTCTCGCACACCAGCCCGGTCACAGGCGACACCGTCTTCAGCCTGATGGACAGCTTCGGCATTCCGTTCGGCTGGGCTGGCGAGAACCTGGCCAAGAACAACTACCCTGACGGCCAGGTGGTCGCAGTCGCCGACGAGTCGCTCTGGAACAGCCCGTCCCACAGGGAGAACATGCTCAACCCGCACTTCACCCAGGTCGGCATCGGCTTCGCGGTCGACGCTTCCGGGATGAAGTACCTCACCGTCGTGTTCACCGGCCCGGCGTAGATCGCGGACTAACGGGGGAGCAAGAACGCCGCGACAGCTGTCGCGGCGTTTCCCTTTGTGCGTCAGCACCTGGCGAATCATTCACCGCGATGTTGGAGTGGAGGGGTTGAGGGGCTCTGCGCTCCCTGCGTCTCGGCGGTGAGTCTGAACCCTGCAGCGGCTACGCCGCCAGCCCGCCGAACTGGCGCTTCTGAGCGTCCGTGCTCTCTTCCTGCAGCGACACAAAGTACGAGTGGCAGGCGGCGTCGACGTACTGGCGCGTGAACGCCGGCGTCTCCGAGTGGTACTGGCAGATGTCGACCACGAGGTCGACGATATCGCGCGGGTGCGAACCCTTGAACTCCCGGCCCGTGGCCACGTAGTACCGGTCCACCAGGTACTGCGCCGCACCCGGGTTCAGCAGGATCTCGCGCTGCTCGCAGACGCGCGACAGGATGTCCATGAACTGCTCTCGCGTCGGGTCCGGAATGTGGATCTTGTGCCGGATCCGCCGGAAGAACGCCTCATCCCCCAGCTGCGACGGGTGAAGGTTCGTCGAGAAGATCAGCAGCACGTCGAAGGGCACCTCGATCGTGTCTCCAGTGTGCAGCGACAGGTGGTCGACCCGCTCCTCCATCGGCACGATCCAGCGGTTGAGCAGCTCCTTCGGCTGGATCATCTGCCGCCCGAAGTCGTCGACGATCAGGATGCCGCTGTTCGCCTTCCACTGGAGCGGGGCGATGTAGAACTGCGACTGCGGTGAGAACCGCAGCTCCAGCTCCTTGAGCGTCAGCTCGCCGCCGGCCGAGATCATCGGCCGCCGCGCCACCACCCAGCGCCGGTCCCGCCGCCGCTCCGGGCTCCCCGAGGGCGGCTCCGAAGCCCGGCGGTCAAGCTGTAGATCCGCCGGGATCTCCTGGTGCACGCGCGGGTCGAACACCTTGACGATGATGCCGTTGAGGTCCACCGCGTACGGGATCAGCACCTCGCCCGGCAGCATGCGTCCGATCGCCGCCGTCATCGTGCTCTTCCCGTTGCCTGAGCCGCCGTACATCAGCATCGACCGCCCCGAGTTCACCGCCGGCCCCAGCGCTTCCTTTACCGACTCCGACAGCACGAGGTGCGATAGCGCCGAATCGACGGAGTCCGGCGTAATCCGGATCGACGTGATCGACTGCCGTCGCAGCGTCTCGATGTACGACTGGAACGATACCGGCGCCGGCCCGATGTAGTGGTTGCGCCCCAGCGCCTCCTCGGCCTTCTCGAATCCTTTGGTGGAGAGCGCGTACTGGTAGAGCTGCTCGCCCATCCCCGAACTGCCGACCACCTCCGCCAGCTGCTCGCGTTTCATGAACGCCAGCACCTCCTCGACCACCGGGAAATTCAACGCCAGCTGGGCGGAGATCTGACGCGCGGCGGGACGGCCGGCGAAGTAGATGGCCTTGACCACCAGGTCGAGGATCATCGAAAAATCCAGGCCGGTCTCGTCGATCGTCTGTGGCTGCGAGACGAACGGCGCCGCCAACCCCTCTGCGCTCTGGGCCCGTCGCGCGGGATGCTCGATGACCTGTCCGCGGCGGGTGGCCGCCGAGGCTTCCGGTGTCATGCCTGGCTCCTGCTGCTGCGGTGAGTCCGCAGCACTCCTCGCGCCCCAAGGGCGCGGACAGTGGGCCACGGCGGTAGACAGGCGCATGCCTCCCCCCGTGCCTCGCGATAGGAGTATCGGACTGACGCGATGAAAGCTGGAGCAGTGGGGTGTCGGTTGCCGGCCGAAGCGTCGGGATCGCGGCGGCTGGGGCGCCGCTGGGCGGGCGAGAGGCAACGGGTTGGAGCCCAGGGGACGCCAGCCAGGCCCCGCCTCCTGAACGCGCGTCCCCTGGGCCCGTAGCCCCTACGTAAACTCCCGCACGGCGGGAGCGCTGCTCACCGCGCGCCACGCCGGCGCGCGAGCGGTGATCTCAGGATCTGCGTGCCCTCGCGTCCCTGCAATGGCCGGCCGCCGCTCATCGAAGCGGCTCCTTTTGTCGATACTGCTAGGTGAGACTGCTTGCGGCTCCACCTCGGCAGACCGGCGCCCGCCCCGCAAGGTGGGTCGATTCTGCCACGGGGCATGCAGGCTGTCAAGAGGCCAGAAGGGCCTAACTTCACCGTCAAGGGGGACGCGGGCGGCTGCCTCCTCCGCCGCCGGAATGAACGCCGTCACCGGTCCGTTGCGGAGGCCATGTTGGCCCGGAAAACCACCACCATCCTCACCGCCATGGCGCTGCTGCTCCTGGCCGCGCCGCTGCCTGCTGCTGCCCAGGAACCCCTCCTTCGCGCCCGCATTGTCAGCGTCAGCGACGTCCACTACCCCGACGTACGTCTCGTTGTCGACGTGACCGACGCCTCGCTGGGCCAGCCTGTGCAGCTCACGCTGGACAACTTTGAGGCGACCCTCAACGGCCAGCCTGCGCCCGTCATCTCGGCCGAGATCGCCTCCAGCGAGGACGCCCCGCTCGATCTGCTGGTGATCGTCGACACCAGCGGCAGCATGGCGGGCGAGCCGATGTCCGCCGCGAAAGATGCCGTGAAGGCCCTCGTGGCCGAGCTTGGAGCCAATGATCGTGTTGCCATCATGAGCTTCGCCGACGAAGTTGCCACCGTGCAGGACTACACCGTAGACCGCGCGCTGATCACCGCTGCTATCGATGGCCTGGTGGCACGGGGGAACACCGCCCTCTACCTGGCGACGGCGAGCGGCGCCTTCAAGTCGGCCACCTCAACCGCCGAACGCCGTGCGGTCGTCCTGCTCAGTGACGGCGCTGACTACGGCGGCGTCAGCACGGTCAGCCGGGACGACGCGCTTGGCAGCGCCGCCGGTGCCGGAGTCCCGTTCTACACCGTCGCCTACGGCACCGACCTCGACAGCGAGTACCTCACGCAGATCGCGCGAGAGTCCCAGGGACGGTTCCTCGAGGCGCCATCACCGGACGACATCCAGGGCCTGTATGCGGGCATCGGTCGGCTCCTGCGCAGCCAGTACGTCGTCACCATCGATGGCTCGTCCGTCCGCGGACTCGCATCCGTGCCCGTACAGGTCCGGGTGAGCGCCGGAGACCTCATCGCCGACGCCACCGCCGCCTACGAGCCGTCGCCCCGCACCCTCCCCTCCATCGTCGTCGAAGGACTGGAGCCCGGTGACGCCCTCGACGCTCCCCGTCGTATCCTCGCACTCGTCACCGGCGATGAGCCGGTAACGCGCGTCGTCTTCGAAGTCGATGGCGTTAACGTCGGCGAGGCGACTACGGCGCCCTACGAGTTCACCTACGAACCTTCTGCATTCGGCGGGGGCCAGCACACGCTGTCGGTCCGCGTGGAGTCGGCGCTGGAGCCCGTGACCCGGCAGATCACCTTCGCATCGAAGCCACCAGCCGCGGCTGGCGGCGGGTTGCCGCTGCTTCCGATCGCGTTCGGATTGCTGCTGCTGGTCGCCGGAGGCGGTGCGCTGCTCTACAACCGCGCGCGGAACCGGCCTGGAAAGGGCGTCCCCGCCTCGCAGCGGATTACGCCCTGGGCGGCACAGGTCGCGCGCCGCAACCCCGTAGCGGTGGAAGACGCGGTTGAACCCACGCCGGAACCGGAGAACGTGGGCGAGCCCATGGGTGTCCTCATCTCCCGCGGCGGTCCCGGTATTGGTGCGGAGTACATCGTCGGCAGCAGCCCCGTCAGCATTGGCTCCGGCACCCGCTGCGGCGTGCGCATCAACGACCCGGAGCTCGCGCACGAAGAAGCGCGCGTCTGGGTACGCGGCGGACACCTCATGCTGCACACGATCACCCGCCTCACGGCCATCGCCTACGACGGGACGTCCGGCGGCTGGGAGATCCTCGAGCCCGGCGACTCCTTCGACGTAGGACGACACCAGTTCGAGTTCCGGCTGTTGCCCTCGGATCAGCCGGTAACGGAAAGCCCTGTGGACGCCTCGGATCTGCTCGGGGACCAAGCCTCCCGCCCCGGGCTTCAGCCCTCGTCACCCCAGCCTCGTCCGCTGCGGTTTGCCGAACTCATGCCCAAGAACGACATCGAGGCTCCGGATCAGGGCCGCCAGGCAGGCTGATCCCCCCGCTTCCCTTCCCGTACGGGATTCCCCTAAAGGCACACCGCCGATCTGCCGATGCTCAGTGGGACTCGGCGACGCCCGCCGATGCGGGCAGTCCGGCGGCACACCGCCCGTCGAGCGCCCCGATCGGGGAGCCACCGGATGGTCAGCGCAAACCCAGCTGTCTCCCGCCCCAACGATGAGACCGCCCTCGTCCTGCGGGCCATCCAGCGCGACCAGGACGCCTTCGGGGAGCTGTACGACCGCCACGTGGTCCGCGTCTACCGCCACATCTACTACATGGTGGGGAACGCTGCCGAAGCCGAGGATCTGACGGCCCAGACCTTCCTCCGGGCCTGGGAAGCGATCGAGCGCTATCAGGTGCGCGGCGCCCCCTTCGTCTCCTGGCTGCTCCGCATCGCTCACAACCTCGGCGTCAGCTACCTGCGCTCCAGGCGTGAAAGCTCCCAGCTCCACGACGGCATCGTCGATGAAAAGGAGCGGCGCGACCCCGAGTCGGCCTACGAACGGACGGCGGAGGAGGAACTCGTACGGGAGGCCATCCTGCGCCTTCGGGAGGAACAGCGCCAGGTCATCATCCTGCGCTTCATTGAGGATTTAGATTACCGCGAAGTGGCCGAGATCATAGGTAAGAGTGTCGCGGCCATCCGCGTCATTCAACACCGCGCGCTCAACGCCCTTCGCAAGCAGATGAAGCTCCTGGACCCCGCCACCTGAGGGGCCTGTGGGCTGCCAGAGGCGCCGGGCCTCATCGGGCGGGTCAGGGTTTTACCGCATGTGGGTTCCCCGGCCTTACGCCGCCGCTCGTAAAGCACGGCGACGAAGGGCCGATACCTATACAGCCTAGTGGCCCGACCGGGCCGGATTCCGGATGGGGGAAATAAAGCCATGGCACGAACAGTTGCGGGCGCAGCACCGGCAAGGATGAACCGACGCTTTCTCCTCGTAGCCGTGCTCCTTGCGGGCCTGAGCTTTGCACTCGCTTACGCAAAGCTCTCCTCAAATGACTCGGGCGGGTCGTCATCCCCGGCCGCCGGCTCACAGCCGGTCGTGGTCGCCAAGGTGCCGATCAAGCAGCGCACGTTGATCACTCCTGAGATGCTGGAGGTCAAGAACGTGCCGCTCAACGCGATCTCGACCGGCGCGATCTCCACGCTGGAGGCCGCTTCTGGGAAGGTCACCAAGTTCCCGATCGAAATAAACCAGCAGGTCGTGAGCGCGGCCATCGTCGACACCAGTGCGCCGATCACCGCCCCCGCCCTGTCCTACGTCGTCCCCACCGGCAAGCGTGCGATGTCCATCCAGGCGTCGCAAGTGAGCATGGCCGGTGGCTTGATCCTCCCCGGCGACTACGTGGACCTGATCTGGGGCTGCTGCAGTGACCGCCCGGTCGTCGTGAGCACACTGCTCCGCAACGTGCAGGTGGCCGCCGTCGCGCAGGTCATCGTCAACTCCGGACCCACCGGGGAAGACGGCGCCGCCCCCGTGCAGGCCGAGACCGGCGCGCCGCAGCCTGATGCCGTCAGCCTCACGCTGCTCCTGACGCCGCAGGAGACCCAGCTTCTGTTTCTGGCTGAGTCCACCGGCAAGATCCGTGCCGACCTCCGCGGTATCGGCGACGAAACCGTGGCCGACACCGGCTTCAACCTGCTGACCGACATCCTGCCCCTGGACATCGTGGAGCGCCTACCCGAAGAGCTGCGCCCCGAGGGCTACAAGGATCCGGCCGCCGCCGCGGCCCAATAACCGCAGGGATACGCAGAGCCGAACGTAGGAGACGCAGCCGATGGCGCGGAACCCGGAAATCGTCACCATTGACCCGGACCTGGGCAGCAGGGCCGAGACCAAGCGTGCCGTCCAGCTCGCCCACTTCACCGTCGTGGGTGAGGCCGGCTACGGCGTCGAGGCCGTCACCGTCGCCCGCGAAACCCCTCCCGACGTCTTCCTCATCGCCGTCGAGGAACCCGTCGCGCTCGCCCTCCAGACCATCGAAGCTCTCGCGGACGCCGTCCCCAACGCACCGTGCGTGGTCTACTCTTCACTCGCCGAGGCCCAGTCCGTCCGGCGTGCCATGGTCGCCGGCGCTCGCGACTACCTCATCCGGCCCCTCAAGCCCGAAGACCTCTCGCGCGCCGTCTATGGCGTCCTCGAACAGGAGGAGCGCAAGCGTCTCCGCGCCGATGGCCAGACCACCGAAGGCGCGGCGCGCGGCACCGTCATTACCGTCTTCGGAGCCAAGGGCGGCATCGGTAAGACGACCATCTCCACCAACCTCGCCACCTCGTTGGCGAAAATCACCGGCGCCAGCGTCTGCTTGCTGGATATGGACACCCGCTTCGGCGACGTCGCCATCATGATGGACATCGCCGTCGAGGCCAGCATCGCCGACGTCGCAAAGCGCATCGACGACCTGGACCGCGACAAGATCCGCGACTACCTCGTGAAGCACCACAGCGGCGTCGCCATCATGCCCGCTCCGCTGCACCCGACCGAGTGGCGGAACCTCACGCCGCAGCACATCGAGAAGATCGTGGAGCTGCTGGCCCAGACCCACGACTACGTCGTCATCGACACCCCCGGCACCTTCAACGAGCTGATCGCCACGACGCTCGAACTGGCCAACTTGATTCTGCTCGTCACCAGCATGGACATCGCCAGCATCAAGGACACCGCCCTCGCGCTTGAGATGCTCCGGGCCGCCGGGGTCTCCGAGGACAAGGTGAAACTCCTCATCAACCATTCGACAGCGGCCAACAGCCTGCGCGAGGAAGACGTCGCGCGCGTGCTGGAGTACGAGGTGTTCTGGCAGATCCCGCACGACCTTGCGGTCTCCAGCAGCACCCAGCTCGGCCAGCCGATCGTGATCGCCAAGCCGTATGCGCGTGTGTCCCGGGCCATCATCGACCTGGCACACACGCTCACCGGGACCAAACAGGACAAGCGGGGGTTCCTCGACCGGTTCCTCGGCCGTTCCGCCTGATTAACCCGCGGAGGATGACGCATGGGTCAGTTTCAGTGGCAATCGCGCAAGACACAGGCAGGGGGCAGCACCGGCCGGGCGGCCGGCCTGTCCCAGAACATCGTCGCGCTCAATGAGCTCAAGTTCACCTTGCACCAGCGCCTCATTGAGGAGCTGGACCCCAACAAACTCGAGGGGCTCGGCAAGGACAAGGCCCACGAGGCCGTCGAACAGGCTGCACGTACCCTCATCGCGCAGGAGATGCCCGGCATCGTCGGCACCACCCGCGACGAACTGGTCGCCGCCGTCGCCGACGAAGTGCTCGGCTTCGGCCCGCTCGAGCCGCTCCTGCGTGACGCCGCCATCTCTGAAGTCATGGTCAACTCGGCCGACACCGTCTTCTACGAAAAGGAAGGACGCCTGTACCTGAGTTCCGTCCGCTTCCGCGACGACCAGCACATCATGCGCATCGTCGAGCGTATCGTCGCCCCCCTGGGCCGCCGCGTCGACGAGTCGTCTCCCATGGTCGACGCCCGCCTGCCCGACGGCTCGCGCGTGAACATCATCATCCCGCCCGTGGCGCCCAAGAGCCCCACCGTCACCATCCGGAAGTTCCGCGCCGACAAGATGACCATCGGTGACCTCGTCGCCACCGGCGCCCTGTCCAACGAGCTGGCAGAGTTCTTCCGCGCCTGCGTGCAGGCCAAGCTCAACATCATCATCTCCGGTGGTACCGGCTCCGGGAAGACCACCATGCTCAACGCACTCTCGTCGTTCATCCCTGACACCGAGCGCATCGTCACGGTCGAAGACCCGACGGAGCTCCAGCTCCAGCAGGGTCACGTCGTCACCCTTGAGGCCCGGCCCCCGTCGCTCGAGGGCAAGGGAGAGGTCACCCAGCGGGACCTTGTGCGCAACTCCCTGCGTATGCGCCCGGACCGAATCATCGTCGGCGAGGTCCGCGGCCCCGAGGCCTTCGACATGCTCCAGGCGATGAACACCGGCCACGAGGGCTCGCTCGGTACCGTGCACGCCAACACCCCGCGCGACGCTCTCGCTCGCATCGAGAACATGGTCATGATGGCCGGTTTCGAGCTGCCCGTCCGCGCGATCCGCGAGCAGATGCAGTCCGCCGTCCACGTCGTCATCCAGATCGCCCGCTTCCCGGACGGCACGCGCAAGGTCACCAGCGTCTCCGAAGTGTCCGGCATGGAAGGCCAGGTCGTCACCATGCAGGATCTGTTCCGTTTCGAGCAGACCGGCATCGATACCGATGGGCGCGTGTTGGGTGAACTGCGCACCACCGGCATCCGCCCGCGCTTCACCGAAAAGTTCGAGGTCTTGGGCATTCATCTGCCCGCCGACCTGTTCGCAATGGCCGGCTAGGAGTAACTGATGGACTTCTTGGCATTGGTCGCATCGTTCTCCGTCATGCTGACGGTGCTGCTCGCCCTCATGGCGTTTTACGGCACAGCCGTGCCCCAGGCGACAGCCGTCCGGGGCCGCCTCGAAGGGCTCATGTCCGGCACCTCTGTCGTCGACATCGGGTCCTCGACGGCGCTGCGCCGCGTAGACTCCAAGAGCCTCTTTCGCGCTCTGGTCGGCGTGAATCTGCGCGAGAAGCTCCAGATTCAGCTGGAGCGCGCCGACCTGACCATTGCGCCCAGCGAATACGTGCTGCTTCGCATCGCCCTGGCGCTGGCCGGCTTCGTCGCTCCGATCTTCTTCCTCAGCGGAGTGCAGGCGTATCTTGCCGCCCTCGCCGCGGCCCTCATCGGCTACAACCTGCCCAAGTTCTATCTGAAGCATCGCCGGCAGGCGCGCGTCGACAAGCTCAACGCGCAGCTGCCCGAAGCCCTGATGGCGATCTCCAACTCCCTCAAGGCCGGGTTCGGACTGCTCCAGGCGCTCAACACCGCCTCGGATCAGCTCCAGCACCCCATCTCGACGGAGCTCGCCCGCACGATCCACGAGATGAACATCGGCTCCAGCGCGGAAGAAGCCCTGGTCGGCCTGAGCGATCGCTCCGGCAGCTACGACCTGGACATCGTCGTCACCGCCATCCTCGTGCAACGCACTGTCGGCGGTAACCTCGGTGAAATCCTGGACAACGTCGCCGAAACCATGAGAGAGCGCATCCGCATCAAGGGTGAGATCCAGACCCTCACCGCCCAGCAGAAGCTCACCGGCATCGTCCTGGGCCTGTTGCCCGTTGCGGTTGGCGTGCTGTTCCTGTTCATCAGCCCCGGGTACATGAACCCGCTCTGGGAAACCACGATGGGTAAGACGTTGCTGGGTGGCGCCGCCGTCATGGAAGTGGTCGGCGTGATGATCATCCAGCGCATCCTGAAGATTGAGGTGTAGCGTGGACGGAATGGCACTCCTCACGGCGGCACTCATTTGCGGCACCGTGCTGTTCCTCGTCCTGGGCCTCCTGCCCGGACAGGCTCAGTCCACCCTGGCGCGCGAGCGCCTCGAGGCGTTCAAGCGCGGCGCCCAGGGTGGCGGCGAGGTGGAGCCCGGCAGCCCGTCCTTCAGCGCCCGCGTGCTCGCGCCGGGCCTTCACAACGCCGCCGGCGCGCTCGGCAAGCTGCTCCCGCGCTCGATGCTTGCCGGTGTCGAACGTCAGCTCATCACCGCCGGCGAGCCCATGACACTCAACGGCTTCCTCACCATGGTCTTGATTGCGACCGTCGCCTCTGCGGCGTTCGGCCTGATGATCGTCGTTGCCTCGGGCGCGTCCATCGGCCCGACGCAGCTCGCCATCGTCGGCATCCTCTCCGCCATTGGATTCTTCTTGCCCTTCATGATGGTCCGCGGCCGTGCCAAGGGCCGCCAGGGAGCCATCATCAAGAGCCTCGCCGACGCCTTCGACCTCATCACCACCTGCGTCGAAGCAGGCCTCGGCCTCGATGCCGCCCTCGCGCGCGTCGCCGAAAAGGTGCAGGGCCCGTTCTCGCAGGAGCTGTCTCGCGCCCTCCGCGACATCGCCCTCGGCAAGTCGCGACGCGACGCCCTGAAGGAGATGGGCGAGCGCACCGGCGTCCCCGACCTCATCCAGTTCACCAACGCCGTCATCCAGGCCGAAGCCATGGGCTCGTCCATCGGCACCGTCCTGCGCGTCCAGTCCGACCAGCTCCGCATGCGCCGCCGCCAGCGCGCCGAAGAGGCCGCCTACAAGGCCCCGGTGAAGATGCTCTTCCCGCTCGTGCTCTGCATCTTCCCCACCCTCTTCGTCGTCATTCTGGGCCCGGCTGCCATCACCATCTCGCAGAGCTTCCCGGGGAGCTAAACCCCTCCCACGCCCCGCACCTGACGGACACCGCCATCGCTGGTACGATGGCGGTGTTTCACGTCTATCGCGGCTGGAGGTGCCACCATGTTCATCGCCATGAACAACTTCAAAGTCGTCCCCGGCAAGCAGGAAGAGTTCGAGGGCATCTGGAAGAACCGCGAGACTCACCTGCACGGCGTCCCCGGCTTCGTGCGTTTCGCCCTCCTCCGCGGCGACGGCGAGGGAGAGTACATCAGCCACAGCACCTGGGAGAGCCGCGATGCGTTCGTCGCCTGGACCCAGAGCGAGGCCTTCGTCGCCGGCCATCGACAGGGCGGCTCCCTCATGGGCGTCCTCGGCGGTCCCCCGCAGGTCAAGCTCTACGACGCTGTCATCGAGCAGGAAGCCCCCCAGCCCACGAAGGCGTAGCCCCATGCCAACACATGCATAGGGCGGGGTGCGGCGAGCGAGCTCCCGCCTAGACGCCCGCCCCGCCGCCGTCTACGATTGATCCTGCAATGAACGACCCCCTCCACACGCCGATCTGCGACCTCTTCGGCATCCAGTACCCCGTGCTGCTTGCCGGCATGGGCGGCGTCTCCACCTCCCGCCTCGTCGCCGCCGTCTCCAACGCTGGTGGCCTCGGCGTCATCGGCGCCGCCACGATGGACGCCGCCCGCCTCCGCGACGAGATCCGCCGCACCCGCGACCTCACCGACAAGCCCTTCGCTGTCGACCTCCTCGCCCCCATACCCGACATGATCCGCCCCCAGATGCAGGTCGTCTTCGACGAGGACGTCCGCATCTTCGTCGCCGGCCTCGCCGTCCCCGCCGAATTCATCGGTGAGATGCACGCCGCCGGTATGACTGTCGCCGTCATGTGCGGGCGCGTGCGCCACGCCCAGAAGTCCGAGGCGGCCGGCGCCGACGTCGTCGCCGCGCAGGGCACCGAGGCCGGCGGCCACACCGGCGAGATCGGCGCTCTCGCGCTCGTGCCGCAGGTGGTCGATGCCGTCCGCATCCCCGTCCTCGCCGCCGGTGGCATCGCCGATGGCCGGGGCCTCGTCGCCGCCCTTGCCCTCGGTGCCCAGGGCGTCGTCGTCGGCACGCGCTTCATCGCCTCCCCCGAGGCCCAGGCCGCCGACGGCTACCGCCAGGCCATCGTCCGCGCCGCGAGCGACGAGACCGTCCGCACCCGCTCCTACACCGGCAAGCCCGCACGCACCATCCGCAACAGCCGCACCGACGAATGGGAAGCGAAGGCCGCCGACATCCAGCCCTTCCCCATGCAAGCCGGCATCTCCGGACGCGAGGGCGTGATGGACTACATGGGCGTAACCGACCGCTTCGACGCCGACCGGACGTTCATGCCCGCCGGACAGGGCCTGGGGATGATCCACGACATCCGCCCCGCCGGCGACATCCTCCGAGACATCATCGACGAGGCCCGCGCCGTCATCCGCCAGCGCTTCGCCCCGCCCGCCGAAACGCCCGCCCCGGCGCCAGCCGTCCGCTGATTCCGTGGATCTCCGCTTCTCCCCGGAAGAGGAAGCTTTCCGCGAAGAAGTGCGCACGTTCCTGCGCGCCGAGCTGCCCGTCGACGCCCGCCCGGACCGCGCCGACGGCTGGCAGTTCCATCGCTCGTTCATCCGCAAGCTCGCTGACCGCGGTTGGAACACCCTCGGCTGGCCGAAGGAGTGGGGCGGGCAGGGCGCCGGCCACCTCACGCAACTCGTCTTCAACGAGGAGATGGCCTACGCCGATGCGCCCTCCACCGACCTCGGCGTCGACCGCGTCGGTCCCACCATCATCCTCTACGGCACCGGCGAGCAGAAGCAGCGCTTCCTCCCCCCGATCGTCCGCGGCGAAGCCATCTGGTGCCAGGGCTTCAGCGAGCCCGGCGCCGGCTCCGACCTCGCATCGCTCCAGACGTCCGCCGTCGAGGACGGCGACACCTTCATCATCAACGGCAGCAAGGTCTGGACCAGCTTCGCCCACCTCGCCGAGTGGATGATCCTCCTCGCCCGCACGGATCCGGACGCTCCGAAGCACAAAGGCATCTCCTACTTCCTCCTGGACATGAAGACGCCCGGCATCACCGTCCGCCCGCTCGTCGACATGCTGGGCCGCCATACCTTCAACCAGGTGTTCTTCGATAACCTCCGCGTCCCCCGCGACTGCCTGGTCGGCGAGAAGGACCGCGGTTGGTACGTCGCCACCACCACGCTCGACTTCGAGCGCTCCGGCATCGCCCGCGTGATGGGCGGCATTCGCACCTACGAGCAGCTCGTCGCCTTCGCCGCCGATGCGCTCCGCACCGGCGCCATCCGCGAGGCGGCCCGGCCCGTGCGCTGGCGCCTCGCCGACCTCCGCATCGAGTACGAGGTCGGCCGCATGCTCGCCTATCGCGTCGCCTGGCTGCAGAGCCGCAACCAGGTCCCCAACTACGAGGCTTCCGTCTCCAAGATGTTCGGCTCGGAGCTGGCGCAGCGGCTCGCCGGCACGGGCATGCAGCTCATGGGCATGGCCGGACAGCTCGCCCCCGGCTCCCCCTGGGCCCCCCTGCACGGCCGCATTGAGGCGATGTACCTGGGCGCCGCGGCGCTCACCATCGCCGCCGGCACCAGCGAGATCAACCGCGGCATCATCGCCGGCCGCGGCCTCGGCCTCCCCCGCGCCTGACGCGCGTCACATGATCGGCTGCGCCGACGAGTAGATCGACATCCGCCGCCCGTCCGGGTCGAGGATCCACGTGTGCCGCGCCCCCCCGGCATGTCCGCCGGCCCTTCCACAATCGTCACGCCCAGCTCCCGCAGCCGCGCCGTCAGCGCGTCAACGTCCGGCACCCGCATGGTGATCTCGGCCCCCTCCAGCGAAGGCTTCCCCTCCGGCTGCTGCTCGATCCCGATCGAGAAGCCGCCGCCGCCACCGACTCGGATGTACGGGCCCCGGTCTTCTTGCAGCTCCAGCCCCAGCGCCTCCACCCAGAACCACCTCGCCCGCGCCAGGTCGCCGACCTCCATGAACAAGTGTGTCAGATGCGCTCGCATCGTGATCTCCCTTCGGTGTAGCGCGAAGTGGTCACTGGTGCCGAAGGCCCCGGCTCTACTCCAGACACAGACAGAACGGATGGCCGGCCGGATCGAGGAGCACGCGCAGGTCCGCTCGAGCCTGATGCTCCGCCAGCCGCGCCCCAAGGGCCAGCGCGTGCGCCACCGCCGCCTCGAGGTCGTCCACCTTGATGTCGAGGTGGACCATCTTCGTCTGCTCCCCCGGCCGCTCCGGCCACACCGGCGGCTGGTACCACGCCTCCTCCTGGAAGGAGAGCCCCGCGCCCGCACGCGGATCTCGCAGCGCGATGAAGTCGTGGTCGCGGTGCGCCACCTCCCAGCCGAGGAGCCGGCCGTAGAAGTCAGCCATCGCCTGGGCGTCGGCGCAGTCCATGTTCGCGCCCATCAGCCGAAACGACCCGCGGCGTGGTTCCGTCGCCATCGGCCAGCAGTGTAGGCGCCCGGCACGACCGCCGGAAGTTCGCCACCGCCTCGCCCGCCGCCACCTGGCTGTAGCTGATCGCTCAGACTGGCCGCCGTCCCACCCGGAGAGGTGCGGTCGCATATGCTGTACGGATGAGCCATCACCCCCGCGAATGGGATCTCGCGCTTCGCGACTCCTTGCGGGATCGGGTGGTCAGCGTCCTCTCAAAGGACAGACGGGTCCATCGCGTTGTCGTGCACGGCAGCCTCGCGGCTGGCAGCGCGGATGCGCTCTCCGACATCGACCTCAGGGTCGATTTGCGGCCGGGAATCACCGACCGTGCGTACTTCCTGGAGCTCCCGGACGTGATGGATTCCGTCGGCCCGCGCCTGATTGATGGGATGAGCTTCGCCGCGCTACCCGCGTACGCCGGCACGTTCTACTTTGAAGGAGTCCCCTTGCTGTGGCACGTCGACGTTGGCGTGATTCCGGCCGACGCAGCCGGGCACGTGGACAGCGCTGACCTCCTGACCGTGCAACGGTGGGAGCAGCGGTTCAAGATGTGGATCGAAGCCGTGAAACGATGCCTGCGCGCGGCTAACCCGTCCGCTGATCGTGACGCGAGCATCGCGTTCGATACGTATCTCGCCGACATGAAGGCCCGCATCGCCAAGCGCATAGACACGTCGCCGGTCGCCGGGACGCCCAGCCATCAACTCAGCATGCTCCTCGACATGGAGATCGCCTGGCATCGCGGGCGGGGGATCGGGAGCGCACGAGTATTCGAGGCGTGCGACGCCCTGCGCCGCGATGTGCTCGGCTAGCTCCGACGCCGGGATCGATGGGACTTGCTAGGCCCCGCGTGACCGAGGGAACCATGGCCGTCGAAGACACCGCAGGGCGAGGATTGAGCCGCCACTGAAGCCGTGGGGCATCACCGTGGCGCCACCTCAAGCAGAGCCGTGTATATTCATCACGGATGCTGAACTTCACGATTCGACCCTACGGACAATTCGACCTGCCCTCAGTTCGCGCGCTCGAACTGCGCGTCGAGCCTTACAGGCTTGAGGACGCAGACCAGGTGACGGCGATGCGGGAACGCGCGGCTCATGCCCGAGAGTCCGGCGAAGGTTGGATACCGCATGCCCCTGAGCCGGATAGTACGGACGATGTCGCGAGGTGGTACGCGGCATTCTGGGTGGCCGCTACCGAGCACGCGCTCATCGGCATGGTCGGTGTGCGGCGTAGCTTTCATGCCGGTGCCGCGCCACCGCGCGATGTTTGGCACAAGCGCAACGACGTCGCCGAACTGCGGCGACTCCGGGTCGCGCCGGAGGCTCGCCGCCAGGGCGTGGGCGCAGCGCTGACGCGCGGCGTCATCGACTGGTGTCGGGATGACGGATGTCGCGCGTTGTATCTACACACTACATCACCACAACTGCCAGCGCGTGCGTTGTACGAGTCGCTCGGCTTTCGCGACATCGGCCACGTGTTCACCGGAGAGTACGAGTACGTATGGTACGAGATGGAGTTATAGTGGCGACCCCGAAGGATTCGCGGCCGTCGCTACCACAGAAATCAGCAGTTGACCGGCGACTGAAGGGGTGGGGCATCACCGTCGTGCCGGTGGCAGCCGCAAACCCGCCATGCCGGTTGTATAGTGGCCGAATGAGCAGGTCGTTGCTCGACGATGCGTTTGCCCACCATGTCTGGGCGACACTACGGCTGATCGATGCGTGCCTCGCGCTCACTCCCGCGCAGTTGGACGCCGCAGTCCCGGGGACCGACCGCTCGATTCTTGCGACGATGCGTCACGTCATCGGGAACGAGTCCTTCGAACTCTCTGTCGCGAGTGGTGGACGTCGCTCCTTTATCAGGGCAGATCCGATGGGACTCATGGAGCTCGGGGTTGCGATGAAGGACATCGGCAGCGGATGGTCGCGACTTCTCGACGCGGGCATCGACCCGGACGCCGTGTTTCGTGAGGTCGACCCTGACGACGGGTACCAGAAGTACGCTCCGATGGGCATCCGTCTGGCAGACGCTGCACCACGGGACCGACCACCGGAGCCAGATCAGCACCGCGCTCACGGCGCTCGGTGTGAAACCTCCGGCCGTTGACGCATTTAGCTTCGGCCTGCAGGACGGCCGCGTTATCGAGGTGCCTGCCGGCTCCTGATGCCCTTGGCCCCCGAAGGGGAGCCGATGTGAAGCGTGTTAATGGTGACCTAAGGGACATGCTTGTGCCATTTCTCGAACTTGTCGCAATCGTCGTGGACGAATACGACGCCGCGATTGACTTCTTCGTCGGTGCTCTCGGTTTCGACTTGGTGGAAGACTCGCCGTCCGAAACCAACGATGGCCGTCCGAAGAGGTGGGTGGTTGTGCGACCACCGGGTGCCCAGACAGGCATCCTTCTGGCCCGCGCAGACGGTGCTGATCAGCAGGCGATGGTCGGGCGCCAGATGGGCGGCAGGGTGGGCTTCTTCTTGCGTGTCGGCGATTTCGATGCCGCCTACGAGCGCATGGTTTCTGCTGGTGTGACGTTTCTTTCGCAGCCTCGGACGATGCCGTACGGTCGCTTCGCCGTCTTCTCCGACATCGCGGGCAACAGGTGGGACTTGGTAGGCCCCGCGTGACCGAGGGAACCATGGCCGTCGAAGACACCGCAAGCCAAGGATTGACCCCGGGTGGAACAACGGTGTGAGCGATGGGGACGTGTATGACGGTTGTCGCTCGGGCGGGCTGCGCCCCGCAACCGAGGTGCTGATACTGTGCCACTAGCTCACAGCGTCGCCAAAATGCCGGCGACGGCGAGAGCTTGCTCCCAGCCGGGGCGGTGGTTCGACTCGTTCGACCAGCAGGCTGAGAGGGCGCAGAAGGCGAAACCCCAATCACGGAGGCGCGCGCGATCGACTTCAAGGAGTTCGGAGAAGTCGTTGAGGCGACGGTCGAGGACGGCGCGCGCATTCGGCTGCTTCAGGAGGTAGAGGTGCGCGTGCGGGCCGTTGGGATCGCCGACGGTGTTGCGAAGCCATGGACCGACCTCGAACGCGGGCTCGCCAATGACGCCGTGCGGGTCGACGATGAGCCATGGCTCTCGTTGTGCCGAGAGGATGTTGAAGTGGTGCAAGTCGCCGTGAAGGAGGACTGGCTCTGACTGCGACGCGACGAGATCGCGGTATAGCGACTCACCGCGATCGATCATTTCCGCTGGCAGGGGCCCCGTGGTGCCGTGATGGCGCTCGCGCAGTTTGGCGAAGGCCTTGCTCCAATCGGCGAGTGTCGGAAACACATGCTCATTCGGAGGTGGTTTCCACAATCGCCGCATGAGGCCGGCAGCGATGCGCGTGGATGCCATGTCATCGAGCTCGACGAGGGCCTGTCCGGGGACGAGGCGTTCGAGAAGGACGACACCATTCGGTGCATCATCCTCGAAGACGAGCACAGCGCCGTCACCGGCCCAGTGGCGGAGCGCGGCGATCTCGGCGCGGATGGAGCTGGCGTCGGCGACCACCCCACACTTGAAGATGACGGAAGTGCCGTCCGCGCGCGTCGCCGGCGCGACGAAGTTGTAGCTCTGCGCCAGCGGCGGCTCGATACGCAGTCCCCAGCGGTCGGCGTACTCGGCGAGCATTCGCGGCAGGCGGTCGAGCCAATCGCGGCCCTCGGCGCCGAACACGCGAACCATGCGATCACGGAAGGCCGAAGAAAGGTCCATGGTCATCTCGTCGTTAGTGTTGCTTGTTGTTCAGAAGCCTGTGTCCGCTTCAGGCCTGGCGAGTGCGACGTGTTCGCCGCAGGCCGGCTGCTCGAACGCCTACCAGAACTGTGGAACAGGATGACCGTTGAGGAGAAGGCCGGCGTACTCGCCGAGGTGTACAACGCGATTGTGGTGGAGGTGCGAGAACAGCGGATTATCGGGCCCAACCCGAAGCCCGCGTACAGGGCACTTCTGAAGGTTGCCGAGGGAAGTGTTCGCCCGATTTCGGTGGCCGAAACGCACGAATCGAAGTGTGCTAGTGGCGACCCCGAAGGGATTCGAACCCTCGATCTCCACCGTGACAGGGTGGCATGTTAGACCGCTACACCACGGGGCCGCGCTGTAGCCCCCGAAGCCGCTCCGGGGCGCCCCATTCTAGTGACGCCTCGCAGAGGGTGTCAATTGTCGCCCTCACGCCGCGCCCCCCGCCGTGCGGCATCGTCGATCCACTGCTCGTGGTTGTACTGCGCCAGGCTCCCCGGCAGCTCCGGCCGCCGCCCCCGTACGTACCCCCGTGCCGACGTGTACCCCCGCCCCGTGAACAGCTGCAACATCACCCGCGACTCCAGCATCAACCGCTGCGCCGCCAGCAGCGTCTCCCGGCGCGCCGCCCGGTCCGCCTCCCCCCACGATCGCTCCACCAGTGCGTCCACCTCCGCGTCGAAAAACCCGAACGTGTTGCCGTCGCCGTACACGCCCGCCGAGTGATACAGCCGCGCCGGCAGGTCCGGCGACTCGTACGGCGGATGGCTGAGCAGCGTCGACTCGAAGCGCCCGCTCCGGAAGTTCACGAACCACTCCAGCGGCGGCAGCACCTGAACCTCCGCCGCCAGCCCCACCCGCCCCAGCTGATCCCGCACCGCCGACGCCACGTCGCGCAGCTGCGCCACGTCCGGCGTCTGGATGGCCACGAGGGCGCCCGCGGTCCCCGCCTCCTCCAGCAGCGTCCGCGCCCGCGCCCGCCGCTCCGATGGCGCCAGCGCCGCCGATTGCGCCGCCGCCACCTCCTCGTCCGGTGGCGACCAGTAGCCGTCGGCCAGGTGCGCGTTCATCGGCCCCAGCGTGCGCGCGTCCCCCGCCACCAGCTGCCGGATCAGCGTCGCCCGGTCCAGCGCCAGGTCGAGCGCCTCACGGACCCGCGGATCACCGAACGGCGGCCGGTCCACCCGCAGCCCCAGCGACAACCACGCCAGGCTGCGCTCCTCCGCCACCTCCACATCCGCGTGCAGCGCCGCCGTTTCCTCCGCCTCCACCCGGTCGCGATTCACGATCACGTCCACCTCCCCTCGCGCGAACGCCTCCAGCTTGCCGCCGTCGTCGGCGAACACCGTCCAGCTCATCTCGCCGAGGTACGGCAGCGGCGCCCGGAAGTACGCGGCGTTTCGGGCGATGCGCGTCGTCCCCCGCGGCTCCGTCTCCCGCGCGATATACGGCCCGCTCCCGCCGCCCCTCTGAGCAAAGTCGTAGCGCTCTTCGATCGACTCGACCGGCAGGATCGCTCCGCCGCTGATCCCGCCCAATGCCGCCAGCGAGTACACGTACGGCCGGTTCGTCCGCACGATGAGCGTCTGCGGGTCGGGCGTCTCCAGCCGCGAGAGCATCGTCGTGTGCCACGTCTTCGAGACCGCCAGAGCGTTGTCCCGGAACCGCAGGATCGACGCCGCCGCATCGGACGACGTCACCGCCCGCCCCGCCGCCGGCGACCCTTCGTGAAAGCGCGCGTCCTCTCGCAGGTGGACGATGATCGTCGTCTCGTCTGGCTGCTCCACGCTCGCTGCGTGGTCCAGTAGCAGCGACTCGTCCCGCGGGTCGACGTGCAGCAGGTAGCCATACACCCTCGGGAAGATCGCCAGGCCCGTCCCCACCTCGACGTGCGGGTCCAGCCCGAACGAGAGCGGCAGCGTCGTCCCCGTCCGGAGCGTCCCGCCCGCATCCGGCCCCTCGTCCCCGCTGTCCGCGCACCCGAAGACCGCCAGCCCGGCGGCGGCGGGTGGCAGCACGGCTAGAGACGCCAGCAACCTACGGCGGGAGATCTGGGCCCGCAGGGGGAGAATCACGCCGAAGTGTCCGTCAACCTCCGCCGCCGCGCCAGCCACCCGGCGCTTGACACTATTTCGGCGCCGCGCCTATCGTGCACCATCGAAAAACGCACGGGAGAGGCGGGACTGTTGCCGTTCCAGAAGCCGGACGCCGTCGATCAGCACATTTTGAGCATCCTGGAGGAGAACGGCCGGGCCACCAACCGCGAGATCGCCGAGGCCGTCGGCGTCTCCGAAGGCACCGTCCGCAACCGCATCGAGCGCCTCATCCGCGACGATGTCCTCCGCATCGTCGGCGTCACCAACCCCGCCAAGCTGGGGCTCAACACCGCCGCGGCCATTAGCATCTCCGCCGAGCTGTCCCGCATCACCGAGATCGCCGAGAGCATCGCCAACGAGAGCGGCGTCGTCTACGTGGGCTACACCACCGGCCACGCCGACATCATGGTCCTCGCATTCTTTCCCAACAACGACGAGCTCACCGACTTCATGACTAAGACCCTCGCCGCCATCCCCGGCATCCTCAAGGCCGAGACCAACATCATCCTCAAGCCGGTGCGCAGTTTATTCCCCGGCGCCACCGTCAGCGGCATGAGCCGGCACACCGCCGAGCTGACCGCCGTCCCCCGCCGGTAGCCTCCGTGACCATCGACGGCGTGCACGTCGAGTCGGCGAAGCGCGTCGCCACCTTCGACCACGCCGGTGCCGAGAACGGCTGGCTGCTGGAGCTGTACAAGGACGGCCGCAAGACCGTCGCCTACCTGACCGTCGCGAAGCCCGGCGCGTTCAAGGGCTACCACCTCCACCGCGTCCGCGCCGCCCGCTACGTCTGCATCCGCGGCCGCGTGACCATCATCCTCTACGCAGGCCGTCGCCGCGAGGAGCACCTCCTCGACGCGTCGGAGCCGCGCCGGCTCTTCATCCCGCCCAATGTCGCCACCGGCCTGCACAACACTGGCGATGAAGAAGCGTGGCTGATCAACTATCCCGAACCCGCCTACAACCCGGATCTCGCCGATGAGCAGGTCGAGTACACGCAGGATGAGCTGGAAGCAGGCGTGACGAAATGACGGCGCAGACCGCAAGCATGCAGGAACTCGCCTCGGAGCTGCGCCGGATCAGCGACGCCTACAGCGGGCGCTGCACCTGGGCCCTAACCGGCCTCCCCTCCGGCGAGCACATCGGCCACGACGAGCACGACGTCATGCCCACGGCCTCGCTGATCAAGGTGCCTGTGCTGGCCACCCTCTACCGCGCCGTCGCGGACGGCAAGCTCAAGCTCGACGATCCCATCGTCTACGGCCCCGAGCACCGTTGCCTCGGCTCGGGCGTGCTCAGCAAGCTCTCCTTCGGCGTGCAGATGACCGTCCGCGACGCCGCCGTCCTGATGATGACCATCTCCGACAACTCCGCCACCAACATGTGCATCGACCTCGTCGGCCTCGATGCGATCAACGGATTGATGGCCGATCTCGGCCTGCGCGAGACGAAGCTCTTCCGGCGCCTCGGCGACCGCAGCGCCGGCCTCGACGCCCGCAACATGTCCGTCAGTTCCGCCGCCGACATCTGCGCCCTCATGGCGCTCATCGCCCGCCACGGCTGCGTGTCCGCCGCGGCGTCCGAGGACATGCTCCGCATCATGCGGCGCACCGACTACCGCCACGAACTCTCGCGCGAGCTGCCCTGGAACGAGATGAACATGCTCGGCGACGATCCCCGCGCCGCCTGGGTGGCCGAGAAGGGCGGCTCGTTCCTCAACGGCGTCCGGACCGGCGGTGCCGTCTTCCACGGCCCCCGAGGCGAGTTCGCCATGGCCGCCTTCTGCGAGGGCGGCACTGGCCCCGGCACCGGCCGCGAATCCGAGGGAAACGCCACCGTCGGCCGCCTCGGCGCCGCCGCCTGGGACTCCCTCGCGAAGTAGACGCCCGTGTTCGCGTCCCTTTTGGCGCGGGCTTTCAGCCCGCGTGCGCCGAACGCCGTCACCATAGACGCACAGTCACATGGGCTGCCCACAAGGCGCGAGCCTCTCCGTGTCTCCGTGTCTCTGTGGTTCCGGCCCGGCCCCGCTCACGTCGCGACGAAGAACTCCCGCAGTGTCGCGTCCACCGAATCGATCGCCGCCTGCACCTGCTGCGTCTCCTCCCCGCCCGTGGCCGCCACCGCATCGAGGAAGATCAGGTCGTCCCGCAGCGTGTTCTGCGTCACCCGCAGCCGGTCCGACCCGCCCTCGAACGCCTGCATCAGCGTGTCGATGAGCGTCCGCAATGACTGCCGCCGCAACTTGTAGTCCACGATCGCCGACCGCATCCGGTGCACGATCGGCTCGTCCGAGCCGTTGCCGGCGCTGGTGCCGTTCGTCGCCACCTTCGGCCCCACCACCCGGGCCGGCGCGCCCACGACGGTGACGTTCGGCGGCACGTCGCTCACAACGACGGCGTTCGCCCCGATCCGCGCGTGGTCTCCGACCGTCACCGGCCCCAGGATCTTCGCCCCCGTACCGATGTGCACCTCGTCGCCGATCGTCGGCCCGTCCGCGCTGAACCCCAGCTTCCGGCTGTTCGACAGCCCGATCGTCACCCACGGCGAGATCTGGCAGTTGCGCCCGATCTTCGTCCGCCCGTCGATCACCACGTTCCCGTGCGTCACCATCAGCCCCGGGCCGATCTCCACCTCGTCACCGATGTGTACTCGGAAGATCCCCCGCGCCAGCAGGTCGCACAGCCCCGGCAGCGCGGCCACACCCCGACCCCGCAGCCGCACCTTCGCGCGATACAGGAACGCCGCGAGCCAGCTCTCCGCGAACGCGATGGTGAACCACCGCTTCGTCCTCGCCACCCGGTTCGCCAGCGCCGGCTCCTCCGGCACGTGCGCGAACGTGAAGCGCAGATGCGCCTCGAAGTCCTGCGTCAGGTCGTCTTGCGCCATGCGGGGGCTCCCGGCTTTCGCCATACGGAGATGACCATGTCCGACTGTCCCGGTCGCCCGCGCGCGTAGCGGTCGAGCGCGCCCCACACCAGCCGCGCCGCCCCCTCCGGCAGCCGGTCGAGGAGTCGCCCGTAACGCGAGAACAACCACAGCATCGAGATCCCGGTGCAGCGCTCCAGCGCCAGCTCCGCCCCGCCCAGCGAGCGTACGTACGGCAGGTCCCCTTTGACCGTGTGGTCCTCCGGGATCTGCCAGTACGGGCGCCACGGCGGGCGCTCGCGTCCCAGCCGTCGCAGCAGCCGGTCGAGGCCTCGCCCCAGCCGGCACGACACGCTCTCGAAGTTCGCCAGCGCGATCACCACCCGCCCGTCCGCCTTCGCCACCCGCGCCGCCTCCCGCATGAACGCCCGCGGGTCCGCGAAGTGGTCGAGCGACCCCTGGCAGACCACCCGGTCGAACATCCCGTCCGGGAACGGCAGCGACTCCGCGATACTGCGCACCATCGGCGTCCTGCTCTCCGGATGCACCCAGCGCCCCACCCCGATCATCTCCATTGACGCTTCCGCCCCCACCGCGAAGCAGCCTCGCGCCGCCATCCGCATCGCCTGCTTCCCCGTCCCGCACGCCACGTCCAGCACGCGCCCGCCGCGGACCTCCGTCGCCAGCTCCAGCACGGTGTCCTCCACCGCGCCGTACAGGTATTGCGAGTCTCGGTGCTCCCCCGCGTGGAAGTCATCGATCGAGTAGTCGAGGTCGACGCCCGGAGGCGAGGTGACCGCCGTCATGCGCCCGACATCCCCGCGGGCTCGCGCCGGGCCGGGCGATCGCCGCTGGACGAGCGTGACGGCGCCTTCACCACGCTCAGCACTACGCTGAACTCTTCGAACCCGCCGAACAGCTGCGCGAACCAGCGCTCGAACCGGTACTGCGAGCCCCGGCTGCCGTTCGCCACCTTCTCGATCACCGTCGCCAGCGGCCCACGAGCCAGCGCCAGCCCCGCATCGCCGTCACGCCGTCCCGCGAGACGCAGCCGCGCCCGCTCGACCGTGAAGGCCGTCGGCCGCTGCCCGTCCGCTGATCGCAGTCGCGGGTCGTAGTAGTTGAACGTATCGAGCGTCAGCGCCGGTGCTCCATGCGGGTCTCGCGACGCCGCAATCGTCGACGACGCGTGCGGCAGCGTGAGATGGATCAGCGCGCCCGGCTTACAGACCCGCCACAGCTCATCGAGCGTCTCCGCGATGTCCCGCCGCGCCGAGATTGTCCGCCCCACGAACAGCTCGTCGACACAGGCGTCCCGCAACGGCAGATGCGGCCCCGCGTCCGCCATCAGCGTCACGCCAGACTCACGCCGCGGCGACACCCGGAGTGCGCGCGCCCGCCCGCCCGCCCCACCCGTGAAGTCAAGCCTCACCATCATGAGGGCACCGCCTGCGCCAGCTTCAACTGCTCCCGATCCTCTTCGCGGAGCGCCAGCAGCCCCTCCACCCGCGCGAGATAGTTGTGCACCACCTGCTGCGGCGTCCCTTCATCGGTAATATGGCCCCCCTCCAGCAGGATCCCCCGGTCGCAGAACTTAGGCAGGCTCAGCATGTCGTGCGTCACCAGCACCAGCGTCACCCCCCGCCGTCGCAGCCCGTGGATGTGGTCCATGCACTTCGTCTGGAACTCCGCGTCCCCCACCGCCAGCACCTCGTCGATGAGCAGGATCTCCGGATTCACGTGCACTGCCACCGAGAACCCCAGCCGGAAGTACATCCCCGACGAGTACGTCCGCATCGGCTGGTCGATCCGCGCGTCCCCCAGCCCCGAGAATTCGATGATCCCGGGCAGCACCTCGTGCGCTTCCTGCAGTGTCAGTCCGAGCAGCACCGCGTTCAGAATCGCGTTCTCCCGCCCGCTGATCTGCGGATGGAATCCCGACCCCAACTCCAACAGCGCCGACACGCGCCCGTTCACCGTCACCGTGCCCGTTGTCGCCGGCGCAATCCCCGCCATGATCCGCAGCGTTGTGCTCTTGCCCGAGCCGTTCGGCCCCACGATCCCCAGGCTCTCGCCCCTCCGGACCGTCAGCGACACGTCGTCCAGCGCCACGAACGGCCGGCGCGCGCCCGCGACGAACCGCGGCAGGTGCAGCAGCGCCGTCTTGAAGTCCGTCGCCTGCCGCTGCAGCGACAGCGAATAATGCTTCGACACGCCCTCGAACCGGATCGCCACGCCGTCGAGGTCAGAGCGCATCGGCGAAGCCCCCCTCCAACTTCCGGAAGGAGTACGAACCCAGCGCCGCGGCGACAGCGGCGAAGGCCAGCGCCGGCCACAGCTCCGCTCCCGGGATCGTGCTGTGCAGCAGCAGGTCGCGCCACCCCTCGATCAGCGAAGCCATCGGATTCACCAGCACCCAGTCATGATACTTCTCCGGCACGATGGACAGCGGGTAGATCACCGGCGTCAGGTAGAACCAGATGAGCCCCACGAACACGTCCGTCAGGTGCTCGAGGTCCCGGAAGTACACGTCTAGCGACGCGATGAACAGCACGATGCCCATGATCAGCACCGCCTGCACCAGCAGCAGATACGGCACCCCCACCAGCCACGTCCAGTCCGGCGTGTACCCCCCGATCGCCAGCAGCACCACCAGCACCGGGATCGAGAGCGCGAACTGCACGCCGTTGTTCATCACCGTCGCCAGCGGCAGGACGAAGCGCGGGAAGTACACCTTCTTGATCAGCGCCCCGTTCGACGCGAATGAGGACACCGCCAGGATCAGCGACGTCTGGAACCACGTCCAAGGGAAGAGCCCCACCAGCAGCACCAGCGCGTAGTCCTCGACGTCGATCCGGATGAACTTGCTGATGACGACGTACAGGACGGCGCCCTGCAACAGCGGGCGCACCAGCGACCACAGGAACCCGAAGACCGTGTCTTGATAGCGGAGCTTGAGTTCTCGGAAGGTCAGGAGGTACAGCAGGTCCAGCGCCCTGCGCGCCTGTCGGCCGTTCGGCACCGTGCCCCGTCCTTGGCTGCCCAGCGTGCTGGCCCGAATCGTAGCACACCCGCCCGCCCGCACCCCCGAATCGGCCGACCGTGACATCGAGCCAGCGGGGTCCCTGTGCTCCACTCGCGACCGGAACGCCCCGGCAGACCGATGAGTGAGGCCTTCCAGCCTCCAGCCTCTCTCTTCCAGACCGCTCGGCTCCTGAGCCACTGACGTCTGCCGTCTGTTGTCTGATGTCTGTTGTTCAGCCGCCTCGAAGGCGGCGCACGGTCAGCACACTGCCGACCGCACCACCTCCTCGCACGTCGACACCTGCTTCACCGACACACTCCCCACCTGCCCGAACGGCGCCACGTACTCTTCCACCTTCGCCTGCGAGTCCGCCTCCAGCACCAGGTTCATCCAGTGCTCGCCCGGATGCACCACGTCCGCGTGGATCTTGATCCCGTACCCGTCCGCCGTCGCCTGCGTCACGTGCTTCCCCAGCATCGCCATCATCTCCGGCTGCCGCGTGGGGCACGTCTCAGCCGTATGCCTGTGCTCAACGAAAAACAACGCCATCAGACACTCCCTTTCTGCAATCGCCAGCCTCAACCTACACCCGCCGCTCCCCCCCGCGCGAACCCGCGATTGGCCCTTACAATGCGCCGAGCACCGCACCCGCTCACCGCCGGCCCATGCATGGCTGTCACCCCGAGCGAAGCGAGGGGTCTTTGTGCGCCGATCGCCCACCGGCGCGCCTCCAACGTCTAGCTGGCGCTGCCAGAGCGGCGCTCCGCCCGCCGCGACATCTCCGCCGCCGCCAGCCCCTCCCGCGCCGCATCCAGCACCTTCCGTTGCCGCTCCTCCGTCACGTGCAGATAGATCTGCGTCGTGTTCGCGCTCGCGTGCCCCAGCAGCTCCTGCACCACCCGCAGCTCCGCCCCCCCGTCGAGCAGGTGCGTCGCGAACGTGTGCCGCAGCAGGTGCGGGTGGATACGCGCGTCGATGCCCGCCGCCAGCGCGTACTTCCGCACCAGCAGCTGCACCGCTCGCGTCGACAGCCGCCCCCCGAAGCGGTTGAGGAAGAACGCGTTCGTCGCCTTCTTCGCCCCAGCGGCCAGCTGGGAGCGCCCGTGCCGCAGGTACCGCTCGACCGCCGCCCGCGCCGGCCGCCCCATCACCACCATCCGCTGCTTGTTCCCCTTCCCCGTCACCAGCACCGTCAGCTGCTCCACATCCACGTCGATGACGTCCAGCGACGCCGCCTCCGACACGCGGATGCCGCAGGCGTACAGCAGCTCCAGCAGCGCCCGGTCCCGCAGCTCCGCCGGCTTCTCGCCGTCCGCCGCCCCGATCAGGTCCGTGATGTCCTCGAGCGTCATGACGTGCGGCAGCCGCCGTGCCTGCTTCGGCCCCCGTACGTTCGCCAGCGGGTCCTCCTCCATGACTCCCGTCAGCCGCAGCCAGCGATAGAACGAGCGCGCGGTGCTCACCCGCCGCACCACCGACCCCTGCGCCACCCCCTCGTCGATCAGCGACGCCAGGTAGCCGCGATAGCTCTGCCGAGTGAGCGCCAGCGGGTCGATGCCGCGCTGCTCGAGATGGTCGAAGAGGTGCCCGAGGTCCGTCGCGTAGTTCCGCACGGTGTACGCCGAGAGGTTCCGCTCCGCCCGCAGCGTGTCCAGGTATCGGTCGAGCAGCCCGTCGATCTGCGTCTGGGCGGCGGCAGGGGAGTGCACCATAGTGCGATCATCGCACGGAAAGTGGTGGGGCGCTATGCGGGGGTTCCCTTATGATGCCCCAGGCATGCGTACCACGGTCACGCTCGACACGGACACCGCGGACCAGCTGAGGGCGCTGGCCCGCCAGCGAGGTCTCTCGTTCGAGGAGGCGCTCTAATCGACGATCCGCGCCGGGCTTGCGGCGGAGCGAGGGGGGATCCGCCCCTACACCGTGCCTGCTCGCAAGATGGGGCTTCGGCGGGGGGTTGACCTGACCCACGCGCTGCGGGTTGCTGACGCTCTCGAGGACCATGAAACGATCCGCAAGCTCGCGCTCGCACGTGAGCGGCCCGCGGGGTCCGGGCTTGCGCTGGCATGATCGCGCTGGCGTGAGACCGGCTGTGCACCTCGCACGGCTGGACGGCGAAGTAGCGGGATCACGCCAGAGCAACGGTGCGTGCTGTCATCAGAGTTGCGCCGGATACCGGCTAAGGGTTACTGCACGTTGCGGCCGAAGCTCTCCCACTGTCGAACGAGTCGGTCGTGTCGCGCTGGATCCGGAGGTACCCGTGGTTCATTCAGAAACCAGCAGGGTGTGAACTCCGCGTTTCCTCTCTGCCGCCACCGCTCTTCCCAGCGGTCGACTTCCTCGGCGACAACAGACGCTCGCTCGAGCAGCACTTCGAATCGACCCTCCGCTGCAAGCCGTCGGACGAAGACGTAGTAGCAGTCCTCACCCCTCCAGCGCTGGTAGGCCTTGCCTATCGGCCAGAAGGTGACCTTACGCTGCGAGGTCTTAACCTGCAACTTCGCAAAGAATGAGCCGCCTCCGGCCGCCGAGACGAGCACGTCCACACCAGCGGTGTTACGAATCGTGGGCAGTGCGATGAGGCCGCGTAAGCTGAGTTCGGCTGCGACATGGTGTACTCCGGCCGAACCTATGAGTTCTCCCGAGATCGTCCTTCTCGGCTGGGGGCTCATGAGCCGTCTCGCCTACGTCGCTGCGGACAGGGCGGCGGGCCGCCCCGGGAGGTCGAGGTCGGGCGGGGGCGGGGCGGGGTTCACCATCCCGTACATGAGCTGTGAGGGGACGAGCTGCCGCAGCTCGTCCACCGTCCACATCCCGTCCTTGATGATCTGCCGCATCGGCACCTCCTCGTGCGCCAGAGAGATGCGCCCGCCCGCTACGTAGAACACCTTCCCGTTGATGTTCCACGCCTCGTCGCACGCCAGGAAGGCCGTCATCGGCGCCACGTACTCCGGATCGCTCATCACCGGCACGCTCGAGGCCGCGGGCGCCGGCATCGGCGGCGCCGCTGTGCCCGCCCGCGCCCGCAGCTGCGCCGTATTCTGCGGCACCGTCGCCGTCATCCGCGTCGCCGCCCCGGGCGAGATCGCGTTGCAGGTGACCCCGTAACGCCCCAGGTCCCGCGCCACCACTCGCGTGAACCCCGCGATGCCCGCTTTCGCCGCCCCGTAGTTCGCCTGCCCCGGCAGCCCGCCCAGCCCCGAGATCGACGAGAAGTTGATGATCCGCCCGTACCGCTGCTGCCGCATCACGATCGAGGCCGGCTTCGTCGTGCAGTAGTGGCCCTTCAGGTGCACCGCGATGACGTCGTCCCACTCCTGTTCGCTCATGTTGAAGATCATTCGGTCCCGCAGGATCCCCGCCACGTTGACCAGGATGTCCACCCGCCCGAACGAGTCGAGCGCCGTCTTGATCATGTTCTCCCCGCCCGCCACCGTCGCCACCGTGTCGTGGTTCGAGACCGCCGTCCCCCCCTCGCCCTTGATCTCCGCCACCACCTGGTCCGCCGGCCCGTCGTCATGCCCGGTCCCGTCGACGTTCACGCCCGGGTCGTTGACGACGACTTTCGCGCCTTCGCGCGCCAGCAGCATCGACACCCCGCGGCCGATCCCCCGGCCCGCGCCCGTGACCACCGCCACCCGCCCTTCGAGGCGGCCCATCACGCCCCTCCCGCCGGTGACGGCGCTTCGACGGCGCGCCCCGGCACCTCGAGGTCGGGTGGGGGCGGCGCCGGGTTGGCGATCCCCGCCATCAGCTGCGCCGGGACGGACGCGCACAGCTCGTCGAGCGTCCACATCCCCGACTTCCAGAGCGTGCGCATCGGCGTCGGGTGCCACGACAGCCCCACGCTGCCGCCCGCGACGTGGAAGATCTGCCCGTTGATGTTCCAGGCTTCGTCGGTGCACAGGTACGCGACCATCGGCGCCACGTACTCCGGGTCGCGCAGCGCCGGCGGCCGCGGCCCGGTCTGCTGCGGTCGGGCGCCCGCCGGGCTGGCGACCCCCGCCCGCGCGCGTAGCTCCCGCGAGTTGTCCGACACCGTCGCCGTCATGCGCGTCGCTGCCCCCGGCGCGATCGCGTTGCACGTCACCCCGTACCGCCCCAGGTCCTTCGCCACTACCCGCGTGAACCCCGCGATGCCGGACTTCGCCGCCCCGTAGTTCGCCTGCCCCGGCATCCCCACCAGCCCCGACCCGGACGAGAAGTTCACGATCCGCCCGTACCGCTGTTGCCGCATCAGGATCGAGGCCGGCTTCGTGCAGTTGTAGTGCCCTTTCAGGTGCACCGCGATGACCGCGTCCCACTCCTCCTCGGCCATGTTGAAGATCATCCGGTCGCGCAGGATCCCCGCGTTGTTCACGAGGATGTCGATGCGCCCGAACGCGTCGACGGCCGCCTTGACGATCGCCTCGCCGCCGTCGACCGTCGCGACGGAGTCGTAGCTCGCGGCCGCAGTGCCGCCCTCGCCCTTGATCTCCGCCACCACCTGGTCCGCCGGCCCCGCATCATGCCCCGACCCGTCGACGTTCACCCCCGGGTCGTTGACCACGACCGACGCCCCCTCGCGAGCGAAGAGCAGCGCGATCCCGCGGCCGATGCCTCGGCCCGACCCCGTGACCACTGCGACCTTCCCGTCGAGAGCGCCCATAACCTCGAATGTCTCATCGGCGTGCGAATGCGGCCCCCCCTCTCCCACTGGGGAGAGAGCGGGGCTGACGGCTCCTACCGGCTCGGCAGCGCGACCGTCGCCGTCCCCGGCGTCGTCTTCTTGCCGTCGGCGTCCTCGGTCCAGACATCAAGCTCGACGATGTTCTCGCCGCCCTCTTGCTTCTTGCCGGTGACGACGCCCTTGACCGTAATCGGCTTGTTGAGCAGGTCCATCCCCCGGTAGCTGACGCCGAACTGCTTCACCCGGCCCTTGTACCCCGCGAAGGCGAAGACGGCGCGACCGGCCTGCGCGTACTTGAACCGGCCGTGCACGATGTTCTCGGTGAGCCCCATCGCCTTGAGCATGGGGAACTTCTCGTCGAAGTGCAGCGGATTGAAATCGCCGCTGCCCGCCGCGAACTTCACGAGCTGTTGCTTGTCGGGCGTGATCGTGATCACCGGCAGCTCCTGCCCCTCCCGGACATCTTCAAAGTACATCTGCTCTGCCATGTCGTATCCCTCCGAAGCGCGCACGCCTCCTACATGTGAATCGACGTCAGCCTCATCTTCGCGACGACCTTGCCGCTCGTCTTGTCCTTGTACACCGCCTCGTTCGTCACGAAGAGCATCTTGCCGCCGGGCCGGTCGCGCAGCTTGAGGTCGGCCAGGTGCGACGTCTCGACCAGAACGTCGCCGGCGCAGATGACGTCCAGGTACTCCGTCTCCGTGCCGCCGTCGAGCAGCCCCTTGAACGGGATGTTGAGGCGCGGGCCGCCGCCTCGGCGGGGGAACCCGAACGTCGGGTCGTTCGTCCCCGGCAGGTAGACCGGCGTGCCGATGTAGCCGAGCGGCGCCACGATGCTCCGGAACCCCTGCGCCTTCGCGAAGTCCACGTCATAGTGGATCGGGTCGTCCGAGCCGATCCCCCGCGCGTACATGCGCACGCTCGTCGTCGTCACCTCGTACTCCCACGGCTCGCTCTCGACGCCGATTTGCGCCTTCATCTCGTCCGTGATCTGGAACTCGGTGTCTGTCGTCATGCGTCCTCTCTTCGTCGCTAGCCGCGCGCCGGCAGCGTCACTGTCGCCGTCCCCGGCGAGGTCTTCGTGCCGTCCGGCTTCTCCGTCCACACGTCCAGCTCGACGACGTTCTTGCCGCCGTCCTGGTACTTCTTCGTCACCACGCCCCGGCACAGGATGTCCTGCTTCGGCTCGTCCATCCCGCGGTACGAGCACCCGAACTTCCGCACCTGCCCCCGCTCGCCCGCCCAGTCGTGCAGCAGCTGCCCCAGGAACGCGTGCTTGAGCGCCCCGTGGACGATCAGCCCCCTGAGCCCCGTCCCCTGCGCGAAGTCCTTGTCATAATGGATCTGGTAGAAGTCGCCCGACCCCGCCGCCCACAGCACCAGCTGCTGCGTCGAGCAGTTCTTCTTCAACTGTGGGATCTCCTGCCCCTCAGCCACGTCGTCGAAGTACACCTGCTCACCCATATCGTGACCTCAACCCGTTATCCCCAAGCGACCTAGTAACCAGCGACAAGCGACCAGATCAGTACTGGATGGCGCTGCCGCGCATCTTCGCTACGACCTTGCCGTGCTGGTTGGTGTACGTGGTCTCGCGCGTCGTGATGAGCATCGGCCCCAGGCTGCCCTCGCGCTCCTCGAAGCCGGCGACCTTGCTGCGGGCCGTTAGCGTGTCCCCCGCGCAGATCACGTCGCCGTCCGGCCCGTCGGGGAAGTATTCGTACTCGGTCCCGCCGTTCAGGACGCGCTTGTAAGGGATGCTGAAGCGCCGGCCGCCCATCTCCCCCGGCACCCCGGGCGCCGCGATGGGGTTGAAGATCGGCGTCCCCATGAACCCCGGCGGCGCGACGATGCTCCGGTAGCCCCGCGCCTTCGCCGCCGCCTCGTCGTAGAAGATCGGGTCGGTGTGCCCCACCGACCGCGCGAACATCCGGCAGTTCGTCTTCTCCACCTCGAGCACGATCGGCGGGCCTTCGACGCCGATGGCGGCGCGCATCTCGTCGCTGATGACCGACGGTCCGGCCTGCGTCACGAAAGAACCTCACCTTAACGTCAGATGTGACGGCGGAATCGAACATACCACCGCCCCAAACGAGTGTCAACGAACACCAAGCTCGGTGTTGCGAGTCCGCTCACTCCCCGCCAGGAGAGCACCCAGACTCGCGTGGCCGGTAACGCCATTCTTCGCCACCACAACGAGGTGGTCTTGCTGTGTGCGTGCGTCGTGGAATACGAAGACCCAGGTACCATCATCGCGCTGGACAGCCGACTTCTGGCTCAAGTCGGCCTCAGAGAGTCGGACTTGATACAGCGGCATGCGCTGGGCGATCTCGTACGCTGAGCCGACATCCCACGAGGGCTGCCTCGCGAACAGCTTCAAGATTCGAGAGACGATCTGTTCGGCGACGGCCGCGATGGCGCCTGACCAGATGGCGAGGGTAACCATGGGGTACGCGTCAATCGCGACACTGAAGACAGTGCTAGATGCATTCGGATAGGACTGGCGCGTGGTTTCTGTCGTTTGCCAGGGCTGAAGTCCGGCCTCGCGAACTGCCGCCTGTACTTCTTTCGGTGGCGGTAGCTCCTGCCCACTGAAGTCTACTTGGATGGCAGGGAGCAACGGTCTGCCCTCGGCTTCGTCCGTCCAATCACCAAGGTTGATACTGAGTGACGCGACTTCGTAGTCCATAGGTTGCCTGGGGTTCAGTATACGGTCGGCAGCGAGAGCCCTGTCCCCCGCCAAACTGCGCAGGCGCCAATTCGGTGCTTGAAACTGCATATGCCTCTGAACTATCATCGCTCAGTTCGAAGGGGAGTGAGGGTCGCTGCTGCTCGACAACTGCAAGCAGGAGGAAGGCCGGGATGGCGCTGGGCGTCGACATGTCGCACTGGGGTGGGCCGCTTACGGGCGAGGAAGCACGCTGCCTCCAGCAGCAAGGCTTTTCACTCGTCATCGCCAACACCCACGGGGGCCAGACCAGACAGCAACTGGAGACGGCAAAGCGGAACGGCTTGAGGATCCAAGCGTACGTCTATCTGTACTGGGGTATGGACCAGACGGCCCGGGTCCTAAACGCGCTCTCCACGATCAGCGGCCTGGGCTGCGAGATGCTTTGGCTGGACGCCGAGGACGACCCGGGCGGAAGGCCACCCTCCGTCATTGTGGCGCAACTGAAGGCTGCTCAGGGAGCCTGTGGCACGATGCCGTGCGGCATCTACACACGAGGGTCGTGGTGGCGTCCTTACGCAGGAAACGCCAGCGACTTCGCCATGCTGCCGCTTTGGGATGCGGACTACGACGAGCGCGCGAGCTACGACGGCTACTTACCGTACGGCGGCTGGAGGCGTCCGCTTATCAAGCAGTTCGGCGGCACCCGGATCGTCTGCGGACAATCCGTCGACGTGAATTACTTCGAGGAGGATGGCATGTCCAGTCAGGAATACAACGAACTGAGGCAGTTGATCGCCGAGGTGGCGGACGATGTGAAGGCGCTCACCCCGGCCCTGTTCGACATAGGAAGCCGTCTCGGCATCGTCGAGAACGGGCTGGCCACGCGCCCGCCGCAGCCGGGCGCTCCCGCCCCGCCCGTGCCCGCCCCCTCCGTCAACGGCATTGACAGGCGCGCCGAGGCCATCGCCTTCAGCCTCCAGACGCTGATCACAAAGATGCCCGCGATCGTTCACACCCAGGCCGTTCAGGGCGCCGACGCCCTCATCGTCGCTGACAAAGCGGCCGCTCTGCTGCGACAGCGCGGCTGCGGCGCCAAGGTCAAGGGCGGACAGGTCTACGCCGCCGCCACCGACGCGCAGCTGCCGTAGACCGCGCTATCTCGGTTGACATAGCGAGCGCCGCCGCTTCCTCGCGCTCGCTTGATCGGCTGATCGGCCCGCGCTAGACTTGCCGCGCTTTACGGAGGTGCGCCCGCGCCTCCGTTTGTAGTGTCCGGGACACCCCGTCCCGATACCGCCAGGGGAGGACGAGATGGAGCTGGTCTGGTTAGTGCCCGTCACCGGCGGGCTGGCCGCGCTGTTCGCCTTCTGGCTCGCTTGGGACGTCCTGCGAAGAGACACCGGCACCGCTGCCATGCAGGAGATCGCCGGCATGATCTTCGAGGGTGCCATGGCGTTCCTCTCCCGCCAGTACCGCACCATCGCCATCCTCGCCGTCCTCACCGCCATCGCCGTGGCCGTGATCGTCGGCTCCATCTCCGAGGGCGTGAAGGAGCTCGTCATCGACCCCTCCACCGGCGCGCCCACCTTCGGCGAGCAGTCCGTCAGCCGCTGGGAGGAGGGCATGCTCACCGGCATCGCCTTCCTGGTGGGGGCCGCCTGCTCCGCCCTGGCCGGCTACATCGGCATGTTCATCGCCGTGCGCTCAAACCTCCGTACCGCAGCCGCCGCCCAGAAGAGCCTGAAGGACGCCATCACTGTCGCCCTGCGCGGCGGCGCCGTCTCCGGATTCCTCGTCGTCGCCCTGAGCCTGCTCGGCGTCTCCGGCATCTTCCTCGTCTACAGCCGCATCCTCGACAACCCCCCGGAGATCACGCCGTTCCTCATCGTCGGCTTCGGCTTCGGGGCCAGCTTCGTCGCCCTCTTCGCCCAACTCGGAGGCGGGATCTACACCAAGGCCGCCGACGTCGGCGCCGACCTCGTCGGCAAGATCGAAGCCGGCATCCCCGAGGATGACCCTCGGAACGCCGCCGTCGTCGCGGACCTCGTCGGCGATAACGTCGGCGACTGCGCCGGCCGCGGCGCTGATCTCTTCGAGTCCATGTCCGCCGAGAACATCGGCGCCATGATCCTCGGCGTCGCCATCTTCACCGTCACCGACCGCATCGAGTGGATCATGTTCCCGCTCGTGCTCCGCTCGTTTGGCATCATCGCCACCATGGCCGGCCTCATCTCCGTGCCCTTCTTCACCGACGGCAAACCGGACAGCAAGCAAGACCCCATGACGCCGCTCAACTACGGCTACTACATGGTCTCCGCCCTCTCCGTCGTCGGCTTGTTTATCGCCACCTACGCTATGCTCGACGACCAGTGGTACTGGTTCTTCTTCTGCGGCATCACCGGGATCCTTACCGGCATCGCCTTCGTCTACATCACCCAGTACTACACCTCAGGCTCCTGGCGCCCCGTCCAGGACATCGCCGAGGCCTCCCGCACCGGCCCCGCGACAAATATCATCACCGGCACCGCCGTCGGCTTCGAGACCACCGCCATGACGGCGATCTCGATCGGCCTCGCCCTCGTTGTCTCATTCTCGCTCGGCTCCCAGGCCGAGATCAGCGACACCATCCCCGCCTTCACGACGGGTATCTTCGGCACCGCCGTCGCCACCATGGGCATGCTCATGTCCGCCGCCTACATCCTCAGTATGGACACCTTCGGCCCTATCACTGACAACGCCGGCGGCATCACGGAGATGTCCGGCGCCCCCGAGAGCGCCCGCGAGATCACCGACAAGCTCGACGCCGTCGGCAACACCACGAAAGCCCTCACCAAGGGCTACGCCGTCGCCTCCGCCGGCCTCGCGGCCTTCCTGCTGTTCTCCGCCTACCTCGACAAGGTGAAGGAGCGCCTGGAGATCCCGCTCACCACCGAGCTGCCCATCGACCTGGCGAACGTCGACGTGTTCGTCGGCGGTCTCCTGGGCGTGATGCTCGTCTTCCTGTTCAGCTCCTTCGCCATCCGCGCCGTCTCCCGCGCCGCCGGCGCCATCATCGAAGAGGTCCGCCGCCAGTTCCGCGACGACCCCGGCATCATGGCTGGCACCTCACGGCCGGACTACGCCGCCGCCGTCGACATCACCGCCCGCGCCGCCCTGCGCGAGATGATCCTCCCCGGCATACTGGCGGTGGGGATGCCGATCGCCGTAGGCCTGATCTTCCGCTTCACCCGCGGCTCCGAGGTGACGCTCTCACTCAGTCAGGCAACGTGCGACAGCTCCGCCGGCGAGTTCATCGCAGGCGCATGCACCTTCTCGGACGCCTCCGGCTGGCTCGCCGTCTCTGGCATGCTCATCATCGGCACCATCGGCGGCATCCTCATGGCGACCGTCCTGAACAACGGCGGCGGCGCCTGGGACAACGCCAAGAAGTTCATCGAGTCCGGCGGCCTGAAGGACGAGCAGGGCAACACCCTCGGCAAGGGCAGCGAGCCCCACAAGGCCGCCGTGATCGGCGACACCGTCGGCGACCCTTTCAAGGACACCGCCGGCCCCTCGCTCCACGTGCTCATCAAACTGCTGGCGACGATCACGCTCGTGCTCGCCCCGCTCTTCATCGCCACCTAACCGCCTAACACCTAAGAAAAGAGGGCGGGGGGTTA
>JBBDXE010000013.1:0-80422 GCA_040902505.1 Dehalococcoidia bacterium | reverse complement strand
CCCCCCCCCCCCCCTCTTCTGTCGCTGCCATGCTGCGCCGTCTCTACGCCGGGACCGCCTCCTCGGAAGCCTCCTCGGAAGGCGCGCTGATGGACTCCTGCAGCTCCTGCCACGTCTGCGCCCACCGCCCCGGCTCGAAGCTGTAGCTCTCCGCCAGCTGGCCGCGCATCACCTTCCGAATCGCCGTCTTCGGCAGCGGCGCATCCGTCAGCAGGAACTCCGACGTGCGCTTGTACCCGGCCACGTCCGCCTCACACCGGTCGATCTCAGCCCGGACGATGCCCCGCACCGCCTCCTCCGTCACCGGCGCTCCGGCGAGGTGCGCCAGCACGGCGTCGTGGTTGGGGTACACCACCGCCGCCACCTGCGTCTTCCCTCTCGCCTTCCGGCCCATGACCACGATATCTTCGATCACCGCGCTGCGCTGCAGCTTCTCCTCCACCTCGTCCGGGTGCACCTTCTCCCCCGATTCGAGGACGATGACGAACTTGCTCCGGCCGGTGATCCAGATGTTGCCCTCGTCGTCGATCCGCCCCACATCGCCTGTCCGTAGCCACTCCCCTACCTTCGCCGCCGCCGTCGCATCGTCCGAGTGCCAGTAACCGGGCGTGATGTTCCCGCCCCGGGCCACCAGCTCTCCTTCGCCGTGCAGGTGGACGTACAGCTCCTTCTCCGGCACGTCGATCAGCGCCACGTCGACGCCGTCGAGCGCCTGCCCGACCGTCCCCACCCGCTCCTCGTAGTAGTTCGACATGTAGAACTTGCGCGGGTGCCAGCGTTGGACCGCTAGCACCGGCGCTGCCTCCGTCAGCCCCCACCCCTGCAGGATCGGGACTCCCAGCAGCGCGAAGTCCCGCGCCGTCTGCGGGTTCAGCGCCGCGCCCCCGCTGATCATGAAGCGCAGGCTGCTCCCAAGCCGCTTGTGCAGCTCCCGGAACACGATCCGGCCGATGTTGATGCCCGTCCGCTGCTTCGTCCCCTCGACGACCCGCAGCCCCCGCTCGAACGTCTCCAACCGGCCCTCTGTCTCGATCCGCTGCACGATGTTCCGATACATGATCTCGAACAGCGCTGGCATCCCGCAGAACAGCGTCGGCTTGATCTCCGCCATCCGGTCCCGGATCCGCCGCAGGTCGTTCTCGAACGTGACCTCACCGCCCACCGCCGGCGCCACCACCGCCGTCACCGTGAACGGAAAGGCGTGGTGCATCGGCAGCACCATCACCAGTCGGTCCCTCTCGCCGAATGGGATGGCGCGCCGGATCGACCAGAGGTTCGACATGAAGTTGCGGTGTGTCAGCGTCACGCCCTTCATCCCCCCGGACGTCCCGGACGTGAATACGATCGACGCGAGGTCGTCCGGGTCGACGCGCAGCTCCGCCACTCGCTGCCGGGCTTCCGGCGTGGCCCGCGCCGCCACATCGTCGAGCGAGAGCTGGTTTGCATGGCTCTTCCGGAGGAGGCCGGCGCCGTTCCCGTCACCGTTTCGGCCGGCTGCCGCGCTTCCGACGACCACCAGCGTCTCGAGCCGCGAGAGCCCCTCCGCCAGCCTCCCGAGCGCCTTCGCCGACACGATGGCCATGCGGGCCTCGCTGTGGCCCACCATCTCGGCGATCTCCGGCGGCTTCAGGTCGAAGTAGATCGGCACCGCGATGGCGCCGTTGAGGACGATCGCGTAGTAAGAACAGATCCAGTCGATGCTGTTCTCCAGCACCATCGCCACCCGCTCGCCCCGCGAGAGGCCCATCGCCCCGAACCCCGCCGCCAGCGCGTGCGAGCGGGCGTAGATGTCCTCGTGCGTTGCCCGTGTCCACTGCCGCCCGACCTTCTGCTGGAACGCAACCTTCGTGCCCCACGTCCGTCGGGCAGTCTCGATCAACTCCGCGAAGGTCTGCGGTCCGTCGTGGGGGTCGCCTTCTGGGCCGACGGCTTCCTCAACGTCCGGGCCGAGGATCCGGAGTCTGCCTAGCACCATGGATGACGTTCTCCCGGGCCTGCGTGGCCTCTCTCAATCCTGCCCACGGGAAGCTGCCAAGCCCCCTCCTCCAACGCCGAGAGTATAGCCGCGACCTCTTTGAATCGACACAAACGTTCTGTCAACCGTGTGGCGACCGTCTTGCCGTGGTGCGGACAGCGTAACCTCGGAGAAGTCAGGGCCGGCAGGTATGAACGGACTATTCACGGCTTGCGGCGGACAGGGGATGGGGAAGGGGGTCGCCAATCCCCGCCACGTTCCTGGCGACCCCCTCACAGCCGAACCCATCCTTTGGTTCGACGCGAAGTATAGCGCCGCCCTCCACCCCGGCAAGCCACGCCAACGGGCAGCGCCCTCGTCGCTACAAGGATCTCGACGGAGATTGTTGGAGACCGCCCCCGGCGACCAGCGGCTCAAGACCAGGCAACCCACTGAGGTCACCCCCAGCGACCAGCAACCAGCGACCACCACACCAGATCTAGAAGTCGCCCTCTCCGCGGAGGTTTCCGTTCGAGCGCCGCAGCTTCTCGAGCGCCTGCGCCTCGATCTGCCGCGCCCGTTCCCGCGTCACCCCCAGCTCGTTGCCGACGATGTCCAACGTCCGCGGCCGCCCGTCCTTGATCCCGAACCGAAGCTCGATCACCGTCCGCTCTCGCGGCGTCAGCACGTCCAGCGCCGACCGCACGCGCTCGCGCAGCAGCTGCCGCGAAGCCTCCTCCTCCGGCGAGGGCGCCATCACGTCCTCCAGCACGCTCCCCAGCGTCCCCTCCTCCTCTTCCCCCACCGGAGTCTCGAGCGACACTACAGACTGGCGCAGCGCGCGCGCTGCCTCCCGCACCTTGTCTGGCGGCATCCCCATGATCTTTGAGAGCTCCGTCGTCTTTGGCTCCCGCCCCAGCCGCTGGAACAGCCGCTCGCGTGCCTGCGAGTACTTCGAGATCAACTCCGTGATGTGGATCGGCAGCCGGATCGTCCTGCCCTTGTCGGCGATCGCGCGGCCCACCGCCTGCCGGATCCACCACGTTGCGTACGTGCTGAACCGGAAGCCCCGCCGGTGCTCAAACTTCTCCACCGCCCGCATCAGCCCGCCGTTGCCCTCCTGGATCAGGTCCATCAGCGGCATGCCGCGACCGGCGTATTTCTTCGCCACGCTGACCACCAGCCGCAGGTTTGCGTTCACCATGTGCTCTTCGGCGCGCTGAGCCTTCTCCCGAGCCGCCTTCACATAAGGCACCAGCACGCGCAGCCGTGCCGCCATCGACCGGTCGCTCGGCCGGGTGACCCCGCGGTGGATGAACGCCAGCCCCTCGCTGAGCGCGCCGTACGTCGCCGAAGGGAAGATGCGCTGCGCGACCGCGAGCGTAATCAGCATCTGCCGCACCTGCGCCAGGCTGCGCTTCGTCGCCCTCGCCACCTGCTCTTCGACCTCCTCGTCGAGCCGGTTCTGGATGGCCTCCGCCAGGGCTGGGAAGTGCAACTGGTCGGCGTATGCCCCTCGCTGCGGGAACCCCTTCAGCACCCGCGAGCGCCGCACCACGCCGATCGCGTCGTACACCTCGCGGAGCAGCCGGAACGTCAGCTGCTCCGGCGTCGGCGCATTAAGGTGCTCCTCGATGAACGCATCGCTCAGTTCGTCCAGGATGCGCCCGTTCTCAATCTCCTTCGCCAGCGAGACCTCCTCGTCCGGCCGCAGGAGCTTGTAGCGCGCGATCTCGTTCAGGTACAACTCGACAGAGTCGGGCGTCTCGCCCATCGGCTCCTCATCGGCCTTGGGCAGGATCGGCGCCGGGATCGCCGTACCTTCCTCCAGTGCCTGGGCAGCCAGCTCCGCCGGCGTCATTTCCTTGACCTGCTCACGCTGCTTAACCATCACTCACCTTAACAATATCGACGAAGGCGTCCTCGTCTGAGAAGCGCCCGTCGGGCGTCGCTGGGGCCGGCTGTACCGTTCGTGATCTGGAAGAGGATTGGCCCGAAGGCCTCATACGACATCCGGCAGAGGCCACTTGAGGTCGCAACTCAGGCACCGCGCCTGGACCATCACCCCGCCGCTCCAGTAGCTCGCGGTGAAGGACTTACGGCAACGCGGACACGCCGGATCGCCCATCCGGACCTCCCGCTGACGCTCGGCGGCGGCCGGACGGTCCTCCTTGCCGTCAGGGGCGTTCATACACCTCTCCAGACTCATTGTACTCTGCTTTTCGCTTCGCTTCTATCCGCCGCGCGAATGACGCTTGACGAACGTCGTGGGTGCTCGCACCCATCTTCCCCTTCCGCGCCCGGGTCGATACCTCTTCGGAGCTTCGAAACATGTCCGTACCCGAGATCGACTCCGTCGTCGACCTTCTGGTCACCCTGTGGCCGCAGGACACCTGGTCGCGTGTCAGCGCGCTCCTCGACACCTGGCGCGAGCGCCTCGACAGCAAGGACAACTACTCCGGCCACCACGCCGGCCTCGCCACCGAATACGCAGTGCAGCTGGCCAATCGCCAGGACCTCCCCTTCGACAGCATTGCCGCCCTTTGGGTAGCCGGGCACGTCTACGATCTCGGCAAGATCTCCGTCCCCGAGCACGTCCTGGTGAAGGAAGGCCCCCTCTCCCAGGCGGAGTTGATGGTCCTCCGCAACCACGTCACCACCGGACATGACCTCCTCCGTGACTGGGACGTCTTCCGCGTCAGCCCCCGCTGGCTCTCGCAGGTCGTCCTGGAGGTCGTCCTCTTCCACCACGAGCGCTGGGACGGCTCCGGCTACCCCAAGGGCCTCGAAGGCCAGAAGATCCCCCAGCCCGCCCGCATCATGGCCGTCGCCGATGCCTACGCCGCCATGATCATGGAGACTCCCTACCGCACCGCCCGCAGCGAGGAACTGGCCCTCGAGGAGCTGGAGCGCCACGCCGGCGCCCAGTTCGACCCCTACCTCGTGCGCTCGTTCGTCAGCCTCGTTCGGGTGAACCAGCTCACCGGACGCGGCCCCGAGCGGCCCGGACGCGTCGCTGACACCGCCTGAACGCCCTTACCCCTCGTCCTCGTCGTCGTCCTCGTCGTCGCCGGCCGCCACCCACTCCCGGAAGCTCACGCATCGCCCGTCGAGCTGCGGGTGCCGGATGGTGAAGTTGCCCTGCCGCAGCCGCCCCAGCATGTGCCACTCGAACGCCACCAGCGCCTCCACCTCGTCCTCCCGCAAACGGTCGACGGCTACCGGGTAGGGCGGCGGCAGATACCGCGCTGCCGCCAGGCTGCCGACGTAGCCGCGACAGCGGTCGCACACCAGCCCCTCCCGGATGGTCTCGATGAGTTCGCGCATGGTCTTCGGCTGGGCTGATGCGTCCACCGCCGGCCATTGTATCCGCGAGACCCCGGTTATCAGGGTGTTCCCTTATGTTTCGCTGATCACGATGATGATCTAATGGCCCCATGCCAGCCGCAGCCAGACGAAACGGACACCCGACCAAGGCGCCGCTGCGCCTGCAGCCGGCGGTCGACATCGACCGAAATCGCCTCATCACCGGCGACTGCCTCGAGGTGCTTCGCGGCTGGCCCGACGCCTCCGTCGACCACTGCATCGTCGACCCGCCCTTCAACATCGGCTCCGGCAGCGGCCGCAAGAGCAAGAACGGCCTCGGCTGGGCCTTCTCCTCCCACGTCACCATGGCCGAGGGATGGGACGCCTTCGGCAAGGACGAGTTCTTCCGCTTCAACGTCGACTGGCTCACCGAGGTCGCCCGCGTCGTTCGCCCCAACGGCAACATCCTCGTCTTCGGCACCTACCACAACATCTACCAGCTCGGCTTCATCCTCCAGCACGTCCTCGAACGCCGCATCCTGAACTCGGTCGTCTGGTTCAAGCCCAACGCCCAGCCCAACATCACCGCCCGCACCCTGACCGAAAGCACCGAGCAGATCGTCTGGGCCGTGAACGAAACGCCCGCCCGCGCCACCGGCTGGACCTTCAACTACTGGGACGGCAAGGAGATGAACGGCGGCAAGCAGCTCCGAAACCTCTGGGAGTTCCCCGTCACCGCCAAGAAGGAGCGCGCCGAGGGCAAGCACCCCTCCCAGAAGCCCCTCGCCCTCCTCGAACGGGCGGTGCTGCTCGCCTCGAAGCCCGGCGACCTGATCCTCGACCCCTTCGGTGGTGCCGGCACGCTCGCCCTCGCCGCCGCGAAGCACAGCCGCGATTGGCTCCTCGTCGAGAACGTCCCCGAATATGCCGACATCGCCCGCCGCCGCATCGAAGCTGCCAGCTGACCCTCGCCCCTCACCTCAACGCGAAGGTGCCCAACGGTCACGCCCAGCTGTCATGCTGAGCGTAGCGAAGCATCTGATCCCTCAACACCATGCAATCGGAGCGCCCTCAGGGCTATCAAGCTCCGTTCAGGCCACCTCATCTGCGGCCACCCCGCGAACATCTGCGGTTCCCCGTCGCCTACTCCCGGGGCTCATTCCGATGCCGCGGCAGCTCCCGCCCAAGCCCCGGCCACCATCGCCGCACCGGGTACGTCCCCGGCTGCCCAACCTTCTCCCAGTGGGCCGTCATCGCCCGCTCGATCCCCAGCTCGAACACCCAGTCGTCCGCATGCACGGTGTGCCCTGCAGCCCCGGCGACCGCCGCCAGCGTGTCCGCCTCCTCGACCAGCCGGGCCCGCCCCGTGACGTAGATCTCCTCATCCTGCTTTCCCGGGAGCCCGTGCAGCGCGTACCGCGCGTCCCCCCGCAGGTCCCACCGTTTCGGCGAACTCGGGGCGACCGCCACGAACATCCGCCCCGCCGCGAAGATCGGGCACACCGGGTGCACGCGAGGCGCCCCGTCCTTCCGCACCGTCGCCAGGTACCCGATCTCCAGCAGCCCTTGCCCCAGCCCTGCCATCTCCGGCTCCGCCGCCTCGAACTCGCCCCACGTTGCCATCGGACTCACTCTGTCGCTCTCGCCTTCGGCGGCGGGATGAGGATCTGCTTGCCGTCCGCGCACAGCATGACCCGGCCTGCCAGCTTCTCGTCTCGGGCCAGCCGCGGCATCCCCGCCGCGATCTCCTCCGGCGGTGCCATCCTTGGCGGGGCGATCGCCCTCCACTCCTTCGGCGATAGCTCCGCGCGCGTCCGCTGCGTCACCGGCGTGTCTACCCGGTCGGGGCACCCGCAGGCCACCATCCGCCGGACCGGCGCCTCGGTCCCCACGTCAGTGCGGACGAACGCTGCCTCACCCCCGCCAGCCCCGATCAGCCACACGGTCTCCCGCCCCTCCTCCGCGTCGATGTCCGCGACCACCACCCGCACCCCCCTCGGCCGCCAGCACGCGCGCCGTCGCCCGCCCGATGCCAGCCCCGGCCCGGTCACGATCGCCACTCTGTCCCCAAATTCCATGAGTGGCCGCATCATACGACGTCACTCCTGACACCATGCCGTCAGCAGCCCCTAGACCCCCGGTCGTTCCATCGCCGAAAGTGGCGACGGCCGCCCCCGATGCTCTCGGCCAGAGGCGGCGTTCCGCACCGCTAGAATGGATCCGTGGCCGGAAGATTCTCCGAACAGCTCGCCCGCGTCCCCCTCTCCCCCGGCGTCTACCTCATGCGCGACGCCGAAGGCCGGGTGATCTATGTTGGCAAGGCCGCCAACCTGCGAAATCGCGTCCGTTCCTACTTCGGCGCCCCATCGAGCATGGAGCCCAAGACCCGCGCCCTCTCCGAATCCATCGCCGGCTTCGAGTACGTCCTCACCCACACCGAGGCCGAGGCGATGCACCTCGAAGCGGAGCTGGTGAAGCGGCACCAGCCGCTCTTCAACATCCGTCTCAAGGACGATAAGCACTACCCCTACCTCAAGGTCGACCTCACCGACCCCTGGCCCCGCATCTACATCACCCGCCGCGTCGAGAAGGACGGCGGCCGCTACTTCGGCCCCTTTGCGAACGCCGGGTCTGTCCGCCGCACCCTCGATCTGGTGAACAAGCTCTTCCCCTGGCGCTCCTGCACGAAAATCATCACCGGCACCGACCCCCGCCCCTGCCTGGACTACTACATCAACCGCTGTATCGCGCCCTGCACCGGCTATTGCACGAAGGATGAGTATGACGAGGTCATCCGGCAGGTGCTCCTCTTCCTCGAAGGGCGCACCGAGGAGGTGGTGCGGCGTCTGAAGCAGGAGATGGCCACCGCGTCCGACGCCATGGAGTACGAGCGCGCCGCCCGCATCCGCGACCAACTCGACGCCATCGCCCGTGTGACTGAACGCCAGGCCGTCGCTAGCGCCAAGCCCGCCGACGAGGATATCTTCGGCCTCGCCCGTGGCGACGACCAGTCCGTCGTCCAGGTGATCTTCATCCGCGGCACCCGCATGGTCGGCACCGACAGCTTCACCCTCGACGGCACCCGCGATGAGCCCGACGCCAAGGTCGTGGCCAGCTTCGTGAAGCAGTTCTACGAGTCCGCCACCTACATCCCGAAGCGCATCGTCGTCCCGACCCTCCTCCCCGAGCACGAGCTGATCGAAGCGTGGCTGGCTGACCGCCGCGGCGGCCGCGTTCAGCTCCTCGTCCCTCACCGCGGCGAAAAGCGCCGCCTGACCGAGATGGCCGCGAAGAACGCCACCGAGGCCCTGGAGATGGCGAAGGTGAAGTGGCTCGCCGACAAGGGGAAGACCGACGCCGCCCTCGACCAGCTTCAGGACGAGCTGGACCTCCCCGCCCTCCCCCATCGCATCGAGTGCTACGACATCTCGAACATCCAGGGGACCTCCTCCGTCGGCTCCATGGTCGTCTTCGTCGAAGGGCACCCCCGCCCCCAGGAGTACCGCCGCTTCCGCATCAAGGAGGTCGAAGGCGCGAACGACTTCGCGTCCATGGCCGAGGTGCTCCGCCGCCGCTTCCGCCGCGCCCGCGAGCGCCTGCTCGAGGACACCGGCGCCTCCGCCCCCGCCGTCGACGGTGCACAGAAGGACAGCCGGGAGCGTCGCGCCGCCGACGATTCCTTCGCCGCCATCCCTGACTTGGTGGTGATCGACGGCGGGAAGGGCCAGCTCTCCGCCGTTACCGACGTCATGCGCGAGATGGGCGTAAAGCACGTCCCGGCCATCGGACTGGCGAAGCAGCACGAAGAGGTCTTCGTCCAGGACCTCTCCGAGCCTGTCGTGCTGCCTCGCACATCGCAGGCGCTGTATCTCCTCCAGCGCGTCCGCGACGAGGCCCACCGCTTCGCCATCACCTACCATCGGGGCGTCCGCGCCAAAGCCGGCATGAAGTCAGCCCTCGACGCCATCGGCGGCGTCGGCCCGAAGCGCAAGAAGGCGCTCCTCCGCAGGTTCGGCTCCGTCCGCGGCATCCGCGAAGCCTCCGTCGAGGAGATCGCCGCCACCGTCGGCTTCACAGTCGCCCTCGCCGAACGCGTAAAAGCCCAGGTCTAGCTAGCCCTGTCGGGGTCGTTGGTGCTGGCGGCAGTGACCGTCGTAGGGGCGAGGCTTGCCTCGCCCGCGGACTCAACCGGCACCTGCTACAGTACCCCCGTGAACACTAACCATAACGGCCGGAGTGACCGCCTCGACCGCTCCCGCGAGCGCATGCTCGCCCACCTCCGCCGCGAGGTCCCCGACGAGCGCGTCATCGAAGCGATCTCCACCGTCCCTCGCGAACGCTTCGTCCCCCCCCACTTGCGCGACCGCGCATACGACGACTGCGCCCTCCCCATCGCAGAAGGGCAAACCATCTCCCAGCCCCTCATGGTCGCCATCATGACGGCGGCCCTGGAGCTTCGCCCGGAAGACCGCGTGCTGGAGGTCGGTACCGGCTCCGGCTATCAGGCGGCCGTGCTCTCGTCGCTCGCCCGAGAAGTGATCACCGTCGAACGCCACGACCGCCTGCGCGAGGGCGCGGCGGCGTTGCTGATCGGCCTGGGATACAGCAACGTCCGCGTGTACCCCGCCGGCCATGCCCTCGGCCGCCCCGAGGACGCTCCGTACGACGCCATCGTCGTCACCGCCGGCGCGCCGCACGTCCCGCGTGCCCTGCTGGAGCAGCTTGCCCCGGACGGACGCCTCGTCCTGCCCGTCGGCAGCTTGCGCATGCAGGAGTTGGTGCGCGCACGCAAGACGACGCACGGCGTCGAGTTCGCGCGCCTCGGCGCTTGCGGCTTCGTGCCGCTCGTCGGGCGGGAGGCGTGGTCGCCGGAGGATCAGCCAGAAACGTCAAGGAGGATCCCAACGAAATCACAGCGTCGATAGCCCCAACGTATTTCCCCGGTCGCCGGGCATCATGTACTCGTATCGCCGAACGCGCCGGAACCCGTAGACAAGACGCTGCGCCGTGCTACAATCGCCACTGCTTCAACCCCCATGTCCGGCGCTTCCGATCACAACCGTTGCGAGGGCACAATGGACGACTACATTGGCCACTTTCTTAATTTCATGTCGGTCGAGAAGGGCTCCTCCCTTAACACCGTCGCCGCCTACAAGAACGACCTGCAGCAGTTCGACAGTTTTCTCACGTCGATCTCCGGCAACGGCCACGCGCGCGACTGGGAGCAGCTCGAACGTGATCTGATCCTCGACTACCTGCTCACCCTCCGCCGCAGGAACTACGCCGAGGCGACGGTCGCGCGCAAGGTCGCCGCGATCAAGTCGTTCTTCCAGTACCTGCAGGCCGAAGGCACGATCCGGCGCAACCCCACCGAGAGCCTCGAGTCGCCTCGCGTCGGACGCTCATTACCGAAACCGCTCAGTGTTGCAGAAGTCGATGAACTCCTCGAACAGCCGCTCAAGCGCAACACACCCGAAGCCAAGCGCGACCGCGCGATGCTCGAGCTGCTGTACGCCACCGGCATGCGCGTCTCCGAACTCGTTGCCCTCGATCTCGACAATATGAACTTCAGCGCCCCCTACGTCCGCTGCATGGGGAAGGGCTCGAAGGAGCGCACCATCCCCATCCACGAGCAGGCAGCCGGTGCCGTTGTCGACTACCTGAACAACGCGCGGCCGATGCTCGTGAAGGCCCGCAAGGAGTCTGCCCTCTTCGTCAACCGCCGCGGCGAGCGCCTCACCCGCCAGGGCTTCTGGCTCATCCTCAAGCAGTACGCCCGGGAAGCCAACATCCAGACATCGGTCACCCCGCATACCTTGCGACACTCGTTTGCGACGCATATGCTGCGAGGCGGCGCCCCCCTGCGCAACGTCCAGGAACTGCTCGGGCATGCGAATATCTCCACCACGCAGGTGTACACCGCCGTCGCCAACGAGCACGTCCGCGAGGTCTACGAAAGCGCACACCCCCGCGCCTGATCGATCGCACCACAGCACGCGACGCGGCCGTTCAGCATGGACGGCCGCGCTTCTCATCTCTGCGTCGTTCGTCGCACTGTTCGTCTCGTCGGCTTGCGACGACGACTATCCCGCCGCGCCGCGCACGGCCGCCCCGCTGGCCACCGCCTCGGTCGGCGCATCCCCGCCGGCAACGGTCGAGCCGCCGCAAGATCTCGCGGACCAGATCGGCGTCCGCGCCGATCTCCACGCGAACAACCCCGTCGATCTCGCGCGACGTTACGGCCGTGTGACCCCCGGCGCACCCGCATCGAAGCCCTTCGCCGGCGAGCCACCGGTCGGCAGCCGCCGCGACTTTATCGTCGCGCGCCTCACGCCGGGCGCGCTCTCCGGGACGGCGCCGCCGGAGATCGTCACGGTCACCGCCGAGCTGCTCGCCACCAGCGCGCCCGCCTACTTCTACGTCGACGCCTCGGCAGGCGCCGGCGCCGGTACCGTGCAGGCGGCAGCGGCCCGCTTCGAGTCCGACGTCTGGCCCGCCGTAACCGGCGTCTTCGGTGAGCCCGCGAGCCCCGGCGTCGACGGCGACCCTCGCATCATCGTGCTGCAGGCCGATCTCGGAGGCGTCGGCGGCTACTACTCCAGCGACGACGCCTACCTCCGCGCCATGAAACCTCAGAGCAACGAGGCAGAGATGGTCTACCAGGACGTGACGCTCGGCCTCGGCTTCGCGTTCGATGTCGTCCTCGCGCATGAGCTCCAGCACCTCATCCAGGATCGCAACGACCGCGGCGAGGAGGCCTGGGTGAACGAAGGGCTGTCGGAAAATGCCTCCGGGCTGGCCGGCGGTGCCGTCAGCTCGATCTCGGCCTTCGCCCGGCAACCCTCCGTCCAGCTCAACCGCTGGGAACAGAAGGACTTCTCCGCCCACTACGGCGCTGGTGCTGCGTTCCTCCGCTATCTCGCCGCGCGCTTCGGTGGAGATACCGTGCTGGGTGAGATCGCGCGGGCCAGCGGCGACGGTCCCGCCGGCATCGACGAGTTCCTCGCCCCCCGCGGCGAAGGCCTGACGTTCCGCGCCGTCTTTACCGACTGGATCGCGGCCAACATCCTCGACCGGGCCGCTGGCCCATACGCCAATCCCGAGCCCGTGGGCGCCGCCGTAGAAGAGACCCTGTCGCCCGGCGCCGAGGAGCACCGCGAGGCGAACCAGTTCGGCACCACCTATTGGGAGCTCTCCCTCCCCGGCGGCGGAGCCTTCGAGGTCGACTTCGCCGGCGAGGCTGAGGTCCCCGTCCTCCCCACCGCCCCGCCTCCCGGCGAGGCCCTCCTCTGGTCGAACGCCGAGGACGACGTCGACACCACCCTCACCCGCGGCGTCGACCTGCGAGACGCTGTTGATCCAGTGTTGACCTTCCGTACGTGGTACGACATCGAGCGCTGGTATGACTGGGGCTACGTCGCCGTCTCGACCGATGGCGGCTCGACTTGGCGCGCGCTCGCCGGCGACCACACCACCACCGACGACCCCGTCGCCCAGGCCTACGGCCCGGGCTACTCAGGCGTCAGCGGTGGCGGCTCCACGCCCGAGTGGGTGGAAGAGCACGTGAGCCTCGCCGCCTACGCTGGCCAGCAGCTGCTCCTCCGCTTCGAATACATCACCGACGGCGCCACCCACGGGGAGGGGTGGGCGATCGACGACATCGCCGTCGAGGGCGCCGGCTTCCGCGACGACGACCTCCACGACCCCGGCTGGCAGCGCGATGGCTGGGTCCGCCTCGACCGGCTCCTTCCCCAGACCTACATCGTCCGCCTCATCGCCGAACGCGAGGGCGGGGAGCCGGTCGTCCTCGACCTCCCGCTCGACGCGCGCCAGCGCGGGACTCTCCGCTTCGATGCAGGCGGTCTGATCGCTCCCGTGATCGCCGTCGCCGGCTCCACCGAAGGCACGAACCAGCCCGCCCCCTACACCCTCTCGCTGCGCCGCGTCGAAGCTCCCTGACCGCTCGCCCGAGTCCGGCCCGGCCGGGTATCCTCGACGCATGATGACCGGCCCAATGATTGGCCCAATGATCGGCCCGATGATCGGCGTCATCGGCGGTGACCCCGCGCTGGAACCCGCCCTTCGCCTCGCCGAAGAGGTGGGCCGCGAGGTGGCCCTCCGAGGCGGCACCGTCGTCTGTGGCGGCCGCGGCGGCGTCATGGAAGCCGCCTGCCGGGGCGCCCGCGCCGCCGGCGGTCACACCATCGGCATCCTCCCCGGGCCGAGCCGCGCCGAGGCGAACCCCCACGTCGAGTTCCCCATCGTCACCAACATGGGCCTCGCCCGGAACGCCATCGTCGTCCTCTCGTCCGAGGCCCTAATCGCCGTCGATGGCGGCTACGGCACCCTGTCCGAGATCGCCATCGCTCTGCAGTTCGCAGTCCCCGTCGTCGCGCTCCAGTCGTGGCTCTTCACCCTCGACGGCCGCGAGGAGCCGCCCGTCGTCCGCGTCGACACCGCCGCCGAAGCCGTCGACTGCGCCGTCCGCCTGGCCGGGGAGCGCGCCCGTGGCTGATCGCGCCCTTCGCGCCCGCCTCGACGCTGCCATCGACCTCTTGGACGACGCCCAGTGCCAGCGCCTGCTCGACTGGGCCGGCGCCATGAACCGCACCGTCGAGAACGCCCGCGCGCCCGGCACCAGCCCCGGCCCCATCGCCGAGATGCTGCACATCGCCAACGAGACCATCGATGGCGGCAGGGCAACATATTCACTCGACATAAGACCAGATCTGCTCAACCCCCACGGCCTCCTCCACGGTGGCGCCGTCTACACCATGATCGACTACAGCATGGGCGCCGCCACGATGTCCGTCCTCGCCCCGGACGAGGTCTGCGCTACGATCGAGATTAAGGTCAGTTATCTCGAGGCCGCGCGCGCCGGCCGCCTCCAATGCGACACCCGGGTGGTGAAGCAGGGCAGACGGGTGGTCTTCCTGGAGTCGCGCATCATCGACGATCAGGCCCGCCTCGTCGCCACCGCCACCGGCTCGTTCGCCGTCATTCGCTCCGGCTCGTAGGAGAGAGACATGGCCGAAATCACCAGCGTCCACGCCCGCGAGATCCTCGACTCGCGCGGTAACCCCACGATCGAGGTCGACGTCTGCCTCTCCGACGGTTCCCTGGGCCGCGCCGCTGTCCCCTCCGGCGCCAGCACCGGCGAGCGCGAAGCCTTCGAACTCCGCGACGGCGACCTCAAGCGCTACCGCGGCAAGGGAGTCCTCAACGCTATCGTCAATGTCAACCGGGAGATCGAGCCCGAGATCATCGGGATGGACGCCGCTGGTCAGGCCGCCCTCGACCGCAAGCTCATCGACCTCGACGGCACCCCCGGCAAGTCACGCTTCGGCGCGAACGCCGTCCTCGGCGTCTCGCTCGCCAACGCTCGCGCCGCCGCGGCCTCCGCGGGCGTCCCGCTCTGGCGCCACCTCGGCGGCGATGCTGCGGACCTCCTCCCCGTCCCCATGTTCAACATCCTCAACGGCGGCAAGCACGCCACCGGTTCCACCGACTTTCAGGAGTTCATGGTGATGCCCCTCGGCGCGAAGACTTACCGCGAGGGCCTCCGCTGGGCCGTCGAGGTCTACCACGCGCTGGCGGACGTGCTGAAGAAGCGCGGGCACCAGACCAACGTCGGCGACGAAGGCGGCTTCGCCCCTTCGCTGGGCGGCAACGAAGCGGCCATGGAGGTCATCCTGGAGGCCATCGCCGCCGCCGGCTACGCCCCCGGCCGCGACGTCGCGCTCGCGCTCGACCCCGCCGCCAGCGAGCTTTGGGATCCGAAGCAGAAGCAGTACGTCCTCCCCATCGAAGGCACCGGTCTGACCGGCGAGGAGCTGGTGGACCACTGGGCGGGCTGGTGCGACAAGTACCCGATAGTCAGCATCGAGGACGGCATCGCCGAGGGCGACTGGGACGGCTGGGCGCTCCTCACCCGCCGCGTCGGTGACCGCGTCCAGCTCGTCGGCGACGATCTCTACTGCACGGACTCGCACCTCATCGAGCGAGGCATCAAGGAGCGCGCCTCGAACAGCGTGCTCGTGAAGGTCAACCAGATCGGCACCCTCACCGAGGCGCTCGATGCCATCCGCGTGGCTCACGAAGCCGGATGGACCGCCGTCGTCAGCCACCGCAGCGGCGAGACTGAGGATCCCTTCATCGCCGACCTCGCCGTCGCCACCTGCGTCGGTCAGGCGAAGCTCGGCGCACCCGCCCGCTCCGACCGCACCGCCAAGTACAACCAGCTCCTCCGTATCGAGGAGGAACTCGGCCGCGCCGCCCGCTACGCCGGCTGGTCCGCCCTGAAGGTCAAGACGGCCTCCACCCCATAATCACCCACATGGCCGTCTTGTTCCCTCTCCACACTGTGGAGAGGGAACGCGGAAGGCCAGGGTGAGGTGTCCCGCACACCAGTCCGCCCTCGCGCTAAACTGCCACGATGCCCAACGAACCCGACCACTACGCCGTCCTCGGCCTGCCCCCCTCGTCCTCCGACGCCGAGATCAAGCGCCGCTACCGCCGCCTCATGCGCGAGGTCCACCCCGACGCGAACGCCCGCGACCCCGACGCGACCAGCAAGGCCGCCCGCATCAACCGCGCCTACGAGACCCTCGGCAACCCCGAACGCCGCCGCGCCTACGACGCCAGGCGCCCCGTCCACCGCAGCGGACACCCTTCGACCAACGGCCGCCACTACGCGGACTGGGCCCAGCAGCCCGACTGGGAGGACATCGTCGCTGAGCATGTGCCCCCGGCCCGTCCCGCCCACGCCCACACTGTTGAGCCCGAGGTCGACCCTCGCGAGATCGAGGTCGACCTGCGCGAACTGCGCGGCGAGCCCCGCATCCGCCGCCGCATCACTGTCACCAATCACTGCGACTGCACGTTGAGGGGCACCGTCGCCACCTCCGAAGCCTGGGTCTGGGGGCCCATCGGCGAGATCACCATCGCCCCCCACCAATCCTTCTCGTTCGAGGTCGACATCATCGGCCGAAAGGTCACCTTCCCCGGCCTCTCGCGCGTCCTTATCGTCACCAACACCTGGACCGGCACTGTCCCGGTGCGCGTCACAGGCTACGCCGGTAAGCCTCGCCGCACGCCCGAGCCCACCGCCATGCGCTACGTCCGCAGCCGCCGCGCGAAGCCCCAGCGCCCGCGCCGCTGATGGTCCAACCGCCCCAACCGCCACTCCCGACCCCCGGACAGCGTGTCAGCGGCATCGACTTCCCGGCCGAATACCGCCTCCCCGCGAAGCCGGACGCCTCCGAGCCGTCCGCCGTACAGGACACCTGGCGCCAGACGCAGTTCACCTTCACCGCCGACCTCCGCCTCTTCGCCGAGGGGATGAATCTGCAGCTGCGCATCCTCAACGACTCCTCGCACAGCCGCTTCCGCACCCACATCTACGCCGCCGTGACCAGCCTCTGGTCGCGTTCCTACAGCGCCCTCACCGACGCCTGCCTCCTCATCACCCGCGGCTCCTACATCAGCGTGCCGAACCTCGCGCGCTCCGCGTGCGAGCTGATCGCCGCAGAGCAGCAGCTGAAGCACGAGGAAACCGGCGAGTTCATCGCCTGGATGCTCGGACACCTCAAGCCCGACGAAGAGCACAAGGCCTTCGATGTAGGCCTCGGCCCCTACTTCGCCGGCTCCACACTCGCGTCCGACCCCGGACTGCGGGCGGTCTACCGCCCCGCCAGCGATCTCGGCCGCCCGAACTTCGGCGCCACCCTTCTTGCCGTCGGTCCCGAGTCGAACAACCTCCGCCTCGCCTTCACCTTCGCCGAGGCCGCGTTCCACGCCGGCTGGGCCGAAATCGAGCTGGGCTGGCTGCTGCGCCTGTGCGAGCGCCAGTTGGCCGTTGCCGCCCACATGCCCGACGTCTTCCACGTGGACGAGACCCACACCGCCGTCGCCGACTACGCGCGCCGCGTCGACGCGTTGCTCGCCGCCAGCGCCCGTGCCCGCATCGAAGAGGTTGAGTCGGAGGGCTTCCGCCGCTGGCTCGTGCACAACTTCCGGCGCCAGCCCTCCGGCGCCCCGAAGAAGATCCTCCTGTAGGCGAAGTGACGAGCTACCAAACAGGGCGCGGGCTTTCAGCCCGCGTCCTTCAGTTCTGCGGAGCATCAACGCGCGTCGCGACAGCGGCCCCTTGTCAGCATCGCCCCTTCTCTTCAGGGAGGGGAAGGGGTTAGATCGGGGCGGAGCGGGGCAAGCGACACAGTAGGATCTCCCGGGAACGCTGCATGAGGCGGGCCCGCATCCTCCTCGCCATTGAGCCGTCACAGCCTGCTGGATCCCCGGTATGATGACCCGCATGGTCATCCTCCCCTTCGATCGCCCCGAATGGAGCCCGCTGCCGAACCCCGGCTGCCGCGGCGTCGTCGCCCGCGTCCTCCTGCGCGAGCCTCACCTCTTCGTCGCGCAGCTGCAGTTCGACGAAGAAGCGACAATCCACGAGCACGCCGCACCATGGGACATCGATGTCTTCTGCCTCGACGGCAGGGGCTTCGTCCTGAGCGCGTCGACGGAATCGGAGTTTGTCGCCGGTCAGCGCATCCGCTGGCCCGCCGGCGTCACTCACTGCCTCCGCACCGAAGCCTCGACGATGTCCACGCTCATGATGGAACACCTTCAGGCTCTCCCCAATGACATCACGATGAAGGTGTAGGGTCAGCGTTCCAGAGAAGCAAAGAGCGCGGGCTTTTCAGCCCGCGCACGCCGGCACAGCAGGTCGACCTTCGCTGGTGCATGCGCACAGCGCGTGTTGTGCCGTCGCTGTCAGGCCGCCCGGACGGCGAGCGTTCGCTCCACGTCCTCTTCGACCTCCGCCGCCGGAAGCCCGTTCAGCGCCCGGAAGTACAGGTGCCGGTTGGCAACGAGCCACCGCTGCGCCTCCGCCTGCCCCGCCTCCGCCACATGACCGATGACGTTCTCGCGGTCGTACATGTCGGCCAGCCCGTCGTCTCGCACGCGCCGCAGCGCATCGAAGACGCCCGCCGGGATCTCAGGCTGCTGTGCACAGTGTTCGCATTCCACCTGCATGTCCTTTCGCTGTCCGCCACCCGTGCAGATGCTACGGCCCGCCCCCGGACCCCTGCAATAGGGGAAGGGCCTCATCGGGACAGATTTGATATGGAGTTAACCTGCCGCCCCGCTTACAGCCTGCCGAGCGGTACCAGCACCCGCTCCACCTCGTCTGCGTACGCTGCGATCTCTGCCCGCGTGCGCTCCGCGTCCCACCCCAGCCGCGACGTCATCACCCCCGCCACCGCCTCGACCCCGTCGAGCGCATGGCAGCGGCTCCATCCAACCGGCAGGCGACGCAGTAGGACGTCGCCGAGGCTCTGCGCGAACTCACGCTCGACGGCATACGCCACCTGCGCCAGCGTCTCCGGATGGTGCTCGCAGATCCGCTCCCTGAGCACCGGCTCCCCGCGGAGCAGCTCCTCCACTTCCGCGCGACGCGACCCGTACAGGGCCAGCGCATCGCCGGCCTGCTCCCGCTCGGGCGCCGGCGGTGCGGCGGCCCGTGGCTGCACCGGACTCGCCGACGGCTTTGCGTACTTCGCGATGTGCGGCACCGCGACGCGCGCCAGGCTCCGGTACGTCGTGAGCTTTCCCCCCACCACCACCAGCAGCCCCGATGGCCCTCCCCGCCTCGTCTGGTCGATGATCAGGTGCCGCCGCGTGATCGACGACTCGTCCCCGCCCGTCGTGAACGGCAGCGGCCGCACGCCGCAGTACGTATAGAGGATCTGCTCCTCCGTGAGCGGCGAGCCCGGCGCCAGCCGGTTCGCCTCGTCGAGCAGGTACCGCACCTCCTCTGGCGTCGCCCGCGCCTCCGACGGATCGCCGTCGTACCGCAGGTCGGTCGTTCCGATCAGCGTGTAGCGGTACCACGGCAGAATGAAGAACGGACGGCCGTCCGCGCGTGCTGTCGCAAAGATCGCTCCGGTCGGTCCGTCCCGCCACTCCACGACCAGGTGCGAGCCCTTCGTCCCCCCAATCAATGGCTCGTGCCGCTCCGCGTCGCTCCCCGCAAGCACAGCGTCGGCCCACGGCCCGGCCGCATCCACCACGGCGCTCGTCTGCACCTCCGCCCCCTCGCCGCCGCACGACGCCCGCAGCACCACGCCCCGCACCCGTCCGCCCGGCGAAAGCAGTCGCGCCGCCGCCGTGTGGTTGAGCGCGATCCCTCCCGCCTCGACGAACTCCCGTACCGTCTCCACCACAATGCGTTCCGGGAACTGCACTTGCGCATCGAAGAACGTGTACGCCGCCCGCAGCCCCTCCCGCCGCAGCCGCGGCTCCACCGCCACCAGATTGCGGCGTAGCACCGCCCGATGCCGTGGCAGCGACTTCCGGAACGACAGCGCGTCGTACAATGCCAGCCCGGCGCGCACCTTCCACGCCGGTCGCCGGTCGCCCTCGTACACGGGCAGCAGAAGCCGCAACGGACGCACCAGGTGCGGCATCTCGCGCACGAGCACCGCGCGCTCCGCGAGCGACTCGTACACCAGCCCCAGCTCGCGATGTTCGAGATAGCGCAGGCCACCGTGAATCAGTCGCGTCGAGCGAGACGTCGTCCCCGCCCCGAAGTCGTCCCGCTCGACCAGCAGCGTGCGATATCCGGCCAGCTGCGCTTCGCGCGCCACTCCCGCTCCGTTGATCCCGCCGCCGATGACCACTGCGTCGAACGTCTGCCCGGCGATATCCCCCAGCGCCGTCAAGTCGCCCAGCCCTTCGCCCGCTCCACCGCCCGGCGCCACCCCTCGACCAGCCGGTCGCGCTCCGGGCCCCAGATCCGCGGCTCGAAGCGTCCGCCCGGCCGCCAGATCCCCGCGAGCTCGTCGCGGTCCCGCCAGAACCCCACCGCCAGCCCCGCCAGGTACGCCGCCCCCAGCGCCGTCGTCTCCGCGATCGCCGGCCGCACCACCGGGCGCTGCAGCACGTCCGCTTGCATCTGCATCAGCAGATCGTTCTCCACGGCTCCGCCGTCGACTCGCAGCTCCTGCATGCGCACGCCCGTTTCTCCCTCCATCAACTCCACCACGTCGAGCGTCTGCAGCGCGATCGACTCCAGCGTCGCCCGCGTGATGTGCGCCGCCGTCGTCCCGCGCGTGATCCCCACGATCGTCCCCCGCGCATACATGTCCCAGTGCGGCGCCCCCAGTCCCGCGAACGCCGGCACGACGTACACCCCGTCGCTCGACGCGACCGACCCCGCCAGCGCTTCACTCTCCGCCGCCGTCTTGATGATCCCCAACCCGTCCCGCAGCCACTGCACCGCCGCCCCGGCGATGAAGATGCTCCCCTCGACCGCGAACTGCTGCACCCCGCCGATCCTCGACGCCACGGTCGTCAGCAGCCCGCTCTCCGAGAACACCGGCCGGTCGCCCGTGTGCTGGAGGATGAAGCAGCCCGTGCCGTAGGTATTCTTGGCGCTCCCGGCCTCGAAGCAGCCCTGCCCGAATAGCGCCGCCTGCTGGTCGCCCGCGATCGCGGCGATCGGGATCGCCCGCCCGAAGATCATCGGCTCCGTCTCCGCCACGATGCCGCTGCTGTCGGCCACCTGCGGCAGCACCGCCGCCGGGATGCGCAGCTCTGTCAGCATCCGCTCGTCCCAGCCCCCCTCGCGCAAGTTGTACAGCATCGTCCGGGAGGCGTTCGTCGCGTCCGTCACGTGCGCTCGCCCGGCCGTGAGCTTGTGTATCAGCCACGCGTCCACCGTGCCGAACGCCAGCTCGCCCCCCTCGGCCCGCCCCTGCAGACCCTCCCCGCCATGGTCCAGCAGCCACCGCACCTTCGTCCCCGAGAAGTACGCGTCGATGAGCAGCCCCGTACGCGCCCGCACCTCCGCCTCCAGGCCCCGCGCCCGCAGCTCTTCGCAGATCGCTGCCGTCCGCCGGCACTGCCAGACGACCGCGTCGTGCACCGCCCGGCCTGTCGCCCGGTCCCACAGCAGCGTCGTCTCCCGCTGATTCGTGATCCCGATCGCCGCGATATCCTGCGCCGAGACCCCCGCCGCCGCGATCGCCCGTTTCGCCGCCTCAAGCTGCGACGACCAGATCGCCTCCGGGTCGTGCGACACCCACCCCGGCCGGGGATAGATCTGCGGAAACTCGACCGCGGCTTGCCCGGTCGGCACACCCTCCCGCCCGAACAGGATCGCCCGCGAGCTGGACGTCCCCTGGTCGAGCGCGAGAATGTACTGTGGCATGTTCAGAGTGTACGGAAGGCTCGTGGCAGCCGCGACCGGCTCAGGCTGGCTTCGTCGCCTTGATGGAGAAGAGCAGCGGCACGCAGCCGTCGTGCTGCTTGAGCCGCACAGTGCCATCCGGACGCTTCTCCGTGTACGGGAGGAACTGGTAGGTGCTGAACGGGAACTCATGCAGGAACTCGATGCGCAGACCCGCCTCGATCAGTGACGTGACCACGTAGCTCAGCGGGTACGGAAAGAGGTACGTCGCGCGGTTCTCGACGTTGGCCGTCGGGTCCGCATAGTCGATCCCGTCGTCGAACATCAACGCGCCGCCTTCGCGGAAGTACGGGAAGCGCACGCGAAGCTCGCCGACACCGGCGTCATCGTCAAAGATCTGCTGGAAGGGATGAAATTCGACGATGTAGAACGTCCCGCCCGGCCGCACGAAGTCCGCCGCGACCTGCGCCCAGCGCGCGAGGTCGGGCAGCCAGCACAGCACGCCGTACGACGTGAACACGACAGTCGAATTGCACATCGAGATTCTGTGGGAGATCGTAGATGTTCGACACCGCGAAGCGGGCGTCGATGCCGCAAGATGCCGCCAGTGCCCGGGCCTGGGCGATCGCCGCTTCAGAGTAGTCAACCCCCGTGACGGTCGCCCCTCGCGCGCCCACGACAATGTATCCATGCCGAAGTGGCACTGCAGGTGGAGCAGGGTCTTCCCCCGCACGTCGCCCAGCTCCTCCACCTCCACCGGCTTCAGCGTCGACCGCCCCGCCTTGAACGAAGCGACGTCGTAGAACTCGGAAGCCACGTGCACCGGCACCACCTCGTCCCAGTGCCGGCGGTTCGCCTCCATCGCCTCGGCGGCATCGGGCACGGATCGCTCAGTCATGGTCTTCCTCCCACCGGTCGATGATCGCCTGCTGTTCCGGCGTTGTCCGCATCCGCAACCCTTCGAGGATGAGCTTCGGCCGGCGTCCGCCGTGCAGCTGCCGCTCCAGGATGGCCAGCAGCGGCGCCCGGTTCGTCCCCGCCAGCAGCACTCCGAGATACCCGTACAACTCGTCGGAGACCTTCGCGGACAGCACGCCCTCCAGCGCGCTGTAGCTGTCCTCCAGCTCGAGGCTCACCACTGCTTCCGACAGCAGCGTCAGCATCGTCTCGTCCGCCTTCCGCAGCGCCGTCTCTATCGTCGACGCCACATACCGTCCGACCACCTCCCGCGGCCCGCCCGCCAGTAGCTCGAACACCTGCGCCGCTGCCCGCGGCTGCCGCTCGCCCGAGATCAGCCACTGGTAGATCGGCGCATAGTGCCCCAGCCCTGCGAGGAGCTGGAACGCCGTGTTCGCCGGCTCGCCGTCCGGCCCGTCCGTGTCGCCGAGGTGCTCGATGGCGATGTACGGGAACAGATCCGGCGACGCCTCGGCGAGCAACATCAGCCCATCCGCCCGCAGCCGCCACGCGATGTCCTCCCCGAAGGCGATCTCGCGCGCGTCGACGGCGAGCATCCCCACGTCCGCGTCGCGCATGCCCCCGAGCGCCCGCAGCGTCCGCACGATGCTCGTCCGCTGGATCGCCCCCTGGTCGCGCTTGATCCCGTCCGCGCTCAACTCGAAGAACAGCTCCCGCAGCCCGTCCCGCGCCCCGGCGAGCGGTCGCTCCGCCAGCGCCTCCAGCGCCGCCTCGCGCGCCAGCCGGTCGCTCCCGCCCAGCAGCTCGACCACCAGCTTCAGGAACGCCTTCTCGTCGCCCACCGCCAGGACCTTCAGCCGCGATGCCTGCGCCGACGCCGCGCTCGACAAGCCCCGGCGCGCCATCAGTACTCCAGCACCGGCAGGGCGGGGAACACCCGCGCCACGCGGCGGTCTCCAGTGACCAGCGTCGCGCCCTCCACCAACGCAACCGCGGCGATCAGCGCGTCGGCGAAGTGCGCCCGCCGCTGCCGCTCGTCCATCGGCGCCAGCCACGACGCCGCGAGCTGAGCTTCCTTGGCCGTGAGTTCCACATAGCGGCCGGCACGCAACAGCCCCTCGAAGAGGGCTATCCGGCGCGAGTCGATGCGCGGTGCCGCGAAGAACTCCGTCTCAACGATAGGATCGATCGAGAAATCGTGCTCACCGGCGAGGATAGCCGTGACGATATCAGCAACGCGCGGCTCCGTGCGCCACCAATCGATGAGGAAGCTGGTGTCGAGGTGCAATCTCACTCGGGGTAGTGGTCGTCATCCGGCTCCGGCCAGAGTCCATAAAACCGCTTGATCACTTCATCACCGGGGGGGCTGCTGGCCGGATCCCCCGTCTCCCACACTCGGCGGAGGATGTACAGCGCCTCGCGCTTCGTCAGTTTCGTGGGCGTGCCAACCGGCTCGGAGAGAATCCGTTGAAACTTCTCCTCGAGCGTCTCCCGCTTGTGCCGGCGCTTCGCGGCTGTCTTCGGCTTCCTCGACGCGACCATACCGCCTCCAGCATACCGGACTCGAGACCGCATCCTGTCACTCCGAGCGCAGCGAGGAATCCTCGCCCGCCGAACCCGCAGCCCACTACGGAATCGTCCCCCGGACCTCCGACAGCGCCCGCTGCAGCCGCGCCCGAAGCTCGTCCAGCCGCCCCCGATCGATCTTCGGCTGCGGCGACAGGAACTGCGGATTGTTCCAGATCGGCCACCCCGGCAGCGGGTCCTCGTCGCGGCGCGGGAACAAGTGCCAGTGCAGGTGCGGCACCCCGTTCCCCAGCAGCTCGTAGTTCAGCTTGCGCGGCGAGAACGCCCGGAAGACCGCCTCCGCGACGGTCGCCATCTCCTCCAGGAACGTCGAGCGCTCGCCACGAGGCAACAGGTGCAGCTCCGGGACGCAGCGCTTCGCCAGGAAGATCGTGTACCCCTCGTACGTCTGGTTGTCGCCGAGGACGGCGTACCCCGTCTCCAACTCCGCCACGACGTACGGGTGCCCCGGCGTGAAGCGCGCGATGCGCTCGCAGATCTCGCAGCCTTCGGCCATGCTGCGCTACCGGCCCGGCACTTCCATCAGCGGGATGACGTCTGAGCCCGCGTGGCCGACCGGCGTATACGCCCCCGACTCGATCTCGGCGATGATCTTTTCACCTTCGTCGATCAGCGCCGAAAGGAACTCCGGCTCGTCGACCGTCCGCACGATCTGCCCCTGCCGGAAGATCACGCCGCGCCCCTTCCCCCCGGCGATGCCCAGGTCGGCCATCTTCGCCTCCCCCGGCCCGTTCACCACGCACCCCATCACCGCCACCGTGAGGATCTTCCCGCGCTTGGTGAAGTGCTCCTCCACCTTGTTCGCCAGCGGGATCAGGTCGATCTCGATGCGCCCGCAGGTGGGGCACGCGACCAGCGTCGCCCCCCGCTTGCGCAGGTTCAGCGTATTGAGGATGTCCCAGCACACCGGCACTTCCTCGACCGGATCGGCGGCCAGTGACACCCGGATCGTGTCCCCGATCCCCTCGGCCAGCAGGATCCCGATCCCGATCGCGCTCCGCACCGAGCCCGCGCGCGGCGTCCCCGCCTCCGTGACCCCCAGGTGCAGCGGATACGGCACCAGCGGCGCCAGCCGCCGGTACGCCTCCACCATCGTCGGCACGTCGAACGCCTTCATCGAGATCTTGATGTCGTCGAAGCCCGCCTCGTTCAGCACCCCGATCTCCCACAGTGCCGCCTCCACCATGCGATCAGGCAGCGTCGGCGGCAGCTCACCGTCGGCCAACGCCCGGATCGGCGGCAGCGAGCCCGCGTTCACCCCGATGCGGATGGAGATGCCCCGCGCCTTCGCCTCCTGCGCCACCTGCGTCACCTTCTCGGCATCGCGAATGTTTCCCGGGTTCAGCCGCAGCCCGTCGAAGCCCGCACGAATCGCCGCCAGCGCCCAGCGATAATCGAAGTGGATGTCCGCGATGATCGGCAGCGGAGCCTTCTCGACGATCTCCGGCAACGCAGCCGCCGCTTCCTTGTCCGGCACAGCGATGCGCACGATGTCGCACCCCGCGTCCTTCAGCTGGTGCAGCTGAGCCAGCGTCGTCTTCGTGTCCGACGTGTCCGTCGAGCACATCGACTGCACCGCGATCGGCGCATGCCCGCCGACCTGCACGTCGCCGACGAAGACCGGCTTGGAGTTGCGTCGCGGGCTCATCATCGCAGCAGGCTGCCTCCGTCGATAAGACGCACGATGTCGAAGTAGGTTATCACGCCCGCGAACGTGAGGATCATCGCCAGCCCCACCAGGTGCACGATCGCTTCCTTCTGCGGCGCGATGCGGCGGCCTCCCCGCAGGAACTCGATCAGGATGAAAAACAACCGGCCCCCGTCGAACATCGGGATCGGCAGGATGTTCAGGATCGCCAGGTTCATGCTCAGCAGCGCCGCGAAGTCCACCAGCGACTTCCAGCCCGCCTCCTCCACCACCTGGCCCGTCGCCTGCGCGATGCCCACCGGCCCCGCGAACTCGGGGCTCGCATACCCGCGGATCCAGCTCCACACCTGGTTGCGCGCGATCACCAGCGATTCAAAGCTCAGCCGTGTCCCGTCCGGGATCGCCTCCCACGGCGGCTCCGAGCGCGTCACCACGAACGGCACGAAGTCCGGCGGCGGGTCGAACTCGTAGCACGGCGCCTCCGCGTTCGGGAACAGCTCGACCTTCAGCGCCCGCGCCGCCGCCTGCCGCTCCGCGTCGTAATCGTCGCACACCAGCGCCCGTATCGGCACGAACCCGAACGCCGTGCCGTCGCTGCACCTCGCCGGCGAGCCCGGAGGCAGCTTCGAGCGATACTCCTGCAACCCCTTGCGCAGGCCACCTTCCAGCTCCGCCCGGTCCGCCGCGCTCAGCGGGACCGACTGCCCGTAGCGCGTGCTCAGCGAGATCCCCGTCGGCCCCTGCTTCCCCAGTGTGACGCCGCAGTCATCGACGTTCGCCGGCGGATTCCACCGCGCGTACACGTCCTTCACCTCGACCAGCTCCGGGCCGATCCGCGGGTCCACCGTGCGCTTCACCAGGAAGTCGATGTCCGACCCCTGGTACAGCCGTACCAGGTACGACGCGTCCTCGCGGTTCTTCGCCTCCCGGCCGTTGATCTCGACGATCTCGTCGCCCGGCTGCAGCCCCGCTGCTGCCGCCGGACTGTCCGGCAGGACGTCCGCGATCGTCGCCCCGCCCGCCGAGACGTCTCGCGGGATCATCAGCGCCACGCTGAACAGCGCGATCGCCAGGACGAAGTTCATGAAAGCGCCCGATGCCAGCACGATCGTCCGCTGCCACTTCGGGCGCGCCGCCAGGCTGTCCGGGTCCTCGGGATTCTCCTCTCCCAGCAGCCGCACGAAGCCACCGAGGGGGAGGGCATTGATCGTGTACTCCGTCTCCCGCCACTTGAAGCCCCACACCCGCGGCGGGTAACCCAGCCCCGCCTCCAGCACCTTGATGCCGAAGAGCTTGGCCGTGAAGTAGTGCCCCGCCTCGTGGATGACGATCAGGCCGATGAGGATGCCGGCGAACGGGAGGATGGATTCTGTCAGTGCGTCCAAGCGACCTCTCGGGAGGGGGTGGACCGATAGCTCATGATACGGGACAGCCTCCGCAGGGGCTCACCGCGACCGCGCCGGCGCATGCACCCGCTGCATCGCCTGCGTCGCTGCCTCCCGGGCCCAGCCGTCCGCCTCGAGCACCGCCTCCAACGAAGGATCGGCCGTCCCGGAGTGCGCGGACAGCACCGAATCGACGACCTTCGCAATGTCTGTGAACCTGATCGACCCCCGCAGGAACTCCTCCACCGCCACCTCGTCCGCCGCCGCCAGCACCGCCGGCCACGTCCCCTCCTTCGCCCCCGCCTCCAGCGCCAGCCGCAGGCACGGGTACCGCGACAGCTCCGGCGGCCCGAACGTCAGCGTCCCCGCCCGCGCCAGGTTCAGCCGCGGCGTCCCCTCCGACGCCACCCGCTCCGGGTACGCCAGCGCGCACTGGATCGGCAGCCGCATGTCCGGCTCCCCCAGCTGCGCCTTCACGCTCCCGTCCGCGAACTCCACCAGCGAGTGCACGATGCTCTCGCGGTGCATCACGATCTCGATGCGCTCCATCGGCACGCTGAACAGCCACCGCGCCTCGATCGCCTCGAACCCCTTGTTCATCAGCGTCGCCGAGTCGATGGTGATCTTCCGGCCCATGTCCCACGTCGGGTGCCGGAGCGCCTGCTGCGGCGTCACCCGCTCCATCTCCGTCACCGGCATGTCCCGGAACGCCCCTCCCGACGCCGTCAGGATGATCCGCTCCACGCTCGCCGGATCCTCCCCCCACAGGCACTGCCAGATCGCGCTGTGCTCGCTGTCGACCGGCCGCAGCTCCCCGCCGCCCTCCGACGCCGCGCTGGTCACGGCGTGCCCCGCCATCACCAGCACCTCTTTGTTCGCCAGCGCCACGCACTTGCCCGCCCGCAGCGCCGCCAGCGTCGGCCCCAGCCCCGCCTTCCCCGCCGTCGCGACGACCACGAGGTCGACGTCGCCGTGCGACGCCATCTCCTCCATCGAAGCCCAGCGCGCGCGCGGCCCCGCCGCCGCCCGCAGCTCCATCCCCTTGTCTTCCGACTGGCACCATACGAACGACGGGTGGAACTCCCGCGACTGGTCCTCCAGCAGCGTCCGGTTCGACCCGCCCGCCAGCCCCACCACCCGGAACCGCCCCGGCAGCCGCCGGATCACGTCGAGCGTCTGCCGCCCGATCGACCCCGTCGACCCCAGCACCGCAACGCCGGTCACCCGCTCAGCCATCGATCAATGTGGATACACGCAAGATGCCGAGATCGTACCACGCCCCACCTCCCGGGGTCATGACGCGCCGCGCAGTCAATCCTATAGGACAACCGCCAGCTCTGTATGCTCGCGAAAGGCGCCGCCCGGCTCGATGCGATGGAGGAACGAGAATCGAGCATTCTGCAGGGGAACGCTGAGGAGATGGCCGGCAACGTGCTGGCCCCTGTCGTCGATCATCCAACACCGAACACGGTCGAAGCGATCATCGCTTGGATCAATGTCGCAGAACACGAGGTAATCGCAGTCCGCACCAGTCGGATCCGTCGTGGTCACTCGAACGAAACTCATCCTCGGATCCCCGACCATGTTGAACCCATACTTCGGAACAGTCGTCTCCAAGTCTCCTACCGCCCATAGCAGTGAGTCGGCGACGATCGCCTTGAACAAGGTTTCTGATATCGCGTCCCAGTCATCGTAGGCGTGCAAGTCGTCCCACCGGATTTGTGCTCGCCGCAACGAGAGAAGTACCGCAATGAGGGCATCGCGGAAAATCGCCACGAGCTCATCGACTGTGGTTTTCCAGACTGTCTCGTCTACGGCGGATCCCACGGGAACTCCCATCCGCTCAACCTCGGGGGGACCGCGATCGTACCACGCCCCACCCCCAGATCGTCCTGCCCGGACGAGAGCGTCCATACATGTCATCCCGAGCGCCAGCGAGGGATCCTGGTGCGCCCATCTCCCGGCCGCCACCCACGTCTGTGCCCATCTGCGTGCATCTGCCGGACACCCGGCGGATCCCTACAACAACACCCACTGCACGAACAGATACACCGTCACGAACGTGAAGAGCAGCGAGTCCAACCGGTCCAGCAGCCCCCCGTGCCCCGGGATCAGCTCACTCGCGTCCTTCAGGTGCATCCCCCGCTTCATCGCCGACTCCGCCAGATCCCCCACCATCGCCGCCGCCGGCAGCACCGCCCCCAGCATCACCGCATCCCCCGCGTCGATGCGCAGCCCCAGCAGATAGTTGCACAGCAGCACCGCCGCGAATCCCCCGCCCCATCCGAAGACGGCCCCCTCGATTGTCTTGTGTGGGCTGATGCGCGGCGCGAGGGCCCGGCTGCCAACCGCCCGCCCCCCGAAGTACGCCGCCGTGTCCGCCGCGAACGTCGAGAGCACCGTCAGGTACACCCAGTCCCGCCCGCCCGGCAGGTCGCGCAGCAGCACCATGAAGCTCCCCAGGAACCCCACGTACAGCACTCCACTCGACGCCCACAGCCAGTCGAGCAGCGATGTCTCCGCCTCGAACCGGTAGAGCATCGCCCCCAGCGTGAGCACCACCGCCCCTGCGAGGAACCACACCACCCACTCCAACCCCACGTGCGCCCCGCCCGCCATCGCCGCGCAGAACGCCGCCGTCAGCAGGCTCACCGGATGCGTCCACCCGAACCGCGCGTGCTGGAACTCCAGGCACGCGACCGCCACGATCGCCGCGACAGCCGCGACGTACCAGCGATCCCCGGCGTAGATCAGCAGCAGGATGAGTGGGACTCCGGCGATCGCGCTGGCGACGCGCTGGGCGAGCAACGCCGCTCAGTCGCCCGCTGGGGCGCTGCTGCCGGACGGCGCGAAGTCGCCGGACGGCGAGACGTCCGCATCGCCCCCGCCCCCGAAGCGCCGCTGCCGGCGGGCGTACGCGGCGAGCGCGCGCTCGATCTCGACTTCGTCGAAGTCAGGCCAGTACGTCGGCGTCGAGTACAGCTCCGCGTACGCCGACTGCCACAGCAAGAAGTTCGAGAGACGCACGTCCCCCGCCGTCCGGATGATCAGGTCCGGGTCCGGCAGACCAGCGGTGTACAGGTACGATGCGAACAGCGCCTCGTCGATCTGCTCGGCCGGCACCCCGTCCGCGACGATCCGCCGCACCGCATCGATGATCTCCGCCCGGCCTCCGTAGTTGAACGCCAGCGCGACCGTCATCCGGACGTTGTCCTTCGTCCGCGCGATCGCCTGCTCGACGCGCTTCCGGATCGTCCCCGTGAGCGGCTCCAGGCTTCCGATGTGCACCAGCCGGACGCCGTTCCGGTCCAGCTCGTCGATCTCCCGGTCGATGACCCTCGGGATCAGCCGCACCAGCGCGTTCACCTCGCGCCGTGGCCGGCTCCAGTTCTCCGTCGAGAATGCGTACAGCGTGAGCACCTCCACGCCCCGCTCCCCGAACGTCTGGATGATCCGCCGGATGTTCTCTGTCCCCGCCCGGTGCCCCTTCTCCCGCGAGAGCCCCCGCTCCTTCGCCCAGCGCCCGTTCCCGTCCATGATCACCGCCACGTGACGAGGCGCCTGCGCCGGCGCTGGCTCGGGCTGCTCGGGGTGGAGCGGGACGGGTTTCGCGATCACGTTCTGCCGGACAGGGCGCGCGAGGCTCACACCTCGAGCAGCTCCTGCTCCTTCGTCTGTCCGTGCCTGTCGACCTCCGCCACGTAGCGGTCGGTGACCTTCTGCAGCGCCTCCTGCGCGCGCCGCTCGTCGTCGTCCGAGATCTCCTTGTCGTGCTGCAGCTTCCGCAGATCCTCCAGGCAGTCCCGCCGGACGTTCCGGACCGCCACCCGCGCGTCCTCGATCTTCTTGTGGACGATCTTCACCAGCTCTTTGCGCCGGTCCTCCGTCAGCTGCGGGATCGCCAGCCGGATGATGTTGCCGTCGTTCGTCGGCGTCAACCCCAGGTCGGACTTCTGGATCGCCTTCTCGATGGTCCCCAGCTGCGTCTTGTCCCACGGCTGGATCGTGATCATTCGCGGCTCCGGGGCGTTGATCGTGGCCAGCTGGTTCAGCGGCGTCGGCGTCCCGTAGTACTCCACCTTCAGCGTCTCGACCAGCGCCGGCCGCGCCCGCCCCGTCCGCACCGTCCCCAACTCCCGGTCGAGCGCCGTCACCGCGCTCTGCATGCGATGCTCGGCATCCTGCAGCGTCTCGTCGATCACCGCGGCGGCCCCTCCTCCGGGCCCGCCTCGTGGCGGGCGGCTCTATGGTACATCACACCCAATCGGGACGAGACGCCTATCTCCGGGCCTTCTCCGCCGCCGCCATCACCGTCTCCCCCGGCCCCACCCGCGTCCCGATCCGCTCGCCCCGGGCCGCCCGCACGATCCCGTCCGGCGAAGCCACGTCGAACACCACGATCGGCAGGCTGTGCTCCATGCACATCGTGAGCGCCGTCGTGTCCATCACCTGCAGCCGCCGGCTGATCGCGTCCAGATAGGTCAGCGTCTTGAAGCGCCGCGCCGACGCCTCCTTCGCCGGGTCGGCGTCATACACCCCGTCGACGCGGTTCTTGCTCATCAGCAGCACCTCCGCCTCCATCTCCACCGCCCGCAGCGCCGCCGCGGTATCCGTCGTGAAGAACGGGTTGCCCGTCCCCCCCGCGAAGATCACCGTCCGCCCCTTCTCCAGGTGCCGGATCGCTCGCCGCCGGATGTACGGCTCCGCCACCTGCTGGATGGGGATCGCCGTCTGCGTCCGCACCTGCCCCCCCACCTGCTCGATGGCGTCTTGCAGCGCCAGCGCATTGATCACTGTCGCCAGCATCCCGGCGTAGTCCGCCGTCGCCCGGTCCATCCCCGTCTGCGACACCTGCGCCCCCCGCCAGATGTTCCCCCCGCCCACCACCACCGCCACCTGCACGCCCAGCTCGCTCGCCGTCTTGATCTGCCCCGCGATGCCCTTCACCGTCGCCGCGTCGATGCCGTACGACGCCCCGCCCATCAGGGCCTCCCCGCTCACCTTGAGCAGGATGCGCTTGAAGGCAGGGGCGGCGTCAGCGGCCATGCGGCCTCCTACTGGCCGAGTTCGAAGCGGGCGAAGCGCCGGATACGGATGTTCTCGCCGGTCTTGGCGATCGCGTCCTGCACGATCTGCTCGATCGTCCGGGATCCATCGCGGATGAACGGCTGCTTCAGCAGCACCGTCTCCTCGACTGTTCCCTCGGCGTCGGGAGGGAGTTCCTCTTCGCTGACCGCGAGCGTCGTCGGGCACCCCGCGACCTGCATCGCGATGTCGTGCGCGAGCTTCTTGAAGTCGTCAGTCCGCGCCACGAAGTCCGTCTCGCAGTTCACCTCGACGATCACCCCGATCCGCCCCCCCGCGTGGATGTACGACTCCACCAGCCCCTGCATGGTTTCTCGCCCCGCGCGCTTGGCCGCGCTGGCCACGCCCTTCTCCTGCAGGACCTGCTTCGCCCCGTCGAAGTCGCCCTTCGCCTCTTCGAGCGCCCGCTTGCAGTCCATCACGCCCGCGCCCGTCTCCTCGCGCAGCCGCTTCACGTCGTCCGCGGAGATCTGACGTTGTCCGTTGTCGCCAGACGTCACGTGCTCTCCTTCCTGATCCTCAGGCCGGGGTGGTCGGCTCCGGGCCTGCGGCCGCCGCCGTCTGTGGCCCCGGGTCGTCCGGCGAGGCGCTGAACTTGCCCGACGGCAGGTCCATCGGCTCCGTGTCCTCCGCCTCCGCGTACGAAGGCGGCATCGATTGCCCTTCGAGCACCGCGTCTGCCATCTTCCCGGCGATCAGTCGCACCGCCCGGATCGCGTCGTCGTTCGACGGGATCGGATAGTCGACCTCGTCCGGATTGCAGTTCGTATCGCACATCGCCACGATCGGGATCCGCATCCGGATCGCCTCCGTGACCGCGATGCGTTCCATCGGCGGGTCCACGATGAACAGCGCGCCCGGCAGGCGCTTCATGTTCTTCACCCCCCCGAAGTAGCGGTTCATCCGCTCCATCTCGTTGATCAGCTTCCCCGCTTCCTTCTTGATCATCAGCCCGAACTCGCCCCGCTCGTACCGGTCCTCGAGGCGTAACAGGTAGTCGATGCGCCTCTCGATCGTCTGGAAGTTCGTCAGCGTGCCCCCCAGCCAGCGGTTCGTCACGAACGGCATCCCGCAGCGCCGCGCCTCCTGCTCGATCGACTCCTGCGCCTGCTTCTTCGTCCCCACGAACAGGATCGCCTGCCCGCGCGACGACAGCGCCCGCACGAACTCCATCGCCTGCTGGAGCAGCGGCACCGTCTTCTGCAGGTCGATGATGTGGATCCCGTTGCGCTCGGTGAAGATGTAGCGCTGCATCCGCGGGTCCCACCGCCGGGTCTGATGCCCGAAGTGGACCCCCGCTTCGAGGAGGGCCTTCATGGAGATGGTGTTGGAGGGCGCGGGGGCAGTTTCCGTGGTCAAGGTCACATCCTCCCGGACATAAATTTGAGGCCCCACGGCCCCAGGTCCGGTCTCTCTGCTCTCGATTCCATGTCAGCATAGCAGCCTCGTCCACCCCCCGGCAATCCGCTGGCGAGCCCTGGGGCACCGGCTCTGTGTCGAGCTATGATGGCAGGGAAATGCCTCAAGTCATGGCCACCCGCACGATGGCGGTCAGGCCGGATGGGCGCGCGAAGCACCTCTTCTGGCTCGCGCTCGCCGCTGCTGCTCTCGGCGCCGCCGCGACGGCCGCAAACTTCGCCTGGCCCCGCGGCACCGAGTTCGTCCCCATCACTTACGAGGTCCGCGCCGCCGACATCCCCGCTCCCGGCGACCCCCCGAAGCTGATCGAATCTGGTCGCTTCTACCTCGTGCACCTGACCCGCGAAGACGCCGAGCGCGAGATCGCCGTAGCGAACGCGATCCTCCCGCGCGCCGATCCGGCATACGCACCTGATCTGTCCGAGCTGGCTGGCATCAGCCCTCGCATCGGGCTGCTCGCCATCCCCGTGGACTGTTACCACGATGGGTCGCAGTTGGTTTGGCGCCCTGAAGTGGATCAGTCGCCGCAGTCCACCTCGTTAGGGGCATTCGAGTGCCACGATAGGGCCGCCTACTTCACGATGACCGGCATACGATTCCGTGGTCCCTGGGGTCCACGCCTCGCGCTTTCCACGCTTCCCGTCACACCGTCTTTCAACGGCAGCATCATCGTCACCACCAACCGGCCCCGCGAGGGCTCTCTCTACAACGTCACCCGCGCCCGCCGCCTGCCGTGACCGCCGCGCCACTAGCCGCTATCTTCCGCTGATGCCCCTCCTGCGTTGGCGCAAGCAAGAATTCCGCGAACGCTTCTACCCCGAGGACTTCCTCGGCATGTACGACCGCCTCGCCGCCGAGATCCACGCCCGCGTCCGCCCCGGCGACACCATCCTCGACGCTGGCTGCGGCTCCGGCCGCGTCTTCCAGTACCACTTCGATGCCGCCCACCGCCCGAAGCTCATCCTCGGCGTCGACCGCACCCACGAGCCCCGCGCCAACCGCAACATCGACGCCGCCGCCCGCGCCGACCTCGCCGCCCTCCCCCTCCGCGCCGCCGCCTTCGACCTCGCCATCTCCAGCCACGTCGCCGAACACCTGACGCAGCCCGAGCGCGTCTTCGCCGAACTCGCCCGCGTCCTGCGCCCCGGCGGCCTCCTCCTTCTGCTCACTCCCAACCGCTGGCACTACGTCACCGTCGGCGCCACCCTCCTCCCCCACGCCGCCCACCTGCGCTTCAACCGCTGGCGCGGCGTCGACCAGCACGACATCTTCCCGACCGTCTATCGCGCCAACACCGCCCGCCGCCTGCGCGCCCTCCTCGAGGCCTCCGGATTCGACGTCGAGCGCATCGACCAGTTCGAGACCGAGCCCGAATACCTCGCCTTCAGCCTCCCCACCTACGCCCTCGGCGTCGCCTACGAACGCCTCGTCAACCGCTTCGGCGCCCTTCGCAACCTCCGCGTCAACCTCCTCGCCGTCGCCCGGAAGCGATAAGGGCGCCGCCGAGGTCAATTGAGCCCCACCGGACGGGCTGTTAGCGTGTCTCGTGCGGTCGGGCCTGGGTGCGGCAGCGCTGCTGGCGGTGGGCGCCATCGTTGTGGCGGTGGTTGCGGGCGCCGTCGCCCTCGCGCTCTTTGGCTCCGGCGACGCCACCCCCTCGCGCGAGCCCACGGCGCAGCCCCGCGATCCCTCCCCCGTCTACGCCGCGTTGCCTCCCGGATACCGAATCGCCAGCATCGCCTCCGGGCTGGCGTCCCCCACCGCCCTTGACGGGTCGGCCGACGGCCGTATCTTCGTCGCCGAGCAGCTCACCGGCGACATCCGCGTGATCACCGCATCCGGGCTCCATCCCGAACCCTTCTACACCGTGGAGGATCTGTACATCGAGACCAGCCCGGGCTATGTGTCGGAGCTCGGACTGGTCGGTCTCATCGTCGAACCCGGACCGGAGCTGCGCATCCTCCTCTACTACTCGGCGCGGTCGGAACAAGGCGCGCGCAGCACGAAACTCATCCGCATCCGCGAGGCGGGCGGCCGCGGTGCGAGTCCCGAGACCATCCTGGAGGTCGACGGCGCGCCCGTCTGTTGTCACATCGGCGGCGGCCTGGCCTGGATGGCCGACGGCACACTGCTCGTCGGCGTCGCCGACCATGAGGTGGCCGAGGACGCACAGGATGTCTCGTCACCGGCCGGGAAGCTGCTGCGCATCACCGGGGAAGGGGCGGCGCCCCCCGACAACCCCTTCGCCGGACGGCCGGACGCCGACCCGCGCGTGTACGCCTACGGACTCCGCAACCCCTTCAGCGTGGCGCCCGATCCGGCCGGCGACGGCGGATTCGTGCTCGACAACGGCGAGATCGGTTTCGACTCGGTTTATCGGCTCCAGGCCGGGGCGAACTACGGCTGGCCAGCCCACGCCGTGGCCGATCCCGAGGTCGTGGCGCAGCCGCTCAAGGTGTACCTCGAGTCCACCGGCCCCGCAGGCGCGCTCATATACCGGGGCAGGCTCGAAGCCTTCGACGGCTCCCTCCTGTTCTGCCAGTTTCACCGTGGTGGAGCCACCCACTGGTTCGACCCGGCCGAGAACGTCCCGGCCCTTCAGGACCGCGTTCTCGCTGGCGGCTGCTCCAGCGGCATCCGCGCGCTGCCGGACGGCTACGTCTACTTCCTCGACTACCTCGATGGCGCCCTCTACCGCATCGACGATGGCGCGACGGTGCCGATGCCGGAATAGCCCGCGGGCGTCTTTGCTACCATGGGGCACCGTGCTCACCAAACGCATCATCCCCTGCTTCGACGTCGACAACGGACGCGTCGTGAAAGGCATCTCCTTCGTCGAGCTGCGCGACGCCGGCGACCCCGTCGAGCTCGCCAAGCTCTACGACCGGGAGGGCGCCGATGAGCTGGTGTTCCTCGACATAACGGCGTCCAGCGACGACCGCGCCACCGTCTACGACATGGTCGAGCGCACTGCCGGCGAGGTCTTCATCCCGTTCACGATCGGCGGCGGCGTCCGCAGCGATCTCGACGTTCGCGTCCTCCTCGAACTCGGCGCCGAGAAGGTCTCGCTGAACACCGCCGCCGTCGCCGACCCGCGTCTCGTGGCCGTCAGCTCCGAGCGTTTCGGCTCCCAGTGCATCGTCGTCGCCATCGACGCCAAGGCGGTAGGGAAGGGGCGCTGGGAGGTGTACACCCACGGCGGCCGCCGCCCCGCCGGCATCGAAGCCGTCGCCTGGGCGAAGAAGGCCGTCGAGCTCGGCGCCGGCGAACTCCTCATCACCAGCATGGACGCCGACGGCCACAAGGACGGCTACGACCTCCCCCTCACCCGCGCCATCTCCGAGGCGGTCGAGGTGCCGGTGATCGCCAGCGGCGGCTGCGGCCATCCGCAGCACATGGTCGACGCCATCGTCGAAGGGAAAGCCGACGCCGTGCTCGCGGCCAGCATCTTCCACTTCGGCGAGTACTCGATCGGCGAGACGAAGCGCTACCTCGCCGCCCACGGCCTCCCGATGCGGCTGTAGCGCGAACTGACAGAGTCACGGAGCACAGACGATGATGAACTACGACGCGAAAGGCCGCCACGGAGCAGCGGACATATGCTGAACTACGACGCGAAAGGCCTCATCCCTGCGGTGATCCAGGACGACGCCACGGACGAGGTGCTGATGCTCGGCTACATGACCGCCGAAACGCTGCGCATGACCCGCGAGATCGGACAGGTGGTCTTCTGGAGCCGCAGCCGCAACGAGGTCTGGCACAAGGGCGCCACCAGCGGCGACTTCCTGGAAGTCCGCTCGATAAAGGCCGACTGCGAGTTCAACTCGCTCCTCGTCCGCGTGAAGATGCTCGGCAACGCCACCTGCCACACCGGCGCCCGCGCCTGCTTCTTCAACGACCCACCCTGACCACGCCGATCGTCCCTCTCGACTATGTCGGAGAGGGTGGCCGAAGGCCGGTGAGGTCCCCACGGACTACGAAACCAGCATCTCCCGCACCCCGCCATCCCCCACCACCAGCACCCGCTCAACCATCCGCTCGATCAAAAACCGGTCGTGCGTCGCCACCAGCATCGCCCCCTCGTACGCCTCCAACGCCGCCTCGAACGCCTCCTGCGACGCGATGTCCAGGTGGTTCGTCGGCTCGTCGAGCAGCAGCACGTTCGCCCCCGAGAGCACCAGCCGCGCCAGCCCCAGCCGCCGACGCTCCCCGTAGCTCAGCCGCTCCACCGGCGTCAGCGCCTCGTCCCCCGAGAAGAGAAAACGATGTAGGAACCGCCGCGCTTCCGTCTCCGACAGCGCCGCCGTCGCCCGCACTACGTCCAGCGGCGTCTGCCCCGCCCTCGGCGCCGGCTCCGACTGCGGCAGATACCCCGTCCGCGCCGACGGCGCCGTCACCACTCGCCCGGCCCGCGGCTCAAGCTCCCCCGCCAGCGTCCGCAGCAGCGTCGTCTTCCCCGACCCGTTCGGCCCCGCCACCGCCACTCGCTCCCCCCAGCCGATGCGGAAGCTCACGTCTCGCAGCAGCTCCACCTCCCCGAACCCCACCGACACTCCCTCCGCCGCGATGATCCGGTCCCCCGCCCGCTTCGCCTCCCCCAACTGCGCCTGCACGCGGTACGGACGCCGCACCGGCTTCTCGACCCGTTCGCCCTCTGCCAGCTCCCGCTCCAGGCGCCGCTCCAGCACCACCGCCCGCCGCGCCAGCTTCTTCGCCTTCCGCTTGTAGAAGTCGGTGAAGCTCGGACGCTCCCGCCCCGCCGCGTTCTGCTTGATGTCCCGGATCTCCTGCTTCACCCGCCGCTCGCGCCGCTGCTGCCGCCGGTAACGCTCCCACAGCTCCTCGTTACGCCGCGCCTTCTCCGCCGCGTACTCGCTGTACCCGCCCGCGAACGCCCCGAGGCTCCCCGTTGCCGGGTCCAGCTCCAGCACGGTCGTCGCGTGGTCGTCGATCAGCGCCCGATCGTGCGACACCACCAGCACCGCCCCCGCGAATCCGTCGAGATACTCGTCGAGCCACGTCAGCCCCGCGATGTCCAGATGGTTCGTCGGCTCGTCCAGCAGCAGCGCGTCCGGTGCCCACGCCACCAGCTCCAGGAGCCCCAGCTTCGTCTGCTCGCCGCCGCTGAGCGCCCCAACGCGCTCCTCCGGCGCCACAGCTCTGACGCCGAGCGCCTCCCGCGCCCGACCGATGGTCGCGACCGGCGCCTCCTCGATTGCCCGCAGCGCCACCGTATACGCGTCCGCCAGCTCCCCCGCGCGCGCCGCATCCTCCTCCCGCCCCAGCCGCTCTGAGAGCGAACGCAACTCCTCCGCGCCGAGCCCCGAAGCGAACTGCGCCGGGAAGACGTCGCGGACCGCGCGGTCGTCCGCTCCGGCATACCCCTGCCGCAGATACCCCACCCGCCCCGGCGTCGGAGCGACGCTCCCCACGTCCGCCCGCTCCTCCCCGGCGATAATCCGGAGAAGCGTCGTCTTGCCGCAGCCGTTCGGCCCCACCAGCGCCGCCCGCTCCCCCGCGTTCACCACGAACGAGACGTCACGGAGGACGGCGCGCCCCCCGAACGACTTGCTGATGCCTGTGACTTTGATCATGTCCACCCCGAAGACGCAACGCGGCCACGGACGAAAGCTCATCCGTGGCCGGCGATCGCGTAACTGTTGTCGAGACCTGGCGGAGCCAGGGCGCGAACGGACGGGCGGCTCCCTGCGCCGCCTCATGTCCATCGTGATCGCCCGGCTAGCTTCTCAACGGTCTCTCCGAGGTGAATGTGCGTTCAGTGTAACTCGCGGGCCTACTTCTTCCCGCCACGCGCCTTCTCGTACCGCTTCGCGAACCGTTCGACGCGCCCCGCCGTGTCCACGATGCGCTGCTGCCCCGTGAAGAACGGATGACAGTTGCTGCAGATCTCCACGTGCACGTCCGGCTTCGTCGAATGCGTCATCCAGCTGTTCCCGCAAGCGCAGTGAATCCGCGCCTCGACGTACTCCGGGTGAATCTTCGTCTTCATGTCTCTCTGGTCTCCCTCAACTCGCCGCGGCCTCGACCGGACGGATGCTGACCTGCTTTCGCCGCCCCTTCGCGTACGGCTCGAAGCTCACCTTGCCCGCCTCAAGCGCATACAGCGTGTGGTCGCGGCCCACGCCCACGTTTCGACCAGCGTGCACCCGCGTGCCCCGTTGCCGCAGGATGATCGTCCCCGCCAGCACCACCTCCCCGTCCGAGCGCTTCACGCCCAGCCGCTGAGAGTTGCTGTCGCGCCCGTTCCGGGAGCTGCCGACGCCCTTTTTGTGTGCCATCTCTTCTACTCCGCGCTCTCGGTCTTCTTGCGGCCCCGGCGCGGCTTCGACGCCGCTTCCGGCTGCGCCGCGCCCTCGGGCGCCGCCTCGGGCGCCGCATCCTGTGCAGCGGCCTCAGCCTCGACGTCAGGCGAGGTCGCCTCCGCTGGAGTCTCTGCAATCGCCGCTGCTCCGCGGCGTCCCCGGCGGCCCTTCGGCGGTGCCGCCGGCACGTCCGGCGCCTCAGCGGCGGGGGGCGGCGCTTTCGGGCTGGGCTCCTGGCCCGGTGCCAGGATCTCGTCGACGAGCACCTTCGTGAACGGCTGCCGGTGCCCGGTCTTCTTCCGCGAACGGGTCTTCGCCTTGTACCGGAACACCACGATCTTCGGCGCCCGGCCCTGCTCGGCGATCGTCCCCATCACCCGCGCCCCGTCGATGACCGGCGCCCCCACCGTGACCGCATCTCCGTCGGCCATCAGCAGCACGTCCCGAAGCTCGATGCTGTCCCCGGCCTCGCCCGGCAGCCGGTCGATCGTGACCGCTCGCCCCGCTTCGACGCGGTACTGCTTCCCACCGGTGCGGACGACGGCGTACACAGGGATCCTCCGGACAAGGGAGCGCCTGCCGGGTGGCAGGCGTCGAATTCATCGTATCTGGCGCTCCCGCGAAGTGTCAAACCCTGGGTGCTAACCCCTAAAGCCGCCACCCGCCCTGCCGACGATTTCCTCAGGTGATCCCCTAAGGGGATCGGCGCCCGCCGACCGGCGGGCAGGGGGAGTTGGCACGTGCTGGCACGGCTTCTGCGGCGCCTCCGCGACGATCGCGGCATCACCGGCCTCGAGACGGCCATCGTCCTCATCGCCTTCGTCGTGGTGGCGGCCGTCTTTGCCTTCGTCGTCCTCAGCACCGGCCTTTTCAGCTCCGAGCGCGGCAAGGAGGCAGTCTACGCCGGCCTCGCCAAGACCCGCGGCACCATGGCCCTCTCCAGCGGCCTCGTCGCCGAATCCAACGGCTCCACCGTCACCACCATCGCCTTCGACATCGTCCTCGCCGCCGGCGGCGACGACGAGCACCGCGATCCCGCCGCCCTCACCAACCGCCCCGTCATCACCAACATAGACAACACCCCCGTGCTCGAGGACGTCCCCTACATCGCCACCCCCATCGCCGGCAACACCAACAACCTCCTCGAACCCGGCGAACTCATCCGCGTCGAGATCGATCTCGCCGGCGCCGGCGCCGTCGTCGGCATCAACCAGACCTTCACCCTCGAGATCAAACCGCCGACCGGCTCCTACATGGTCCTCCAGCGCACCACCCCGCCCGCCTTCCAGTCCGTCAACAACCTCAACTAGCGCCTGTTGTCATCCTGAGCGTCGCGAAGGATCCGATCCCTCGGCGCCGGACAACCGGAGCGCCTGAGCGAAGCGGATCACACTAAGGACTAAAGAGCTAGAGACCAGGACCAAAGACCAAAACCAACAACTACCCCCCAGCCTCCCGCACCCACCGCGAGTACAGATCCTCCAGCCGCGCATTGTGCCGTTCCAGCTGCGCCGCCGCCCGCGTCCCTTCCCGGTGATCCCCCCGCGTGAACGCCTCTGACACCCGCCGCTCCAGCGCCACCCGCTCCCCCTCCGCCGCCTCGATCTCCGCCTGCAGCGCCCGAACCCGAGGATTGTCCTTCACCGCCGATGCCGCCGTCGCCCGGCGCTCCCGCTCGCGCCCCCGCGTCGCCACCCGTGCCGCCGGCCGCGCGACCGCCGTCGTCGCCCGGCGCTGCTGCCAGTACTCCGAGAAGTTCCCCGCGTACGATTCCAGCTTCCTGTTCCGCACCTCCACCACCCGCTCACCCACCTTGTCCAGGAAGTACCGGTCGTGCGACACCGCCAGGATGGTGCCCTTGAACTCCGCCAGCGCCTCCTCGATCGCCTCGCACGCCGGGATGTCCAGGTGATTTGTCGGCTCGTCGAGGATCAGGAAGTCCGGCTCCCGCACCATCAGCTTCGCCAGCTGCAACCGGTTCCGCTCCCCTCCCGACAGGTTCCCGATCCGCTTGTCCAGGTCGTTCGCCCCGAACAGGAACTGCGCCAGCACCCCGTGTGCGCGCCCCCGCGACAGCCCCTCCCGGAACATCTCCTCGAAGACCGTCCGGTCCTCGTCCAGCACCTCCTGCTCCTGCGCGCAGTACCCCACCCGCAGGCTCGGCCCGATGCGGATCACCGCGTCGTCCCACGCCCCTTCCCGCACGATGTCCCGCAGCAGCGTCGTCTTTCCCGACCCGTTAGGCCCCACCAGCGCCACCCGCTCCCCGCACGCGATGTCCACCTCCGCCCCCTCGAACAACCGCCGGTTCCCGAACGCCTTGCTGTACCCGCGCAGCTGCAGCGCCACGTCCGCCTGGCTGCGCCGCCCCCGCAGCGCTAGCCGCAGGCTCGACGCCTCCTCCTCCGGCTTCTCCACCGCCTGCCGTTTCTCGCGTTCCAGCTGCGACCGCCGCGCCCGTAGCCGCTTACCCCACGCCGGGTCCGGCCGCGAGCGCGCGATCTGCTCGAAGCGCTTCACCAGCTCCTCCAGCTGCAACAACCGCTTCTGGTTCGCGACGTAATCCGCCTGCTGCGCCACCTTCTCCCGCAGCAGCGTCGCCCGGTACGACGTGTAGTTCCCGGCGTACGCCTGCACCCGCCCGCCGTGCAGGTCGAGGATTCCCTCCGCCACCCGGTCCAGCAGGTACCGGTTGTGCGACACCACCAGCACCGCTCCCCGGAACTTCCGCAGAAACTGCTCCAGCCAGTCCAGTCCCGCGAAGTCCAGGTGGTTACCCGGCTCGTCCAGCAGCAGCAGGTCAGGCTCCGCCAGCAGCGCTCGCGTCAGCGAGAGCACGTTCTTCTCCCCGCCCGACAGTGTCCCCACCCGTTGCTCCACCCGCCCCGGCAGCCCCAGCGCGTCGAGCATCCCCCTCGCCCGCGCCGGGAGCCTGTCCCCGCCCGTCCCCTCGTACGCCGCCCGCGCCTGCTCGTACGCCTCTACCGCCGCCGCGACGCCATCTCCCTGCGCCCGCGCCAGCTGCTCTTCCCGGCCCCGGAGCGCCGCCGCCGCCCGCAGGTTCTCCGCGAGCACGTGGTCGAGCACCGTCTCGTCGTCGTCCGCGTACACCTGCTGCGGCACGTACCCGATGCGCAGCCCCGGTGCCCGCGTGATCGCCCCGCCGCTCGGTGTGTCCTCCCCGGCGATCAGACGCAGCGTCGAGGTCTTGCCCCCGCCGTTCGGCCCGATCATCCCCAGCTTCTGTCCCGAGTTGATGCGCAACGACACGTCGAGCAGCACGGCGCGGTGCCCGAAGTCCTTGCTGACGTTCTGAAGTCGAATGAGTTCCATCACATGGCTCTTTCCGCATTACGTGAAGAGGGCTCCCCGCCGGGGAGCCCTCTTGCATCGCATCTGTGTGCCGGCTACGTCTGTTCGCCGGCGTCCAGCGTGATGTTCGATTGGGTGCTTCCCCAGGCCAGGCCCGGTTTGATCTGTGGCTTTGGCGTCGGCGCTTCCCCGGGCGCCTCTTGCGCTTCCTCCGTTGATGGGGTGACCGGTGCGTCTGCCGTCGGCGGCTCGTCATTGTCGAGCCCGTCCAGCACGCGCTTCAGGTCGTCCCCCTCGATCGTCTCCACCTCCAGCAGCACCTTCACCAGGCGCTCCAGCCGCTCGCGGTTCTCCCCGATGATTCGCCGCGCCGTCTGGTACGCCTCATCGATCAGCCGGCGCACCTCGTCGTCGATCTCCTCCGCCACCTTCTCCGAGTAGTTGCGCTGTTCGCTGATCTCGCGCCCCAGGAACACCATCTCCTGCTTGTGGCCGAACGTTCGCGGCCCCAGCCGTTCGCTCATGCCCCACTGCGTGACCATGTTCCGCGCGATGTTCGTCGCTTTGCTCAGGTCGTCCGACGGCCCCGTCGTCGACTCCCCGTCGAGGATCAACTCCTCCGCCACCAACCCCCCGAGGCTCATCGACAGCCGATCCTTGAAGTGCGACCGCGACCGCAGCTGCTCCTCGTCCGGCAGGAATCGCGTGAAGCCCCCCGCCATCCCCCGCGCGATGATGCTCACCTTGTACGGCGGGTCCGCGTGCGGCAGCAGGTACCCCACCAGCGCGTGCCCCGACTCGTGATACGCGATGATCTCCTTCTCGCGCGGCGTGATCACCCGGCTCTTGCGCTCCGGCCCCGCGATGACGCGGTCGACCGCTTCGTTGAACTCGCTCATCGAGATCTTCTTCTTGTTCCGCCGCGCCGCCAGGATGGCTGCCTCGTTGACCAGGTTGGCCAGGTCGGCACCGGAGAAGCCCGGCGTCTGCCTCGCCAGCACCTCCAGCTCCACGTCCTTCTCGAACGGCTTCCCCTTCGCGTGCACTTCGAGGATCATCTGCCGCCCGCGCCGGTCCGGGCTGTCCAGGATCACCTGCCGGTCGAAGCGGCCCGGCCGCAGCAGCGCCGGATCCAGGATGTCCGGCCGGTTCGTCGCCGCCAGCACGATCACGTTCGTATTCGTGTCGAAGCCGTCCATCTCCACAAGGATCTGGTTCAGCGTCTGCTCCCGCTCGTCGTGAGAGCCGCCCAGCCCCGCCCCGCGCTGCCGCCCCACCGCGTCGATCTCGTCCACGAACACGATGCACGGCGCGTTTCGCTTCGCCTGGTCGAACAGGTCGCGCACACGGCTCGCGCCCACCCCCACGAACATCTCCACGAACTCCGACCCGCTGATCGAGAAGAACGGCACACCCGCCTCCCCCGCGACCGCCCGCGACAGCAGCGTCTTGCCTGTGCCCGGCGGCCCCACCAGCAGCACCCCTCGCGGTATCCGTGCCCCCAGCGACGCGAACTTCTCCGGATACTTCAGGAACTCCACCACTTCCTGCAGTTCTTCCTTCGCCTCATCCACCCCCGCCACGTCGGCGAACGTCACCGTTTGCTTATTGCCCGTGAACATCCGCGCCCGGCTTTTCCCGAAGTTCATCGCCTGCGAGTTCGAGCCCTGCGCCTGCCGCATGATGAAGATCAGGATCGCCCCGAAGATGATCAGCGGCAGGAAGTTGATCAGCAGACCGATCCAGTTCCCGAACCCCGACGGCTCCTTGTACTTGATCTGCACCGACGTCTCGCTGTTGCCGCCGATCTTGACGTCGTTGTCCTGCAAGACCTGCTCCACGTCGGTGCTCTCGCCGACGCGGGACTTGTACGTCTTCTCTTCGCCCTTGAGCTTCACTGTGAGCGACTGCCCGGACACCTCGATGCTCTCGAGGCGTCCCTCGCGGCCCGCGTTCACGACGTCGCTGAACGTCAGCGTCTCCGGCTTGTCGCCGCCCCGGAACACCGAAACCACGATCGCGATCACCGCGACCAGGATGAGCAGGTAAATGAAGCTGTTGCGCAACCAGCGCGAACTCATACGCAATATCCCAGACCTTTCACCCCGATATGGCGGGAATGGCAGGGGTGTGTCCGCCCAAGTATAACAGGACTCTCACCACCCGATGCGCGCTTCAGCAAGCGCACACTGCTGCTTGACACCCTGCATGCCCCGCATGTCCATATGATCGGCTACCCGCCGCCCTCTGCGCACGATGGCCTAGTATCCGCCGCTGGTCGGGGCTTCCCCATCGGCGGAACCCCTACTCGTCCGACGCCAGCTTCCCCCCCTGCGCCCAATCTTCCCGCTCGACGTCCCGGAACACCACGATCGTCTGCTCCGGCGTCGTGTGGGCGATGTTCGCCACCGCCTCTGTGATGGCGCGCGCAAGCTCCTGCTTCTGGGCGTGCGTGCGCCCCGAAAACATCTCGATGCGGACGATCGGCATGACCCCCTCCTTATGACTGCCTCGAAGCTGTGCCGCAGGGGCGATCTTACCCCGGCGCGACCCTCGCGGCAGCAAGCCGCCTTTACACCTCTCCGCCCCCGGTGTTAGCATCCCGCCCGATGGGCCTCTACCAGGCCATCCCCACGCTCAACGCCGAGATCGCCGCCTGGCGCGACGGCCACCGCCACGTCGCCGGCGTCGACGAGGCCGGGCGCGGCCCCCTCGCTGGGCCCGTCGTCGCCGGTGCCGTCATCCTCGAACCCCAGTTCGCCCGCACCTGGTGGGGCAAGCTGCGCGACAGCAAGATGCTCGCCGCCCCGGAACGCGAACGCCTCGCCGCCATGATCCGCGACGAATGCGCCTGGGGCGTCGGCGCCGCCTCCCACGAAGACATCGACAACGTCGGCCTGATCGAGGCCACGAAGCAGGCCATGCGCGACGCCATCGCCGCCCTCCCCTGTGCCCCCGGCATGCTCCTCATCGACGCCGTCCACCTGCATGAACACCGCCACCGCGCCATCATCCACGGCGACGCTCTCTGCGCATCGATCGCCGCCGCTTCACTCGTCGCGAAAGTCCACCGCGACGCCATGATGGACCGCTACCACGACGAACACCCCCTCTACGGTTTCGAGCACAACCGCGGCTACGCCACCCCCGGACACAAGCGCGCCCTCGACGAGCACGGCCCCTGCGCCATCCACCGCCGCCTCTTCGCCCCCGTCCGCGCCGCCATGGACGCACACGGCCTCCCCCTCGACCGCGGCGGCTTCACCCGCATGAAAGCCACCGCCTGACCCCCACCCACCTCCAACGCCAACGTCCCACACCTCCACACCGTAGGGGCGGGGCTTGCCCCGCCCTCAATCGCCCACTGCCGCCCCAACCCCCTGTCATGCTGCGCGCACCGAAGCATCCTCGCGCAACACCCGAGCACGTCCCTCTCCGCGCGCGAGAGGCTGGCCGAAGGCCGGGTGAGGCTCCGCTTTGCCGCACCTCGCCGCTGCCTACTTATCATTGCGAGCACAGCGCAAGACCTGGCGGATCCACACAGGCAAAAACACCTCCACGGCCAGCGCCACCCCACCCGCGCACTGCGGCCCCACGGATGTAACCTGTACCCCACCATGACCCGCCCCAAACAAACGACCGAACGAAAATCCCTCGGTTACTTCGGCGAACACGTCGCCTCCGCCCACCCGCGCAAACCAACAGAGACCACGGTGATCCCGCTGGAGTGGATGATCAGCTACGAGCGCCGGCGTCTCGCTATACTGGGGCTCGTGAGCGAGGTCGTGATTCGGCGGGTTGAGCCTTCCGACAGCGCGACCCTACGGCGCGTTCGGCTGCGGGCACTTGCAACAGACGCCGCTTCCTTTGGCTCCACGTATGAGCGGGAGGCCGCTTTTCCGGATCAGACATGGACCGACCGGGCGGCGCGCAGTTCGGCCGGAGACGAGGCGGCGACTCTTCTTGCCATCTCGCGTGACGAGCCCAAAGGCATCGTCACGGCGATTTGCGACGGCGCCCAGAGACAACTCTTTCACGTCTTCGAAATGTGGGTCGCTCCCGAAGCTCGCCGAGAAGGAATTGGTCGAAGGCTCCTCAACGGGATCGAAGCATGGATTGCCTCGTGCGGCGGCACCAGTGCCCACCTGTCAGTGACTGACGCAGCGACAGCCGCGATGGGACTCTACGAGAGCGCAGGATACAAGCCGGATGGGAACTCAGCCGAGTCGGGACATACGCCCGGATTGACCGAGATCAGCCTTCTCAAGCAACTCTAGGGCCTGATCTCCCAGCACGTCTAGTTGACCTCCGATGGAACGCTGACGCTGGCCCACCACGCACGGTGCCAGTCACCCACAGGGCGAACTCGTCCCGCGCACTGGAGTGATCTCCCCCACGCGAGGCCGAGTATGATACGGCCCATGACCTCCCGCCGCGCCCTCGGCGACTTCGGCGAACGCGTCGCCGCTGCCCACCTCGAGGCCAAGGGCTACACCATCCTCGAGCACAACTTCAGCGTCCCCGAAGCCGAACTTGACCTCATCGCCCGCGACGCCAACACCCTCGTCTTCGTCGAAGTCCGCACCCGCCGCGGCGCCGCCGACGGCATCGCGGCCATGTCCGTCAACCATCGCAAAGCCGAGAAGCTCCTCCTCGCCGTCGACCACTACCTCGACGCCCACCCCGCCCTCGCCGACACCCCCATGCGCATCGACGTCGTCACTGTCGAACTCGACCGCTCCGGCGCCGTCCGCGCCGTCACCCACTACGAAAACGCGGTGAGGGCATAGAGCGACGCTCTCCGCGCCAGCCTTCTCGGTGAGGCAGACGCCAGGCCCTCTCCACAGTGTGGAGAGGGTAGGGTGAGGTCGAGGGCTCGAATCGGGGTACTGTCTCCCCGTGACCGAAGCAGGCAGTCGAGGTGACATGCACGAAACGCCCGAGACCATCGCACACCTCCAACGCATCATCGACCGCAGCGCCGAGACCGCCGGCCCCGCCCTCGCCCGCAACTTTATCGGCGGCGGATGGAAGATGTCCGCCAGTGAGTTCGTCGCCTTCTGGGGCGAGCTGCGCATGGCCGCCATCTCCACCACCTCCCGCAACCACCGCGTCCACAGCGCCCCGCTCGACGTGCGTCTCGTCGACGGCGTCTTCCACGCCCCGGCCTTCCCCGACGCGCAGCGCCTCCGCGACCATCGCGCCAACCCGCGCTGTTCGATCGTCTCCTGGGAGGACGCCTACCACGCCGTCATCGTCTACGGCGACGCCCGCATCCAGGAAGCCGCCCCCGGCGCCATGGTCTCCGTCACCATCACCCCCACCCGCATCTACGCCATCCGCGCGCCCGCCGGCCATCACGCCCACACGCCCGCACAACCGGCGCCGTAGCCTGTAGCGAAGGAGCCTCAGATCCGTCCGCCACGACACCGTTCTTCCCGGCCGTCAGCCGCGGCATAATGGCTGCCGGCCAGCAACCAGCGACCAGCGACCAGGCGGCCAGACAAGATGCCCATCTACGAATACCGGTGCGCTGACTGCAAACGGCGCACTTCCGCCTTCGTCCGCAGCGTCACCTCACCCGCTCGCCCCGCCTGCGAGCACTGCGGCGGCCGCAACCTCACCCGCCTCATGTCAAAGTTCGCCGTCCACCGCGCGGGCGCTGCAAGCGCAGACGATGGCCTCGACGATCTCGCCGGCGTCGACGAGGACGACCCCCGCTCCGTCGCCCGCTGGGCCCGCAAGATGCGCGACGAGATGGGCGACGACCTCGGCCCCGAATTCGACCACATGATCGACCGCATGGAATCCGGCGAATCCCCCGACGACATCATGGCCGGCGCCGGCATGGACGACGAAGGCGACGACGACTTCTAGCCCCCGGTCTCTCAGCAGAAGTCTTCGCCGCAAGCTCCCTTCTCACAGTGCCACAGTGTGGAGAGGGTCGGGGGTGAGGTCGGGGCGGCGGTGTGGCAAACGTCGCCCGCAGCATCGATGCAAGCTCCCTCTCCGCGGAGTCGGAGAGGGGCCGGGGGTGAGGCCCCACCCGCTTGTCCGCCGCCAGCCCGCATGCAACAGTGCCGCCACTCCACAAGAGTTGAGGACACGACATGCCCGCACTCCTCCTCCACGGCGTCCCTGACACCGAACACCTCTGGGACCCCGTCCGCAGCCACCTCCGCCGCAGCGACATCATCACTCCGTCGATGCCCGGTTTCAGCACGCCCGTCCCCGATGGCTTCGACTGCACCAAGGACGCCTACGCCGCCTGGCTCATCGCCCGCGTCGAAGAAGCCGGCGAGCCCGTCGACATCGTCGGACACGACTGGGGCTCCATGCTCGTCCAGCGCCTCGTCTCCGTCCGCCCCGATCTGGTCCGGACGTGGGCCGTCGGCAGCGGCGCCCTCGATACCGAGTATCAGTGGCACCCCACCGCGAAGACCTGGCAGACCCCGGTGGTGGGTGAACAGCTCATGTCCGCCCTCACCCCCGAAGCCATCGTCGGCGCCTGGAAGTCACAGGGCATCACCGATGACGTCGCCCGCTCCGTTGCGTCGTTCGTCGATGAACGCATGAAGACGGCCATCCTTGCCCTCTACCGCTCCGCCACCCGCGTCGCCGAAGACTGGGCACCCCTCACCGCCCCGGCGCCGCCCGGGCTCGTCATCTGGGGTGCCGCCGACCCCTACGTCGAGACGAACTTTGCCCACCGTCTCGCTGAGCGCACGGGCGCGAAGTCCATCGCGTTCGAAGGCTGCGGCCACTGGTGGCCCTACCAGCGCCCCGCTGAAGCCGCCGCCCTCCTCGAAGAACTCTGGTCGAGCGTCTAGCGCCCCTCCGGCACCATCGCCAGGACTGCATCGCTCAGACGGCGCGCCGGAATACGGAGAGTCCGCTCCTTCACGAATGCGCAGACCAGAACCCTCGACCGCAGGGATCGATGGGAAGGCGGGCAGCGTCGTCTATGAGGGCGTACGTGCTCGTGGACCGCGTAATCGCTCAGCCTGCCCCGATCGCTTCCTCGCCACCTTGGAGGTCGCTTGAGCTGGCTGGCGCACCAGTTCCACGCACGCGCACGGCGTGATGCCGGGCATCTTCGCCTGCCGGCCGCGGGTGTTCATCAGTCCGGTGCGCAGCACGTCCAGCTCTCGCCCCGTCGCCCGCAAGATCGTGAGACGCTCCTTGAGGCGTTGTGCTGCCTCCTTCGTCAGGGCCAGCATCGCCTCGCGGACGTCACCACAGCTCCCTTCATGGACCAGACGCACCATCGCCGCGACGTCACCCAGCGGGATGCCGAGGTTCCGGAGGCCCGCCGCAAAGCTGAGGGCGGCGACATGACGCTCGCTGTAGTCCCGATACCCGTTGAGTCGCCGCCCGGGGGGCGGCATGACCCCTTGGCGCTCATAGAAACGGATCGTGTCTGCCGGCAGCCCGCTCGCCTTGGATGCCTCGGTGATGTTCATGGCCTTGACCTTGGAGTTGCTCCACCCTCTAGCCTCCCAGTGTACGAGGCAAAGACCATGCGCGTCGAAGTGCTGTGGTTCGCAGGTTGTCCGCATCACGTCGCTGCGCGCGCTGTGCTTGAGCGAGTCCTCGCCTCGCGAGGGATCGACCCGGCCGCCGTACAGTCGGTCGAGGTCGACCCGGCATCGGCCGAAACAGTGCGGTTTCCCGGCTCCCCGACCATCCGGATCGATGGACGAGACGTCGATCCCGGCTTCCGGGAACCGGACAGCTTTTCGTTGAGTTGCCGCGTGTATCCGACGCCCCTCGGCATGCGCGGCATCCCACCCGCGCCCTGGGTGGAGGACGCCATCGACAGCGCCCTCTCGCGCGAGACGCGATCACGGAGCGTGAATGATGATCATCGATGAGTTGCGCGCCCACTTCAATGAAGCCACCGGTTCGGTCCGCCTGATCACCTTCCTCTCCCCGACATGCGGCCCATGTCGATACGGCCAGGGCGTCGTTCGCGCCCTCTTTGAAGAGTTCCCCGATGTCGGACTGACCGGCTTCGTCATCTGGGTGCCGATGCTGCCGCCCGACAGTCCTGGGACTGCACAGTCTGAACAGGATGCCATCGCCGATCCGCGGTTCCGCTTCTGGTTCGACCACGGAAGGAAAGCCGCGCTCGCCTGGTCGTCCTTCATCGGTCTGCCTGCCCCCACCTGGGATGTCTACGCCGTGTACGACGGCGAAGCGTCCTGGTCCGGGGCCGCGCCGCCCGCGCCGCGGATCTGGATGCATCAGTTGAACCCTACGCCGGCGACGCGCCCCGAGGTTCAGCTCGATCCCGGGAGACTTGCCCGGGAGTGGTTGGCCGTCATCGGTCGCGGCGAGCGGGGCGCGAGTGAACTCGCCCTGAAGCTCCACGCCAGCGGCCAGGCCGTCTCCGTGCGCGGCGAGCCGCCGGCCTGATGACGGCCACGCACGTCTGGACCCAGGCGATGACGCTATCGCCTACGACTTGGTCCCCGCCTTCGAAGGCTGCGGCCACTGGTGGCCTACCAGCGCCCCGCCGAAGCGCCGCCCTCCTCGAAGAACTCTGGTCCCGCAGCGAGCGCTCCGCCGGCACAACTACTCCGTCTGCGCCGCTACAACGGCGCGCGCCGCGGGATGCCTGAGAGATCCACGCCCAGTACGTCGAGGTAGTGCAAGATGTCGGCACGATGGTGGATGTCGTGCACCATGCGATGCCAGGCGACGTAGTGCCCATCGCGCACGTCGGGATAGCGATAATCTGGGCCGCGGAAGGACGGATCTGGCCCTTCATCAATGAGCGGATCAGGACCGTCGAGAGCAGCAGGATCGATCAGAAAACGCGACAGCGCCTCCCAGGAGAGGCGCAGATGCTCCTTGACGCCCTCGGTGGTTTGACCGAGACGCCAGAAGTCCGGGACCCCCTCGTCCTTACTCGTGTAATAGCGCGCCGCGATGATGTGGAGGAAGATGCCACGGAAGTTCCAGAAGCGCGGCTCGGGGCTCCAGTTCCACTTGCCCGCCGGGACGGCCCCAGCCAGATCGATGAGGTGTTCGTTCGCATCGGCCCAGTGCGGCACGATGCCGAGTGGTGGCTACGTCGTCATTGCTCCTCCTTCGCCCCTGCGCGCTCCATTTCAGAGGCGGCCGTCGTGGTGACGTGGTCGCGCCTGCCCTACCCCCGCCACCGCACTTCGTACAGCCGCACCGCATCCTCGAAGCCCTTGAACATCGTCTCCCCTCGGTCGGCGTAGACGTAGCTCTTGCCCGAGAGCAGGTGACGCAGCGGCTCGGGGATGAGGATCTCCCCCGCCCCCGCCTGCGCGCAGATACGCGACGCCAGGATCACCGTCGAACCGAACAGGTCCCCCTCCTCCTCGATCGGCTCCCCGGCATTCAGCCCGACCCGCACCTGCAGCGGCTCCGGCATCGACTCGGTGTGCGCCGCGAACGCACGCTGCAACGCGATCGCGCACTCCACCGCTGACGTCACCGACCCGAACGAAGCCATGAACCCGTCGCCCATGGTCTTCACCTCCGCCCCACCGTGCGCGTTCAGCGTCTCGCGCGTGATCCGCTCGTGCTCCCGCAACACATCGCGCCCGCGCGCATCGCCGAGCCGCTGCATCATCTCCGTATGCCCGACGATGTCGGTGAAGAGCACCGTCACGAGGCCCGGCGCCTTGCGCACGACGCGCCGCGCTTGCGGCTGCACCGCCTCGGCGCCGGGCCTTCCCCCGTCCCCGAGGAACTCATCGAGCGCGTCGAGGAACTGCGGCTCCAATTCGTCGGACCATGATGTTTCGGACTCGAGCACCTTGAGGCGTGCGCCCGGGACCCCCGCCGCGAGTTTTCGCGCCAGATCGAGGGTGGGGAACGCCGCGCCGCGTGGGTGCATGACGAGCGTCGGCACGCTCACGAGGGGGAGCAGCGCCGTTACGTCGTACTGGCGAGCAGCGCGGTGAAACGCTTTCGCCTGCTCGAGCGAGGTACTCTGGCGCGCGTGCAAAGCGAGGCCTCGCGCGACTTCCGGGAGCTGCCAGCCGACCGTCGTGAGGCACATGGTGTCTGTGAACAGCTCCCAGTCACCCTGATCGAGCATGGAGAACAGCGTCCTGACGCGCGGGATCTGGTGCAGCTCCTCCGCGCAGGCGAATCCCGAGAACAGGATGAGGTGCGACACGTGCTCGGGGTGCTTCGCCGCGTAGGCGATGGCGATGGGAGCACCCCAGAGCTCCCCGTAGAGCACGAACCGGTCCAGCGCGAGCGCATCCGCGACCGCGCCGATGTCCAGCGCCATCTCTTCGATGGAGAACCCCGGCACATCCCGCTGCGAAGAGCCCGCGCCGCGGTTGTCGAAGCGGATGAACCGGCGCCGCGCCGCCATGATCCGGTACCACTCCCAATCTCGCCACTCCAGTTCGATGTTGCTGCACGGCACTTCCGCGAGGGCGACGATCGGCGTTCCCTCGCCTCCCTCGCAGTACGCGATGCTCACGCCGTCCTCGGTCGTGCAGTACTGAATCTGCGGGTCCACGGACGGATTGTACGCCGTGACACCACCCGCTGCGACTTCCACGCCCGCCTCCCCTATCATCGGGCCATGATGATCACCCACCCCACCGCCACCGCCCCGCCCACTGCCCGGATGCTCCCATTCGCGGCAAAACAATCAACCAGACTGCACCCTTCCGCGAATCCGGAAGTGCCCGAAACGGCTCATGTTTCCCGGGAAACAAAGCCACAATCAAGCGCGGTACACTGCCGCGAGATGCCCATCTACGAGTACATCTGCAAGGCCTGCGGCCGCCTCACCAGCAGCCTCGTCCGCAACCCCGCGAAGGAGGTCGCCCCAGCCTGCCAGCACTGCGGCGCCAAGACCGCCCGCGCCCTCTCCCGCTTCGCCTACCACAAGAGCGAGCAGCGCATCATGGAGGAGTACGGCATGCCCGCCGGCGTCGAGGACTACCGCGACCCCCGCCAGATCGGCCGCTGGACCGAAAAGAAGTTCAAAGAGTACGGCATGGAACTCCCCGGCCAGGCTCGCGAGATGATCGACGCCGCCCGCGATGGCGAATTGCCCGACGCCGTGAAGGACCTCTAGCCATGATCGCCTCCATCGCCGCCTTCCTCCGCTACTTCGACGCCGTCCACCGCCGCGCCGTCCGCGATATCGCCGTCCTCCCCTCCGAAGCCGACGGCTGGGCGCCCGGCGCCGGCACCGGCGAGAACGCCTGGAGCGTGAACACCATCATCGGACACATCGCCGGCTCCCGGCTCTACTTCACCAGCGCCTACGTGGGCCGCGGCTGGATCAGCCCGCCCCCACCCGACGTCTCCACCCGCGACTGCTGGGTGCCCGCCATCGAAGACAGCGCCCTGAAGCTCCACCAGACCCTCGAAGCCACCCCCGACGCCTGGCTCCAACGCAAGGTCCACATGATCGACACCGACGCCGCCCTCTCCGGCTGGCGCGTCTTGATGATGATGGTCGAGCACGACATCCACCACCGAAGCCAGCTCGACACCTACGCCGGCCTGAACGGCTGGGACGTGCCGGACATCTACGGCCGCAGCGCCGAGCAGATCGGCGCCCTGCAAGACACGGAGCGCGCGAAGCAGGCTGCCCGATGAGCGACATCACCGCCGCCCTGGACGCCGTTATGGAGGACGTGCGCGCGAAGTTCGCCGCCAAGAACGAGGCCCGCGAGAAAGCGCTCCCCGCTTGCCGCGAAGCCATCCGCTTCTCCGCTAACGCAATCCGCGCCGTCCACCGCAGCGAGTTCGACGTCGCCGAGAGCCTCGTCGCGAAGGCACAATCGGCCGTCTCCGCCGCGAAGCATGCCCTCGCCACCCACGCCGACATCTACTTCGCCGGTTTCGTCCACGACGCCCAGAAGGAGTACGCAGAGGCGTCAATCACGCTCGCCCTCGTGGCCGGCCGTGATCTTCCCACGCCTCAGGGGCTCGAGATCGAGATCGCCGCTTACCTGAACGGCATGGGCGAGGCCGTAGGCGAACTCCGTCGCCACCTGCTCGACACCCTCCGCTCCGGTGACGTCGACCGCTGCGAGCACTGGCTCCGCGCGATGGACGAGATCTACTCCGTCCTCGTCACCGTCGACTACCCTGACGCTATGACCGGCGGCCTCCGCCGCACCACCGACGCCGTCCGCGGCATCCTCGAGAAGACCCGCGGCGACCTCACGCTGTCCGTCCAGCAGCGCCGCCTTGAGCAGCGCCTCGACGAGTTCGGCTCGAAGCTCGGCTAGGGCGGCTGGCGCCGTGGCCCGTTCGTCAAGCGCCGCAGCCAGCGTGCCCAGCTCAGACGATACAGCAGGTACACACTGAGGAGCCCGGCGACCTGCAGCGTGATGCCCACCGGCCCGCGGAGCGTGTCCGCGAACACGTCGCCGAGGCCGTCGAACGCCCGGTTGGTCGTCCACACCCAGAACGTATCGGCGAGGATTCGTGCGCTCCAGAAGCCCGCGAGTACCCAGGCGATCCTCACCTCCGCCATCCCCGCTGCGATAAACAGATTGTTCGTGGGCAGCGGCGAAAGCGCGTACAGGAACACTACTGCGCCGGCGTACTGGCGGTGCTCATCGAGGAAGCCACCCAATTCGTCGAGATCATCCGCCTTCGCGTGCATGAAGCGCCGCTTGAAGCGCGTGCTCGCCTGCGCCAGCACAAGACGCCCCAGCCCCGATACCACCGCTCCGCCGACGGTCAGCGGCAGCAGCGGCACGTCGTACCGGATGTAGAAGAACGCCAACACCATCCACGTCGACGGCATGAACGCCGGCACGAGGTTGATGGTGAAGGAGAGCGCCAGCGCGGTCGCGATCCAACGCGCGTCATCGATCATGCGCCCATCGTACCGGCGTCCATCGCGTCCCGATACGGACGAACGGCCTCTACTTGCTAGCCGCCCACGTCCGGACCCGCCGACTCCGGCTCCATCGCCGTCGTCACCTCATCACGCAGCCGGTCGATGAACTGGAACAGTGGCATCGACCCCAGATCCTCACCTGCTCGCGTCCGCACCGCTACAGCCTGCGCCTCCGCCTCTCTGTCACCCACCACCAGCATGTACGGGATCTTCTGGAGCTGCGCGTCCCGGATCTTGGCATTCATCCGCTCGCTCCGCGCATCCACCTCCGCGCGGAAGCCTGCCGTCTTGAGGCTCGCTAGCACCTCGTGCCCGTAGTCCGCGTGCCGGTCGGCGATAGGGATGACCATCGCCTGCACCGGAGCCAGCCACGCCGGGAACGCCCCCGCGTACAGCTCGATCAGGTACGCCATCATCCGCTCCGTCGCGCCGATGACGCCCCGGTGGATGATTACCGGCCGGTGATGCGCGCCATCCTCGCCGATATACGCCAGGTCGAACTGGTTGGGCAGGTGGAAGTCGACCTGGATGGTCGACATCGACTCCTCGCGGCCGAGCACGTCGCGGATCTGGATATCGAGCTTCGGGCCGTAAAACGCCGCCTCTCCCGGCGCCTCGTAGAACGGCAGCTTCAGCTCTTGCATCGCCTCGCGCAGTACGCGCTCGCCGAGATCCCACATTTCGTCGTTCTGCACGTACTTCTCCGTGTCGGCGCGGTCGCCGAGCGACAGCCGATACGAGTAGTCGGTGATGCCGAGGGTCGCGTAGGCACGCTCGACGAGCCGCATGACACCGGCGAACTCCGACTTGATCTGGTCGGGGGTGCAGAAGATGTGCCCGTCGTTCAGGTTGATCGCGCGCACGCGCGAGAGGCCGCCGACGACGCCCGACTTCTCGTACCGGTACATCACGCCGAATTCGCCGATGCGTATCGGCAGCTCGCGGTAGCTGTGCAGCTTGTTCTGGTAGATCAGGATGTGGTGAGGGCAGTTCATCGGCGTCAGCACCAGCTCCTCGTGCTCGAGCTGCATCGGCGGATACATGCTGTCGCGGTAGTGCTCCCAGTGCCCGGAAATCTTGTACAGATCGACCTTGCCCAGATCCGGTGTGTAGACATGCTGATACCCGGCATCACGCTCCTGCTGCAGCATGTACTCCTCGAGCAGCCGCCGCACCGTCGCGCCCTTCGGCAGCAGCAACGGCAGCCCTGAGCCGACCAGCTCACTCGTCATGTACAGCTCGAGCTCGCGGCCCAGCTTGCGATGGTCGCGTCGCGCCGCCTCCTCCATGCGCTGCAGGTAGTCGTCCAGCTCTGCCTGCGTCTCGAACAGCGCCCCGTAGATGCGCTGGAGCATCGGGCGCTTCTCGTCGCCTCGCCAGTACGCGCCCGCGACGTTCAAGAGTTTGAACGGCGGCACCTGCGTCGTCCGCTCGACGTGTGGCCCCTCGCACAGATCCACGAACTCGCCCTGCCGATACAGCGAAACCCTTGCGTCCTCGATGCCCTCGATTAGCTCTCGCTTGAACGGCTGCGCCGCGAACGCACGCAGAGCCTCGTCTTTCGGCAGCTCGCTGCGCTCGAACGGCACGTCCGACGAGATGCGCTTACGCATCCGCTCCTCGATCTCCGGCAGGTCTTCGGGCGTGAGCGGGCGCGGGAGCTCGAAATCGTAGTAGAAGCCGGTATCGATCGGCGGCCCGATGGCGAACTTCGCCTCCGGGAACAGCTCGAGCACCGCCTCGGCCATGATGTGGGCAGCCGAGTGCCGCATGCGGTACAGCCGATCTTCCTTGGCCATGCGTTCCAGAACCACGGGATCCCTCCGTACAATGCAAAGCGCCTCGCCGTCACAGGGACGGGAGGCGCTCCGTGGTTCCACCCTGGTTTCTCGCCCTCAGGCGAGCTCGTGGAGGCCGCTAACGGGGCCAGCGTCGCCGCCTAGGCGTCCCTGTAGGGGATGCGTTCGGGGCGCGGCTCGCGGGTGGTGTTCGCGGCGATGGCGGCGGGCGCTCGCACCGATCGCGCCCTCTCTGGAGCCGCCGGGACACCGCTACTCGTCCCGGTCAGAGCCTGTACGACGCCGTTATAGCAGCGAGCCACCGGCCGCCACAAGTTGGCGGACAAGCAGGCTCGCGCCGGGCCGCCCTACTCACGTAGCGGCAGCAGGTACATGAACATGAGCACAGCGACGATGCCGAGGGCCATCCAGTAGCTCACGAACACCAGGGGCATGGCGACGGCATAGGACAGAGGCCCCGGGATGTATCGCAGCGTGCGGCTGCGTACCCGCTCGTCGCTCACATGCTCATCGATGAGCCGTCGTCCGACGGAGGCATAGAGCCAGATCGCGTTGAACGCTAATCCGATGACCTCGAACGCCGTGACGTAGATCAGCGCCGCCTCCGGCTTGTGGTGCCCTTCACGAAGATACTCAGCCATGACGGCCGTGGGGAACGGGATGAACGCCACGCCCATCAGCAGCAACAGGTTCAGGACTAGCAGCGTGTGGTCCGTCCGCTCGATGTCCTTGAACATGTCGTGGTGGTTCGCCCACATGATGCCGATCGTCATAAAGCTGACGGCGTACCCGAAGTACGACGGCCACAGATCCCGGAGGGCCCCACTCAGGCTCCCGCTACCCTCGACGTGCGGCACTCCGATCTCGATGATAAGCAGCGTGATCGCGATGGCGAACACGCCGTCACTGAACGCCTCTAGCCGCTGCGTATCAGGGTGATGTGAGAGATCGTCACCGAAGGCCAATCCCGCGCCTACTCTTCCAACGTATCCGTATTCCCCTCCGGCAACCCCAACTCCCGCGCCTTCAGCAGCCGCCGCATGATCTTCCCCGAGCGCGTCTTCGGCAGCACGTCGATGAAGTCGATCTCCCGCGGCGCCACCCCCGGCCCCAGCTTCTTCCGGCTGAACTGCAGCAGCTCCGCCCGCAGCTTGTCCGACTTCTCGTAGCCGTCCTTCAGCGTCACGAACGCCTTCACGATCTCCATCGCCACCGGGTCCGGCTTGCCGATCACCCCCGCCTCCGCGACCGCCGGATGCTCGATGAGCGCGCTCTCCACCTCGAATGGCCCGACGAGATGCCCCGCAGTGTTGATCACGTCGTCCGACCGCCCCACGAACCAGAAGTAACCATCGGCATCCATCCGCGCCCGGTCACCGGTGATGTACCAGCCGTTCTTGAACTTCGAACGGTACATCTCCTCGTTGTTCCAGTACGTGCGAAACATCGAGGGCCAACCCGGGCGGACCGCCAGATCGCCCTCCTCGCCCGGCGGCTGCAGATTCCCCTCGTCGTCGATCACCCCGGGCTCAATCCCGGGCATCGGGCGCCCCATGCTGCCCGGCTTGATCGGCATCGCCGGATAGTTCGCGATCATGATCGAGCCGGTCTCGGTCTGCCACCAGTTATCGTGGAACGGCAGCCCCAGCGCCCGCTCCGACCACACGACCGCCTCGGGGTTCAGAGGCTCGCCCACGGACATCGTGTAGCGCAGGCTCGACAGGTCGTACCGCTTCGGCACGTCGTCGCCAGCTTTCATGAGCAGCCGGATCGCTGTCGGGGCCGTGTACCAGACGGTTACCCGGTAGCGCTGGACGATGTCGTACCACTTCGATGCCGAGAACCCGCCCTCGTAGATGACCGACGTCACACCGTTGGTGTGCGGCGCGAACATCCCGTACGACGTCCCGGTCACCCACCCCGGATCCGCCGTGCACCAGTAGATGTCGTTGGGATGGAGGTCCAGCACGTACTTCCCCGTGGCGTAATGCCCCAGCACCGCCTGGTGCACGTGCACCGCCCCCTTCGACTTCCCGGTGGTGCCGGATGTGAAGTGCATCACCGCCGGGTCCTCGGGGTCGGTGCGGACGATGTTGTACTCGTCCGACGCCTCTCGGATCAGGTCGCTCCAGCTCAGCTCGCCGGCTTCGAGGCGCGGCTCCTTCCCGTGCTCCACGATGATGATGTGTTTCAGGCCGGGTAGAGACTCCTTCATCTGCGATACCTTCGCGCGCTGGTCCGGAGACGTGACGAGCACCTTCGCGCCGGCGTCGCGCATCCGGTCCCCCGCCGCATCCGGCCCGAACGCGGAGAACAGCGGACCGGTGACGCACCCGGCCTTCAGCGTGCCGAAGACGGCGGCGTACAGCTCCGGCACGCGGTCCATGAAGCAGAACACCCGGTCGCCCTTAACGATGCCCAGCTTGCCCAGCACGTTCGCAAACTGATTGGACATCCGGGCGGCGTCGGCGTATGTGTACTGCTCCTGCCGCCCATCCTTCCCCTCCCACAGCCAGCAGAGCTTGTCGCCCCGGCCGTGCTTCAGGTGCCGGTCGATCGCCTCGTAGGCGATGTTCAGCCCGCCCCCGGGCAGCCCGTCCAGCTCCTTGATCACGTCCGGATAGTGGAACGACGCTCGGAGGCCATCGTAGTTATCGAGGTTCGGGCGGACACGGAACTGCTCGATCGGCGGCTTGGGGATGACTGGGTAATCCATCGTGCACCTCGATTGGCGATCGTGGCTCGTCGCTGGAAAAGTAGCCATCGCTCTGCGGGCGGTCAATCTGCACTGCGCGCCTGCATTGCGGACGGGCGGAGCCTCCAAGATAATGAGACAAAGGAAGCATAGGAGAAGCCCATGCCCACCAAGGATGAACGAGAGCCCTTCTTCCGCATCGACGTCGCCGAGGCCAAGGAGATGCTCCAGTCCGGCGACACCGTCGTGATCGACGTGCGTGAGCCGCACGAATACCAGGCGGGCCACGTCCCGGGCGCGACCCTCATCCCCGTGAACAGTGTCTTCGCCCGCCGCGAGGAACTGCCCAAGGACAAGAAAATCGTCTTCGTTTGCGCCGTCGGCCAACGGAGCGCCCTGGCGGCGGAGATGGCCGCCGCGGCCGGCGTCCCCTCAGACCGGCTCTACAACCTCGAGGGCGGCACCGACCGTTGGGTGAAGGACGGGGAGCCCGTCGACGTTTAGGCGACATAACGCAGCGACGGCCTTGCGGCTCCGGCAGGCGACTGCTCGGGTCGAAGTGATCGGTAGTGGGCCAGCGATCGAGATCAGCCACCAGTGACCACCACACTAGTCTTGTGGGACATCGATAACACGCTGCTCTACACGGGCGGGGCGGGGAGCGTAGGCATGCGCCGCGCGTTCCAACACCTCTACGGCATCGACGATGCCTTCCGGCGCGTCGAGTTCTCCGGCCGCACCGACACCGCCATCCTCCTCGACGCCCTCCGGGAGCATCACCTCGAGCCCCAGGACATCCCCGGCGAGATCGACCGCTTCGTCGACGCCTACATCCCCCAGCTCGAGACGGCGCTGCAGGAGATGCGGGGCGCACTTATGCCGGGAGTGCTCCAGATCCTCGAGCGGCTGTCTGCCCATGACGGCGTGGCGCTAGGGCTCGGCACCGGCAACTTCCGGCGCGGCGGCAGGACGAAGCTCAGCCACTACGGCATCGAGCAGTTCTTCCCGGGCGTGCAGGGCGGCTTCGGCGAAGACTCCCCCGACCGCACCGAAGTGATTCGCCTCGGCATCGAGCGCATGACCGACGGCGCGCGGCCGGCGCGCATCGTCGTCGTCGGGGACACTCCCCACGACGTCTCCGCTGCGTGCGCGAATGGCGCCTTCGCGCTTGCCGTCGCCACCGGGCGCAACTCCGCCGAGGAGCTGCGGTCACTCGGCGCTGACGAGGCCTTGGATGACCTCTCGCACGTCGAGCGCGTTGTGTCGATTATTCTCGGATAGCCCGGTTGTCACTGAGGGCATCGGAAAACCTGATCGCTCGGCGCGTGCCGTCCGAGACGGCCTCCCTTCGACGCGGGCCAAGGCCCGGCTCTGTTGGCCAGAGACCTACAGCTTCTCCAGGGGCGCGAACGAGAGCAGCAGCTTCTTCATCCCCACCTCGCCCTTGAACGCGACTGTCACCTCCTGGTCGTCATTCATAACGGCACACGAGACGACGATCCCCTCCCCGAAGCGCGGGTGCCGCACCTTCTCCCCACCCTTGAACACCGCCTCCGACGGCATCTCCGGCCGGTCGTCGCGCGGAGCCTGCCGAAAGCGCTGGGGCCCGCGCTCCGCTGCCGCCGCCTCCCCCGCGACGGGCGTCGGCTGCGCCAGCAACGGCGGAGGGATGTCGCGCAGAAAACGGGATGCGGGGTTGTGTTGCGACATGCCCATGGTGTGCCGCCGAAACGCCCGCAGCAAGTAAAGCCGCTCCTTCGCCCGCGTCATCCCCACGTAGCACAGCCGCCGCTCCTCCTCCATCTGCGCCGGGTCGTCGAACGAACGGATGTGGGGCAGCACCCCCTCCTCCATGCCGATCATGAACACGACCGGGTACTCCAGCCCCTTGGCTGAGTGGAGCGTGATGAGCGTGGCCCGGCCGCCACCCTCTGGCTCATCGTCCTTCACCGTGTCGGCGTCGGAGATCAATGCGACATCCTCGAGGAAGGAGCCCAACGCGTGGTCGGGTGCCAGGCCGTCGTACTCCGCGGCGACGTTCCGCAGCTCTTGCACATTGTCCCAGCGTGCCTCAGCGTCGTCTTCCTGGTCGAACTCGCTGAACAGGTACCGGCGATAGTTCGTCCGCTCGATGACACCGTCGAGAAGGATCGAGAGCGTATTCTTCGTCGATACGTCGCGCAGCTCCCGCAGCATTTCCACGAACGCTGCGAACGCCTTCGCCTGCCGCGTCCCGATCGAGTGGCGCCCCGCCGCCGGCAGCCCCTCGAACGGCAGCCCCGTCTCCTGCGATGCCACGAGCTGCATGGCCGAGTACAGCGGCACCTCCAGCTCCTTCGCCCACCGTTCTAGCTCCGAAAGCGTCTTCGCGCCGATGCCGCGCCCGGGCACATTGATCACCCGTCCCAGGCTCACCACGTCGTGCGGGTTATGCACGATACGCAGGTATGCCAGGACGTCCTTTACCTCGCGCCGCTCGTAGAACCGCGTGCCTCCGACGAGCTGATACGGGATCCCCGCCCGGATGAACGCCTCCTCCAGTGCCCGCGAGTGGGCATTCGTGCGGTACATCACCGCAACGTCACGCAGTTGCCGGCCATCCTGCGTCAGAGCGGCCGTCTGCGACGCGACGAAGTCCGCCTCTTCCTCCTCGTCGTACGCCTCGTACATCACGATCGGCTCGCCGCTGTCGCGCTCCGTCCAGAGCGCCTTCTCTTTCCGCTGCTTGTTCCCGGCGATGACAGCGTGAGCGGCATCGAGGATCGTCTGCGTGGAACGGTAGTTCTGCTCCAGAAGCACGATACGAGCACCCGGAAAGTCACGCTCGAAGTTGAGGATGTTTCGGATGTCCGCAGACCGCCAGGAGTAGATCGACTGGTCCGGGTCGCCGACCACGCAGATGTTCGGATGCTTGGCCGCCAGCAGCTTCGCCAGCTGATATTGCGCCACGTTCGTGTCCTGAAACTCGTCGACGAGCACGTGCAGGAAGCGCTCCTGGTACTTCTCTCGCGGCTCCTCGTGGTCCCGCACCAGCTCCACCATCTTGAGGATGAGGTCGTCGAAGTCGACGGCGTTGTTCGCGGCCAGCGCCGACTGGTACTGGCCGTAAGCCCGCGAGACTACCTCCTCGAAGTAGTTCCCCGTAGCGCCCGCGTAGGTCTCAGCCGACACCAATTCGCTCTTCGCCCGCGAGATCGTCGCCAGGAGGGCGCGTTCATTGAACCGTCGCGTGTCGATTCCCAGCGACTCGGTCACCCGCTTCATCAGCGTCATTTGGTCCGCATCATCGAAGATGTTGAACGACCGGTCGAGCCCGATTCGCTGGCCCTCGGCGCGCAGGAAGCGGGCGCAGATCGCGTGAAACGTCCCCAGCACCAGGTCGTGCGCCCGCTCGCCGAGGTGCGCCGTCACCCGATCGCGCATCTCTCGCGCCGCCTTGTTCGTAAACGTGACCGCAAGTACCCGCCACGGCGCCACCCCGACAACATCGACGAGATAGGCGATGCGGTGCGCGATCACACGCGTCTTCCCCGACCCCGGCCCCGCGAGGATCAGCACGGGCCCGGCGATCGCCGTCACCGCCTCGCGCTGGGGTGGGTTCAGACCTTCCAGGATGTGGCTGGCAGCGACCCGTGAGGACTCCTGCAAGGGCGAGTATCCGGTCGAGCTAAGGGATGCGCGTGGACTCCCTCAACGGTAACAAATCCGCGCCCCTGGCCGTGGCTCAGTCCTGGGTGTGTTCGACGGCCTCGCCCGCGCCCGCAGGGTTTCGTAAGATATCCGGCGTGACGACTCCCACCGAGACTAGGCACCCGGTCCAGATCATGGACGGGCTTCTGCAGCTCAAGGTCCCCATCCCCAACAACCCTCTCGGATGGGTGCTCCCGTACCTCATCGAGGGCAGCGATAGCTGGACGCTCGTCGACTCCGGCTGGAACGTCCCCGAAGCCGCCGATGCGCTGGAGCAGCAGATCCACGACGCGGGCGTCGGCTGGGCGAAGCTCAAGACCCTCCTCGTCACCCACATCCACCCCGACCACTACGGCCTCGCTGGCGTCGTGAAGGAGCGCAGCGGCGCGAAGGTCATCATCCACCAGCGTGAGCGAGACCTCATCCGCACACGCTACAAGAACCCCGAGCAGCTTCTCGCGACCATGGGGGAGTGGCTCCTCACCCACGGCGTCCCCCGCGACACCATGGATGACCTGCAGATGTCGGCCATGCCCGTCCGCAGCTATGTCGAGGCCGTCGAACCCGATGAGGTCGTCTGGGGCGGCGAGCGTATGAGCATGGGGCGCTTCGAGTTCGAAGTCTGGTGGACTCCCGGACATTCGCCCGGCCACATCTGCTTTCTGGAGCGCGCCCAGAAGTTCATCCTCACCGGCGACCACGTGCTGCCGACCATCACCCCGAACGTCAGCTTCCACCCCCAGCAGCAAGGCAACCCGCTCGGCGACTACATCGCCTCGCTGGAGCGCCTTGAGGATCTCGACGTAAAGACGGTTCTTCCCGCCCATGAATACACCTTCCACGATCTGCGTGGCCGTCTGCGCAGCATGGAGCAGCACCACAAGGAACGCCTGCAGGAGATGCTAGACGCTGTCGGCGACAGCCCGCGCACAGCGTGGGAGGTAGCGGGCAAGGTCAGGTGGGCGACCGGGGCGCTGAACACCTTCTCGTCATGGATGCAGCGGGCCGCACTTGGCGAGACGCTCTCGCACCTTGAGTACCTCGTCATCGAGGGCAGGCTCGCCCGCTATACCGAGGACGGCGTGCAGTACTACCGCAAACCCGATGCCCCCGCGTAACGGCTCGAAGCGGCGCACAGCTGCCTACGGTGCCGCCGAAACGTCGGCGGGCCCGGTCCTGGTTGCCGTCTGCGACGGGCGGCTGGTCGCCCTCAAGTTCGGTTTTGCCCAGCGTGACACTGCCCGCGCCGTCGAGGAGTTGCACCGGGAGTTCGGCGCCCGTTTCGGCCTCGTGGCCGACGACGTCGGCGTCGCACCGGTCCTCAAGCAAGTGCGCGGCTACCTCGAAGGGCGCAGGCACAGGATGGACGTGAAGGTCGATCTCTCGTCGCTCACGCCGTTTCAGCGCGACGTGCTGTTGGAGGTTGCGCGCGTTCCCCGCGGCAAAGTCTCGACCTACGCCGAAATCGCCCGCCGCATCGGCCGCCCGAACGCCTATCGCGCCGTCGGGAACGCCCTCGGCAACAATCCCGTGCCCGTTGTCGTCCCTTGTCACCGTGTTCTGGGAAGCAACGGCATCGGGGGCTTCGGCCTCGGGTTGGACGTGAAGCGCCGCCTGCTGGCTCTCGAAGGCGTCAGCGTCGATTGAACGACTGAGGATCAGGGCGGCCCGGCGTCCGCCTGCGCAGAGGCCTGTGGCTTCGCCGGCGGGGTGTGCGCCGCAGTGCTGTCGCGCCGTACAGGGCGCTGAGGCGCCTGCTGCGGCCCCACAGCTTCCGTTCCCGCCGTCACGCGCCCGAAGCTTGCTGCCCCCACCGCCGCTACCCGGTCGGCCCCGCAGAAGGGGCACGCCACCCACCCCGAAGCCAGCGGCTTCGCGCACACATCGCACGGGGTCCGAAGCGCCGTCCGGCAGTACGGACACAGGACGAAAGAATCCTCCACGCGCCGGCGGCACGTCGGACAGGTAGCCTGCTCGCGGATCTCGTGGAGCAACGCCTCCGCTTCGAGCTGCCGTTCGTAGAGGCTGCTCAGCGTGTCTTTCGGCCGAAGGATCAGGTACAGCAGCAGCCCGGGGACGCTGAAGAGGAGCACCAGCAGGATCGAGATGGTCTGCGTCGAACTGTCTCGCGTCCGCGTCTGAATGTCGCGATACGCCCAGACGACCGCAGCCACCCAGAGCACCAGCACATAGGCGACGAGGACGATGACGCCCAGGACGGCGATACCCTGCCAGTCGGACATGCAGCTCTCCTTCGATCGCTGCGAGGCTCCGCGCGGACGGGTCGCGCGAGGCCGCGGCGATTATAACACGGGCGTCTTCCGACCCTGCGACGCCCCCTTTCGGATCGCGGCGAGATGGTGGCTGCGAAGGAACGGCACAGCTTCGAGCAGTCGACACAGCGTCCACGAGACGGGCGCAATCCTCCGCGAGATCGGAGGCGCGAGCGTCACCCGGCGCGCCTCGATCGAGCAGCCACTGTAGAGCTGCCGGATCTCGCCGAGCCCGATGCCGCGCGCGTCCCGGTTCAGCGGGTTCCAGATGAAGTCGTACCAGATGATGAGCCCGCCCGGCCGCAGGACGCGCACCGTCTCCGCCGCAATCCTGAGCCGCACCGTTTCATCCAGCACGGATGACAGGAGTGTGAACTGCAACGCGATGTCGAAGCTGGCGTCCGGGAACGCCAGCGCAGCCGCATCGCCGACCGCGACATCAATCGACGAATAGCGCCGGCGTGCTGCCGCGACGCGATCGGGCAGCAGGTCCATGCCGTGGAGGTGCTCCGGGTCCGCGCCGTACCGCAGCATGCTCCCCAGCATCTCACCGCTCCCGCACCCGACGTCCAGGATCGTCCTTCCGGACAGCGGTGCTATCCCCTGGCGGACCAGCAGACCGACGAGCGCTCGTTCACGCCGTTGGTACAGATACAGATTTCGTCGGTCGAGCAGCGAGTAGCGCTCATCGAGCCCCTCCCGCGCACGGCGCCCGTACGCTTCCCGGACACGCTTAGCTTCTGTCGCTCGATCTCCCACGACCGGAAGCGTACAGCGCCTACTTCGCCGATGCCGCCTGGTTCAGTGACGCAGCGACGGAAGATGCGCCTGCACATCATCCGATGCCACCTCAGGCAGGATCCGTCGTACAGTACGCTCAGCCAGATTCAGAGTTGGGCAGCGGAGTCGACATAATGGGTCTGCGATCTCAAGACGGCGCTGGAACGACCACAGCCCGCTTCTCCTCGATGTCGCCACCGGCACCAGGGTCTTGGCCAACATCTACAACAACATCGTCTAGTAGTCAGCCGAACTCGTCGAGGCGTTCGAGCAGCCACGTCGCTCCGTGGACCTCCGCTCCACAGGCGCTCGCGCGACGCGAGAGGTCGCCGTCCGACGTGACGACGAGCAGTGACCCGGCGTCCGGGTGTTCTTCCACGAACTCCATGATGCGATCGTCGGCGGCGTTCCGCCCCGGCCGTGACGCGTACAGGACCTGCACCGCACCGTGCAAGCCCTCCGGGAGATCAGGGAGCGGCCGTCCGTCGACGACGACAGTCAGCTGCGACGCCTCAGCCGGCGCGAGGGACTGCAAGCGCTCCACTAGTCTGCGCACCGCCGCGTCGCGGTTCCGCCACCACCCGTCCGGGCGCGACCCGATCACGTTCATGGCATCGACCACGAGGTGCGACATGTGTATCCTCGCCATCTGCGTCATAGGTGAAGATGTTCGCGGGTGAACACCGCTCCTGATCGTTGAGGTGCGATCCTAAGCTTCGCACAGGCGGATGACAACTGTTGGGCGGGAGGGCACCCGCCAACGCGAAAGGCCTCTAGCCCGAAGAGCTCTCGAAGTCCCGCGACATCGCTTCGATCCAGAGCGCACCGCCCGGTCGAGATCGCTCAAAGGGCCCAGCTGACGGTGATCTACGGATACAGGAACAGCCGCGCTCCAAACGCGGGATCCTCGCCCACGTCCTCCATGGTCCGTACGACGGCCTCTCTGGCCGGAATGTCCTTCGGGCTCAGCAGATGCTCCAGCAGCCGCTCGGTCGCTGCATCCGTGTGGTAGGCCGTCACCTCGTCGTCCCAGCTGATGAAGGCCGACGCGCCGCGGGCGAGGAAGGCGTCGGCCATGCCCGTGCTGCTCAGCCCGGCGCAGCCCATGAGCACCACGGTGGTGCCCCGGAAGCGGCCCTGCATGCTGTCTTCGACGAAGCCCGGCTCGATCCCGAAGTAGCGCGGGCCCGTCTCGTCCCAAGGGTAGAAGGTCCGCGAAATGCGATGTTGGAGTTGGTCGTCGGTGTAGTCGTCGTCGCTATACAGCTCATTCGTGAACAGTGTCACCTGACGGTCGGTCGCGGCCTCGCCGGTCTCCTCGTCCTTGCGACGGACGAGCCATGCCGAGTGGCTTCGAAGCACCACGAGGTCGTAGTCGCGGGTCGGGAGCGTCCGGTAGTACTCGACTGTCACCTGCTCGGCCGGCACATAGTCCACGGCATAGCCCGCTTCCCGGAGGCGGGTCACGTTGCGGTCGATGAACTCCGGATTGGGGTCGGTCTGCCCGAGCTGATCGACGATCACGGCACGAAGCACGCCGTCGTCGCGTGGGCCGCGAGGCCACAGCACAAACGCCGCCAGCGCCCCCCCGGCGATGGCGATGACCGCGACGGCCAACAAGAGGCGGCCCACGGATCGCCATGGCGCGACGACCAGACGCGACGCGGTACGACGGTCGTCCCCGCGACGGCTATGACTCACGGCCGGCGCTTCAGCACGGTTCATCTCACGATCGTACGACACGACAGTCTACCGCCGCCCTCCCGCGAGAAGGGCGGCGGCAGACTTCACCGTAGTCGCTGCGAGCGCGCGCCTACTGGCTCCGGCGGCGACGGACGGCCAGCCCGCCCCCCGCCACGAGCAACACAGCCAGAACGGCCGCGATACCGCCGTACACGAGCGCGCTGTTCGATGACGAGTCGCTCTCCGCCAACGCGAGCGTGGAGTCGTCAGGCCGTTCGGCCACGCCGCCGACAGTTACAGGACCCTCCGTGATGACCGGATTGAACGACTGGCTAGATGGGCGTGCCGGTACCGGCGACCCTGAGAATGTCGTTCCACCCGCGTCGGTCACTTCGAGCGTCAGTGGTGCATTCGTGCCGGCCGCGCCGCTGACATCAATCAGGAAACAGTGCCATCCGGAAACGCTGCCGGGCAGCACACTCGCAGTGACGCCCGTCTGTGCGAAGCCGTCGATGGTTGACTCGAACTGAGCTGTGAACAGATTCGCGGTGCTACCTGCTGTGAGCGACAGATCTCCGCTCGTAAACACATCGACGTCGCCAGGCGGTATGGCGTCAGGTAGCGTCAGTCGCACTCGGTACAGGCCACCGTCAGACTCACCCTTAATGCAGAACGTCCGCTGCTCAACATCTGCAAGCGCCGGCTTCGCCGGGCTTGCGGCAAACGCCGCCAGCGCCAGCGCGGCGGCAAGAACGACGATGCCAAGAAGGGACGCTAGCCGGGTCTTCACCATGGTTTCCTCCCCCATGAAATGTTGTGGACGCACGCAGATCTGCCGTCCGGGGTTCAAGCGCTGCCGGTCCGGTGCGGGCGTCCGTGCCAGAAAGGCGGGGAACCTCGTGGTAGCACCGATTGTGCTCTCGAACCCTCACAGTGTCAAGCTTCTCACCCAGCAAACCACGAACTTTCTATCGCCTGTAGTTCGCTTATCCCATGCGCGCCACGATCGGGCACACTGCCCTTCCTCGGTGCATTCAAACCATGGACGTCAGAAGGCGGTGCTCCGCGAGCGATGGCTGCAACACTTGGTTATGGTGTCCCACCGTATCCGCCGCTCCACGCTCGCCGCCGGGTGATTGAGGACGCGCCCTTCCAGCCTCGGCTGGCCGTGTGTGGCCGGCAGCATGAACATTGCCCGAAGGTCCGGAAAGGCTCCGGTCCGCCGTTGGCGCGGCGGCTGGAGATGTGAGATGATGCGCGCAACGAGGGGGATCCAGCAGGGGCGGCATGGATACAGGGCCGGCCGCGCGCGCTTCCCGGCGCACCGCGCCTCGGTTGTGGCTGATCCTCGCTGGCGCAGCGATCGCCGCGCACGTCTTGATCATCACGCCTGCGCATGGCGCCGGCGGGGGTGCTCTCATCTCGCTCGATGTCGATCCATCCGCACCTGGCGTCCAGTCTATCGCCTCCGTAGCACAGGGTACGGATATTCCGATCGACGTCGTCGTGCTAGGCGCCCCTCCATTGGGCGCATTCGAGTTCGAGTTCGTCTACGACTCGTCCGTGCTGGACTTCAAAGGCTGGTCCCTCGGCGCGTTCCTCGGGAGCACAGGCCGGAAACCTGCGTGCACGGAGCTGATCACGCAGCACTCCGTACGCGTTGGCTGTGTCACCTGGGGCCCATGGCCCGCCGGCCCCTCGGGTGACGGAGTTCTTGCGAAGATCGTCTTCAGGCACATCCTCTCCGGTAAGGTCTGCCCGGTGTTGATTGATGCGGGCACGGCCGACGTCGACGGCAACACGATCGCTACCACGAGGCAGCAGGGGTGCGTGACCGTCGTCCCGCAGAGCCCCGGTGACAGTGGCACCGCCTCGTCGACGGCCACGGCCACGGCGGCCCAAGGTCCGCCGCTGGCGCCAGTGCCTACCGCGACGGCTACGCCCATTGAGTCGACACGGCTCACGCCCACCTGGACGCCGTCCCCGGACGTCGCGTCGCCGCCCGCTGTTACGCCCGCTGCAACTGCGGCGCCGGTTTCAGGCGGCCCGCCGCCGCCGTCCTCAACCCCTTCCGGCGGCTCGATCTCGCCCACGCGCGAGGCCTCCACTGCGTCAGGCGAGTCGCGTGCCTCAGCGCACGCTGCGGACCCGTCCGTGGATCAGCCTGCCGATGTCGGCGAGTGGACCGCGGCGGATCCCGCACTACCCGCAGACCGCTCACCCAGACGCAACACCACCACGGAACCGCCGGGCGAGCTAGGAACAGTCTCCGAATTCGCAGGGACTGGCCAGGGGGACAGCGTCAGTGACGCGATAACGGGCCGTGGCTTACTCCCGGCGTCGTCCGGCGACACTGCGCAACGCCGTGCCGGTGAGCATCCGCTTGGCACGGAGCCTGATGACGACAGCACCGGTTGGCCTGCGCTCACGGCGATCGCCGTGGCGGGGCTACTCGCTCTTGGCGCTGTTGCTGGCGGCGCCCATGAGATTCGACGACGGCGCTGACACGCCCTTCAGCGGTCGCGCCGATCGCGTTCCGCGTGAGGCAGTGCACGAAATGGTAGGGCGCCACCGCGATCTGACGACCTCTACTTGCAGAGGCCTGCGAGCAACGCAAGCCTCGCTGCCGTGATGACATCACCGGAGAAGTTCGCCACGCCGTTCTTGTCGAGGTCGAAGGCCTGCGTCTTGCCAAACCCCGGCACCAAGACGGCGTAGGCAAAGTAGAGTACGTCGCCTGAGAAGTTGACGGCGGTGCTGCCGTCGACATCGACGGCCTCCTTACAATCCCCCACGCCGTCGCCGTCGCTGTCGAGCACATTCGGATTTGTCCCCCACCCCCGAACTTCCCAGCTGTCCAGGAGACCATCCCCGTCCGAGTCCACGTCAGCGAGGAGGGGGGCGGGCCGGCTCATGGCGTCGCGGGGGTGGAAGCCGTTCGCGCACTCCCACCCGTCGAGCACGCCGTCGTTATCCGTGTCCCACGAGGGCCCGTCATCGCCCGTGTCCGTCCCCATCGGCGGCGCCGGGTTTCCGCCGTTGTCGTCGTCATTGGTAATGTCGCCGCCGGCCGGCGAGGAGTGGAGCGTCCCGCTCAGGTCGAAGGGCGCGCAGGCGAACGGCGAGAGTTCGTCCTCGTCGAGGAGGCCGTCGTTGTCGTCGTCCGGGTCGCAGGCGTCCCCGAGCGGGTCCCCGGCCGGCACAGTGACGTCGTCGTAACTCAGTCCAGGGCCGTTGGACATCGCAGCGTCGGAGTTCTCCTGGCTGGGATTCGAGATGGAGGGACAGTTGTCCGCGAGATCCGGTACCAGATCCACGTCGGAGTCCGCATCCCATAGACACGGGTCAGTCCCCCAAGTGGTCACCTCAGCCACGTTGGCGAACGTGTCGGCGTCGGAATCATCGGCGGCGTCCGAGGCGAGCGGATCCAGACAGGGCCGCGCGATCTCCGCTCCGTCGCTCATGAGATCTCCATCCGTATCCCACGCACACGGGTCGGTGAAGTGCTCGAATTCCGTGACCGTGCCAACGGCATCGCCGTCGGGGTCCGCCGTCGCATCGGCGGCGAGGGGTCGTAAACATGCGTAAGATGTCTCTAGGCCGTCACTCATGCCGTCGCCATCGGTGTCCGCGAGGCATGGGTTTGTACCGCTGACGGACAACTCGGCGGCTGACGTGACACCGTCATCATCTGGATCCGACGTGGCGTCGGGTGTCAGCGGTGACAGACAAGCGTAGGGTGACTCTTGGCCGTCTGGCATGCCGTCACCGTCCGTATCGGGATTGAGGGGGTCGGTCGAGCGGACAAAGATCTCGTATGCATCCGCTAGACCGTCCGCATCTGCGTCCGCAGACAAGGGGTTGGTGCCGTACAGTTCGATCTCATCGCCGTCCGGTATGGCATCGAGGTCTGAGTCGGCCGCACAAGGACTCGTCCCCGCCGACGCCTCTTCCACATTAGCCAGACCGTCTCCGTCGGGGTCGCTGATGGCATCTCCCACCAGGGGGCTTGTACACCCGTACCCGGCCTCCCAGCCGTCCGCGAGCGTATCGCCATCTGTGTCCGCATCGAAACGATCCGTTCCGCGGACGAGTTCGGCGCCATTCGCGAGCCCGTCCCCGTCCGAGTCGGCGTCATCAGCGATGGCCCTCAGGAGCTCCAGGCCAAGCGTCGCCGTCTGGGCCATCACGTCGGGTTCGATGCGGTCGAGGGTGTCGCTGGGCGTGTGGATGACGGGGTACGGATACGTCGTCAACCACAGGGATGGGATGCCGGCCTCCAGGAAGGGCACGTGGTCGCTCCGCGGTAGCGTCGATACGGCCGCCGCTGTCACCGGGATGGTCTCAGCAACGGGGATCCGTCCCAGTTCCGCGACCAACGAGTCCGATCCAGCCGCGAGAATATTTGCGGGCCCACCCACGTTGTCGAAGTTCAGCATCGCGCGTAGCTGCCCCGGCGGATGCCACTGCACGTACTGCTGGCTTCCGTCCAACCCCAGCTCCTCCGCGCCGAACAGCACGAAACACAGCCCCGACTGCTCACCGGACGACGCCAGAAGTTCCGCGAGTTCAAGCACGACGGCCACCCCCGAGGCGTTGTCATTCGCACCGGGAGCGATCGTCACGCTGTCGTAGTGAGCACCCGCCAGGGCGCGGCAAGGACTGCCGTCGGTGGGTCGGGCGATGACATTTTTAGAGGCTGCCAGCCCGATGGCGGGACTGATCGTCGCGACTTGGCCGCCCAGAGAGCGCAGCAACTGGCCGTCGGCTGAGCGTACGCCGACGATCGGGATCGTCGCGTCGGGCTGGGCCGATGCCAGGAAGAGCTCCTCACCTTCATTCACAACAATCGCCCCCGATACGCCGATCGACTGCAGCGTGAGCAAGCTCTGGCTCGTGGCTTGACCGCGCGAGAGGAGGACCAAGTCCCCAGCCGCCATGGTGTCTAGTCCGAATATGGCCAGCGAGCCGCTGGCTTCCTCCGCGCCAGTTCCCTGGTATGCGACGGCGTTCACCGATGTACTCCCGGCGCTGATCGTCGCCGGGCCCCACGTGTCTATGACGCTCATCACCAGTTGGCCTGAAACGCTGTACCCGAAGCTCTCGAATTCAGATGTCAGGTACTGGACAGCCGCCTCCTGCATAGGGCTTCCGGTCGGTCGCGGTCCGATACCCTCCGAGAGGTCTTGCACCCTCGCCAGCATGCGGTCGGGGTCGACTGCAGGGGCGCTGGCCGTCGCGCGTTGCCCGCCGGCGAGCGCGACGCAAAGGACGAAAAGGGACCAGACGAGGACTCGTCTCTTCAAACGGTGGCCTTACTCTCCGCGGTGACGGCTTCGGGATAACGACGATCCTAGGCTCCCTCGTCCCAACGAACAAGCAGCCCTGCACCGCGTGGGGTAAGAGAACTCACCGATGCCCGCATCGATGTCATGCCACCGATCCACGTCCGGGCCCCGGCGCCCGCCGGGGCGGCGCGCAATGCGCTGCTCTTCAGTGCTCATTCAAGTGCTGGGGGATCCGCGCTCTCCTGCAGGCGGTGCCGCCGCCGCAACGGACGACCACTCAGAACGGATGGTGTGAGAGGTGGGGTTGGCCACCGATTCGCCCTCTCCTTCAAGCGCGAGTGCCATGCCCGCTCGGCTGTCGAAGTCATAGCGAGAGACGTTCATTGATCCGAGCGTGAGCATCTGCACCCAGGACGAGCCTGCGCCCTCGCCCGTCGGGAGAACTTCACGGGGAAGACGGCGCAATGTCGGAGAGAGCTTCGTGATCGAGAGAGACGCGCGAGGCGCGTTGATGCACCTGCGCAGGAGGGCACCGGCGAATGCCATCTCACGATGTGCAAGATGAGTGCCGCCGCCGCCCCTCACGCCAGGGGCGGCGGCAGACCTCACGACAATTCGTTCCTGGCGCGCCTACTGGCTCCGCCGGCGACGGACGACCAGCCCGCCCGCGGCTACGAGCAACACTGCCAGCCCCGCCGCAACGCCGCCGTACAGCCGCGCATCGTTGCCGGAGCTTTCGCCCTGGGCGGCTGCGAGCGTCGCGCTCTCCGGCTGTTCCGCTACGCCACCGACGCCGAATGCTGCGATCACCGGATTGAACGACTGCATGCAGTTGCACGATGACACGGGACTCCCAGGGAATACCAATCCCCCGGCGGAGGTTACCTCGAACGTCAGTGCCCCCGTGGCCCCCGCTTCGGCTGCAACATTGATCGTGAAGCACTCCCAGCCGCCAGAACGCGCTCCTGCAGAAGCTGCCGTGACCCCCGTCAGTGCAAGGGCATTTGTGGTGGAGACGAACTGATCTCTGAATTGGGCAGCCGTGTTTCCATTCGTCTGAGACAGTACGGCGCTCGTGAATGGCGAGCCACCGACGCCCGGAAGCGTGAGCCGCCACTGGTAGCTCCCTCCGTCAGAGGTCCCCTTGATGCAGAAGCCGCGTGGCGTGGGCGTTGGTGTCGATGTAACCGAGGGTGTCGGTGTGGCCGTTGCGGATGGCGTCGGCGTGGACGTGGCGGGGCTGCACGGCCCGAAGCCGCCGAGCTGATTCGCGTTGTTCTTCGGCGACGGGCACGCCAGCGCGAATGTCCCCGGTATCACGGAGTTCGTCCGTTGCAAGGCAAGCGTGCCGTCACCCGGCGCGAGCGTCGTCGTCGAACCGATGAGGGAGGGGACCGCCGGGTTGCCGCTGTACCCCCCATACGCCACGCACTCGGTGTAATTGGCCGGGACGCCCGGGTTCCACGAGCCAGGGGCGGGCGGGATCGAACCCGGCGCGCCCCAGCAGAGCATCCCGCTGCCTGGAATCGGCGCCGTTGTCGACGGGTCGAACGTGAAGTCGGCCGCGATCCCCGATGCAGCCATGAACTCATCCCCGCTGATGGTCGAGTTATTCGCCGCGACGATCCAGGTCCGGTTCGCGCCAGAGGCGACGTCGTTGGGGACCACCAGGAGCACCGTGTGAGTGCCATCCCCTGGGAAGACGGTGACGCGGGCGTTTGTGACCAGGTTTTGCCCGGCCTGCAGCATCTTGATCTCGACGTACTGGATGGCAGGATCCCCGCCGACGCCCGACATCAGCTCATCCATCACGGCCAGGTGGAAGGCGGCTTCCGCAGGGGGAGACTGCTGCGGTCGCTGCACCACCGCCAGGAGTACCGCCGCGACGGCGATCGCTGCGAGCGCAATCCCCAGCCGCCCGCGAGGATGCTTCTGTGTCACAGGAGTCCCTCCGTGCTTTCAGCTCGCGCCGCGGGTTCGGTCGCCTGCCGGGGATGTTCTTCGACCTATTCTACGCCAGTCCCGGGGCCGGGGTTCTTTCTCGGGAGGGGGAAGGGCCCTCTTTTTCGGACCGCCCGCCTCTGGCGCCCTGCCCAGAGCAGCGACTCCCGGACCAGGGGCTGCGGCTCTGATCGACAAACTGCGCGCGCGGCGATCGTGCAATGCGCCGGTGAGCTGTTGGCGCTGGAGCTGGTCATGGGGTGAGCTATCCGAGGACTTCGAATACGAGGACCTGTTCCACGCGGAGGCGCGGGCCATGTTGGATGGCACGAAGGACTCGCTGAATACGCCCATCCCCGAGATGGAGCCGGACTGCGGCAAGGTCAAATGCAACTTGCCGGACGAGGCGTTCCTCGAACGGAGCCGCCGAGAAAACACCTCCAGCACGCTGTGTGAGCAACGAGCGGCGCCAAGAATAGGCCGCCCGGAAAGAACCGCTTCCGCGAACCTCTTGTGGTGCAGCAACCCGTGAGCGCCATCACGTCGACCGCGCGGCCAGCGCGGGCTCAACGTTCCCGACGGTGATCGCAAGGCCAGGGTAGCCGGCGCCTCCAGACCGCCCTCGAGCGTCTTGCCGCTCGCCCGCCGCATCCCCGGGCACCAGCGCGCGGCTACCGGGTCCACCGGCGACGGAAGACCAGCCCGCCCGCGGTCACCAAGAACACCGCCAGGGCCGCTGCGACGCCGCCGTACAGCAGCGCATCGTTGCCAGAGGAATCGCCCTGGGCGGCTGCGAGCGTCGCGCTGTCCGGCTGTTCCGCTACGCCGCCAACTGCGTCAACGACAGTTTGAATGGCCCCACCGGTGCAGGCGATGTTCATATCGCAGGACCACACGTCAGTCAGTGCGACGACATTACTCGAGCCGGTAAAGACGATCGGCGACGGACCGCCGGGCGCGTCGGCCGTGAAGCTGATCAGGGCCAGGACGTCGTTTACGCCGCTCGCAAGGGCGTGCGGGCCAACGTCTTGGGTCCCGCAGGTGATCATCGCTGGCGACGGTGTACCGCTGGGCTCAGACGCCGGGAGGTTTATGGCGTTGCAGTCCCACTCGGCCTCCGGTGGCGCCGGGTTCTGAAAGTCGGGGTTGGAGTCGAGGCAGGTCGTAGGCTCGGAGCAGGCGACATCCGGGGCGGTAACAAAGGCCGGATATCCTACCTCCACGGAGAAGCTTGCGAGGTCGCCGCTCAGCGGAACTTCCTCACCGTCGCTGAGGCAGACAGCCACCGTGAACAGCGCTCCGGCACTCACTGTCAGGCTGGCGTCGACCGTGGTACACACGCCGTTCGTGGTGTCCATGTCGATCTCTAGGTGCGCGGTGCCCGTCCCGGTGTGGGCTTGGATGGAGGCGGGTGCCTCCGCGAAGAGCAGACAGGCCAAGGCTGCGACGACAACGAGAATCCTACTCATGGTGCTCCCCCAATAATTGCAATGGCCTTGATGTACTTCTCGATCGCTGGTGTTGGTGAAACTTCAACGCGTTGTAGCGCACCGAACGCTAGCGCTCCAAGCAGCACGTAGTCGACATCGGCGAACATCAAGAAGAGACTGTCGTACCAGGGATGCGTGGGTGCCTGATCGCTTGGTTCGGGCTGAAACCCGATGATGCGCGACACATCAGGTAGACCGGCCGTTGCGGATCGAGGTTCACGCCTCGGTTGCGCACCATCCCCCCATGACTGTCAACGCGACTGCCAAACCGTACCGAAACGCCCTCCCGAACCCTCGTTTCAGATTCAGAAGGGCGCCGATATTTGGTGGAGACGGGGGAGAACCCACCCACCGGATGTCCACCAGCTAACCCCGCCTTGGCCGGTCCGGCCTGAGTGGCGTGCGTGGCCATTGGTCTGGAGACGAGCGGCATGACCGCGGCCGCGCCCACGGCTGCGAGCGTGGCCGCGCGGCTACGGAGCGCGAAGGGGCCGCACCCGAACGGCTGGCGCACCGCTTTCTGCCCGTTCCACGACGACCGCAAGACGCCGAGCCTGCGCTTCACCGAAGACGGCTTCAAGTGTATGGGCTGCGGCGAGCACGGGAACCTTTCGCGACTTGCCGAGTGCATCGGCCTGGACGTCGGCCAGCCCGTCGGGGCCGTCGAGCGCCTCTACGACTATTGCGACGAACACGGCAAGTTGCTCTTCCAGGTTGTACGTCGGCCCGGCAAGCGATTCTCGCAGCGCCGGCCTGACGGCCAGGGCGGATGGATCTGGGACCTCAAGGGCGTCAGGCGCGTCATGTACCGGCTCCCCGAGGTGCTGGCGGCTGCGCCTGACCGGGCCCTTTTTCTCGTTGAGGGCGAGAAGGACGCGGACCGGCTGTGGGCGGAGGGGATCCCCGCCACGACCAATCCCATGGGCGCCGACAACTGGCGGCCCGCGTACGCCGAGTCCCTGCGCGGGCGGAGGGTCGTGGTCGTCCCGGATAACGACGACGCCGGGCGGAGGCACGCCGAGGTCGCGAGACGATCACTTGATGGTGTCGCTGCGGACGTCCGCATCCTGAGCCTCTCCGGCCTGCCTGAGAAGGGCGATGTCAGCGACTGGCTCGACGCCGGCCAGAGCGCAGAGAAACTACTGGCGCTCGCCGAGGCGGCCGAACTGTTTCGTCCCGGCGACGGCGCGCAGAGGATCGACGACTTCCCGAGGACGGATGCCGGCAACGGCGAGTTGTTCGCCCGCCTGTACGGGGACCGGGTCCGGTACGACCACCGGCGGAGGCGCTGGCTCACCTGGGGAGGTCACTGGTGGACGGAGGACGCGGATGGCGAGGTGCGCCGGCTGGCCAAGCTTGCCGCCCGCCACCGGTACGTGAGCGCCCCCGAGGCTGAGGACGACCTGCAAGCGCGCACGGCCGTCGCCAAGTTCGCCATCCAAAGCGAGAACCGCCAACGGCTCGACGCGATGCTCTCGCAGGCCCAGACCGAGAGGCCGGTCAGCGATGCCGGCACGTCGTGGAACGCCGACCCCTGGCTGTTGGGCGTGGGCAACGGGGTGGTCGACCTCCGCACAGGACAGCTGCGGCCAGGAAGGCATGACGACCACGTGACGTTCCACGTGTCCGTGGGCTACGACCCGAACGCCCGATGCCCGCGCTGGCTGCGCTTCCTCGACGAAGTCTTTCGCAGCGACACGGAAGTGATCGACTTCATCCAGCGGGCCGTGGGCTACAGCCTCACCGGGATCACCACCGAGCAGTGCATGTTCTTGTGCTACGGCAGGGGAGCGAACGGAAAGACCGTGCTGCTGGCGGTGCTCCGCGCCCTGTCGGGTGACTACGCCTACAACGCACCGTTCTCGCTGTTCGAAATCCACAGCCGTAGCGCCATCCCCAACGACCTCGCAGCACTGGTCGGCAGTCGTCTGGTGACGTCGTCGGAGACGAACGAGGGGACGCGTTTGAACGAGGCTCGCGTCAAGGCCCTCACCGGCTGCGATCCCATCACCGCCCGCTTCCTGCACGGGGAGTTCTTCACCTTCGACCCGGTGGGGAAGTACTGGCTGGCCGTCAACCACAAGCCGACGGTGCAGGACGACTCGTACGGCTTCTGGCGCCGCGTGCGGCTGATCCCGTTCACCAGGGAGTTCAGCAACGACGAGGCCGATGACGGGCTGACCGCGGCGCTCATGGCCGAGCTGCCGGGCATCCTCGCCTGGGCGGTGCAAGGCGCCCTTACGTGGCGCAGGGAAGGCCTCGGAGAAGCAGCGGCTGTGCGCTCGGCCACCGAGTCCTACCGCGTGGAGTCGGACCCCTTGGCGCAGTTCCTGGATGAGTGCTGCGTGCTCGGCGACGACTTCCTGCTGCCTGGAAGTCAGGCGTTCAAGACATACAAGGCCTGGGGCATGGGGCAGGGGATGGGCGACCGCGAGCTGCTCTCGTCCAAGACGTTCGGCGGCCGGATGGCCATGAAGTTCGAGCGCAAACACAGCAACCGTGGCAACGCCTACGTCGGCGTGGGTCTGCGGCCCGAGAGTGAAGGGTGAAGTGAAGGGTCAGGAATCTGCGGTGCGCCGGATCGAGGTTTTTCCTCTAGCGATTTCGCTCTCGGGAGAAAACCTCGAATTAGCCTTCACCACCCTTCACCCTTCACCGCGCCCAATCAAGGCACAACATGACCGAATGGTGTCCTACGGGGAGAGACTGCCTGACGCGGAGGGGCTGAACATGAACGTGATCGGAGCCTGTGGAGCCTGTACCGTGACCGGCGATGA
>JBBDXE010000012.1:156924-160689 GCA_040902505.1 Dehalococcoidia bacterium | reverse complement strand
CGGGCGTGAGTCCGGGAGAAGGAGGGGCGGGATACACGTGCTACAACCCGGGCGGCGGTGGCGGCGGTGGTGGTGGCGGCGGAGGCGCCGGCTCCCCCGAAGCCTGGTGGTGGATCGTGCGCCCCAACACGGGTATGTACTCGTACGACAGCGCCGAAAAGGGATGCGCCGGGATCGAACAAATCGTTGACCCGATCTCAATCGTTCTGCACGTGAGCACTTGGTCGAGCTTTGTATTCTCCTCAGAACCATACTCGGCATATGATCAGATTGCGAATCGCGGTTGGGATCAGGGATCCAGCAGAGGTCAGTTCTTCCGCCACCCAGACGGTTGCATAGAAGGCACAATCAGCTTGGCAACCGATTCAACCTTCCCGCCTTCGAGCCGGTGGCACACACGCGGAACTGGTCAGGCCGAGGCCATCCCCTGGAACACCTGGGCCGCGGCCGTGTGCGACCCAGAGGAGATACCCGTGATCCCGTATCAACCGAACTGCGTTGACGATACGTGGCACATGGCTGCCCTGACGCCGCACCGGGACGATCTGGAGGGCATCAATGGTCACTGTGTGCCGCAAGATATGGACGACAACCCGGACAATGGCGAGTACAGCGGGTTCAGTGCTGCGCGCGATGAGTTAACCACGGCGTTTCTGGACACGGGGGTCCACACGTTCGTCCTTGAGGCGCGCAACTGGGGGAACACGCAGCGTATCCAGCAAGACTGCGGGTGGTTGCCGCGATCCGACGGGTACGTCTACTCGATCGGGTTGTGCCTGTGGCCAGACTACAGCAACACGGAGTCGTGCGGGTAAAGGGGGGCAGCAACGATGACGCGGAGAAGTTGCGTAGTAACGGCAGGCGTGCTCATAACGCTGGCAGCGGTCGCACTCGCTGGATGCGATTCTGGGGAGCGTGCACGGGCGGGCATTGAGTTGGCCGTGATGCCCGAGGAGGTGCCGTTCGCCGTCGTCTGGCTAGGCGAGTCCTATGACTCAGACGGCGACGGAGAAGGAGACATGCCGCTCAGGTTGGCGGCCTTTGTTAACAGTCCTCCGTTCTTCGGTCCGGACGGGAAACTCCTCCGTCCCCAAGTCAAGGCATACGATTTGGTCTACGGCTACTGCACTCCGTCGCCGAACTCGGGAACCTGCCCCGTGCCCATCACCATCACGTTGTATGACCCGTGTTCCGCCCCGCTGGCTGAGGAAGTCCAGCTTGGCACGCGACAGGTGCGAGGGGTGGAGGCGAAGGTGTACGGCGAGGGGGCTTTGTGGATTGAGACTCGGGACTTCACCGTGGCTATCCAACCCGTCGGGGCGACACGCGACGAGGTGACGGAGAAGGCGGTGCGGATCGCGGAGGAGCTTGTGGGCGCCAATGAGAAGGCGTCGCACATCAGCCGTGAGACGGCCTTCGAGGCCAAGGAGGAACCGACCTCAGCTTCCCCCGACGCCGACGCTGACGCTGACGCGTGCGCAGAAGCAGAACTGGAGCTTGAGTGACGTGGCCATCAGGTCTTCGTTGACCCACCTTGTTCGCCGAGCCTTCACGAATCGAGGAGGAGGGAGAGAGTAGAAGTAAGGAACGTGGATGCATTCGTCAAAGAGGACGCCTCGCTCCGCATCGAAACGCCTCAGTATAAGGTGACGATCTATGCCCTCGACGGCGACAGGGCCAGCGCGAAGGAGAAGGCAATCAGAGTTGCGCAATCCCTACACGGTGCGAACGCACTGGCGAAGAGTATCACGAAAAACTCCCCTCTCGACACGGCCGTGAGCACGGACCGAATATGCCCGTAGTCCGTCTGCCACTGCCGTCTCTTGCTGTCGGGACTATCTCAGCTGCCGTCGGCAGTGCGGCAGGGCTAGGGGTCTTCTATGCCCTGTTTCTTGTCTTCGCACTCACGCCCACGGCGAGGGAGGCACGAGTCCCGCTGGCAATGGTCACATCCTTCGTACCCGTCGCGGCCGGCGCGATGTCGTTTATGGCTGCAATCCTCGCTCTTGAGGGGCATTGGGGTGCAGACCTCAGGATCAGCGCAATCGTGGCCGGCGTGCTTCTTGGTGGATGCCTTCTCCTTCTGCTGCCCTTGGCCTCAGCGACGAACGACTGCCTGTTCGACTACGCCTTTCCTCTCCGCGGATACGACCCCTGCGATTGACACTGCTTGTGACTCCCGGATACGAACACCTGATGGCTATCGACAAGCTTCAAGGGTTCGAGAGCGGGAATCCCGTGGTCTCGTTGTGTGACTAGGCCGATCCCGGAGAGATGCCATGACCAACAAGACATGGATCGGCGCGGCAATCTTCGTTCTCGCGGTCGCCGCCGCGCTGGTCACGCTCCAACTCGTTCGCAGCGGCGATGGCAAGCCCGTGCTGGCTTCCGAGATCGTAGAGCGCGCAACACAGGTGCAGACGGAATTGCTCTCCGCCGTGCGGCCGGACTCTACCCTGCACGTCGTGTTTGTCGAGCATGACCCGCTGAAGGCCGGCCTTCCTCGCGGTCCTGGCTGGAACGCGGTCAACGCGCAGAAGGAGTGGTGGGCGTACTTCGGCCAGGACGGCAGGATGGAGGCGTTCCGCGCCGAGTCCCGCGATATGGAGTCGGGAGAACTGTACCGCGTGGTCGAGTGGATGGACGGCGAACTCGTCACCACCTTCTCGACCATCGGCGAATCCAGTCGCGTGTCGTTCCCGTCCTGGACCGTCGAAGCCCTGCGCCAGCAGATCATCGAAGGCTCGAACGTCGCTCTGGACAAGGTTGTGGCCGGCGCCGACGACCCGGCATTGCAGGCCGAGGCGGACGGACGGACCGTGTTCGTGGTGGAAGAGGTGGACACCTTCGGCACTGAGGGCGTGTACATCGACGCCGAAGATTACCGGCCCCTCAAGGTCGAGATCCTCCGCGACGGGGAGGTGGTCAACACGACCGCCATGCCCACATTCGAGCTCCTCCAAGGTAACCACCTGCCGCCTCGCGAAGACGGTGGGCCTGCAGAGGGCGAGCTGGCCGACTAGGGACGCGAGACAGTCCACCGAGTCCACGGGCCTGGTCACTGGTGTCGGGTCGCTGGGGATGGAGGCAGAGGCCGAAGACGGACACGAACAGAGCCTCGAAGCATCGAGGCTCTGTTGGCTATCGGATGGGGACTTCGCTCAGCAGCAGCTCTTCGCCTGGCCGCCGCCCTCGCCGGTCTGGAAGCTGGAACCGCAGGCGCAGCTCTTGACGGCGTTGGGGTTGAAGATAGTAAATCCGGACTTCATCAGGTCGTCCACGTAGTCGATCTCGGCGCCGCGCATGAGGGGGGCGCTCTCCGGGTCGACGAGGACGGTGACGCCCCCGGACTCGATGACGATGTCCTCCTCCTCGCGCTCGTTGGCGATGGCCATGCCGTACTGGTAGCCGGAACAGCCGCCCCCCACGACGAAGACGCGGAGGGCGCCCTGGTCGACGCCGCGATCCTTCAGGAGGGCCAGCGCCTTCTCGGCCGCCTTGTCGGTGATGCTGACGATCGCAGCTTCGGTTTCCTGGACCATGGTCTCGCTCCTTCCGGCCTCCGGTGGGAGGCGGGGGGGGAATTTCTACAGTCGCCTATGAGTATATCGGCTGCGAGGGCGGGGAGACAATCGGGGGAATCTGTCGCTATGCGGTGACCGCCGGGACGAGCAGCGACTCGTACACCTGTGCGACAGCCTCGGCGACGTTGGCCCAGCGGTAGCGCTCGACGGCTTCGCGGCCGGGGGGGGGGGGGGGGGGGGG
>JBBDXE010000012.1:113522-156914 GCA_040902505.1 Dehalococcoidia bacterium | reverse complement strand
GGCTTCGCGGCGGGCGCGGCCTATGGCCGCGCGCAGGTCGTCGTTGTCCAGCAGCAGCTCCAGGCGCTCGGCGAAGGGTTCGGGGCATCGCCAGGGGATGAGGTAGCCGGTCTCGCCGTCGCTGATGGTGCTGGTGAGGCCGCCCACCCGCGAGGCGACGACGGGCGTCCCGCAGGCCATCGCCTCCACCGCCACCATGCCGAAGCTCTCGTAGTACGAGGGGACGACGCAGACGTCGGCCGCGTTGTAGTACAGCGGCAGCTCGTCGTGGGCGACGGCGCCGACAAACGAGATGTGGTGGTCCACGCCCAAGCGCTCGGCGAGGGCGCGGAGCTGCCCCACTTCGGCCTCGGCGCGGGCGTCGCCGCCGACGATGAGCACGCGGAAGTTCTCGTTGTCGTGCAGCTGCGCGGCGGCGTTGATCAGGATATCGATGCCCTTCAGCGGCTCGATGCGGCCGACGAAGAGGATGACGCGCTCGCCGTCCCGGATGCGGAGGCTGCGGCGGGCCAGCTCCTTGTCCATGGGGGAGAACAGCTCGAGGTCGACACCGCAAGGGACGACGTCCACCTTCGCGGTGCTCGCGGCGTAGAGCGACGTTAACAACGCTCGTTCGTGCTCCGTGGCGACGACGATGCGGTCGGCGGCCAGCGCCACGGCGCGCTCGGCGTCGGCGCGGGCGGCGGGCTCGTGCTCGGTGATGCGGGCGCGGTTCTTGACCTCGGCCAGGGTGTGGAACATGGCGACGTGGGGGGCGCCCCAGCGGGCGGCCAGCGCGGCGCCGACGACGCCGGAGAGCCAGTAGTGGCTGTGTACCAGGTCGTAGGTGAGCCCCTCGCGGGCGGCGAAGGCGAGCACGCCGGCCTCGAAGGCGGCGAGGTGCTCGCGGACGCGCTCTTTGTCCACGAGGGCCGGCGGACCGGCGGTGATGTTCACGACGCGGGCGTTGGGCCCGAACGGCTGCGTCTCCTCGGCGGCCTCCGACTCGCGGCGCGTGAAGACGTCGACGGCGTAGCCGCGGGCGCCCAGCTCGCGGGTCAGCTCGCGGACGTAGACATTCATACCCCCGGCGTCGCGCCCGCCGGGGGAGGCGAGCGGGGAGGTGTGGACGGTGAGCATGGCGATGCACCGACCGGCCTCGGTGCGAGGGAGATTCATCGTGGTCATCGCGTCAGCACCAGCCGGTATACCTCACGGTCCTTGCCGCCCAGATCGTACTTGTAGCTCTCGTCGCCGCGCAGGAAGTCCACGCAGGTGCGTCCGTTCTCGATGGCGTCCCGGATCAGCAGCGCCTTCGACATGAGCCCGACGGCGTAGTGCGCATAGGCGGGGTCGTACCCACTATTGTACATGTACAGCCGGCCCCCCACGTCGAAGTTCATGACGGCAGCGACGGCCTGCCCGTCGAACGTCAAGACGTAGAAGCGGACCATACCCTCGGCGGCCATGACGGCGGTCATCTCGCGGAAGAACGCCTCCATCCCCGGGCGCTGCAGGAACTCCTCCTTGTGATGCGAGCTGAGGCGCATGAGGTGGAAGAACGTATCGAGCAGGGCCGAGGCCTCGTCCGGCGCCGTCACGACCTTCAGCTCGACGTTGCCGCCGACGCTGTCGATGCGGCGGAGTTTGCGGCGCAGTTCGTGCCGGTCCTTCTTCGAGAGCAGCCCCAGGTACTCCTCCCACGAGGGCGGGAGGTCGATGCTCGGGGCGAGCGCCTCCTGCTCGCGCTCGACGCGGAAGCCGGCGGACTCGGCGGCGGCCGGGATGGCCTCGAGCGAGGAGGAGGCGGCGTGCAGGCCGCGCAGCTCGACGGTGCGGACGCCATCGGCGGCGAGCCGCGCGAAGACGACGGGGAAGAACGCGCGCTCGAAGCCGGGGGTGACGGCGGCGTCCATGTAGTCGCAGATGGAGTAGTGGCCGACGAACTCGGCGCGGTCGCCGTCGCGGAGGAGGGGCGCGACGCCGACCAGGCGCTCTCCGTCGCGGGCGGTGAGGACGCAGACCTCGCGGCCGGCGCGGAAGTGCTCGAGCCAGACGCGTTGCCAGGCAGGCGTGACGAAGGGGATCGGCGCCGGGAGCTGGGCGAGCAGGCCGGACCACTCGCCGCACACGCGGTCGAAGTCCTCGACGTGGGCGGCGAGCGTCATGTGCCGCGCACCAGCGAGAGGAACTCGGCGCGGGTGACGGCCTTCTTGCGGAAGCGGCCGCGGGTGGCCGACGTGACCATGCGGCTGCCCGGCTTCTTGATCCCGCGCTGAGTCATGCAGAGATGCTCCGCCTCGATGACGACGGCGACGCCGTCCGGGGCGAGGCACTCCATAATGGCGTCGGCGACCTGGCCGGTGAGGCGCTCCTGGAGCTGGGGGCGGCGGGCGTAGCCCTCGACGACGCGGGCGAGCTTGCTGACGCCGACGACGCGGCCCTGGGGGAGGTAGCCGACGGCGGCGATCCCGTGGAAGGGCATGAAGTGATGCTCGCAGACGCTGTAGAAGGGGATGTCCTTGAGGATGACCATCTCGTCGTGGGCCTCCTCGAAGCCGACGGAGAGGTGCTCGCGGGGGTCGGCGCGGAGGCCCTCGAACAGCTCGGCGTACATGCGGGCGACGCGCTCTGGCGTGCGGAGGAGGCCCTCCCGCTCCGGGTCCTCGCCCAGCGCCTCGATAATCTCGCGGACGGCGCGCTCGATGCGGCGGAGGTCGACCTCAGCCGCGAGGAGCGAATCCGGAGGGGTCCGGAGGGTGGTCATGGGTACAGGATAAACGCTGAGGCGGGATTTGTGGGAGATTGGAGTTACCGCTGTACAAACTCTAGCTGTGATGGGCGAGCAGATTCAACCCGACGCGTCGGGGTGCTTCACGCGATTCCCGGTCGTACTGCGAAGACTCGCACGGGCTCGGCGATGCCCTTGAGGGCGTGCTCGCCGCGATCCTCGAACGTGACGCCAGTGCTTGTGCGCGCAAGGCTGCGCACAGTGTCCGAGACGAGCACTTCGCCCGGCGCGGAGAGGCCGCTGATGCGGGAAGCGATGTTGACGGCACCGCCGAAGACGTTGTTGGCCTCACGGATCACATCGCCGGCGTGGATGCCGAGATGCAGCGGCAGCCCCTGCGCATCGCCCGCCGCTCCGCAGCGCAGGGCCGCATCGATACCCTGCGAAGCCGCCGGGAAGGTCGCCAGGATGCCGTCGCCGAGCAGCTTGCCCTCGATGGCAGCGCCGCCGTTGTCGCGCACAGCGATGCGGAGGGCGTCATCGAGAGCGCGGGCTTTCTCGCGGAAGGCGCTGTCGCCGATGCGTTCGGTGAGCGCAGTGGAGCCGGCGATATCCGCGAACAGGATGACGGCCATGCCCGGCGCCGCCGGAGCAGCGGTCAAGCTCACGGGCGCGCCTTCTTCGCCGAGGAAGTCTCGCACTGTTTCACCCTCACGCAGGGTGACCGTTTCCATGTCCCAAACGAGCCCGCGGAAGATCGCGTCGGGAATCGCTGCCGCCGTTTCGCGTGCCGCCTCGACAGGATAACCGCCATCCGGCGACGGCACATGGATGACGAGCGTGGGACAGCGGATCGACGGGAGATGTTCGGAGAGATCCCACGAGCGGCATTCCCTCCACTGCCGCACGAGCATGTCTTTGGACACGGCTTTCGAACCGGTCGCCTCGTACAGGCGTACCCCGTTGTGCCAGCCCAGCTCCATCAAGTACACCACGCGGACATACAGGTCGAAGTCATAGTCAAAGATCGGCGCGATGACACGCCGAGCCTCGCTCAGGCGCCGTTCGCGCCCGCGTATCGTGCCGTTGCTGAGGATCAGTCGGCGGACGGCGTCGGGGTGCTGCGCCGCATATTGGATCACGGGAGCCGCCGAGAAGCCGTTCGCCCACAACACGACCTCGGTCACGCGGACCGTGCCAAGCACCGCGGCGAGGTCGGCGACGTGCGCGGCGAGTGAAACGTCTTCGGCCTCGCGCTGGGACAGACCGAGGCCACGGGGATCGTATCGCACCAGGGTGTGGCGCTCCGCCAGCGCTTCGTACATCTCCCGCCGCCGCGGATCCGCCAGATCCCCTTCGATGCCGTTCCAATGGCCGATGCCACGGGCCACGACGATGACCGGGCCCTGCCCCATCGTGGCGACTGCGATGTTCGTGCCGTCGGCGCTGCGGACGTACCGGATTTGCGGCTCCATCACGCGCCCCCCGCGGGCGGCGGGGCTAACCCCCGGGGCGTAGGGGCGATGCCCTTGAGGGCGTGCTCGCCCCGGTCCTCGAACGTCACGCCGGCCGAGGTGCGCGCCAGGCCGCGCACAATGTCCGACACTAGCACCTCGCCGGGAGCGGCGAGGGCGCTGATGACGACTGTCACTCCGTTGCCAGCTTCGCGATCAGGTCGCCGACGGCGGCGGTGCCCATGCCCATCTTCCCTGCCGAGAGTGACTTGATCTTCCCCGACGCCAGCGCCTTCATGATGCCGCCCTCGATGCGGGCGGCGGTGTCGGTTTCGCCGAGGGTCTCCATGAGCATCTGAGCGGCGCCGATGGCGGCGATCGGGCAGACGGCGTCCATGCCGGTGTACTTCGGGGCGGAGCCGCCGATGGGCTCGAACATCGACACGCCGGCCGGGTTGATGTTGCCGCCGGCGGCGACCCCGAGGCCGCCCTGAATCATCGCGCCGAGGTCCGTGATGATGTCGCCGAACATGTTCTCGACGACGATGACGTCGAACCACTCGGGGTTCTTGACCATCCACATCGTCGTGGCGTCGACGTGGGCGTAGTCGCGGGTGATGTCGGGGTAGTCGGCCTCGCCGACCTCGTTGAAGGCGCGCCACCAGGTGTCGTGCACGAACGTCAGGACGTTGGTCTTCGCGCAGAGGGTGAGCTTGCGGTCTCTGTTGCGGGCGCGGGTGAGGTCGAAGGCGTAGCGGATGGCGCGCTCGACGCCGAACCGCGTGGTCACGTGCACCTGCGTCGAGACTTCCTGCGGCGTGCCCTTGTACTGGAAGCCGCCGGCGCCGCTGTAGAGCCCCTCGGTGTTCTCGCGGACGACGACGAAGTCGATGTGTTCGGGGCCCTTGTCCTTCAGCGGGCCTTCGACGCCGGGGTAGAGCTTCACCGGACGCAGGTTGATGTACTGGTCCAGCTCGAAGCGGAGGCGCAGCAGCAGCCCCTTCTCGAGGATGCCGGGGGCGACGTCCGGGTGGCCGATGGCGCCGAGGTAGATGGCGTCGTAGCCGCGCAACTCGTCCACCATGCCGTCGGGGAGGATCTCGCCGGTGCGGAGGTAGCGTTCGCCGCCCAGGTCGTAATCGGTCAGCTCGTAGCGGACCTCCGTCTCGGCAGCGACCGCTTCGAGGACCTTGAGCCCCTCGCGGACGACCTCGGGGCCGGTGCCGTCGCCGGCAATGACCGCGATCTTGTACGTGCGCTGCGCCATGCGCCCTCCGCTGCTGATCCGTGTGCCGTTATGTCGGGGCATTACACCATGCGCGGGGCTGGTGCGGTAGTCGCTGGCTGCCGGTCGCTGGTGACTGGTTGTTGGTGACGGGGATTGGGGGGTGGGCGCTGACGGCTGACCGCTGACCGTTCGTGATGTACGCTGGCCGCTCAAGGAGGACGCTCATGGCCGCTGTGACCGTCGCGACGCTGAACATCTTCAACCGCATGGGGGAGTGGGGCCACCGGGCGCCGCTCATCATCGACCAGCTGGAGAAGCTGCGGCCGGACGTGCTGGGGCTGCAGGAGGTGGACCTGCCGCTGGATCAGGGGATGTGGATCAGCCGCCAGATCAACAAGCTGTTGCCGGGAGAGGCCCACTACCGCATCAAGCACGCGACGAACCCGGACACCCGGGCGAGCTACCACGCGATCGCGACGCTGGCGCGCCTGCCGTTCGAGGAGCACGAGATCCTGGACCTGATGTCGTTCGAGCGCATCGCGCAGCGGTTCGTCTTCCGGGCGGGCGACCGTCCGTTCGTCTTCGTGAATACGCACCTGCACTTCCCGCCGGAGGCGGCGCAAGAGCGGGTGGCGCAGTGCGAGCGGCTGCTGGCGTGGCTCGACCGGGACGCCCGCGCACTCCCGACTGTTGTCGTCGGCGACTTCAACGCGTACGCCGACCCGCCGGAGCCTGCGGTAACGCTGATGAAGTCGCGGTTCCGGTCGGCGGTGGAGACGGCGCAGGGGCGGGAGCCGGAGAAGACGTGGTCGACGCCGGTGAACACGTACGACACGTCGGTGCACGGGACGCTGGACTACATCTTCGTGTCGCCGGAGTGGCGGGTGGCGGAGGCGGGGCTGGCGTTCGACCAGCCGTCGCCACACAACGCGCAGATGTATCCGTCGGACCACCTGGGGCTGTTCGCGCGGTTGGAGTTGTAGGACAGCACTTTCGTCGGCCCCCCAAATGGCGCCGAGCTGGCGTTGTCCCATCGAGACTTCATGTCGTCCGCACCCACTGTTCCCTGGCCTGCGTCGCTAGACTCTCGTCGTCAGATGCGAGAGTGGGCACCCACCACTATATGTTGTGGTGACGGGCCATTGTTTGAGCTTGACAGCACAGCATATTGAGCTTACTCTCTTGCGGAAGCCTCTCCTTGCGGGAGGGTTTCTTTGTTTCCTATGTTATGTGCACTTGCCAGAGCCCTTTAGCTTTTGATAGATCGACGATCACAAATGGAGACGAGAAGCGGCGAACCGCTAGGGTGGGCGAGGAATGTCGAGCATGTCCGTGAAACGCTGCTGCGTTTCCCCTTCGCGCTGTCGGCGTTCGTGTCCGTACTTCTAGTCCTCGTTTTGCTGTTTGGCCGCGATGCGTTGGCGCAGCTGATCCTCCGTACGGATCGGTGTCCGCGAGATCTTTACTACCTAGCCGTGTTCGTCGCTTCGGCGGCACCGCCTGGTTGCTGGTGGATCGTGAGGCGTCCCGGCCTGACCTGGCCATTCATGCTCGGTCAGGACGATCCCGACAATAGCCCTGCACCCCTAACAGGTGTGGTGCTGTTACTGATTACTGCTTCTCTTGCGCTCTGGTTCGCGCCCGAGAACCCATCGTCGCGAACAGATCAGACAGTCCTTCAGCTGAAGCAAGAGGTGGCATATCTCCGCGAGAGGATCGAATTCCTTGAATCGGGTCGAGTTCGAGATCAGGAACAGTTGGAGCGGGAAGTAGCACCAGTTCAAACTCTTGCAGCACGAGTAGCCACCGTGGAGAGTCTCAGCTCTCCCCAGGGCGATGTTGGCGGCGAACAGAACGCGCCAAAGGCGAGTTTCTCCGTGGTGGACGCTCACTGTGGGGAGGACGACTCAAAACCCACGCGCGTCGACGTCGACCTCCGGGAGAGATTGCGAGCCGGGAGGTTCTACTGGATGCTGAGGAGGAGCCCGGACTATCCCCAGTCATTCCCCCACGGGCCACCCCAAGAGCGTGACGAAGACCCGGAGCTGACTTTCCTTATCTTCACGCCTGTCTGTGAACGACGTTATGACCTTACGGTTCTCGAGTGTCACGAGTCGGGGCACATGGCAATCCAATCGGTTGTGGACTCAGGGCGCGACGCTTCCGTGGAGACAATCCCTGCAGACTGTGTCCCAATCGCGACAGGGTCAATCGAACCCGTGAAGTAGCCTGCATCAGCCGACGGTCACGCCGCCGACAGCTGGGGAAGGGCAGAAACGCTACCCCTTCGCATCGAAGAACTGCTGATCACAGAAGCATCTTGGCTCTATCGGCTCTGACGAAGCGCATCCAGGTATCACGTGGATCGATCCTGCGGGCGGTGAGCGCCTCTAGCAGGCTGTCGAATGTGGTTTCTGTCGCGACTACCTGTCCGCGATGCACAGCCACGAACCGGTCTGAATGCTCTGGCAACAAGTCCGCGTATTGCGCTTCCCAGAAGGCCTCCTCGCCGTCCGAATCGAAGGCCTCTTGTTTCACCTGATCCAGATTTGGAATGCCCATGCGTGGCTCCTGCATGTCAGCGCCAGTCGCTCCTGCAGAGCGAATATGCCCTACCCGGAGAACAGCTCGATGGGTTGGCGGAGGTCGGAGCGATCCTGCGGGGGCTTGCCCTGCGCGGCGAGGCGAAGATCGAGACGGTCGAGGCAGTCGTCGGCGTTCTGCGACTGCACGCCGCAGACATTGCACGGGTCTTTGTGGCAGTCGGCCGTCGTCTCGTGGCGGAGCGTCTTCAGCCACTCGCCGCGGAGGTACGACTCGGTGACGCCGATGTTGATGTGCGACCAGGGGAACTTCCCCCACAGCTCCGGCTCCCGGTAGGCGAAGAACGCCGGGTCCAGGCCGGCCGCGGCCATCGCTCGCTCCCAGCGCGGCCAGTTGTAGTGCTCGTGCCAGGCGTCGAAGCGGGCGCCCTGCTGCCAGGCGCCGTGGATGGCCGCGCCGAGGCGGCGGTCGCCGCGCGAGAGCACCGCTTCCAGGAGGCTGTGCTCGGGGTCCTCCCACGTGAAGGCCACGCCGGCCCGCTTCAGCGCGTCGCGGAGGTAAACGTGGCGCTCGTGCAGGACGTCGGGGCGGGCCTGTGCCGCCCACTGGAACGGCGTGTGCGCCTTGGGGATGAAGTTGGAGGTGCTGACGCGCACCCGCGCGCGGCCGCCGTGGTGCTTCTTGCCGATGTCGCGCACGCGCTTCGCCAGCTGGACGATGCCCTCGATGTCCTCCTGCGTCTCGGTCGGCTGGCCGACCATGAAGTACATCTTGACGTTGGTCCAGCCCTGCGAGAAGGCGTTCTCCGCCGCGGCGTAGAGGTCGGCGTCGGTGACGACCTTGTTGATGGTCATGCGGAGGCGCTCGGTGCCGGCCTCCGGCGCGAAGGTGATGCCGTGCTTCCCCCGCGTGGCGACGGCCTCGGCGATGCGGACGGAGAAGCTATCGACGCGCATCGAAGGCAGCGAGATGCCGATGCCGCTGCCGAACTCGGCGCGAAGACCGTCGACCATCTCGACGATCTGCGAGTGATCGGTGGTGCTGAGGGAGACGAGCGACAGCTCGTCGTATCCGGTGTTGCGGATCAGCTCGCGCGTGGCTTCCAGCACCTCGGCCGGGGTGCGTTCGAGGCGGGGCCGGTAGATCACTCCGGCCTGACAGAAGCGGCAGCCCTGCGTGCAGCCGCGCTGGATCTCGATGGCCATGCGGTCGTGCACGGTCTGCAAGAACGGGACGATGGGCTTCGTGAGGGGCGGGGGGAGCTGTTGCACGAAGCGCTTGGTGACGCGCTTCGGGGCGCCCTCCTTCACCGGGACGATGTCGCGGACGGTGCCGTCCGCGTTGTACTCGGGGCGGTAGAAGCGGGGGACGTAGATCCCCCAGATCCGCGAGAGGCGCGCGAGCAGCTCGTCGCGGGTGCCGCCGCCCTGGCGCTTCCACTCGCGGAGGAAGTCAACCACGTCGGCGATCAATTCCTCCCCGTCGCCGAGCGCGAAGGCATCGACGAAATCGGCGAGGGCGTCGGGGTTGAGGGCGCCGGAGCCGCCGCAGAGGATGAGCGGGTGGCGCTCGTCGCGTTCGGCGGCGAGGACGGGCAGGCCGCCGAGGTCCAGCATGTTGAGGATGTTGGTGTAGGTGCCCTCGTAGCTCAGCGAGAAGCCGAGCAGGTCGAACTCGGCGAGGGGGTGGCGCGTCTCGAGGCTCCAGAGCGGGATCTCGCCGGCGCGCATGATGGCCTCGAGGTCTGACCAGGGGGCGTAGACGCGCTCGGCGAGCATGCCCTCGCGGCGGTTGACGACGTCGTAAAGGACGCCGACGCCCAGGTTCGACATGCCGATGTCGTACAGATCGGGGTAAGCGAAGCAGACGCGGACGTCGCAGGCGTCCCAGTCCTTGACGATGGAGTTCCACTCGCCGCCGGTGTAACGGGCGGGCTTCTGGACGCGGGCGAGCATCGGTTCCAGATTGCGGAGAGCGGGCATCAGCGCACCTCCCATCGGCAGATCATGGTATCGATGGCGCGACGGGCGTGGCAACACGCAGACCTGAGCCAAGCGGGCTGCAGGCCGCGCTCTGCGTCACAGGGCGGTGCGTAGATTGCGATCGCTATCGGCGGCCGCCGCCGCCGCCACCCCCGCCGCCGGGGCCGGAGCGGCGCGCCGGGGCGCGATCGCGGAAGCAGTCGCGGCAGTAGACGGGGCGGTCGCTGCGCGGCTCGAACGGCACCTCGGTCTCGCGGCCGCAGTTCGCGCAGGTCGCGGGGTAGAGCTGCCGCGGGCCGGAGGAGTATCCTCCGCCGCCCCCGCCACCTTCGCCACCGCCGCCCTTGCGTGCGCGGCGGCAGTCCGGGCAGCGGCGCGGCTCGTTCGAGAAGCCGCGGCTGGCGTAGAACTCCTGCTCGCCGGCCGTGAAGGTGAATTCGCGGCCGCAATCAATGCAGTTGAGGGTACGGTCTTCCGCCACTGACGTCCTCCTGGGGTCTATTGTTTCCGAGTCTTCAGGGCGTAGCGAGCGGATAGGACGTTCGCGGCGGACTCTGGGACGGGAAACTACTTAAACGATCGCCCGATACGGTAGCAGAGACGGAGGGCGCCTTCAACCGGCAAGAGGCGCGAACTCCGGGCGGCCGGGGCCCCGGGGGGAGGACTGGGGCGGGATCTAGCGCTGTGCGGCCTGAGCGGCGAAGAACTCCCAGATGAGGGCCGTGGCATCGACCTCTCGGGTGGTGGCGCCGAGGGGCGTGACGTCGACGGCCGCGCCGGGCCAGGTGTGGCCGCCGCCCTCGACGACGTAGAGGATGACGGCGACCCCGCCGTCACACTCGCTCCAGGCGACGGAGGTGACGTGCTCGCTGACACGGGCATCGGCGGGGGTGGGGTCGCAGCCGTCGCGGGCCGCCCAGTCGGCGGCGGAATCGCGCACGGGCCGCGTGGGGAGTCCGACTCCGCCGGTGCCTCCGTCGAAGGGCACGAGGGCATCGTCGGTGCCGTGGAAGGCGATGACGGGCGTGGGGTCGGCCTCGCACGTGGGGAAGTAGACCAGGGCGGCGACCAGCCCGACGGCGAAGATCCGGTCGGGGAGGGCGCAGGCGAGCTTCGCGGACATGGCGGAGCCGCTGGAGATGCCCATCGAGAAGACGCGGGACGCATCGATGCAGAGCTGCTCCTCGAGATGGTCGAGCAGGTCGTCGATGAAGTCGATGTCGACGTCCTGGCCCGGGAAGAAGCTCCAGGCCTGCCCGGAGGCGCCGGACCCCACGTTGGTGGCGTTTGGCTGGACGGCGATGAAGCCCGCCTGGGCGGCTGTGATCTGAAGCCGGGAGTAGATCGCCTGCTGGGTGGCGTTCGAGCCGGCGCCGTGGAGGTTGAGGACGAGCGGGACGGCGATGGTGCCGTCGTAGGACTCGGGGACGTGCAGGATGTACGTGCGGTCGAGGCCGCCGGACGCGAGGGTCTCGGTGACGTTGCCGGGGTCGTGGGGGCGCGCCGGTTCGCAGGCTCCGCCAGCGGACACGACGGGCGGTGCACTTGCGGGGGCCGAGGGCGCGGGGCTCGAAGCGGACGGTTGATCGTCTCCATCATCGCTGCAAGCCGCGAACAGCAACACCAGCGAAGCCATCGTTGCGAAAACGGCGGTCCGGGCCACTAGGTCAGCACCTCGTCGATGCGATCCCAGGCGGGAGGAAGGAGCGGCGACCGCCAGGCCGGGTCGGGGCGCCAGTCCGGCCAGGGATCACAAAACGGCGAAGCGTTGGCCTCGAGGCGGCGGATGACGCTCTCCGCCTCGGCGCGCACCGCCCGGGCCTTCGCGTCGTCGATCAGGTTGTGGCCGATCATCCCCTGAAAGTCGTCCTCGTCCTTCCAGTGCCAGCGCCGGTCGGGTTCCACGATCACGTCGAGCATCAGGTCCATCCACTGGAAGCCGCGGGCGGTCCGCCGGAACGGCTCCTGGAGGTTAATGTACCAGCCGTAGTGCTCGCCGCCTTCGCGCCAGGACACCCATACGGCGTGATGCGCGCCGGCTTCCATCAGCCACAGGCTCGACACGTCCCACTCGCGGTCGGCCAGCACCCAGTCGCAGAGGGTGAGAGATTCCATGAGGCGTTGAGTGCGCGTCTCGGCGCGGACACGCGCCGGGGGTGTCGTCGGGCCCTTCCAGCGGGTGCCCTTCGGGAACCACAGCGCGGTGGAGCCGCCCCGATCGAGGGCGACGATCATCGGCCGGGCGGACCAGAGGCGCCCGCGCCAGACTTCCTGCAGCAACACGGTCTCGCCCGGCGCCCAGCGTCGGTCGCTCGTGCGGTCGCTCATGCGGAGACTGTATCAGTCCCAGAGATCGGGGTAGCGCTGGCGGTGGGCGGCGCGGAGATCGTCGAAGCGATCGTGGAAACCGCGCGACTGGACGTCGACGGTCATGAGCGCCGCGTCCTCGTTGTTGTCGGTGTAGTAGCGGACGCGCAGGCCGACGCGGTCGAAGCCGTACTTCGCGTAGAGGCGCTGGGCGACCTCGTTCGACTTGCGGACCTCGAGGCTGACGGCTTCCTGGCCCTCGTCCATCGCCAGCTCCAGGCAGGCGATGACCAGCCGCTCACCGATGCCCATGCGCCGGTATTCGTCGCGGACGGCGATGGTGACGATGTGCGCCTCGCCGGCCATGACCCACATGCCGACGAAGCCCAGCAGGAACTCGCCGGCGTGACGGTCGCCGCCGACAGCCCGTCGCAGCACGCCGACGATGCCCGCCGGGACGGACGGCGGCGGATCGCGCAACTCCGTGAGGACGAGATAGCGGGCGAGCTTGTTCTGCAGCTCGCGCTTGTAAGCGGTCTGCGGCCACATCGAGGGGAAGGACTGCGCCTCGATGTCCATCACCTGGGCGATGTCCTCGGCGGAGAGGGGGCGGATGCGGGTGCGGAGGGCGAGTCGCATGGGTAACCTGCTCGCTTCTCGTGTTTGGAGATCATTCTAGCCTGCGGCGAGCAGGCGGCGCCTGAGGTTGTCTACTCAGGCAGAGAGGGGCGGCGGAGGTGCTCGTACAACTGGCGGTAGCGGGCGTAGTTCTCCATCACGAGCTTGACGTAGAGGCGCGTCTCGTCGAACTCGAGGTCTTCGACGAAGAGGTCGACGTCGTCGCCCGCCGCATCGATGGCGCCGGAGGCGGCGCCGGGGCCCCCGTTGTAGGCGGCGAGTGCGTAGTAGGGGTTGGCGTCGAACGCGGCGAGCTGCGACGCGAGATAGTTCGCCCCGAAGCGCAGGCTCACGCGCGGACGGAACAGGTCCGTCGGCGCGAAGGAGGCGATATCGAGCGCACCGGCGATCTGCTCGCCGGTGGCCGGGATGACCTGCGTCAGGCCCAGCGCCCCGGCGGGGGAGCCGGCGTCCGGGTCGTAGAAGCTCTCCTGGCGCATGAGCGAAAGGAGGAGGAGCGACGGCACGTCCTGCTCGCTGGCGGTGTCCTCGACCAGAGAGGCGAAGGCGGACGGGTAGGCGATGCGCAGGAGATCCAGCGGCGGATCGTCCGGGCTGTCCGGCAGCGACGCGATCAGCGTGACGGCGGCGCGGGCGGCGGCGCTGGCCCGGTCGTCGTCGTGCAGCGTACGGGTGATCTCCAGCAGCGCGGGCGGCGAAAACGCGTAGTCACCGATGATCTCGCGCACCAGAAAGTCCGCCTGCGCGCGCAGGCCGACGGCCAACAGCTCGTCGACTTCGGGCCAGCGCACGTCCGCCGACGGGTAGACCTCGACCGGAGCGGGCGTCGCCGGGTCCGGCGTGGCTTCGGGGGCGGGGGTCACCTCCGGCGCGAGCGCATCGCGCACGAAGTCTTCGAGCGCGGACCAGTCGGGCTCCCCGGCGTCGAGGTCGAGCGAGCCGTCGCGTCGCTCGTTGTCGCCGAGCAGCACCTCGGCGCGGAGGGCGTAGAAGTCCGCCGGGGCATCATTGCGAAGCTGCTCCAGCTCCCGCTCGCCCGCATCATCGTCGTTCGCGGCGATGAGGGCGCGGGCGTGCCAGAAACGGGCGCGCAGGCGCTCCTCGTCGTTGTCTTCGCCCGCGGGCTCGGACGAGATGGCGCTCCAGACCGTCGCAGCGGCCGCGTAGTCGCCCGCGCGGTACGACGCGAGGCCCTGGTGGAAGCGCGCGTCGGCGGACCACGACGACTCAGGGTAGAAGTCGAACAGCGCGTAGGTCGCGACGGCCTCGTTGTAGCGGCCGGCTTGTTCCAGGAGGCGGGCGCGCCACCACAGCGCGTCGTCGGCGAGGAAGGAGGCCGGGTCGAGCTGTTGCGCGCGGCCGTAGCCGTCGATGGCGGCGGGGAGGTTGCCTTCGCGCTCGTCGAGGGCGGCGAGATAGTAGGTAGCGGCGGCCGGGGCGTCGCCGGAAGTAGCGGCGAGCGTCAGGGCGACGCGCGCATCGGCGTTGCGGAACGCGCGATAGAAGACGTAGCCGCGGGCGTAGGAGCCGACCGTCACCCCCGCGGCATCGAGCGCTTCGAGGGGGGCGGCGGCGCTGTCACCGTAGGAGTTGACGACGGTGAGGTAGTCGCCGGTCCAGGTTGGGTCGCCGATGCGCTGCTTGAGCGCCCCGCGGCCGGTGAGCGCCTCGGCGACGTCCGCGCCGGGCGTCTGAGTGGCGCGGGTGTACCACGCGAGTGCGGCCTGGCCGTCACCCGCTTTGTCGAACGCGCGGGCGAGGCTGAGCACGAACGAGGCCTTGAAGACGCCGTCGAGCGGCGAGTTCAGCACGGCCTCCGCCGCTGCCTCCGCCTCGGCGCTGCGGCCGAGGCGCGCGAGCATCTTCGCGCGCTCGATCTCGGCGTACGACGACGCCGCGCCGCCGGCGGCGATGTACCGTTCATACTGCGCCAGCGCGCCGTCGGGGTCGGCGATGTCGTCGAGCGTGGAGGCGAGCATGAACTGCGCGGCCGTGCCCTCGACGGCGGCGCCCGCATCGGCAACGTAGGCCTCGAGGGTGGTGCGCGCTTCGTCGAAACGCCGCGTGCGCGTCAACAGCCGCGCCTGCTCGAGCCGCGCCTCCTGCCGCTCGCCGGAAGACTGCGACGACGCAACGACGGCGGCGTAGACGTTGATGGCGTCCTCGAACGCGCCCTCATCGCGCAGCTCGTCCGCGAGCGCGATGTCGCCGGGCGCGGGCGTGGGTGTGGCGGTGGCTGCGGGCGTTCCGTCATCAGCGCCGGGACTTGACGTCGCCGCATCGTCGCCACCGTCGCAGGCCGCGGCGGCGGCGGAGATCGTGACAGCGACGGCGAACGTTACGATCGCGCGCAGCATGTTCGCGTGAAGGGGCGCAGGCATCGTGTGCGGGGGTGAGGGGGTGTTTTGACAGGCGAACAAGGGGAATGGTACGCTCGGATCGAAGGCCTCGCAACGACCCATGAACTTGCTTCGACTCACCATCATCGACCCCGCAGGCGGGGTCAGCTTCGTCGCCCATGGCGAAGCACTGCCCGCGCTTGTGAAAGCGTGCGCTACCAGCCCGCGCACGCTCGACGAGTTGCTGGTGCGCTCGGAGCCGTATTACCAGGGCCTGCACGTGCGCGTCACGAACGGGCTGGCCATGTTCGACGAACGCAATGTAGCGGGGAGCTACGAGGCGATCCACGTCGCGCTGGACCACGCGCTGCCGGAGGAGAGCCCGCTGTTCCGGGTGGTGGATGAGGTGACGCGCGAGGCGAGCCTGCGTCCGGTGAAGGCGGGGGCGGTGCTGATCAACCTCGTCGACCGGCGGATCATCCAGATCCAGAACGCGTACCAGGAGATCACGCGCACGGGGCGCGGGCGGGTGTTCGACGGGGAGCGGATGACGAACAGCGTGTTCACATACCGCCTGCCGAAGGCGTGGGCGCTGGTGCCGTGAACGGGCAGGACTAGCGGAGAGCCCCGCGAAACTCGTCGATGCCCTTCTCGCGAAAGATGCGCTCTCGCTCCCCCAACTCCTCGATCGCCTCGAGATAGGTGAGCAGGGCGTCCTTGACGGCCTCGATGGCCTCGCCGGCGGTGTCGCCGCAGCTCGCAACATCGAGCTCCACACACCGCGAGACGAACGAGCGGCCCTCGGGGAGAACCTCAAGCGTGAGCGTGACATATCCGGCAGCAGGCATGAACCGTATTCTCCGCAGCGCGGCACCAATCGCCACATCTCTCGCAGGCGATCCTAGCACATGGGGCGAAGCGTCCCGCCGCGCAGCATCCCGTATCCTTTGCCCATGGATGCCCCCCGCGACCGCTGGCAGGGACGCCCCTGCTGGGCAGAGATCGACCTCGACGCGATCGCACACAACGTGCGGGTGCTGGCGGAACGCGCCGCGCCCGCGCGGCTCTACGCGATCATCAAGGCGAACGCCTACGGCCACGGAGCGCTCGCCGTCGGGGCCGCGGCGCTGGAGGCGGGGGCGGCGGGGCTGGGCGTGGTCTGCGTCGACGAAGGGGCGGAGCTGCGGGCGGCCGGGCTCGATGCGCCGGTGCTGCTCGTCGGCGCGACGCAGGCGGCGGAGGCGGAGCGCATCGTGGAGCTGCGGCTGACACCGACGGTGTGCGGGACGCAGACGGCGCTGGCGCTCTCCCGGTTCGCGGCGGCCCGCGGCGTCACCCAGCGCATCCACATCGAACTGGAGAGCGGGCTGAACCGGCACGGGCTGCCGGCGGACGACCTCGTCGCGTTCGCGGAGAGCGTGCGGGCGCTGCCGGGGATCGAGATCGAGGGCGTGTACACGCACTTCGCGGCGGCGGAGGAGGGCGACCGCGCGTTCACCGACGCGCAGTATCGCGCGCTGCTGGAGGTGTCGGCCCGGCTGCCGTGGATACCCGTCCGGCACTGCGCGGCCACGGCGAGCATCCTCGGGGCGCCCGAGATGGCGCTCGACCTGGTGCGCGCGGGGTTGGGGATGTACGGCTACTATCCGGCACCGGGACTGCGCGACACCGTGCCGCTGCGCCGCGCGCTGACGCTGAAGGCGCGCATATCGCGGGTGGGGGAGGTGGAGGCGGGCGGCACGGTTGGCTACGGCCGCACCTGGACGGCGGAGCGACGCTCGACGGTCGCGCTGGTGATGTGCGGGTACGCCGACGGGCTGCGCCGGGCGCTCTCGAACCGCGCGCAGCTGCTGGTGCGGGGACGGCGGGCGCCGATCGCCGGGCGCATCGCGATGGACATGTGCATGCTCGACGTCACGGACGTGCCCGGCGTTGCGCCGGACGACGAGGTGGTTATCATGGGCGAGCAGGGCGGCGAATCGATCGATGCCGACGAGCTGGCGGAGATCGCGGGCACGATCTCCTGGGAGATGCTCGCCGGGATCAGCGCCCGGGTGCCGCGGCTGTACTATCGGAACGGCGAGCTTGCCGGCGTGACCACCCTGAACGAGCGGGTACCGGAGTTCGTGCGGGCGGCTGCGCCCGCGGGCCGCTGAGGAGTTCCATGGCAGGCCAGACCGTCAACGTGTTCACCTACCCCCGCAACGAGCCGGGGACGCAGGGCCATGCCGACCTGGTCGAGCCGCTGCGCGCCATGCCGCAGCAGCTCACCGAGGCGCTGAAGGGCGCGACGGAGGAGGAGCTGCTGCGGCGTCCCGAGGGCGGGGGGTGGTGCATCCGCGAAATCGCCGGGCACCTGCGCGACGCGGCGGAGGTGTACCACCAGCGGTTGTACATGATGTCGACGCAGACCGACCCGATCCTGGAGCCGTACGACCAGGAGGCGTTCGCGCGCGACCACGGCTACCTCACGCGCGACATCGACGAGATGCTGGCGGAGCTGCGCCGGTCCCGCTCGACGACGGTGGAGCTGCTGACGAGCCTGGTGAACTGGAACTGGGCGCGCACCGGCCAGCACCGCGAGGACGGGAGGATGAGCATCCGGCAGATGGTGGAGCTCATGGTCGAGCACGAGGGTGAGCACCTCGCGGACATTCGGGCGCTGCGCAGCGGGGGGTAGCCTCACCCCGGCCTTCGGCCACCCCTCTCCGACTTCGCGGAGAGGGGATGAGAACCGCAATCATCCAAGAATCCGAGGTCCGGCCCTGGCCCTGACTTCCAGCGCCTACTCCGCGGGCCCGAGCGCAAGGCCGATGAGCCGGTACGTGAGCTTCGCGGCGAGCTGCGCGCAGGCGCGCGGGCCGAGCGACGGCGACAGCTCCGTCACGTCGAACCCCACGATGCGGCGCGACGCCGTGACGGCGCGGAACAGCTCCGTCACCTCGTCCCACAGCAGGCCGCCCGGCTCCGGCGTGCCGACGGCGGACATCACCGCCGGGTCGAAGCTGTCGAGGTCGATGGTCACGTAGACGCTGTCGCTGAGGCGCTCCGCGACCGCCTGCAGGCCGGCGCGACGGAACTCCGCCGGCGAGAAGAACGCCAGGCCCTCGTCGCGGATGAACGTCGCGTCCTCGGCGGGCGCGCTGCGCAGGCCCACGAGCGTCACCGGCGCCCGTTCGTGCGCGCGGCGCAGCGTGCAGGCGTGGTTGTACTTCGAGTCGAGATACTCGTCGCGCAGGTCGGAGTGGGCGTCGAGCGCGAGCACCGAGAGCCCCGGCGTGCGCCTGGCGTGGGCGCGGACGCTGCCGACGGCGACTGTGTGCTCGCCGCCGAGCGTGACGACGAACTTCCCGGCGTCGATCAGCTCCCCGGCCACCTCCTCGATGCGGCCGACCATCGCCTCGGGCGAGCCGGTGTGGGGTGCAAGCTCGGGCAGCGTGTGGATGCCGTGGCGCCACGGCTCGAGGCCCAGGCCCACGTCGTACAGCTCCATATCGGCGGACGCCTCGATGATGGCGTGGGGCCCGTCGCGGGCGCCGGCGCGGGCGGTGACGGTGGAGTCGTACGGCACCGGAAGGATCACGACGCGCGACCGCTCGAAGGTCGAGTATTCAGCGTCGAGCGAGGCGAAGTTCATCGGCGGGTAGAAGCGGGCGTCGGCCATGCGGCCAGCGTACCGGCCGGGGCGGCGCGGAGCTACGTCGTGCCGCGGAGGCGCGGGTCGAGGATGTCGCGGAGGGTGTCGCCGAGGAGGTTGAACCCGAGCACGGCGAGGCTGATGGCCAAGCCGGGGAAGATCACGAGGTGAGGGTACTCGGCAGCCCTCTGGCGTCCCTGGGCGAGGTCGATGCCCCACCCCGGCTCGCCTTGCTCGAGGCCGAGGCCGAGGAAGCTGAGCGTCGCCTCGGCGAGGACGGCGACGGCGAAGACGCTGCTCAGGCCGACGAGAATGTAGGGCATGATGTTCGGCAGCACGTGCCGGACGACCACGCGGAGCTCGGTCGCCCCCGTCGAGCGGGCCGCCAGCACATAGTCTTTATGCTTCTCGATGAGGGCGACGGCACGCAGCAGCCGCGAGCCACTGAAGAGCGCGCTGATGGCGACCACGATGATGATGGCCTTCAGCCCGGGGCCGATGGCGGCGATTAAGGTGAGCAGAATGGGTAGCAGCGGGAACGACCCCCACGCCTCCGCCGAGCGCTGGATCAGGTAGTCCACCCAGCGGCCGAAGTAGCCGCTGACGATGCCCAGGATCGTGCCGGGGATGAAGCCGACGATGGTGATAGCGAACCCGAACCCGAGCGAGAGGCGTGCGCCGTAGACAATGCGGCTGAAGATGTCCTGTCCGAACTGCGTGGTGCCGAACCAATGCTCACCGGACGGCGTCTGGAAGCGGCTCTGGGCGTCGAGCTGGCGCGGGTCGTACGGCGAGATGTAGGGACCGGCGATGGCGAGGAAGACGACGACCGCGACGATGATCAGGCCGATCAGCCCGGCCGGGTTGCGGAGCCAGGGGCGCCCCACCCGCACGAGCAGCGGTTTGTCCCGGGGGATCTCCCAGCTCATCGCATCTGCTGCCGCCGCCGGCCTTCCCGCGATGGTGGCCATCAGCTGTACCTCACGCGCGGGTCGATGAAGCCGTACGAGAGGTCGACGGTCAGGTTGACCAGGACCACGATGAACGCGGTGTACACGGTGAGAAACTGCACGACGGGCAGGTCACGGGCGAGCGTGGAGATGAAGAACCACTGCCCGAGCCCCTGGATGCTCAGCACGCTCTCGACGATGATCGAGCCGCCGAAGACGGCGATGAACGCGGTGCCCACGGCGGTGACGATCGGCGTGCCGGCGTTGCGCAGCGCGTGGCTCAGGACGACGGTGTGCTGGCGCAGCCCCTTGGCGCGCGCCGTCCGCACGTAGTCGCTGAGCAACACCTCCAGCATGGTGGTGCGGGTGAGGCGCATGAGCCCCGCCGATCCGCCGACGCCAATGATGAGGGCGGGCGGGAGCATCAGCCGGATGTAGTGCATGGGGTTGTCGTAGAAGGGGACGTAGCCACCGACTGGCTGCGAATAGTTCCAGAAGTAGAGCGGCAGGATGATCATCAGCGTGAGGAGGAAAAACTCGGGGATGGACGACGCCAGCACGGCGAAGAAGCGCACGAAGTAGTCGATCGGACTGTTGCGGTGCATGGCGGAGAGGATGCCGAACGAGATCCCGAAGACGACGCTGAAGAACAGGCCGAGGAAGATGATCTGGAAGCTCTCAGGAAAGCGCTCCATGAACTGCTCACGGATGGGGAGGCCGCTGGTGGCGCCGGTGGAGGAGGCGGTCTTGAACTCGTGTCCGAAGTCGCCACGGACCAAATTGCCCAGCCAGTCGAAGTACTGCACGACGACCGGGCGCTGAAGGCCGAGGTCGGAGCGGATGCGTTCCAGCTGCACTTCGGTCGCGCCCTGCCCGGCGATAGCGGCGGCGGGATCCTGCCCCGGTATCGCGCGCAGCACGAAGAACGCGATGGCGGAGACGCCGAAGAGGATGATGGGCAGCCATGCCAGCCGTCGGAGGGTGTACCGGAGCATCTGTGCCGGAGCCTACCCTTCCTGCCGCCGCCCCGCGTCGTCGAGCCAGGTGGTGCGGTTGAAGCCACCGTAGGAACCGCGCCCCACGATCGACCCCTTCACGTAGCTGTAGCGCCCTCCGAAGTTCACGGCCGAGAGGACGTTCAGCATGGGCGCGTACTTCTTCATCACCACGCGCTGCGCCTCGCGCACCTTCTCGACGCGCGCTTCCTCGTCGAGCTCCTTGGCGGCGGAGAGGATGGCGGCATCCACGTCGGCGTCCTGGTAGTCCATAAAGTTGCTGGGGCGGTCGCCCTCGGCGCTCAGGTAGAAGCGCAGCGGGAGATCGGGGTCCTCGTAGGGCAAGTGCTGGAAGCACGTCATCTGGAACTGGTGCTGGTTCAGCGTCTGGCTGAACCACTTGATCAGGTCCTCCTGCACCAGCTTGACCTGGACGCCTCCGCGGCCGAGCTGCTCTTTGAGCACCTGCGCGAGCTGCGAGTCGACGGGGCGGTTGGAGTGCTTCAGTTCGAGCTCGGAGTTGAAGTCGAACTCTGCCGCTTCGAGCAGCTGGCGCGCCTCCTGGACATCGGTCCGGAAGTACTCCTGCAGGTCCGGGTCGTCGTCCGGGAGGACGTAGCGTTTGTGCGCGGGCGGCATGGGGCCGCACTTCACCGCGTCGCCGTCGTTCAGGAGCAGGATCGCCTCCTCGCGGTCGATGAGGAGGTTGATGGCCTTGCGGACGCGTTCGTCGGTAAACGGCGGCTCGTAGTGCAGCATGAGGTTGAGGTAGTCGCGAGAGAGGTCGCTGCCGGTGACGATACGGTCGCCAAGAGCGGCGATGGTGGCGTCCATCTGATTACGGCTGGTGAAGCCGTGGGTATCGATCTCGCCGGCGCGGAACGCGGCGAGCGCGGCGTTGTCGTCGGTGATCTCCTTGAAGTCGACGCCGTTGAGGAACGGCTGGCCGGTGATATTGCGGCCGTTCTGGAAGTTGCGGAAGTTAGCGAACTTGCGAAACTTCTCGTTGGTGCCGTTGTCGTGCCCCGCGAGCGTCCAGTGACCGGAGCCGATGGCATCGGTGCGGAGCAGGTCGTCGTAGCCCCGCAGGATCTCCTTGGGCATGATCGAACTGGTGATGGGCGAGCCGGCGTTTGAAGAGGTGAACACCCAGGCCCAGGTGAACCTGTTGGTGATCTTCACCGTGCGGTCGTCAGTGGCGACGATGTCGTCCATGACGTCGTGGAGCCAGCTGTAGCCGATGGGCGCCTCCTCGCGGAAGCGCTTGTAGCTCTGCACGACGTCCTCAGCGTCGATCGCGCGGCCGGGGGCCGGCCCCTTCTCGTGGAACGTGGCCTCGCCCAGCGAGGCGATGACGGTGAGGTCGTCGGGTTGCTCCAGCTCGGTGGCCAGGAACAGTTCCACATCACCGGTGTCGGTCGGCACGAACCACATGTGGTCGAAGACGGTGTACCCGAGCACCAGCCCCTGGGCGAGGGCGAAGATGCCGGGGCCGAAGGGGTTCATGGTGGGGACGGCCAGACCGCGCACGCGGAGGATGCCGCCGGGCTGTCCGGGGCCGTCCTGGTAGCCGTCCTGCACGGTCCCTGTAGCGACGGCGGTGGCGCTGCCGCCGTTGCCGCTCTTACTGCCGCTGCTACAGCCGACGAGCCCGATCGCCGCCACGGCCGCGCCGCCGGCCACGGCGCCGCCGAGCACACGGCGTCTGGTGACGCGCTGGCCGGTCCAATACCGCAGCCCCAGCCTGTTGTCTCGCATCATGGCCCTCCTTGCGGGCGGCGGCCCGAGGGGGCCGCGCACTGAATGGAGTTCATTGTCGAGCCAGTCCCCCCTCTACGTCAATCGTACGGCCGGACCATCCTGGCGGACTTCGCAACAGAGATGACAAGCGGGGGCAATCTGGAGGAGGGGCTCAGTGGTGACTGCCGGGGGCGGGCTGCTCGGGCGGCGGGGGGATGCGGCCGAGCTTCCGGCGGAGGAGGTATCCGGCGCCTCCGACGCCGACGACGGTGAAGGCCGCGATGCCGAGGACGACGAGCTGAACCTCGACGCGGGTGCCGTCCTGGTCGGCGACCTGCTGTTGGATGGGGCGCAAGGAGAACGGGGTGAGCTCGCTCCCTGGACCGAGAGTCTCTGGCGCGATCAAGTGGGGAGATTGGCCGGGGGCCTCAAAGTAGTCGGTCGGCTGCTCTTCCTCACCGGCCGACGCCGGCGTCATCGTAGAACGCATCCCCGCGAGCGCCAGAAGTAACAAGGCGAAAGCCAGAACGCGCAAGTTCACCCACCAATTTGGCCTGCGCCATGCTAGCACGCGCCGCGAGTCGCCTCACCCCATCTCACGCAGGCGGCGGGGCGAGGCGGGGGTCGCGCACCTCGTGCACGCTCACGATGTTCAGCGTGTGAGGGAAGTGCACGATCTTTACGTACATCTCTTCGCGAAGGTGCAGGTACTCCTCCGGGCGCACGCGGTACACCGTGCGGTTCACGGCGATGTAGTACCCCTGCATGGCCACGATGAGGTCGGCGCGCGTCCACTTGCGCACGATCACGCCCTCGCTCTCGACGAGGGCGGCGCTGAGGTCGCGAAAGTGCTGCCAGACGTAGTAGCCGAGCAGCAGCGCCACCACGCCGACGATCGACAGGGAGACGAAGGCGAAGTTCGACTCGCGGTTCGTGGCGATGTAGTAGACGACCAGCGCCGCCGCGAGGAAGAGCACGGTGTAGATGACGAGGCTTCGGCGGAGGGCGGCGCGGGCCGCCGCCTCGGGGTCCACCGCTACTCGGGCAGGCTCTGCTGCTTCGGCAGCAGGATGGTCTGGCCGATCGACAGTACCGCGGACGGGTCGAGGTCGTTCAGGGTGGCGATGGCGGTGAGGTAGGCCGTGAGGTCATCGCCGGCCGGCACGAACTGCTCGGCGATGCTGAAGAGCGTGTCGCCCTCTTCGACGATGTAGCTGTCGAAGGGGCTCTGGGTGGGGCCGGCGGTGGTGGTCGCGACGGCGGGGGTGCGGGTGGCGAGCGGCGTCTGCGCGCGGACAGTGGGCTGCTGAGTGCCGCCGGAGGCGGTGGGCGTCGGACTCGATCGCCCGACGACGACCGGGGAGGAGCCCCTGGACTCGCCGGGAGGGCGCACCAGCAGCAGCACGGCGAGGGCCGTACCGACGAGCATCACGAGCAGGGCGCCCCGGTACAGGTTGAAGGACGGCAGCGCGCTGGCCGGCTTCAGGCACTCAGAGCAGTACTCGGCGTTGCCGTGATCCTCGCAGTAGGGCCGGGCGCAGCGCTTGCAGGCGTTGGTCGCCGCGTTCTGGCAGGCGTAGCAGTCCACCGCGGGCAACTATACCAGCCTGCCGCGGGCGGGAGGCCTCGCGGCAGGCCGCCTGCTATTGCAGCTCGGCGGTGGCGCCGGCCTCGACCAGCTTGGTCCGGACGGCCTCAGCTTCGGCCTTGGCGATGCCTTCCTTCACGTTCACCGGCGCGCTCTCGACGAGGTCCTTCGCCTCCTTCAGGCCGAGGGTCGTAACCTCCCGGACGGCCTTGATGACGTTGATCTTGTTGGCGCCAGCCTCCTTGAGGACGACGGTGAACTCGGTCTTCTCCTCCTCCGCTGCGGGGGCCGCGGCGCCGGCGCCCGGGGCCGCCATCGCCGGCATCATCATCGCCGGGGCGGCGGCGGTGATGCCGAACTCATCCTCGATGCGCTTGTTGAGGTCGCGCAACTCCAGGATCGTCATGCCCTTGATGATGTCAAACGCCTCTTCTACCTTCGCCATGTGTGTCTCCTTCGGTCTTGCAGGGCGGGGCAAGCCCCGCCCCTACCTCTTCCGGTTTGTCCTGTGGGGCGGGCTTTCAGCCCGCCGGATGTGCCTTGCCGCTCCCATCATCTCGACGGAGCTGAAGCTCCGTCACCCAGATCCCTCTCCGGTCGTCCTCCCACCAGTCACCAGCAGGCCAGTCAGGCCGCTTCGAGCTGGCCGGCGCGCGCTTCGAGCAGGCCCTCAAACGTGCGCAGGCTGTCGTTGAGCAGGATGCCGGCAGGGTTGCCGAGCGCGCGTTCGAGCAGGTTGGCCAGATCCTGCATGGGCGAGATGAAGGCGCCCGCGAGTTTCGCGATCAACTCCTCGCGCGAGGGGAGCGTCGCCAGGTCGCTGAGCAAGCTCGCCGGGTGGATGGCGCCCTCCAGGTACGCCTTGCGCGGGGCGAAGGCGTTCCGGGCGGTGCGCGCGTACTCCGTGACGGCCTTCGCCGGGGCGATGATGTCGCCGAGGCCGAAGACGATGATCGATGGGCCTTCGGCGACCTGCCCGGCATCCGCCACGCCCGCCTGCTGGGCGGCGATCTGGAACAGGCGGTTCTTCACCACCCTCACTTCGACGCCGGCCTCGCGCATTGCGCGCCGGAGGGCGATCATCTCCCTCACCGTGAGGCCGCGGTACTCGGCGCCGATGACGATGCTGGAGCGCTCGACCAGATCCTTCAACTCGGCGACAACGGCAACTTTCTTCGGCGTAGGCATGCGTCTGTCCTTCCCGTCCGGGGGTATGAAGAAGCCCCTGTCACAGACAGGGGCGCAAGACTCCGCCGCGCATTCGCGCGGTCGTGGGTTGCCGCCGGCAACCCGCGGGAGTCTGTATAGCGCCTCGGCAGGCTGTGATTAAGTCCTTTCGGACGCCTGCTGTCTGCAGCGGGCGCACTATAGCGGCCGTGACGGGGGCGCACAAGCACACTCGCCCGAACGCGGGGCCGCCTCTATGATGCGCGCATGCCCGATGCGCGCATGCCCTACCGGACGCTGCACTTCGGCATCGGGGCGATCGGCGCGCAGGTGGCGGCGCTGGCGCTGCGCCGCGACGATGTCTCGCCCGTGGCCGCGACCGATGCCGATCCCGCGAAGCGCGGCCGCGACCTCGGCCAGCTGTGCGGCGCCGCCGCGTGCGGCGTGATGGTCGATCCGGGCGCGCTGACGGCGACCGAGTGCGACGTGGTGTTGCACTGCACGGGCTCGTTCCTGCCGGACGTGATGCCCCAGCTGCTGGGGTGTATCGCGGTCGGCCGGTCAGTGATCTCGACCTGCGAGGAGCTGTCGTACCCGTGGCATCGCTACCCCGAGCTGGCGCGCGAGCTGGACGAGCGGGCAAAGGCGAAGGGGGTGCGGGTGCTGGGCACCGGCATCAACCCCGGCTTCATGCTCGACGCGCTGGTGCTGGCGGCGTCGGCGGCATCGCAGGGGGTGGAGGCGGTGCGCGGGCTGCGGCTGGTCGACGTCTCGACGCGGCGGGAGCAGCTACAGCGGAAGGTCGGCGTGGGGCTGACGCGCGCGGAGTTCGAGGCGAAGCTCGCGACGGGCCGGTTCGGCCACGTGGGGCTGAAGGAGAGCGCGTGGCTGATCGCGGCGGGGCTGGGATGGAAGCTGGACGCGCTCGACGAGACGCTGGAGCCGGTGATGGCGCCGTCTGGGTCGTCCGGCTTGACGGACGACCCAGCGGCGATCGGGATCACGCAGCACGCGCGGGGGACGATGGGCGGGCGGGAGGTGATCGCGCTGGAGGTGACGATGACGGCGGCGGCAGACCGGCCGCGCGACGAGATCATTCTCGAAGGGACGCCGCGGATCTGGATGACGGTGGAGCCGGGGCCGCAGGGTGACCTGGCGACGGCGTCGGTGCTGGTGAACGCGATCCCCGGCGTGCTCGCGTCGCCGCCGGGGTTGCTGACGATGCTCGATCTGGTCCCGCTGCGTGGCCGCGGGCTACGGTGACGGCTCCGCGCCGCGCGATCCAAGCGTGCGCGTGATGACGATCGAGGCGTCCGGGCCCAGGTAGTCCGCCACCTTCGCGGCGTCGCGGTTGGGGACGACGACGGTCACGGTCTTGGCGTCCTTGTCGACGGCGAGGACGATGGCGTCGTCGCTGACGAGCACTCCTCCGTCCACTTCCTTCTGCGCGCCGTAGAGGACCACGCGATCACCGGCGGCGAGCGGCTGCGTGCCATTCGCCGCGGGGATCACGAACACTACGTCGTTTCCGGGCTGGATGCCGGGTAGATCGACGAGATCTGACTCATCGACAACATCTCCCGCGGCGATCGCGCGGTTGGTGATACGCCCCTCCGCATAGTCGATCGTCGTAATCGCGTCACTGTGCGGCTTGGCCACGGCGGTCTGGAGATCGGAGACGCCGTCAATGACGCTGTAGGCAGGTATGTCACGCAAGGCCTTGACCACCTGAACCGAGTCTTCGCGATTCATGTACCAGTGCCCACCCCCGCCCGCGGCAGAGAGCGCGAGGATGAAGACAGGAAGCGCCCACCCCCAGAACCTCAACCGCCTCATGGCCGCCGCCGGATATCGATCTGACCCTCCACCCGTAGCCGATCTGGCCGCGTGGGCAGGGGCTTAGGCGTGGACTGCTCCACCCCGCGGTACTTGAACGGCCGCGCGAGTGATGGGAGTGACGCTGCGTTCGCAGACTCCCACGGGGGCCGATATAAATAGACCCACTCACCCATCGCCTGCCAGAGGTGCCGTTCCGCGACGAGGTCCTCCGGAAAAGGGATCTCCATCGCCTCAAGGACCTTCTTCCGATGCTGGTCGAACGCCAGGCAGTACAGCCTGCCGTAGGCGATCGCCTGCTCCACGGCCGCGTTGTAAAGGAGCCAGGCAAGGAGCAACCCCCCTCCAAGCACTCCGGAAAAGAGCAGCCACCGGTCGCTCTGCCACCAGATGAAGCCGCTACCGATGACGGCGACTGTCCCTATTCCGCCACTCATGTTCAGCAAGCCGAGGACCAGCGTCAGAGCCTGGTCGATCTGGCTCCGTAGCGTCTCTGGGAGGAGCGGCGTGAGACGGGGCCACCAGTGGGCGGCGTCGACTCGATACATCTGGAAAGAGTAGTCCTCGGCCGCGGCAAAGACGTTCCCGAGACGAGTCGCCCTCACGTTGCTGTTAGGAAACTGAAGTTGGAGGATGGCGAGTGCAGCTTCGCCGTCTTGCGATTGACTGAGCGCCTGGAGCTCCGCCACGCGCCGCCGTTTCATCGACTCCGCCCAGCTCCTGAGTCTCCCGAGCCCAGCCACGGCCGGCCAATGACCCTGGAAGAGTCTGGTGATCGGGACGGCGAGGGCCTGAAGGACCGTCGCCGCCACCGTGATCGCGACCAGGACCGCCGCACCAAGCAGCCCTTGCTCGGCGCCGCTCAGATCCTCCCACCAGTCGCGTACTTCGCCCGGACCGACGAGTGCTGCCGCGATGGCGCCCGCGAACCCACCACTTACGAGCACGGGCGCCCAGTAGCCGATGACGAATGCTCTGTCGAAGATCGAGCTGATCTTGTCGACCGCCGAGATGAGCATCAGGCTTTCCTCTGAACGTAAGTGACTGTCGCCGAGCGGCCTATGTCGCGAGCCCCATCGTCTGATCGGGGTGGTCGGGGCAGACGGGATCGCCATTGACGTCCCGCTGGTGGACCCTCGATTCGAGCACGATGTGACCTCGCGGGCACTGGTACAGGACACCGGGAACCCAACGGGGCTGGCCAAAGGTCTCTGACATGGCCTGGACAGCGGGGAGTCTCCCTCGAACGATGCCCGATATCTGCCCGGGCTTCACCTCGATCACGATCCAGGTTTGTGACCCGACGCCCTCCGCCTTCTTCTCCGCTTGCTCGTCGGTCTCGACTCGCACGAAATCCGCGCCGAGTCTCTTGACCAAATCAGCGTTCCAGGCCCGAACACCAAGATCCTTCAGCTCTTGAGCGAGCGCCACTATCGTTGGAGATTCGCCCTCTGTGACGACAACCGGCATGTCGTCCTCGATCTCTCCGATCGTGGCGAAGTCGTCCGTGCTCACGGCCCTGAAGCGCGTGGGCTGTACTTTCATCGCCATAGGCCTGCACCTCATGCCAAAATCGTCGTCGCTTGCCGGTGGATCAGAACATGACAAGCATCATGTGTCAATCGCCTCGAATGTGCGCATGCTAGACCGAGGGGACACGCGCTGGTTTACGCCGGGAGGGCGCCGGCGGCGGCCTCGAGGGCCTCGGTGAGGAGGGCGCGCCAGCGGTCGCCGGCCAGCTCCAGGTCGATGGCGATGCGCGTGCGGCCCAGCGTCACGCCGTCGCTGCCGGTGAGGGCGCGCTGCGCGTCCGGGGCGATCTGCGCCCGCAGGTCTCGGGCCTCGACGGCGCGGACGGCGAGCACCGTGCGCCCGTCGACGTCCTCCCGCGCGATCGATGCGATGCCGGCACGGCGGGCGAGAGAACGCAGGCCGACGACGAAGAGCAGGTTGCGGACGGGCGCGGGCGGCGGGCCGAAGCGGTCGCCGAACTCCCGCTCCAGGTCCGCGGGGGCGCCGGGATCCTCCGCCGCTGCCATGCGCTGGTAGATCGACAACCGCAAGTTCAGGTCGGGAACGTAACTCTCGGGGATGAAGGCCGGCAGCGGCAGGTCGACGACGACCGGCGGCTGGATCTTCGACGGGGGCGGCGGCTCACCCTTCGCGAGCGCTTTCAGCCCGTCGACGGCGTCGTGCAGCAGGCGGACGTACAGGTCGAAGCCGACGGCGCCGATCTGGCCGCTCTGCTCCGCGCCCAGCAGGTTTCCAGCGCCGCGGATCTCCAGGTCGTGGAGCGCGATCTGGAAGCCGGCGCCCAGCTCCGTCGCCTCGAAGATCGCCTGCAGGCGCCGCTGCGCGACTTCGCTCAGGGCGCGGTGCTTCTCGTACAGCAGGTAGGCGTAGGCCCGCGCCGCCCCGCGCCCGACGCGTCCGCGCAGCTGGTAGAGCTGCGCCAGCCCGAAGCGGTCGGCGTTGTTGATGATGATCGTGTTGACGTTGGGGATGTCGAGCCCCGACTCGATGATCGTCGTGCAGACGAGGACGTCGGCCTTGCCCTCGGTGAAGTCGACCATCACCTGCTCGAGCTGGTCCTCGTGCATCTGGCCGTGGCCGATGAGCACCTCCGCCTCGGGCGCGAGGTCGCGCACCTTGCGGGCAACCAGCTCGATGTTATGGACGCGGTTGTGCACGAAGTACACCTGCCCGCCGCGCTCCAGCTCGCGCAGGATGGCCTCCCGGACGAGATGGTCGTCGAACTCCGTGACGTACGTCTTGATTGGGAGCCGCTCCTCGGGCGGCGTTTCGATCGCCGACATATCGCGGATGCCGGTGAGCGACATGTGCAGCGTGCGGGGGATGGGCGTGGCGGTGAGCGTCAGCACGTCCACCTCGCGGCGCATCTGCTTCAGCCGCTCCTTGTGGGCGACGCCGAAGCGCTGCTCCTCGTCGATGATGACCAGGCCCAGGTTCTTGAACGTCACGTCGCGCTGGAGCAGCCGGTGGGTGCCGATGACGACGTCGACGCTGCCCCCCGCCATGTCGGCGACGACGCGACGCTGGTCCTTGTCGCTGCGGAAGCGCGAGAGCATCTCGACGCGCACGGGGAAGCCGGCGAGGCGCTGGCGGAAGGTGTCGTAGTGCTGGAGCGCCAGGACAGTGGTGGGGACGAGGACGGCGACCTGCGTGCCGTCCATCACCGCCTTGAACGCGGCGCGCAGGGCGATCTCCGTCTTGCCGTAGCCGACGTCGCCGCAGACGAGGCGGTCCATCGGGCGGACGTCCTCCATGTCCTGTTTCACCTCGCGAAGGACGCTCACCTGGTCGGGCGTCTCGACGTACGGGAACGACGCCTCCAGCTCCGTCTGCCACGCCGTGTCGGGCGAGAACGCGTGCCCCTCGACCACCTGGCGTGAGGCGTAGAGCTGCAGCAGCTCGCCAGCCAGCTCCTGCACGGCGCGGCGCACGCGGGCCTTCGCGCGCGGCCACTCCTGCGACCCGAGGCGCGTGAGCGACGGCTTGTGCTCGCCGGGCCCAACGTACCGGCTGATGCGGTCCACCTGGTCGGTGGGGACGTACAGACGGTCGCCGTCGGCGTACTGCAGCTCGACGTACTCGCGTTCCTGCCCGTCGATGCTGCGGTGCACGAGTCCGGCGAAGCGCGCGATGCCGTGCTCGATGTGCACGACGAACTCGCCGGGTGTCAGCTCGGAGAGGAAACCCTCGCCGACGGCCCGGCGGGCGCTGCGCGGCGGGGCGCGGCGCTGCTTGCGGAAGCCGAAGACTTCGGCGTCGGTGAGGAGCGTGAGGCCGGCGCCCTCTTCACCGACCGACCAGCCATGCGGCAGCGACCCGTGGACGATCGTTAGCGCCCCGTGCCCGAGCTGGGGCGCCGTCATCACGTCGGCCAGCCGCGCGTATACCTCGTTCTCTTCGAGCAGCTCCGAAAGGCGGCTGGACTGCGTGGAAACGACCACCACCTGCTGGCCGCGCCGGAGCGTCTGCGCCAGCTCTTCGGCGAGGGGGCGCAGGCGGCCGCCGTACGCCGCGGTGGGGCCGAACGGCAGCCGCACGACCGCGGCGCTCTCGGGGGCGGCGGCGCTCCCGGGAGCGGTGTCGTCGCCGGTGGCCCAGCGGGAGAGGCTGAGGCGGTGCGCTCGCCCTTCGATCGCGTCGCGCAGCTCCGGCCAGGGGACGTGCGGATCAGGCATGCCGTGCGGCAGCTCAGCGCGCAGCTCCAGCTCGCGCCGGGCGTCGTGCGCCTGCTCGTCGCGCTCCTGCTGCACGGCCCCAACGTCGGCCGGCTCGTCCACGACGACCAGCGCGCCGTCGGGCACGTGATCGAGCAGCGTGGCGGTCGCGAGAAATGGAGCGTAGAACGCGTCGCCGTCGAAGGGCGTGGCGTCCCGGAGCTGCTCCACGTCGTGCTCGAAGCGGACGCGATGCTCTCCCTTCGGCAGTCCGGCGTGGATGCGGTCGGCCAGCGCGCGCGACCGCGCCGGCTCGAAGATCAGCTCTCGCGCCGGGCCGATGCGCGCGTCGTCACGCAGCGCTTCCGAACGCTGCGTGACGGGGTCGAAGGCGCGGATGCTCTCGATCTCGTCGCCGAACAGCTCGATGCGCAGCGGCAGCTCTTCGGCTGGCGGCCAGACGTCGACGATGCCGCCGCGGCGGCTGGCCTCGCCCGGCGCCGTCACCTGCGGCTCGATGCCATAGCCGCCGGCGTCGAGCGCGCGCAGCAGGTCGTCCTGCGAGATCCGGGCGCCGCGGGCGAGGTCCACGGTCGCGCGGCGCAGCTCCTCGGGCGTGAGCGTGCGCTGCGCGACGGCCGCGGCGCAGGCGACGATGATGGCGACCGCTCCACGGGCGCCCAAGTGGTCGCCCGCGGACCGGTCGCTCATCGCCTCGAGCGCGAGCAGGCGCTGGCGTACGTCCTCCGGGTCGGGGGCGAGCCGCTCGTACGGGAGGGCATCGCGTTCGGGGTAGAGCAGGACGCGCGAGGCGGCATCGCCCAGCCACGCCTGCAGCTCCTCGGCGAGGGCCTCGGCGTGGCGCGGCCGCGGCGTGATGACGACGACCGGGGCGGTGGCCTCGCGGGCGAGGGCGGCGAGGACGGCCGCCTTGGCGCCGTCGGCGACGCCGAGGGTGAGCGATGCAGCCTCGGACATGCGGCTGCGGAGGCGGTCGAGCCCGACCGCCCCGTCGATCACGGGGAGGAGGGCGGAGAGGTCCATCGTTCCTCGCTGGCATCTCCGCGGACAACGCGATCGGGGGCTGATCGGCGCGATCAGCCCCTGCGCAAGGTCATTGTAGCAGTGTCAGCTTTCTGCGGCCTTGAAGATGTGTACCGAGACGCCGTGCTAAGGCCAGTCGACCCATTCGGCGCCGACGTGGGCAGGCCTCCCACGAAAATAGCCACCTTCATCCACGAGAATGGCGTGGCCCGCTTGCGCGCGCCGTTTTTCCACAAAGTGGCTTATCCTGTCGACGTCTCCCCTCACTCCGTTCGGTCCCCACGAACAAACAGGCAGTTTTCCTGGCGCGATCTCAATGCGCCTGTGCGATGGCTCAAACTTCCACTCCGTGGCCAGTTCGATGGTGGTTTCGCGGAGTACAGCTAAGTCGACGCACAGACTTCGCCTATTCCCAGGCTCGATCGCGTAGTCATTGGACACCCGGAAATCAGCGCCGAGCTCACGGATCAGACTTGCGATACGGGTCTGCATTGTCCAGACGAGATCCCGCTCGACGAAGAAGGTGTAGCTCTGGTAGTTCGTCCGAAGCCACCGCATCGCCTCGTCGAAAATGAGGAGCGCTGACGTTTTGTCGGTCATGTCAATCTCGATTGTAGCGGTTCATCGCCGCTTCGATGCCTTCGGTGAGGGCGCACTCCACCGCCTCGATCGCGTGGGCGACGCCGGCGTCGAGCAGCTCCCTCTCCTCCGGCGTGGGGTCGGAGAGCACCCAGCCCGCGACGTCGTCCGGCTCCCGCGAGGGCTCGCCGCCTACCACCGGCCGTCCGATGCCGATGCGCACGCGGGGGAACTCGTCGGTGCCGGTCTTCCGGATGATGTCGGCCATCCCCTTCTGCCCGCCGCCGCCGCCCTTTCGTCGAAGGCGCACCTTCCCCATCGGCAGGTCCAGGTGGTCGCACGCCACCATCAGCTCCGACGCGTGGTCGAGCTTCAGGCGGCGCACCAGGTGCACCACGGCGGTGCCGCTGTCGTTGTTGAACGTCCGTGGCTTGGCGATGGCGACGGGACGGCCGGCGATCTCGCCCTCGGCGAGCAGGTAGCTGGAGGTCTTCGCCGAGAACTCCATGCCGTGCTTGCGCGCCAGCCGGTTCGCCAGCCAGAAGCCCACGTTGCGGCGGTTGCCGGCGTACTGCTGGCCGGGGTTCCCCAGCCCCACGATCAACCCGACGCCGTACTCGCGCCCACCGGCATCGTCGCCGGAGAGGGCGGGCTCGCCGCCGCCGAAGATCCGGCGGAGCAGGCCGCTCATCCGTCCCTCGCGGGCGTGCGGAAGGGGGTGACCGTCGCGGGCCTGGCGCGCGGACGGCGCTTTCGCGCGGTCGCCGGCGGTTCCATCACGTCGGCGAAGAGCCGCTCCAGCTCGTCCTCCCGCCACGGCGTGCGCTCGCCGGCGGCGAAAAGGCGCAGGAAGCGCAGGTCGGCGGCCATGACGTCGAGCGAGACGTCCGGCGCGCGCCCCGCGCGGAGGTCGCGGAGGGCGCGGCGCAGCCGCTGCACGCCGGGCGCGCGGGCGGGGGGGCGGGACGCCGGATCAACGGGGTTGAGCCGCGCCTCCAGCTCGGCGAGCGCGTCGGCTTGGGTGCGCAGGCCGAGCGTGTGGCGCATTACGGCGACGTAGGGCGCAAGCGCTTCCGCCGCCGCCTCGATGAGCGCCAGAGCCAGCCGGTCGAGGCGCGGATGGTCGCTGTGGGCGGGGAAGACGTCGGCGGGCGAGAGCGACAGGTCGCCGGCCGTCACGATGTCACCCGCGGCGAACGCCGCCATCCGGGGCGGGGGCAGTGTCAGGTCGTCGATGCTCTCGGGGAGTGTCTGCGGCGGGAGCTTACGGAGCGCGTGCACTTTCGGGACGCCGGGGACGCAGACGGCTGTGCGCGCCGGGGTCGCATGGACGGCAACGTCCAAGGCCAGCAGCACGACGCGGAACTCAAGCGGCGGCCGCGGCGCAGTCAGCCGCTTCGGCAGCGCGCCGCGCCACTCGACCACGCCGGCGTGGATGCGGCGGGTGGCGTCACGGACGGCCAGCGGCCAGCTACGGACGGTCACGACGCGATGATAGCAGGCGGTCAGCTCGCCGCGGCGACGGCCTTCCCGGTGCGAGAGCGCTCGACGATCGCCGGGAGGACTTCGAGCACGTAGTCGATGTCGGCGGCCGTGGTCTCGTAACCGAGCGTGAGCCGCAGCGTGGAGACGGCGGCGTCGAGGGAGAGGCCCATGGCCAGCAGGACGTGCGAGGGCTCGACGGTGGTGGCTCCGCAGGCCGCCCCGGCGCTGCAGGCCACGCCGGCGGCGTCGAGGTCGCGGAGGAGGTCCTGCGCGTCGGCGCCGTCGAAGGCGATGCTGACGTTGTTCGCCAGCCGCCGCTCCGGATGGCCGTTAAGCGTGGTGCCGGGGATGCCGCGCAGGATCCCATCGCGCAGCCTCCGCGCGAGCGTGCCGATGCGGTCGCGGTCGGCCGGGAGCGATTCCTGGGTGATGCGCAGCGCCTCCGTCATGCCGGTGATGCCGGCGACGTTCTCGGTGCCGGCGCGGCGCTGCCGCTCCTGCCCGCCGCCGTTCTGCTGGGCCAGGAAAGGCACGCCGCGGCCGATGTAGAGCACGCCCATGCCCTTCGGGCCGCGGAACTTGTGCGCCGCCAGGCTCAGCAGGTCGACGCCGAGGTCCGGTACGCGCAGGGACAGCGAGTTCGGCGCCTGGACGGCGTCGGTGTGGAAGGGGATGCGCTTGCGCAGCGCCGCCGCGCGCTCCCTGACGGCGGCCGCGATCTCGGCGATGGGCTCGATCGTCCCCACCTCGTTGTTCGCCGTCATGACACTGACCAGCACGGTGCGCTCGTTGACGGCGCGGGCGACGCCGGCCGGGTCGACGAGACCGTAGCGGTCGACGGGCACGTAGGTGACGTCGAAGCCGAAGCGCTCGAGATACTGGCAGGCGTGCAGGACGGCGTGGTGCTCGATCGTGGTGGTGACGATGTGGTCGCCGGCGCGGGCCTTCTTCTGCTGGAAGGCCACACCCTTGATGGCGGTGTTGATGGATTCGGTGCCGCCGGAGGTGAAGACGACCTCGGTGGGGCGGCAGCCGAGGATCCCGGCGACCGTCCGCCGCGCCCGGACGACGGCCTCCCCGGCATGCTTCGCCAGCCCGTAGGTGGCGGAGGGGTTTCCGAAGGAGTCTGTCAGATACGGCAGCATCACCTCCAGGACGCCGGGGTGGAGTGGGGTGGTGGCGGCGTGGTCGAGGTAGATGAGTCGCTTCATGGGCGATCTGAGCGTAGCGCCGGGCAGTGGAAGATGTAAAGCGCACCACGGGTCTGAGAGCCGGCGCGCCCAAACTCGTCGCAGGACGCGGTATCGCTCTATAATCGCATCCTCTCTACCTCACGCGAACGCCCGGGAGGGAGCATGCCCGCGATCACCGACCCGCCGCCCGCGGCCGTCCAGGCCGAGATCCAGCGCCTCCGCGACGCCATCGAAGTGGCGCAGGTCCCGAAGAAGCAACTCGACCAGAACCTCATCATCGCTACCTGGAACATCCGGGAGTTCGGCGGGCTGACGGAGAAGTGGACGTCATCCGGGAACGACAGCCCCAAGCGTGACCTGCGCTCGCTGCTCGCCATCGCCGAGATCATCTCGCGGTTCGACGTGGTGGCGGTCCAGGAGTGCACGGTGAACCTCAAGGCGCTCCGGCACCTGCTGAAGGCGCTCGGCGAGCACGACTGGGGCTTCCTGCTCACGGACGTTACGCGCGGCACGGAGGGGAACGACGAGCGGCTGGGCTTCATCTTCGACACACGGCGGGTGAAGCTCTCCGGCCTGGCCGGGGAGATCGTGGTGCCGCCGGAGGAGCAGTCCGGCATCACGCTGAGCCGGTACCGGGCTCAGTTCGCGCGCACACCCTACGCCGTCGCCTTCAAGTCGCGCGACAGGACGTTCATCCTGCTCACGCTGCACGTGACGTGGGGCGATCGGTCGGCTGACCGGATCCCGGAGCTGCAGTCGATCGCCGACTGGCTGGCGGGGATGGCCAACGACGTCGCGTCGTGGGGGCACAACCTGATCGTGCTCGGTGACTTCAATATCGACCGGAGGGGCGACGCGTTGTACAACGCGTTCACGTCCACCGGCCTCCGGACGCACCCGGACTTCGACGCCATCCCCCGCACGATCTTCGATTCGGGCGTCGAGCACTTCTACGACCAGATCGCCTGGTTCACGGAGGATGGGGCGATCCCGAAGCTCTCGCTGCGGTACGTGCGGGGCGGCTACTTCGACTTCGTGCCGGTGCTGAAGCCGGCGGCGATGACGAAAGCCTCGTTCTCGTTCCGCATGTCAGACCACTACCCGATGTGGGCGGAGTTCCTGCTGTAAGCGCTAGCCGGCCCTCATCGCGAGGGTCTCGGTGGGGTCGAGTGGGATACCGGGACCCATCGTCGTGGTGAGGGTGACGGTCTTGATGTAGACGCCCTTCGAGCCGGAGGGCTTGGCCCGCGCGATTTCGGACACGAGTGTGGCCATGTTCTCTTCGAGCTGCTCCGCGTCGAAGCTCACCTTGCCGATGGGCACGTGCACGAGGGCGGTGCGGTCCAGGCGGAACTCCACGCGGCCCTGCCGTGCGTCGTTCACGGCCTTCCCCATGTCCCCGGCGTCGACGACGGTGCCGGACCGGGGGTTGGGCATGAGCCCCTTCGGGCCCAGGATACGGCCGAGCCGCCCCACCTTGCCCATGAGGTCGCGCTGGGCCAGTGCCACGTCGAAGTCGGTGTAGCCGCCCTCGACCTTCTTGATCAGTTCGTCGCCGCCCACCTCGTCGGCCCCGGCCTCGCTGGCGAGACGCGCGCCTTCACCCTCGGCGAAGACGAGCACGCGCACTTTCTTGCCCAGCCCGTGCGGGAGCAGCGCGGTGCCGCGGATCTGCTGGTCGGCGTGGCGCGGGTCGAGGCCGGTGCGCATGTGCAACTCGACGGTCTCGTCGAACTTCGCGTACGACGTCTCCTTCGCGAGGCGGATGCCCTCCTCCGGGCTGTACAGCTTCTTCGGGTCGATGAGCTGTGACTTCTCGGTGTACTTGCGTCCGCGCTTCATGTCCGGTCCTCCGCGCTGGCGGTCAGGATGCGACCTCGATGCCCATGCTGCGCGCCGTGCCTTCGATAATGCGCATGGCGGCGTCGACGTCGTTCGCGTTCAGGTCCTTCATCTTCATCTCGGCGATGCGGCGGACGTCGGCGCGGGAGACGCTGCCGACCTTCTCGCGCTTCTGGGCGCGGCTCCCCTTCTCGACGGCGGCGGCCTTCTTCAGCAGGTCGGAGGCCGGGGGCGTCTTGAGGACGAAGGCGAACGAGCGGTCCTCGTACACCGTGATCTCGGCGGGGACGATCGTCCCCGCCTGGGAGGCGGTGCGCTCGTTGTACTCCTTGCAGAAGCCCATGATGTTGATGCCGTGCTGGCCGAGGGCAGGCCCGACGGGCGGGGCGGGGTTCGCCTTCCCGGCCTCGATCTGCAGGGTGATCACTGCGCGGACCTTCTTTGCCATCAGTCCCTCTGCAGCCGCCGAAGGCGGCGCTCTCGCTCACAGGAGCGCCTCGCCGCAGCGAGGCACCCGCGGATTCTACCGGATCGGCCGGACGGTGCTACAGGCGCTCGACCTGGAGGAAGTCCAGCTCCACCGGCGTCTCCCGGCCGAAGAACGACACCAGCACCTTCACCTTGCCCTTCTCGAGGTTGATCTCGTCGACCTGGCCGACGAAGTCCATGAAGGGGCCGTCGACGATGCGGACGCTCTGGCCGACGATGAAGCCGACCTTGACCTTCGGGGCCTCGACGCGCATCTGGCGGAGGATGCGCTTGACCTCGGGGGGCTCCAGCGGCACGGGGCGGGTGCCCGACCCCACGAAGCCGGTGACGCCGGGCGTGTTGCGGACGACGAACCAGGCGCGGCTGGATTCGACGTCGTCCTCCTTCAGCTCGATCATGTGCACTAGCACATAGCCGGGGAAGATCTTCCGGGCGACGGTGCGGCGCTGGCCGTCGCGGATCTCGATCTCGTCCTCGGTGGGGATCACCACCTCGAAGATGAGGTCGCGCGCGTCCATGGTCTGGATGCGGTGCTCCAGGTTGGTCTTGACCTTGTTCTCGTAGCCGGAGTAGGTGTGGATGACGTACCAGGCGCGGCCCTCCTGGATCGCATCATCCTCGGGAGGCAGGCCGTTGCCTTTGCCGGCCTCGGGCTCTTCGACCTGGACGCCGCCGCCCTTGGCACCTTTGACTTTGCGGGCCATGTGCTACCTCAGCAGGGTGTGCTCTACGAGCCAGTTGAAGCCGAGGTCGACGCCACCGAGGAGCAGACCGATGGTCACGGCGACGGCAATCACCACGCCGGTGAGTCGCGTCGTCTCCTCGCGCGGGGGCCAGCTCACCTTCCGCAGCTCGGTGATGATGTCGCGGGCGAACTGCGGGAGCAGACGATCACCCAGGGAGCGCTTGCGGGCCGTCTCGGCCGCAGCAGCGGCTTGCTTGCGGGCTGGCCGCGCGCCGGCCGCCCGGAAGGAGGGGCCCTTGGCCGGTGGCTTCTGCACCAGCGGCTGGCGGCGGAGGGCGCGGCTCATGCGGTCTCCCCTTCTACCGTACTTCCCGGTGGGCCCGGTGCATGCGGCACTTCGGGCAGAACTTGCTCAACTCCAGCCGGTCAGGGTCGTTCCTGCGGTTCTTGGAGGTGGTGTAGGTGCGCTCTTTGCACTCGGTGCAGGCGAGCGTGATGATCTGCCGGTCTTCCTTCTTGGCCATGCATCCTCATATCCGGCACGCTGGACAGGCACTGCGGCCCGCCTTCTCTCAAGTATATCGGGCGGGCCGCAGGCGACGTTTCGCGGTTATGCGAGGACCTTGGTCACGGCGCCGGCGCCGACCGTACGGCCACCCTCGCGGATCGCGAAACGCAGTCCGTCCTCTACGGCAACAGCGGTGATGAGTTCCACGGTCATCTTCACGTTGTCGCCCGGCATGACCATCTCCACGCCCTCCGGCAGTCCGATGGTGCCGGTGACGTCGGTGGTGCGGATGTAGAACTGCGGGCGGTAGCCGGGGAGGAACGGCGTGTGCCGTCCGCCCTCGTCCTTCGAGAGGACGTAGACCTCCGCCTCGAACTTGTTGTGCGGGGTGATGGAGCCGGGCTTGGCGAGCACCTGCCCCCGCTCGATGTCCTCGCGCTCGATGCCGCGGAGGAGGCAGCCGACGTTGTCGCCGGCCTGGCCCTGGTCGAGCAGCTTCTTGAACATCTCTACGCCGGTCACGGTGGTCTTGCGCGTGTCACCAAAGCCGATGATCTCGATCTCTTCGCCGACCTTGACGACGCCACGCTCGATGCGGCCGGTGACCACGGTGCCGCGGCCCTTGATCCCGAAGACATCTTCGATGGGCATGAGGAACGGCTTGTCGATGGGGCGCTCGGGCTGCGGGATGTAGCTGTCGACGGCGTCCATCAGTTCGAGGATGCTCTTGAACTCCGGTGCCTCGGGGTCGGTGCTGGTGCAGTTCATCGCCGCGAGGGCGCTGCCCCGGATGATGGGGATGTCATCGCCCGGGAATCCCTGCTTGGTCAACAGCTCGCGCAACTCCAGCTCGACCAGATCGAGCAGCTCCGGGTCGTCCATCTGGTCGACCTTGTTGAGGTAGACGACGATGCTGGGCACCTGCACCTGGCGGGCGAGCAGGATGTGCTCGCGCGTCTGGGGCATGGGCCCTTCCGGCGCCGCTACGACGAGGATGGCGCCGTCCATCTGGGCCGCGCCGGTGATCATGTTCTTGATGTAGTCGGCGTGGCCGGGGCAGTCAACGTGGGCGTAGTGCCGCTTCTCCGTCTCGTACTCCACGTGGGTGATGGCGATGGTGATGCCGCGCGCGCGCTCTTCCGGCGCGTTGTCGATGCTGCCGAAGTCGCGATACTCGGCGAGTTTCTTCATCGACAGCACCTTGGTGATGGCCGCGGTCAGCGTGGTCTTGCCATGGTCGACGTGACCGATGGTGCCGACGTTGACGTGCGGCTTCGTGCGTTCGAACTTCTGCTTCGCCATGTCTGGCTGTCCTCCCTGTCCCTCCCGGCTGGAGGGCTTGTCGCCGGTCCGCTCGCGCGGGGCGCGCACGCGGTCCGGAATCTGGAGCCGCGTCGTCGGTATGCTCGTCCGCCCCGCCTGCAGGGCGCTTCAGCCGCTGGAGCCCACAATCGGATTCGAACCGATGACCTCACCCTTACCAAGGGTGTGCTCTGCCAACTGAGCTATGTGGGCCGAACCGATCGTGTCTCGGTGGGGCCGGCCTGTGCGTGCGCGCCGGGTATCGTCGCGCTTGCGGCCGCCATCGGGAGCCAGGGTCTGGAGCCCGAGAGGGGATTCGAACCCACTAACCTGCCGATTACAAATCGGCTGCGCTGCCATTGCGCCACTCGGGCCCGAAGCACCGCCCTCCTGCGCCGGAGGCATCCGGACGCGGAAATACGGGCTGTTGTTAACTGCGCCGAACAAAAATAGGCCCCGCCACTGGCGGGTTCAACGCGCGCCAGTATAGGAACGGCGCTTCCCGCAAGTCAAGAATCGGGATGGCTCTGACCCGGTTTTATGGGCGGATGCGGCGCCATCCGCCAGCATCTACCCTCCAGTCGTGCACCACCTCCACATCACCCAGACGGTCGGGCGGACGCCGATGGTCGAGCTGCGGCGCCTCTCGCCCCGCCCGGAGGTCCGCCTCTTCGCCAAGCTGGAGGGATGGAACCCTACCGGGTCGGTGAAGGACCGCATCGTGAAGCACATGCTCCAGCACGCCGAGCGCGAAGGGCGCATCGCGCCGGGCGATACCGTCATCGAGGCGAGCACCGGCAACACCGGCATCGCCCTGGCGATGATCGGCCGGGCGATGGGGTACCGCGCGCGGATCGTGATGCCGGAGAACGTCTACCCGGAGATCCCGCGGGCGCTCGCCGTGTACGACGCCGACGTCCGCTGGGTACCCGCCGAGGCAGGGGTTACGGGCGCCATGGCGCTGGCGCGAGAGATGGCGGACGCCGAGGGCTGCTTCATGCTCGACCAGTTCCGAAACGAGCACAACGTGCGCGCCCATTACGTGTGGACCGGGCAGGAGATCCTCGACGACGTGCCGGAGGTGGCGGTCCTGGTCGCGGGGCTGGGGACGGGCGGGACGCTGATGGGCTGCGGACAGCGGCTCAAGGAGGCGAACCCGCACACGCGGATCATCGCGGTCGAGCCTCACCCGGGGTTCCAGGTGCAGGGGCTGAAGAGCCTGGCCGACGGCTTCATCCCACCGATCCTCGACCTGGCGTCCCTCGACGGGAAGGTGCTGGTGCGGAGCGCGCAGGCCTTCCGCGCCGCGCGGCTACTGATGGAGCGCGAGGGGATCTTCGCGGGGGTCTCGTCGGGCGCGGTGCTGCACGCGGGGCTGCGGTTCGCGTCCCGGCTGGAGCGCGGAAACATCGTGCTGGTGTTCGCGGACTCGGGGTGGAAGTATCTGGAAACGAACCTCTGGTCGCGCCCGCTGCCGGAGGAAGACGACGAGGCGCTGGACGACATCATCTGGTGGTGAGCAGGGCTCGATGACGTACTTCTCCTCCTTCGATGAGGCATGGGCGTGGTTCGTCGCTGGCGGCGAGCTTCGGACGTTCGCTTCCACCGTCGAAGACGCGACGCAGGGCCGATCACAGTTCCTGGGGTTCCTCGCCGTGGTGCCGGAAGCGGCGTCGGACGAGGCGGAGCTCGTACAGGACGCGCTGGCGGACATCCCCGGGCTGCGGTCGCTGCCCCGCGAGTTCCTCCACATCACGCTGTTGGGTGCGGGCTACCAGGTGATCGAGAAGCGGCGGCCGGACGACATCCTGCGGCAGGAGGTGCCGTCGATCGGCGAGCGGGCAGGCCCGGTGCTGCGGGGTGCGGCGCCGGTCGCGCTGACGGTAGGGCCGGTGAACGTCTTCCCGGACGCGGTGGTCCTGGAGGTCCATGACGGAGGCCGCCTCGCGGAGATTCGCGGCGGCCTGGCCGCGGAGCTCGGCGGAGGCGAGCGGCTGGCCGGCGGGCCGCCCTTTCTCCCCCACATCACCATCGCCGTCTTCGACGACCCCGCGGTCGCCGGGGCGCTGCGGGAGCTGCTGCCCGCACTGCGCGCGGATCCGCCGGTAGAGGCGCTTGTCCGTCGCATCGAGCTGATTCGAGCGTGGTACACCGGGCTCGAGGCGGAGATCCCGGAGCTGGAGACGGTGCGCTCCTACGTGCTTCGCGGCTGAGCCCGGGCGGGGGTGAGTGGGCATCAGATTCGATCCCTACGGGCCGATGGGTGTCCGCGGGGGCTCAGATCAGCGCTTCCCCGCATATCTCCCGTTGGCGCGAGACAGCACACTGGGCCCGCCGGACGTCGAGAGCACGCCCGGCGGACAGGAGCCCATGGACAGGTCGGCGAATGGCAGGAGAGACGTCCGTCTGGAGGTCGTGACCACGACCTTCGTGGCGTCGGGGCGTCCGGACGGAGTGCACGACCTCGGGCGCTTCCTCGAGAACCTCAACAACCCGGCGATCGCCCACGACGTGGAGCTGCTGGACGCCTCGGTGCGGCCGCTGTACAGCGCACGCGACCGGGTGCGCCTCGATGCGCCGTTGCTGGTCAAGCGCGGCGACATCGTGTTCGCGAACTTCGAGGGCCCCCGGGCGATGCCGGCGCCCGTGCGATCGTCCCTGGCCGAAGCCGTCGTGCTCTTGCTGGCGCCGCCGTTTCAGATCTCCGGGACGGCGCTCTTCCCGCAGGAATCCAACCCGCAGCGCGCGCTGCGATCGGTCGTGCGGGGATTCTTCTCCCTCCGGGATGCTCATGTCTTCGACGCCGACGGCATGCCGCTGGGCGAAGGAGAGCAGATCGTCGTGAATGCCGCGGCGGTGCAGATGACGAGCGCCACCCGCCAGCGGATCGTGGTCTCCGCTCCGCCCCGCTCCGCGCTGCAACCGGCTGAGGAAGCGGCGCGCGAAGAACGCGCGCGCGAGG
>JBBDXE010000012.1:113115-113512 GCA_040902505.1 Dehalococcoidia bacterium | reverse complement strand
AGCGGGCACAGGACGCGCCCGCTCCTCCCGTTTCCGCCCGTGCGCTCCGGGTGTACGATCTGCGGCATGACAGGATCGATCCGGGTGCTGGTCTCGGGCAGCGGCAAGATGGGCCGGGCGATCCTCGACGCGCTCGACGCTGACCCCTCGACCGTCCCCTGCGGCGTCCTCGAGAAGTTCGCCCAGGGCGACTCGCTGCCGCTGGCCTCCGGGGGCAGTGTGCCGGTGTGGGCGGAGATCGACGCGGCCTTCGACGCCGCGAAGGCGGACGTGGTCATCGACTTCACGAACGCCGCATGGACGCCCGGAGTCGCCGATGCGGCGGTGGCACGCGGCGTGCGGCCGGTCATCGGCACAAGCGGGCTCAGCGAGGCGTTCGTGACAGACCTGGCGCCGC
>JBBDXE010000012.1:35199-113105 GCA_040902505.1 Dehalococcoidia bacterium | reverse complement strand
CAGCGCTGCGCCGAACGCAAGCTGGGCGGGGTGGTGGCGGCGAACTTCGCGATCGGCGCGGTGCTGCTGATGCACCTGGCGAAGATCGCGGCGCCCTACTTCGACGCGGCGGAGATCATCGAGCTGCACCACGACCAGAAGGTCGACGCGCCGTCGGGCACGGCGATCGCGACCGCGCGGGGGATGGTGGAGGCGCGGGGGCGCCCGTTCGGACGGAACGTGCCGGAGACGGAGACCATCGCCGGTGCGCGCGCGGCCGAGATCGACGGGGTGACGGTGCACAGCGTGCGGCTGCCGGGGCTGGTCGCGCATCAGGAGGTGCTGTTCGGGGGGCAGGGGCAGACGCTCACGATCCGGCACGACACGACCGGCCGGGACTCGTTCATGCCGGGGATCCTGCTGGCGGTGCGCGAAGTCATGCGGCGGGAGGAGCTGGTGGTGGGGCTGGAGGGGCTGATCGGGCTGGCTTGAGCTTCCTCAACATGCGCCGGGCGGCGGCACGCCCCGGCCCTACGCTTTTCATGACGTTCAATCCTCTCGCGTACTGATCGCTGCGGTCGCTCGGTGCGAAGGAAGAGGAAGTGCGGCCCCCGCTCGCATCCGGCGGACGGTGGCGGGCGTACTGGTGAAGGACGCGCGTCAGGCGGGCGGCTCGGCCTGTTGCAGCGCTCGCGCCCAATCCGGGATTGCGGCGTCCGGCACGGCGTCGTAGTTCGGGAAGTACGGCTTGATGTCGAGCACCGGCGTCCCGTCGATGGCGTCGAGGCCCTCGACGCGGAGGATGTTCCGGCGCCGGCGCAGCAGCCGCACGATAGAGACGCCGAGGGCGCTGGGGCGGAGCTGGCTGCGGGTGGCGAGCACACCCTGTTCGGGCACGCGGGGGTCGCTTCGGGGGCGCACGCGAGGAAGCTGTGCGGATTCAGGCACGCGATGGAACGCGAACACCACGATGATGTGGGAGTACCCGTCGATCCCCTCGAGCGCGCCGGCCAGATCGTCGCGGACGATGACGTCGGACCGGAGCTTCTCCCACCCGTCCATGCGGGGCTCCCGCACGCCGTTGCGGACGACGCCGATGGGGCGCAGGCTCACCGGCTCGCGCGGGATGGCACGGCGGCCGATGCCGAGTACGCCTGTGATCCAGTCGAGAAAACGGAGCCAGAGCGACACGCGCGCAAGCGTATCACGGGTTCAGCGCACCGGCATCGCCGCCAGGCGGGCGTTCAGTCTGCCGCGCGACTCTCGGCCGAAGGCTCGGGGTTAGCCGTCCACGCACGGTCCTGGACGGTCTGCAGCAGGTTCGGTGGGAGCGTGACCGGAGGGAGTTCGACGGAGATGAGCTGGAGCGCCGCTACCAGCTGGCCGATGGTGTACGTCCCGTGGCTGCTGTGCCGGAGGAGCGCCTCGATGTCCACGCTGTACACGTTGCGGCGGCCCTCCTTGCGGCGGGTGATGATGCCGTCTTCTTCGAGCGCGCGCAGGATCGATGTGGCCGCCCGCTCGGTGATGCCGACCGCGGCGGCGATGTCCCGGAGGGTGGACCGGGGGTGTTCGACGACATGGATGAGGACGAGGGCGTGGTTCGTGAGGAGGCCCCAGCGCGCGCTCAACGGACGTGATCTCCAGGTCTTGACAGCCTGCGGACGGAAGAACTAGAATGCCAGCAACACATTTCCGGTAATACAGGTTCGGGTTCCCGGTTCCAGCTTCACGCATCCGGCATTCAAGTTCCTAGTTAGCCCATCCGCCCGGTGTTTGTCAAGCTGGAATCTGGGCAAGATCGATCGGACGGCCTGGCCCGGCTGTCCTGGGGGAGTGTTCCGGGGGTCGTACACGCCCCGCGGGGTGGTGAAGAGGGGATCGAGCAGGATGCTCATTCTTGTGCGGAAGGTCCAACAGGGGATCTGGATTGAGGGCGATATTTTCGTGAAGGTGCTGAGCGTTGAGCGCGACCGGGTGAAGCTCGGCATTACGGCGCCTGACGACGTGAAGGTGATGCGGCAGGAGCTCTTCGGCGACGGAGAGCAGGGGGCGGAGGAGCACGCGTCGTAGACAGCCCGGCGGGCCGGCCGCCACCCCGGCCCGGCGCTACTTCCCTTCGAACTTCGGCTCGCGGCGCTCCAGGAACGCCTGCACCCCCTCGCGGAAGTCGTGCGAGCGGAACAGCGGCAGCAGTTGCAAGAACACGTGGTGTACGTTCGCCTCGAACGTCTCGTCCAGCGCCAGCCGCATCATCCGCTTCGTCGCCTGCACCGCCAACGGGGCGTTCGCGGCGATCTCCGATGCCATGGCGCGCGTCTCGTCCATCAGCTCGGCGTCGGGCACCACGTGGGCGACCAGCCCCGCCTCGAGCGCCTGGGCGGCCGAGAGTGTGCGGCCGCGGAACGCGAACTCCGCCGCCCTTTCCCAGCCGACCAGCCGGGGCAGCAGCCACGTGCCGCCGCTCTCGGGCAGCACGCCTCGGCGGGTGAACACGGCCGCGAGCTTCGCGCTCTCGGCGGCGATGCGGATGTCGCACCCCAGCGCCAGGTCCAGGCCATAGCCGGCGGCGGCGCCGTTGAGCGCGCAGAGCACCGGCTTGTCCGTCTGGTGAAGGACCATCGGCGGGCTGTCGGCCAGGTCGAAGCGGCCGAGCCCGCCGCCGTCGCCGTTGTTCGAGCCGATGCCCGACCCGGCCGCCTGGTCCTTCAGGTCCAGTCCCGAGCAGAAGCCCTTCCCGGCGCCGGTGAGGATGATGACCCGCACGCCCCGGTCGCGGTCGGCGTCGCGAAACGCCTGTGAGAACGAAGCGAGCATGGGCCCGCTGATGGCGTTCAGCCGGTCCGGGCGGTTCAGCGTGATGGTGGCAATGTTGCCGGAGACGTCGTAGATCAGGTCGTGGTACGCCATGCTGTGCCCTCCTCGTCTGCTGGGTGTGCGGGACAAGGATAGTGCTTCCGGCGACGCCGCGCAGGCGGCGGGCTATCGGGAGCGGAGGCGCTGGATGACAGCGGCCGCCTGCCGCGCGTCCACCCCGAAGCGCACCAGCCCGTACCGCGACATCTCCAGCCCCACCTCCCGGCCGGCGACCACCGCCTCGTTCGCGCCCAGGCGCCGCAGCCGCGACGCCTCTTCGTCGTCGAGCGCCCGCGCGACGATATCCACGTCCGGCGCCATGGCGCGGGCCCGCTCCACCACCAGCCGCGTGGCGAAGGGGTCGGACAGCGCCACGATCAGCACACGGCAGTCTTCGAGGCGCATGCGTTCGAGGATGGCGGTGCTGCTGGCGTCGCCGTTGATCGTCTCGGCCACCCCGCTGCTCCCGGCGTCGCGCAGTGTGCGGGCGTCGAGGTCCGCCACGACCACCTCGAAGCGCGGCGCCAGGACCTCCGCGACGAGCCGGCCCACCGAGCCGTAGCCGCAGACCACCGCGCGGCGCCCGAGGCGGCTGGGGCGCGCCGGCTCCACGGCCGGCGCCGGCGGTTCGATCGCGCGGACCAGCGCGTGCGCGCCGGAGAGCGCCAGCGGCGAGAGCACGATGCTGATCGCCGTCGCCGCGACGACGACCGAGAAGACCTCGTTGTCGACGGCGCCGCGGTCCAGGCCCAGCCCGACGAGGACGAACGAGAACTCGCCCGACTGCGCCACCAGCCCGCCGGTGAGGATCGAGGTCTCGCGCGGCTGCCCGGCGAGGCGCACGAGGAGTCCGCTGAGCGCCCCCTTCGCGACGACCATCAGCAGCACCAACGCCACCAGCGCCCCCACGTTGTCCGCAAGCACGTCCGGGTCGATAAGCATGCCGATGGAGACGAAGAAGAGCACCGCGAAGACGTCGCGCGTGGGCAACAACTCACCGAGGACGCGGTGCGACAGGTCGGACTCGCTGACCACCAGGCCGGCGAGAAACGCCCCCAGCGCCAGCGAGAGGCCGACACGTTCCGACGCCAGCGCAGTACCCAGCGCCAGCGCCGCCACGGCCAGCACGAACAGCTCGCGCGAGCCCTGCGCCGCCACCAGCGTGAGCAGCCACGGCACCAGCCGCAGGCCCACCAACAGGAGCCCCGCCACGAACGCCACGGCCTTCAGCGAATCCAGGGTCACGCTGCGCACCACGTCGCCCTCGCCGGTGGCGGCGACAAGCATCGCCACCAGCAGCACGGTCACCAGATCCTGCACGATCGACCAGGCGATGGACACGCGGCCGTACGGGCGCGCCGTGTCCCCGCGGTCCGCGAGCAGCTTCACGATGACGGTGCTGCTGCAGATGGCCGCCGCGGCGGCGACGAACAGCGACTCCTCCGGGCCCCAGCCGAAGGCGACCGCGACGCCCCACGTCGCCGCCATCACGCCCGCGATCTGCGCCACCGCGCCGGCGGCGATGCGGGGCCCCGTGGCCGCCAGCTCCGACAGCGAGAACTGCACGCCGATGCCGAACAGCAGCAGCACCACGCCGATGTCCGCCAGCAGCCGCAGCCGGTCGACGTCGCCGACGAAGCCCGGCGTGAAGGGGCTGATGACGATCCCCGCGACCATGTAGCCGAAGATGGAGGAGAGCCGCAGGCGCGAGGCCAGCCAACCTCCCGCGAGCGCGATGCCCAGCGTGGCGACCAGGTCGACGAGGAGACCGGTGTCCGTGTGCATGCTGGCCGGATGATAACCGGCCGGGCCGGGCCCTCCCCGGCGTCGAAGCTACGACGCGCGGGCCCGCAGCCGCCGGCCGACGAACCAGACCACCGCCAGCACGACGAGCGCCACCACGGCGTACGTCGCGAGGCCGACGTAGCGCTCGGCCAGATCCCACTGGTCGCCCAGCGCGCAGCCCGCCGAGATGAGCGCCACGTTCCAGACGGCGCTCCCGGCCGCGGTGTACAGCGAGAACTGCACGAGCGGCATGCGCTCGATGCCGGCCGGGATGGAGATGATGCTGCGGATGCCGGGGATCACCCGGCCGATGAGCACCGCCTCGTCGCCGTATTCGGCGAACCAGCTCTTGGCGCGGTCCAGGTCGTCCTCCTTCAGCAGCAGGTACTTCCCGTAGCGGACGATGAGCGCCCGCACGCGGTCCTCGCCCAGGAGCAGCCCGACGCCGTACAGCACGTAGGCGCCGAGCAGCGAGCCCAGCGTCGCCGCGAGGACCGTCAGCGGCACCGCCACGGCGCGCGGGCCCTCGAAGTCGCCCCGCCAGGCGAGGAAGCCCGACAGAGGGAGCACCAGCTCGGAGGGGATGGGGGGGAAGACGTTTTCAAGAAAGATCATCGCGAAGACGCCGGGATAGCTCCCGGCCTCGACGACGTCGCGGGCCCACTCGGCGATCGCCTCGAAGGGGTTCATGCGCGGCCAATCTAACGGACGGCGGATCGGCTGGATAGCCGCCCCCGGCCGCTCGCGAGTGACATCCGGGGCTTGCATCGTCTAGAACATTAGTTCTATTCTGGTCTTCCACAGACTCCCACCCGAAGGAAGGCCATGAGCCGCGTGGATACCGGAGCTGCCTTCGCCTTCGCCGCCGACGGCGCGACGGCCGTCGCCGCCGCCTTCAACGCCGTCTGGCTCGCCGCCCGCCCGGCCCGCCGCGAGCGCACGCCCGGGCGCCGCTTCGCCGCCGCCGTCCTCGCTACGACGAACGCCGGCATCGCCATGCAGGCGGTCTTCGCGCAGGCGCTGTTCTCGGCGCGCCGCTTCGACCTCGCCACCGACCCGTTCTTCACACCGGGGCCGTGGCTGGCTTCGAGGCTGCTGCTGCTCGCCGGCACGTTGCTTCTCTCGCTGCTGATCGTCAGGAGGATGGGGCGATGATGCCTTCCGCGGGCGCATCGGCGCTGGCCATCGCCATCCGGCGCTCCGACTGGGAGCGGGCGGCGCTGCTGCTGCTGATCGCGCTGGCGGAGGCCGCGCGCTCGTCGCCGCCGGGCACCGTCGAGGACCTGCTGGCGCTGCTCGACACCATCGACGCGGAGCAGCCGGGGGACGGCCGGCGATGAGCCCGAAGCGCGCGACCCGGCGCAGGCGCAACTTCTACGGCGGCGTGATCGACGACGCGTACCTGGACCGCGCGAAGCAGGTCGAAGGCCTCGACGAAGAGTTGGCGGCCCTCCGGGACCGGCTCAGGAAGCTGCTGAAGGACCACCCGGAGAGCCTGCCGCCGGACGTCCTCAAGAGCATGGGGCTGATCGTGAAGGCCGTGGGGGTGCGCTACCGCATGAGCCAGAAGTCCCGCGACGCCCTGGCCGACAGCCTGGCCGAGACGATCGGCCGGATCGGCGCGGAGATCTTCCGGACGGACGACGACGATGGCTGAGCGCGGCGCGCTGGAACGGGCGATCGCGCGGGTCGGCCGGCGCTGGCGGGCCGCATCCCACGTCGCGCGCGACCCGCTGGCGACAGTCGACGCCGCGGCGTTCCGGTCGCTCGCGGCGGAGCGGCTGCGGGCGCTCGAACGCGACCTCGCCGAGGTGCGGACGCGCGTGAACGGCCTGCTGTTCGTCGTCGCCGGCGCCGCGGTCACGCAGGTGGTGCTGCGGCTCATCGCCTGAGGCGCCGCGCCACAGAGACGCATCCGACGGGACTGAGAACTACCCATGACCACCTCCCAGCAACCAGTGGCCAGTCACCAGCGACAAGAAGGCATCCCATCCCTCCGCTCCTACCAGCGCGAGGCGGCGCGGGCGGTGCTGTCGTCGGTGGTGCGGGGTGAGGGGCGGTCGATCACCGTGATGATGGCGCGGCAGGCGGGGAAGAACGAGCTGTCGGCGCAGGTGGAGCTGCTGCTCCTGGCGCGGGCCGCATCGTCCGGCGGCGACGCCGTGAAGTGCGCGCCGACGTACCGGCCGCAGCTGCTGATCAGCATCCGGAGGCTCTGGCAGCGGATCACGCAGGCGGGGCTGCGCCCGGCGGCCGCGCTCGAAGCGGGGGCGGTGCGGGTGGGGCGGGCGCGCGTGCTCTTCCTCTCGGCGGAGCCCTCGGCGAACGTCGTCGGCCACACCGCGTCGCTGCTGCTGGAGGTCGACGAGGCGCAGGATGTCGACGAGGAGAAGTTCGACCGGGAGTTCCGCCCCATGGCCGCCACGGCAAACGCCACGACGGTCCTCTACGGCACGGCGTGGGACGACCGCTCGCTGCTGGAGCGCGCGAAGCAGGCGAACGTCGAGGAGGAGCGCCGCGACGGCGTGCGCCGCCACTTCGAGTACGACTGGCAGGCGGTGGCGCGCCACAACCCCGGCTACGCGGCGTTCGTCGAGGCCGAGCGCCGGCGGCTGGGCGAGACGCACCCGCTCTTCCTCACGCAGTACTGCCTGCGGACGCTGCCGGGCGCCGGCCGGCTGCTTGCTGCGTCGCAACGGGCGCAGCTCGTGGGGTCGCACGACCGGCTGTCGCAGCCCGTCCCCGGCGAGCAGTACATCGCCGGCCTCGACCTCGCCGGCGGCGATGACGGCGCGACGCCGCGGCGCGACGCCACGGTGCTCACCATCGGGCGGCTGATCTACCCCGGCGCGGGCGCGATCGTCGCCGAGCCGCGCGTGGAGATCGTCGAGCACGTGGCCTGGACCGGCGAGCCGCACGAGGCGCTGCTTCTCAGGCTGGCCGACCTGCTGCGCGACGTCTGGCGCGTGCAGCGCGTCGCCGTCGACGCGACGGGGCTGGGCGAGACGATGGCGCGGCTGCTCGGGGCGATGCTCGGCGAGGCGCGGGTGGCGGCGGTGAAGTTCAGCGCCGAGAGCAAGTCGCGGCTGGGCTTCGACCTCATCGCGGCGGTGGACGGCGGCCGGCTGAAGATGTACCGCGGCGACGGTTCCGCCGAGAGCCGCGCGTTTCGGCGGCAGGCGGAGCTGGCGCGCGTGGCCTATCGCGCGAACCAGACGATGAACTTCTACGTCGACCCGGCCGACGGCCACGACGACTACCTGATGAGCGCGGCGTTGCTGGTGCACGCTTCGCGCGGGATCCGCCCGCGCGTCGCCGCCGGACGCGTCCGCGCGTGATGCGAGCGGCACACGAGGGATACGGACTGAGACGGAGGAACGGGTGATGGTGGCACAGCATGTCGAACAAGCGGCAGTCATGGAGTGGGAGCTGGAGCGTCCGACGCTGATGCTCGTCCGGCAGGACGCGCTGCCGGAGCACATGGCGTATCGCGACACCGGCTGCGAGCTGTCGCCGAGCTGCCTGCGCTGCCCGCTCGCCCGCTGCAAGTACGACGAGCCGGGCGGGGCGCGGCGTATGCGCACGGAGCGGCGAGACCGGGAGATCGCGCGGCTGCGGCGGCGGCACCGGGTGCCGGTGGACATGCTGGCGCAGACCTACGGGATCACACGCCGGAGCGTCTTCCGCATCCTGCGCGGGACCCGCGAGTAGGAGGGACGCACGATGGCCGAGACGATGACGCTCCCGCAGCAGCTCCGGCAGATGGACGCCGGCCGCCTCCGCCGCTACGCCGAGAACCTGGCGTTCTACGGCGGCGACCAGTGGCCCCCCTCGACGCGGCGCCAGAACCGCCGCCTCGTTTTCAACTACGCGAAGGCCCTCGTCGACAAGACCGTCTCGTACCTGATGTCCGGCGTGAACATCGCCGTCGACCCGGCCGGCGAGACACCGGAGGAGGCGGTGCGCGCCCGCGCGGCCGAGCGCGTGCTGGCCGGCATCTCCGACGCCAACGCCCTCGACCAGCTGGACTTCGACACGGAGGTCGACGCGGCGATCCTGGGCGACGGCGCCTACAAGGTGACGTGGGACGACGCCGAGGGCCGCGTGCGCGTCTCGGCACCCGACGTGCAGGGGTTGTTCGCCTGGTGGCTGGGCGACGACGTCTCGCGGGTGTGGCGCGTCGCCAGCCGCTACAGCATCGACCGCGAGTCGGCGGCGGCGCTGTACGGCGTGAAGCCGCAGGCGGGCGCGCGCGTCCGGGCCGCCGGGAAGCAGACGGGCGTGGAGATCGTCGAAGTGTGGACGGTGGAGGAGCTGGAGCTGTGGGCGGACGGCGCGCGCATCGACCGGCGCGAGAACCCGTACGGCTTCATCCCCTTCGTCATCTACCCGAACATCCGCGAGCCCAAGCAGTTCTGGGGCGTGTCCGACCTGCCGGTGATCCGCGAGTCCGTGCGCGAGCTGAACCGCGCCCTCTCGCAGCTCTCGATGATCCTGGAGCTGAGCGGCAACCCCATCGCCGTGCTGGAGAACGTGTCGGAGTCACGCGACATCGCCGTCATCCCGGGGGCGGTGTGGGAGCTACCGGAGCGGGCGCGCGCCTACCTGCTGGACCTGCTGCAGGGCGGCGGGGTGAAGCTCCACGCCGACTACGTGGAGCTGATCTATCGCACGCTGCACGACCTCGGCGAGTCGCCGCGGACGGCGTTCGGCGACAACCGGGGCGGGCTCTCGGGGGTGGCGCTGAACATGGAGCTGGACCCGCTGTTGAAGAAGATCGCCCGGAAGCGGCTGATCCGGGCGGCGGCCTACCGGCGGCGCAACGAGATGGTGCTGCGCATCCTGGAGCAGCACGCCCGCCCGAAGGTCTCGTACGCGCCGTACCGGACGCGGATCGTCTGGGGGAGCGTGTTGCCGCTCGACCGCAGCCGGCTGGTGGAGGACGAGCGGGCGCTGGTGGAGGCGGGGATCCACTCCCGCCGCCGCGCCGCCGACGAGCTGGGCGTCGCCGACCCGGAGGGCGAGTTCCGCCGCTGGCTGGAGGAGCGCTCGCTGGAGGCAAGCGGCTGAGGAAACGCTACAGCAGGATCGTGAACCCTTCTTGCGAGAAGTCGCGGTCGTGCGTGACCACTTCGCGGATGCCCCGCTCCTTGCAGATCACCATGGACATGCAGTCGGTAAGGCTGTACGTCTTATCACGCCGTAAGCGATAAAGCTGAAGACCTGCCTCAAACAACCGCGAGGTCTGCGGAATAATGAGGACGCCGCTCTGTCTCAAGGAAGCGACCAGGTCGATACCAGCGTCACGTGAAGATGGACGGCGTGACAGGTAGGCCAACAGCTCAACGAGCACGGGCTTCGATGTGACCTGATCGGACTGCGGGATAAGAGACAGCACTTCGTGAGCGGCCGAATGGGCGTCATCGTCTTGCAACAGGAGCGCAATGTAGCATGCGGTGTCTACGAAGACGGGCGGCACCTAGTCCTGCTTGGGCAACCCGTAGAGGTAGTGGTCGAGGTTGCGCGCTCCATCGCGCGGAAACGCCGCTCGATCCTCTGGCGTGATCGTCCGGCCAATTTCGACGATCCGGTCGGCGATGTTGCCTCGTGGCGCCGGCTTCGGGCGTCGTGTCTCCCGGCGGCGCTCCATCCACGATCGAATCGGTCTGAGCATCATGGCACCTCAGATTGCAGTGTAGCAGGCCAGCTAAGGAACCCTCCGGATGAGCATGACGCCGTCGCGGACGGTGAGGATGAAGTTCGTGACGCGCGGGTCCGCCTGCACGTGCGCGTTGAACGCGACGATCGCCCGTGCGTCGTCGTCCTTCGGGTCCAGGACGTTCCCGCTCCACAGCACGTTGTCCACGGCGATGATGCCGCGCGGGGCGAGGAGCGGCAGCGCCGCCTCGTAGTAGTTGATGTAGTTCCCCTTGTCGGCGTCGATGAACACGAAATCGAACGGGCCTTCGAGCGTGCGCAGCGTGTCGAGCGCCGGCCCCTCCCGCACGTCGATCTTGCGGCCGTGCGGGCTGCGCCCGAAGAACTCCCTGGCGATGGCGATGGCCTTCTGGGAGACGTCGCAGGTGACGACGCGCCCTTCTTCCGGAAGGGCGTTCGCCATCATCTGGGCGCTGAAGCCGGTGAACATGCCGATCTCCAGCACCCGCCGCGCCCCCGTCGCCGCGACGAGCGTCTGCAGGAGCAACCCCACGAGCTGCCCCGAGAGCATCCCAGCGAGGGCGCCGGTGCGCTGCTCCGTCTCGGCGGTCAACTCACGCAGCAACGGGGGGAGCGGCGTGGAGTGGGCGGCAGCGTAGTCTTCGATCCCGTCGGGCTTGAACTCCAGTGGCATGGTGGCGCTCCTCTTACAGCAGGATGCGAAAGCCTTCCTGCTCGAAGTCGTGGTCGCCGGTGAGGATGTCAGAAATGCGGCGCTCGCGGCAGATGACCATCGAGATGCAGTCCGTCATGCTGTACGTCTTGTCCGCTCTGCGGCGATACAGCTCCAGCCCGGCGTCGAAGAGGGCGCGTGTCAAGCGCACGACCGTAACATTGGCCTCGCGCGTGATGTCGTCTACGTAGTTGACAGCGACACCCCGAATACTCCCTCCACGACCTGAGAGAAAGGTGAGGAATTCGGCCAGCACGATATCGCTTGTAAGAAACGACGCGGACGAATCCCTCGCCAGCCGCCCCGCCAGTCGCAAGGCGGCAGCGTGCAGGTCGTCCTTGGGATCGACGATGGCGACATGGTAGGCCGTATCGACGAAGTAGTCGCCCACTTAGTCCTGGCGAGGGGATCCGTGCGCGTAGTGGTCAAAGTTCCGGGCTGCATCGCTCGGAAGCTTCTCCCACTCCGCCGCGGGGATAGATTCACCGAGAGCGGCCAGGCGGTGCCAGAATGTCCTGGGCTCGCGCTTCACGCGAGCCTTTGGCTTGGGCACTGTGCGTCGCTGTGACGGCTTTCGTACGGCCATGACGCCTCCAGTATAGCGGCCGTTCCGGCTCTACCCCTGCCGCTTCAGCCGCCCCGTCTTCTTCGCCCAGCGCTCCGCGACGGCGAACACCAGCATCCCGCCCGGGATCAGCACGACGCCGAAGACCGCCAGCGCCGCCAGCTGCTCCCACACGTCCGCCACCGATGCGCCGTCGATGATGCCGGAGCGGATGCCGTCGAGGATGTACGTCGCCGGCGACACGTGCGAGAACACCTGCAGCCAGCCCGGCAACACCTCCACCTCGTAGTACACGCCCGACACCAGCAGCACGAACGCCTGCACCATGAATGACATCTGGGTGCCGCGTTCCGGGTACAGCAGCGGCAACACGCCGGCCAGGATCGCCAGCCCGGCGACGCTGAAGCTGCCGACGCCCAGCACCGCCACCGCCGTCAGCCAGTCCGCCTGCCCCAGCTCCACATCGAAGAAGGGGATGGCGATGGCGAAGATCAGCAGCGTCCGCACGATCGAGTGCAGGATGCCGAACACCGCCATCCCGATCAGGTGCACCGAGCGGGAGACCGGAGCCATCAGCGTGTGCTCGATTGTCCCCTCCCAGCGCTCCCAGGTGACGACGAGGCTGATGTCGTCGAGGACGGCGGAGAGGTACGCCCAGACCAGCGTGCCGATGAGCAGGAACAGGATCAGCCGCGAGACGTCCGCCTGCTGCGCCGTGCCCTGATGGCCGACCTGCTCGGCGATGAAGGTGATGGCCAGCGTGTTGACCACGCCGTACACCAGCCACACCACCTCCCAGGCCCAGTAGCGCTTCCAGAGATTCTTCTGCCGCTCCACGAACGCCCACGCCAGCCCCACGTTGCCGGGGGAGGGGTGGGCGGGGAGTTGTCCCGCGATGCTAGCCATTGACCATCACCTCCGCCGGCTCCTCATCCTCCTCGAGGCTGCGGCCGGTCAGCTCCATGAACACCGTCTCCATCGTCACGTCCTCCAGCGGCCGCCCCGCCGCCACCTGCCTCCGCAGCTCCAGCGGCGGGCCCTCGGCAACGATCCGCCCGCCCGACAGGAAGGAGATGCGGTCGCACAGCAGCTCCGCCTCCTCCATGTCGTGCGTCGTCAGCAGGACCGTCGCGTCGTGCTCCTGGCGCACCTCGCGGACGAACGCCTGCACGTCGCGCTTGCTGCGCGGGTCCAGACCCGTCGTCGGCTCGTCGAGCAGCATCAGCACCGGCGACGTGAGGAACGACCGCGCCACCGCCACCTTCTGCTGCTGTCCGCGCGAAAGGTGACTCATGGGCTCCAGCGCCCGCTCCCACTCGAACCCGAGCCGGCGCAGGATCTCCGGCGTCTGGGTCTTTATCTCGCGCGGCGACAGCCCGTATACGCGGCCGAAGAACAGCAGGTTCTCCATCGCCGTCATGTTCCGGAAGAACGAGGGGTCCGCCGATACCCGGTTGATCAGCGCCCGCACCCGCATCGAGTCCTTGACGACGTCCAGGCCGAAGATCGTGATCTCCCCCTCGTCCGGGAGCAGCAGCGTGCTGATCATCCGGATGAGCGTCGACTTCCCCGAGCCGTTGGCTCCGATGACGCCGTAGATCTCGCCGCGGCGGATCTCGAAGCTGATGTTGTCGACGACGCGCCGTGGCCCATCGCCGTTGCGACGTGCGCGGCGCCACGGCAGCCGGAAGGCGCCCTCCCCGCCGAACGTCTTGGCGACGGCGCGCGCCACCAGTGGTGTTTCTTCGATCATCTCAGTCTTCGCTCCTTCCCCGCACTCCGTCTCGGGGATCAAAAAACCCACTACGCTTGCTCTGCCGTAGTGGGCCGGTGGTGCACGTGGCGCGGAGTCAACTCATGTGTCGTATCCCGCGCCGGGCGCACTCATCCCACCCACAGACGGAACCCCCGCGGGGCAGATAAGCCTCGCGGGCGGTGCATTCACAATCACGAAGAAGCTGGCCATACTGGCACGTCCTTCCGAAGTAGCGGCATGATACGGGGCGGCTGCGCGGGCTGTCAATGCGCTGGCAGCGACGTCACCGGCGGTACAGTTGTGATTCCTGTCACGCGCCGTCAGCAGACTCCTCGCGCTGCGCGTCGAGCGCGGACACGGCCCACGCGCCGGCGACCGCGGAGCCTCCCGCGAGCAGCAGCGTGACCATCCGCCCGAGCGGCGGCAGCTGACCGAACGCCAGCAGCGTCGCTGCGGTGTCGCCGAGGTCCGCCACCACGCCCGCTTCGATCCAGCCGCGGACGGGCCGCTCTCGTTGGAGCGCCACCAGCATACCCGCGCCGAGCGCCAGGTCGCGGACGGCCACCGCGCGGACCAGCGTCTTCCCGCCGGGCCCATCCGCCGCCTCCCCCACCCAGCTCCGCCCGACCATCCGGGGCGCCAGCAGCATCGCGACGCCGAAGGCCGCCCGCCCCGCACCCATGGCCATCGTGATGCTACGCGGATCCACGTCAAGGATCGTACACGACGGGCGAATCTTCCTTGACAGGCGCCCGCCCCGGCCGAGACGCCACCCCGCCAGGCAGCGTTTAGAGGATCGGAGACCGCCGGAGCGCGACATAAATTTCACCGAGAGGTTGACCGCTTATTACTCCCGTTTACGGATTATCGATCCTACAATGCGCCCAACGTCCTGGTGTGGCATCCCCGCCACCACCAAATTTTGACCTGGCTGGGGTATCGTGAAGTACCCGATTAGCGTGCCTGCGGGCGGCGTTGCCCTCCGCTGGCCGTGGGAGTCCATCTCCCTGGCGCCGGCTGCTGTCGCCGTCTTGGGGTTTGTCCTGCGCCACTGGGGGCTGCTGGCGGCGCTCGCCGTCACCGTCCTCGTGCACGCCCCTACCCTCGACTACTTCTTCGAAGGGGACGACTTCGTCGTCCTGGGCAGCGTCGAGTACCTCGGCCCCGGCCGCTACATCGCCGACTCGTTCCTGATGCGGGACATCGTGCCGAACTGGCGCCCGCTGACGGCGGTGGTCTACGCCGCCGAGTGGCAGGCCTTCGGCCTGAATGCGGGCGCCTGGCGCGCCACGAACCTCGCGCTGCACCTCGGCTCGATGGCTGTCCTGTACGCGATCGTGCTGCGGCTCAGCGCTCGCCCGGGCATCGCCGGCGGGGCGGCGCTGATCTTCGGGATCTCCGGCGCCCACTTCGACACTGTCACCTACATCACCGCCCTGCCCCACGTGCTGGCGACGTTCCTCACGCTGTGCTCACTTCTGGCGATCGTCAGCTACGCCCGCGACGGCGAGCGCACGCCAGCCGCGTTCGTGTTGGCATTCGGGCTCTTCGTGCTGGCCTTCCTCGCCAACGAAGGCGCGTTCGTCTACGCGCCCGTGCTCGTCGGGGCATATGCGCTGTACGGCGTGCGCTGGCGGCGTTCTCCGCTGCTCCTCGTGCTGCACGCGGCGCCGTTTGTGGCGCTGGCGTCGGGGTGGCTGGCGTTCTACGAAACCTGCTCGTGCGAGCAGTTGAAGTTCGACGGCTACTCCTGGGGCCCGCACGTCTTCGACAACTACGCGCTCTACACGTCGTGGATCGTCTTCCCGGCGCGGGCCATCCCGCTGAACCCCGACGGGTTGCGGTGGTTCCTGGCGGGAGGCGTGACGGTCTTCGGGCTGTTCTACGCCGTGCGCGGGCCGCACCTGGCGCGACTGGCCGTGCTGGGGACCGCGCTGGCGCTGCTGCCCTTTGTGCCGGTCGAGATCTGGACGGCGTCGCGCTACACCTACGCCGCCGTGGCGTTTTTCGCGCCGCTGGCGGCGCTGGCCGGCTACGCGCTGTACGACGGCGTGCGCCGCACCCGGCCGTTCGTGCGCATCCCGGCGACGGTCCTGGCCCTGCTCTTCGTAGCCACTGCCGGTTCGCTATGGGGATGGCAGACGTACGCGCAGAACTTCCAGGGGGGCGAGCGTGCGGATCGCTGGGAGCTGCTGGTGAACGAGCTGCAGCGCAACTACGAGAGCGTCCCCCCCGGCACCACGATCTACATCTCCGGCGGCCCCTGGACGAACCCCATGGAGCAGTACACCTGGGTGCCGTCCGTCGCCCGGGCGCTCTACGGCGACGTCGCCGCCTTCAGCCTGCCGGCTGAGCAGTACCGCAAGAACCCCCCGGACACGCGCAACGCGCTGTTCCTGGAATGGACTCCGGATGGGCTGCGGCCCGTCCCAGCAGAACAGCTGCTCAGGGCGCCGTAGTTCGGAAGCGCGGCGCCCTAGGCAACGCACGGGCGGAGGCGATCCCTGAGGACGTCTCCGCCCCGCTTTCCTCTCCCGCAAGGCCCACCACCAAGCCGCACAGCAGAGGTAGCCCGCATGGGCGTGCTGACAGAGGACTTCTTCGACTCGGACGGCGTCAGGCTCCACTACATCGACTGGGGCGGCAGCGGCCCGCCACTGGTGCTGCTCGGCGGCCTCGGCGGGACGGCGCGTCTCTACGGCGGCCTCGCGCCGCGGCTGGGCGAGCGCTTCCGCGTCGCGAGCTTCACGCGCCGCGGCCACGGCCGGTCCGACCGCCCCGGCTCAGGCTACGACATCGACACGCTCGTCGAAGACATCCGCCGCTTCTTCGACTTCCTCGGCATCGAGCGGGCAGCGCTCGCCGGACACTCCTGGGCGGGGCAGGAGATCCCGCTCTTCGCGACGAAGTACCCCGAACGGGTCGACGCCGTCATCTACTTCGACGCGGTCTACGTGCTGCTGGAGCCGCAGCTCGACCCCGCGGCAGACCCGGCGCTCGCGGCACTCGAGACGGAGCCACGTCGGGAGGACCTCGTCTCGCGCGAGGCGTATCTCGGGTTCATCAAGCGTTCGCGTCCTGACCTCGCGAGCATCTGGTGCGACGCCGTGGAGGCCGACCGCATCGAGAACATCAGGGCGTTCGTCCGCCACGGGCCAGCGACGTCGATCGTGGCGCAGATGGAGGCGGGCCTCGGCCCCCACCGCGACCCCGCCTACGCTGACGTGAAGGCACCGGCGCTGGCGCTGGTCCCCGGCGGCACGACGCATCCGTTCGTCCCGCCGGACGCGCCGGAAGAGCTGCGGCGCGCCGCCAACGCCTACTACGCCGCGAACTTCGTGCCCCGAATCCAGCGTCGGACAGAGCGCTTCCGCCGGGCTGTCCCCACCGCCCGCATCATCGAGCTGGACACGTCAAACCACACGCTCTTCGTCGCGAAAGAGCACGAGACGGTCGAGGCGATCTTCGAGTTCCTTGGCAGCTAACGGCGACCCGGGAGGGCTGTAAGACCGATGACTGAGATCAGGCCGTACAGATCCCCGTCCTGTGCCTCGAAGACCACATACTGGATGGAGTACGGAAAGAAATCGTCCGAATATGTGTAGACTCGCGACCCGTCGTCCGCGAAGTCTTCCGTGATAAGCGGAAACTGCGGATTGGGATAGGGGTTGAGCGCGAGGACGGAGAGGATCTCCTCGAAGTCGTCCTGAACACGCCGTTCAGGGGTTTCGAGGAATGCCGTTACTGCGAGGCGGCCGGACGACGTAGGCCACCGGACGTCACCGCCTGCTCATAGGCCGCTCTGGCCTCCGCGATCTTCTCGGACATGCCTGGCCGACGTGCCAGCTTCGCGTGGAGCTTCTTCCGTTCTTCCGGAGCAGCCGAAGGCCTCCGGCGACCTTGCGCAAGCGGGCGGCGCGGGCATCATCGGCCTTTGGCTCGGATGGCTTTCGCATGGAGCTTCCTTCTTAGGAATGTTGCGTCAGTCTAACACCGCCCACGCTCGATAAACGACATCGCCTGTCGAGCAGCACGCGCGGAGGATCAACTCTTCGCGAGGGTGACCAACTCCCCCACGACCTCATACCGCCCGAACGACGGCATCAGGTACGTCCCCGCGACGTGCGGGCGGCACTCCTCCAACAGTTCGCGCGCGTGCGCGATCCCCTCCGCCATGCCGTTCTCCCCCGCCAGCCGCATCCGCTCCCGCACCGGCTCCGGCACGAACACGCCCGCCAGCTCGTTGTGGATGAACTCCGCGTGCTTGGAGCTCTGGAGCGGCAGGATGCCCACTAACACCGGCACATCGACGGCGCCCAAACGATCGAGAAACTCCACCAGGATGTCCTTGCTGTAGACCGGCTGCGTCATCAGGAGATCGGCCCCGGCGTCCACCTTCCGGCGCACGCGGTCCAGCTCCTGGTCGACGTTGTCCGCGGTGGGGTTCGCCGCGCAGGCGACGAAGAAGTCCGTCCCCGACCCGATCGAGTTCCCCGCCCAGTCGGTGCCGGCGTTCAGCATCTTCAGGATGCGGATCAGCCCGATCGAGTCGACGTCCCATACGCCCGACGCCCGCGCGTAGTCGCCGGACGACGGCGGGTCACCGGTGAGGGCGATGACGTCGCGGATGCCGAGCGCGTGCGCGCCCAGCAGGTCGCTCTGGATCGCCATCAGGTTCCGGTCGCGCGAGGTGAAGTGGATGATGGTCTCGATGCCCACCTGCTGCTGCACCAGCACCGCCAGCGCGATCGCGCTCATCCGCACGCGCGCCATGGGGCTGTCGCCGATGTTGATGCAGTCGGCGCCCAGCGCCTTCAGGTGCGCCGCCCCTTCGATCACCTTGCGGGGGTTGAGCCCGCGCGGCGGGTCCAGCTCCACGCTGACGACGAAGTCGCCGGCCTTCAGCTTCTGCCGCAGGGTGCGCGGCTGCTCGCCGGTGTCCGGCGCGGATGCCGCCGGCGCAACGACAACCGTCCCGCGGCCGCGCGTATTCCACTCGCCGTCGAGCGCCCGCCGCATCGCCGCCGTGTGCTCCGGCGTCGTCCCGCAGCAGCCGCCGACGATGTTCGCGCCCGCCAGCACCAGCTTCTTCGCGTACTCCGCGAAGTAGTCGGGCGTGGACGGATACACCAACTTCCCGTCGGCGAAGCGGGGCAGCCCCGCGTTGGGCATCGCCGACAGCCGGATCGAAGCCTGCGCCGCCATCTGCTCGATCACCTCGAGCACCGGCTGCGGGCCGAGGCTGCAGTTCACGCCCGCCACGTCCGCCCCCAGCGACCCGGCGACGTTCGCCACCTCGTCGGGGGGCTCGCCGCCCATCGTGCGGCCGTCGCGCTGGAACGTCATCTGCGCGACGACGGGGAGGTCGCACACGTCCTTCACCGCCAGCACCGCCTGCCGCAGCTCGACCAGATCGGGGAACGTTTCCAGAATGATCAGGTCGACGCCGCCCTCGAGGAGCGCCTCCACCTGCTCGCGGAAGGCCGCGCGCACCTCCTCCGGGCGGGCGTCGCCAAGCGCGGCGAGCAGCCGCCCCGTCGGCCCCACCGCCCCGGCGACGAAGACCGGGTGGCCGCTGATCTCGCGGGCGTCGCGGGCCAACCGCGCCGCCTTGAAGTTGATGTCACGCACGCGCGATACGTACCCGTGGCGCGCCAGCCGGAAGCGGTTCGCCCCGAACGTATCGGTCTCGATGATGTCGGCCCCGGCGGCGATGTAGTCCTCGTGGATGCGGCGCACGATGTCCGGATTGTCCAGCACGACGGCATCGAGGCAGGCGGAGGTGGCGATGCCGCGGGCGTGCAGGAGCGTGCCCATGGCGCCGTCCGCCAGCAGGACCCGCCCTTCGAGCGCAGTGAGGAAGGGGCTCTTCATCGCGCGTCAAGTATAGCCGCGGCGAACCGGCCGGTGATCGGGAGATCGCCTACTCCCCGCGCGCGGCCAGCGCCGTGCGATTCACTGCCGCCGCGAAGTAGCCCGCCCCGAAGCCGTTGTCGATGTTCACGACGGACACGCCGGCGGCGCAGGAGTTCAGCATCGCCAAAAGCGGCGCCAGGCCCCGAAAGCTCGCGCCGTAGCCGACCGACGTCGGCACGGCGATCACCGGCGCCGACACCAGACCCGCGACGACGCTCGGCAGCGCCCCCTCCATCCCGGCGACGACGACGAGGGCCCGCGCCTCGCGCAGCACCACCAGGTGGTCGAGCAGGCGGTGCAGCCCCGCCACGCCCACGTCGTACATGCGGCGGACGCTGTTCCCCATGATCTCCGCCGTGATCGCGGCCTCCTCGGCGACGGGGAGGTCGGCGGTGCCGGCGCACAGCACGGCGATCCCGTCCTGCTTCGGCACTGCCGCCCGCTCGACGGTCAGGCAGCGGGCCGCCTCGTGGTGCACGACGTCCGGCACAGCGGCGCGGACGGCCGCGGCGGCTTCGGGCGACACGCGTGTGATCAGCAGCCGGTCCGAGCGCTCCAGCAGCCGGACGGCGATCTCGGCGACCTGCGCGGGCGTCTTCCCGTCCCCCAGCACCACCTCCGGCATCCAGTCGCGGAGGGCGCGGTGGTGGTCGAGCTTCGCGTAGCCCAGGTCCTCGTACGGCAGGTGCCGCAGCTCCTCGACCGCGGCCTCGACGTCCGTCCGGCCCTCGGCGACGGCGGCCAGAAGCTCGCGCAGGCGGTGCTCTTCGATGGCGTCAAGCTCCTTCTCGTATGTGGCGGTGCATCATAGCACCGCCGATCTTGACGGTTATCGCGATCCTCGCGTTGCGCCGGTCGTCCCCGCCGCCGGATACTCCATAGGTGCGGGGATCGAATCTGCGGCCGGGTCCGCTCGTCTTCGAGTTCTGGGCGTCGTGGCTTGCCCTCTTCAGCGCCCTCGCGGTGCTGGCGATGTGGTGCCATGGCCGCTACTACGTGTTCTTCGACCGCCACCCCACGAAGTGGGTGCAGGACCTCGACCGTTACGTGTGGGCCGACCCGCTCTTCCGCGCGGCGAACGAGCTGGGCGGCATCGGCGTGGTCGCAGGCGTGGCGATCGGCGCGATCATCGTGCTGGCGGCGCGCGGCTTCTTCTTCGAGGCGGCGACGATGCTCGCGGCGGGGGTGCCTCGGCTCGCGCAGCTCTGGCTCCGCGACGTCGTGCACCGTCCCATGTCCTTCGACAACCCGCCCGACCCGGTGGAGGTCTACCCCGGGCCGAACAGCTTCCCCAGCGGACACGTCGTCGGCGAGGCGGTGGTGTATGGCCTGATCTTCCTCTACGCTCCGCGCGTGCTGCGCTACGAGCCGCTGGTGTGGGCGGTGCGCGCCGTCTGCGCCGCAATCATCATCCTGGGGGGGCCGGCGCGGATGTACACCGGGTCGCACTGGCCCAGCGACGTCCTCGGCGCGTACCTGCTGGCGGCGCTGTTCGTCTCGGCGGTGTGGTGGCTGGACAACGTCATCGCCTGGATGCGGGAGCAGTCGGCTGAGGAACGACAGACGGCCGACGCCGTCCGCGTCCGCGCGCTGCGCGATCCGGCGTTGGCGCGCGAGGTCGAGGAGCCGGTTCGCTCACGCTGAATCCGCGGACTACACACCGATGATCTCCCGCCCCTCGGCGAGGATCTTCGGCACCAGCGCCGCATCATCGACGACTTCGGTGTAGATCCGCACCAGCGGCTCCGTGCCGCTGAAGCGCAACAGCAGCCACCCCTTCCCGTCGAGCGTGTAGCGGAACCCGTCGGTCGTGTCGATGCCGGTGACGCGTACGCCCGCGATGGCGTCGGGGCGGGCCTCCTCCGCGCGCTTCCACACCGCCTCACGCTCGTCGTCGCGGAGGGTGATGTCGAGACGGTCGTAGTAGTGCTCGCCGACCTTCGCGTACAACTCCGCCAGCAGCTCCGACGGGCGCTTGCCAGTGCGCGCCATGAAGTCCAGGAAGTACAGCCCGGCGAGGATGCCGTCGCGCTCCGGCACGTGGCCCCGGAAGCCGTAGCCCCCGCTCTCCTCGCCGCCGATCAGCGCGTCCGTCTCCATCATCTTCGGACCGAGGAACTTGAACCCCACCTTCGTCTCGTGCACCGGCACGCCGTACAGCTCGCCCAGCCGCTGCACCATCCGCGTCGTCGTCACCGACTTCACGATCGGGCCGCGCTCGCCCCGGACTTCGAGCAGGTAGTACGCCAGCAGCGCGAAGACCTGCAGCTGGTTGACGAAGCCGCCCTTCTCGTCCGCGATGCCCAGGCGGTCCGAGTCACCGTCCGTCGCCACGCCGACGTCATGCCCGCCGCGCGCCAGCAGCTCCGTGAGCGCGCCGAGGTTGCGGGCGATCGGCTCCGGCGCGTGGATGCCGGGGAAGAACGGGTTGCGCTCGCCGTGCAGCTCGGTGACGGACGTCTTCCCTCCCGCCAGCAGCGCCCCGAAGTAGCCGGCGCCGGTGCCGTACATCGCGTCGTAGGCGATGCGCAGGCCCGCCGCCTTGATGCGGTCCACGTCGACGAGCCGCGACAGCTGCGCGAAGTACCCCGGCCGCGGGTCGAACGTCTCGACCATCCCGGCCGCCTGCGCCTCGGCGAGCGGCGTGCGCGGCACGGCGCGCCCGACGAGATCCGTCAGGTGCGCCTCCAGCCGCCCGATCACCTCCGGCGAGGCGCTCCCGCCGTACTCCGGCTTGTACTTGAAACCGTTCCAGCGCCAGGGGTTGTGGCTGGCGGTGATCACCACCCCGCCCCCGGCGCCCCGCTCGATGATGGCGTAGCTGACGGCGGGCGTCGGGCAGTGGGTCGACGTGAGCGCGACGCGGATCCCCTGCGCCGCCACCACCTCCGCGACCGCCGCCGCGAAGTCCTCCGACGCGTAGCGAGTGTCGTAGCCGACGATCAGGCCGCGCCCGTCGAGCGAGCGCTCTTTCAGGTACGCCGCCACGCTGGCTGCGCAGGCGCGCACGTTGTCGAACGTGTAGTCCTCGCCGATGACGGCGCGCCAGCCGTCCGTCCCGAACTTGATGAAGGTGGGAGGGAGCAACTCGTAGCTCATGTCAGAGGGACCGCCTTCGAAGGGTGCATGGGGCGCGACCCGGGGAAGCCGCGCCGCCGGGAGTGTATCGGCCGTCCCGCGGACGAACCACAGACCGCGGCGAAACCTCCATCCGCCCGCTCTCCACAGTGTGGAGAGGGGGTGGCCGAAGGCCGGGGCGAGGTGACCGGATCCACAATCGGTGGTTTCGGTCTCGCCCGCCACCGACAATAGAGACATGGACGTTGAAGTAGCCATCATCGGCGGGGGAGCGGTCGGGTTGGCCGTTGCGGCGGAGCTGTCCCGCGACCGGCAGGTCGCCGCGACGCGCAGCCGGCAAGTCGCCACGACGCGCAGCCGGCAGGTCGCCGTGATCGAGCGCCACGGCGGCTTCGGACTGGAGACCAGCTCCCACAACAGCGGCGTCGTCCACGCCGGCATCTACTACCCCACCGGATCCCTGAAGCACACCCTGTGCATCGAGGGCAACCGCCTGCTGTACGAATGGTGCGACGCGCACAACGTCCGCGCCCACCGCCTCGGCAAGCTCATCATCGCCGTCGACGAGACGGAGCTGGACGCGCTCGAAGAGGTCCGCGCCCGCGCCGAAGCGAACGGCGTGCCGGAGATCTCGATGATCCCCGAGGCGGCGCGGCTGCGCGAGCTGGAGCCGGCCGTCCGCTGCGTCGCCGCGATGTTCTCGGCCACCACCGGCGTCGTCAACCAGTCGGCGCTGATGGCGTCCTACGCCGCCGAGGCGGAGTCGCGCGGCGCATGGGTCGCGCTGAAGCACGACGTGGTCGCGGCGTCGCGCATCACCGGCGGCTTCGAGCTGGAGATGACCGGCCCCGACGGCGCGGCGGTGACAGTGACCTGCGAGGCGCTGGTGAACAGCGCCGGCCTCGGCGCGCCCGCAATCGCTTCGATGCTCGGCTACGGTCTCGACGGCGACGGCGGGACACCGCGGCTGCGGCAGACCGTGAACAAAGGGCGCTACTACGACATCGTGGCGCCGGAGAAGGCGCGTGCATTGCGGCACCTGGTCTATCCCGTGCCGGAGCACACGAAGGGCGGCCTGGGCGTGCACGTGACCATCGACGTCGACGGCGGGGTGCACCTCGGCCCCGACACCGAGTGGCTCGACGACGGCGCGCCGCTCGACTACCGCGCCGACGACGCCGACGACGGCCGCCGCGAGGACTTCTGGCGGGCGGCCGGGCGCTACCTGCCGTCGCTGGAGCTGGAGGACCTGGCGCCGGGGCAGGTGGGCTACCGCCCGAAGCTGCAGCAGCCGGGCGGGCCGCAGGCGGACTTCCTCATCTGGCACGACCGCGGCTACGTCCACCTCGGCGGCATCGAATCGCCCGGCCTCACCGCCAGCCCCGCCATCGCCCGCCGCGTCGCGGAGATCCTCTGAGGTAAGTCAAAGTGAAAAAGTTGCCAGCGACAGTCCGACGGCGCATAGGCGCGCGCGAATCGCAGTCGAAATTCGGCAGCGGCTGCCAGTGTGTCGGAGTGCGCCGCCAACCAGTGTGAACGCACGTTGTTACTACTACTTTCGATCATCAATGATCCCTGGCACATCGTGTATTGAATCTAACAAGTGGGTTGCGCCGGTGAAATCGTTACTCGCAGTAAACGCGTTGTAGACCACAGCGCAGTCAATGCCAGCGGCGATCGCTGCTTGCAGTCCGCGCTGCGAGTCCTCCACCACCAGGCACTCGTCCGCGCTCGCGCCAAAGCGGCTGAGAGCGAGCAGATAAGGTTCCGGATCGGGCTTGGACGAAACATAATCTTCGCGAGTGAGCACGAAGTCCATAAACCGAAGCAAATTTCGCTTGCGGTGCATCAAATCGAAGTGCGTACGCCTTGAGGTAGTGACAATCGCCATGTTCACGTTGCTATCTCTGGCCAGCTTTGCCAGTACCCGCTCCACACCCGGTATCTCGATCGTTTCCTGCGCCAGGTACGCCTGGTAGTAGGCATCCCGCTGTCGCCGTTTGGCGACGATCCGCTCCGGGTCGATTCCCGCTTGCGCAGCCAGCTCCCAACTCGATACGCCACGCACCATGCGCTCCTGGTAGGTTGCCTCGTCCAGATGCACGCCCAGTTCTCCCACCGCGCGTTGTGTGGCTTTGAAATACCAATGTTCGGTATCGACCAGTACACCGTCGTTGTCCCAGAGGATGTATCGCTTCATGGATATATCAGCGTCGATTGCATGTTCCCGATAATAGAGCCGCTGGATCGCAGCTCTTTGTGGACACCGTCAAAGAACTTCTGAGACAAAAGCCGTCCCGTTTAGAAATACTCGGGCAGTTCCTTGGCCAACGCGTCGCGGATACGAGCACGCACGGAGACCCGCGCATCGGGTTTCTCAAATTCCAAACCAGTCAGCTGTTGGAACAAGGCGACATATTTGTTGCTGAACTCAATCAAGGTCTCGGCGGGGATTTTCGGAATTGGATCCTTGTAGGGGTCGCATTGGCTAACAATCCACAGGCGCAGGAATTCCTTATCCAGACTGTCCGGCTCTTCACCGGCCTCAAACTTTTTCTGATAAGTTTCAGCAATCCAGAAGCGACTGGAATCCGGAGTGTGAATTTCATCGGCGACCACAATCACGCCATTTTCATCAAGACCGAACTCATATTTGGTATCTACTAAGATGAGTCCCTTCTTGGCTGCCAGTTCTTGTCCACGGGCAAATAGTGCCAGACTTCTTTCCGCCAACTCGTACCATTGTTCGGTCGTCACAAGCCGGGTTTCGAGGACTTCTGATTCCGTAATCGGCGCGTCATGCTCTCCTTGAGCGGGTTTCGTTGTCGGCGTTATGATCGGTTTGGGCAGTTTCTGATTCTTCTTCAGGCCTTCTGGGAATTCATGACCGTATAACACCCTCTCGCCTCGATCATACATTGGCCAAGCGCTGGTGTTGGTAGAACCTGTGAGGTAGGACCGTACCACCATCTCGATCGGCAACATGTCGAGGTCTTTGACCATAACGACGTTCGGGTCCGGGTAAGAAATCACATGGTTTCGACAAATATCTTCGGTTTCATCAAACCAATAGCGTGCTGTTTGGGTCAGCACCTGGCCCTTATACGGTACGGCGGCCAAAACCTGATCAAACGCAGATTGACGGTCGGTTGAAATCAACAGGCGTCGCCGATCCGATAATCGGTAGGCATCCCGCACCTTGTTGCGGGAAAAACCCGGCAATTCCCTATATTCTGCATCGGTTAGACAATTGTCCATGAGTTGTAAGTTGCTGGTCCGTCGCGCCATAAGTTGACACCTCTTAATGGTCTTCATGCACCATAGGGCGCCCATGTGGTGCTATTCCAGACCATTAAGATATCCGTTTGAACCAGATGTCATGGGTTGCAGGAACTCTAAAACGCGCCTATCGTAACAGCGGAGCGCAACTCGTTGGAGGCCCGGATGGAGGATGGTAGTCCCAAAAGAGTCACCCAGAAGGACATCGCGGACAGAACCGGTCACTCGCTGAAGACGGTGAATCTTGCCTTGAACAACAGCCCTCGAGTGGGGTCGGCCGCCAAGAAGACTATAGAAGACGTTGCCGTTGAGCTCGGCTACGTATTTCACCGGGAGCGGTCCGGTCGTCTTGGTCTGATAGCCGGTGCGATAAATCACTCATACTACTCAGACATCATCGACGCGATTGTCCAGGCTGCCTCGCTGGAGGCTGGGTACGGGGTCGACATCCGGATTACGCGCGGGTTCATTGGAGCCGAGTTGCAGGCCATCAACGAACTCGACCAGCTCGGTGCCGAAGGCCTCCTGCTACTCAGCCCCAGAGTGCCAGAAGCACGACTCGAGTCATTGGTCCGTCGATCGAGGCCGATCGTCGTCGTCAACGCCGACATCAAGGCGAGACCAGGCTTGGAGTCCATACAGGTCGACAACGAGAAGGCGGCGAGAGAACTCACCGCGGCACTCATCGCCAAGGGGCATCAGAACTTCTCATACCTCTCGGGCCCTGCCAGCCAGACTAACTTCGCAAGACGGCGGGGCTGCGAGCTCGAGTTGGCCAGTCAAACCCCTCCGTTGCCCAACCTCTTAGTGTTCTCGGGGGGTGACGACCAGTCTGGATTCGAGGCAGGGGCAAAAGCCTGTCGGCATCTGCTAGAGGCGCACCTCGAGCGATTTCCTACGGCAGTGATCTGCTACAACGACGAATATGCGCTCGGTGCCTTGTATGAACTCACACAAGCGAAGAAGAGCATTCCGAAAGATCTCAGCGTTGCAGGCTTCGACGGGTTGGAGTTCACAGAGTACTGTGTCCCGCAACTCAGCACAGTGGAGCTGCCACGCGCACAGATCGGGCGTCTAGCGGTTCATAAGCTGCTCGTCCTCATGGGCGTGCGACCCCCGGGATCCGACGAGGGAGAACTGCCGCCCCTCAGGGTTCAGCTTCGAGGCTCCGTGGACGACGCGCCGACAGAATCTCGAAGGTGACCGAAGCGGCTATCTCGTTTCACCTGGTCCGAGACGTTCTCAGAACCGCACAACGTACCTTCTTCGGGGCAGCCTCCTTGCCAGCCCCGCATTGGCAAGAACCGTCTGCCCCTAGCACGCAGAGTATTCAACGGTTAGAACAAACGTTCCGACACCGAAACCCTACCCTATTGCGTACTATAGCCCCTGTCGAACCCCGTTTTGAATGCTGAGTTCTGACAACTTGGAGGTCCTGACGAGATCACGCTTTGACTGAAGCCCCCCGAACAGCCGTGGTCACCGGCGGGAGCAGCGGCATCGGCGCGGCGACGGTGCGACAGCTCCGCGACGCTGGCTTCGACGTCGTTGCCGGGGCGCGCCGCATCGAGAAGCTGCGCGAAGTGACGGACGCCTGCGGCGCCACGGCGATCGCGCTCGACGTCACTGACCGCGCGAGCGTCGAGGCGTTCGCCGCGCAGGTCCCCCGCTGCGACGTGCTGGTTAACAACGCCGGCGGCGCGCTCGGCCTCGAGCCCATCGCCGAGTCCGACGACGAGCACTGGCGCCGCATGTGGGAGTCGAACGTGCTCGGGCTCATGTTCGTCACCCGCGCCTTCCTTCCGAAGCTGCTGGCGTCCGGCGACGCGCACATCGTCAACGTCGGCTCCATCGCCGCCATCGAGACGTACCCCGGCGGCGCCGGCTACACGTCGGTGAAGCACGGCGTGCGCGCGATCTCCGAGACGCTGCGGCTGGAGCTGCACGGCAAGCCCGTCCGCGTGACCGAGATCGACCCGGGGCTCGTCGAGACGGAGTTCAGCATCGTCCGATTCGACGGCGACACCGAGCGCGCGAAGAGCGTCTACGCGGGCATGACGCCCCTGACCGGCGACGACATCGCCGACTGCATCGTGTGGGCGGTGACCCGCCCGAAGCACGTAAACATCGACGAGATGGTGGTGCGCCCCGTCGCCCAGGCCCGCGCCACGATGGTCGCCCGCAGCGTGGGGCTGTAGCGGCCGTCGGCCGTGAGCCGCGAGCGGAAGCACATCAGCCACGCTTCCGGCCTCCAGCTTCCAACTGCCAACGACTAGAGCCCGGAAGCCAGCAACTCCGCCGCAGCGATCGCCGGCTCCCACCCGCCCTCGTGGTCCTCCACCGACCAGCACGCCGACAGCACCGCCCCCACCACGCCCCACCCGATGATCCGCTGCCGCTCGAACCCCAGCCGCTCCGAGAAGACCTCCACCCGCCGGGCCAGCGTGCGCTCCGCGTCCGGATAGCCGATTGGGAACGGCACCGGGTTGCGGAGGAAGGCGTAGGCCTCGAACGCCGGCTCCCCCACGATCCCCTTCGGGTCGATGGCCAGCCACGGCGCCCGCTCACCGCGGAGAATGTTCTCGTGGTGCAGATCGCCGTGCAGCACGACGGGTGCGGCGGCCGACGCCTCCCCGGAGGCCGACAGCTCCGCGTACCGCCGCTCCGCCTCCTCCACGAGGCGCGCCGGCAGCGGGCCGGAGCCGCCGTCGAAGCGCGCGCGCAACCGCCCGAACGCCTCGGCCCAGCCGGCGATCGTCGGAAAGTCGTGATCGGACGGCGGGGGCCGCCACAGCTCGCGCATCACCCCGGCGGCGATCGCCGTCGCCTCTGCATCATCCTCCAGCTCGAGCAGCGTCGTCCCGGGCGCAACGCGCTCCAGCAGGAAGACGCCGTGGTCCGCATCCGCCTCGAGCAGCCGCACCGCGCCGCGCCCGCCGTAGTGGCGCAGCGCCGCAATCTCGGAGCGCAGCTCGCGGGCGGGGACGCCGGCCTTCAGCACTGCGAGCATACCGTCGGCACGCGTGACCGGGACGACGTAGTTGTAGGAGAGGGGGAATCGCTCGCCGAGCGTCAGTGCCCAGCGCGCCGCGTACTCGTCGACAATCGAGGGCAGCGCATCGAGCCACGCGCGGCCCCCATCGCCGAAGACGCCGGTGATGCGGCGGACGAACGCGTCGTCAAGGCGCATCGATGATGCGGAAGACGGGGTGGCGCGGGGCGATCCGGCGCAGCTCGTCGTCCGGAGACTCGTCGCTCACGCCGTCGAAGAACTTCCCCGTCTCCATCTTCCACCGCTTCAGATACTCGCGCAGCAGCGGCGGCTTCTCGGCGTCGGACAGCTCAACGACGCGGATGCGCTCGCGCTTGCGCCCGAGGCGCAGCTCGCCCTCGCCGGACACGCGGATGTTCCGCACCCACCCCGTCTCCCCCCGCGGCGCCACGAGGTACCGGCCGCTCTCGAGCACGAGCGGGTTCACCGGCGTGCCGAACGCCTTGCCGGTCTTGCGCCCCCGCACGGTGAGGATGTGCATGCCGCGCAGCCCCAGCCCCAGCGCCGTCAGCCCCGAGAGCAGCGGGTTCATCACGTGCTTCGTCATCCAGTCGGGCTTCTGGTAGTGCGACGCGGGCATGTGGCCTCCTCCGGGGTAAGTGCGGCGACTCTGCACGGAACGTACAACTGGAGGCTGGAAGATGGAAGCTGGAAAGCCCACATCCCTTCCAGCCTCTATCCTCCAGCCTCCCCGGATTCACGCTCGATCGCAGCGCGACGCGCGAGTACGCTACCCGCATGGCGCGCGTGCGGCTCAACGAGACCAGCGACCTCCCCGAGGAGCACCGTCCGATGTTCGAGCGCATCGGGCAGGACCCCATGGGGGTCCTCAACATCTACCGGGCGCTCTCCCACAGCCCGGAGGCGCTGCGGCGCTTCATGGCCTTCGGGCGCTACCTGCTCATGCAGGGCAAGCTCGACCCGAAGCTCCGCGAGATGGCCATCCTCCGCGCCGGGATGATCTGCCGATCGCCCTACGAGGTCGGACAGCACATCCGCATCGGCCGGGCCGCCGGACTGACCGACGCGCAGATCAAGGCCATCGCCGCGCCCCACACCGGCATCTTCGACCCGCGCGAGATGGCGGTGCTCGCCTACGCCGGCGAGATGACGGCCGCCGCCCGCGTCTCCGACGCCACCTTCGAGGCCGTCCGCTCCTTCTTCAACGAGGAGGAGATCGTCGAGCTGACGCTGGTCACCGGCTTCTACAACCTGGTCTCGCGCACGCTGAATGCGCTGGAGGTCGACGTCGACGCGCCGGCGCAACGTGACCTGCAGGCGCTGGAGCTTGACCTCTAGGGGAATGCCCGCTTGCCCCGGACCTCCGTTCATTCCTTATAATGCGCTCACATCACGAGAACGCTGCGATCCGGAGTAGTAGGCGCAGCCCCCAGAGAGCCGGCGGAGGTGCGAGCCGGCAGCGCGGGCGCCGAACTCGCCGGTGAGCGGCGCCGGTGAGTCCGCCCGGAGCGGACGAGCCGGCGACGGGCACCGCCCGTTACAGCGGACCGAGGTGGGTCGCCCGAGGCGACCAACCAGGGTGGTACCGCGGAGTATAAACCCTCCGTCCCTGTGGACGGGGGGTTTCCTGTTCCCGCGAAACGGCCGCGAGGCCGGCAGGGGAGGACACGATCGACAGCGGCGACCAGTGGGCAATCGTCGGGCGGATCGCGCTGGCAGCGGTGCTGGGCGCGGTCATCGGCTTCGAGCGCGAGTACCGCGGCTATCCCGCCGGCGTCCGCACGATGGCGCTGGTCTGCGTCGGCTCGGCGCTCTTCGCCGACATGTCGCGGGTGTACGGCGACAACGACCGCATCGCTGCGCAGATCGTGTCCGGGATCGGCTTCCTCGGCGCCGGCCTGATCTTCCGCGAGGGGTTCAGCGTCCGCGGCGTCACCACCGCGGCGACGATCTGGACGACGGCGGCGGTCGGCGTCGCCATCGGCGCGGAGGCGTACATCGTGGCGACCTTCTCGTCGCTGATCGCCGTGCTGCTGCTGGAGCTGCGGGTGGTGACGAAGAACATCCGCCCCGGCGTCCGCAACGGCGAGGACGAAGATGACAACCACCGCCAGGACGAATAGCGGGCATCGCGCAGACCTCACGGGAGGTGACGCATGAGCGAGCAGGCGCAGACGAAGGATCGGGCGGCCCAGGCCGGCCGCTACGACCCCCGCGCCATCGAGCCGAAGTGGCAGGCGCGCTGGGCGGCTGACGGCCTCTACCGCACGCCCGACGACGACCCCCGCCCCAAGTGGTACGCCCTCACCATGCTGCCCTACACCTCTGGCGACCTGCACATCGGCCACTGGTGGGCGATGGCGCCGTCGGACACCCAGGCGCGCTTCATGCGCATGCGGGGCCACAACGTGCTCTTCCCCATGGGCTTCGACGCCTTCGGCCTGCCCGCGGAGAACGCCGCCATCAAGGACGGCGCCCACCCCGCCGAGTGGACGTCCCGCAACATCGAGCGGATGCGCGGGCAGCTCAAGTCGATGGGCGCGATGTTCGACTGGGAGCGCGAGGTCATCACCGCCTCGCCGGACTACTACAGGTGGTCGCAGTGGTTCTTCCTGAAGCTCCTGGAGCACGACCTGGCGTACCGGCAGATGGCCCCTGTCTGGTGGTGCCCGAAGGACCAGACCGTGCTGGCCAACGAGCAGGTCGTCGGCGGCGAGTGCGAGCGCTGCGGGACGCCGGTGACCAAGCGCGACCTGGAGCAGTGGTTCTTCCGCATCACCCGCTATGCCGACGAGCTGCTCGACTTCTCGAAGATGCAGTGGCCGGAGCAGATCCAGCTCATGCAGCGCAACTGGATCGGCCGCCGCGAGGGCGCGGAGCTGCGCTTCGGGTTGGACGTGCCCGGCGCGAAGGAAAAGGAGGTCCGCGTCTTCACCACCCGCCCGGACACCGTCTGGGGGTGCTCCTTCTTCGTGCTGGCGCCCGAGCACCCGCTCGTCGACCAGATCACCACGGCCGAGGAGCGCGATGCCGTGAGGGCGTACGTCGACGCAGCCCGGCGGCAGACCGAGATCGAGCGCCTCTCGACCGAGCGCGAGAAGACCGGCGTGTTCACCGGCGCCTACGTCACCAACCTCTTCAACGGCGAGAAGGTGCCGGTCTGGACCGCCGACTACGTGCTGTATTCGTACGGCACCGGCGCCGTCATGGGCGTCGGCGCGCACGATGAGCGTGACTTCGCCTTCGCGCTCAAGCACGGGCTGCCCATCCTCCCCGTCATCGAGCGGCCGGACGGGCTCACGAAGTCGTTCGCGATGCACGGGACGATGCAGGAGGGCCTCGGCGACGCGCTGGCAGCGGCCCGCATCCCCTTCGAAGAGCGAAGCGGCTCGCTGTTCATCACGATCCCCTTTGACCGGATCGACCGTTATGTCGAGATCTCCCGCTCCCACCTGAAGCCCGGCTGCTGGAACGAGGTCGTCGGCACCCGCTGGATCTTCATCTTCGATGACGGCGTGCAGGCATGGGACTCGCCCGAGGCGGAGCGACGCATCCTCGCTCGCTGCAAGGCGCTGGAGCCCGCCGTCCGCGAACGCCGCACGGTGATGGAGATGCTCTACAGCCTGGCGTTCTATCGCGACGCGCTCTTCCACGACGCCTACGGCATGATGGTCCATTCCGGCGACCTCACCGACACGCCGGGTGACCGCGCCATCGCCGAAACGATCCGCTACGGCGAGGGGAAGGGTTACGGGAAGGGCACCGTCAACTATCGCCTGCGCGACTGGCTGATCTCACGCCAACGGATGTGGGGGGCGCCCATCCCGGTTGTCTACTGCAAGACCGACGGCATCGTGCCCGTGCCGGAGCAGGACCTCCCGGTGCTCCTCCCCGATGACGCGGAGTTCCGCCCCACCGGCGAGTCGCCGCTGACCTACCACCAGGGCTTCCTGAACACGACCTGCCCTGCGTGCGGCGAGCCCGCGCGCCGCGAGACGGACACCATGGACACCTTCATGTGCTCGTCGTGGTACCAGATGCGCTACATCGACCCGCACAACGACGAGCGTCCGTTCAGCCGCGAGCTGGCCCGCAAGTGGCTGCCCGTCGACCAGTACACCGGGGGCGCCGAGCACGCCGTGATGCACCTGCTATACACGCGCTTCTTCACCAAGGCCGTCCGCGACATGGGGCTGTTGGAGTTCGACGAGCCGATGATGCGGCTGTTCAACCAGGGCCAGATCCTCGGGACGGACGGTCAGCGCATGAGCAAGTCGCGCGGCAACGTCATCGCCCCGGACGAGCAGGTGGAGAAGTGGGGCGCCGACACCTTCCGCGCCTACCTGATGTTCCTTGGCCCCTGGGACGAAGGGGGCCCCTACGACCCAAGCGGCATCAGCGGCGTGGCCCGGTGGCTGAACCGCGCCTGGAACATCGCCACGGCGGACGTGGCGACGACGGACGCGCCCGACGCGCCCGAGACCCGCTCGTTGCGGCGATGGACGCACCACACGCTGCAGCGCGTCACCCACGACATCGAACGCTTCCACTTCAACACAATGGTCTCGGCCCTGATGGAGTTCACGAACGAGCTGTCACGCCGCCGCGAGGCCGGCGCGACCGTCGACCGGGCGGCGTGGCGCGAGGCGGTCGAGATGTTCGTGCTCATGCTCGCCCCACCGGTACCCCACATCGCCGAGGAGCTGTGGGAGCACATCGGCAAGCCGTACAGCGTCCACACCCAGAGCTGGCCGTCGTACGACGCGTCGCTGGCGGCGGCGGATGAGGTGGAGATCGCCGTGCAGGTCAACGGCCGCGTCCGCGAGCGCCTCACCCTCCCCGTCGACGCCCCGGAGGACGCCGCGAAGGAGCAGGCACTGGCCAGCCCGTCCGTCCGCGCCCACGTCGAGGGGAAGGAAATCGTGCGGGTGATCTACGTCCCCAACCGCCTCGTGAACATCGTGGTGAAGGGCTGAGTCCGGATTTGACATTGCCTGATACCATCAGTATCCTTTTTGATACTGATGGTATCAGCTCCGGCCCCACCACTGAGCCAGCTCCTCACCAGTAAGGTCGTCTGGCGCAGTCTCCATGTGCTGCTTCGGCCGCCGTTTATGGCCCACCGCCTCACGGACATCACAGAGGAAGCTCAGACGTCCAACGCCAGCACGCTCCGCAGCCTGCGCTCCCTCATGTCGGCGGGGGTCGTCCGTCTGAAACGCGGCCGGTACGCTCCGAACCTGGGCCACGACGCAACCCGCTATTTGTGGATGCTCCTGCAGGTCGACCGCCTCATGCAGCTGCCCGCGGATCTGCAGAACACCCTCACGGTCGTACGAAAGCGCGACTATCCTCCCGATACGTGCCTTGTCGTCTTCGGCTCTTGGGCGAGAGGGATGGCAGTCGAAGGTGCCAGCGACGTCGATCTCGCCGCATTCTTTCAGGATGCGTTCGCGGAGCCCAGACGCCTGTTCGAGGGCAAGTATCGCATCGAGCCGGCGCATTTCCCGCTTGCGGACCTCTGTAAGCCGTCGAGAACCCTTGCGCTCGACGCGCTCGTGAACGGAATCCCGCTGTCGCGGCGCGACGCCGTGTTCGACTCTTTGGTCGCGCTCCGGACGTTTCCCAAGTCATTCCTCATCCACAGACTCGACCACGCGCAGCAGCTTCTCGACAATGCGAGCATCGTCGGCCCACAGACGCCCGCTGGCGAGTACCTCCAGGGCGTGGCGGACCGCGCGCTAGCGCAGGTCCGCAGCATCCTTGAGCACGGTCGCACCGTCTCGTGGCGCGAAGTGGCGCCCACCACTTCTCTGAACGACGCCTTGCGAGAGCTCCGAGACCAGCTCGCCATTGAAGGTGACGAGATATGGCTGACCTAGAACTGCTTGGCCGAGCCCGCGAGTTCCTCGCCTCGGCCCGGCGGCTGTTCGGGCAAGGCGAGGTGTCCGGTGTGGCGGGCCTCGCGTTCCAGGCGCTTGACCTCGCCGCGAAAGAACTGACCGACGCGATCGATGGTGCGGATCCCGGATCGCATCAGGCGCGCATGAAGAGGCTCCAGGCACTGATCCAGGCAGACCAGGAAGAACTGGGGTTCCTGTGGAACGTCCGCCAGCGCGACTTCTACGGCGATGCCTCCGCGGGCGAGCCTCGCGATCTTCCAACCCGGCCCGAAGCGCGAAGGGCGTTGGCCATTGCCGGTCGCAACATCGAGAAGATCGCCAGAATGCTACGGCCGCCGCCTAAGCCGCGAAGACGTTAGTGTTCTCACGTTGCCAACGGGCCGATTGAACATCCTGGCAGGACTAGTTGAACGTGATCACGCTGCGGGCGACTTCCCCCGCCCGGAGTGCGTCGAAAGCGTCATTGATCCCTTCGAGCGGGTAGCGGCGCGACACCAGGTCGTCCAGGTTCAGCTTCCCGGCCATGTACAGGTCCAGGATCATCGGCATGTCATACCGCGGCCGCGTCGAGCCGTAGACGCAACCCCGCAGCACCTTCTCCGAGAGAAACGCCGTCGCGTCGACGCTCACCTGCGACCCGAACGGCGACATCCCCACGACGATCGCCTCACCGCCCCGGCGCACCATGTCGAACGCCTGCGTGATCGCCGCTGGCAGGCCGATGACCTCGAACGCATAGTCGGCGCCTCCCCCGGTCAGGTCGCGCACCGCCTTCACCGGGTCCTCCTGCGAGGCGTCGATGGTGTGCGTCGCCCCGAAGCGGCGCGCCATCGCCAGCTTGTTCTCGCGCACGTCGACGGCGATGATCTTCGCCGCGCCGGCCAGCGCGCAACCCTGGATCACGTTCAGCCCCACGCCCCCGGTGCCGATGACGGCGCAGGTGCTCCCCGGCGCCACCTTCGCGGTGTTGATCGCCGCCCCCACTCCCGTCATCACGCCGCATCCGACCAGCGCCGCCTGCTCGAGCGGGACGTCCTGCCGGATCTTCACCACCCCGCCCTCCGGCAGCAGGATGTGCTCCGCGAACGACGACATCCCCAGGAACGCCGGCTGCATCCGGTCGCCGATCTTCAGCACCGGCTGCATCGAGCGGCCGTCCCGGCAGAGGTTCGGCCGCCCCGTTGTGCAGAAGCGGCAGATGCCGCAGAACGGCACGAACAGCAGCACCACGTGGTCCCCCGGCTGCACGTAGGTCACGCCCGCGCCCACCTCCTCCACCACGCCCGCCGCCTCGTGGCCCAGCACCGCCGGGAGCGGCATCGGCCACGACCCGTCGATGAAGTGGAGGTCGCTGTGGCACACGCCCGAAGCCGCCGTCTTCACCAGCACCTGCCCCGGCCCCGGCTTCTCCAGCTCCACGTCCTCGATGCTCAGCGGCTTGTTCAGTTCGCGCAGCACAGCGGCCTTCATCGCAACGCTCCTTCAGAGTGCGGCTTCGTATGGGGCGGGATCATAGCACCGTCGCGCGACTGGAGGAATCGGGGCCCGAGCGCCGCGGCCCGGCGGAGCTAACGTGCGCGCATCCGCTCCCGGTCACGCTCCTTGTCGACGAGCGCCTGCACCTCGCGCGGGTGGGGGATGCCGGTGAGGCGGAAGTCCGCCTGCTCCGCCGCCGTCTGGCACACCACATCGCCGAAGTCGAACATCGTGCGCAGCACACCGTCCCGCTCGATCGTCATGTCCTGCACGTTCACCAGGTCCGCCGTGGACATGCGCAGGTTGAACGGCGTCGTCTTCCGGCTGTCGATGATGCGCTGGTTCGTGATCACCCAGACGTCGTTGTTGTACCGATACCACGTGAACAGGATGCGGATGCCCCAGTACAGGATGTACACCCCGGAGATCACCCAGAACACCTTCGCCGTCGTCCCCTCATACGCCCCGGAGTTGGACATGATGAGCGCAACGACCGTCACCGGCACGATCGTGATCAGCGCCATCATGATGAGTCGCGGCCACAGGTGCAGCCAGTGGCGCCGACAGATGATGAGCACCCGCTCGCCGTCCTGGAGGGGGAAGTGGAGGGAGGGCTGCCGCGGCTGCGCCGCCAGCGGTGCGTCGGTCGCCATCTGCGCGTCCTTTCCTGTCCTGCCCGGCGGCATCGTGCCACGCCTGCCGCTTCCGGTACAACCCTGGAACCCGCGGCGGGCAGTCTAGATCTCGGCGCTGTAGATGGGGTCCGACGTGGGCTGCGGGCTCCCGCCCGCCGGCTCGACGGTGATCGCCAGCACGCCGGCGCGCTCCGCGTCGAACGGCACCACCATCGATACGTGGCCGTCCGCCTCCGGCTGCATCAGCCCGAGGCTCTCGGCGCCCGCGTCGGACACCGCCCACACCTGGTACGTCCGCTGCGTCGCATCCAGCCGCTCCAGCCCCGAAGCGACGACGATGGCCTTGTGTTCGCTGGCGACGTAGATCACCGCGCCCGAACCCGGCGCCCCGGACGCTTCGATCGCCGAGACCGACGTCGCCAGCGACGCCAGCCGCTGCGCATCACTGCCACCGTCGCCCGTCTGCAGGATGATGTTCCAGGCCAGCAGCCCCGCGATCGCCCCGAAGACGACGGCGGCCATCGCCCCCCAGGCGTAGCCCCGGGACGGCCACCACGACAGGCGGGACCGCGCCGTCTCGACACGGCGCGGCGCTTCACGCCGGGCGGCAGCCTGTTGCGGCTCCCGCGCGACGGCGTTGAGGACGCGCGCGCGCAGCCCGCCGGGCGCCTCGCGGGGGTCGGTGAGCGCCGGCAGCCGCGCCGCTACAGCGCGCAGCTCCGCCGCCTGCACCTGATGCTTGGCGCAGCCGGCCAGGTGCTCCCGCACCGCCGCCATCTCGTCCGGCGGCAGCGCGTCGAGCGCGTACGCGCCCAGCAGCTCCGCCGCGTCTTCACATCTCATCGAGCACCTTCGGTCGCAGATACGCGCGCATCTTCTCCAGCCCGATGCGGAGCCGGCTCTTCACGGTGCCCAGCGGCACGCCGGTGCGCTCCGAGATCTCCACGTGCGTCAGCCCCTCGAAGTACGCCATCTCGATCGTCCGTCGCTGGTCCTCCGGGATCTGGCGGACCGCCTCTCGGACGGCCTCCGCCTCCATGCTCCACTCCGCGATCTCGTCCGGGCGGTCGCTGCCGGCGAGGAAGTCTTCTGCCCCGTCGGGCAGCGCCAGCTCGTTGCGGTGGGCCCGGCGCCGGACGGCGTCGACGGCGCGGTGGTGGACGATCGTGAGCAGCCACGAGCGCACCTGCCCCCGGGCTGGATCGAAGCGCGGCGCCTGCCGCCAGACCGAGACGAACGCGTCCTGCACGACATCCTCCGCCAGCGTACCGTCGTTTGTGATGCGGTACGCGAGCCCGTAGGCCACACCTCCGTAGCGGTCGTACAGCTCCGCGACGGCCTGCTCGTCGCCGCGTTGTACTGACCGGAGGAGCGAGGCGTCGTCCACCCCTCCGTCTTCTCTTCGGTTGCCGTGCGCGTCCAGATCAGGCTCCAGCCGTGCTCCGCGAACCAGATTCCCCCGGCAATCATAGTACGCGCTCGGCCGGTAGGGCGGCCCGAGGGTCGGCTGATACAATGAGTCGCAAGCAGTCCCAGGGTCGCCGCGGGCGGCCCTCTTCGATCGAGAGCAGTCCAATGGAACTCAGGCGCGTCGTCGTAACCGGGATCGGCGCCATCACGCCCATCGGCAACGACGCTGAGACCTTCTGGCGGAACGTCATCGCCGGCACGAACGGCGTCGGCCCCATCACCCGCTTCGACGCATCGAAGCACTCCGTCCGGGTGGCCGCCGAGGTCAGGGGTTTCGACCCGGCGGAGCTGATGGACCACCGCGCCGCCCGCCGCTCCGGCCGCTTCGCCCAGCTCGCCCTCAAGGCGGCGCGGGAGGCACTGGTCTCGGCGAAGATCGAACTGGACCGCCACACCGCCACCGAGATGGGCGTGGTCATGGGGAGCACCGGCGGCGTCTTCGAGATGGGGCGACAGGAGACCATCATCGATGAGCGCGGCCCGGGCCGCGTCGACCCGCTGCTCATCCCCCGGCTGGGACCGCACATGGCGGCCGGCCGCGTCGGCCGCGAGCTGGGGCTGCGGGGGCCGAACACCTCGATCAACAGCGCCTGCGCCTCGGCGACCGATGCGTTGGGACAAGCCTTCAACATGATCCGCACCGGCTCTGCCGACATCCTGCTTGCCGGCGGCACCGAGGCGATCATCACCCCTGTCGCCGTCGCGACGATGGGGCTGATGGGCGCGCTCTCGAAGGCCTACAACGACACGCCCGAGAAGGCCTCCCGTCCCTTCGACGCGAAGCGCGACGGCTTCGTCCTCGGCGAGGGCTCCGGCGTGCTGGTGCTGGAGTCGGAGGAGCACGCGCGGGCGCGCGGCGCGACCATCCTCGCGGAGTACGCCGGCCAGGGCTGGTCGTTCGACGCCGCCGACGACGCCGCGCCAGACGCCGAGGGTCAGTCGCTCTCGATGATCCGGGCCCTGAAGTCTGCGGCCATCTCGCCGGATGAGGTGAGCTGGCTCAACGCCCACGGCACCGGTACGCCCTACAACGACAAGACTGAGACGGCGGCGGTCAAGATCGCGTTCGGCGAGGCCGCCTATCGCGTGCCGGCCAGCTCCATCAAGTCCATGATCGGCCACTCCGCCGCGGCCGCCGGCGGGGTGGAGGCCGTCGCCTCGGTGCTGGCGATCCGCGACAACATCATCCCCCCGACGATGAACTACGAGTTCCCCGACCCGGAGTGCGACCTGGACTGCGTGCCCAACGCCGCCCGCCCCGCGCCGGTGGACGTGGTGCTGAGCAACTCCTTCGGCATGGGCGGCCAGAACGCCACCCTCATCCTCCGCCGCTGGCGGGTCTAGCGTTATTTCACCCGGTGAGAATTAGGACGGCCTGAGGAGGCGCTTATTACAGAAATCGGCCGATTTCTAGAATAAGGCGAGCCAACCAAGCCGCATCTGCTTAACCTTCTTCTCCATTGCGCATCCGGCAATGGCTCCCGTGGTAGACTCGGCGTGCCGATATTGAAGGCGGGATTGCCCCAGATATCGGTCAGGGAGGTGCCTGTACCCGTGCCCCGCCACTCCCGGCGCCCGCACCCGGCCGCCGCCGCCCGGCCCAGCGCCCTCCCCAGCGGAGGCGCCACCGCATGAACTGGCTCGACGCCGCCATCGTCATCATCTTCCTGTTCTTCATCGTCACCGCCTTCTCGTCCGGCTTCGTGCGCGAGACCGTCAGCATGGGCTCCACCATCGCCGGCGGCGTCCTCGCCGGCCTCCTCTACGACGACGTCGCGGACACTCTGCTCGCCAGCATCGACAACCAGACGACGGCCGCCGTGGCCGGCTTCCTCGTGATCTTCGTGGGGGTCTCCGTGGCCGGACAGGCCGTGGCGATGCTGATGAAGCCGGCGGTGAACATCATGCAGCTGGGCATCGCCGACCAGCTCATGGGGGCGGCCTTCGGCGCGGTGAAGGCGTTCGTCATTGTCACCACGCTGCTTATCCTCTTCGTCACCTACCCGCGCTACGACATGGACGAGCGCATCGAGGACTCGGAGTTCGCTTCGATCATGCTCGAGGTGTCCGACCCGCTGACGAAGGTGCTCCCGAAAGAGTTCGAGTCGAGCGTGAACCAGTTCAACTCCGGCAGCACGCCGGAGGAGCTCGCCCCGATCGAGTAGCGTCTACGCGCGCGTCCCCGGACGCGTCAGGTGCCGGATGGTCCGCCCCTTCGCCGAATCCTCGATCAGCGTGGCCAGCCGCTTCTCCCGCGTTTCGCTTTTCTTCGCGCTCACCACCCACCAGATCGACGCCTTGCGGTAGGACGCCGCGCGAGCCTTGAAGAACGCCCACGCGGCCTTGTTGGCGCGGAACCGCCGCTCCGCAGCAGCATCGAGCGCGACGGCCCCTTTCTGTTCGAAGGAGTACGTGCCGGTCCGCTCCGTACGCCGCGCCTCGAACGCGCGCAGGCCGGCGGGCCGCATCAGGCCCTGCGCGATCAGCTCCTCCACGCGCCTGACGTTCACGTTGCTCCAGGTGCTGCTCGGCTTGCGTGGGGTGAACCGGTTTGTGTGGGCGGCTTCTCCGAGGGACTTGCCCACGCCGTCGATCCAGCCGAAGCAGAGCGCTTCGCCCACCGCCTCGGACCAGCTCATGCTGGGTTTGCCGGAGGCCTTCTTGTAGAAGCCGACCAGCAGCTCAGTGTCCGTCTCGTGGTGCCTCTCGAGCCACGCCCGGAACTCCGCAGGCGTCGCGAAAAACGCCGGCTTCATCGCCTTCATCACAGCGCCGGAGTGACGTTGTCGAGCGTCTCCTTCGACGGCAGGACGGGCACGATCTCGAAGTCGGCAAGGTCCCGCCACGCCAGGACCCACTGCTGAAGCAGTGCCAGGTCGTCGCATTCCATGGGCTGGAAGGAGCGGTCGAAGTTCGCCTCCACCCAGCTCCCCACGTACGTCAGTCCTTCCGGCGCCATCCGGCCCTTCTCGCGGAAGCGACGGTACACCTCGACAGCGTCGCGGTCCTTGAACCTCTCGATCACCATGAACAGCATGTCCGCATCCCGCTATCCGCAAACGGCCAGGGTTGGATGCGCAGGTTAACATCATGGGCGCGCTGGAGGCGACAGCGCAGCGGCTCAGGCGATCTGCGGAGCAGAAAGCTGCCACATCCACCCGATGGGATGCAGGCGGAGCCGGGCGGCGACACGTTGGGATGAGACGTTGTCGGCAGAAGTGCTGTAGAACACATGCCGCCCGCTCGGGGCCATGAGCGAGGCCCAGGCCGCGGTCGCTGCCGCGCCGTGCCCCTGCCCGCGGAACTCGGGGTCCGTCCACAGGCCGGCCTCGGCGCCCCGGTCGGTGAGACGGGAAGTGTGGCAGATTGAGATGATCCGCTCGCCGATGGCTGCGACCGCCCAGGGACCGTACGACCCGTCGAGCAGCAGGTCCCATTCCTCGAGGCTCCAGCCGGCTCGCTCTACGGCGTGGTCCCGCAGAGCCTCGGTGCTCTCGCCGTCCGATCGATGGATCTCGGCGGTGGCCTCGAACGCCGTCCCTGGCGGTATCACGTAGCTCGGCCCCGAAGACAGCGCCACGGGGCCCCCAACCGAGTCCGTGAGGAGATGCTGGCAACGGGCGATTGCGGCGGGGGGTGTGGCGGGAGGCGAGAGTGCCCCGCCGGCAACCGCCGCCTGAAGCTCAGCGGCGAGACCGTCGGGCACCTCGCTGCCGATCGCCGAGATCTGTCCGTGATTCGAGACAGCGATCACCAGGTGCGGCGCCACCCGCCCCTCCGCTCCGCGACTCCTGACGAGACGGCCGCGATGGTCCGCGGCCCACTGGGTCTCGATCTCGATTTCGAGCAGCTCGAGGTCAGTCATGTTGAGTCAGTGACTCTCCCACGTGACATCGCCGCACAGATCATCCGGAAGCGAGCGCGCTGCGAAGGCGGAGTACTCCCGCTTCGACGCGCCGATCGTCGTGCCGTCGCCGTGGCCCGGCAGCACAAGCGTGTCCTCCGGCAGCACCAGCAGCTTCGATGTGATCGACGCCACCATCTCGCGCAGCGCCGCCGGGGTGTCCGAGCGCCCCGGCCCGCCCGGGAACAGCGTGTCGCCCGAGATCAGCGCCAGCGGCCCGTCCGCCGTCTCGAAGACCAGGCAGATGCTCCCCGGCGTGTGCCCCGGCGTGTGCAGCACCCGCACCTCCGTCTCGCCGACGGCGATCGTCTCCGCGTCGGCGACGGTGCCGTCGACCTTCGCGGCGTAGGGCGCGCGGTCGGCCTCGTGGCAGTACACCGGGACTTTCGTGCGCTCGCGCACCAGGTCGATGGTCGCCCAGTGGTCGCCGTGACGGTGGGTGACCAGAACCCGCTGCAGCTGCGTGCCATCGGCCGCCGCGACGGCGCGCTCCCCCTCCATCGGCGCATCGATGAGCAACGACTGCTTCGTCGCCCGGTCGACGATCACGTAGGCGTTGTTTGCGAAGGGGCCGAGCGGCCCTACGGTGATGACGTCAGCGGGCATGTTGTTTCCTCACTTTTCTCTACGCGGCGAGCGCAACGTCCGCTTCGCAAGGTCCGTGCTTCCGGCTAACAGGCCAGTGTGACGCTGTGCGGCGCAAAGGCAAAGCGGCCGGCGACACGTCTGGCTCCAGCGTCCGTCGTCACTCCGGCAGTGACACGCGCGACCGCCGCACCGACGCCAGCCCCTCCCGTTCGAGCGCCCGCACCAGTTCACGCGTGCGCTCCGGCGGCGGGGCGGGGCGCCCGTCCGCGATCAGCGACGGCAGCGCCACGAGCCGCACTGACGCCCCCGGCGGCAGCCCCCGCAGCACCTCGATGATCCTTCCCCGGTAGTAGCGGGCCGAACCCTCGAACGGGGCCTCCTTCTTCGCCGGCCGTACGCGGTAGACCGCCTGCTCCTCGGCGACGGCCGGCCCGCCCCCCGCATACCGCTCCTTCGACGCGCACCACCGCACGACGGCGCAGGCGTCGCAACGCGGACGCGGCGTGCAGACGGCGGCGCCGTAGTCCATCAGCGCCTGGTTCCAGCGCGCCGGCCCGTCCGCCGGCAGCCACGCGCCGGCGAGCGACTGCAGCGCCCGCCCCCGCAGCGACTCGTCGCCGGCGAGGCGGCCCAGCACCCGCCGCACGTTCGTGTCGACGGCCGCCGCCGCCTCCCCGAACGCGAACGACGCCACGATCGCCGCCGTGAACGGCCCGATGCCGCCGATGCGGGCGAGCGCGCCGGCCGTGCGCGGCCACTCCTCCCGCGCGATGATGCGCGCCGCCTCGTGCAGCCGGACGGCGCGGCGGTTGTAGCCCATGCCTGCCCAGGCGCGCACCACCTCCGCCCGCGAAGCGCGGGCCAACGCCTCGATCGTCGGAAAGGCGGCCAGGAAGCGCTCGTACGACGGCAGCACGCGCGACATCTGCGTCTGCTGCGCCATCACCGCCGCGAGCAGTGCGTGGTACGGGTCGCGCGACTCCCGCCAGGGCGCCCGCTGCCCCTCGCGCCGGTGCCAGTCGAGGAGCGCGCGCTGCACCCGCCGCATCTCCGCCGTCCGAAGCGTCACCAGCCCTCCGGCGCGTCCGGCCGCCAGGCCAGGCCCAGCAGCGAGTCGCCGCGGTCGCGGTCCACGTGCTCGAACACGATCCACTCCTCCGGCGTGACATCGATCTCCATCACCGGATAGCCGATGGGCACGCCCGTGCCGCCGCACACGAACGTTCTGGGGTCGAAGGCCGGCGCGCCGTACGCGTCGGCGATCGCCTGCCCCACCTCCCGCTGCCAGGGCGTCAGTTCGACGCCGCGGCGCGGCACCACCGTGGGGTTCACCGCCATCGTGCGCATGCTCGCCGGATGGGCGATGCGGCCGCAGGTCAGGATGCGCCCCGCCGGCATGGCGCCCCCCGCCGCCATCGCGCGGGTTTCGAGCGCGCCGAAGAGGCCGCGGCGGCGGAAGTCCGGGGAGACGCAGCAGATGCCGGCCATCGCCACAGTCGTGGCGGGGAGGCGCGGCAGGTCGAGCACGCGCAGGTCGCCCAGCGCGAACCCCGCCGCCCGCCCGTCCGCCGCGATGGCGATCGCGGCGTGGCGGAGCGCCGTCAGCGACTTGTCGAGATAGGGGTGGTTCGCCTGCCGGTAGTTGGCGTCGAAGAGGGCGTGCATGCGCGCCCGGTCGTCCGTGGTGACGTCCGCCGTGAGGATGGTGCGGAACTCGAACGCTGCCACATCACGCTGCGCGTCCACACGCGCATGCTAACACCCGCGGCGGGGTTCAACCGCAGAGCCGGTGACGCACGTAGCGGCCGCCAGGGGTGCGGGATCACGGCTAGGGGCCGAGGATCGGGGCGGTTGTCGTCGTGGCGTAGGCGGTGACATCGACGGAGGAGACAGCCCCGAATGCAGAGACACGGGCCGAGACGCGGACGGTGGAGTACGGCGCGAGGTGGTGCGCCTGAGGGTCGTCTACCGTCCCGATGATGCGCCCGTCGTGGTCGAGCAGGTTGAAGCAGATACCGATCGTCGCGAGCCACGAGGACGTGGGGTTCGCCAGCGTCGCGCTGACCTCGCCAGCGGTCCGGCGGATGTCGCTCACGACGGGGCGGTAGATGGCGGACGTGTTGGTGACGGCCTGGACGCCGACGATGTCGACGTCGTGTGCGGTCGCGGCCGGCGGCAGGGGGATGGAGAAGCTGACGGGCGCGCGCTCCCCGGCGGCGACGACGCCCTGGCAGCCGATCAGCGTCTGCGAGCTGCGGTCGGCCGGTGAGGCGCGGAGCGCGGCCTGGAGGGTGACGCCGCCGAGGTCGATCCCGGTGCGGTTGTCGAGTTCCCCGACCGCCTCGAGGAGCCTCCCGTTCGGGGTATCCACCACCCGGGTCGCGTTGACGCGGACGATGGCAGGATCGAGCGTGACGAGGCCGCTGCAACAGTACGGCGCCCCGCGCGCGAAGAACTCGAGCGTGCCCGCGGGCATCGTGTTGAAGAAGATCGGCAGGGTGCGGGTCTCGCCGGGCTTCATCGGGGCGGGGTAGATGTCGGCGCTGCCGACCTCCAGCAACGCGCCGGACGGCGAGCGGAGATTCCCGCAGACGGTGACGTACTGATACGTGGATGCGGACAGGTTCTGCAACTCCACGAGCGCGAAGCGTCGGACGGGATCCTGATCGATGACGTGCATGGTGAGCCCATCGCCGATCAGCTGGGGATCGCCCGGCCAGCCCGAGACAGCACTGATGATCTCGGCTCGGAGCGGAGGCGTGACGCCGTCTGGAGCGAAGATCTCGAACGAGCCCCGCTCGCCCGGCAGGAGCGTCGCCGGGCAGACGGGCACGGCCGTATCGATGACGAGGCCTGTAGCGTCGACGATGGACCCTTCCACGCGGACCACATTCATGGGCTCGGAGCCGTGGTTCACCACCTCGCCGACCCACGGCCCGGCGGGCCCGCGCTGGCGCGTATCGGTGACACAGGTGGCGGCGATCAGCAGCATCGGGGCGATAAGAAGCGCCATGCGGAGGACGCCCTTCATCGCGGGTGCTCCGACCGGCGATTCGTCAGCAGGCCAGCAGCGAGCATAAGCACCCCGGCGCCGGCGAGCAGCGAGAGCACGGTCGAGTGCCGTTCGCCGGCGGACGGGCCTGTGCCGGTGCCCGGCCCGGTCAGGCCGTCGAAGCTGTCACCGTGTGTGATGAGTTCGACCGTCGGTTCGGGCGACGGCGTGGCGGTGGGCTCCGGCGCGACGGTCGGCGTGGGGATGACGATGTCCGCGGGGAGCACGCCCGGGATCGGCGCCCACTCCACCCCGGGCGCCCAGAAGAGCCGACGCGTCTCGACGTCGACGAGGGTGCCGGTGGAGGTGAGGTAGCTCACCGCGCCGTCGGCCGCTTCGATGTAGAGCAGGTGGGTGTCGGCGAGCGGCCACCAGCGCGGGTGGTACGCGCCAACCGCGCTGTGGGTGAGCTGGCGGACGTCGGAGCCGTCGGCATTCGCCAGGAAGACGTTGATCACGTCACCGGAGAAGCCGTCGAAGGCGACGAGATTGCCCTGCGGCGAGAAGCGCGCCTCAAGGCCGGGGCCGTCGTCGCGGCCGGAGTCGTAGATCAGCTTCATGGCGGAGCCGTCGCGGTTGATGACCCAGACGAGCGAGCGGGTGCCGCTCGTGCCGGGGGCGCCCGCCGGCGAATGGATGAACAGCAGCCGCTCGCCGTCCGGCGAGAAGCGGATGTTGTCGAGGCTGCCGGTACCGTTGGCGTTCGGCTCGAACTCCATCACGATCTGCGTGGAGCCGTCTTGCACGTCGATGAGGACGAGGGCGGCCTTGCCGTCGTTAGTGCGGGCGGCGGTCGCGATCTCCTCCCCGTCCGGCGACCACGACAGGGCTGACGGGCCGGAGAGAAACCCTTCCATGCCGTGCAGCTCGAGGAGCCGCCGACCGTCGCCCTCCACGTCCATGAGTACGATGCCCTCCGGAGACCACGCGGCGATCTCGCTGCCGTCGGGCGACCAGACCGGCATGCCGCCGACGCGGGCGTCACCGCTGATCACGCTCGGCGCGCCGCTGCCGTCCGCGTCGATGACGAAGATCTCGCCGCCGGTGTTGTCGCCCGCTGGCGTGAAGATCTCCTGGTGCACCGCGATGACCTTGCCGTCCGGCGACCACGCCAGGTCCCGCAGGTCGTGGTAGGGGACGACGTCCGTCAGGCAGGCCTTCCCCTCGGTGGAGATGTCGGCGACGCAGAGCCGCCCCCAGGGCTGGGTGAAGTCGAAGTAGGCGATGCGGAAGGGCGAAGAGTCGGCGCTGGCGGCACTCGCGGCGAACGCCAGGGCGATCGGGGCAGCGAGTGCGGCGAGCAGGAGGCGGTTCAGCATGTCTGCTTGCGGTAACGCCGGAGGACGGGGCGGGGTTAACCGCGCTGGCCCGTGATGCGAGGGCTGTCGTACGCTGGCGCCGTCAAGAACGGGACCGGAGGTGCATATGGCAGGGCCGCTCCAGGGCGTGCGGGTGCTCGATTTCACGGTGTTCCAGCAGGGCCCGCAGGCAACGCTGGTGATGGCGGACATGGGCGCCGACGTGATCAAGGTCGAGCCTCCGATGTTCGGGGACCTGGGGCGGGTGCTGGCGATGCACGGCCCCGGCCGCTTCTCGGCGTACCACCTGGCGCACAGCCGCGGGAAGCGCAGCATCACCGTCAACCTCAAGGCGGAGGAGGGTCGGGAGGTGGTGCGGCGCCTGATCCCGCGCATGGACGTGCTGGCGCAGAACTTCCGCCCCGGCGCGATGGAGAAGCTGGGGCTGGGCTACGACGACGTCCGGGCGCTGAACCCGGGCATCATCTACGGGCACGCGTCCGGGTGGGGGCCGAAGGGGCCAAAGGCGCGTCATCCGGCGTACGACATCGCGGCGCAGGCGCGCTCCGGGCTGATGTCGATCACCGGCGAGGAGGGCGGCCCGCCGCTGCCGGCGGGGGTGGCCATCGCCGACTACATCGGCTCGATCAACCTGGCGCTGGGCGTCGTGGCGGCACTCTATGCGCGCGAGCGCACCGGCGTGGGGCAGAAGGTCGAGACCTCGCTGCTGGGCTCGGCGATCGCCGCCCAGGCGTGGGAGCTGCAGTACTACATGGTGAGCCGCCGCGCCGGGCGCTCCGGGCGCGGGCACGCCTACCTGCCGACGATCTGGCGCGCGTTCCAGACGAAGGACGGCTGGGCCGTCGTCGGCGGCGTCGGCGACGACCGCTGGCCCGCGTTCTGCGCCGCCGTCGGGATGCCGGAGCTGGAGCGCGACCCGCGCTACGCGAACGCCGGTGCGCGGAAGGACAACCTGACAGATCTTTACGCCCTGCTCGACGACTGTTTCCTCTCGAAGACGACGGCGGAGTGGATGGCGGTGCTGGAGGCGCACGACATGATCTGCGGCCCCGTACAGGGCTACGGCGACGTGATGGAAGACCCCCAGGCGCTCGCGAACGAGTACTTGGTCGACGTCGAACACCCGACGCAGGGCGCGATGCGCGTCGTCGGCGCCCCCTGGCGCTTCAGCGAGACGCCGGCATCCGTCGCGGCGGCGGCGCCGGAGCTGGGCCAGCACACGGAGGAGATCCTGCTGGACGCGGGGTACTCGTGGGAGCAGATCGCGTCCCTGCGGGAGTGTGGGGCGGTGTAGCTCCCGGCGCCCAGCAGGATGCCGGCGGAACAGACGACCCCACTCGCGGTCATGCGCCTACGGTAGCGCATGACCGCCCGCGATCGTACTACTCCGGATACGGCCGCAGCTCCTCCATCACGGCGAGGAAGGTGTCGTAGTCGATGAGAGGGTTCGCGTCCGGGCCGCCCGGCGTGGCGGAGCCGCCGGATGGTACGGTCACGACCACTGCAGACTGCTCGGTCTCGATGACGAGCACATACCCACTGACCGGACGCGTTGGGGACGAGTAGATGAGCAGGTCGGCCGAAGTCCCGCTGAGCGCTAGCTGCTCTGCTGCGCTTGGGCCGGGTGACCCAGGCGGTTCTCTCACGGCTTCTTCGACCGAGGCCCACTCGCCGATGGGAATCGTCTTGAGTGTAAGGCCCCACTCGGCGCCGTCCTGAGTGTAGTATCCGAGTTCAATGCCACGGACACGGACTCCTCCCAGGCCCTCTGGATACTCAGCGGCGATGTAGGAATACGTCTGATTTCCTGCGTCAAAGCTCTCCCCGAGCCAGTAGGCTGCCAAACCATTGGCCTGCGCCTCAGCGATAGGCGTGAGGTAGGCGTCTCGATCCAGCTGCACAGTAGTTATGTCTAGGCCGACTGCCCCACAGGCTCCTGCAAGGAAAGCCCCTGCAGCCAGTGAAGCAAGGATCACCATGCGTAGTTCCCGGCAAATTGCCCGGGACGCACCGCAGGCTCCGCGAAAAGAACCTAGCGCTAAACGTAAGAGTGTTGACATCGCCGCTGCCTCGCCTAATCATAGTGGCCTCGACGAGATCGCCATCACCCTCCGCGAAGAGGACGCCATCACCGCCTTCGAGGGCACCCGCCCCGCCTTCCTCCCCTCCACCTCCGCGAGCTAGCGCGATCCGCTACTCCGGATACGGCCGGAGGTCCTCCATCACGGCGAGGAAGGTCGCTTCATCCATCAGCGGATTGACCTCGCGTCCTCCTTGTGCGATAGCCGTCCCTGTCTGCGCGATTACAACTGATTGACCGTAGTCGATGAGGAGCTTGAGCCCGGTGAGTTCCGCGCCGTCCAGGTGAATCGAAATGAGTTCAGCTTCTCTCGTTCCGACGTTCACGGTCTTCCGCTCGACGGGTGGTTGTGCTGGGTTTCTTACATCATCTTCCACGGTCTGCCAGTCAGATGGGCTGAGCGTTGTGATGCTGAGGCTGCCCCTGGAGTCCTCAAGCCTGTAGTACGTGAGTTGGGCGCCGTCTAGGCTTGTACCTGCGACCCCATGAGGGAAGTAACCCTCGATAGCATCAAAGACAACGCCGTCAACGTCGAGCTCGGGGCCAAGCCAAAAGACCTCCTGGAGTCCTGCTTCGTCAGCCCTTGCGACGGCGGTCTGGAAGTTGTCGTAGGAGTGGTCCCCGCTGCCCGGCGGCTCCTGCCTTCGCTCGCCGCTACCGCAAGCTGCGAGTGCGAGCGTCGCCACACCCGCGAGGAGCGATGGGAAGAGCGTTCGGACAAGAGCGTGCATCGTCGTTACTCCGGATACGGCCGCAGCTCCTCCGTCACGGCGAGGAACGTCTCCACGTCGATGAGGGGATTCGCGTCCGGAACTCCGCCTGCGCCGCCCGTGGTGGTCGAATTAACGCTCGCAACGACGACGGATCGCTCAAGGATGACAATCAGCGTTGCCGAATTCACGGGCCGCCCGGCTCCTGGAATCAGCAACAATTGGCCGTCGCTTCCTGCCACCGTCACCCGCTCGCTTATGGCACCTGGTTGGTTCGTGAAACGATCGGCGACCGAAGGCCAATATCCGGGACTGATGAAACTCAGCTCAAGGCTCACCCGCGTGCCTGTGTAGTGAAAAGCAACGCTGGACTCAGTGACGTCCCCTCCGAAGTCCGGGAAGTGAGGGCCGCTGAATAGCATGCCGCCTGCGCTGAACTCTCGCCCTAACCAGTAGATGTCATAGTCCCTGTTCGGGACGGACGCCACGGCGGTCTGGAAGTTGTCGTAGAAGTGGTCCCCGCTGCCCGGCGGCTGCTGCGCCCGCTCGCCGCTACCACAAGCTGCGAGTGCGAGCGTCGCCACGCCCGCGAGGAGCGATCGGAAGAGCGTTCGGACAAGAGCGTGCATCGTCGTTACTCCGGATACGGCCGCAGCTCCTCCATGACCGCGAGAAACGTGTCCTCGTCCATGAGCGGATTGACGTCGCGGCCTCCCGCGGCAATGGCAACGTTGGTCTGGGCAATGACAAAACTGTCGCCAAAGTCAATGACTAGTTTGAGGCCATTAGGATCTCGTCCCAACGCGATCGTTGCTATGAGGTCACCCTCCCTGCCACCGATGACGACCTTCTCGCTGCGAATCGGGGGCTGTGGGGGGTTCCGAACCTTATCTTCCACGCGGGCCCAGTCGGACGGACTTAGAGTCGTGATCTCCAGTCGCCCGCGGAAATTCTCGCGGTTGAAATAGGCTAGCTGGACACCACCTACAGGGTCGCCGGCGACACCTTCGGGGTAGAACCCCGCGATGGAGTCAAAGACTACCGTCTGGACCTCCAGTTCCGGGCCTAGCCAGTACACATTCTCTAGTCCCGACTCCTGGGCGTGCGCAACAGCGGTCTTGTAGCGATTTGCATCGACGTTGTCCCCATCCACCAACTGTCTTCCACAGGCACTGATCATTAGTGTGGATGAGGTCAGCGCAATGGCGACCGGTGCCAAGACTCGACGGAATCCTTCCTTTCGAAAGGATGGAAGCTGAGATCTGGAGCAGAAAAGATTATTTACTAAACGTAAGAATGTTGACATCGCTGCCGCCTCGCCCAATCATAGTCGATGAGCCCCCGGAACCGTCAATGGTCCAGATGTACCGACCGGATGGGAAGGGAGTCCCATATGCGTGCCGTGCTCCTGGGTTTCGTGCTTCTTCTTGGCGTAGGGCTGGCGGGCACGACGGCGCTCCCCTCGGTCAGGGCGACTGGCTCCTCACCGTTGCTAACCGGTGGACCGGTGGTGCTCGGCGGGGACGACCTGACGGATCACGGGGGAACGGACGGAGGTGTCTACAACGGTTGGCTCTACATGGCGAGCGCCCTCGATGCCATGTAGCCGCATGTCTTTCGGCCAGCGAACGACGGCGGCATCGCCGCCCTGGGTTCAGCCGCAAGCTCGTCGAGTGCCGGGAACGCAGGTGCAGCGATAGGGGCAGCCGCCGCTGAAGTCGGTAGAGCGGTCACGTACTACGAGGGCGCAGCTGGCATCGACGGCTTCTTCGAGGCGCTGAGCACAGGCGCCACGAATCCGGCAGTCATCTGGATCGCCGGGACCGACACCAACAACGATCTCGACCCTGCGGAGTGTGCCCAACTCGACCTGGAGTCTGAGGCTATCGCTGACTTCGTGTCGTCAGGTGGCGGGCTGCTGTCGCATGGCACGTGCTATAGCTGGCTGAGTTCCCTCTCCGCGGGGCTTCAGACGGTCAATCAGAGCAATAGCGGCGACCTCTATCGCACGGCGGCTGGTGCGGGGCTGCTCGAAGGCGTCGACAACGAAGTCATCAACTCGGGTCCATGGCACAACTACTTCGAGGGAGACTTGTCCGGCCTGGCGGTTCTTGTCGCGTCCACCGAGGTGGACGCGAGCTATGGCCCGGCGGCCGTGATAGTCGCATCAGAGTCCATTCCTATTCCGGAACTACCTGGATATGTCGAATCGGCCGGGATCTGGCGCGAGCCGCTCGGAGAACCACCGCTCTTCTCGCCAGACGGCACCGTCTACACAGACGACTACCGGTTCCGGCTTCAGGTTACCGTTGTCGATCCGCCGGTCGGTTCGCTATGGACGTGGCGGTACTACTACCCTGAGACAGATCCCGGAACGGCGCCTCCGGACTTCACCTGCTGGCACAAGCTCGCCGCAGCGGAAGACCAACAAAATCCCTCCGGTATGATCGCGCATGTCCACAATTGTCCGGGGTTCGTCTCAGTGATCGACACGTATCCAGGCGGGTGCCCGTGCGTCATCGAGGATCCCTTTGGCGCCTGGATTACGCCTGATGAGGGTCATGTTGGGCCGTGGAAGGTGATTGTTGACTACACCGATCCCTCCGGCGCGGAGATTCCCGCTGTTATACAGAGCGACATCCACCTCGAACGTGCGCCCGCCGTGCTCGTCATCCACGGATATAACGTCGGTTGTGGCTCGCTCGATACGTTCATGGATCTACTCAGGGAAGAGCTCGGCGTTTCGTCCTCACGAGTCCAGTGCTATGGATATGACAGTCGCAAAGGCGTAGCTCCGGCCGCGATCGAACTTGCTTGGCGGGTACGCGAATTCCGAGCAGATCTGGATCTCGCGCCAGACGCCCCAATTCACCTCGTGGGGCACAGTATGGGTGGCCTTGTTGCCCGCTACTATCGCGAGCACCTGTACGGATCGCCGGACGGACCGATTGCGACCATCAGTATGCTCGGCACACCCAACAACGGAGTGGCTCTCGCCAAGTTTGAACAGGCGCCGTGTATCGCGGCGTCGGCAGTTCCGGTCGTTGGGCCCTTGCTGGGCGCAGGATGTGCGACGATCGACTGGGTGGACTTGGAAGATGACATTACCGGTTTCGACCCCGATTCGGCCGGCGTCGATGACATGACACCGGGGTCGACAATGTTGCACGCCTTAAATGACCATTTTGTGCTCCCGCCAACGCCGCAGTACTGGGCCTACATCGGTCACAAGGGTGGCTACCTCGGGCTCGCGCTGAACTTCCTCGACCCTGACAATGACTGCTTGATTGCCGCTAGCAGTGTACGAGGGCCTGGCGGGGTGTTCGCGGACGTGCGCGCCGACTATCCAGATGTTTCACATGGTCTCGTAACGCTGCCCGGCGCTTGTGATGAGCCGTCACTGGTCACGAGTAGTGAAGTGGCCGCTGACATTGCCGCATTCATCAAAGGTACGCCGCCCAGTGGCGCCGATCCAGTATTGGCGTCTGGTCACGATCGCGCGCCCGCGGAAGTCGTCTTTGACTATGTTCAGCCAAGTGAGACCAAAGTAGCGAGTATTGCCGTACCGCCCGGACTACCTTCAGCGGAAATCGTGGTGCTATGGAAGGATGCTCCTACGACGCCTGACCTGTCGGTTACGGTCCGTCGGCCAGGTGGTCAAGTCGTCGACGCGAACGATCCGGACGTGATTTCTGATGTCGCCCTGACAGGTGATGGAGGATCGGTTCACGTCCTGGCGAAAGGCTTTGCACTGAGTGCACCTGCGGCTGGAACCTGGGAGGTCTCGGTTGAGGGAGTGGCTGTGCAGCCTGGCGGAGAGCCGTTCTTCATACTCCTGGTGCCTGAGAGCGAGGTGGGCCTCGAGGTTGACACGTCAGTTCAGTTGTTGGCTCCCAGCGAGCCCGTTGTCCTGACTGCACGTCTGACGGATGTGGGAGTTCCCGTTGAGGCAACGTCGATCACTTCGGATGTCATATTGCCAGGTGGCGGCGTGCAGAGCGTGACCCTGGTCGATGACGGCACCAGCGGTGATGTGGTTGCGGGTGACTTGCTCTACTCCGTCGCTTTCGGTGACACAGAAGGTTGTGGAACGTACGGTGCAGAAGTACGCGCAACGGGTGACACATCGGAGGGTACAGTCTCGCGCGTGCAGTTCGCGTTCTTCTCCGTCGCTGTGCCGGGTGATGCGGTTCGGGATCACTGCGACCCCGATGAAGACGAAGACGGGCTCTCAGACACCGCCGAACTCGAAACGTACGTGACGGATCCTTTCGACGGAGACTCCGACGATGACGACCTCGATGACGGCACTGAGATCCTGCTGGGAACGGATCCACACAAGCCCGACACAGACGATGACGGGATGGACGATGCGTTCGAGGTTGACCCGCTGAACAGTTGCCTGCAGCCGCTGGTCGCGGACGGGGCGGCCGACCCGGACGCGGACGGGCTGACCAGCCTCGCCGAGTACAACGACGCGGGCACGTTGCCGTGCGACCCGGACACCGACGACGACGTCGTGCTCGACGGGCCGGACAACTGCAAGCTCGACGCCAACCCGGACCAGGCCAACACGGACAGCGTGCAGGGCAACGGCCTGCCGGTGCCAGGCGACGACACGACCGTCCCGAACAGCGACGAGTGGGGAGACGCGTGCGACGAGGACGACGACAACGACGGGCTCTGGGACGAGGACGAGCTTTCGCCGGACGTCTGCGCGCCGTTCGACCTGAGCGGGACGACGCACCCCGCGCCGGCCGGGGGCGACATCACGAGCGACGACGACGGGGACGGCATCGCTGCCCCGCCTCTGCACTCTGATGCGGGCGACAACGGGCCTTCGTGGGACACCGACAACGACGGGCAGATCGACGGATGGGAGTGCGCGAACGGCTACAACCCCAGGGACGCAGCCTCGAAGGATCCCGGGCCCCTCGGCGGCGGCGTCTGCCGCCCCCTGGCTCCCCTGGTCACCGGGCCTCCGCTGGAGTGGGGCGGTACGCCTGACAAGGACACCGACGACGACGGCCTTCTCGATATGTGGGAGCTCTGCAAATGGGGCACGGACCCGGATCTCACAGACACCGACGGTGACGGCGTGAGTGACTGCAGAGAAGCAGCCGACATCGACGGCAGCGGTGTTCCCAACATCACCGATGTGGTCATCGTGGCGCAGGCCGCGCTGTTGAACGTCGGCCGGGACTGGCCGCTCGACTTCGACGGCGGCGGCATAATCAACATCACGGACGCGAATCTGGTCGCGCAACTGGCGCTCCAGGGATTCGGCACATTCTGCAACGCGGTATAGGCAGCCCCCAAGGCGGAGCCGCTGGCTGCAGTTGCCGCCGGCGGGCCGCCTACTTGCCGTACAGGACGGCGCGAAGATCCTCCATCACCGGCGTGCCATCGAGGCGGAGGTGCCGCGGGTTGTAGTCGTCGTGCTGGACGATCAGGTACATCTCGTCCGGTGTGACGTTCGCGGGGAGGGGCAGGCCGCACGTCCCGCCGCCGTCGGTGCGGGCGCGCGCCAGCACCTGCGCGTTGTGCGTGGTCAGCACCACCTCCGCCCCCTCCACGGGCGGACGCTCGCCGGAGGTGTCGGCGTCGTTCGCCAGCACCTCCACCATCGCCGTGCGCCCGTCCTCGTGTACCGTCACCTCCACCGCCATGTCGATCAGGTAGACGAGGGGCGCCGGGACGACGGCCTTCATGCCGGCGTCGACGACCGCCTGCACCTGGTTCGCCTTCAGCGATGCGTCGGTGGGCGCCATCCCGTGGTCGGTGGTGATGATGAAGAGCGTGCCCTCGATCAGCCCCTGCGCCTCCAGCGTGTCCAGAATACGGCCGACGCGCACGTCGGTCTCGTCGAGCGCCGTGCGGACACCTTCCGAGTGGGGGCCGTAGTCGTGGCCGGCGCCGTCTGTGAGGACAAGCTCGTGAAACATGAACTTCGGCGGCGGGTGTGAGTCGTCGCTGTAGAGCACGATCGCCTGGGCGAGCCCGCGATTGTCGACGGTCGACTCGCCGTGACTGCCCTTCTGGCCGTCCTGTAGCCACTTCGGGCTGGTGTCGTCGCGATAGCGCGCGGTGAGGTCGCGCAGACGGTCGCGGTCGCCGATGACCACGCGCTCCAGCGTCGCGTGGTCGGCGCCGCGGGTGCAGGGCTCGTGGATCGACGCGGTGAAAGCGCCGCGCTGCCCCTCCCACGCGCCGAACACGCGGTGGAAGGCCTCGTACAGCGTCTCGACACCGTCGCCGAGGAAGCGCGCCGTCTCGAACTGCTGGCCCTGTGGCGTCACCACCTCGCGGCGGTCGCGCAGGTAGTACGTGGGGTTGACGATGTCGTGGTGCCCGCCCCAGGCCCCCGTGCCGATGGCGTTGTGGCTGGGCCACGTGATACTCGGGAAGTTGGTGAACGACCCGTACTCGAACATGGTGCCGCCGCGGATCAGGCGGCGGAGGTTGGGGATGGAGTCCGGCTCTTCCTCCGCGAGGCGGACCTTCAGCTCGGTGTTGCTGAGGCCGTCGAGGAGGAAGATGTACACCCGCTCCGGACGCGGGCCCGCGTCATCGATGATCTCGTCGAGAGCGCGGCCGTCCTGCCGCTTCAAGTAGACGTCCGGGACAGCGCCGCGCTCGGACGACGTGCGGCCGGTGGCGTCCCTGCCGTCGATCAACGGGAAGCCGCAGAGCTTCGCGATCGTCGGGGCGATGTCGATCTGGCGGGAGAGCGCATCGGTGAGGACACCGCCGCGGACGCCGGGGCCGGAGAACACCAGCGGCGAGCGAGCCTGGATGGCATCGAGGGCGCCGTGCTGCCCGGGCTGCCGCCCGAAGGCGAACGCCCTCGGGTTCATGACCAGGTCCGGTGCGTTGGGACTGTCGAACAGCTGGGCGATCCGCTCGAAGGCCAGCGGGTAGGCGTTCTGTTCCGGCTGCACGTACGCGGTGTTGGGGTCCACGCCGGGGAAGCCCGAGGCGCGCGAGGCCGCCAGCTCTTCGTCGACCGTGGCGATGGCGCGGGGGTCCTGATTCTCGATCGGGTCCTCGCCGATCTGCTCGATGATGCGGTACTCGTAGCCTCCGCCCTGCGCGTAGAAGCGCTGGAAGCGGACCATGCCGCGAGCGGCCCAGACCTCGTAGGCGCCGTCGCGGTGCGTGATCACCAGGTCCGTCTGCGGACCGGCGGTCTCGTCCGTCAGGAGGATGCGGATGGCGCGCTCGCCGGACTCGTACTGATGGGCGTCGAGCCCCTGCCCTCCCGGCCGCTCGGGGCCGGCGGGTGTGCTGACACGCTGTTGCATTGTCGTCATGGAGTCCTCGATTCGTGGTGGGACCGCGCGCCGGGGGACAGTCAGTTGTATGATCGATGCGTCGTACGCGACGCGCAACCGCGGGGGCCGGGTGCGGATTCGTGAGCGGGTTAGGGACCCGTTGCTGAGCCACAGGAGGATGCCATGGCCACCCGAAGGAAGCCGCCGCGCCCGGACGTCCATGCGCCGGCAATGGACCAGTACAAGCACATCGCGCCCTGGATGCTCATCACGCAGCTGTACTGGATGTCATACAAGCTGCTGGAGCGCCGGTTCTACGAGTTGGGGGTCTCCGACTCGCAGGGGCGCGTACTGGGGCTCCTGTACTACGCCGAGTCGCCGCTGAAGCCGAGCCTGGTCGCGACGCTGCTCTTCCAGGAGACGCAGAGCATCACCGGCATCCTGCAGCGCCTGGAGGCGCGCGGGTGGGTGCAGCGCCAGCCGGACCCGGACGACCGCCGGGCGGTGGGGCTGCAGCTCACGCCTTCGGGCCGGGAGGTTGCGGCGAAGGTGGTGGAGGTGTCGGAGGAGCTGTACCGGGACCTGTTCCAGAGCGCCATGTCGGCTGCGGAGCGGCGTCAGCTCGAGGCGGCGCTGAAGAAGGTGCGACGGTCGGCGTTCAAGCTGCCGGAGACAGACTTCAAGCTCCGCCGCGCGCAGCGGCATGCGCTATGGAGTGACTAGCGCCGCAGCGTCAGGGACTGACACGGGATGTAGTTGAAGGCTGCCTGTTTGACCAGGACGCCGTCGCCGTTCGTGATGGTGCCGTTGGCATTCACGTCGAACGCCCGGTCGCCCGCGAGCATGCCGAAGGCCGCAGGTCTATGGGTCCAGGGTGTGGCGGGTGTCTTCGGTGCACAGGGGTGTAGCGGGGATCAAAGGAGGATCGCACAGGCCCGGCGGCGCGAAGCCGCGTCAAGGGTGTGCTGCTGGTTAACACCTCGCGCGGTACCGAACAGGTGTACGGACGGCGACGCTCGGCCGGCCCTTGACACGCCGCCCCCGCGCTTGACGAACGCATCTGTTCAGCGCCATCGCGTCGCTGTAACGTGGAGTTGTCCCCGCCAGACGCAATCTCGGACGCTATCCCCGCCCCACCAAGGAGTGCGAGTTCGCGATGAGCACCGGTGAAGTCCTCTACTTCGTGCTCCTGGGGTTCATTCTGGTGTGGGCAGGCGACCTGTTCGGCTTGTGGGAACGGCTCGCGGGGTACATCAATGAGCGGCGCCGCCGCTAGTCCCGTTCGCCCGGCCGCCCCAACCACTCATCCATCCATCCTGTCTATGATCCACGGGCAGAACGTGGCATGATCGATCCCGAAAGGGAGGCCAATCATGGTCACGGAGGATGTTGTCGCGCGTGTGGTGTCGTACATCCAGCACCAGGGGGCGAAGACGCCGGATGACCTCGCGGCGCTGGTGGGCGAGAGCCAGCAGCGGCTGTTCGAGGTGATGTCGGGCGTGCCGGAGGATGTCGCGACGCGATCGCCTGCGGAGGGTGAGTGGTCGGTACGGCAGCTGCTCCTCCACGTCATCGACGCCGAGCGCGGCGTCACGCGGCTGGTCGAGCGGCTGGCGCGCGGCGAGGAAGTGACGCGCGAGCCCGCCCCGGGCGTGGTGGCGGCGGACGACGGACGGCCGTACGCGGCGCTCATCGACGAGTTGCGCGCGGCGAACACCGGCATGGTCGAGATGGTGCGGTCGCTGACGGACGATCGCAACCTGACAGTGAAGGCGCCGCACCCGTTCTTCGGGCCCCTGAACTGCGCGGAGTGGGCGGCGTTCCAGCGCGTCCACGACGCGGACCACATCCAGCACGCGGAGAAGATCCTCGCTGCCGTCCGGGTATGATCTGACGCTCGGCCGCGGCGGTGTGACAGTCCCTGCGCCCTACTCCGGCGGCAGCGCCTGCTCGAGGGGCACGAAGGGCAACTCCAGCGAACGCGCCAGCGCCTCGTACGTCACGTGCCCTTCGCTGACGAGCACGCCCTTACGCAGCGACGCGTCAGCAAGCAGCGCGCGCCGCGTCCCCAGGTTCGCCATCATGAGCACATACGGCAGCGTCGCCGACGTGAGGGCGGCCGTCGCCGTCACCGGCACCGCCCCCGGCATGTTGGCGACGCAGTAGTGCACGACGCCCTCTTCGACGTAGACCGGATCATCGTGGCTCGTCGGCCGGGACGTCTCGCACGTCCCGCCCTGGTCGATCGACACGTCGACGATCACCGCCCCCGCGCCCATGCCCCGCACCATCTCGCGCGTCACCAGCTTCGGCGCTGAGGCCCCGGGTACGAGCACCGCGCAGACCAGGATGTCGGTCTCGCGGAGGGCGCCGGCGATCGCCAGCGGGCTGGACATGAGCGCGGTCACCGCGCCGGGCCAGCGCTGCTGCACGTGACGGAGCTTCTCCAGCCGCGTGTCGAACACCGTCACGCGCGCGCCCAGCGCCACCGCCGTCTCGATAGCGTTCTGGGCGACGATCCCCGCGCCCAGCACCACCACATGCGCCGCCGGCGCGCCCGGCAGGCCGGAGATCAGCTTGCCTCGCCCGGGGCCGGGCTTGCGCAGGTACTGCGCGCCGATCTCCGTCGCCATGCGGCCGGCGATCTGGCTCATGGGGATGAGGAGCGGCAGCGACCCGTCGGGCGCCTGCACGGTCTCGTAGCCGATCGCCGTGACCTTCGAGGCAAGCAGCGCGCGGGTCAGCCGCGGCAGCGCCGCGAGGTGGAGGTACGTGAACAGTGTCTGGTTGTCGCGGACCAGTGCGTACTCTTCCGGCTCGGGCTCTTTCACCTTCAGCAGCAGGTCAGCACGGCCCCAGACTTCGCGCTCGTCCGGGACGACCGTTGCCCCGGCCGAGCGGTACGCATCGTCGCCGTAACCGACGCTATCGCCGGCGCGCGACTCGACGAGCACGCGGTGGCCGGCATCGGCGAGCGCGTGCGCGCCCTCGGGCGTCAGCCCGACACGGTGCTCCTCATTCTTCCTCTCGCGGACGCATCCGACGATCACGATGAATTATCGGCCGCCGACGGTGTTCCGGAGCACCCCGATCCCCTCCACTTCCGCCTCGACGGCGTCGCCCGGCTTCAGCCACTCCGGCGGCTTCCGCCCCACGCCCACCCCCGATGGCGTGCCGGTGAGGAGGATGTCGCCCGGGAGCAGCGTCATGCCCGCCGACCACGCGGCGATGAGCTTCGCCACGCTGAAGATCATGTGGCGCGTGTTCGAGTGCTGCTTCTCCACGCCGTTCACTCGCAGGCTGATCTCCAGCCGCTGCGGGTCGCCGATCTCGTCGGCGGTGACGACGGCGGGGCCGAGCGGGCAGAAGCCGTCGAGGCCCTTGCCCTTGTACCACTGCTGGTGCTTTCCCTGCAGGTCACGGGCGGTCACGTCGTTCGCGACGGTGTAGCCGAACACGTGGCCGGGCGCCTGATCCTCGGAGATGTCACGCCCCTCGCGTCCGATGATGACCGCCAGCTCCGCCTCCCAATCGATCATCGTGCTGACGTGGCCGTGCCACGGGATCTCGTCCTCGGGGCCGATGACCGTCTGCGGCGGCTTGGTGAAGAAGACGGGGAACTTCGGCGCTTCGGCGCCGGCCCGCGCCTCGGCGACGTGGTCGAGATAGTTCAGCCCCACGCAGACGATGTTCCTGACGGGATGCGTGATCGGCGCCAGCACGCGCACCTCATCGAGGGCGATACCGCCGGGGGGCGCGCTGGCGGCGAGGCCACGAGCGGCATCGACCGCGGGCGCGCCCTGCCGGATGAACGAGAGCATGTCCGGCGGGTCAAGCGGGTGCACGCGACCATCGAGCACCAGCCCCGCCCGCTCGCCGCCGGACGCCTCGCGATACGCCATCAGCCGCACGTCAGTACCACGACGATTCGATCACCAGCCCGGCGTGCCGGGCGAGCAGCCGCAGCACCTGCTCGTCCTCCGTGCCGAAGCGGCGGGCGCCGCGGCGGTCGGTGACGTAGAGGGCGCCCCGGATCTCTGCGCCGGCGAAGACCGGCACGCCGAGCAGCTCCTTCATCTCCGGGTGCTTCGGTGGGAAGCCGAATGCCTTCTCGTGCAGACTGACGTCCTCCATGTGGACGCTGAATCCGTCCTGCCGCATGGCGCCGAGGGGGCCGTGGCCTTGCGGAGGCCCCTTCAGCGCGCGCAACGCTTCGTCGGGCATGCCGCTGACGACGAATCCCTCGACGTAGTCCTCGGCGCCGGTGACGGCGAGGGCGGCGTAGGTGGCGTGCGTCATCTCGCGGGCCACGTCGGCGATGTGCTGGAGGGCGTCGGTGGGGTAGCGGGGCGGCTGCTTGCGGTTCAGCGCCGCGAGCTTCCGCAGTGCGCGGTACTCCGGGTCGCGGGAGAGCCGGCGCCGCGGCGCCTCCCGCTCGACCGCCTCGGCGAGCGTGCGCTGGAGGTCGGTGGTCATGCGTTCAGCTTATCGGGCTGACGGGCGCTGCGGGAGCAAGATCGATCCAGAGTGGACGTGCCCCTCACGAGAGGAGTGCCCTACGACGCCGCCACGGACGCCGGCGCCCTCGAAGCAGAGGCGTGCGTGGCCGCCCTGCCCGCCGCCATGGCGCCGGAGAGGACGTCGTCGATGAACTGCGATACGGCCGGCACCACCAGGTCGTTGCGGATCTGCGAGTGCGCCGTGTCTGGGAACGATACGTAGCGCTTCGGCTCCGGCGCCGCCTCGAACACCTGCTGCCCCAGCCGCTCCGGGACGGTGGTGTCGGCCTCGCCGTGCATGACGAGCAGCGGCCGGTCGAGACGGCGGATCTTCGAGCGGGTGTCGTAGTTCGTCAGCGGCAGCCACGGCGCCAGCTCCAGCGCCGGCCGCAGCCGCGGGTAGCGCGCGAGCATGATGCCCCGGATCGACGTGAACGGCGCCCGCAGGATCAACCCCGCGCTCTGCTCGCGCATCGCCAGCTCCGACGCGATCCCGGTGCCCAGCGAGAAGCCGTAGAAGAAGATGCTCGCCGGGTCGACGCCGTCCCGCTGGTAGAGCCAGCCGAGTGCCGCCGCCGCGTCGACGTACGTGCCCTCTTCCGACGGGACGCCGGCGTTGCGCCCGTAGCCGCGATAGTCGAACAGCAGGAAGTTGCACCCAACGTCGCGCAGGAACTCGCCGTAGGCCTCCGCGCGCTCGGGCGTCACCCACATGTCGCTGGCGTTGTAGCTGGTGCCGTGCATGAAGAGGACCGTCGGGGCGCCGGGACGGGCCGCCGGGAAGTACCAGCCCTGCAGGTCGAAGCCGTCAGCCGTGTAGATGTGCGCCTCTTCGTACGGCACGCCGAGGGCGTCCGGCGGCTCGGGGTGCCACGGGCCGGAGTAAAACAGCCGGGGCCGGATCAGCTGCTCCGCCGCGATCGTGGCGACGATCCCCGGGGCGGAGAGGGCGGCCGCGGCGGTCAGGATGCGTCCGATCACGATTCCGAGTCTATCGGGTCGCCGCCGGAAGGGGCAGAAGAGGCCTGCGCGTTGCCGTGCGCTCTGCGCTGACGCCGGTATAGTCGAAGCCATGCCCGACGGCCCGCCCGGCCCAGCCGCCACCACCGTTAGCGACGATGTCGCGGTGCTGGCACGGCTGCGCGCCGGCGACGAAGCCGCCTTCGCGGAGCTGATCGACCGCTACAACGCGGCCCTGCTGCGTACGGCGCAGACGTTCGTCCACGACCGCGCGGTGGCGGAAGACGTGGTGCAGGAAGCGTGGATCGGGCTGCTGGAGAGCCTCGACCGATTCGAGGGGCGTGCCTCCCTGAAGACGTGGATCTTCCGCATCCTCATCAACTGCGCCCGGGCGCGCCTGCGGAAGGAAGGACGGACCGTCCCATTCTCGTCGCTGTTCGAAGAGGAGGAGTCTGACGAGCCTGCCGTGCCGGGCCGCCGGTTCTTCCCCGGATGGTTCCCCCGCGTCGGCGGCCACTGGCGGGAGCCCCCGCAGCCCTGGGAGGGCTCGCCGGAGGAGCAGGCCCTCTCCGCCGAGACGCGAAGCTGCATCGAGCGGGCGGTTGCCGGGCTGCCGGCAGTGCAACGGGGCGTCATCACCCTCCGGGATGTCGAGGGGCTGCCCGCAGAGGAGGTGTGTAACCTCCTCGACCTGAGCGACACCAATCAGCGGGTGCTGCTGCACCGGGCACGGTCGAAGGTGCGGCGCGCGCTGGAAGAACACTTCCGCGAGGCGGGGGGACGGTGACAGAATGAGCTGCCGGGAGATCGTGGAGCTGGCTACCGGCTACCTTGAGGGCACCATGCCCGCCGGGGAACGGGAGCGCTTCGACGCGCACCTGACGGGGTGCCCGGGCTGCCGCGAGTACCTGGCGCAGATGCGGGAGACCGTCCGGCTCACGGGGCAGCTCCGCGAAGAGGACCTGGCGCCTGCCGCGCGGGAGGCACTGGTGGCCGCGTTCCGCTCATGGCGGGAACGCCCCGCGACCTAATCCTCGCGCGGGTGTAACATCAGCCCGCCTCCAGGCACCATCGATTACACGATTCTCACGGCATCTTGCAGGGACGAAGAAGGAGCAGACCATGACAACGCAGCAACTGGACATGGCGAAGGCCGAAGCGTTCGGCGGACAGCTCATCGGCATGATCAACGGCGGGATGGCGTCGCTGATGATCAGCGCCGGACACCGGACGGGGCTCTTCGACAAGATGGCGGAGCTGCCGCCCTCCACCAGCGCCCAGATCGCCGCCGCCACGGGGCTGAACGAGCGCTACGTCCGCGAATGGTTGGGCGCGATGACCGTCGCCCGGATCGTGGAGCACGATGCCGTGGCGGGCACCTACGTGCTGCCGCCGGAGCACGCCGCATCGCTGACGCGGGCGGCGGGGCCCGGCAACCTGGCGACGTTCGCGACTTTCGTCTCGATGATGGGGAACGTCGAGGACGAGATCGTCGAGTGCTTCCAGAAGGGCGGCGGCGTCCCCTACGCGAAGTTCCCGAAGTTCCAGGCTTCGATGGCGGAGGAGAGCGCTCAGGTGTTCGATGCCACGCTGACGCAGGCGACGCTGCCGATGGTGGAGGGGTTGGTCGCGCGGCTGGAGAGCGGCATCGACGTCGCCGACGTGGGGTGCGGGTCGGGCCACGCCATCAACATCATGGCGCGCGCCTTCCCGAAGAGCCGCTTCACCGGCTACGACTTCTCGGAGGAGGGGGTCGCACGGGGACGGGCCGAGGCGAAGGCGTGGGGGCTCACCAACGCCAGCTTCGAGGCAAAGGACGTCTCGACGCTCGACGGCTCCGCGAAGTTCGACTTCATCACCGCCTTCGACGCCATCCACGACCAGGCCAAGCCGCGGCGGGTGCTGAAGGGCATCGCCGATTCGCTGAAGGCCGGCGGAACCTTCCTGTGCGTGGACATCGCGGCCGACACGAACCACGCCGGCAACATGGAGCACCCTCTGGGCGCGGCGCTGTACTCCATCTCCACGTTCCACTGCATGACCGTGTCGCTGGCGCTGGGCGGCGAGGGGCTGGGGACGATGTGGGGCGAGCAGAAGGCGCGTGAGCTGCTGGCGGAAGCGGGATTCACGTCCATCGACGCGAAGCACGTGGAGGGCGATATCCTCAACGTCTACTACGTCGCGCGGAAGTAACGGGCGCTCGGGCGGAGGCTATGGGGTCAGGAGCCGGGCGGCTTCCTTCGCGTGATAGGTGATGATGATGTCCGCGCCGGCGCGCTTGATCGCCGTCAGGACCTCCATCATCACCCGCTGGCCGTCGATCCAGCCGTTGGCCTCCGCCGCCTTCACCATCGCGTACTCGCCGCTGACGTTGTACGCCGCGAGCGGCGCGTCGAACTCCTGGCGGGCGCGCGAGAGCACATCCAGGTAGGCGAGCGCCGGTTTGACCATGACGATGTCCGCCCCCTCGTCGATGTCCGCCTCGATCTCGCGCAGGGCTTCGCGGGCGTTTGGGGGGTCCATCTGGTAGCCGCGGCGGTCCCCTGACTGCGGCGCGCTGCCGGCGGCCTCCCGGAACGGCCCGTAGAACGCCGATGCGTACTTCGCGGAGTAGGCCATGATCGGCGTGGCCGCGTACCCCGCGTCGTCGAGCGACTCCCGGACGGCGACGATGCGCCCATCCATCATGTCCGACGGGGCGACCATGTCGGCGCCGGCCCGGGCGTGCGAGAGCGCCGTCCGCGCGATGAGGTCGATCGAGCGGTCGTTGTCCACCTCCCCGTCGGCGAAGACGCCGCAGTGGCCGTGGCTGGTGTACTCGCAGAGGCAGACATCGGTGATGACGACCAGGTCCGGGTCGGCCAGCTTGAAGGCGCGGACGGCGTCCTGGACGATGCCGCCGTCGTCGTAGGCCTCGGACCCCGCGTCGTCCTTCATCGCCGGCAGGCCGAAGAGCAGCACCGCGGGGATGCGCAGCGCCCGGAGGTCGTCCGCCTCGCGGGAGACCTGGTCGAGCGAGATGCGGAACTGCCCCGGCATGGACGGGATCTCCTCGCGGAGGCCCTGCCCGTGCGTCACGAACAGCGGGTAGACGAAGTCCGATGGCGACAGCCGCGTCTCGGCGACGAGCCGCCGCAGCCCCTCCGTCCGCCGCAGCCGCCGGTGCCTCGCGAAGTCCCCCCGGGTCGTCAGGTCGAGCATCCTGCGTTCATTGTACGGCGCCGCTCCATCGTGCCGCCGGTTGTGAGAAGATATGAGGACGTTTGGTGACGGGGGCACCCGATGCTGACGCGGATGTGGCCGCTGGCGTTGTTCGTGGTGAGCGCATCCTTCGGGCTGGCTGTGTTGGCCGCGTGGGGCGCTGGGGCGCCGGACCAGCGCCAACTGACCTTCGAGGAAGTCATTGCGCGCGGACAATCGGGAGAGCTGGAGTCGATCGAAGTCTCGGGCCAGACAATCCACGTCCAGTTCGATGACGCGGAGTTGGAGCGCCTGTTCCGCGAGGCCGTCCGCGAGTTGAGGACGGACCCGAGCAATGGCCTGGACCTCCGGGGTTCGACTCGCTTCGTGTTCCGGGCGGGGTCGGAGCCTGCCGGCCGAACGCCTCTAGGAGCCGTGGCGGCGTTAGGCGTCGGCGGTATGGCGCTGGCCATCGCAGGCTCGATGCTACGGCGGCGACGCGGACGGCTCTAAGAGCCGTCCCTGCTTCCACTTATACTCAACCCGCGATGCTACCTGTCGAAGAAGAGCCGACGAGCGCCGAGGCGGTGCGGGCGTGGGTGCGGCGCCAGACGCACTCCCACGACGTCTTCGCGGACGTGTATGACGCGTCGGAAGCGCACCGGTCCGAGCACGGTTGCGACCTCTATCCAACCGGGAACGGCCCGCTGCTCGGGCTTCTGGCCGCGGCCCGACGGCCAGGGCGCATCCTCGAAGTTGGATGCGGCCTCGGTTACAGCGCTCTCTGGATGGCGCACGGAGCCGGCGCCGGTGCGACGGTGGAGACGATCGAGCGGGATAGTCTGCACGCCGATCTCGCCCGACGCCAGTGTGCGCGCCACGACGCGGAGCATCGCATCACGGTGCACACGGGCGACGCCCTGCGCGTCCTGCCCACGCTCGAGCCGCCGTACGATCTGGTGTTCTGCGACTCCGACGTCGATCAGTATCCCGCGTTCCTCGACGAGTTCCTGCGTCTCGTGCCCGCGGAGGGCGGGCTCATCATCACGTCCAACCTCTTCCTCGGCGTGTACATCCCGGACAACCCCTGGCCGGAGCAGAGCGCCGAGTACCGCCGGAGGATCCTGGAGGATCGCCGTCTGATGACGGTGTTTCTTCCGAGCGGTCATGCGCTGTCGGTCACGCGCGACAGGGGACAGAGTTGAAGACGGCGGACCGGAGAGCGTTGCCCCCTACAGGGTGTGTAACTCGGCGTGCTCGACTAGCGCTTGCACCAGCGCATCGACGGTGTACTCGTCCGGCATCACCGCCACCTCAAGGCCGGCGTCGCGGAGCGTCTGCGCCGTGATCGGGCCGATGGCGGCGATCGTCGTGGCGCGCAACGGGACGATATCGCCGCCGAGCAGGTCGATCAGGTTCCGGACGGCGGAGGAGCTGGCGAACGTCGCGACGTCGATCTGGCCGTCGCGGAGCAGGCGCAGACCCTCGGCGTCGGGGTCGCGGGGCACCGCGGCCACGTACAGCTTCAGCTCGTCCACGCGCGCGCCCATCGCCTCGAGGCCGTCGACCAGCGCCTCACGGGCGCCGTGGGCGCGGGGCAGCAGCACGCGCTGTCCGCGCATCGGCCGTGACGCGAACGCCTCGAGCAGCCCCTCGGCGACGTAGCGCTCCGGCACGACGTCCGCGCGCAGGCCGTGGCGCGCGAGCGCGCCGGCGGTGCCGGGGCCGATGGCGGCGATGCGCGTCCGGCCGAAGGCGCGGGGGTCGAGGCCGGCGTCGCGCAGGTGCGCCGCGAAGAGATCGACGGCGTTGGCGCTGGTGAAGGCTGTCCACTGGTAGCCCGACGTCCGCAGCAGTTCGATCGCGGTGGCAAGCTCAGCCTCGTCGTACCGCGGGACGATCTCGATCGCCGGCAGCTCGACCGGCTCGGCGCCCTGCGCCGCGAGGGCGCGCGACAGCTCGCTCGCCTGCTGGCGGGTGCGGGTGACCAGCACCCGCTTGCCGAAAAGGGGCCGCGCGTCGAACCAGCGGAGATCGTCGCGGAGACGGGCGACTTCGCCGACGACCGTGATCGCCGGCGCCTGCATGCCAGCGTCGCGCGCGGCTTCCGCGATCGTCGCCAGCATGCCGGCAACCGTGCGCTGGCGGGGCAGCGTCCCCCACTCGACGACGGCGGCCGGCGTCGATGCGGCCCGGCCGCCCGCGATCAGGCTCCGCGCGATCTCGTCGAGGCGCTCCACGCCCATCAGCAGCACCAGCGTGTCGGCGCCGGCGGCGAGCCGCGCCCAGTCGACGGCGCTCTCGTCCTTCGACGGGTCCTCATGGCCCGTGATGACGGCGAACGACGACGCGATCCCCCGGTGGGTGACGGGGATCCCGGCGTAGGCCGGCGCGGCGACGGCAGACGTGACGCCCGGCAGCACCTCGAACGGAATGCCGGCGGCCGCCAGCGCCAGCGCCTCCTCGCCGCCGCGGCCGAAGACGAACGGGTCGCCGCCCTTCAGCCGCACCACGCGCTTCCCCCCGCGCGCCCGCTCGACGAGCAGCGCGTTGATCTCGTCCTGCGACAGCGCGTGGCGTTCGGGCATCTTGCCGGCGTAGATCAGCTCCGCGCCCCCCGGCGCCAAAGCCAGCAGCTTCGCGCTCACCAGCCGGTCGTAGACCACCACCTCCGCCCGTGCGAGGCGGGCGGCGCCGCCGGCGGTGATCAGCTCCGGGTCGCCGGGGCCGGCGCCCACCAGCGACACGAAGCCGCTCGTGCTCACGGCCGCCCGTCCTTCGTCCAGAGCATCGCCGTGAAGAGCGGCACGCGGTACCAGTCCTCGAACAGCGGGTTGTCGCGCAGCGAATCGTCGGGTGGGACGGGCTCCTCGAACGCGCGCAGTGTCAGCCCGGCGGAGAGATACGCGCGCATGTACGCCGAGAGCGGGCGGTGCCAGTTGACGATGCGCATGCCCAACCACTCGAAGACACGCGACCACTCCTCGGCGTAGCGGTCGATGCGTTCGTACAGGCGCTTGCCCTCGTCGTCGCGCTGCCAGCCGAGCGAGGCGGACACGAAGCCGAGGTTGGCGACGGCGACGCGCCCGCCCGGCCGGAGTACGCGCGCCATCTCGCGGATGGCGGCAGCGTAGTCGACGATGTCGACCAGCGTGATGTAGCTGACGACGATGTCGAACGACGCATCCCCGAAGGGCAGCCGAGCCGCGTCGGCGATGGCATAGCGCTGGTCGCCACGCCGCGCCCCAGTGCGCGCCATCTCGGGCGTCGCGTCGATGCCGGTGACGCGCGCTCCGCGCTCGGCGAGCATGCGGGAGAAGCGCCCCTCGCCGCAGCCGTCGTCGAGCACGTCGCGCCCGCGCACGTCGCCGCAGAGGCGGAGCATCACGGGGTCGAGCAGGACCGTGCGGTTGGGGTCGCCGCGGTCCTGGAAGGCGATGTAGGCCGCCGCGGACTCGGCCCAGCCGCTCTCGGTCTGCGCCGTTGTTGCGTCTTCGCTCATGAATGCCCCGGCGCTGCGGCCTGCATGCTCTCCGCCAGACCGCTGCCCAGCGCCGCGGCCTCGTCCGCCGCACCGCTGACCTCCCGCCTCGTGATCGCGCCCGACTCCGCCGCGATCATCGCCCGCAGCCGCAGCTGCGGCCGCAGCCGCAGCGTACCCGCCGCCACCTCAGCATACGCCCCGACGGGCAGACGGCAGCCGGCCCCGAGACGCCGCAGAAACGCTCGTTCCGCCTCGACCGCCGCCCGCGTCTCCGCGTGGTCGATCATGGCCACCAGCGCCAGCGCCTCCGCGTCGTCCGCGCGGACCTCCACCCCGAGCGCCGCCTGTCCGACCGCGGGGAGCATCTCCTCGACGGAGAAGATCTGCGCCGCGCGGTGGATCAGCCGCAGCCGCTCCAGCCCCGCCAGCGCCAGCACCGCCGCGTCGTACTCGCCGTCATCGACCTTCCGGACGCGCGTGTCGACGTTGCCGCGGATCTCCGCCGGCGCGCAGTCCCGGCGCAGCGCCCGCAGCTGCACGGCGCGCCGCTCGCTGCCGGTACCGATGCGCGCGCCGGGCGGCAGTCCGTCGAGCGTGGCGCCGTCGCGGGTCACCAGCGCGTCCCGGGGGTCGCCGCGCTCCGGCACCGCGCCGATCGTCAGCCCTTCAGCGATCTCCGGCGGCAGGTCCTTCAGGCTGTGCACGGCCAGGTCAACGTCACGGCGCAGCAGCGCGTCCTCGATGGCCTTCGTGAACACGCCCAGCCCGCCGATCTCGCTCAGCGGCGCCGCCGACCGGTCGCCCTCGGTGCGGACCTCGCGGACCTCGATGAGCACGTCCGGATGCGCGGCCCGGAGCGCATCGGCGACGATGGCCGTCTGCCGCAGCGCGAGGCGGCTGCCGCGCGTGCCGATGACGAAGGTGCGCGGCACGGTCAGACGTCCGGCAGCGTCGCGTCGGGCGGGTCGGGTGTCTCGTCCAGGCCGAAGAGCGCGCGCGCCCCCTCGACGTAGCGCTCGCCGTCGGGTGTCTTGAGCCGGCGGATGGGGTCGTGCAGCAGTTTCTTCACGATCGCTGCCGTCATCGCCTCGATGCGCTTGCGGTCGGCGGGGCTGAGCTGCGTCTTCGCCAGCGTCCGCTCCAGCTCGGCCAGCCGGATCTCGTCGGCCCGGGCGTTCAGCGCCGAGATCGTCGGCACCGCTTCGAGCGTGCGGAGCCAGTCGCCGAACCTCGCCACCTCTTCCTCGACGATCGCCTCCACCTGCGACAACTCGCCGCGGCGGAGGTGCATGTTGGCGCGCGCGACCTCCTGCAGGTCGTCGATGTTCGACAGGTGCACGCCCGGCAGGCTCCCTGCCGCCGGGTCGACATCGCGCGGGACGGCAATGTCGATGAGCAGCATCGGCCGTTGCGGCCGGCCCGCCATGGCCCGCTCGATCATTACGCGGTCGATGATGTGCTCGGGCGAGGCGGTGGCGGTGATGACGATGTCAGCCTCGGCCAGCGCGTCCGCCAGCCTCTCGAACGCGATCGGCGTGCCGCCCAGGTCGGCGGCCAGCTCCCGCGCCCGCTCCGCCGTGCGGCTGGTGACGAGCATCTTTGCCACGCCGGCTTCGGCCAGGCTGCGGGCGGTGAGCTTACCCGCTTCGCCGGCGCTGATCACCAGCACCGTCTTGCCGTCGAGTCCGTCGAGCGTCTTGCGCGCGAGGGCGACCGCGGTGGAACTGACGGACACGGCGTGGCGCCCGATGTGCGTCTGCGAGCGCGCGCGCCGTCCCACGCGGATGGCGGTGTGGAAGAGCCGCGAGAGGGCAACCGTGTGCGTGCCCGCCGCCGTCGCGGCCGTGAAGGCGCCCCGCACCTGCCCCAGGATCTCCGACTCGCCGATGACCATCGACTCCACGCCGGCGGCGACGCGGAAGAGGTGCCGCGCCGCGTCCTTGCCGGAGAGCACGAAGAACGGCGCGCCCTCGACAGGCGGTTCGCCCTTGATCTCGCTGAGCAGCGCGACGATCGCGCGGGGGTCGCCGACGCCGCGCGGGTTGGCGACGTAGACCTCCGTGCGGTTGCAGGTGGAGAGCACCGCCGCGCCGGCGTGGTGCTCGCCGAGCCGGACGAGGGCGGCCGGCAGCTCGTGCGGCTCCAAGGCGAAGTGCTCGCGCACCGCCACCGGGGCGGTTTTGTGGGAGATGCCGACGAGCGAGATCTGCATCGCCGTCAGTCCTCCGCCCCGGCGCCGGCGGGCGCCAGCTCCACGCCGAGGCCGCGCAGCAGGTGTTCGCGCGCCTGGACGTACTTGCGCTGCGCCAGCAGCACGCGCAGGCGCTCGTCGATGGCGGTCTGCCAGGTGTCGCTCTCGACCTTGATGTCGCGGGCGCGCAGCTCCTGCCGCACCTCGGCGAGCAGGTCGGCGAGCGCCGGCATGTCCTCCGTGAGGTACGCCTCCAGCTCCTCCCGCAGGCGCCGGGCGAGCGCCGGGCTGGCGCCCGACGTCGATGCGGCGAGGGTGATCTTCCCCTTCCGGACGACGGCGGGGAGGATGAAGTCGCAGTTCTGCGGGTCGTCGGCGGCGTTCACCCAGAGGCCGCGCTTCTTCGCCGCGGCGGCCACGTCGGCGTTGATGGCGCCGTCGTCGGTGGCGACCATGATCCATTCGTACCCGCCCTCGAGGTCCGACGCGCGATACGGCCGCGGGATGTGCTCGACGCGCCCGGCATCGACGTGCTCGCGCAGCTCGTCGAGCAGCTCCGGGCTGACGACGGTGATCGCGGCTTCGGCGTTGAGCAGCCCGCGCACCTTCTCCGCGCCGACGTTGCCGCCGCCGATCACCAGCACGCGCCGGCCCTTCGCTTCGACGAAGATAGGGTAGAGGGCCATCGCTACACCCCCATCCGGCGAGTGCGCAGAAAGCGCCGCGAGCGCTCCCGCTCGACCGCCTGGCGCCGCTCGCCCTCGCTGATGTTCGAGTCGGGCAGCTCCTCCGCAGGGTCCGCGACTCCGGGGATCACGTCGGGCGGGCCGTACTCGGGCATCCCGACGGCGCCGCCGACCATCCATCCTCGAAAGTGCATCGTCGCTTGCATCAGGTCGAAGAGCCGCCAGGTGCCGATGCGTCCCGGCGCGCGGTTGCCGCGGATCATGCCCCCGCCCCCTCCCTCCGGAGTTGCGACGCCAGCGCCCGGGCAAGCGCCGCTGCCGATGCGCCCCGGCGCACCGCCTCCGCCAGGATGGCGCCCGCCGCGAGATCCCACGCGATGCCGAAGCGCTTCTGGAGGAGATGGTTGTGCCGCTGCAGCACGCGGATGGCGGCGCCGAAGTCGCGCGGCGACGGAGCGATGAGCCTGCGGGTGCTCGCGAGGTCCGGCAGATCTCCGGGCGGGGCCGCCTGCATCGCCGCAAGTCGCGCGGCGAACTGACGCTGCCCCTCACCGGGCGCGACGTCGGCGCGCCGGATGCGCACACCGCGACCGCTGCGGCGGCGCAGCGCGGCGTGGTATTCGCGGATCGGGTCGCGCTCCATGATTACGCCTCCGTGCGGGCGGGGTCGTAGGCGCTCGCGATGCCGAGCAGCACCTCGTCGGCGAGGCCCATGATCTGCTCGCAGACCTCGGCGGCCTCTTGCGCGGGCGTGCCGTTCTTCGACAGCGCCTGCTTCGCCGACTGGTCCAGGCTGCGCCGGAAGAACGTGAACGCCTGCACCGCCTGCGAGAGCGACATTCCGGCCGACGCCAGCTCGCTCCCGTACTCGATCCCGGTGGCGCGCGCCTCTTCGAGCAGGCCGCTGCGCTTCCCCCGCCGTGCGGCGTAGTCGGCGACCAGCGCCATCAGCCGCCGCCCCAGGGGCCGCAACTTCTCGCGCTGCGTCTCGCCGACGGAGTCGTACCAGGCGGCGTTGTGGTTGTTGTGGACCTGCCGCCGGATGCGCCGCGTGGCGATGTCGCCGACGTCGGAGAGCTGGCCGCGCGCCGTGCGCCCCTGCACGATCTCGCGCACGTCCGACTCGGCGAAGCGGCGGTGTCCGCCCGGTGTGCGAAACGTCCGGACCTGGCCGGCGTCCGCCCAGCGCCGCATCGTCGATTCGTCGACGTTCAGGAGGCGGCAGGCCTGCCCGAGCGTGAGCCAACGGCCCGTCTCGAGCGAGAGGGATGCGGCGGTGGCCTCAGAGACTGGAAACGTACTCAAATCTGTGCAATGTTCTGTCCAGCTGTCCGATGCCAAGGATTCTAGGTTACGACCGCGTTCGTGTCAACTGTCACAAGCCGTGACGAGCTTGCACGTTTCGCAACGAACCCACGGGCTGTGAGCGGCTCTCGGGGCCGGCCACCCCTGCGGCTCTCCCCCTGCCATCCTGAGCGCCGCGAAGGATCCGCCGGACCACGCCGCTCCCCCCGGTCACGCCGGGCCCCGCGATTTCAGACGACGCTTGATTTCAGGGGATCCGTGGCGGTAGGGTATCCCCTTCATCTTGTTCAACTCCGGTCCCGGAGAGGAGGACAGCCATGTCGGTCGTACTGGTCACGGGGTGCAGCTCAGGGTTCGGGAAACTCACGGCGATCGCCTTCGCCCGGCGGGGCGACACGGTTTTCGCCACCATGCGCGATCCTTCGAAGGACGGCGCGCTTCGCGTCGGCGCGGCACAGGCCGGCGTCAGCGTCGAGGTGGTCCCGCTCGACGTCACAGATCGCGCGTCCGTCGATGCCGCCGTGGCGCAGGTGCTACGGAGGTCGGGCCGGATCGACGTGCTGGTGAACAACGCTGCCTACGGCACCCACGGCCCGGTCGAGGCGTACGACGACGATGAGGTCCTGCGCATCCTCGACACGAACGTCGCGGGCGTGGTCCGCACGGTCCGCGCCGTGCTCCCGCACATGCGGGAGCGGGGATCGGGGACGATCGTGAACGTCAGCTCGCTGGTGGGCCGGGTGGCCGCGCCCCTGGGCGGTATCTACGCCGCGACGAAGCACGCGCTGGAGGGGCTGAGCGACGCGCTCTACTTCGAGGCGGGGCGGTTCGGCGTGCGGGTGATCATCATCGAGCCGGGCGCGTTCTCGACCTCGTTCCATGACAACCGCCACATTCCGCGCCGCTTCGGCGACGACTCGCCGTACGCGGAGCTGGGGCAGCGCTTCGCGCAGGCTTCCGATCGGCTGCCCGGCAGGGGAGAGCGCCCCGGGCCGGAGCTGGTGGCCCAGACCATCGTCGAGGCGGTGTACAGCGACGCGCCGAAGCGGCGCTACGCCGTGGGCCCAGACGCAGAGGCGATCATCCCCCTGCACAAGCGCCTCTCGGACGAAGAGTTCGAGGGGCTGATGCGGAGGACGCTAGGTATTCCGGACGGCGCTGGAAGTCAGCAAGGTTAAGAGATCCTCAATTCAGGACCCATCTTCGCTTTTCGCAGGGAATTGTCAGTAGCGAGAGCGCGCAGGCGCTTGTCAGACTGGATCAGCGGACCTGATCGAGAGCTGAGGTGATCCTGATGCGATTTCTATCGACTGAACAGCTGGCCCGGGCGAGCGCCCGGCACCCCTGGCGCGTCATCGTGGCGTGGGTTTGCCTCTTCATCCTCGCCGTCTATCTCAGCGCAACGCTGCTCTCGGACGCGCTGACGACGGACGCCGACATCACGACGAACCCCGAGTCCAAGCAGGCCCGGACGCTCATAGAGAAGCGGCTGCGAGGCCCCCAGCGGGTCAACGAGATCGTCATCGTCCAGTCCACGGCTGCGACCGTGGACGACCCGGCGTTCCGCGCCTTCGTGGAGGAGCTGTACGGGGACGTCACGTCTCTCGGCCACGAGGTCATCGCCGGCGGCACGAGCTACTACGAGTCCGGCGACGAGTCGCTGGTCTCGGACGACCGCCGCATCACCATCCTGCCCTTCGCCATGGCCGGCACCTTCGAGGAGGCCGGCGACAACATCGGCAAGATCCTCGACGAGCTGGACGAGGCGAGAGACCGCGGCGGCTTTGAAGTGCTCATCGCGGGCAACGCCAGCATGGGCGAGGATTTTGAGAAAGCGGCGCAAAGCGACCTCCAGACCGGAGAGCTCTTCGGCATCCCGATCGCCCTGATCATCCTGGCGCTCGTCTTCGGCGCGCTTGCCGCATCGGTCATCCCTCTCGTGCTTGCGATTCTGTCGATCGTGCTCGCCGTGGGCGCCAGCGCCCTCATCGGGCAGCAGTATCAGCTGTCGTTCTTCGTCACGAACGTGATCACCATGATCGGCCTGGCCGTCGGCATCGACTACTCGCTGTTCGTGGTGTCGCGCTTTCGCGAGGAGCGCCAGCGCGGCCTCGAGAAGCTGGACGCCATCGCCCGGGCCGGCGCCACGGCCAGCCGTACCGTCCTGTTCAGCGGCGTGACCGTCATCATCGCCCTGCTGGGCATGCTCATCGTCCCGCAGACGATCTTCCGCAGCATCGCGACCGGATCGGTCCTGGTGGTCATCATGTCCGTCGCCGCATCGCTGACGCTGTTGCCGGCGGTGCTCAGCCTGCTGGGCGACAGGATCAACTGGGGCCGCATTCCCGTCATCCAGCGAAGCCAGCAGCGCTTCAATGAGGAGCGCCCCGGCGGCTTCTGGGACACCCTCGCCCGGGCTGTCATCCGCCAGCCCGCACTGTGCTTCGTGGTCTCCGCCGGATTCCTCATCGCCGCATCCATCCCGTACTTCAGCATCAACACGGGGTTTTCCGGCATCAGCGCCCTGCCCGACAGCCTCCAGGCGAAGCAGGCGTTCACGATCCTGGACCGCGACTTCTCCGCCGGCCTTATCGCCCCGGCGCAGGTCGTCCTCGATGGCGACGTCGATTCACCCGAAGTGCAGCAGGGCGTGGAGCGTCTCCGGGCAGCGGTCGCCCGGGATCCTTCGTTCGGCGAGACGTCGTACGAGGCGAACGACGCGGGCGACCTCGCCCTGCTGGAGCTGCCGGTGGCCGGCGACCCGAACAGCGACGCGGCGCAGGACGCCGTCCAGCGCCTGCGCGACGACTACGTCCCGCAGGCGTTCGGCGGCGTGCCGGCGCGCGTGCTGGTCGGCGGCGACATCGCCTCCAACCTCGACGGATTCGACATGCTGGACTTCTACACGCCCATCGTCTTCATCTTCGTCCTGGGCCTGAGCTTCATCCTCCTCATGCTGGTCTTCCGGTCGATCGTCGTGCCCATCAAGGCCGTCATCATGAACCTTCTCTCCGTCGGTGCTGCCTACGGCTTGCTGGTGCTCGTGACGCAAAAGGGCGTGGGGGCGAACCTGCTGGGCTTCCAGCAGGTCGAGAGCATCGAAGCGTGGCTGCCGATCTTCCTGTTTGCCATCCTCTTCGGCCTCTCCATGGACTACCACGTCTTCCTGCTGAGCCGCATCCGCGAGCACTACGACGAGACGCGCGACAACACCGAGTCCGTCGTGTTCGGCGTGCGCTCGACCGGCCGGCTGATCACCGGCGCGGCGCTGATCATGGTGGCAGTCTTCGCCGGCTTCGCTGCAGGCGACCTGGTGATGTTCCAGGAGATGGGGTTCGGTGCCGGCGTCGCCGTGCTCATCGACGCGACGATCGTCCGCTCGATCCTCGTGCCCGCCAGCATGAAGCTGCTGGGCGACTGGAACTGGTACCTGCCGTCGTGGCTGCAGTGGCTGCCGCGCCTCCAGGTCGAGCCGGCGTCCGGCGGGCACCTCGTACGGGAGGTCGCGGCGCCCTCGCCGGGCGGCTGAGAGCCCTCTGCTATCATCCCCGGGTGACGCTGCCGACCGAGACCGAGACCGAGACCGAGGGCTATCGCCTCTCGCTGCCGGCGTTCGAGGGCCCGCTCGACCTGCTCCTCCACCTCATCGAGCGGGAGGAGCTGGACATCACCAGCATCGCGCTGGTGGCCGTCACCGACCAGTACCTGACGTATCTGCACGCCGCCGACCAGCTGAACCTCGACATGCTGGCTGACTTCATCGCCATCGGCGCGAAGTTGCTCTACCTGAAATCGCGCGCGCTCCTCCCCCGCCCCCGCATCGACGACGGCGAAGAGTACGAAGAGGACCCTGGCGACGAGCTGGCGCGGCAGCTGCGGGAGTACAAGCTGTTCAAGGAAGCGGCGGGACGCCTGCGCGAGATCGAGACCGCCGGCCTGCACTCCTACCCGCGCTTCGCGCCGCCGCCGGAGCTGCCCATGCCCACCGGCCTCGACGGCGTCACCGTCTCGCTGCTGCAGGAGATCGTCGAGTCGGTGATGGCGCGCAAGCCGGAACGCGTCGAGCACCACCCGGTCATCCGGCCGAACAAGATCACCGTCCGGGAGAAGATCGCCTACATCCGCGAGTTGCTGGCGCGCGAGGGACAGGCGAGCTTCCGCGCCATCGTCGAACTGTGCGCGACGCGCACGGAGGTCGTCGTCTCGTTCATGGCGGTGCTGGAGCTGATCAAGTCGCGTGTGCTGGAGGCGGTGCAGGACGCGGCCTTCGCGGACATCGTGCTGGTGCCGTCCGGCGAGCAGGCCCTCGACGGCGTCGAGACGTCAGAATTCGACGACTGAGTCGTGAGTTCTGAGTTCTCGATGGTCAGTTGTCAGTCGCGGGTCTGTCATTCAGTTGGTCAGCCGGTCAGTCGACCGGTGCGCGGCCTTCCTGATCGACCTGCCCCTGAAGCGTGGTGCGGCTGGTGGCCCATTCGCTGGTTCTCCAAACTTGAGGGCCGGTGGGCCACCCGAGGGTCGTGATCATGGCGCCTTCGCGATATGAGTCTGGATCATCGGGGATGCACGCAT
>JBBDXE010000012.1:0-35099 GCA_040902505.1 Dehalococcoidia bacterium | reverse complement strand
GTCGTGATCATGGCGCCTTCGCGATATGAGTCTGGATCATCGGGGATGCACGCATGATCACGCGAGCATCTGAGATAGATCACCGGCGAAAACGAACAGAGAACGCCGGAAGGCGGGTGCAGGCCGCAGGCCTGCCGGGGGAGTGGGGATGTCCCCTACCCCCCCAACTAGGTCCAGCGAAGCAGCCCGCAGGGATGCGCAGCGCATTCGCCGAACAGCAGGAACCCATGACAATACGAGACCAGAGGTTCATGGACGCACCAAACCACGAGTCAACCCTTGGTGTCGGACGCCGCATCGCCGTCATCGGCACCGCCGGCTCCGGGAAGACCACCCTCGCCGGCAAGCTGGCGCGGCGCCTCGGCGGAGCCCACATCGAGCTGGACGCGCTGTTCTGGGGGCCGGAGTGGACGCCCGTCGCGCCGGAGCTGTTCCGCGAGCGCGTCCAGGAGGCCGTGCGCGCGCCCGCGTGGGTGAGCTGCGGCAACTACACCACGCTCGCCAGTGACGTGATCTGGACCGCCGCCGACACGCTCGTCTGGCTGGACTACGGGCTGCCGTTGATCTTCCGCCGGCTGTTCGTGCGGTCGGTTACCCGCGTGTTCCGCCGAACGCAGTTGTGGGGAAACAACCGCGAGACGCTTCGCGCGCAATTCCTGTCGCGCGACTCACTGTTCTTGTGGGCGCTGAAGACGCACGGCAAGCATCGCCGCGAGTGGCCGGAGCGTCTGCATGAGCCGCGCTTCGCCCACCTGCGACTCGTCCACCTGCGTTCGCCGAAGCTGACGGAGCGCTTCCTCGCGTCGATCGCAGCAACATAGCCGCAACAACCGTTGTCCGGGCCCCCCGAGACCGATCCGTTACAATCGCGCGATGCTTACACGCGCCACCAGCATCATGTTTGCGGGCTGCGCGATCGTCGCGGTGCTGCTGATCGCCGCCTGCAACAGCGACGGCGACAGCGAGCCGCAGACGAGCGGCCCTGCGCGTCCCTTCCTCATGGGATTCAGCAGCCTCCCGCGCGAGCTGAACGCCGAGGCCTACGCCGACACCTTCGACCTGGCGGCCGAGAACGGCGAGATGGTGCTCATCCACCGCACGCCGCCCTGGGCGGAGTTCCTGCCGGGCGCGGACGTCAGCGAGGGCACCGCCCGCACCACGGCGTCAGAGAAGGACGCGATCGACGACAAGGATCTGAAGCTCTTCTTCGCCATCGACCCCACCGACGGCTCCACGAACCGCGACCGCCTCGGCGAGCTGCCACCGTCCCTCGCCGGCCGCGGCTTCGGCGACCCGGACGTGCAGGCGGCCTTCATCTCTTACGCGGAATACGTGACCCTGAACTACCGCCCGGACGTCCTCGCCCTCGGCGTCGAGATGAACCTCTATTATGAGAAGAACGAGGACGACTTCGAGAACTTCCGCAACCTGTACGATGCGGCATACGACGCGGTGAAGGAGATCGCGCCCGAGACGCAGGTCACCGTCACCTTCCAGTACGAGGACCTGCAGGGCCTCCTCCCACGCGAGGACCGCCACTTCGCCGACTGGCAGCTCCTCCGCACCTTCGAGCCGAAGCTCGACCTCGTGGCCATCAGCACCTACCCCAGCTTCGCCTTCGCTTCTGCCGCCGCCATCCCGGACAACTACTACCGCCAGCTGCGAGCGTTCACAGACCTGCCGATCGCCATCGCCGAGATGGGGTTTTCGTCGGCGGCCGCCCCGCAGGGGCTGAACAGCGGCACCGAGGAAGACCAGACGCGCTTCCTGGCCTTCGCGCTGCGCGAGGCTGAAGCGATGTCGATGCCGTTCGTCGTGTGGTTCGCCGGGTGGGACCCGACCTACGCGCAGCACACCGCATTCGCGGCTTTTCAGCACATCGGCCTGCTGCGCGACGACGATACGGAGAAGCCGGCGTGGGCGGAGTGGGTGGAGGCCGCGCGGCGCCCGTACGAACCGTAAGCGGATTAGACTTCCCCCGTGGACTACGACGACGCACTGCGCTGGCTCCACACCCTCCCCGACTTCGAGCGGACCGGCGACTTCGCCGACCGCCCGGACGTGGAACCCGTGCGCGCGCTGCTCCGCGAGCTCGGTGACCCGCACCTCGGCCGCCCCACGCTGCACGTCGCCGGCTCGAAGGGGAAGGGCAGCACCGCCGTCATGGCCGAAGCGATACTGCGGGCCGCCGGGCGGCGCACCGGCTGCTACATCTCGCCGCACCTGCACCGCTACAGCGAACGCATCCGCATCGACGGGGCAGCCGTCGCGCCCGAAGCATTTGCATCGGCGCTGACGTCAGTCCGCGAGACGATGGCTGCCGTGGCGGGGCGCTTCCCCGGCCGGAACTTCCTGGCATTCGACGCGCTGACGGGGGCGGCCTTTGTCGCGTTCCGTGACGCCGGCTGCGACACACAGGTGGTAGAGGTGGGCCTGGGCGGCCTGCTCGACTCCACGAACGTCTTCGACCGCACGGACGTTGTCGTGATCACCCCGATCAGCCTCGAGCACACGACGGTGCTGGGCGACACCATCCCGGCGATCGCCGCGCAGAAGGCCGGGATCATCACTCCCGGGTCGGCCGTCATCGTCGCGCCGCAACGAGAGTCGGCCGTCGACGTGGTCTGCGAGACGGCGGCGGCCCGCGGCGCCACCGTGATCGAAGTGGCGAAGGCGTGCCAGATGACGCGCACGGCAGCGACCCAGGAAGTGCAGGACTTCCGGCTCAAGACCCCGCGCGCGGAGTACAGGGCGCGGCTGCCGCTGCTCGGGCGCCACCAGCTTGATAATGCCGCCACCGCCGTGCTCGCCTGCGAGGAGCTGGCCGTGGGCGCGGGCTTCGAGCTGACGCCGCAGCACGTGCGCGATGGGCTGGCGCAGGTGTCGTGGCCGGCACGCCTCGAAGTGCTGAAGCGCCGCCCGCTCGTGATCGTCGACGGCGCGCACAACGGCGATTCGGCGAGGCGCCTGGTGGCGGCGCTCCGCGAATACTTCTCGCTGACGCAGGCGACGTTCCTGTTCGGCACGCTCACCGGGAAGGACGCCGCCGCGATGGCGGAGGCGGTCGCGCCCGCGGCGGAGCTGGTGTACGCCTGCTCGTGGCCGTCGCCGCGGGCAGCCGATCCTGCGGGGCTGGCGGCGGTCTTCCGCCCGTTCGAAACGCCCGTCACGGTGATGCCGCTGGCCGACGCGTACGAGACCGCCGTCATCGAAGCGAGCGGACGCGGCGCCGTCGTGGCCTTCGGCTCGATCGCCTTCGCAGCGGCCGTCCGGGAGTACGTGCTGGGCATCGAATCAGATATGATCAGACTGGCGACAGCCCCCCGGAGCAGGTAGAAGCGCAGGCAGCAGAGGATGCAGCAGAACGGCACCAGCGAGCGCAAGCGGGTGGTGATCACCGGGATGGGCACGATCAACCCGCTCGGCCACAGCGTCGACGAGTTCTGGCAGGCCGCCGTCGAGGGCAAGTCGGGCGTCGACTGGTTGACGCAGGTCGACTCCACCGGCTACCAGACACACATCGCCGGCGAAGTCAAGGACTTCAAGCCCGAGGAGTACATGGACCGCAAAGAGGCGCGGCGGATGTCGCGCTTCGCGCAGCTCGCCGTCGCCGCCTCGCGGGAGGCGGTCGAGTCGGCGGGCCTGAAGATGGACGCCGTCGACCCTTACCGCGTGGGGGCGCTCTTCGGGAACGGTATGGGCGGCTATCCCGACACCGACCGCGCCGTCCGTGACATCGTCCAGAAGGGCGGCGGGCGCATCGACCCTTTCTACATGGTGAAGATGCTGCCGAACATGGCCGCCGCCCAGGTGGCGATGCATCACGGCGCCAAGGGCTATAACGCCACCATCTCCACCGCCTGCGCCTCGGCGGGGAACGCCATCGGCGAGGCGATGGACATGATTCGGGCCGGCCGCGCCGACGTGATGATGGCCGGCGGCACCGAGGCCGGCCTTTCCGAGCTGGGGCTGGCGGCGTTCCAGATCATGCGCGCGCTCTCGACGAATAACGACCCGCCGCAGGGCGCCAGCCGCCCCTTCGACGCAAAGCGCGACGGCTTCATCTCCTCCGAGGGCGCGGCGGTCTTCATCCTCGAGTCGCTGGAGCACGCGAAGCGGCGCGGGGCGCCAGTGCTGGCCGAGCTGGCCGGCTACGGCTGCACGTCGGACGCCCACCACGTCGTCGTCCCGGTCGAGGACGGCGAGTCGACGGCGGCGGCTATGACGCTCGCGCTGCAGGACGCCGGAGTGACGCCCGAAGACGTCGACTACGTGAACGCGCACGGCACGTCGACGCAGATGAACGACAAGTATGAGACCGTGGCGCTGAAGCGGGCGCTCGGCGAGCTGGCGTACCAGATCCCGATGAGTTCCACCAAGGCGTTGATCGGACACACCCTCGGCGCCTCGGCGGCGATCGAGGCGGTGGCCTGCGTGCAGTCGATCCGCACGGGCTGGATGCACCCGACGATCAACCAGGAGTACCCGGACCCCGACTGCGACCTCGACTACATCCCCAACAAGGCGCGCCAGGCCGACGTCAAGGTGGTGCTGAAGAACAGCTTCGGCTTCGGCGGGCAGAACGCCTGCCTCGTCTTCCGGAAGTTCGAGGAGTAGTGCTCTTCCGACTTGATAAGCATGAAAGCGGGTGCAGGGGCGCAGCGCCCCGCTGGGGGGCATGGGGGGTCCCCCATTCTCTCTTTCTCAAGCTCGAGCGGAGCAGCAGCGCGAGAGCGATGCGGAGCGCGATTGTGCCTCAACCAGTTAGAGCGGCACTAGAGCTCATCCAGCTTCATGCGCAGGAAAGCGGGGTGCAGGGGCGCAGCGCCCTGCTGGGGGACATGGGGGGTGTCCCCCCATTCTCCCTTTCTCAAGCTCGAGCGGAGCAGCGCGAGAGCGATGCGGAGGCGCGATTGTGCCTCAACCAGTTGCAGGGCACTAGTGACCCGTCGATGGTGAACGGTCCACGGTCCCGTAGTCTGCCGTTGTAGTCGTGGTGACACGAAAGAAGTCCATCGACCGCGTGCGCGAGATCTGCCTGGCGCTGCCGGAGGCGACAGAGCGGCTTTCCCACGGTGAGCCCACGTGGTTCGCCGGGACGAAGGTGTTTGCGTCATGGGAGGACCACCACCACGGCGATCCGGTCGTCGGGCTGTGGGTGAAGGGGGCCGGCGGCCTGCAGGAGATCCTCGTCGGCGCGCAGCCCAGCCGCTACTATCGCCCGAAGTACGTCGGCCACAAAGGCTGGATCGGCGTGAACATGGAAGGCGCCATCGACTGGCCGCAGGGTCGCCGACCTCATCCGCGACAGCTACCGCATGACGGCGCCGAAGAAGCTCGCCGCGCGGGTGTAGCGGCCAGTTGTCAGCACAGCGACGCAGAGGACATACGCCAGGCCGCTGTGGTTCCGGGTTGAAGGTCTGGTGGCGCTGACTCATGATGCCGGCATGAACACGGAGCACATCGAACTTCGGGACTTCAACGGACATCGCATCGCCACGGCGTTTCACGACGCGGGTGGCCGGAATCTGGTCGTGTTCTGTCACGGCTTCAAGGGCGTGAAGACCGGGCCCAGCCGGTACTTCGTGCGAGCGGCGCGGGTCCTCGCCGAACGCGGCATCTCATCGCTGCGCTTCGACCAGTACGGCAGCGGCGACTCCGAGGGCGAGTTCGAGGATTCGAGCTTCATCGACTGGATCGCGACCGCCCGCGCGATCGTCGAGCATCACATGGGTGCCGGTTATCGAGTCGCCCTCTTCGGCCAGAGCATGGGTGGTTCGGCGGCCATCGCGGTCGCGGCTGACGTGCCTGGTGTCACCGCACTCGTCGCGTGGTCGCCGGGCGCGAACTTCGAGCCATTCGTCCCCTCCGCCACAGGATTCCAGGAAGAGGACGGCCAGATCGTGCGCGATGGCTACTGGCGCGAGGCGCACGAGGCCCGCATCGCCGAGAAGTTCGCGGTCATGACGATGCCCGCGTACATCGTGGTAGGTACGGCCGATCACCTCGGCGGCGAGAGCAACCGGCGGGCGCTGATCGATCGGGCGAAACCGCAGCATCAGGTCCACGTGATCGAAGGCCTCGCCCACAGCGCGTGGCCGGCGGCGCAGGCGAAGGCCATCATCGAAGCGAGCTGCGGGTTGCTGGTCGAGGCATTCGGTCAGCGGTAGCCGGAGGCATCGTGCGGCCCGAACCCGGCGGCCACGCAGGGGCCGCCCCTACAATGCTGCCGGTATTCTGGGAGGTCGAGGGCTCACCCTGGAGAGGGTCGGGTCGAAGACTCGCCGCAGGGGAGGGTCAGCCACATGAAGGCTTTTGTCACCGGCGGCGCGGGGTTCATCGGCTCCGCCGTCACGCGCGCGCTCCTCGCCGAGGGCCACGAGGTCACCGTCGCCGATAATCTCTCGAAGGGATTTCGGGAGCGGGTCCCCGAGGGCGCCCGCTTCATCGAGGGTGACCTGCGCGACGAGCGCCTGCCCGAGTGGCTGCGCGGCCACGACGCCGTCATCCACATGGCGGCGTTCATCGAGGTGGCCCGCTCCGTCGCGGAGCCGGTGCTCTTCGCCGAGAACAACATCGTCAACTCCGTGCGTCTGCTGGAGGCGATGCGTCGCGCGGACGTCCCGAAGATCGTCTTTTCGTCGAGCGCGACCGTGTACGGCCTGCCCGAGCGCCTGCCCATCCGCGAGACGGACCCTCTGGGCGCGCAGTCCAACCCCTACGGCGCCACGAAGGTCTCGACCGAGGCGTTCGTCGCCACCTACAACCAGCTGCACGGGATGGACGCCATCATCCTCCGCTACTTCAACCCCTACGGCCCGAACGAGCTGCACGACCCGGAGACCCACGCCATCCCCAACTTCATCCAGGCAGCCCTCGAACGCCGCCGCATCCCCCTCTACTGGAAGGGCGAGCAGATCCGCGACTTCATCTACGTCGACGACCTCGCGCGCGCCCACACCGCCGTGCTCGCCGAGACCGGCCTGCAGTACTACAACGTCGGCTCCGAGACCGGCACGAAGATCATCGACCTGCTGCGCGAGATCGAGGACATCGCGGGCACCGAGCTGGCCATCGACCACCTCGGCGAACGCCCCGGCGACACCCCCGCTTCGTACGCATCCTCGAAAAAACTCATCGCCGCCACCGGCTGGCGCGCCGAAGTGGCCCTCCGCGAGGGCCTGGAGCGCACCATTGAGTGGTTCCGCGGAAGAGCTGTCAACTAGTCAGCTGGTTAGCCGAATCATGCCCTGTGGCGCGGGCTTTCAGCCCGCGTCGCGCCGCCCAGCACCCAACCCACACAACTCACAACTCGTCATCCTGAGCGAAGCAAGGGACCTCGCGGACCGCACAGCACGTTCAGCCCGCACGGCCGTCCTGCGACTCACAACTCACCACTCGTAACTCAGGACTGAAAACTGAGAACTGACGACTGACGGCTACCCGCCACACTGCTCCCGCAGCCCGTCGACGAACTCCCCCGCCACCGACGTCATCCACGGCGTCACGAACGGCTCGCCCACGGCGGCGTCCGGGCCGAAGTACAGCTGCACGTCGACGACGAGATCACCGCAGACGATCGTCGCCGCCACCGCCCGCGCGTTCCCCGCCACGATGCGCTTCAGCTCCTCGTCGATGCCCTCGCCCGGGGCACCCTTCGCCTCGACCAGCACGATCGTCGGCCCGGTGATCCCGCCCTCGCCCGCGGCGTCCTTCTTCGAAGCGAAGCGCACCTGCCCCACGCGCACGCCCCGGGCATCCGGCTGCGTCGCGGCGTAGTGGGGCTCGTCGTCGGTCGTCGCGGGCAGGTGCTTCGGCACCAGCGGCTTGAAGCCGGTGGCGTCCCTGAAGTCCCCGGCGTCATCGAGCAGCGAGACCACGACCATCCCCTCGGGAAGCGCGAAGTCCGCCCCGCCGGTCGCCGCCGGCGCGACAGCGTCGCCCCGCAGGTCCCGCACGATGTACGCCGCCGCGAGCGCCGCTCCCAGCACCAGCGCCGTCGCCGCCGCGCTGGCCGCCAGGACGCCCGCGAGGCGCAGGGGGTGCCGGGGCTCGGCGAGGACACTCATACCGGGACTAACGCTCATCGGCCCCCCACTCTTTCAATCGGCCGGCCCGCCCTCAGATGTGGCCCGGACTCTGAGTCCGCCGGTCAGTCCCCCCCCGGCTGGTCAGCCTGAGCGACGGACGGACTGGAAGACTGAACGACTCCCGCCCCCGTGACACCACGCGGTTGGAGGTGGGACGGCATCGGGGCGATCGTAGGGCCCTGTCGCGCGCCGGTCGAGCGCGCGTGTCAAGCAGGACCCGCGAGGCCGCATGACCGTCCCCCTCCCCCGCCACAGCCCCGGCCAGTGCGGCGACCTCATCGTCCCGTCGCTCGCCAACGCCGTCGCCCTCGGCGTCGGCCACGCGGACGCTGCCGGGACGTGGGCGCAGATGACAAGCGGCCTCGGCGTGGGGTTCGTCCTCATGGGGGTCTACGCACACGTGCGCGTCGCCGCCAGCGCCACCTTCCTCGACGTGGCGCAGCTCGAAGTCGGCATCGGCACCACCGGCAACGAAGTCCCCGTCGCCGGCTTCGGCTTCGACATCGCGGGCATCTTCACCACAAGCGGCCAGGGGTGCGGCTACGGGAAGCCCCTGCGCTGCGCCCCCGTCCTCATCCCCGCCGGCACCCGCATCACCGCCCGCGTCTCCCACGCCGCCGGCACCGGCCTCGTCGTCACCGCCTACCTCTTCGGCGTCGACGCCGCCCTCTGGGAGCTCGTCTGCCGCGGCTACGGAGACCGCGACGCCCGGCGCTACCGCAAGGGCACGCTGGCCGCCCAGGGCGCCACCTACTTCTCCCCCGTCCGCGCCCGCCACACCGTCACCACCGGCTCCCCGGCGTGGACGCCCGGTGCATGGGTCACCGCCATCGCCTCCGTCGCCAAGCCCGCCTGGGTGACCGCGCTGCACGCCCTCAACAAGGGCACCGCCTCGCTGCAGAACTTCCAGTTCGACATCGGCATCGGCGCGTCACCGCTCGCCGCCGGAAAGTGCGGCCTGCCCAGCATCCAAAACAGCTTTCTCCACGCCGGCTCCACCGAGCTCGTGCGCCCCGTGCTCGCCCTGCCCGGGCAGCAGCTGTCCATCCGCTCCGCCGGCAACCTCACCAACCGCGCCCTCGACGTCTTTCTCGTCATGGAGGAGTTCGACTGACTTGCGAATTTTGCCGGCAAAAACCATCGCAACCGACCGATTAGCTCGCTATAGCCCAACGAGGTATAGCCCAAGGAGGTAAACCCATGTCCACCCCCACCACATTCACCCCCGTCGCCCAGGACCCGCAGCAGCTCGGCACCAGCTCGTCGACGCTCTTCACCGCCGGCGCGGACGGCGCCGTGCTCGACTACATCCTCCTCGTCAACGACACCCCCGGCAGCGCCGTGAAGGTCACGCTGTATCACGTCCCGGCCGGCCTCTCCGTCGGCGACGACAACATCATCTGCAAAGACGCCATCATCCCCGGCGACGGCTGGGGCGTGAACGTCCTCGAACAGATCGACGCCCGCCCCTTCCACCTCGAAGCCCTCGGCACCATCCGCGGCCTCGCCGCGGCCGCCTCGCAGGTCACCGTCCAGATCGGAGGCACGGACTACGCGTGAGCGCATGGACCTTCGCCCCGAACAACCGCTTCGCGCACGTCGCGCCGGCGGGCGCAACCGTCGCCTTCGACCTGGAGCGCGGATTGCTCTCGCTGGTCGCCGTCTCCGGCGTGAGCTACGGGCCGCAGGGGATCGGCGGCGCAATAGGCGGGAAGCGGCGCGGCGTACGGCCGGCCGCACCGGCGCGCGCAGCCTCGGCTGAACGGCCGGCAGGGCCGGCGCGGGCATCGAAAGGAGCGACATCATGACCACCATCGCCGACATCCGGGGCCGCGTGCGCAAAGACCTCCACGACGAGGACAGCTCCGCCTACCGCTGGACCGACGCCGTCCTCGACCGCCACATCACCCGCACCGTGAGCGAGTACAGCCTGCACGCCCCGCTGGAGCAGAAGTCGGCGCTGACCTCGACGCCCGGGAGCCGCGACCTCAGCATCGCGTCGCTCGCGGATCTCGTCGCCGTCGAGGCGGCAGAGTGGCCGGTGGGGCAGTTCCCTATCGCCCGCGCGGGGTTCTCGCTCTGGGGCGCCACGATCACGCTCGACGTCCCCTCCCCGCCCGCCGGCGCCGAGAGCGTGAACGTCTACTGGCTGAAGCTCCACACACTCGACGGCTCTGGATCGACGCTCCCCGCCCTGCACGAGGACCTCGTCGCCACCGGGGCGGCGGCGTACGCGGCGCTCGACTGGACGTCGTTCTCCGCGAACCGCATCAACACCGGAGGCGACGACGTATGGGGGCGCTACAAGGCCTTCGGCGAAGAGCGGCTGCGTGACTTTCGCGCCGGGCTGTATCGCGCCGGCCGCGCCAACGCCGTGCGCCTCCGCCGCCTCTACGCCACCGACGCCTCCGCGGCCTCGCGTCAGGATCTCGTCTCGTGGTGAGGGAGCTGTGCGGAGTGAATGGACGTGTGTCGCGTGAGCATCAGCGAAGTGCCGTCGCTGAGCGCCGGCTCGACCTCACCCCCGGCAGGGCGGCTGGTCGTTCCCCTTCCCGTCAGGGAAGGGGGTAGGGGGTTAGGTTGCGTCCGTTGAGCAGCGCGCTGCTGGCCGCGCAGAAGAGCGCCTCCCGTGAGCCGGCCGTCCAGGTGATCGTGCGCAACACCGTCGGCGCCGTGCGCCGCAACGACTTCGCGGTGCTCGACACCACGTCGCACCCGCTCGCGAAGCACGACGCCGCCGTCGCCGCCGACGGATCCGTCACCCGCGTACGCATCGAATCCGGCGCCGTGAAGCAGCAGCGGGTCGCAGACCCGGCGTCCGGGCCATGGAGCAGCTGGAACGATCTGGCGACCGCCATGGGGACGGCCGTCGCCTGCGCCGCGAAGGGCGCCCGCGTGGCCGTCGTCTACATCGACGCCGCCGGCACCGGCATCAAGCTCCGCGAGAGCACTGACAACGGCGTGAGCTACGGATCGGAGCAGGCGGTCACGACGTCGCCGGCGTCGGTGGTCGATCTGGCGGTGGCGTACAAGAACAGCAGCGGCGACCTGGCGATCGCCTGGGCGAGCGCCGCCAACGCGCGCATCATCAAGCGCACATCCGGCGCCTTCGGCTCCGTCTCGACGATGCCTGGCACAGTATCGAGCTTCAACGGCATCGCCATGACCTACGGCTTCGACTGGGACATCCTCCTCGCCGGCGTCGAGGCCACGTCGCTGCGGCCAACGCTCTGGACCGCCATCCACGGCGACGGCAACGACGAAGCCGCAGGCGTCTGGGGCGCCAGCATCTACCCGCAGCAGCAGGCCGAAGCCGACGCTTCGATCACGTTCCAGGCGCCGTCGATCATGTACACCGACACCTACCGCATCACCTTCGTCGAGGTCGATGCCTTCGCCGGGGGCGCGACGCGCACGTATCGCAGCCACCTGCACCCCTCGCTCGGATTCGGCGCCGCCGCCGGGCCGTTCAGCATCTGCACCCCCGCGCCGGTCGACTACGGCGGCGCGCAGGGGCTGGCGCTGGCGCACGACACGTCGTGGGTCTACGAGGCGGCCCCGGACCGCGTGCAACGCGCCTCCGACGCCACGGTGACGCTCGACGTCAGCGCCGCCGTGCTGGCGGTCGAGCTGGAAGAGTCGACGGAGAGCGTCCGCGGGCACGTCGATCTGGACAACAGCGGCGGTGCCTTCACCGGGCCGCCGTCGCCGCTCGCCGTGGGGAATCTGGTGAGCATCGGCTGGGGCTATCGCACGAGCAGCGGGCCGGCCTACTCCTTCGCCGCCGACACGTGGATCGCGGCGTACGAGCACCGCCGCGCCGGCGGCGTCTCGACGCTGCGGCTGCACCTGGAGGGCGGATGGGAGGCCCTGCGACGCAACCGCCAGCGGGCGCAGATCGTCCACACCGCCGACCCCTACCGGACGGTGCTGCTCCGGATCTTCTCGCGGGCGGGACTGGTGCTCACGGTCTCCGGCGCGTCGTCCCGTTCGCTCAACGTGCTGCCGCGCTTCACCGTCCACCCGCAGACCAGCGCCTTCGAGGCGGCGCAGCGGGCGTTGGCCTTCCTCGCAGACCGCATCGCCATGCGCAGCGTCGCCTCCGCCGTGCTGCGGGAGCCGCTGCCGTCGGACACAACGGACTACACCTTCGGCACGGACCATCCGCTGCGCGCCGCCCGGCTGCGCGCGGAGCCGCCGCCCGTCAGCGAGGCGCTCGCCTTCGGCGACGGTGCCTTCGGCGAAAGCATCGACTACGCCGCGGCGGCCCTCGGCCTCGGGTCGAGCGCGCAGCTTCGCGACCTGGCGAGCGACACCAACGCCGAAGCGGCCGCCACCGCGGCCGCCCACCTCCGCCAACGCGCCCTCGACGCGGACGCCGGCGAGATCGTCGTGCCGCCCAACGTGGGGCAGGAGATCTTCGACGTGGTGGAGCTGTCGGACCCGCTGATCGCCGCGTCGCCGGTGCGGCGGCGGGTGGCGGCGCTGCGCTGGCGGTACGACGCCCCCCGCGCGATCTACGAGCAGATGCTCCGGCTGGGGCCGCTGTAGCCGGAGGAGGACACGATGGCGACCCAACAGCCGGAACTGCGACAGGGCACCCTGAAGGCGTTCGACAGCGGCGCCTACATCGCGACGGTGCAGCTCACCGGCTCCCTCGGCCAGTGGCTGGCGGCCGTCCCGGTGAGCCGCTGCATCCCCTCCGGCGAGATGGTGACCGGCCGGCGTGTGGCCGTCGCACTCTTCGACCCCGCCAACCCCTCCGACGCCACCGTCTTCGCCGTCTGGCCGTAGCCCCCGCCTCCGCGCGAGTCTAGACTTCACCGCCATGGAACCGCAGATCCAGTACTGCACCACCGCGGATGGCGTCAGCATCGCCTATGCGCGCGCCGGATCGGGACGGCCTGTCGTGGTCGTGCCCAACATGTGGGGCAACATCGGCCTCTTCTACCACGTCTTCCCCGAGTTCATCACCGAGAACGCCGCCCGCAACCGTGAGACAATCCTGTTCGATAGCAGAGGAAGTGGCGCATCGCAGCGGGACGTCGCGCAGGTCTCGCTCGAGACACGCGTGATCGACCTCGAGGCGGTTGCGGACCATCTCCGTCTCGATCCGTTCGTCATGATGGGGATATCGCACGGGGGCCCGCCCGCGATCGCCTACGCGGTGCGACACCCGGAGCGCGTCTCCCACCTTGTCCTCCCTTCCACGTACGCAAGCGGCGCGGAGTACTACGCCCGCGCGCCGGTCATGCGCGCCTTCGCGGCGATGGAGCAGATGGTCGTCGACCAGTGGGAGTTCTACACACGCGCCGCCGCGAACGCAGTCCTCGGCTACAGCGATCCCGGGATGGCCGACCGCCTGACGGAGTTCTACCGCGAGTCCACCACCCCGCAGATGCTCGTCCGCTACCGCGAGGCGTCGAGCGATACGGACGTCACGGCGCTTCTCGACCAGGTCGCGTGCCCAACCCTCGTGCTCGACGACAAGAACTCGGCGCTCCGGGTTGAGCAGCAGTCGCGCGAACTGGCGAGCAAGATCCCCGGCGCGCGCCTGGTGTCTTTCGCGGGACGGGGAATCACCGGCGGCGTCATGATGGGCAGCGCCATCGGCGAGTTCCTGGAGGGATCCGGGAGCGCCGCCGTCTCGCATACCGCAACGCCCTCCGCCTTTCGCAGCGTGCTCTTCACCGACCTCGTCGGCCACGTGGACATGATGCAGCGGCTCGGCGACACAAAGGGGCGAGACGTGCTGCGCGAGCACGAGCGCATCACCCGCGAGGCGCTGAAGCAGCACGGCGGCGCCGAGCTGAAGACCATGGGCGACGGCTTCATGGCGTCCTTCACGTCGGTGACGGCGGCGATGGAGTGCGCCATAGCCCTTCAGCGCGCCTTCGCCGACCGCAATGAGACCACCCCCCACCGCCTCGACGTGCGCGTCGGCCTGAACGCCGGCGAGCCTATAGAAGAGGAGGGCGACCTCTTCGGCGCGTCCGTGATCCTCGCGTCCCGCGTGGCCGCGCTCGCGGGCGCCGGCGAGATCCTCGTCCCCGAACCGGTGCGGCACCTGCTCTCGGGGAAGGACTTCGTCTTCGCCGACCGCGGCGAGCACATTCTCAAGGGCTTCGAAGACGCCGTCCGCGTCTTCGAAGTCCGCTGGCGACTGTAGCACCGTCCACCTCAGCGCAGTCGGAGAAGGCCGGAGGTGAGGCTCCCCGTGCTGCGATACGATGCGGCATGACCCGCACACTCGCCGCCCCGGAGCTTCGCATCGGCCCCCGCACGTTCGTCTGGGGCGCGCGCACCTACGTGATGGGCGTCATCAACGTCTCCCCGGACTCCTTCTCCGGCGACGGAGTCGCCACCGTCGAGGCCGCGCTGGAGCAGGCCCGCCGCTTCGTCGAGGAGGGGGCGGATATCCTCGACGTCGGCGGACAGTCCACCCGCCCCGGCGCCGACAAGTCCGCCGCCGGCTTCGACGAGATCACGCCCGATGAGGAAATACGCCGCGTCGTCCCCGTCGTCGAGCGGCTGCGCGCCGAGCTGCCCGAGGCGCCGATCAGCGTCGACACCTACAAGCCGGACGTCGCGCGCGCGACGCTGGCGGCCGGCGCCCACATGCTCAACGACATCGAGGGCTTCCGCCGCCACCCCGCCATCGCCCGCATCGCCGCCGAGCACGGCGTCCCCGCCGTCGCCATGCACAACCAGCGCGGCCGCACGGCGGACGACGTGATGGCGGCCATCATCGAAGGGCTGCGGGAGTCGCTGCGCATCGCCGATGCGGCGGGGCTCCCGCGAGGGAGCGTCATCGTCGACCCGGGGTTCGGCTTCGGCTGGCGGCCTGAACAGAACATCGAGATGCTGCGCCGCCTGCGCGAGCTGGAGGCGCTCGGCGTGCCCGTGCTCGCCGGCACCTCCCGCAAGTCGACCATCGGGGCGGTGCTGGGCGGCGCCCCCGTCGAGGGCCGCCTGTTCGGCACGGCCGCCACGGTGGCGCTCGCGATCGCCGGCGGCGCCGACATCGTCCGCGTGCACGACGTCGCCGCGATGAAGCAGGTCGCCCTCCTGTCCGACGCCGTCGTGCGGGGCTGGCGCCCGGAGGGGGCGCAATGACGCGCATCTACCTCGGCCTCGGCGCGAACCTCGGCGACCGCGAGGCGAACCTGCGCCGCGCCGTCGAGCTGCTCGCCGCTTCATGCGAGATCATCGCTGTGTCGTCGCTGTATCAGTCGCGGGCGCTCGTGCCGGACGGGTCGCCGCCGGGGCCGGACTACCTGAACGCCGCCGTCGAGGCAGAGACGGAGCTTCCGGCGGCCGATCTTCTGCACGCCGCGAAGGAGGTCGAGCGCGCCCTGGGCCGCGAGCCGGCGGAGCGCTGGGCGCCGCGCCCCATCGACGTCGACATCCTGCTCTACGGCGACCGGATCATTGACACGGCGGAGCTGTCCGTGCCGCACCCGCGGATGGCGGAGCGCGCGTTCGTCCTGGTGCCGCTGGCGGAGCTGGCGCCGGACCTCCCGCACCCGGGGCTGGGGCGGACTGCCGGGGAGCTGGCGGCGGAGGCGAACCTGGACGGGCTGGAGCATCTGCGCGGCCCCGAGTGGCGCGTGGCGTCAGTCGTGAGTGATCGCGGTATCCGTACGTAGGGAACACCTTCCACGGGCTCGAAGTCAACTTCCGATCGCTGTCGGAACGGGACTGCGTGCGCCTCCAACCTGATGCGCAGAAAAGCCGGGTGCAGGGGCGCAGCGTCCTGCCGGGGGGCATGGGGGGTGTCCCCCCACTTCTCCCTCTCTCGAGAACCGAGCGGAGCAGCGCGAGAGCGATGCGGAGCGCGATCGTGCCTCAATCAGTTGGGGCGTTGACACATGCTGCCTCGTGCGCTGGAATGAGGCGCCGATGACGACGTCACAACCGCAGACCGCCCTCACCATCGACCCCGCGGAGCTGGGCACGCTGGAGCTCGGCGACCTCTGGGTACCGTACGCTGATCTGTACGACGCGCCCTTCATGCCCACCCGCATCACCGTCGGCGCCGACGAGTACGCCTTCCACTCGAGCATCATCGAGAAGGGGCACGGCGCCCTGCTGCCGGGGCGCGTCCGCGAACTCCGCGAGCAGGGCAAGCGCCCGCTCATCATCGAGCGCGGCGACCGCTACTACGTCTTCGTCACGCCGCCCTGACCGCATGCCTCCGAAGAAGAAGATCAACGAGCCACACGTGAAGCTGTACCAGTCCGACTGCGCTGCCTGCGGCCGCCACTACGAGGGCAACTTCCCCATGTGGGTACGCATCGGCGACTTCCCCTGCATCTGCGGCGCCACCGTTCCGGCGCCCCCGGGGCAGGGTGGCTACCAGGACTACCGTTTCGAGGACTGACGTGGACTATCGCGTCCGGGTCGAGCGCAACCGGCTGAAGTTCGCCGCCGCCCACTTCGCCACGCTCGGGGGCCAGTGCGAGCCGCTGCACGGCCACAACTACGCCGTGACGATTGAGGTCACCGGCACGCTCACGGACGACTCGTGGGTGGTCGACTTCTCGGCCCTGAAGGCCGTCGGCCGCGCCGCCTGCGACGAGCTGGACCACAAGTTCCTCCTCCAGCGCGACAGCCGCGTGCTCGAGATCGACGAGGGCGAGACCAACTGGAAGGTGCGCTTCGGCGACCGCGGCTTCGTCTTCCCGAAGTCGGACGTGATCGCGCTGCCGGTCGACAACACCACGGCTGAGCGGCTGGCCGAGTGGTTCGTGGACCGCGTCCGCGACGCCCTCCGCGATCGCGGCGTCACGAACATCGCGTCGATCACCGTGGGCGTGGAGGAGGCGCCGGGGCAGGGCGCGTTCGCGTCGATGGCTGTCGGGGGTTAGCCGCACATGCCCGAGGACTCGCCCTCCCCTCGCGACGTCGTCCAGCGCTACGCGGATGCGTGGGCCCGAGGCGACGCCGCCACCCTCGTCGCCCTCTACGCCGACGACGTCATCCTCCACTACTTCGGCCGGAATCCGCTCTCCGGCGACCACGCCGGCAAGCCCGCCGCCCTCGCCACCCTCGCCCGCGTCTCCGCCCTCACGAAGCGCGGCACGCCGCACATCATCGACGTCATCGCCAGCGACAACCACGCCGCGATTCTCGCCCGCGAGTCCTGGATGGACGGCGACACGCCCGTCTCCGTCAACCGCGTCCTGCTCTACACCGTCCGCGACGGCAAGCTCGCCGAATGCTGGATCTACGACGAAGACCAGCGCGCCGTCGACAAGATCCTCTCCCGAGGTCCCTGACCCCACTCACCATTCATCACTCACTACTCACCACGAACGCCGGGTGCAGGCCGCAGGCCTTCCGGGGCGTGGGGTTGTCCCCCACCCTCTATGAGAATCTCCGCGGAGCAGCCCGCAGGGATGCGCGGCCCCCACGCCATGACCTCACCCTCACCACTCACCACTCACGCACGAACGGCGGGTGCAGGCCGCAGGCCTGCCGGGGGCGTGGGGGTGTCCCCCACCTCTCTAGAGAATCCAGCTGAGCAGCCCGCAGGGATGCGCAGCCCCACGGGCACGAGGCAAACGGACGACTGCGAACTGACGACTGAGAACTGACGACTGACGACTACTCCCCCCTCGTCAGCTCCACGATCTCGTACGCCGCCGTCAGGTCCGCATCCGCCCGCTCCGGCGGCGGCCGGAACCCCGCGAACTGCGCCGCGTCACACCCCTCCAGCAGGTTTGCCGTCACCCGCGCCGGCCACCGGTCGATGCCCGCCGCGCTCATCTCCCGCTCCAGCTCCCGCCGCGTCATCGCGTACGCCGGGAACGCGAACCGCTCGCTCAGGTACCCCCGCACCACCGCCGCGATGCGCCCGTAGTACTCGCGCGGGTCCGCCTCCCCCATCCCATCCGCCGCGATCGCGTCGAGCGCCGCCCGCGCGTACACGTCCGGCGGGACCGCTGCGACCGGAGCCGCCGCCGGCACCGCGGGACGCTGCGCGATCGCCCGCGAGATCAGCACGTAGCCGAACGCCGTCAGCACCGCGAACCCCGCGACGATCGTCGCCGGGAGCAGCGGTGTCGGCGCCTCGTCCGCGATGTCCAGCTGTGGCTTCAGCGGACGCAGCTCCCCCTCCCCCGCCCCCAGCACCGACTCGATGCTGACGCGCTGCGAGGGCGCCGCCACCGCGCCCGACTCACCGGAGGGGCCGCGGTACGTCACCGGCAGCGCCGGCACGACGATGCTCCCCGTCCGGAACGCCGTGAGCGTGTACGTGAGCGTCGTGCGCTCCGGCTCGGCGCGCGCGTCCGCGATGTCGATCAGCTCCAGCCCTCCGAAGTCCGCCCCGAACCCCGGTCCCTCCACCGTCACGCCTTCCGGATGCTCCACCTCGATCGTCAGCGTCAGCCGGTCGCCGACGGTCGCCGTCCGCGGCTCCAGCGTCGACGTCGCGGTGACGGACTCCTGCGCCGCCGCGGGCATGGCCGCGCACATGGCCGCGACCAGGATCAGCGCGAGTGCGGCGCGGCCCAGCATCATCGTCAGGCGGAAGCCTCGTCGCGCTCCAGAAGCAGCTCCGTGATCTGCGTGAGCGCGTTGTACGCCAGCACCACGTAGTCGCGCGGATGAAGGTCTTCCAGCTTCTTCAACGGCTCGTCGCGCGCCTGCACCGGGTCGGCCACGCCGTCCCCGAAGTCGATCTGCATCTCCAGCTCGTACAGCTCGCCGTCCTCCCCCACCACGATGCACCCCACGTCCGGCCGCCCCGCCCCCCCCAGCTCCACCTCGATGGCGTTGGTGAAGAACGCCCCGGGAAACGGCGGGAACGGCCGCAACTCCTTCGCCGCCTCCTGCAGCAGCGTGCGCAACTGCGCCGCCGCCCGGTCCAGGATGAGGTCGGCGTGCGACTTGCGCGCCAGGGGCTCGTTGGTGGACATCGCGAGCATGGTAGCGCAGCTATGAGCCGTGAGCCGTGAACAACCGGCACTCAGTGTTCAAAGCCACACACACGGCGCGGCACCCCTCTCCACAGTGTGGAGAGGGGGAGGGGTGAGGTCGGGGAGGCGCGGGGTGGCCCGGCGCGCGCACAACAAAGGGCGAGCGGTTGCTCCGCAACCCCTCTCGACACTGCGGAACAGGCGCAGGGGTGGCCGATCGTGAGCCGACGGCCTTTACGGGGCGGCTTCCGGCGTCGACGTGGGCTCCGGAGTGGGCTCAGGCTCCGGCTCCAGCACGATGCTGTCCAGGATGAACAGCGCGATATTCGCCTTCTCTCCGTAGAGCGCCCGCAGCATGTCGCGGTCCACGACCAGCGTCTGCCCGTTCGTCGTCAGCCGCAGCTGCACCTCGTCGAACCGGCGCTCCCGCTCCACGAACCAGTACATGTCGCCGTTGCGGGGGTTGATCGTGATGATCGACGTGCCGTCGGCGTTCACAATGCGTACAAGCGTCGGCGCCACGACCGGCCCCGAGGCCACGTTGATACCGGCGATCCGCCACCCGTCCGCCTCCGACGGGATCAGCGCCGTCATGCGCCCCACCGCCAGACGGTTCCAGATGACGCCCAGGCTGCTGTCCACCGGGTCCGGGTCGACGCTCAGGTCCGGCGTGCGCACGGCGGTGGGGCTGCCGGCCGGCGTGACGCCCGCGCTCGGCGTGCCGTCCGACGTCGGCGTCGCCTCCGGCGTTTCCGTGGCATCGGCCGCCGGCGTGAGCGTCACCGGCACGTTCGGCGTGATCACCGCCGGCGGGAGGTCCGGCTGCTGTCGGATCGCATCCGCTGACGCCGTCACCCCGCGCTGCGACAGGTTCGCCGCTGCCTCCAGCTGCGGGCGCGCATCCGGCGCGATCTGCGGCGCCACCGCGCGCAGCAGCACCCGCTGGCGGCTCGCGATCGCCTGTAGCTTCGCGATGTCCTCGGTGTCCCAGTCGGGGTCGACGTCGTTCACCAGCGGCTCCGTCGAGTCCACCAGCCGGTCCAGCACGCCGGGGCCGATGATCCGTCCCTTCGCGGCGAGCTTCTGGATCTCCTCCCCGCGCTCGGACGCGATGTTCAGCCGCACGTCGCGCTTCGCCCCTTCCGAGAGGGCCAGCGTGAGGCGCACCCGCTCGGTCTCCAGCTTGATCGGGTAGCGCCAGTCACCCGGCAGCGCGCTGCTGGCGGAGGCCACGGTGTACGTCGAGAAGGACAGCATCAGCACCAGCGCCGCGGCGGCGCTCGCCAGCACCCGGAAGTGCGCGCCCACGAACGGGATCGCCCGCTTCGGCGCCCCCGCCGCCTCCTGCCGCATCCGGTGCGCGGCCATCAGCAGGTGTACGCGCGCCGTGGCGAAGAACGACGGCGACGGCTCCATGTCGTACGCCTCCGCGAGCCGCTGTCCCGTCGCGATGAGGAAGCGCTCGCGCGCCGCCCGCGCGAACTCCTCCCGGGGCTGCACGGAGAACGCCTCGGCCACGCGCTGTCCGCTGGCGATGAGGTAGCGTTCGCGGGCTTCCCGCGCGAACTCCTCCCGCGGCGCGGCCACGTACGCTTCCCGGAGCGCGATCGCCGTCAGCAGGTACGGCCGCAGCTCCGCCGCGTACTCCAGGTTGCGCGCGAGGCACTCGTCGAGCGTCCAGCGTCCCTCGCGGAGCGCCTCGATGCATGCCTGCAGCCGGGTCTCGAACTCGCTCATCTATCCCATCACTCCGGCGCCGCTCGCCGGCGGCACCAGCATCTTCTGCAAACGCGCCACCGCCTTGTGCTGCAGCGCCTTGATGTTCCCCTCGCGCTTTCCCAGCGCCTTCGCCGTCTCCGCGATCGACAGCCCCACCGCGAACCTCATCGCGATCACCTCGCGCTGCGCGTCCGGGAGCTGCGACGCCGCCCGGCGCACCTCCTCGATCGTGATCCGCTCCTCAATCACCGCCGCCACGTCGTGCCGCCAGTCGACGATCTCCTCCGTCAGCTCCACGTGCGTCCCCCCGCGCTGCGCTGCGCGTCGGAAGTGCGAGGCCACGTGGTTGTGGGCGATCCGGAAGATCCAGGAGGAAAACGGGACCTCCTTCCAGCGGAAGTCGCCGATGGCGCCCAGCATCTTGAGGAACACCTCCTCCGTGAGGTCCTCCGCCTCCGCCTGATGCCCCAGGCGCGCCAGGGCATAGCGGTAGATGCGAGGCATATACCAGTCGTAAAGGTCGGCCAGCGCCTGCTGGTCGCCCGCGCGGGCGCGATCCACGGTCTCCCGCTCCAGGCTCTGCGGGACCGCCATGACGGAAGGGATCTCCAACCGAGATACCTCGCTACTGAACGAGGGGGTCAACGTCATGGTAGCCCTTCGCATCTCCGGCCGTCCACGCAACGTCCGGATACGCCCGAAGGTACAACGCGCCACACATAACAAAGGTTTACGGCTTCGGCCGCCCCTTCCCTAACCCTCGCCCGTCAACCATGGCGCCCGCGTGCCAGTCCCCCAGTCGCCAGCCGCCCTCCAATCTCCGACGACCAACCACACCCAACCCGCACCCCTCCCGCTCCCCCCGGCGCCCCTCCGCGCCTCCGTGGCGGACTCCCTCCCCTCCAACGACCAGCGACATTCGCCGCTACGACATCGCCCGCCCCGTCCGCTATCCTCGCCATGCGCCTCCCCAGCCGGCGCGGCGCAATAGGACAGATGCGATGCAAAACAATCAAGTCAGCTGCACCCTCCCGCAGAATCGAAGAGCCACGAAAACGCCCGATTTTTCTGAGAAGCAAAGCCACAATCAAGGCCTACCCCGAGGCCCCCATGCCTGAGATCCCCGACCTCGAGGCCATCCGCGCCTTCCTCAACGAGCGCATCACGGGCGTCGCGATCACCCGCGCCGAGGCCCTCATCCCCCACGTCATCCGCACCCCCCGCGCCGACCTGGAGGCCGGCCTGACGGACAACCGCTTCGGCACCATCCTTCGCCGAGGCAAGTTCCTGCTCTTCCCCCTCGCGGATGAGTCGGTGCTCGTCATCAACCCCATGCTCACCGGCCGCTTCCAGTACCTCGAACCCGCGAAGCGCAAGCGCGCCAAGACCTGCCTCGTCCTCGACTTCGAGAACGGCATGCAGCTTCGCTACGCCGACGACCGCCTCATGGGCAAGGTCTACCTGGTCCGCCCGGAAGACCTTCCCTCCCTCCCCGTCTTCGGCGAGATGGGCCCGGACGCCCTCGAGATGACCGAGGAGGAGTTCCGGACGCGCATCCGCAAGCACACCGGCGCGGTCAAGAACATCCTCACCAACCACAAGTTCATCGCCGGCATCGGCAACGCCTACTCCGACGAGGTCCTCTTCGCCGCCCGCATCGAGCCCTTCCGGAAGCGCACTACCCTCTCCGACGACGAGATCGGTGGCCTCTACCGCGCCATCCACACCGTCATGGACTGGGCCATCCCCATCCTGCGGGAGAAGTTCCGTGACGAACTGGACTATCACGAATGGCGCGAGCACCTGAAGGTGCACCGCAAGGGCTCCGCCGACCGCACGAAGAAGGATGAGGGGCGTTGCCCGCGCTGCGGCAACTACCTGACGCAGATCGCGCCGAACCAGCGCATCACCACCTGGTGCCGGAACTGTCAGCAATGACCCGCTTCGCCGTCACTGACGTCCGGCTTGTGCAGGAAGACGGCGTACAGAGCGGCTGGCTGCTCGTCGAGGACGGGCGCATCGCCGCCATCGCGACGGAGGGTGCCCCGCCTGACGGCGTCCGCACCGTCGAGGGCGGCGGGCGCTACCTTGCGCCGGGCCTCATCGACATCCACGTCCACGGCGGCGGCGGCCACTCCCTCATGACCGACGACCCGGACGAGGTACGCGCGTACGCGCGATGGGTGGTGCGGCACGGCGTCACGACGTTCCTGGTGAGCACGTCCGGTCCGGACCACGCGTCGATCGTTCGCCGGCTGCGGGCCGTCGCCCCGGCCGTCGGCGAAGTTGAGCGAGGTGCGAGGGTACTCGGCTTCCACCTCGAAGGGCCGTACATCAATCCCGTGCGGAAGGGCGCCTTCCCGCCGCGCTGGCTCCGCCCCCCCGACGCCCACGAGTACGCCGAGCTGTTCGAGGCTTCCGGCGGCGCCGTCCGGCAGGTGACGCTGGCGCCCGAACTGCCGGGTGCCGATGCCCTCATCGACGCTGTTGAGCGCTCCGGCGCGACAGCTTCGATCGGCCACAGCGACGCCACCTACGAGGAGGCGATGCGGGCCTTCGAGCGGGGAGTGACGCACGCGACGCATTGCTTCAACGCCATGCGTCCGTTCGGACACCGCGACCCCGGCCTGCTCGGCGCCATCATGACCAGCCACAACGTCACTGCGGAGCTGATCGGCGACGGCGCCCACGTCGACGATGCGGCGGCGCGGGTGCTGGTGCGCGCGAAAGGTGCATCGCGCGTCGTGCTGGTGACCGACGGCATGCCGCTCGCGGGCACGCCGGACGGCGAGGCGGAGTGGGAGGGGACGCACATCCGCGTCGAAGGCGGGAAGGCCGTCCGCGAGGACGGGACGATCGTAGGCGGCGTGATGACGCTCGACGCGATGGTGCGCCGCGCGGTCGATGCGCTCGGCGTGCCGTTATCCACCGCCATCGCGATGGCATCGACGAACCCGGCGCGCGCCCTGCGCCTCGCCGGCGTCTACGGCGCCCTCGCCGCCGGCCGTGCCGCCGACTTCATCCTGCTCGATGAGTCGCTGGAGGTGGCGGAGACGTGGGTGGCGGGTGAGCGTGTGTACTCAGCGACGGAGGCATGATGTACGCCCTGCGTGCGGCAACAGACGACGACTGGCCGGAGATCGGGCGCGTCGCGGATGAGGCGGCGCCGTGGGCCGGCGCCGCGAACGCCCAGTGGCTCGCCCGGCGGCAAGCGTTCGGCGAAACCGGCCGGAGGCGCCGGCACTACGTCGCCACTCATGGGGGTGGGATCGTCGGGTACGGGGCGATCGAGGAGGACGCAGACACTGGGCGCTACCGGCTCTTCGTCGTGACGCGCGCCGATCGTCTCACCGGCGGCCTCGGCGACGCGATCCTGGAACTGCTGATGAGCGATCTCGCGGACCTTGGCGCACGCGAAGTCTGGATGCGCGAGGAAGCCCGCGACCCTCTAACCACCTTCGCGACGTCACATGGTTTCAGCGAGACGCAGCGGTTCACGTACGAAGGTCAGGAGATCGTAGTGGTGGAGCGTCGCCTGTAACCCGGCCTCTAACGCCCGGCAGCGAGGGCCTACCTCTGTGGCGGCCCGCCAAGCGTCCCCGGCGCGTCGAGTTGCTCGAACAGCTGGAACAGCACCCCGCCCGATGCTTTCGGGTGGATGAAGAACTCCTTCCAGTCCCAGCTCACCCGCGGCCCTCCGAACGGCTCGATGCCCTTCGCCCGCAGCCCGGCAGCGGCGCCATCGGCATCGTCGACCTCCATGGTCACGTGGTGGAGGCCCGGTCCCCGCTCGCGCAGGAACTTCGCGACGAAGCTGTCCTCGCCGATCGGCTCCAGGATCTCCCACTGCATCTGGCGCTGGCCGTCCGGCCCGGGAACGTCGAGCACCACCCCGGCGAAGCCTGCGTCCTCGTTACGGAAGCGTCCCGCTTCCTTCCACCCGAACAGCTCCGTGAAAAACGGCAACTGCTCGTCGATGCTCCATACCGCCATGCTCACATGGTCGACGCGCCTGAGGCCGATGGACATGCGCACACTCTCCGTCGTACTTGCCGCGATTCGCCGGTCTGGGAGCTGGAGGATGGATGCTGAAGGCCAGCCGGGACATTGAAGCAGGTTTGGGCGGTTCAGGCATCCCGGGCGTCAACGAGAAGGGCGGCGGACTAACGTCCACCGCCCGTTCGCGCCACGACCGATGCGAATCAACCGACGATGGCAGGCTCCGGTTGGCGCTGCGGCGACTCCGCGGGCGCCTTCTCAAACGTGAACTCCTCGGCCGAGAAGGCGACCATCACGGTGTCGCCGTCGGCGAAGTCGCCAGCGAGGATCCGCTTCGCGAGCGGATTCTCGACGCGGCGCTGCACGGCGCGGCGCATCGGACGGGCGCCGTACACCCGGTCGAAGCCCTCCTTCACCAGCGCCTGCTTCGCCTCCTCCGTCACGTCGAAGTTGACGTGGCGGTCGGCGAGGCGGCTGCGCACCTCGTCGAGCATGAGCTCCACGATCCGCGCCAGCTCCTTCTCCGTCAGCGGCTCGAAGACGATGATCTCATCGATACGGTTCAGGAACTCCGGACGGAACGCGTCGCGGAGCGCCCGTTCCACCTGCTCCTGCCGCTGCTGACGCTGACCCTCGTCCTGCGTGCGGCTGCTCACGAAGCCGAATCGGCCCTTGTCTTCCGCACTCGTGCCGAGATTCGACGTCATGATGATCACGGTGTTCCGGAAGTCGATCGTGCGGCCCTGGCCGTCGGTGAGGCGGCCGTCGTCGAGCACCTGCAGCAGCAGGTTGTACAGATCCGGGTGCGCCTTCTCGATCTCGTCGAACAGGATCACGCGGTACGGCCGCCGCCGGACCGCCTCGGTCAGCGATCCCCCTTCGTCGTACCCCACGTACCCCGGCGGCGCACCAACGATGCGCGAGACCGTGTGCCGCTCCTGGTACTCCGACATGTCGAGACGGATCAGCGCCTCTTCGTCGTCGAACATGTACTCCGCGAGGGCGCGTGCCAGCTCCGTCTTCCCCACGCCCGTCGGCCCGAGGAAGATGAAGCTCCCGATCGGCCGCTTCGGATCCTTCAGCCCGGCGCGGGCGCGTCGCAGCGCCTGCGAGACGGCCTCCACCGCCCGATCCTGGCCGATGACGCGCTTGTGGAGCGCCTCCTCCATGTGCAGCATCTTCTCCGCTTCGCCCTCGAGCATACGGTTGACGGGGATGCCGGTCATGGATGCGATCAGCTCCGCGATGTCCTCTTCCGTGACAGTCATGTCGGTGGTGTGGGTGCGCTCCCACTCCGCCTTCGCGGCGTCGTACTCCTTCTGGATGGCCAGCAGCTCCTGGCGGATGCGCGCCGCCGCCTCGTAGTCCTGGCGCTGCGCCGCCGCGTCCGTCTCCATCGACAGCTCGTCGAGCCGACGGCGCAGGTCGCGCAGCTCCGGCGACAGCGACTGCTGCTCGATTACGTGCTTGCTCGCCGCCTCGTCGATGAGGTCGATGGCCTTGTCGGGCAGGAAGCGCTCGGTCAGGTAGCGGTCGCCGAGCCTCGCCGCCGCTATCAGCGCCTCGTCGGAGATCGTCACCTTGTGGTGCGCCTCGTAGCGGGGCCGCAGCCCGCGGAGGATCTCCACCGTCTGCTCCGGCGTGGGTTCGTCCAGCAGCACCGGCGAGAAGCGCCGCTCCAGCGCGGGGTCCTTCTCGATATGCTTGCGGTATTCGTCGAGCGTGGTGGCCCCGATGACGCGCAACTCGCCGCGGGCCAGGGCTGGCTTCATCATGGTGCTGGCGTCGATGGCCCCTTCGGCCGCACCCGCACCGACCACCTGGTGCAGCTCGTCGATGAAGATGATGACCTCGCCCTCGGCGTGGCGGATCTCGTCCACCACCGCCTTCAGCCGCTCCTCGAACTCGCCCCGGAACTTGGAGCCGGCAACCATCGCCCCCATGTCGAGCGCGAGCAGCCGCTTGCCCCGGATGTTCTCCGGCACGTCGTCGGCGACGATCCTCTGCGCGAGCCCCTCCACGACGGCGGTCTTACCCACGCCCGCCTCGCCGATGATCACCGGGTTGTTCTTGGTGCGCCGGTTCAGGATCTGCATCACGCGCTTGATCTCCTGGTCCCGGCCGATGATCGGGTCGAGCTTACCGTCGCGTGCCGCCTGCGTGAGGTCGACGCTGTACTTCTCCAGGGCGCCGTACCTGCTCTCAGCCGTGGGCGAGTCCGAGCGAGCGCTCCCTCGCACGTCCTGCAGCGCCTGGTAGATGCGCTCCTTATCGATGGTGAATTCCCGGAAGATGCGTGCGGAGTCGCCGTCTCGGTCGTCGGCGATGGCGATGAGGATGTGCTCAACGCCGACGTACTCGTCCTTCAGGCGCTCCGCCTCAGCGTTCGCCGTCTCCAGCATCTTCACGATGCGCGGCGTCGTGTACACCTGCACGACGTCGTAGCCCAGCTTCGGGATGCTGGCGAGCGTATCGGCGACGCGCTGGATCAGCGCGCGGACATCGACGCCCATCTTGTCCAGTACTTGCCCGGCCAGGCCGTCCTTGTGCTGGAGCAGCGCCAGCAGCACGTGCTCCACGTCCCACTGCGAGTGGCGCTGCTGCCGCACCATCTCCTGGGAGGCGGCCAGCACTTCCTGTGCCTGCTGGGTGAACCTGTCCTGTCTCATCATGATGGTGTTCTCCCGGCCCCTCCTCCCGAGGAGCCCTTCCTCTTCTAGGTTCGCCGATGGGATGTCTCGGGGCTATCGGCAGCGCCCCATCGTTCGTCTCACAGTTCCGTCACGTCTCCTTCGCGGTCCATGCGCTTACTCCGGCCGCGGAGCGGGGAGGCGACGGTCACGCTGGCCTTGCAGCTCCCGCCGCAGCCGCTCCATCTCCTCCTCCATCGCCTGGAGCCGCTCCCCCATGCGGAGGATCACCTCCGCGCCGGCGAGGTTCACGCCCAGGTCGTTGATCAGCCGCTGCACCTGGCGGAGCCGCGCCACGTCGGCTGGCGAGTACAGCCGGATGTTCCCCCGCGAACGCTTCGGCTCCACCAGCCCCACCCGCTCGTACTGCCGCAGCGTCTGCGCGTGCATCCCGACCATTCGCGCCGCGATCGAGATCACGTAGCACGGCTCGTCGAAGTCGGACCTGTGCTCGTCGTCGCGCACGCCCGGCCGGTCTCGCACGATCTCCTCCTACACTCCCGCCGCGCGGAGCTGCTCGAACAGCTCGCGCTGGCCTGATTCAATACGGTCGGGGAGGCGGACACGCACCTTCGCGTACAGGTCGCCCTTCCCGTCCTTGCCCAATCGCGGCATCCCCAGGCCGGCCAGTTTGAACACCCGGCCGTTCTGCGTCAGCGGCGGCACCTTCAGCATCACCTTCGAGGTCATCGTCGGGACCTCGACCTCACCGGCGAGGACGGCCGTCGTCATCGGCACTTCGACCTCCTCATGCAGGTCGTCCCCCCTACGCTCGAAGCGCGGGTGCGGCCGGACGGTGATGACGAGCAGCAGGTCGCCCTTTTCGCCGCCAGCGCCAGTCTGGCCTTCGCGCGCGATGCGCACCTTCGAGCCGGTGGCGACACCGGCAGGGATCTTGACTTGGAGCCGCCGTGGGCGCTGCACGGCACCCGCGCCCTGGCAGGTGTGACAGACCGCGCCGCCGATCTCACCGGAGCCTCCACAGGTCGCGCAGGCCTCCGTCGCGAGCAACTCCAGCGTCCGCGTCGTGCCGTGGTACGCCTCATCCAGCGTCACGTCGAGGGCGTGCTGGATGTCGCCGCCCCGGCGGCTCCTGGCGCCCGCGCCGCCCCGACGGAACACCTGGCTGAACACGCCGCCCAGATCGCCGAGCCCCCCACCCAGGTCGCTCAGGTCGAACGCCTGGAAGTCGCCTCCGCCGTTCGCGCCCGAGAAGCGAACGCGGCCGGCGCGCTGGCGCTGGGCCTCCTCGATCTGGTCGGCGTGTGGCCAGTTTTCGCCGTATTTGTCGTACTTCCGGCGCTTCTCGGCGTCCGAGAGCACCTCATACGCCTCGTTGATCTCCTTGAAGGTCGCTTCCGCGGCCTTGTCGCCGGGATTCACGTCCGGATGGTGCTTGCGGGCAAGCTTCCGGTACGCCGAGCGCACCTCTTTCTCAGAGGCGTCGCGTTTCACCTCTAGCAAGCCGTAAAGGTCCTTAGCCATGGGCTCAGTATAGGATGGTCGGGCACTGCTAGCAACCTTCGACGCACATCTCTTGATATGTCTCCTATCAAGTCTCCTAACAAGGCTCAGCCCGGGTTCACAGGATTATTCGGCCGTGGCTTCGTCCCTTCGGATGCGGTCGACGACGCCGATCACCGACTCGACCAGCACGCGGTCGCCGGACTGAGGGTCGTCGTAGATCATATCGAACGAGAGGCGCGCCTCGCGGGCACTGTCCGGGGGCTCGCCGTCGAGGCGGAAGAGCACCGCGTAGTAGCGTGTACCGTGCAGCTCGTACGGCCGCACTTCGAGGATCAGGCCAGGCTGCGGCTTGGGACGGGCGCCGCCGCGGACCCACTTGCCGCTCAGGACCACACTCTCCTGGAACGCACAAGCGTCAAGGCGCGCACGACTGCGTGGACGATCCGACTCATGCTTGAATAGGGATCCTCTGGTGCACGGACACAGCGTACTCGGACGCCGTATCCCACGAGTCGCCCTCCCAGGTCGACCAGCGCTCGCTGAGCACCATGCCCGCACGTTCGGCGATCTCGTCGTAGCGCTCGACGGTGAGCCGCCCCGGTTGGAGCTGAAAGCCCGCGATGAGCAGCCCTCCTGGCCGGAGGTGGCGCGCCATGTTCGCGACGACCTCCCCTTCGGTGCCCGGTGCGAGGAAGATCATGACGTTGCCGGCCATGACGACGGCGTCAAACGGACGGGCGAGGTCGACCGTTGCCAGATCGGCGAGGCGCCAGTCCACACCGGACGCCTTGCGCCGCGCCGTCTCCAGCATCTCCGGGTCGATGTCGACGCCGACGACGTCCACGCCACGCCGTGCAAGCTCGCGGCCCACTCGGCCCGTGCCGCAGCCGGCATCCAGCACGGACAGGGGCGCGAATCGCTGGACGAAGTCAGCTTCTCCGTGAACGTTCTCGCCGGCAGCGGCGCGTCGCTCGTAGGTGGCATCGTATGCTTCGCCCGACACGCTCCGCGTCTTCAGCCAGCGGTTCGATTCGTCTGAGGTCATCGAGGCGCCCGTTGTCTGCCGCTACTCTCTGGCGGCGGGGGCACCCGACGGGCGGCCGATGACGGTCAGCTCCAGCAGCTCCGCCACGTCGAACGTCTTCATCCGCTTGTCCTCGTCCGGCTCGACGGTGGGGATGCCATCCTCGAACATCTGGATGCAGAAGGGGCACGCGGTCGCGACGATCTTCGCGCCGGTGCTGGCCGCCTCCTCCGTCCGCGCAACGTTGATCCGCTTCCCCTTCGACTCCTCGACCCACATGTGGGCGCCACCGGCGCCGCAGCAGAAGCTGTTCTCGCGGCTGCGCGGCATTTCGACGCGCGTCCCGCCCGGCAGCGCATCGACGATGTCGCGGGGACCGTCGTAGTTGCCGTTGTGGCGGCCCAGATAGCACGAGTCGTGGTAGGTGACGGGGACCGGCAGCTCGTGCTTCGGCGTGAGGGCGCCGTCGCGGAGCAGCTTCGAGAGGAAGGTGCTGTGGTGGATCACTTCGAACTCACCCTCGAAGTGGGGGTACTCGTTCACCATGGTGTTGAAGCAGTGCGGGCAGTTGGTGATGATGCGCTTCACGCCCTTAGCCTTCAGCACTTCGATGAGCGACGTGGCCTGGGTCTGATAGAGGTACTCGTTGCCCAGCCGGCGCGCCGGGTCGCCGTTGCAGCTCTCCTCGTCGCCAAGACAGCCGAAGCTCACGCCCGCCTCTATCAGGAGCCGCGCGACCGCCCGTGTAACGGGGATGTTGCGGTCGACGAGCGCACCCGAGCAGCCGACCCAGTAGAGGTACTTCTGCGTGCCGTCGAACATCGGGACGTCGATGCCCTCCATCCACGACGTGCGGGTGTGGGGCGTCCCGCGCCACGGGTGGCCGCGCTGCTCAAGCTGCATCAGCGTCGCCGCCGCCGTCTCGGGCATGTTCGCCTCGTTCATGGTCAGGAAGCGCCGCATGTCCTGCAGCACCGGGACGTGCTCGATGAACACCGGGCACTGGTACTGGCAGGCGCCGCAGGTCACGCAGTCCCAGATCGGGTTGAAGCCGACGGCATCGATGAGCGTCAGCTCCTGCACGCCTCCGTCGTGGCCGTTGCCGTTCTTGTCGGGGCGAAGGGCGTCCCAGACGAAGAGCGGCGAGCCGACCTTCCGCACTTCCTGCTCGAGGACGATGCGCATGTCGTGCATGATCTTCTTCGGAGAGAGCTCCTTGCCGGTGAGGTAGGCCGGGCAGTTGATCTCGCAGCGGCCGCACTCGGTGCAGGTGTAGGGGTCGAGCATCTGCTTCCAGCTGAGGTCCGTCGCGACGCCGGCGCCGAAGCGCTCGGCCGTCTCGAAGTCGCGGATGGGCTGCAGCTGGCCGGTCGGGGCGATGCGGCGGAAGGCGATGTTGAACGGGACGGTCAGCAGATGCGAGTGCTTGCTGTACGGCAGATAGTTCAAGAACACGAGGAAGTCGAAGAGGTGGGCGTACCACCAGAAGTTGAGCCATCCTTCCCGGGCGCCCTCCGTCATGCCGATGCCGTCCCACACCTCGGAGAGAGCGTAGGAGAGGAAGGAGAGCCGCTCGGCGCCGGAGACGCCCTCGGTGGCGAACTCGAAGCTGTTCACGAAGACGTCGGTGACCATGAGGAAGCTGATGAGGAAGAGGATCAGCCAGGCGTCCCAGTTGAGCGTCAGGCGGGCGGGCTTCCAGAAGGCGCGCTGCCACGCGGCCATGGCGCAGCCGACGACGACGAGGATGTTAAAGAGATCCATGGGGCCGCGGACGGCCCAGTCGTAGACCGCGCCGCCCAGGTGTTCGAGGGAGATGTCTTCGTCGAGGCCCTTGAGGAGGAAGTTGAGGGTGCGGACCTGGAGGACGATGAAGCCCCAGTAGATCATCGTGTGGAGGACGCCGCTGTACCAGTAGCGGGGGCGGACGACGCGCGAGTTGCCGACGAGGTACGGCCCGAGCGAGACGACGCGCTCGATCAGGTGGTCGAAGCGCCAGTCGCGCTTGCCGGAGGCGAAGACGCGGACCTTGAGGCTGACGGAGTAGGCGAAGATGGCGACGGCGGAGAGGGAGGCGACGTAGAAGACCCAATTGCCGGGGAACTCGTGGGAGGGGAGCACGCGGTGACCTCCTCGGCGGTGGGTGGGGTGCCGCGGTGGGATCATAGCCACGGGCGTGGGGACGGGCAACGCGTCGGGTTGGGCGGCTGGAAGACGGAGGCCGGAGGCCGGGATGGGACGGGCGGCGTTTGATTGCACAATTGCTCTGAAAAAACTCGGGCGGTTTGGGGGCGGCCTGGATTCGGGGCGGGGCGCACTTTTCTGATTGACCTCGAGAACGGAGCGGCGGGAGGGGCGCAGCAGACGTAGCGCTCTTGATTGTGGGTTTGTTCCTCGGGGGGAACCGGACTCACTCTCGGGCGGTCGCAGATTCGCGCAGGCATCGCTTCGGGCGGCGGCAGATTCGCTGCGGTGCGCACGCGTGTGCGATTGATCCGCGGTGCACGGGAGCATCCGGGGGCGGGCGGGGGCAGGGTGTGCACCACGGGAGGCGCGGAGGCTGCGGTGGGGTATTGGTGTTGCCGTCATGGGGGGAATCGTAGGGGGATTGGGGCGGAGGGCTTAGCGGCTCGCGTCGCTGAGCGCGGGATAGCGCACCGTTAGCGTCGCTGTCCCTCGATGAGCGCCGGCAGCGGGGCAGGCGGCGGCTCCGGCGGATGGCGCCGGCGCCCTTCGGCTGTCCTCGCTGTCAGTGGGGGCGGTCAGCAGCCGCCGTTGTACGGTTTGCCGGGCGCCCACATGTTCCACTTCGCGGTCTGCGCCCACGTCTCCGACGCCTGCGCCCACGAAAGGAACTTTGTGTTCCCTGTGCCTACGGTCGCGGCTCTGGCCAGGCCGACGTACACCATCACGATCGACGTCGGCCACGGGTGCTACGAGCCCAGACGAATCGCTCTATGCCGTCCAGGTGTCTGACACATGCATCGCGCCTGGAGGGCGCGTCGAAGTCGTTTGGACGGCTATCGATCGCAAGAACGGCGATATCCTCGTGCTCGCGCCGGTCACGGCGAATAACCAGAGATACAGCGACTACGAGTGGCAGTATGTGCAGCAGGCCGGGGGCCGCGTCATCTTTCCTATCGGCACGCCGGGAACCTACGAGTTTCGGCTACTCCGCTCGGGCACTCACATCGCCGTAAGCCCGACGATTCGTTCGGAACGGGGTTGCGAGGCGATTCGACCAGGAACGAACTCCAGCGGCTACAGCGCCGCCGCCCTTTCGGGTACATGCGCCACGCCCGGGGCGCGCATCGAGTTCTCGTGGCAAGCCATCGATCGTAGAAACGGCGACCTCATCGTTGTGCTTCCCGCGACCGTCCGAAACGACAAATACGCCGATTACGAGTGGAACTACGTCCAGACTGCGGGTGGCTCAGCAGTGTTCACGGCTCCGGCTAACCCGGGACCCTATGAGTTCCGGCTCATACGATCCGGGAGTCACCTTGCAGTGAGTGAACTGGTCACGGTCGGTGCTTGCTGATGCGGTGTGGCGCCGCGCGGGGGTGGGTCAGGGTGGGGAGACGATGAGGAGGACGAGGGTGAGGACGATGCAGAAGATGAAGGTGGCCATGACGGCGCCGATGAGGAGGGCGTAGCCGGGGGCCTCTTCCTGGTGTGGGTTGGCCACGGTGCTGCTCCTCTGCTCCTGGTCCGTCGCGGGCTGAACGCTCGCGCTCTGTACATGTTGCCGGTCTTGAAACTCGCCGCGGGGCGGCGCTGCGCATCCTGCGGGCTGCTTCGCTCGAACAAATTGGGCGCCGGGGGACACGCCGGACCCCCGTCAGGGGGCAAGCCCCCTGCAGCCCCAGTGTCGCGCCCTGTCTCAGACAACGTGGCATTCAGGCGCCAACGGCTCACGATAGGGGGCGGGTCCGGGGTGTGTCAAACGGGGGTGGCGGCGCCGTCTTCGACGCGCCAGCACTGGGCGGCGGCGGTGAACTTCTTCGAGAAGCGGTCGGCGTCGGCGCTGGTGATCCAGACCTGGTCGGCCTCGATGGCGCCGAGGACGCTGGCGCGGCGGGACTCGTCGAGCTCTGAGAGCACGTCGTCCAGCAGGAGGACGGGCTGCTCGCCGGAGCGCTCAGTGATGTAGCGGGCCTCGGCGAGGCGGAGGGCGAGGGCGGCGGTGCGCTGCTGGCCGCGCGAGGCGAAGGACGACGCGGGCTCACCGCCGATGGTCATCTCCAGGTCGTCGCGGTGGGGGCCGGCGAGGGTGACGCCGGCGCCGATGTCGCGGTCGTGGGTCTCCTCGAAGCGGGCGAGCAGCGCCGCGGCGACGTCCTGCTCGGGGCCGGCGGCGATGCGTTCGGGGGGCCACTCGGCGACGAAGCGGGGGGCGTAGGCGAGCGCGAAGACCTCGCGGTCGCCGCTGAGGCGGGCGTGGGCGGCGGCGGCGTGCGCGGAGAGGGCGCCGACGGCCTGCGCGCGCAGGAGCAGCAGCGTCCCGCCGTGCGTGGACAGCTCCGTGTCCCAGTAGGAGAGTTCGGATGGCCTGGCGGAGCGCTCCTGGATGCGCTTGAGCAGCGCGTTTCGCTGGGTGACGAGTTTGGTGTACTGCTGCAGCGCGCGGGCGTAGGGCCGGTCGACCTGGGCGAGCATGACGTCGAGGTAGCGGCGGCGTCCGGCGGGGCCTCCCTTGACGAGATCCATGTCGTCGGTGGTGAAGAGGACGGCGAGGATGGCGCCGGTGACGTCCGCGGCGCGCCTGGCCACGCCGTTGAGCTTGAACCTTTTGGCGCCGAGCAGGTTGCCGCGCACGCCGGTCTTGCCGGCGACGGTGAGTTCGACGGAGACCTCGCCGGAGGCGCGGAGGGCGTGAGCTACGATGCGGGCGACGGGCTGCGTCTCCTCGCGGGCGTCCCAGGCGATGAAGTCGGCGTCGCTGTCGGCGCGTTCGGAGCGTCCGGTGGCGAGGAGGGCGACGGCCTCGAGGAGGTTGGTCTTTCCCTGGGCGTTCTCGCCGAGGAGGAGGATGGTGCCGGGGGCGAGATCGAGTTCTTGCTTCGCGTAGTTGCGGAAGTTGGCGAGGGAGAGGTGGGTGAGGTGCATCGAGTTGTGGGTTGTGAGTGTTGAGCCGTGAGCCGTGAGCCGTGAGCCGTGAGCCGTGAGCCGTGAGCCGTGAGCC
>JBBDXE010000011.1:0-36627 GCA_040902505.1 Dehalococcoidia bacterium | reverse complement strand
ACCGCTGACCGCTGACCGCTGACCGCTGACCGCTGACCGCTGACCGCTGACCGCTCACTGCTGACCGCTGACCGCTGACCGCTGACGGACAACTGAAGACTGAAAACTGACGACTGTATACTCGACCCCGTGACCACCGAAGCCGCCGAAACCCGCGACTTCCAGGAAGCAAAGCTCCGCGTCGAGGAGCTGCGCTCCCAGATCGCCTACCACGAGCACCGCTACTTCGTCCTCGACCAGCCCCAGATCAGCGACGCCAAATTCGACGCGATGATGAAGGAGTTACGCGCCCTCGAGGAACGCCACCCGGAGCTGATTTCGCCCGACTCCCCCACCCAGCGCGTCGGCGGCGCCCCCGTCGAGACCTTCGGCATCGTCGAGCACCGCGTGCCGCTGCTCTCCCTCGGGAACGCCTTCACCGAAGATGACCTCGCCGCCTGGCACCGCCGCGTCTCCAACCTCCTCGAACGCTCCGATTTCGCGATGGTCTGCGAGCCCAAAATCGACGGCCTCGCCGTCGCGATGGTCTACGAGGACGGCCGAATGGCCACCGCCGCCACCCGCGGCGACGGCACGCGCGGCGAGAACATCACCCAGAACATCCGCACCATCCGCTCCATCCCCCAACGCCTCGCCGCCGGCGTGCCGGAGCGCTTCGAGGTCCGCGGCGAGGTTTACATGACCCGCAGCGGCTTCGAGAAGCTCAACAACGAGCGCGGCGAACGCGGAGAGCCCCTCTTCGCCAGCCCCCGCAACTCCGCCGCCGGCTCCGTCCGCCAGCTCGACCCCAAGGTCACCGCCTCCCGCCCGCTCGATGCCTTCGTCTATCAGCTCGGCTGGACCGAAGACGGCAAGACCCCGGGGACGCACTGGGACATGTTGCAGTGGCTCAAGTCTCTCGGCTTTCGCGTCAACCCCAACATCCGCCGCTTCGACGACCTCAAGAAGGTCTCGCGCTTCTGCCACGACTGGACGGAGAAGCGCGAGTCACTGGACTACGAGATTGACGGCATCGTCATCAAGGTCGACGAGTTGGCGCTGCAGCGACAGCTCGGCGCCGTCGGCCGCGAGCCCCGCTGGGCCGTCGCCTTCAAGTTTCCCCCGACCCAGGCCACCACCAAGCTCCTCCGCATCGACGTCAACGTCGGCCGCACCGGCACGCTGAACCCCTTCGCCGTGCTCGAGCCCGTCCGCATCGCCGGCGCCACGGTCAAACTCGCCACGCTGCACAACCAGGACGACATCCGCCGCAAGGACATCCGCGTCGGCGACATCGTCATCGTCCAGCGCGCCGGCGACGTCATCCCGCAGGTCGTCGGCCCCGTCGTCAGCAAGCGCACCGGCGAGGAGAAGGTCTTCTCCATGCCGAGGAAGTGCCCCGCCTGCGGCACGAAGGCCGTCCGCCCCGAGGGCGAGGCGATGTACTACTGCCCGAACCGCGCCTGCCCCGCCCAGCGCTTTCGCCTCATCGGCCACTTCACCGGCCGCGGCGCCATGGACATCGACGGCGTCGGTGAGTCGCTGATCGACCAGCTCAGGCGGGAAGGGCTCATCGAGGAGGGCGCCGATCTCTACCGCCTGCACGAGCAGCGCGACCGTCTTCTCCAGCTCGAGCGAATGGGCGAGAAGAGCGTCGACAACGTCCTGGCCTCCATCGAGGCGAGCAAGAAGCGGCCGCTGGCGTCGGTCATCTTCGCGCTCGGCATCCGCCACGTCGGCTCCGAGGTGGCGTCCGTGCTCGCGAACCACTTCGGCAGCATCGATGCCCTGATGGACGCGCCCGCGGAGCAGATCGAGGCCATCCCCGGCATCGGCCCGAAGATCGCCGAGAGCGTGCACGAGTTCCTCTCCCGCGACGACACCCGCATCACCGTCGAGAAGCTGCGCGCCGCCGGGGTGAACCTCCGCGAGGAGTCGGGCGGCGCCCGCGAAGGCGCGCTGAGCGGCCTCACCTTCGTCATCACCGGCCGCCTCGAACGCTTCTCCCGCGACGCCGCCGAAGCGATCGTGAAGCGCAACGGTGGCGCCGTCGGCACCAGCGTCACGAAGAAGACTGACTACCTCGTCGCCGGCGCCGAGGCGGGCTCCAAGCTCGCGAAGGCCCAGCAGCTCGGCACCCCCACCCTCGACGAAGACGAATTTATCGCGCTGTTCCGCGATCGTGGCGTCACCCTGCCCTGAGGCGCGGCCCATTCCCCCACCGAGCGCGGATGCTTATCACATCGTCGACGCGCGCGCGAAGAAATACGTGACGAGGCCCGGGCGCGGATCAAGGACGGATTCTGAGAGCGGGGGTGCAGGGGGCAGAGCCCCTCATCGGGGGGCTCCCGGGGGGTGTCACCCCGGACTCACAACTATCTCACTGGGCGGGCGGGTGGGAAGACCAACTGCTTGTCTTTAGGGTTACAGAACCTTCGTCACAACGAACGACTAACGACCATCGACTGAGTCAGGCCGCGTCGAGCGTGTTCTCCGGCTCCAGCGGCGGCAACTCGTGCTCGTGCTCGTCGTGCTCCGCTGTGATCCGGTGCCCGCCGTGCTCTCGCAGGTCCGGGCGTTCCTCCATCAACCCGTCGAACGCAAGCACCGCGCTCGGGTCGAACTGGATGCCGCTGTACCGCCGGACCTCCTCCATCGCGTCTTCGTGCGACATCGCCGACCGGTACGGCCGGTCCGACGTCATCGCGTCGTACGAGTCCACCACAGCGAAGATCCGCGCCTCGATCGGGATCTTCTCGCCCGACAGCCCGAACGGGTAGCCGGTGCCGTCGTAGCGCTCGTGGTGGTAGAGGAGGATCGGCAGCGCTCCCTCCAGGAACCCTACCTTCGACACCATCAGCCCGGCCAGCAGCGGGTGCTTGCGCATCGCCTCCCACTCGCCGTCGTTCAGCGCCTTCGGCTTCTTGAGCACCTCGTCCGGCACGCCGATCTTCCCCACGTCGTGCAGCAGCGCCCCGCGCTCCATGTTCACCAGCATCGGCTCCGGCACGTCCATCGCCTTCGCCAGCTGCACCGTCAGCTTCGCGACGCGCTCACAGTGCCCCTCCGTCACCTCATCCTTCGTGTCCAGCGCCGCCATCAGCACCTTCAACGTCGTGTCGTAGCTCATCTCCAGCTCGGTCGCGTACGACCGCACCTTCGCGAAGAGCTGCGCCTGCTCCACGGCCATCACCGCCTGCGCCGCCAGCTCCTCCACCTGCCGCACCTCGTCCGGAATGAAGCCACCGCCGCGCTGCGTGGAACGCCGGACCACCACGATCGCGCCCACCACCTTGTCGCGCAGTGGCATCGGCACGCACAGCAGCTGCATCTGCCCCTCGATCGTCATCTCCGGGCCGAACAGCCGCTGGTACGGCGCTGCCGGCTGTTCGGTCACGATCGTCGTCCGGGTGGCCACGCAGCGGCGCAGGAACCACTCCTCCACCGCCCGCTGGTGATGCGCAATCGTCCCCGTGCTCCGGTCGTACGTTGCCTTGAGCATCAGCTCGCCGGTCTCTTCTTCGTACAGGGCGATGAGCCCGTAATGGCCGTGCGCCAGCTCCGTCGCGTCGTGTGATAGCTGCGTCATCACCTCCTGAAGGTCCAGCGACGAGCGGATCTGCTGCCCCGTCTGATACATGTGCAGCAGCCGCCGGTACCCGAAAGCGAAGCGCCGGATCCCGATCCAGTACGCACCTTGCAGCGCCGCGTACGCGATGAACATGAACGCCGCTGCCGTGACGATGAGGGTTCGCTGCGCCGACGTAATCCCGCTGTCCACTGAAGCGGCGGTCTGCGCCACCTCGATCATGTAGCCGTTCGCCGGGATGCGCGTGACGAACAGCGACGTGCCGTCGGCGGCACGGGCCCGCGTCCACGTCACGTTGCTGGAGGGCACTGGCGCCCGGTCGCGTTCCGCGAGTGCCGGGCTTGCGTAGATCACCCCGCCCTGGTCGGTCCAGATCCGCAGCTGCCGGACGTTCTCCGAGAGGAGCCGCCCCGCCTGATCCTCGATCGCCTCGATCGGGGCCCCGGCTGCCAGCTGCGCCCGCAGCGGATTGCCGGCAACGAAAGCGGTGCTCGTGGCCGCCGCCTTCTCCTGCGCCGACCGGATTTGCCCCGCGCTGACGAACGCGAAGGCGCTCGCCGCCACGGTCATCACGATGAAGCTGATGACCGCGAAGCGCAGGTACGTCGTGATGTTGGACTCGCGGCCCATCTGCTCCGGCTCGCTCCCGTACGAAAGGTCCTGTGTTGATATCGGTAGATGCCCGCCGTAGCTGCACGCCGATGGCTGGACAGCCCCCGCACGGATTCCCTTAAGGGGTGGCTGCTATAGTGGCTGCGATGCTTGAGAACGCCCTCGAAGCGAAGCTGGCCGGACTTCACCGCACCCTGCGTGAGATGGGGTCGGCGGTCGTCGCCTTCTCCGCCGGCGTCGACAGCACCTTTGTCGCCGCCGCCGCCGCCGACGCCCTCGGCGAACGGGCGCTCGCCGTCACCGGAGTCTCCCCCTCCATCCCCGCCTCGGAGGTGGAGGAGGCGGGCCAACTCGCCGCCCGCGTCGGCATCCGCCACCTGCTCCTCCCCACATCCGAGATGGACCGTCCCGGCTACGTCGAGAACTCCCCCCAGCGCTGCTACCACTGTAAGACCGAGCTGTACTCGCTGCTGGAGGAACTGGCGGAGCGCGAGGGCTACGCCTTCGTCGCCGACGGCTGCAACGTCGACGATCTCGGCGACCACCGCCCGGGACGCGTCGCCGCCGCCGAGCACCGCGTCCGCAGCCCCCTCATCGAGGCCGGTCTGACGAAAGCGGAGATCCGCGAGCTGTCGAAGGCGCGCGGCCTGCCGACGTGGGACAAGCCGGCCATGGCCTGCCTCTCGTCCCGCATCCCCTACGGCACCCCCGTGACCGTCGAAGCCCTCGACCAGATCGGCGCCGCCGAGGCGTTCCTGCGCGGCCTCGGCCTGCGCCAGCTCCGCGTCCGCCACCACGGCGACGTCGCCCGCATTGAAGTCGAGCCGGACGCCATGCCGCAGCTCATAGAGCACCGCGAGCGTATCGTCCGCCGCATGAAGAACCTGGGCTACAAATACGTCGCTCTCGACCTCGCCGGATTCCGCAGCGGCAGCATGAACGAAGGCCTCGCGAGCGTGCAGCAGTCAGCAGGCAGCACTCAGCACGAACGGTCGTCGTAAGCGCAGAGCGCGGGCTTTCAGCCCGGGCCGTCGCTGCACTACATATCATTCTGGGGACATAGGGACGGAGCTTCAGTTCGGTTCGCGCCGCGCGCTACCCCAGGTGACCAGCGACCAGCGGCAGTCAGGTCAACTCCTTCACCATGAGCACCCGCCCCGGCACGCCCGTGATCCGCTCGTACTCCGCGTCCGTCTTCGTGCCGGCGACCCGATACCCGTTCCGCTCGTATAGCCGCCGCGCGGGGTTCGTGATCGTCGTCGTCAGCGACATCCGCCGCACCCCGGCCCGCCGCGCCTCCGCCTCCGCATGCGCAAGCAACGCCCCGCCGATGCCGCGGTTCCGGTACCCGGGGTCCACATCCAGCTCGGCGATGTAGTACGAACCGGCCACGTGCGCGAAGTCGATGCGCGAACGTGCCCGCACCGCGGGCACCGCCCGGAACGCCCTCACTGGCCCGAAGATGCGCAGCGCATGCCCCAGCATCTTCAGGATGAGCGCCGGCCCGATCCGTACCGCCTCCGCATCCGCGCCGGCATCCATCATCCCCACGACGCGCCCGTCGATCTCCGCCACGAACGTCCGCGCCAGCACCGGCGAGACGCCCATCCGGAAGACCGCACTGCCGAAGCGCCGCGCCGCCACCGGATCGCCTCCGGCCGCGCCGATCGCTTCGGCCCCCGGCGGGTCGTTCACGATCGCGTCGATGCGGTCGGCGTCACCCGCCGTCGCCCGCCGTATCGTCAGCCCGTCCATGCCCGGATCATCAGGCACCCGCGCGCACTCGCGCCAGCGACCGAACGCTGAGAAAATCGCAGCATGAACAGATACGTTCGCAGGGACGGTTCTTCAGACTTGTCCGCGGTCTGCGCGGTGCTCACCAGTGACCAGCAACCGGCTACCACTTCCCCCAGTAGATCGGGTTCGTCATCGCGTGCACCACCTCCCCCCGCTCCGGCCGCCCCCGGAACCCCCGCACCTCCAGCCGCAGATAGTCGTCGCCTTCGAGACGCTGCTCGAACTGGCCGTCGAACTCCTCCGCCACCGACGGGATCTCGTGCACCAGCCCCCGCTTCGAGAAGAAGCGCAGGTGCTTCCCTTCCGGCCCCCGGTACGTGATCGAGAACCGCACCACCCGATCGCCCGCCCCGTCGATGACGTCGCCCGGCAGCACCTCGAACGCGCCGTCTCCGTCGGCGTCCGCCCGGAAGTCGGCGTACGGCCCCGTCGGCGCCTCCGAGATGAAGACGTGCCCCCGCGCCACCCCGCCGAGGACCGCGCGCTGCGTCAGCGCCCCCTCGACGTACACCCACGAACAGGGCTCGCCCGGCCCGTTCGGCTGCGTCATCTTCGCCGGCGGCACGCAGTGCGAGTCGCTCCCCCCGACGGCCACCATGCGCTCGCCGCGCCGCAGGTGTCCGTCCCAGCGCTCCAGCGCCGGCTCGTTGAACCAGCGCCACGGCGCATTCCACACCTCCACCGCCTGATAGTTGCGCACCCCCGGATGTGTCCACGGGATCGGCGAGTCCGGATGGTTGATCGAGAACATCGACCCGCGCGCGTTCGCGTCCTCGATGAGCCGGCGCACCCGCTCCTCGTCCGTCCCCCGGAAGTCGATCCAGCCGTCGATCCCCCAGACGTTCGCGTGCCCGCCGTACATCGTGATCTCTTCGCCGGGGATGAGCAGCGGCGCGCCGGTGTTCAGCTCCGCCAGGTCGTCCCAGTGGCTGATCGTGTTGTGGTCGGTGAGCGCGAAGTAGTCCAGCCCCGCCCGCCGCGTGTACTCCACGATCTCGCGCACGGTGTTCGCGCCGTCGCTGTGCTCGCTGTGCGCGTGCAGGTCCCCGCGATACCACCGCCCCCCGCCCCTCGCGGCGTCCGTGCCATCCGCGCCGCCCCGCGCCGCCGCCACCAGCTTCGCGCCCGGCCGGTGCAACTCCGGCAGCGGCTCGTCCAGCCCGTCCGGGTCGACGTCGACGTCGACGTTTACCCGGTAGCGCACGATCGGGTCTTCGACCTTCGAGCAGCCGAAGATGATCGTCCAGTCGCCCCGCTGCAGCGGCCCCCGCAGGTACCCCGGCGTCGCCCCCCGCGGCTCGATGTGGAAGCCCGTCCGCGCGCCGCCGCTCCACCCCCGGAACCCCCCGGTGAGGAAGTCCGCCCCCCGCGTGTCGAAGATGCCGATGTCCAGGTTGTTGCCGGGGTGCGTCTCCTGCGCCCCCGTCACCTGGTTCTCGTAGAAGTAGCTCACCTCCAGCCGCCGCGCCCCCGCCGGCATCTCGAACGGCAGGTACACGTACTCGCTGCGCTGGTGCTCCGGCGTAACGTACCCCTCGAGCCGGATCTTGTGCCGCATAGCGCGATTATCCCCGCCCGCCACTCTTCGCGATAGGCCGGGAAGAACAAAGAACAAGGGGGCCGGGTTGGCCCCCCTGTCCCTTATCCTCACCAGTCACCAGCAACCCTCTCCCGCGATCACGCCAGCCGGTCGAGCGGGAACGGCGGCTGCGCCAGCGGCCGCGCCGCCAGCGCCAGCAGGTGCGCCACGCTGTCGTCCCCCGCGATCCGGTTCGCCCGCAGCTCCTCGCACCGCTGGCAGCGGTGGATGAGCGCCCACTCGTCGTGCCGCACCGCTACCGCGATCGGCTCCATCGGCCCACGGCAGTCCGCCGCCCGGTCCCCCGGCCGCTCGTCGACGTGCAGGCTCCACAGGCACTGCGGGCAATGGTTGCGATGTTTCGTACCGTACGGGTCCGGCGATACCTCCCGCTTGCAGCGGACGCACCGGAACCCTGTCGTCGCTTCGATCGTCTTCACCGGAATGTCTCCTGAACTGAACACAAGCCGCCGGATGCCCTGCACCCCGCGGCTCGCTCAGGATAAAACGAGACCGCCCCTCGGGACGGTCTCGTCGGTGAGCGATCGGAAAAGAGAAGCGCTACGTCTGAGGCGTCGCAAGGCGCAGGGAAGTCACCGTCATTCCGGCAGCTGGTGACATCATCAAGAGCCTCGGTTCTAGCCAGTGTGCCGCGCGCCCTTTGCGCACGAGCCGCGCGAAGTATACCCGGATCGGTTAGGTGCATCGCAAGCTGGTAGAGTGTATGTTCTAGCGTTCGGAGTATGCGTTCCTTGCCGACTTCGTATCGTCGCGAATTCTTAGGATCAAAGCCGCATCAAGCTGCGGATCTTTGAGGAGTACCTCAAGCCGTGGGCTGCCAAGGTGGGCTCCCCTCGCCAGGTACACCGCATTTGGGTGGTGGATGGTTTCGCCGGCCAAGGGAAGTACGATGATGGCACTCTTGGCTCACCAATGCTCGCCCTTGAGTGCGCTCGCGCAATCGCTTTGGCTGGTAAGGACTACACACTTGGCTGCGTATTCGTTGAGAAGGAGCCGGCTCACGCCCGCGCTCTAGAGGCGCTCGCCAAAGACTACCCCGCGGTTGATGTGAGCGTAATCGCTGGCGATTTCTGGGCCGTGACCGAACAGGTTGCCGGGATAGTGCGCGGCGATCCCTATCTATTGATGATCGATCCCTATGGGATAAAGGATCTGGACTTGGCAAAGCTCGCCAAGCTGGCAAAAGCGAGCTCAAGGTGCGATCTTGTAGTGACCTTTGTCGAGAGTGCGGTACCTCGGTTGGAGACGCAATACAAGGAAGCGATCGCGCAGGCGATCGGCGAACGCGATCCATCAGAAAGGTCTGCTGCCGAGACGTTCTCGCGGAACATGGCGGTCGCCGGTCGTTTTCTGCCAGGCGGGAGATACGCCATCAAACAGAACTTCGATGCGGCAAAGTCGTACGAACTGATAGTATTCTCTCGCAGTGCTCACGCCTATGAGCTCTGGAACGACTTCATGACTAAGGAGACAGCGAAACTCAAGCAGGGTAAGTGGTTGCGCACCAACGCCGTGACTTCTCGATTACCTGAGTTTGAGGAGGCCTTTGGTGAGGCGGAAGCAGTTGACGAGCCTCAAGAGGCCAGCGTACAGATCATGGACTGGGCGCGCGCAAGTTCGGGACTGCGCTTCACGAGAGAACAGATGATTCATCACTTCGTGGTGAACTGTTTCACGTGTCACCACACGAGTACTTGGAAGACGGCGCTTTCTCATCTTGAGGGCAGCGGTGAAGTTCGCCGACTACACGTTGGAAAGCCCATCGACAAGGATAAGTGGGAAATCACGCGCTAGCCGGTTCGTGTGGTCGGCAATTCACTCCAGATGAGGCCGTCGAGTTCTCGACCATTAGCCTTCTTCGTCCCCCGGAGTCCAGCCTCACTGTGTGCTCCCCATTGCTTAAAGAAAAACGGTACGCCGGCCGCCAAGCACTGGTCGCGCACTGAGCGCGCCCAGTCACCTCGCATTGGTCGCGCCCCTGGACCAGACTCGCCACCAACGATGACCCAGTGAATGCCGGCAAGGTTCAAGCTCAACGGTCCGAGCAGCGGCTCGACTGAAAGGAAGCGAACCGCCGCGGGAACTTCACGAAGGTCATCGATGCGCGAGACCCAGCGCTGGTTCTCAACGGACACCCCCATCCAGAGGTTCTCGGGCCACGTCAAATCGTCGGCCAATTCGCGCAGGCGCTCGGATCGCTTGGTAAGCACTTGGAACTGATGCCAACTTGCCCGCTCGATCGTTTTGAACACAGTCTGAACAAACTCTAGCGGCACAGCATCGTGAAAAAGGTCGCTCATGCTGTTGACGAAGATCTTTCGGGGTCGCCGCCAGTGGATGGGGAGTTCCAGGCGGTCGCGCCTGAGTTCAACGTCGAACCCATTTGGGAAGGCAGGAGTTCCTCGAAATCTCTCCGCGATGCGCTCTGCATAGCAGTGCGCGCATCCTGGACTCACTCGGGTGCAGCCAGTCACGGGGTTCCATGTGGCCTCCGTCCATTCGATTGTGGACTCAGCACTCATCACACACCTCCTTGCGAGTGGCATAATGGCATACGCATGGGGAGATTGCTTCAGGGGCAGCCGCGATGATGCGCGACAGCGAGGAGCTGCTCCGCGCCGCCCTCGCCAAGGCCCCCGCCGGCCTCGCCGAGCACGTCCTCCGCGTCCTCGATGAGGCCACCCGCCTCGCCGCCTTCCACGGCGTCGACCCCGAGGCGGTGAAGCTCGCCGTCCTCGGCCACGACATCCTGCGCGCCCACGCCCCCGGCCGCCTCCCTACTATCGCCGCCGAGCAGGGCTACGCCATGGAGGAGTCCGAACGCATGGAGCCGCTGCTCCTCCATGGCCCCCTCGCCGTCCCCATCCTCCGCGAGCAGTACCACGTCCACGACGCCGACGTCCTGGGCGCAGTCGCCGCCCACACCACCGCCGCCCCCGGCATGTCTCCGCTCGCGAAGCTCATCTTCCTCGCCGACAAGGTCGAGCCCGAGAAGCTCGAACGCCGCCCCGCCGCCGCCCGCGTCCGCGACCTCGCCGCGTACGACCTCGACGCGGCGCTGCTGGCGTACCTGGACTTGCTGGTGCTGGAGGCCGTCGAAGGCCACTGGCCCCTCCACTCCAACACCGTCGCCGCCCGCAACGAGCTGCTGAAAGCCCGCCGCCCCTCGCCCCTCAGGGAGCCCCCCGCCGCCCGCTGATCCCTCGCCCTTCGTCTTTCCGTGCGAGGCGAAGAATCTCGCGGAGACGGAAGTGTTCCGTGTTGCTGGGCTGACACGCGAGTCATGAGGGGACGTGAAAAACATCACAAGTAGATTGTCCAGCATCTCGCCCCCGCCCGACACAACCCGCCCCTCCCCGCGTTCTTCAGTAGTGGACAGATCGGCCTCCGCCCGGCCCCCATCGCCGGGATGAGGGTGCTCCTTTAGGGCCATCCCCGACTCGCCGATCATCCACCAGCACCCGCCTCGATGCGCGGGGCCCGGAGGAGCCGCCTTGGGCGACACCACCAACTGGGAGTTCGCAGCCGTCGTCGCCGCCGTGACCATGGGTCTCGGCGGCCTCCTGCTGTTCACCATGATCTCCACCATCGGCGCCTGGCGGGTCTTCCGGCTGGCGTCGCAGGCCTCGCAGGAGGCGGCGAAGGCCAGCCTCGCCGTCCAGGACGCCGCCCGCCACCTCTCCGTCCCCGAGCGCGCGCCCGCCCAGTCGCTCGATCTGCGCCAGACCGTCGATCAGCTGTCGGCGCTCCGCCAGGAAGCCGATGCTCTCATGGAGCAGCAGGCGCGCCTGCAGGACGCCGTGCGTAACCTCGTCGAGGCGCGCGTGCTCGGCAACCAGGAGGCCGACCGGCACCTGAAGGACCTCGATGGCGCCATCCAGCGCTTGGAGGCCACGCTCGGTCAGGTCGCGGTCGCCGTCTCCAATCTCGGCCAGCGTTTCGCCTGATCCGTCCACCCGTCCGCTAAGGTAAAGGAAGACCCGCCATGCCCCGCAAAACCACGACCACGAAACCGAAGCAAGCGAAGACCGCGAAGGACGACCTCGCCGCCACCATGATGGCCTCGCTGCTGCCGGTCCACTCGGCGATCACCCTCGAATGGCTCGTCGACGCCGCCGCCACCGCCGCCGAGCGCGGCCTCAACGCCCCGTTCGCCTTCGTCTACTTCGAGGATCAGGACGGCCGGCTCAGCCGCAAGCTGCCGGCGTCGGACGTGCGCCGCCGCTCCCTGGAGCGCGCCGTCGATGCCTTCGGCGGCGCCATCGCCACCCGCCTCGATCCGGCTGACCTCCCGCCCTTCGCCGAAGCGCTCGACGCCGGCGCGCCGGTGACGAAGACGCCCGCCGCATTCTTCGCCGGCCAGATCGATCTTGCCGCCGCCACCGCCGCTCAGAACGCGCTCGGCGTCCAGCACGTCACCGCCGTCCCGCTCGAGACCGCCGGCGAACGCATCGGCGCCCTGCTCCTCCTCCTCCCGCACCAGGCCGACCCCCGGCACGTGCGCCTCCTCGCCGACCACATTGCCTGCGCCACCGTGAATCTGCGCCAGGCCGAGGCCGCCCGCGAGAACGGCGTGATCGACGTCGTGCGCTCCGTCTTCGATGCCCGGAAGCTCGAATCTGAGCTGCAGCGCGAGCTGACCCGTGCCGACCGCTACCAGCGCGAGGTGTCGGTGGTCGTCATCGAGGCCACGAACCTGCGCCTGCTGCGCGAGCAGTTCGGCGGCTTCCTCGCCGACCGCCTCCTCCAGCAGCTCGGCGAGAACCTCGCCCAGCACGCCCGCGGCATCGACATCATCGGGGCGTACAAGGAGAGCGGCTACACCATGATCCTCACCGAGGCCCCGCCCGAGGGCGCCGCCACGGCCGCCCGCCGCCTCCTCCAGCGCGCCTGCGAGACCAGGCTCGATGGCGAGCCGGTGCCCGGCCTCGAACTGCACATGCTCGCCGGGTGGGCCACCTCCCCCACCGACGGCCGCACCAGCGACGCGCTCTTCACCGCCGCCGAGACGCGCATGTACAGCCCGGACAACCAGGTGCGCGTCGCCTGACCCGCGTCGCTCACAGCACACGGCCAACAACAAACAACAGAGGCGAATAGAGCCTCTGTTGTTTGTTGTCTGCTGTCTGTTGTCCTGTCGTCTGTTGTGAGCACCGCGTAGCGACGCGCCTACGCGCGGACGGAGCGGACGGTGCGGCGCGCGAGGGCCGGTAGTTCGTCCTGGCGGCGGCGAAAGGCGTTGTACGCCATGGCGTCGAGGCCGATGTGGATCTCGCAGGCGCGGATGCGCTCGCGGAAGTTGGGGACGCGGAGACCGATCGCTTCGTAGTGGCCCTCCGCTTCGCCCGCGATGTCGATGGCGTGCTGCGCCGGGAACCACTCCATCCAGAACGACAGGTGCGCCAGGTCGTACACGAAGTCGCCGTACATGCCGCACCCCCAGTCGAGGATCGCGCTGACGCGGCCATCCCGGACGAGGATGTTGCCGTTGAGCGGATCGCTGTGGACCAGGTGGCGCTCCGCCGGGAGCGACGGGGCGAGATTGCGCAGGCAAACCGCGGCTTCATCGAAGGCCGCCCGCCCTTCCGGCGATCCGTCGAGTTGCTCGCGCCAGCCGGCGATGCGTGGGTTCTCCGGTGCATCGACGATAGACAGGAGCGCCTCCGGCCACGTCGCGTACGGCGCATTGCCCGTGGCGCCCCACATGCCGTAGCCCCGCGTGTGCGCGACATCGGCCTCGCGCATGGCGTCGTAGGCGATGAGGAGTGACGGGAGCGCCGCGCGCAGTGACGGCTCGTCGAGCTTGTCCAGATGCGTGCCGAAGGCGCGCTCCGAGATGGCGTAGTAACCATCGAACGCCTCGCCGATCTCGATGAGGCGTGGGATTGGCAGCCGCGGACTGGCGTAGCCGGCGGCTATGCGGTCCTTCTCGAAATCCTCCCGCTCGTGTCCGAAGCGGACGACGAACGCTGCGCCCTGGTGCGTGAAGCCGTAGGCGCGGGCCCACTCGCCACGGCCGATCTCGGCGACGCCCGGAGCGTCACCGTCGTAGCGCGTGGCGAGGAACGCCGTCGCGGCAGCAAGATCAGGCGGTGCGGGTGATGCCCTCATGGCAGAAGCGTACTTCAGGGCGTGGGACGGGCATGAGCCCGGCGCAGGGCACAACAAGACAGCAGAAGCAAATGGAGCCTCTGCTGTCGGTCGTCGGTCGTCGGTCGTCGGTCGTCTGTCGTCTGTTGTCTGTTGTCTGTTGTCTGTCGTGAGCGGCGCAAGAGCGACGCGACTAGGCGGCGTCTTCGAGGGCGGTGATGGTGACGTCGTTCTCGCCGCCGAAGAGCGTGTCCGCCCGCTCGATCAGCGCGCTCTGCACCTCGTCCGGGTCGGCGCTGCGCTCGATCCAGACCTTCAGCGTCGCCTTGCGGCCGTCGTAGTCCAGCAGCGCCACGTCGCGCACTGCCGGGTGCTCGCTGACCACTTCGTCGACCGCCCGCAGGTCCAGCGGCCCCGGCCGGCTCTCGAACTCGATGCGGAAGCAGGCGAAGTCCGCCCCCGGGCTCGCCGCCGCCACCGTCTCGATCGGCGGGTCCGACTCGAAGGCCGGCGTCACGAAGGCGTCGCGCTGCGGCCCACCGCCGGAGCCGACCAGCGTCGGCCGGCTGAGCGAGCCGGGCTGCGCCCCCGTGGGCCCGCCGAACTGCTGGCGGCCCGACTGCACCACCGCCTCCAGCTGCGCGAACACGCCGCTGATGGCGCTGACCCGCGGAAGCATCCCCCGGATGCCCGAGGCGGCGTCGGCGGCCCGCTGGAGCGCCGTCTGCAGCTCGTCGATCGCGCGGTTCAGGTCCTGCTCGATCCCTGTGTCCTGCTGGTTCGTCGTCATCGCTACCTCGCGCTTGCTTCCTTGCTTCATGTCAGCATCGACAAGCATGGGCCTTCCGGACAGCCCAGAAAATCAGGTGTTTCACTGACACCCGCTCCCGGAAACGCGACGATTTTGTGATGCCCATGAAACACCCGCTGTCCCCCATGTGGTCCGCCCGCCGTAAGGGCGGGCTTGCCCCGCCCTCCTCGGGCCTCGAAACCGTCCGCGCCGCCGCCGCGTATCTTCGATGATCGCGCACCCGGCCCCTTGCACAAGCGTTAGCCAACCCTTACGATCGCTCGCACGACATCATCCCCGCCCACTTTCACGGAGGAATGACCCATGACCCGGCCCATCGTCCACTTCGAGATCCTCGGGAAGGACGCCAAGAAGCTCCAGGACTTCTACTCCGCCCTCTTCGGCTGGTCGATCGATGCTAACAACCCCATGAACTACGGCCTCATCGGCCCCACCGTCGGCGCGCCCGAGAACGGCATCGGCGGCGGCATCGCCGCGTCACAGGACGGCAAGCCGTTCGTCACCGTGTACGTCCAGGTCGTCGACCTCAACGAGACCCTGAAGAAGGCCGAGAGCCTCGGCGGCAAGCCCGTGATGCAACCCATGGACGTCCCCGGCGGCCCCTCGATCGCCCAGTTCTCCGACCCCGAAGGCAACGTCGTCGGTCTGGTGAAGCAGTAAACGCTACCGGTCACGCGGCGGAAGATTGTGGCGCGGAAGAAGATTGTGGCGCGGGCATTCAGCCCGCGCTGCGCCCTTCTGACCGACCGGCATCGGCTATCCTGTCCCTCGCCCTCACACCGCAGCGAACAGGAGCACGCCCATGCCCGGCACGCAGCCGTCCGAACTGAACGACGCTGTCCGCCAGGCCTGGGAGCGAAACGCCGGCTTCTGGGACGGGGTCTTCGGCGCGGACGGCAACGACACCCACCGCCTCCTCATCGCCCCCGTGCAGATGCGGCTGCTCGCGCTGCGCCCGGGCGAGCGTGTGTTCGAGGTCGCCTGCGGCAACGGCGCCTTTGCCCGGGAGATGGCGCGCGCCGGCGCCCACGTCGTCGCGTGCGACTTCTCCGCCACCTTCATCGAGCGCGCGAAGCAGCGGACGCAGGATGCCGGCCTCGCCGTCGACTACCACGTGGCCGACGCGACGAGCGAGACAGAGCTGCTGGCCCTCGGCGAGCCCGCCTCCTTCGACGCCGCCGTCTGCACCATGGCCATGATGGACATCGCGGACATTAACACGATGCTGCAGGCGCTGGCGAAGCTGCTCCGGCCCGGCGCGCGCTTCGTCTTCTCGATCATGCATCCGTGCTTCAACGGCGCGTCGCCCGTGATGGTCGCCGAGACCGCCGATGCCGCCGACGGCACCGTCTCCACCACCTACAGCATCAAGGTCTCGGAGTATCTGCACACCCGGCCGCGACGGGGCACCGGCATCATCGGCCAGCCGGAGCCTCACTACTACTTCCAGCGCCCGCTTTCGGAGCTGTTCGGCGCCTGCTTCGATGCCGGCTTCGTCCTCGATGGCATCGAAGAGCCCGCGTTCCGCGACGCGGCTCGTCCTGACAGGCCCCTCTCCTGGAAGAACTACGCGCAGATCCCGCCGGTCCTCGTCGCCCGCCTCCGCCTCGCTGGCTGATCTGTACGCACGCGAAGCCCCGCTGTACGCTGGCCCGCACGGAGGTGCCGGATGAGCGAATCAGCGATCGAAGCCGCGAAGCAGCGCGCCCGCGAGGCCGTCCGCGCCGTCGCCGATGATCTCGTCCGCATCTCCCGCGAGATCCACGCCCACCCCGAGCTGGCCTTCGACGAGCATCACGCCATCGCCCAGCTCGCCCCCTTCGCCGAGGCGCAGGGCTTCACCGTCGAGCGCGGCGCCTGCGGCATGCCCACCGCCTTCCGCGCCGAGTGGGGCCACGGCCCCGTCGCCATCGCCATCTGCTCCGAGTACGATGCGCTCCCCGGCATCGGCCACGCCTGCGGCCACAACCTCATCGCCACCGCCGGCGCCGGCGCCGCCGTCGCCCTGAAGGCCACGCTCCGTCCCGAGGACGTCCGCATCGTCTGGCTCGGCACCCCCGCCGAAGAGAAATCCGGCGGCAAGATCCCCATGATCAACCGCGGCGCTTTCGAAGGCGTCGACGTAGCCGTGATGGCCCACGCCTCCCCCATCGACCTCGCCGAAGCCCCCATGTACGGCGTCGCCCACGTCGATGTCGAGTACTTCGGCAAGGCCGTGCACGCTTCGGTGGGTCCGGAGCACGGTCTGAACGCCCTCGACGCCATCGTCACGGCCTACCAGGCGATCGCGCAGCTTCGCCAGCACATCCGCCGCGACGCCCGCCTCCACGGCATCATCACCCACGGCGGTGATGCCGCGAACATCGTCCCCAGGTACACCGCCGGCACCTTCTACGTCCGCGCCCTCAAGCCCTGGTATCTCGAACAGCTCAAGGAGCGCGTGAAGCACTGCTTCGAGGCTGGCGCCCTCGCCACCGGCTGCGAGCTGAAGACCGACTGGCACGCGGAGTCCGAATACGCGCCCATGAAGAACAACCGCCCCCTGTCCGAGGCCTATCGCTTCAACGGCGAGGCCCTCGGCAAGCACTTCATCGAGCTGCGCGACATGTCCACCGGCAGCAGCGACATGGGCAACGTCAGCCAGGTCGTGCCATCGATCCACCCGAACTTCAGCGTCGGCGCCACCTGCCTCACCCACACCCCCGAGTTCACCGCCGCCGCGAACACCGACGCCGCCTACGAGGGCATGCTCCAGGCCGCCGAGATCCTCGCCATGACCGGCGTCGACGTCGTGCTGGACCCCGATCTCCTCCACCGCATCAAGGCCGACTTCGCCGGCCGCGCATGACCGCCCCGCTCCGCGGCCCGCTCCGCGCCCCCCTCCGCGGCATCATCTTCGATCTGGGCGGCACGCTCGTGCACTGGCTCGACTGGGTCGAGGATGCGCCGCGCCGCTGGGGGCTCTCGTATGACTTCGTCGTCGAGGCGCTCCCCGCGAACGGCTGGCCGCCCCGCGAAGCCTACGTGCGCGCGATGCTCGACGCCGAGCGCGAACACTGGCGCCGCGTCGATGACGAACACTGGAGCGGCCCGCCCTCCGGCCTGCTCCGGGAGGGCTTCGATCGTCTCGGCCGCCACGTCCACGAGCCGGAACTCCTCGCTGCCCTCGATGGCTACGCACGCGCCGTCGACGGCTGGGCGCAGGTGGCGCCCGATGCCCGCGAGACGCTGGCGACCCTGCGCGGCGCTGGCCTGCGCATCGGGCTGCTGTCCAACACCTGGTGGGCCGCCGACTGGCACAACGCCGACCTCGCCGCGCACGGACTGGCGGAGGGCCTCGACGAGCTGGTCTACACCTCCGACCTCCCGCACTCAAAGCCGCACCCCTCGGTGTTCGCGGAGGTTGCGGCGCGGCTCGGCGTGCCGGCCGATGCCTGCGTGATGGTCGGCGACCGCCCGCTCGACGACGTCTCCGGCGCGCAGGGAGCCGGCATGCGCGGCGTCTGGATCCGCGGCGGCGTGATCGGCGAACTCCCGGACGGCATCCGCCCCGACGGCCAGATCGACCGCCTCGCCGAACTCCCCGCCCTCATCGCCCCGTGGCTCGAACGGAACGCCTGACAGACTCGCCGCTGACCGCTGACCGCTGACAGACCGACAGACCGACCGGCTGACTGCGCACTCGACCCACCGAAACGCGAGTGCAGGCCGCAGACATGCCGGGGGCGTGGGGGTACTCGACCCCACGGAAACGCGAGTGCAGGCCGCAGGCATGCCGGGGGCGTGGGGGTGTCCCCCACCTCCTCCAACAACACAAAGCGAAGCAGCTCGAAGGGATGCGCAGCGCTCGTACGGACGGCTGACGGCTGACGGCTGACGGCTGACGGCTGACGGCTGACAGACCGACAGACCGGCCCGCCCCCTACGCCCGCATCGCCGGAGACAGCGCGCGGATCTTCTCCACCGCCCCCGGCAGCACCTCCAGCAGATACTCCACGTCCTCTGGCGTATTGTCCGTCCCCAGCGTCAGCCGCAGGCTCCCCCGCAGGTACCCCTCCGGCACCTCCATCGCCACCAGCACGTGCGAAGGCTCCAGCGACGCCGTCGTGCACGCCGACCCGCTGCTCGCCGCGATGCCCAGCAGGTCCAGCGCCAGCAGCACCGCCTCTCCCTCCACGTTCTCGAACGCAAAGCTCGCGCTGTTCGGCAGCCGCCGCGATGCGTCCCGCGGGCCCGTGATGATCGTCCCCGGCACCCGCCGCGGCAGCTCCTCCAGCAGCCGGTCGCGCATCGCCACGAGCCTACGGTTGCGCTCCGCCAGCTCGTCGTGCGCCAGCCGCAGCGCCGTCGCCAGCCCCACCGCCCCCGCGACGTTCTCCGTCCCCGCCCGCCGGTTCCGCTCCTGCGTCCCCCCCACCGTCTGCGGCTGGAACGGCGTCCGCCCCCGCACGAACAGCGCCCCCACCCCCTTCGGCCCGTAGATTTTGTGCGCCGCCAGCGACAGCAGGTCGACGCCCAGCGCATCGACGTACAGGTCGAGCGCCCCCGCCCCCTGCACCCCGTCCGTGTGTACCGGGATGCGCGGGTCGTGTGCCTTCACGATGCGCGACACCTCCGCGATGGGCTCGACCGTCCCCACCTCGTTGTTCGCGTACATCACGCTCACCAGCACCGTGCGTTCCTCCAGCGCCGCCCGCAGCGCCGCCAGATCGACGAACCCCTCCCCGTCGACGGGCAGCCGCGTGACCCGGAAGCCCTCGCGCTCCAGCTCGTCGCACGCGTGCAGCACCGCGTGATGCTCGATCGCCGTCGTGATGATGTGGTCGCCCCGCCCCCGCGACGCCTCAGCGACGCCGCGCAGCGCCAGGTTGTCCGCCTCCGTGCCGCCGCTCGTGAACACGATCTCGTTGGGCTTGCAGCCGAGGACCTCCGCCACCGCCCGCCGCGCCCCGTCGAGCCCCTTCCGCGCCTCCCGCGCCTCCGCATAGATGCTAGAGGGGTTCCCCCACGCCGCCGTCAGATACGGCAGCATCGCGCTGACCACGCGCGGATCAACCGCCGTCGTCGCCGCATGGTCAAAGTAACTCCGCCCCTCCATCGCAAATCCACGATACCACGGAGCGCCTTGAGCCTATGGAGCGGCCGAGATCGCGCTGGGACAGCTCGGCGCCAGCACGCACGCCTCGCAGTTGGGCTTCCTGGCGCGACAGATCGTCCGCCCATGGACGACAAGGTTGACGTGAAGCGTAAACCGCAGGACGTCCGGCACCCGGTTCTGGAGCGTGTCTTGCGCCTTCTGCAGTGTGAGTTCTGGCTCCGCCAGACCGAGTCGCTTCAACACTCGCAACACGTGGGCGTCCACGGGGAACACATCGCGGCCGAGGCTGTACAACATGACGCAGCGCGCGACCTTCTTCCCCACGCCGGGAAGCGTGCACAGATACGCCTCCGCTTCGGCGTCACTCAGTCGATGGAGCCGCCGCAGGTCCGCCGCCCCTTCGCGGTTAATGATCTCCGCCAGCAGCGCCTTCATCCGCCGCGCCCGTTGCGTGCTCAGCCCGATCGGCTGGAGGATGCGCGCGATGCCTTCGCCGGGGGTATTTGCCACGTCCGCCCAGGTCGGGAACTCGCGCCGGAGCGTCTCGTAGACCCCATCCACCCCGAATTCCGTCATCACCGTAAGCAGGATGTAGATGAGTTCGTCGAGCGGATCAGGCTTGTTGTTCAGTGGGAGGGGATCGCGTATCGGAGTCCCGTAAGTCGTAGACAAGTCGTCAGAGATTAGGTTGAGCGACGGAGCGGAAATCGAATACGTGGAATCTGCCATTGGGACGGGACTTCGCTCGGCCGCCATAATGGCTCCATGATAGAGGAACCAGCGAATGAACTGACGGTACGGATCGCCACCGTGCTAGGGGTGGATGAAGAGAAAGCGGCGGCGATCATCCGAGCCTTCGTGCGATTTGTGGTCGAGCCCCTCCAGAGGAAGTTTACGGATCTCACGGCCCATGCTCTGGCCCAGAGGAATCCGTTCGTCTACGCGGTGCTGGGGGCCTCTGACATAGAGACATGGGTGCCCCGCGCTGCATCCGACATCCTGACGTCAAGTGCCGAGGGCGTCGTCGGCAACTGGCTTGAGGAGGTGGCCAGAATCGTGTCGGGAGGCTTCAAGCCCGGGAGCGGCGTCGACCTCCAACGGGAATTACCAGACGGAACGATTGAACTGTATGCAATCCAGAGCACGACCAATACGAAGAACGCTGGTGGTCGGCGCAGTGATGTCGCAGGCCTGAAAGCAGCAGCGGGTGCGTTGCGTGCGCAACGCAGGCACGTCGACCTTTACATTGGCTACCTCTTTCGCAGGAAGAGGACTACTGTCAAAGACAGTGTCACACGCCTCGCAACGAAAGAGTTCTGGGAGAAGATGACGGGGGATCCGTCATTTCTGTCGCGCCTTCTGCACACGTCTGCCCTTCTCGGCGATACATATCGACTACAGTCCGTCGGGATTGCTGGCGCGCCACGCTTGATCGCCGAAGCAAAGGAGCTGTTTGGGGACGGAGAAGGGGGGATAGATCGCGAGAAGGTTCTCTACGCTCCGAAGCCGCCTCAGCCGCGACCCGCCGCGACCAAACGTCCGCGAGCACGTCGGTCAGGCACCGCTGAGACTCCACCCAGGCAATAGTCGGACAAGGCCGATCCGATGGCTTGGCCCAACCCCACCGGCACGGCGTTCCCAATTTGCTTGTACTTCTCCCCCGTCGGCCCCGCGAACACCCAATCGTCCGGGAACTGCTGCACACGGGCGTACTCGCGCACCGACAGTACGCGATCCTTCGTCGGATGACAAAGGCTCGTCCCCTTCTGGATGGGCGTCGCAGGCACCGTAGGGCACGGGCGGTCGAACGTAAGGCGGCGGAAGAACCCAACCTTTCCGCCCTCTGCGGCATATGCACCGCCGAGAGCCTCCCGTACCACATCCTCCCCATAGCGCCTGAGATAGCGCCAATTCTGGCCCGGCGGGATCAGCTTCATGAACTTCAACCGCGCCTCGGAGTACTTCATGTGCTCCGGCTGACGCTCGCGCAGGCCTGACAACGCATCCTTGAGTGTCCGCCATCGGTATGGGCGCTCCACCGACGGTTCCTCTGCATGCGTTGGCGGGATCAAATCTTCGATCGGCATGAGGCTTGGCTGCCAGGCCTTCGCCCCGAACTCTCGGTCCCGAGAACCGAGAAAGACCACCCGCTGCCGGAACTGCGGTACTCCGTAGTTCACCGCGTTGACCAGCCCGTAGACGACTTCGTAGCCAAGATCGTCACGCAGTCGATGGAGGATCACTTCGAGTGCCGAGCCCGCCTCCTCCTCCAACCCCAGCGGTGGATGATCAATGCCGCGCTCCTTCAATGGCCGGTGTCGTATCGCCGCCGAGAGGATGCCGCGCACGTTCTCCATCGCGAAGAAACGCGGGCGCGCATACTCGACAACGCGTGCGAAGTCCTGGAACAGTCCTCCGCGCACGTCGGAGATAGAAGATCGCTTCCCGGCCGTGCTGAACGACTGACACGGAGGTCCCCCCGCGACGAGGTCGACCTGGCCGCGCCGCAGACCGGCGGCACGCAGCATCATCTTGGCGTCCATGTCGCGGATGTCTCCCGTGAGTAACGGGAGGTCCGGTCTGTTGTAGCGAATCGTCGCGCAGCACCACTTGTCCACCTCGACGGCGAGCTTCGTCTCGAACCCGGCCTGCTCGAGGCCAAGGTCGAGGCCCATCGCTCCGCTGAACAGGGAGATAGAGGAGAATTGGCCGTCCATGCCCACCTGAGGTGCTACCAGAACGTTTGAGCGCAGTATATACCGCTACACGGATCCGTGTAAACTGCCCCGCTACCCCACCCGCGCCGAAGGCGGCGGCGACAACCACTCCCGCACCGCCCGCAGATCTTCCGACGTCGCCTCCCGCGTCCGCAACTCCAGCCCGATCCGCCGCACCCCCGCCAGCACCGTCGCGTGGTCGCGCCCCCCGAACAGCCGCCCGATCTGCGCCACCGGCAGCCGCGAGTCCTCCTTGAGCACGTACATCGCCAGGTGCCGCGCGTAGGTCACGTCGCGGGCGCGGCTCTGACCCCGCAGCGCCCCCGCCTGCGCCCCCGTCCGCCGGCACACCGCCTCCACCACGGCGTCCGACGACGGCGGCTGCGGCTCCGGCACCCCCGCGAACGGCGACAGCGCCCGCTCCACCACGTCCAGCGACGCCGCCCCGCCGACCAGCGGCACGTACGCCAGCACCCGGTTCAGGTACCCCTCCAGCTCCCGCACGCTCGGGCAGCAGCGCTCGGCGATGGCGTGCAGCACCTCGTCGGGCAGCTGCCGCGCGTGACGCCCCGCCTTCGCCCGCAGGATCGCCAGGCGCGTCGAGAAGTCCGGCCGCGGCAGGTCCGCCACCAGCCCCCAGCTCAGCCGCGAGCGCAGCGCGTCCGACACGTCGGCCAGCTCCGACGGCATCCGGTCGGCCGACACCACGATCTGCCGCCCTTCCGCCTGCAGCTGGTTGAAGGTGTGGAAGAACTCTTCCTGGAACCCGCGCTTCCCCTCGAAGAACTGGAAGTCGTCGATCAGCAGCACGTCCGCGCTGCGATAACGCGCGCGGAACTGCTCGAAGCGTCCGTCCGTCTTCGCACGGACGAAGTCGTTGCCGAAACGCTCGGCCGGCGCGTAGATCACCGTCGCGCCCGATGCGTGCGCCGCGTGACCGATGGCGTTGAGCAGGTGCGTCTTCCCCATCCCCGACGGCCCGCAGAACACCAGCGGGTTCGTCGCGCCCGGCGAGGCCGCGGCCTTGCCCGCCGCCGCCTTACGCGCCGCCTCCAGCGCCACCACGTTCTCCTCCCCCGCCACGAACGTCTCGAACGTCAGCGCCGGGTTCAGTGCAGGAGGCAAGGGGGCGGAGCGCCGGGCAGGCTCCGCCCCCTGGGCAAGCGGCAACAGCGGCGCCGGTTCGTTCTCGGCCGCCCGCACCACTTCGAACGCCACGTCGACGGAGCGCCCGAGCACCCCCGCGAGCACGCTGGTGATCAGCGGCCGCAGCCGCGCCCCCAGCCACTCCCGCGCGAAGTCGTTCTGCGCCCCCACGGTGAATCGGCCGTCATCGTGCCGCAGCCCCACGGTGTCCCGCAGCCACGTCTCGAAGTTCGCGCGCGTCACCCGGATCTCGAGCTGCCCCAGCGTTGTCTCCCAGATCTCTGCCGCGGTAGTGGTGCCCGTCATCGCGCGCCCGCCCCCGTCGTGCAGGCTGCGCATCCGTGCGCAGGGAGACAGAGGCGAAGAGGCAACAAGAATCCCTCCCGGCGAACGCCCGGTTCGCGAAGATGACGATCAGTGACAGTTACAATGAAATCCTGAAGCTGAAGCCCTCCGCCCTCGAGCCGGCCTCACGGCGGCTCTTGCTCCCTCCCTCGGTGAGGGCCGGTGCGTACCGGGTGTGCCGGTGGCGCATCGTGTGAGGTGGTGTGGGACGCGCTTCAGGACAGGGCGGATCATACGGTCGGCGCACACCGCGAAGCAAGGGCTTTTATGACGACTTTGCGCGCGATTTCTCGGGCTATCCATAACCTCTTCGGAAATGCGCGTGCCCTTGCGGTTGCGTTACGGATGTGCGATCGCGCGCGCGTGTCGCGCCGCCCCGTGCGTGGCAGCGATGTCTGACGCCACCGCCGCCCTCATCGATGCGCCGTTCGTCCGTCGTGTTATTGATCGCATGGAGCGTCACCGGGTCTTCCGCGCCGCCTTCGAACTGGCTCTCGTGGCGATCGCGTTTCTCCTCTACTTCGCCGTGCGTGGCTCCGTCGTCGACCGCGACAGCGAAGCGCTGCGTAACGCGAACGACATCATCGCCTGGGAGCGCGCGCTCGGGATCTTCTGGGAGCCGCGGCTGCAGGAGCTCATCATCGATCATCAGATCGTCATCCATCTGATGAACTTCATCTACTTCTGGTTGGACTTCCCGTTGATCGTCTGCGTCGGCGTGTGGATGTACTTCGCGCACCGGCACGAGTACACCGTGACGCGCGACGCCATCCTGCTGTCCGGCGCCATCGCGCTCATCATCTACAACCTCTACCCGGTGATGCCGCCGCGCCTCCTGCCCTCGGGCGAGTTTCTCGGCACCGTCGAGAAGTACAGCAACTTCAGCTATCAGGCGCAGTCCACGCAGGCGTTCGTGAACCCCTACGCCGCCGTCCCCAGCCTGCACTTCGGTTGGGCGCTGATCCTGGGCGGGGCGCTCGTCTACATCAGTCGCAACTGGCTTGTGCGGGGCTTCGGGCTGCTCCTGCCCTGGGCGCAGCTCGCCTCCATCGTTTTCACCGCCAACCACTACATCCTCGATGCCGCCGTGGGGCTGGTCGTGTGCCTCGCCGGAATCTGGCTCGCCCTCGCCATGCAGCGCTGGGGCTACCCCGCCATCCGCCGCGAAGCCGCCCGTCGCTGGAGCGGCGATCCCGCGCCCCCATAGCGAGTAGGCGCTGCCCCGCCGGACACCGGCGTAGGGGCGAGGCTTGCCTCGCCCCCGATTCGCGGACATGGACGATGGATGACGGACAGCCGCGCGGCTACCCGCAGAACCCCTCGGGGTCGAACCGGCAGGCGTGCGTGCCGACGAAGTCTTCCACGCGGCCCTCGTCGTACTCGGTGTACGGGAAGCGGTCGAACCGCGTCCACGACGACATCCCGATCTCCCCCACCGGCAGGTCCGGGTCCCGCGCCAGCACCACGCGGTCGTTGTGGTTGTCGAGGCGGTCGTTGATCACGTCTGTCAGCTCGTCGACGACCGCCTGACAGGCATCGTCCCCCTCCGCGCAGTTGTAGCCCACGAACACGCCCGCATGCTCCAGCAGGTGCGGGATCGCCTCGCGCGGGATCACCACGTCCGAGGGATACACATCCGGCGCCGGCGGGATGTCGACCAGCGCGCCGTCGCCGACATCCACGTTGCGCGCCACATTCAGGTGCCGCCCCGACGACGGCGGGTTGCTGGCGTAGCAGTTCTGCGGCGGCGTCGCCGTCGCGACCGGTGTGATGTTCGCGCTCGCCGTCGTGTCCGCGCCCGGCGTGCCTTCCGTCGTGGGACTCGCGGCCGGCGTCGATGTCGCCGCCGGAGTCGGCTGCGATGCGGGCGTCCCCGCCGTCTCCGTGGCATCGCCGCTGAGCGTCGCGCCCGGCTGGCCGCTCGGCACGTCCTCGCAGAACGGCGTCGGCGTCCGGTCCAGCGAGAAGCTGAACGAGTAGTGGCCGCGTCCCTGCGACGGCACGAACGTCCCCGGCAGGTCCGGGCTGGCGTCCTGCTCCGCCTTGTCGGAAGCGCTCAGCCCCTCGCTGCCGCCGGCCTGGATGATCAGGTACGCGATGAGGAAGATCACGAAAAAGACGCCAGCCGCCACCCCCACCGGCACCCACGGCACTCCGCCGCCACCTCCGCTCGGACGGACGGGCGTCCGCCTCGAGGGCGGCGCCGCCCCGCCGCGTCCCTGCCTGCGTTGCTCTCTGCTCATCCCCGCATCATCTCCCTTACGCCCACGCGCTTACGCCCTCGCGCCGCCGAGAAGGCCCGGCGGCACGTTGACGCATTATAGCCACGCGAGTCCGCAAGGCGGAGGCGCCATCCGGGCAACGTAATCCTCAGTCTGAAGACTCAGAACTGAGAACTGAGAACCTGAGGACTGAGGACTGAGAACTGAAAACTGAGAACTCAAGACTCCCAACTCACTCCACCCAGTACGCGTACCCCACCAGCCCCGGCCCCGTGTGCACCCCCATCACCTGCGTGAACTCCGTGACGTACGCCTCCTCCAGCCGCAGCCGCTCCTGCGCCGCCGCCAGCAGGAACGCCGCATCGTCCGGCGCGTTGGCATGGTGCACCGCCAGATGCACGCCCCTCCCCTCGCACGCCGATGCCAGCTCCCGCGCCAGCTGCTCCAGTGCCCGCCGCCGCGTGCGCGTCCGCGCCACCAGCCGGATCCCCTCCGCCCCGAACCGCACGATCGGCTTCACCTGCAGCATCCCCGCCGCCCACGCCGCCACCCGCGGCACCCGCCCCCCGCGCGCCAGGTACGTCAGCGTGTCCAGCATCGCCAGCAGCGACACCCGCCCCGTCATCTCCTCCGCCCGCGCCATCACCGCGTCGATGTCCGCGCCCCCCGCCGCCGCCCGCGCCGCCTCCAGCACTACGAAGCCCTGCGCCATCGCCGCGTTCCGCGAATCGACCAGCCGCACGTCCGTGCGCGGCGACTCCGCCTTCGCCTTCTCGATCGCCTGCCGCGCCGCGTCGTACATCGCGCTGAACTGCCGCGAGACCGTGATGCACAGCACCGTCTCCGCGCGCGCCGCCGCCCGCCCGATCGCCCGAAGGAACATCCCCGGCGAGGGCGCAGCCGTCGTCGGCAGCGCGCCCGGCCGCCCCAACAGCGCGTAGAACTCCGACGTGTCCGCCGCCAGCGAGTCGACGAACGTCCGCCCCTCGAAGATGATATGCAACGGCACGATCTCAATGTCGTACCGGTCCGCCAGCTCCGGCGGGATGCAGGCGGTGCTGTCCGTGACGATCGCGATGCTCATCCGGGCCTCCGTGCCCTCGTGCCTTGAGATGCCAGGCTCACTAGCCGATCACCGCGCTCAGGCTCACTCCAGCTTCCAACGTTCAACCTCCAGCTTCCAACTTCTAAAGACCAACCTCTAAGGATCAACCCCGGTTGCCCGGCGGCACCCCCTCTGATAGACTCCCCGCGACGTAAGAGGAAGAAGGCTGAGAAGAAGCCGCATGGCGCTGACGGCAGAGCGCAAAGCCGAAATCATCGGCGAGCACAAAGGACACCAGACGGACACCGGGTCCGCCGAGGTGCAGATCGCGCTCCTCACCGAACGCATCAATCGCCTCACAGAGCACCTCAAGCTGCACGCTCAGGACTACCACACGCAGCGAGGACTGCTGAAGCTCGTCGGCCAGCGGCGCCGGCAGCTCGCCTACCTCAACCGTAGGGATGTCGCCCGGTATCGCGCCATCCTCGCCAGGCTCGGCCTCCGCAAGTAAGGGACACACCCGGCGGACGCCCTCCGGTGGAGGCCCTTTCGTATACCCGATCAGGGATCGGGCAGGGAAGAGAAAAACACAAGACTCACCCCTCGAGCCACGCCCCGAAGCCAGGGCCCACACGGACCTCCGCACACCCCGGGACAAGACTCGAGCTTCATACGCCGATGACGGCGCGCGCTTCCGCGCACATGGACACACGCAGCCATCGGGCCCGCAGCGGCCCGCAACCCACTCAACGGAGGAACACCAACAGATGACTGAAATCCGGACCTTCCGCCGCGAACTCGGCGGCAAGACACTCGAAATAGAGACCGGCCGCGTCGCCAACCTTGCCGGCGGCGCCGTCACCATCCGCTACGGAGACACCGTCTGTCTCTGCACCGCCACCATGGCCCGCCGTCCCCGGCCCGGCATGGACTTCTTCCCCCTCACCATCGACTTCGAGGAGAAGATGTACGCCGCCGGCAAGATCCCCGGCTCCTTCTTCCGCCGCGAAGGACGCCCGCCCACCGACGCCATCCTCAGCGCCCGCCTCACCGACCGCCCCCTGCGCCCCCTCTTCCCCAAGGGCATGCGCAACGACGTGCAGGTCGTCATTACGGTGCTCTCCCATGACCGGGAGCACCAGCCCGACGTCCTGGGCACCGTCGGCGGGTCCGCCGCCCTCTCCATCTCCGACGTGCCGTTCAACGGCCCCGTCAGCTCCGTCCGCGTCGGCTACATCGATGGCCAGTACGTGGTCAACCCCACCTACTCCCAGCTCGAAGAGAGCCTGATCGATATCGTCGTCGCCGGCACCCGCGATGCCGTCATGATGGTCGAAGCCGGCGCGAACGAGGCCACCGAGGAGATCGTCCTCGGCGCCATCGAGTTCGCCCAGCAGCAAAACCAGATCCTCATCGAACTGCAGGACGAACTCATCGCCGCCATCTCCCCCACGAAGTGGGAGTACGTCGCCGACGTCGTGCCCGAAGACCTCAAGAAGCAAGTCTTCGCCGAGCTGCAGGGCAACGTCGAAGAGTTCCTCGCCCTCGCGAAGGACGAACGACAGGGCGCGCTCGACGACCACAAGGCCCGCCTCGTCGAGAAGTTCGGCGAGCAGTACAGCGAAGCCGCCGTCGGCCAGGCGCTCGATGCCTTCGTGAAGCACACCGTGCGCTCCTCGATCCTCGACCGGGACACCCGCCCCGACGGCCGCGACTCACGCGCCATCCGCCCCATCACCTGCGAGGTGGGGATCCTCCCCCGCACGCACGGCACCGGGCTCTTCACCCGCGGTCAGACGCAGGTGCTCAGCATCACCACCCTCGGCAACATCGGCGACGCCCAGCGCATGGACACCCTCGCCCCCATCGAGAGCAAGCGCTACATGCACCACTACAACTTCCCGCCCTACTCCGTCGGCGAGACCGGGCGCATGGGCGGCGCCGGCCGCCGCGAGCTCGGCCACGGCGCCCTCGCCGAGCGCGCCCTCCAGCCCGTCCTCCCCGACCACGACGAGTTCCCTTACACCATCCGCGTCGTCTCCGAAGTGCTCTCCAGCAACGGCAGCACGTCGATGGCCAGCGCTTGCGGCAGCACCCTCTCGCTCATGGACGCCGGTGTGCCCATCAAGGCGCCCGTCGCTGGCGTGGCCATGGGCCTCATCATGGGTGAAGGCGGCGCGTACAAGGTCCTCACCGACATCGCCGGCCTCGAGGACGCCATGGGCGACATGGACTTCAAGGTCGCCGGCACGGAAGAAGGGATCACCGCCCTCCAGATGGACATCAAGGTCCAGGGCATCCCCATGTCCGTCCTGCGCGACGCGCTCGCCCAGGCCCGCGACGGCCGCATCTTCATCCTCGAAAAGATGCTCGCGGCCATCTCCGAGCCCCGTGAGGAGATGTCGCAGTACGCCCCGCGGCTCTACCGCCTCCAGATCGACCCCCAGAAAATCGGTACCGTCATCGGCCCCGGCGGCCGCATGATCCGCTCCATCGTCGAGGAGACCGGCTGCACCGTCGACATCGAGGACGACGGCTCGGTCTTCATCGGCGCCGCCAACGAGGAGCAGGCCCGCCGCGCCATCGACATCATCGAGAGCATGACCAAGGACGTCGAAGTCGGCCAGATCTACACCGGCAAGGTCACCCGCATCATGAACTTCGGCGCCTTCGTCGAGATCGCGCCCGGCAAGGACGGCCTGGTGCACATCTCGGAGCTGGCCGAAACCCACATCCCCCGCGTCGAGGACGCTGTCCAGCTTGGCGAAGAGGTGAGCGTCATGGTCACGGAGATCGACTCCATGGGCCGCGTCAACCTCTCCCGGCGCGCTGTCCTCGCCGGCGAGACCGACCCCACGGTGGTCGTCGCCCGCCAGTCGGCCGAGCGCCGCAGCGGCGGCCGCGATGGCGGCGGCGGTGGCGGCGGACGCGGTGGTGACCGTGGCGGACGCGGCGGATTCGGCGGCGGCGGCGGACGTGGCGGCGGCGGCGACCGTGGCCCCCGCGGCGGTGGCGGTGGTGGCGGTGGTGGCGGCGGCGGATACGGCGGCGAACGGCCCCGCGGCGGTGGTGGCGGCGGATTCGACCGGCGCCCCCAAGGCGACCGGCAACCGCGCGATGCCGGAGGCCCCCCCGCCCGGCGTGGCGGCTATACCGGCGGAGCAGGAGGCCGCGGCGGCCTCAGCCAGGGCTTCCGCCGCGACAACGCGGACGGTCCCCCCGGACCGCCCCCTCCCCCGCGACCCCCCTTCGGCTCCGGCCCCGGGAGTTCCTGACCGGACGTCGAACACTGCTTATGAATCGTGGCGCGGGCTTTTCAGCCCGCGTTTCACGTTTACGTCGCCAGATCTGTCGATCGTGGCCCACCCCATCCGTCGATCAGGCGACGGCAAGAAGACACACAGGAGGAAACCCGATGCCAGAGTTCATGATGATCATCGCCGACGACGAAGCGGCCCGTGAGGGCATCCCGCCCGAGGAGTTCGGCGCCAGCTACGCGAAGGTCGGCGAGTGGTGGTCCGAGTTGGAGCGGCAGGGCCGCATGGTGCCCGGCGCCGGACGCCGCCTGCAGCCGGTGCGCACCGCCAGGACCGTCCGCGTGGGCAACGGCAAGGCCGCCGTCACCGATGGCCCCTTCGCCGAGACCAAGGAGGCCATGGGCGGCTTCGGCATCCTCACCGTCCCCGACATCCAGGCCGCACTCGACATCGTCCGCAGCTGGCCCGGCCTCCCCGTCGCCATCGAGCTGCGCCCGGTCATGGAGGGCTGACCCCATGCTCTACATATGCATGATCTGCTACGACCCCGCCGTACCCCGCGCCGCCGATGAGCCGCCTTCGCTGCAACCGGAGCACGCCGACTATGAGCGTGAGCTGCGCGAGCGGGGGGCCTACGCCGGTGGCGCCGCCCTCATGCCCGTCGAGATCACCGCCCCCGTCCGCGTCCGCGATGGCAAGGTGGTGAACACCGACGGCCCGTTCGCGGAGACGAAGGAAGCGATCGGTGGCTACTATGTCATCGACTGCAAGGATCTGGACGAAGCGGTCGCCTGCGCCGCGAAGATCCCGGTCGAGAAGCGCGGCTGGATCGAAGTGCGCCCGGTCGTGCTCTGGCACCCGAAGTAACCGCGGCGCAGCATGAGGGAGCAGTTCTGGATCCGGCGCAACACGTCATCGAGCGGGTGTTCCGCGAGGAGTGGGGCCGCATCCTCGCCACTCTGATCCGTGTCTGCCGTGACTTCGACCTCGCCGAAGAGGCGCTCCAGGACGCGTTCGCCGTCGCGCTCGACCGCTGGCCCCGCGACGGCCTCCCCTCCAACCCCGCCGCCTGGATCACCACCACCGCCCGTCGCCGGGCCATCGACCGCCTCCGCCGCGACCGCACCTTCGAGCAGAAGCTCCCGCAGCTCGAGGCGGAGGCGGCGCTCGCGGCGGCCGGCGATCACACGGAGGCCGATGACGTGACCGAACTGCGCGACGACCGCCTGCGCCTCATCTTCACCTGCTGCCACCCCGCACTCCCGCGCGAGGCGCAGGTCGCCCTCACGCTGCGTACCCTGGGCGGGCTGACCACGCCGGAGATCGCCCGCGCCTTCCTGCTGCCCGAGGCGACGATGGCCCAGCGCCTCGTGCGCGTGAAGCGCCGGATCAGCGAAGCCGCCATCCCCTACCGCGTGCCCCCGCCCCACGAACTTCCCGACCGCCTCGAGGCCGTGCTCGCCGTCCTCTACCTCATCTTCAATGAGGGCTACAGCGCCTCCGCCGGCGACGCCCTGATCCGCCGCGAGCTCTGCGCCGAGGCGGTCCGCCTCGCCCGCGTGCTCTGCGGGCTGATGCCGGACGAGCCCGAGGCTCTCGGCCTGCTCGCGCTCATGCTCCTGCACGACGCCCGCCGTGACGCCCGCACCGGCCCCGGCGACGAACTGATCACCCTCGAAGAGCAGGACCGCACGAAGTGGCGCCGCGACCAGATCACGGAAGGGTCGGCGCTCGTCGAGCGCGCGCTCCGCATGCGCCGCACCGGCACCTACCAGCTGCAGGCGGCGATCGCTGCCCTCCACTGCGACGCGCAACGCCCCGAAGACACCGGCTGGCGCCAGATCGCCGATCTCTACGGCGAGCTGCTGCGCCTCCAGCCCACCCCCGTCGTCGCGCTGAACCGCGCCGTCGCCATCGCCATGGCCGGCGCCCCGGACGACGGCCTCCGCCTCCTCGATGATCCGGAACTGGCGTCAGCCCTCGACCGCTACCACCTCTACCACGCCTCGCGCGCCGACCTCCTACGCCGCGCCGGCCGCCCATCCGAGGCCGCCGCCGCCTACCGCCGCGCCCTCGCCCTCACCACCAACACCTCCGAGCGCGCCTACCTCCAACGTCGCCTGCGAGAGGTCGAAAGATCATGACGAGCGTGTCGCGCGGGCGGGCGATCGGCCAGCCCTATGGAGCATCCGCGAGCGATCCGATATTCCAATGGGACAATGGGCAGGTGCACGATCGACTCCTGCACTCGTCAGACTGATCATGGTGAGGGCTGGGCATGTGCTGTCTATGGTAGGATCACATCCCTTCTGGCGCCCCCGCCCAACGAAGGCGAGTTACGTGCGGATGACGGCGATTGGCGATCATCTGGATCACCTACGACCCGCTGGGGAAGTCAGTCGCATTCACCCGACGAGGCTTGGGATCACATTCTCGATGAGCACCCTGACCTCGCCGGTTTCCAGGAAGCGATAAGGCCGGCGGTGGAGAATCCCGACGTGTGCACGAGAGAGCTTGACGGATCGGTGAGTTACTACGGCCGCGATGCGCTGCCACCGCGGCTAGGGCGCTACCTCAATGTTCTTGTCCGACCGAGCGATATCGCTGACTTCGAAGTGCGTACGGCTTGGCCAACCGATGCCGTTGACGCGTACGAGGAGCGTCTGTGGTGAACAAACCCAACCGCCCGGCCGACGAGGAGCTGAAACGAGAACGCCTCGAAGTGACGGAGCGCATTAGCCGTGCCAATACGAACCTCATCGAACGGGTGGTCGAGCAAGGTGTCAGATTTCAATTAGAGGAGGATGAGACGCTCCGAATTACGATCGGAGTGCCGCCTCTCCAGTTCTACACGCAACGAGTCGGCCAGGTTCGGATCAACGTGGACCGCAAGTCTGACGAGATCGTCGGCTTCGTGATTGAGAGAATCAGCGAGTACCTGGACGATCATCCTGTTACGGCGGGCGGCTTCCACGCGCTGCTTCCCGGTCTCCGTCGCGTTGGAGTGATCCAGCTTCCGCCCCGGACCCCCTCGAATGAATCCCTTAGGGAGGACTTCCGGGAACTCGTTCCGGCATAACCCGCCTCACAACAGCGCGATCGGATTCACCCGCGATCCCGCCCCCTCACGTACGAGCGCGCAGACCGCGGCGCCGGTTGCTGCCAGAAACAAGATGCGCGTCCGCCTCACCGTCGTTCATCGCGACAGTCCCTGTCCCTCCCTCGTGAAGTCTGTGGTTTCTCTGACAGCGTGATGAAACGGGGGTACAGGGGGCAGAGCCCCTTGTCGCGGGGCTCCGGGGGGTGTCCCCCCGGAATCTACAACCATCTCACTGGGCGGGTGGGTGGGAAAGTCAACTGTGCGTCCTGCGGGTTTTCAGCACCCGGCTCGTCCGCGGAGCGGCGCAATCTGCACAATCTGTGGTTCCCGTAACCCCCTCACAACAGCGCGATCGGATTCACCGGCGACCCCGTCCCCCCCACCACCGGCAGCGGCGCCAGCGTCAGCATGAACTCGTACCGCCCCTCCGCCGCGCACGCCTCCGCCAGCGGCTGCACCAGCGCGTTGTCCACCAGCGCTACCCCGAACGCGAAGATCGCCGCGTGCATCGTCCATGGCAGCCCGTACTCGTTCGGCACCGCGTCCATCAGGTCCCACACCAGCACCGGCACGTCGTGCTCGCGGAGAAACTCCAGGCACGACGCGTGCAGCCCCGGGCTCGGCGGACGGTAGCCGCTCCACGACGGGTTCGCCGCCTGCCACGCCTCGCGCCCGCTGTGCACCACCAGCGCATCGCCCGGCCCCACCGTCACCCCCTGCGCCGCCGCGATCTCCTCCAGCTCCCACCCGTGCACCGGCCTCTCGATCGTTACCGACGGCTCCCCGCGATGCTTCGGCACGTCCAGCAGCACCCCACGCGTCGTGATCCCGTCGCGCCAGTGCTGGATCCCCCCGAAGCGCGCCCCGTTGCTCGTGACCTCGATCTTCGGGTCGCGCCCGCCCCACATCCCGCCCTCGTCCCACACGTGGCACAGCGCGTCGACGTGCGTCGTCACGTACCCGTGGTACAGGAACCCGTAGTAGTCGACGACCGCGTTGTCCATCACCCGCAGCCAGTGTTGCGCCGGCATCGGATTGTGACGCCCGGGGATCGTCGGCACGTCGCGGCTCAGCGATACCGCCCGCCCCGAGCGGACCAGCCGCGCCGCCTCCGCCCGCTTCTCGTCCGTGATCAGGTTGATCGCCCCGCGCTCGTCCCCGTCCCCCCACCGCCCCCAGTTGTTGCGCTCCCGCAACAACGCCACGATCTCCTCCCGCGTGGGCACCGTCCGTCCGGCCATCTCTCCTCCTCCGTCACTTCGCGCTCAGTGCGCGCGATCGTATCACCCCCGCCCCGCAGCCTCACCCTCTCCCCCGATCCCGCTGCGTCCTCCGCGCCACCGCGGTCAAACTCCGTCCCCCTCCAACCTCCAACCTCCGACGACCAACCACCATTGAGCAGCCTCCAACGACCAACCCCCAGCCTCCACCCTCTAGCCTCCAGCCGCCCCACAGACGGGTCCGCCCATCTAATGCCGCCCCGGTGTACCCTCCCCCCATGCCCGTCCACTACGAACGCACCGGCGCCGCCGCCGTCCTCACCATCGACCGCCCAGACCGCCGCAACGCCGTCGACGGCCCCACCGCCGAATCCCTCCGCGAGGGCTTCCGCCGCTTCGTCGAAGACGACAGCGCCCGTGTCCTCGTCGTCACCGGCGCCGGCGGCCACGCCTTCTGCGCCGGCGCCGACCTCAAGGCCATGAGCAACCCCGTCATGGCCCCCGAAGGCCCCATGGGCTTCACCCGCCTCGTCTCCCCCAAGCCCACCATCGCCGCCGTCGAGGGTTGGTGCGTCGCCGGCGGACTCGAGATCGCCTGCTGGTGCGACTTCCGCGTCGTCGCCGAGGGCGCCCGCTTCGGCTGCCTGGAGCGACGATGGGGCGTCCCTCTCATCGACGGCGGCACCCAGCGGCTCCCACGCATCATCGGGACCGGCCGCGCCCTCGACCTCATCCTCACCGCCCGCCAGGTCGACGCGCAGGAAGCCCTGTCGATGGGGCTGGCGAACTACGTCGTCCCGAAAGGCCAGGCCCTGACCGCGGCGCTGGAGCTCGCCGGGAAGATCGCCGCCTACCCCTGGGCCTGCGTCATCGCCGACCGGCGCGCCCTCTACGAGGGCCTCGATCGCCCCCTCGAGACCGGCCTCGAGATCGAGGCGATGCTCGGCCGCGGCGTCATCACCGATGCCCAGCAGGGCGCCATGCGCTTCGCCGGGGGCGAGGGTCGCCACGGGCGCGGCGCCTAGCTTCCAGACCGAAGGAGCCCGAAGCCCGGCCCGGACGATCAGCGGTGCAGGCACCCGGTATAATGCGTCCTGATACCGCCCTTCCCCGCCGATACTAGAGTGTCACAGGCGCCGCCCTTTCTTCTGGAAGGGCCGGGTGGTGCGGCGCCGGACCGAGCGGGCAGGACTGCCCCGCGGCCTCGCAGGATGCGGCTGAGGACGAGCGAACGGACGGCGGGCGGCGCATGACCTCCGAGAACCCCTCTAACCCCAACGATGCCATCGACCGCGCGACGCGCATCATCGCGCAGTCGCTCGCCCAGGGCTTGATGGAGGCGGAAGTCATCATCGCCGCCGACCGCGACTCGCGCGCCCAGATGATCCCGCCCCAGCTCGCCGACACCCTCGACCGCTTCAGCGCCGTCCTCACCCGCCTCGTCGACCACACCGAGCAGCTCGCCGAGCGCATGACCGAACTCACCGAGGCCGTCACCGCCCTCGCCGACACCCGCCAGCCAGCGCCGGCCGCCAGCCCCCGCCTCCCCGAACTCGAACCTTCCTTCGCCCCCGGAGGCGAGGGCATCGACGTCACCATCGCCAGCGTCCCGGGCTTCCAGGGCCTCATGGAGCTGCAGCGCGGCCTCGTCCGCCTCCCGCAGGTGCAGAGCGCCGCCGTCCGCCGCTACCAGGACGACGAAGCATCGATCCAGCTCGTCCTCTCCCAGCCCATGACCGCCACCGCCATCGCCGAAGGCATCACCACCGGCACCGGCTACCGCATCTTCGTCGACGAATCCCGCCCCGACTCCCTCCGCCTCAAGCTCCGCTTCCTCACCGACGCCAACTGATCGAACTCCCGCCCCGTCACCCCGTCGCGCCGACCCGCCGACCCGCTCGGCCACACGTAGCGAAGGAGCTTCAGCTCCGCCCGGCCCACGCTGACCGCTGACCGCTGACCGCTGACCGCTGACCGCTGACCGCTGACCGCTGACCGC
>JBBDXE010000010.1:119927-175676 GCA_040902505.1 Dehalococcoidia bacterium | reverse complement strand
GGAGCCCCCCGGCAGTGGGCTCTGCCCCCTGCACCCCCGTTTTCAACACCCTGCTCAGAAGGGACAGCGCGCTTGATCCCTACACGACATGGCGATTGTGCGCGTGATGTCGCGGGCTGAAAAGGCCGCGCTCTGGCGGGGGAGGGGCGGCGGGTCAGAAGTAGTTGACGGTGATGCCGCCGTCGACGACGAATTCCGTGCCCGTGGTCCAGGAGGACTCGTTCGAGGCGAGGTAGAGCGCGGCGTAGACGATGTCCTCGGGCAGGCCGAAGCGGCCGAGGGGGATGCGCCGAAGCCGCTTGTTCTTCTCTGCTTCGCTCGGGAAGAGATCGGCGAGGAGCGGCGTGAGCACCGGGCCGGGGCAGATGGCGTTCACGCGCACGTGGTCAGGGCCGAACTGCACCGCGAGCGACTTCGTGAGGGCCAGCACGGCGCCCTTGCTGGCGGTGTAGGCGTCCTGCGGGACGGTGCAGCCGACGAGCGCCACGAACGACGCGATGTTCACGACGGACCCACCACCCGCCCGCACCAGCTCCGGGATGCCGTACTTGCAGCAGAGCATCACGCCCTTGAGGTTGACGTCGATGACGCGGCGGAACGTCTCCTCGTCCATCTCCAGGACGCTCCTGTCTTCGTCGGGGAAGATGCCGGCGTTGTTGTACAGGACGTTCAGGGCGCCGTAACGCTCGACGCCGGAGCGCACCCACGACTCGACGTCGGCGGGGTTGGTGACGTCGCCGGCGAGGGGAAGGATGCTGCCGCGGGGGTGCTCGGCGACCATCGCGGCCGTCTCGTCGAGGCCGCTCCGGGAGATGTCGGTGGCGACAACGTTCGCTCCTTCCTGTGCGAAGAGGACGGAGGCGACGCGGCCCATGCCGCTGCCCGCGCCGGTGATGAGCGCCGTCTTGCCTTCGAGTCGCATGTGGCCTCCCCTAAGGGCTCATAAGTCTACGTCGAACTCAGATCAATGGGCGTGACTGACCAAAGCGACAATCTGATCCCACTCCGCTTGCGAGATGGGAGGTTCGGGTTGTAGCTGTCGCAGTATCGCATTCGCACGGTCGCTTCCGAGAATCGCTCGTAGTTGTTCCCTGAAGGCCGTGCCCAGCTCGCGTTCGGCCACAGTAAGGTCGCGAAGCGAACTCACCAACAACACATCCTTCGATTGCAGCAGCGAAGCGAGAGTTGCGTGGTCCATGCGTTCTTGGTCGACTGCCTCTCTATCATCGACTACCGGAGACGAGTGGAGAATAGACGGTTGGACCAAAGGGGCACCGTGATAGACATACAGAAGAAGCGAAATCATCAGTCGCTGCACATTTGTCTGGGCGTCGTGTATCGCAAAGAGGGTCAGCAGATCCAGCCCGCGGATATCAACCGTGCGATCTCTGTTCACATTGATCCAGTCCCACGCCTCGATCACGCGAACTGAGAAGTTACTGTCCAGCATCACCCGGAGTGACAAATACCCGTCAATCTCCCGACGCAGCATGTAGAGTTGCTCGAGCACTTCGGTAGAACGGTACCGCTGCTCGGAAGATTCAAATTCGAGCAGCGCACCAGATGTAAGCGCATGGTCGAGTGCTCGCGTCACCAAGCTCTCTCCGCTGGGCATCCCAGCGGAAAAATAGACAACCAAGTCTCGCATCTGCCGGAAGTCCAAAGAGTACGACCGTCCCAGCGTGCCGCGCTTGAGGTCAACGGACTCCCGAAGCTTGGCGAGATACCACGTCCGAAACGCCGACTTACCCTCTAGGCGCCACATCAATACCGCCAGATTGACTTCGAGTTCCTGACGCAGATTCTCCAACACCGCCTTGGTCGCTAAGGGTGAGCGAACGGCTGGTATCACGCTTCGAAGGCCATCGATGACATCGCGAAAGGTGGCAAATGGGATGGTCCAATTTGCTGCCGGTGCTGGATCTCCAACTCGCCTTACTTCCTGCAGGAACGATTCGATCTGGCGGAGTTCCTTTCCGCGCCTCTTGTTTGCGTCCAACCGGGCGCGCAACGACTGTTTTACAAACGTGACGAGCAAAGGGCGCTGTTGAGTCTGGCAGAACGATTCATAAGCTGCCCGGTACTCCAATTGAGTCACGGACGCACGCTGATCTGCCACATACCATCCGAGTCGTTCCCCGATGAAGAGGACGTAGTAGTCGGAGCAGCGCACGTTGGTCAGGCATGCTTCTATTGCTTCGGCGTCCGGTGCGTGCTCGAAGTCTGGATAGTCGCTGGCCTGAACCTCGAACCCGAGTTCTTCGAACCAGAACTTCAAGGCCGATCTCAGATCGCGGAAGTCCGGAATTGTCGAACTCAGGAAGACTCGTGGCCTCGGGATCGTCATGGTCTTGCGAAGATGGCGCCGAGGAAGTCGAGGAGGAGCTTGGCGGCGATGCGGGCGGTGACCCCGGCCTGATCGTAGATGGGGTCGACCTCCGTGAGGTCGAGACCGACGACGTCGTAGCGGGCGGCGACGAGGAGGAGCGCCTCCTTGAGCTGGTAGTAGCCGATGCCGCCGGGCTCGGGGTAGCCGGTCCCGGGCGCGCCGGACGGGTCCATCACGTCGATGTCGATGGTGACGTACGCCGGGCCCCCGCCCGGCAGCGAGGCGAGGGCCTGCGGCACGCCCTCACGCACGATGCGCTCGGCGGGGACGATGACGACGCCATCGCGGCGGGCGGCCTCCCAGGGCTCGAAGCGCTCGAGGACACCGCGCAGGCCGATGTTCACGATCTGCTTCACGTGGGGCAGCTCGCTCGACCGGCGCATGTGGTTGTCGTGGGAGTAGCGGACGCCGTACTTCTCGTCGGTGTAGTCCTGGTGCGCGTCGAACTGGATGATGGTGAGCGGGGTTCCGTCGAAGGCGCGCACGATCGGGTAGGTGATGGCGTGGTCGCCGCCGATGAAGGCGGGGACGCGGCAGTTGCGGCGGACGAGCCGCGCCGCTTCGGTGATAATGTCGAAGTTCTCGAGCAGGTCGACGGTGCGCACGTCGACGTCGCCGACGTCGGCCATCGATACGCCTTCGAGGATGCGGATGCCGCGCTCGGCGTCGATGTAGCCGTTCCACTCGCGGTCGGGCTCGTAGCGGGTGGAGGCGTCGCGGATGGCGGCGGGGCCGAAGCGGGCGCCGGGGCGGTCGTTGGTGCCGGCGTCGAAGGGGACGCCGACGAAGCCGACATCGGCGTGCCAGTCATCGAGGTCTTCGACCACCGGCGCGCGGAAGAACGAGGCGAAGCCGTGCCGCACCACGCCCTGCGCGTGCTGGGGGCTGGCCTGGGTCGAGGGGGAGCGGAAGACGTTGGTGGTCACAGGCTGGTCGCCTTGTCGCTGGTCGCTGGTCGCTGGTGGGTCATCGTTCCCTCTCTATCATCGGCTGCCGCGAGTAAGCGTTACAGGAGTGCCGAGCGACGAGTGACCGCGGATGAGGCGAGGGATCACGGGTCGATCTGGGCCTTCTGGAGCTTGCCGCTGTAGTCGACGTAGACGGTCTTCCATTCGGTGAAGGTGTCGAGGGCGGCGGTGCCGGCCTCGCGGTGGCCGTTGCCGGTGCCCCGGGTGCCGCCGAACGGGAGGTGCACCTCCGCCCCGATAGTCCCGGCGTTGACGTAGACCAGGCCGGTGTCGATGCCTTCGACCGCGCGGAACGCCTGGTTCACGTCGCGGGTGTAGACGGACGAGCTGAGGCCGTAGGGCACGCCGTTGTTCACCTCGATCGCTTCGTCGAGCGAATCGACGCGGATGAGGGCCGTCACGGGGCCGAAGATCTCCTCCTGCGCGATGCGCATCGACGGCTTCGCGTCGACGAAGACGGTGGGCTGGAAGAAGTAGCCCTTCTCCAGCGCGCCGACGTTCGTGATGCCGCCGCCGCAGGCGATGCCCGCGCCCTCGCCGCGTCCCACTTCCATGTACGAGTCGATCTTGTGGAGCTGCTGCGTGTTCACGACGGGCCCGACGTCGGTGGCGTCGTCGAGGCCGTTGCCGAGGCGCAGACGCTCGGCGCGCTCGATCAGCTGCGACGCGAAGGCGTCGTACACGCCGGACTGGACGATGATGCGGCTGGCCGCGGTGCAGCGCTGTCCGGTGGTGCCGAAGGCGCTCCAGACCGCGCCGTCGAGGGCGAGGGGGAGGTCGGCGTCGTCGAGGACGGTGATGGCGTTCTTCCCGCCCATCTCCAGCGAGACGGGCTTGCCCAGCCCGGCGCAGCGGACGGCGATCTGCTTGCCGACGGCGTTGGAGCCGGTGAAGGAGATGAGCGCCACGGCCGGGTGCTCGATGATGGCCGCGCCGGCCTCTGCGCCCTCGCCGAAGACGAGGTTCAGCACGCCCGGCGGCAGGCCGGCGTCCTCGAGCGCCTTCACCAGGTTGTAGGCGCTCCTCGGGGCGAACTGCGAGGGCTTGAAGACGACGGTGTTGCCGGTGACGAGCGCCGGCATGATCTTCCACGAGGGGATGGCCGCCGGAAAGTTCCAAGGGGTGATGCAGCCGACGACGCCGACGGGGGCGCGGAGGGACATGGCGAACTTGTCCGGCAGCTCGGAGGGCGTGGTCTGTCCGAAGGAGCGGCGGCCCTCGCCGGCCATGTAGTACGTCATGTCGATGGCTTCCTGGACGTCGCCGCGGGCTTCCTTCAGGACCTTGCCCATCTCCTCGGTCAGCTCGCGGGAGTACCGCTCCTTGCGTTCGATGAGCAGCTCGCCGGCGCGGAAGAGGATCTCGCCACGCTTCGGGGCGGGGGTGCGGCGCCAGCGCGACAGCGCCTCGCGGGCGGCGCAGACGGCGTCGGCGGCGTCCTGGGGGCCGGAGCGGGGGTATGTGCCGGTGATCTCGCCGGTGGCGGGGTTTTCGCGCTCGAAGCGGGCGCCGCTGCGGGCGTCCACCCAGCGTCCGCCGATGTAGTTCTTGTATTCGTGGGCCATGGGGCCTCCGATCGCTGCATGATAACTCTGCCGGGTTGTGGCTTCTGAAGGATGGAGATGGATGCCGGAATGGCGGCGAGCAGCGGCCAAGCACGCTGTGCCCTACGAGTCTCGGTCACCCTTCAGAAGAGGGTCTGCTGGACGCTTGGCTCCGCGATCGGTGCGTTAGAGGTGGATACGTGCACGATATCGAGACCGGGGAGCAGATCCGCGACATCCAACGCGACGGCGCAGCGGTGGCAGGCGGCGGGGTCGCGCTCGCTGCACATGATGCAGACAGCTGGCGGCTGGCGGACCAGTTCTGTCAGGTCGCGCAGGCCTTCGCGCCACGCTTCGGTGGAGCGCAGGTGATCGATGATGCGCGGGTCGAGGCGGCCCGCTCGCCAGCGCGACGCTGCGTCCGGGTCGCGGGGCATGCCGCCGAGGCGGTCGCCCATGTGCACGTAGCGGATGCCGGCGTCCTCGACGGAGCGGGCGAGCGGCTGCTGGTTGAACTGCGGCCACCGGCTGCGCGGGCGGCTGCGGACGTCGACGAGCACGCCGATGTCGTGCGCTCGCAGGGCGGAGATGAAGTCGCCGATCGCGGTGGTGCTGTGGCCGATGGTGTAAAGGATCATGGGACGAGCTCAATCGTAGCACTGTGCAGGAAGGATTCTTCGCTGCGCCCAGAATGACGCTGGTCCGCCTCGGCGGACGCACAGCCGGGGGCGGCTGTGCCCCACGCTTCGCGTCGCGAGTTCGGGGCATCGTGCCGAGGGGTCAGATTCTTCGCTGCGCTCAGAATGACATTTATGGGGGCTCAAAGTGACAAGGCAGCGCGCTATTGGCGCTCGAGGTCGAGGGGGGCGCCGTCTACGACGAAGTGGCGGGCGACGGCGTTGCCGTAGCGGTCGACCTTCACCTCGACGCCGAGGTGGCCGCGGGGGACCTCGGCGACCGTCGTGCCGCTGCCCTCGGGGATGAAGACCTCTTCGATGCCGTAGTCGATCTCGTAGGAGTAGCCCGCGCCCAGACCGTAGTTCTGACTCTCGATGTGGCCCTTGATCAGCAGCGTGCCGTCGAAGGAGCGCTCGCGCTTTTCGTGCAGCGCCACGGCATCCCAGTAGCCGTCCGAGCCCTCGCGCAGTTCGACGTAGACCGTGCCCTCGACGTAGTCGTCGCCGGCGACCTCGTCCGAGTCGATGGTGGAGATGTCGTAGCGGACGGTGACGTAGTCGCCGCGGAAGGGGTCGCGGGGGTCGACGGGCGCCACCGCCAGTACGATGGTTTCGCCTGTGAGGACGGTGTACCCCTTGAACCCGAGGAGCGCCGCCAGCAAGAACAGCTGCAGGCCGGCGACGAGGATGAGCTTTTGCAGCGGTGTGAGCCTCACGACGCCACCCCCTGCACGGCGGGGCCGCCCTCGGCCATGCCGCGGATGATCTCCCGGCGCACCCGCTCGGCGGCCCAGGCGAGGGCCAGCAGCAGCACACCGCCGACGATAAAGAACGCGGAGCCGGCCAGCAGCGACCAGAAGACGTCCACGTAGCGGGTGATGAGGCCGACGGCGAGGGCGGCGAGGCCGCCGTTCACGTAGCGCTCGTCGGCGAGCAGGTAGCCGCGGGCGATGAAGGCGCCGGCGACGCCGAAGAACACGCCGTTGAACACGACGGCGTAGCCGGTCCACTCCGGCCAGGTCGAGACGACGGCAGCCAGCGCCAGAAGCCCGAGCTGCGCGACAGCCTCGAGGTGGCGGGTGACGTCGCGGCGCTGCGAGGTGACCCATTGCACGGCCGTCAGCACCGATGCCAGGACGATCGAGACGTAGATGACGGGGGGCGCGGCGTAGGCGTCGGCGGAATCGATCAGCTCGCGCCAGGGCTCGTCGAAGGTGAAGACGTACACCAGCCCGAGCAGGATGAGCGCGCCAGCCAGCGCGTAGGTCTCGGCGTAGTGGCGCAGGTCCGTGCGCAGCTCGTGCAGCCGGCCGGCGGCGTACATCGCCACGCCGAGCACGCCCACGACGACGAGGACGGACATGGACTCCGGGAACTCCTCATAGCGCGTCACCAGCGCCACCACGACCCACGTGGTGATGTCGGCGATGGCGAGCAGCAGGACGATGCGCGTGCGGAAGGCGTAGGCCATCGGGAAGGCGCCGGCGGCGCCGAGCAGCCAGAGCCACGGGCTCTCGACCGGCATGTTGTAGATCTGCGCGATGAGGAAGATGCCCGCGTGGTACAGCAGCACGCCCAAGAGGAAGAAAGCGCTACCAGTGCGCTGCATGTCGAAGCGGTAGACGAGCGCGTAGCCGATCGCGTACGCGGCCACGATGGCGGCAACGACGAGCCCCGTGCGGAACGCGTCGGGCATCTCTTCCCAGTTCGCGGCGAAGAGCAGCACGACGCCGGCGGCGAGCACGATGGCTCCGACGACGGAGACGGCGCTCACCAGCCAGCCCATGCGGAGCGCGCCGACGGCCTTCGGCTCGCCAGCGCCGGCGCGGGCCAGGATCGCCCGCTCCTGCGCCTCGTCGATGATGCCCGCCCGCCGCCATCCGGCGACGTCGCGGCTCAGCCGTTCGCGGTAGTCGTAGTCGTGCTCATCCATCGCTGACAGTATCCGCCGGGAGCGCAGGGGCTGTCAGGGGTAGTTGGACTGTACAGGGTGGTAAAGATGGACCATTTTTCTCGCCGGGAGGGGTTGACGCTGGGGCGGACGTATCGTAACTTATCGGTTACGTATTCACACACATGGAGGTCCTACTTGGAAAGCGTCCTCGTCGTCCGCCGATCGATCCACATCAAGGCCGCGCCGGAGCGCGTGTGGCAGGAATTCGAGAGCTTCGAGCGGATGGACCGCTGGTGGGGCGTGCTCCTGGGGACGCCGGAAGCCGGGAAGCCGCTAGGGCAGCGCCTCCGCGCGTATGAGCCGCGGGCCGGCGGCCGCATCGAGATGGAGGTGATGTTCGACGGGGAACCGGCGCGGTACGGCGGTGAGATCCGCGTGTTCGACCCGGGGCGGGAGTTTACCTTCGAGAACGACTGGATCCCGAACCGGGGCTGGCTGGAGCCGACGTTCATCACCATCCGCCTCACACCGGCCCTCGGGGGCACGCTTGTGGAGCTGATGCACCACGGCTTCGAGCGCGTGGGGCCGGACGCCGCCGAACAGCACGCCGGGTACGAGGGCGGCTGGGGCATGACGCAACTGAACGCGCTGCGCCAGATCGTCGAAGAGGCATGAGCGCGGCGGGGCATGGCGGCAGCGGGAGGAGCATCTCGTCATGGAGCCAGGGGCACTCGTCGTCCGCCGGTCGATCCAGATCGCCGCGACGCCGGAGCGCGTGTGGCAGGAGTTCGAGGACCCGGAGCGCATGAAGCGCTGGTGGGACCTCGACACGCCCAACGTGCACCAGCGGCTCGTCCGCTACGAGGCGGGTGTGGGTGGCTGGCTCGAGATCGAGGGACTCCATCACGGGCATCCCTTCCACTTCGGCGGCAAGATCGTGGCCTTCGACCCGCCGCGCGAGGTGACGATGGAGCATGACTGGATGCCGTCCCAAGGGTGGACGGTCCCGACGCTGCTCACGGTGCGGCTGACGGCGAACGGCTACGGAACGCTCGTCGAGGTCCTGCACCACGGCTTCGAGCGGATCGGCGACCAGGCGCTCGAAGCGTTCCACGGCTTCGAGGGCGGCTGGGGGATCGAAGAGCTGGATGCGCTGCGCCGAATCGTCGAAGCGGGCTAGGGCGGCACTGAAGGAGGCACGCCGATGGAATCCGTGAAGTCACCGCTGGTCATGCGCAGATCGATCTTCATTCACGCGTCTCCCGAGCGCGTGTGGCAGGAGTTCGAGAGCATCGACCGCATGCGCCGGTGGTACGCCGGGGAGGTGCCCGGCATCACGCAGCAGGTCTTGCGCTACGAGCCGGTCGCCGGCGGATGGCTGGAGATCGCCTGCCAGTGGACGAAGGGGACGCCCGGCGCGTGCCGTCTCGGCGGCAAGATCCTGGTCTTCGACCCCGGGCGCGAGCTGACACAGGAGCGGCATTCGTTCCTGCCGGAGCGGCCGTGGAGAGAACCCATCCGTATGACGTTCCGGCTCTCGCCCGCGCTCGGCGGCACGGTCGTCGAGGTCCTGGAGTACGGCTTCGAGGTCGCCGGCGAGCACGCCGCGAGCTACCACCTGGAGGCGGAGGCGGGGTGGACGATGCACGAGCTGGAGGCGCTTCGCCGCCTCGTCGAGGCGCCCGTGATGACCGGGGCGAGCGCATGGGCGGCGCCATGATCGCTCAACGAGGAGGAGCCGGCATGCAGGCCGTGGACACCGCGCTCGTCATGCGGCGTTCGATCTTCATCAAGGCGGCGCCGGAGCGGATCTGGCGCGAGTTCGAGAGTTTCGAGCGCATGAGCGGCTGGTTCGGCGGGCAGACGGACACCGTGCAGCAACGGGTCACGCGGTACGACGCGGGCACCGGCGGCTGGATGGAGATCGAAGCGGAGTGGACGCACGAACCGCCCGGTTCGTGCCGCCTGGGCGGCAAGATCCTGACGTTCGACCCGCCGCGGGAGATGACGGTCGAGTGGAACACGTTCAAGCCCGACCGTGGCTGGCACGAGCCGACGCTGGTGACGTTCCGGCTGACGCCGGCGCTCGGCGGAATCGTCGTGGAGATCCTGCAGCACGGCTTCGAGCGCATCGGGGCGGGAGGGGCGCAACACCACCGCGACGCGGAGGGCGGCTGGAACACGATGGAGCTGGAGGCGCTGCGAAGGATTGTTGAAGCAAGAACTGCGTGACCCGTTCGAGGCGCTTGCCGACCCGACGCGCCGCTCTATCCTGGAGCTGCTGCGGGACCGGGGCGAGTGCCCCGCCGGGGAGATCGCACAGCGCTTCCCGCAGATCAGCCGTCCCGCCGTCTCGCGGCACCTGCGCGTGCTGCGCGAATGTGGCATTGTGACGGCAGAAGAGGCGGGGCGGGAGTGGCGCTATCGCCTCGCGCCGGAGGGGCTGGCCCGGGCCTATCGCAACTGGTTCGAACGGTTCGCGCCGGTGTGGGAGGCGTCGCTGCAACGCCTGAAGGAACTTGTCGAGAGCGAAGAGGAGGATCGAGATGGCTGATCGCGTCCGGGTGCTGGTGGGGACGAAGAAGGCAGCGTTCATCTATACGTCGGACGAGAAGCGCGAGCGGTGGCAGCTCTCGGAGCCGATGCTCGCGGGGTGGTCCGTGCACCACATGGCGGCGGACGTCCGCAACGGCGCTCCGCGGCTCTACGCGGCGGCGAACCACTGGGCGTGGGGCCGGTCGGTGGCGCGCAGCGTCGATGACGGACAGGAGTGGGATTGGCGCTGCCCGGGATTGAGCTTTCCCGCGGACATGGGCATCGCGGTGGAGGCGGTGTGGCACGTGACGCCCGGCCATGAGCGCGAACCGGGTGTGGTGTACGCGGGGACGCAGCCAGCGGGGCTCTTCCGCAGCGAGGATGGCGGCGATTCGTGGGCGCCCGTCGACGGGATCAACCGCCACGAGCTCCGGAAGTACTGGGGGGGCACAGGGGGGAACACGTCGTCGCTGCATTCGGTCGAGATAGACCCGCGGGACGCGCAGCGGATGTACATCTCCATCAGCTCGGGCGGGTCGCACGTGACGAAGGACGGCGGGAAGACGTGGCAGCTGTGCTCGCACCGCGCCGTCCCGAAGCCTGAGACGCGGCGGCCGTTCGACAAGCAGATGGAGGGGTTCAGCCAGTTCCTGGACCCGTCGCTCTTTCCGCCGCCCCTCCCGCCGGGAGTGGACCCGGCGGCGGCGGACGAGATGCACAAGCTGCGGATGGACGCGAAGGACCCCGACCGGCTGTGGGGGCAGGCGCACATCGGCGTCTTCCGGTCGGACGACGGGGGCGGGGACTGGGAGGACGTGACGGCGGGGCTGCCGTCGTTCCACGGCTTTCCGATCGCGGTGACGCGCCGGGCGCCGGACGCGGCGTTCGTGGTGCCGCTGGAGTTCGAGCGCAACAACTTCCGGGTGTGCGCGGGCCAGCTCGCGGTCTACCGGACGCGCGACGCCGGCAGGTCGTGGGAGCGGCTTACGGACGGGCTCCCCGGCCCCGGCGACTATCAGAGCGTGTACCGCGAGGGGCTGGACACGGACGGGCTGGACCGCGAGGGCGTGTACATGGGCACGAGCAACGGTGGCGTGTACGCCAGCATCGATGGCGGCGACCACTGGCAGCGGCTGCCGGGCACCCTGCCGCCGATCCTCTCCGTCACCTGCGCGGTGATGTGAGGGCAGCCGTGACGGACCGGACGCGCGCAGGTGAGAGGAGCGCCCTTCCGGACAACGTCTGGAAGTTCTACATCTTCAGCTTCCTGGGGGACTTTGGACTGACGGCACCCATCTGGGTGCTCTACCTCCGCGACGAGCGTGGCTTTTCGCTCACGCAGATCACGCTGATGGAGGTACCGCTCTTCCTGCTCATGGTGTTTGCCGAGATCCCGACAGGCGCCGTCGCCGATCGGTTCGGGCGGAAGGTTTCCCTGATGCTGGGCAGCGCCCTGTTCGCGGTGTCCGCGTTCGTCATCGGGACGGCGACGAGTTATCCGGTCATCGTGGTCGCGAACGTGGTCTGGGGTCTGGCGTTCACGTTCCGCTCTGGCGCGAACACCGCCCTGCTGTACGACAGCTTGAAGCAAGCCGGACGCGAGGATGACTTCCAGTCCATCAACGGCCGGATGTGGGCACTGCACTCCGCTGCGATGCTCTCGGGCCTGCTGCTCGGTGCGCCGATCGCGGCGGCGACGAGCTTCACGTTCGTCTATGTGCTGAGCGGCCTCGCCGCGGGCTGCGGCGCGCTCGTGGCGCTATGGATGCACGAGCCGGAGCGTGAGCCGGAGCCGGTGCGGGAGGGGTATCTGCGGACGCTGGCGTCGGGCGTTGGCGACGCCTGGCGGAGCCCCTCGCTGCGGTACATCTCGGTGTTCGCGGGGATCATGGGCCCGAGCGCGGCGGTGTTTCTGCTGCTCTTCCTGCAGCCGTGGCTGGATGGGCACGGGATCGACACGGCCAGCCTGGGCGTCTGGCAAGCACCTATTACGGGCGTGCAGATGCTCTCGGCGCTTGCCGTGACGTGGGTGGTGTCCCGCCTGGGCGAGCGAGGCACCTTTCTTGCGCTCCCTGTGCTGCTCTTCGGGTTCGGCGCGGCGATCGCAACGGTCGACGCCACGTGGATAGCGGTGGCGTTCCTGGGGATCGCAGTGGTGCGGGGGCTCTACAACCCGGCCCTGTCCGCTTACATCAATCGCCGTATCGAGAGCCGGCGGCGGGCCACGATCCTTTCGGCACAGAACGTCATCGGGAGCATCACCATGGCGACGATCTGGCCGCTGGCCGGCGTGGCCACGGACGTGTGGAGCCTCCAAACGGCCTTCTTCGCGTACGCTCTGGGGACGCTTGTGCTCGGCGGAGCGGCTTTCCTGCTGTGGGACCGCGCGGAACGGGACGATGCCGCTCGCGGCGGGGAGCTGCGCGTCGATCCGGTGCCGGTCGCCTGAGGGCTAGCCGAGGGCGTCCTTGATCTTGCCGACGATGCCACCGTCCTGCGGCTTGAGGTCGCTGCCCATGCTCTCGGCAAGGCGTCGGAGCAGCTCCCGCTGATCCTTGCTCAGGCTCTTCGGCGTGACGACGTTGGCGCGGACCATCAGGTCGCCGCGGCCGGAGCCTCGCAGGTGCGGGACGCCCTTCCCGCGGACCACGAACACCTGGCCGGTCTGCGTGCCGGCGGGGACGCGCAACTCGTGCGGCTCGCCATCGATCGTCGGGATCTGCAGCTCGTCGCCGAGGGCCACCTGGGCGAAGTTCAGGTCGAGGTCGAGGAGCAGATCATCCTCGTCGCGGCGGAAGATCTCGTGGGGGCGGACGTTGATTTGCAGGTAGAGATTGCCGCGCGGGCCGCCTTGAGCGCCGAGCTCTCCCTCGCCGCTGAGGCGCATCTGCGAGCCGGTGTCGACGCCGGCCGGCAGCTTCACCGACAGGCGGCGCTTGCGCTTCTCGCGCCCGGTGCCGCGGCAGGCGCGGCAGGGGGTGGGGACGATGCGCCCTTCGCCCCGGCAGCGCTCGCACATGGCGACGTTCACGAACTGCCCAAAGATGCTCTGCTGCACGCGGCGCATCTCGCCGGCACCGTTGCACTGGGGGCAACGCTCGGGCTGGGTGCCCGGCTCCGCGCGCAGTCCCTCGCAGGCCGAACACAGCTCCGCCGTGGCGATCTCCACGTCCCGCTCGACGCCGAAGACCGCTTCCTCGAAGGCGATGGTCATCGACATGCGCAGGTCGGCGCCGCGGACGGGGCCGCGGCGGGTGCGGGACTGCGTGCCGCCGAAGAAGGCGTCGAAGATGTCGCCGAGGCCGCCGAAGCCGAAGCCCTCGAAGCCGCGGGCGAAGCCGGCGTCGCCCTGCGCCGCGGCATGGCCGAAGCGGTCGTAGAGCTGGCGGCGCTCGGGGTCGGAGAGGACCTCGTAGGCCTCGTTGACTTCCTTGAAGCGCGCCTCGGCCCCATCCTCCTGGTTCCGGTCGGGGTGAAACCGCATGGCCAGCTTGCGGAAGGCGCGCTTGATCTCGTCGGGGGTGGCTCCGCGGGCCACGCCCAGCACGTCGTAGTAGTCCAGCTTGCGGTCGGTTGCCATCGTCTCCCGTATCGTCCAGCTACAAGGGGGCCGCTATCGGCGAACCATTGTAGCGGCGGGCGTGCAGGGATGGGATCCAAGCGCGATTGGGCCGCCCTTCGGGCGACGTCCCAGAGCGGACTCAGAAAAAGAGTGGCCTGCCTGCGCGGCGACCCGGCTCTCGTGCTTCGAGAGCAGCAGGTCGCCGGGCGCGCTACTTGATGGCGAAGGTCACCGAGACCGAGACGACCACGTCCAATTCGCCGGGCTGGATCGGCGTCGAGGGGGCGGTCTGGGCGGCGTCCTCCGCGAAGCCATCGCGCAGGAGCACCGGCGGCTCGAAGGACGAGCCCTCGGAGATGGAGATCGGGTCGCCGAGGTCGACGCCGCCGGCGCTGGCGAGCGTCTCGGCCCGGGCGCGGGCGTCGCGAACGGCGGCCTCGCGGGCCTGCTGGCGCAGGTCATCGGGCTTGTCGATGGTGAAGCCGATGCTCTGGATGCTCACGCTGTCGCCGCCGGCCGTCACGGCGTCGTCGACGATGGCACTGGTGTCGTCGATGCTCCGGATCTTCGCGGTCACGGTGTTCTGCATGCGAAAGCCGCGGAGCACCTGCTGATTGCCGCTGTAGTCGTACTCGGGGTAGATGCTGAGGCCCTGCGTCTGGATGTCGTTGTCGTCGACGCCGTGGCCCTTCATTGAGGTGATCATGGCGTCGAGGGCGGTGGCGGCGCGGTCGCGGGCTTCGGCCACGGTGGGCGCGAGCACGCTGACGCCGAGGGTGATCAGGGCCATGTCGGGCTCGGCCGTGACCTTCCCTTCGCCGCTGACCGTGATCCCGGTGTCCGACGCCCGGTCCTGCTGGACCGTTGTGGTCTCGTCGCCGCAGACGGCGCCGGCGAACGCCAACGACACGAGCATCAGCGCCGCCGCGAAGATCATCCTCGTCCGGTTCATGCTTCTCTCCTCCTTCTTGTCCACGATATGAGCGCGATCGCAGCCGCGCCGAGCGCGACGGCGGCGCTGGCGATCTCGAGCGTACGGAGCAGGAGGTCGCTCTCGTCATTATCCTGCTCGCCGGCAGGAGTTGGCTGAGAAGCGGGGATGAGCGCGGCATCATCGGCCAGCGTGGCCGCATCGGGGTCCTCCGAGGCGACGGGCGGAGCAACGGCACCGGCGGGGGCGGCCTGGGCGAGAGCCGTGGCCTCCGCGTACGCCTCGGTCGCCGTTTCGCCGACGTCCGGGCCGCCGGCAGCCGGAGCGCCGGCGTCATCATCAGCGGTGCGGGCCTTCGACGTATCCGCGTCCATGCTGGTCTCGAGCGACCGAGAGGCCTGGAGCTGATCCTGCCCGGCGCCAGCCGCAGTCAAGCCGCTCTGGCCGCTGCTGCCGCCGCCACGGGAGAGGTCGACCCCAACGAGGACAGCGAAGACGAGTACCGAGAGAGCGCTCAGCGCCGGGGCGAGGCGCATCCAGCCGGGAGCGGCGGCGGCCGCCGGGGCGGGGGCCTCGATATCGGCGCGACGGAGCCGGAATGAGCGGGGCGTCTCGGCCTCGGGCAGCTCCCGGAGGGCGGCCCGAAGGGCCCGCAGCACGTCCAGGCGGCCAGAGCAGACGTCGCACGACGCGAGGTGGGCCTCGAGCGCGCGCGCCTGCGCCGCTTCGAGGCCGCCGTCCAGGAACGCGGACAGTGCCTCGATATCGGGCGTGTGGCGGCGGGGCAACAGGTTCTTCATGATCGACGCCCCCGGCGGCGGTTACGCTGCCTTCGTCTCATGGTGTATGACGCTCCCAGCCGGCCGGATGTTCCCCCGCCTTCAGCAGATCCCGCCGCAGCTTCTCCCGTCCCCGGGCGATGCGCGACTTCACCGTACCCACGGAGGTCCGCATGGCCTCGGCGATCTCCTCGTACGCGAAGCCCTGGACGTCGCACATGACGACGGCCAGACGCTGGTCGTGGGGGAGGCGCAGGAGCGCCGCCTGCACCGTCCGGCGCTGTTCCCGGCGAAGCGCTTCGGCCTCCGGGCCGGCGCCGGGGTCGGCGACCTCTATGGGGACATCCTCGCCGGGCGGCGGTGCATCGAGCGACCCGACGGGCCGGCGGGCGCGCCGGCGCAGCTCGTCGGTGCAGCTGTTGGCGGCGATGCGCAGCAGCCACGCGCGCAGGCTGGCCCCTCGGAACGAGCGGATGTTGCGCCAGGCGGATAGGAACGCGTCCTGCGCGGCATCCTCGGCGGCGGCCGGGCTGCCGAGCATACGGAGACAGAGGTTGAAGACGAGACGCTGGTGGAAGTCGACGATGGCGTTGAATGCGTCAAGGTCGCCGGCCTGCGCGAGACGGACATATGCCGCGCCGTCGGGCGCCGCCACGGGATCTGCCTCGGGAGTGGGATCGATCATCGACGGCGCGATTCTAACAGAGCCCCGTCACGGGACGGGGGCAGGCACTTGATACAATAGGCAGCTTATGTCCGAGAACGATCCTGCGGCCGGCGCCGGCGCCGGCCTTCCAGAGCCGCCTCCCGAGCCCGTCCGCGAACCGACACCGCCGCCGCCAGACGGCTTCGAGCCGGTGTCGCCGGGGGAGCAGGTCCGCGACGTAGTCGTCGGGCCGTCCGAGGCCGCGCCGGAATGGCAGGACCCGGACCCTTATCTGGACGTGCCGGCTTCACTGGAGCTGTCGTACACCACGACGGACATGGGGCTCAGCGAGGGCGCGTGGGGCCGCGCCTTCCCGTACGACGAGGCGGAGGACCGCCGCCGCCGCCGCTCCGCCGGCTCCCGCGCGCGCCGCTTCGGCCGGGAGGTGGTGGAGACGCTGATCCTGGCGCTCCTGATCTTCTTTGCCGTAAAGGCAATGGTGCAGAACTTCCGCGTCGAAGGCGAGAGCATGGAGCCCTCGCTGCACGACGGCCAGTACGTGATCGTGAACAAGGCAATCTTCTTCCGCTTCAACATGGACAGGGTGCACGACGTGCTCCCGTTCGTCCCCGGCGACGATGGCCGCGAGCGGCACGTCTTCCGGGCACCCCGGCGCGGTGACGTGATCGTGTTCCGCTACCCGCTCGATCCTCGCCGCGACTTCATCAAGCGGGTGATCGGCATCCCGGGTGACACCGTCGAGGTGCACGACGGCAGCGTCTTCATCAACGGCAACCCGCTAGAGGAGAACTACATCGAGGATACGCCGAACTACACGTACGGCCCGAAGACAGTGCCCGACGGCCACTACTTCGTGCTGGGGGACAACCGGCGAAACAGCTCCGACTCGTCCAAGTGGGGCGGCAACTGCACGAGTCAGCAACAGTGTGACTTCGTGCCGGAGGAGAACATCATCGGGCAGGCGTGGGTGCTGTACTGGCCGCTCGATTCTCTGGACTTCGTGAACAACAAGGTGTTGAAGCCGCAGGCGCAGTAGCTACTTCACGGCCGTAAAGGCGGCGAACAGCGGCTGCTCCAGCTCGAGTTCGCGCACACCGCCGAATCCTGCCTGTGACGCCATCTCCCGCACCTCGGCGGCGCTGAAGAAGCCGGTGGCATGGCCGCCCTTGGCCAGGGCCTGCGGGATCTCGTAGAACAGGTCGATGTGCGAGAGCACAGCGTTGTACGGGCCCACGCAGTCTTCGATGCGCTCGGGGCCGCGCAGCTCCGTCACCAGCAGCGTGCCGCCGTCCTTCAGGGCGCGCCGGGCGTTCGCCAGCACGATGCGGGCGTCGTCCATCTCGTGCAGGGAGATCTGGATGTAGATGAAGTCGAACGCGTCCTCGCTGGTGAGGTCCTCGCCGCGCATCTCCTCGGCGTGGACGTGCTCGCTGAGGCCCGCTGCCTCGATGCGCTCGCGGGCGAGCGCCACGGACGTCGGGTCGGAGTCGAGGCCGGTCACGGTCGACTCCGGGAAGGTGCGCGCGAGGGCGATCAGCCCCGCGCCAGCGCCGCAGCCGATCTCCAGCATGTTGCCGCCGTCGCGGAGGCGGGCGTTCACGTCGGGCAGTGCGGGCATGAGCACGCTGGGCAAGAACAGCTCGTAGGCCGCCTTGCTGAAGGCGTGGATAGTCTCGACCATCTCCTGGCCGAAGTCCGCGAAGGGGATGCCCTCGCCGGTGGCGAGAGATGCGGCCAGCCGGTCGGCGAGGCGTGACTCGACGGCGTGGTTCGTCACGAGCCCGGCGGCGTACTGGAAGTCCGTGTCGTCGAGCAGCAGCGTGTCCATGTGCGGGGCGAGCGTGAAGCGTTGCGTCGCCGGGTCGTACTCGAGCAGCTCACCGGCGAGGGCTGTCTTCGCCCAGGCCGCGAGGTAGCGGGGATCGAGCGATGACGCCGCCTCAAGCTCCGCGAGGGTGAGGCCGGCTGGGCTGTCCGCGATCGCGCGCAGCAGGCCGAAGCGGAGGCCGTAGTACGCCATGCGGAGCGAAGAGGCGCCGGCGGCCCAGGCGTAGAGCTTCGCGGCCTGCTCGTCCTTGCTCAGGAGCGGCGTGTACGCCAGGCGGTGCTCCGCCGGCGGCGGCAAGGACTCGGGTTGTGCTGACATAATCGCGCCCGGGTCGTATTAGACACCATCGGCCGCCGGAGGGGTAGCGGGGGCTGTCAATGGCAATCTGCGCCCCCAGACGGCGTACAGGGGGTCGTGGTAGCCCCCGGGAGCGGTGGGTGTGCGGTCCTCCGCGGTCACATCGCCGAAGCCGCCGGCGTACGTGAAGTAGGCCGTGACGAGCCCCGCCCGCTCGCGGTCGTCGAGGGTGCGCCAGATGCGCACGGCCTTTGTGGGGAACATCCGGTTGGAGTAGGTGACGACGAACGGCGCGCCGGGCTTCAGCACCCGCGCCACGTCACGGAACACCTCGACAGGCTGCGTGAGGTACTGCACGGAGACGGTTATCACGGCGCCGTCGAACTCGGTGTCGCCGAGCGGGAGGCGGGGTTCGGCGTTCACGTCGTGCACGACGCGTTCGGTGAGTTGGTCGTTCTCCAGCAGCTCGACGGCGTTCAGCCCCAGCCCCACGAGCTTCGTCCATGCGAGGGCGGGGGGAAGGTGCGAGCGGTAGCTGGACATGAGGTCGAGGAGGGCCCCACCGGCGGGCAGCAGCTCGCGGTACAGCGCGCGCGCCGCCTCGATCGCGCCCTCGTCGATGTGCACGAGCAGCCGAGGCTCGGCGTAGAACTCGGTGTCGGGGGCTTCGTCCTCGCGCTCGAAGAAGTGCGGCTTGAACGGCTCCTCCATTGAGGCAACGTAGCATGCTCCGGCGGGCTGGAGGCTGGAGAATGGAGTGGGGAAGGGCCCCTAGCGCACGGGCTGTTAGACTCGGACGATGAAGCTTACGGAGCCGGACCGGGACTATCGACCGCTCGTTGCCGCGGGCTACGACGCGATCGCGGGCGCCCACACCGAGGCGCGTACGGCCGGCGGCGACGACGCGCTCACGCCCCTGCTGGCGCGCCTGCCGCGGGGTGCCCGCGTGCTCGACCTCGGCTGCGGCGGAGGGGTGCCGATCGCGCGGCGGCTCGCCGAACAGTGCGACGTGGTCGGCGCGGACATCTCACGCTCACAGATCGCTCTCGCCCGGAAGAACGTGCCGGCGGGGCAGTTCGTGCTCGCCGACATGACGCATCTCTCGTTCGCGCGGGGTTCGTTCGACGCGGCCGTCAGTTTCTACGCGATCTTCCACACGCCGCGGACGGAGCACGAGGCGATCCTCCGGCGCATCCACGAGTGGCTCCGGCCGGGCGGGTACGTGCTGGCGACGCTGGCGATGCGGGATGACCCGGACTATACGGAGGAGTTCTTCGGCGTCGAGATGTACTGGAGCAACTTTGAGATCAGCCACTACCGCGAGTTGCTGCCGTCGATCGGGTTCGAGATGCTGGACGACCAGGTTATCTCCCACGGCTACGCCGAGGACGCGCCCGCCGAGACGCACCCCCTGATCTTCGCGCGGAAGCGATAGCGCCCGCCCCCGTGCGGGGGCTCATCGCCACTCGGCGGCTGCTACAATGCCCCGTCCATGGTTGCCGGAGGGATGCGCCGATGGCCGTGCTGAGTGACGCCGAGGTCGAAGGGCGGCTGAAGTCGCTCGCCGGTTGGGCGCGCGAGGGCGCCGAGATCCGCGGGGAGTTCAAGTTCAAGGACTTCGCCGAGGCGATGATTTTCGTGAACCGGGTGGCGGAGGAGGCGGAGGAGGCCGATCATCATCCGGACATCACGATCAACTACAACCGTGTGCATCTGGCGCTCTCGACGCACAGCGAGGGCGGCCTCACGGCGAAGGACTTTGACCTGGCGGCGAAGATCAACGCCGTGGCGTAGACGGCCGGCCGCACCGGGCCGATGAGGGACTCTTGGACGACAGCCCGCAGGTAAGCGACAACCCCGCCGTCGACTGGATCAAGCGCAACTTCAACTGGTTCGTCCTGGGCTTCGCGCTGCTCTTCGTGGTCCTGCCGCGCGTCTCGCCGTACGAGGGGCTGAACGAAAACATCAACGTCTTCCAGCGCTTCACGGAGTGGATGCTGGACCGGCTGGAGACGCTGTTCAAGGACTGGGGCTACTACGTCGTCTTCCTGGGAGTGCTGGCCGAGAACAGCATCTTCTTCGGCCTGATCGTGCCGGGATCGGTGATCCTGATCCTGGGCGGGCTCTCGGCCGAGAACGGCTCGATCAACATCTGGTGGGTGCTGGGGCTGGGGATCGCCGGGACGATCATCGGAGACACGCTGAGCTACACCATCGGCCGGCTGGGTTGGACGCGCGCGCTGGAGCGGGGGAGCCTGGGCGACATGATCGGCCGGGTCCGCGAGCGGATGGAGCAGCACACGAATTGGCTCATCCTGGCGTACCACTTCGCGGGCTACTCGCGCGTCGTCGGGCCGACGGCAGCGGGGCTGTTCCGCATCCCGTACCGGCGCTGGGCGCCCCTCGACTACGCCGGCGGGATCGCCTGGGTGATCGCGTTCACGATGCTCGGCGTCGTCGTGGGGCTGTTCGGGGTGGAGTTCGGCGACACGAAGACGATGGTGCGGCTGCTGGAGCTGTTCTTCCTGGTGATCCTGGGGGTCATGATCTTCGCGGCGTACTCACGGACGACGCGAGCGCCCGCGGAGCCGGATGAAGAGATCCGCGGCGGCCGGCCGGGAGCGCCGGTGATCATCCCGGTCGAGGACGACTGACGGTCCTTCGAGCCGGGGGTGATGTGTTACCTTGCCCGCGTGGCGGCCCTTCCCGACTACCTGCGCCCAAACCTGCGTCTTGTGTTCACCGGCATCAACCCCGGGACGAAGTCAGCGGCGACCGGCCATCACTACGCGGGCCCCGGCAACCACTTCTGGCCGCTGCTGTACGAGTCGGGCCTGGTGCCCGAGCCCCTGGCATATGAGCAGGACGCGCGCGTGCTCGAATGGAGCATCGGGCTGACGAACATGGTGGGCCGGGAGTCGCGCTCGATCAGCGACCTCTCGCTCGACGAGCTGCGCGACGGCGCGCGCATCCTGCGCCGGAAGCTGTTGCGGTATGCGCCGCGCGTGGTCTGCTTCAACGGCAAGCGGATCTACGAGGTCTTCGACGGGCACTCCTGCCGCTTCGGACTGCAGGACGAACGCATCGGCGCTGCGCTGGTGTACGTCATGCCCTCGACCAGCGCGCGGACAGCGTCGCATCAGCGGGCTGACAAGCTACGCTACTTCCGGGAGCTAAAGCGGCTGGTCGACGGCGCCGCGGAGGAGGCGACGGCCGCATCATGAGCGAGCACCCTTCGGCGGACATCCCGGTCTTCTCCCCGCGGATCGACGAGATCATGGCGAGCATGATCAAGGGCGAGACGCCGAACGTCGGGCGGTTCTGCGGGTACTGCTACACGCCCGTCCGCAAGAACGACGCATCCTGCGCGCACTGCGGCCGCGCGACGGCGGAGCACCCGCCGGTGGGGCGCATCCCGCCGGAGTTCTTCGCGCTGTACCGCCGCATGCGCAAGCGCGAGTCGCTGATCGTCAATTCGTTCGCGTTCGCCGGGCTGGGGCTGGGGCTGCTGCTGTTCATCGTGCTGGTGTACGTGGCGGTCTACTGGTACGAGCAGTCGCTGTGGCTGCTGGCTATCGCTACGGCGGTGTTCATCATCGGCGGGCGGGTGTTCGCGGGCCTGCTGGGCGGGTGGATCGGCGATTCGGTCGGCTACGACTACGCGCACCGCAAGCTGGTCACCGAATGGACGGAGTACGAGCACGTTCGCGCCGAAGGGCGCCTCGGCGCCCCCGACGTCTCGCCCCCGGCGCCGGCCGCCGCGCCCGAAGCCCGGTGACGTACATCGAGATCATCGCCAGCGTGCAGGCCGGAGACACGGAGCGCGCCGCCGACGTGCTGCGGGCGCACACCGGCGCCGGCGTCTGGACGGAGGCGCCGTTCGTACAGCCGGACCTCGAGTCCGAAGCGCTGCCGGCGGACGGCGACGTCCGCATCCACGCGTACGTGCCCGCCGAAGCCGCACGCAACGGCCATCTCGACGCGCTCCGCGACGCGCTGGCTGCCGCGGGGTTGCGCGCCTCGGTCGAGGAGCGGAGCGTCCAAGAGGAGGACTGGGCGGAGGCGTGGAAGGCGTACTTCGACGTCGAGCGCTACGGCAAGCGCATCGTCGTCGTGCCGTCGTGGCGGGCGTATGAGCCCCGGCGCGACGACGTGGTAATCGCGCTCGATCCGGGGATGGCGTTCGGCACCGGGCAGCACGAGACGACGCGGATGTGCCTGGAGGCGCTGGAGGGGGCGGTACGGCCGGGCGATCGCGTGCTCGACGTGGGGTGCGGGTCGGGCATCCTCGCCATCGCGGCGGCGAAGCTGGGGGCTGGCGCCGTAGTCGCCGTCGACATCGACGAGACGGCGGTGCGGGTGACGGCGGAGAATGCCCGCGCGAACGGCGTCGAGGCGGCCGTCCGAGCGGGCACCGGCAGCATGGGCGAGGCGTGGCCGTTCGACGACGCGGCGCGCGAGTTCGACGTCGTCGTCGCGAACATCGTCGCCGGCGTCATCATGGAGCTGGCGGCGGCGCTCGCGGACGCCCTGACCCCCGGCGGGCGGCTGATCGCGTCCGGGATCATCGCTGCCCGCGAGCGGGAGACCGCTGACGCGCTCGCGGCTGCGGGATTGCGCATCGAAGAGGTTCGCGCCATGGGCGAGTGGCGCTGCATCGAGGCCGTCCGGGCGTGACGCGGCGCTTCTACGTCGAACCGCCGGCACTCGACGCGGACGACGTGCGCATCGAGGGGGCGCTGGCGCACCGGCTGTCCCGCGTGCTGCGGCTGCGGGCGGGCGACGAGATCACGCTCTTCGATGGCACAGGCAGCGATTCGCTGGTGCGGCTCGCGTCGGTCAGCGAACGGGTGACGGCGGGCGAGGTCATCGCGCGGGAGGCGTCGGCGCCGGAGCCGCGCGTGCGGGTGCACCTGTACCAATCGATCACGAAGGGCGAGCGCTTCGAGTGGCTGCTGGAGAAGGCGACGGAGGCCGGCGTGTCGCGGTTCGTGCCGCTGATCACCGCGCGCTCGGTCGTGAAGACGCCGGGCGGGCGCGCGCGGGTCGACCGTTGGCGGCGGATCGCCGTCGAGGCGGCGGAGCAGTGCGGACGGGGGCGGGTGCCGGAGGTCGAGGCGCCGCAGCCGTTCGCCGAGGCGCTGGAGGCGGCGCCGGGGCTGCGGCTGCTGCCGTACGAGGAGGCGCCCGGCTCGGAAATGAACATTCGGGCGGCGCTCGACGCGCACTCCGAACGCGCTGCGCGCGATGTCAGCATCTTCATCGGGCCGGAGGGGGGCTACGAGGCGGCGGAGGTGGCGCGCGCGAAAGACGCCGGAGCCGTCGTGGTCACGCTCGGGCGGCGGGTGCTGCGCTCGGAGACGGCGGGGCTGGTCGCGGCTACGCTGGCGCTGAGCGCCGCGGGCGAGCTGGGGTGAGGCGCGCCGCTGGCGCTGCGCTTACAACGGACAACAGACAACAGAGGGGATTGGGCCTGGGTCTCTGTTGCCTGTTGTTTGTTGTCGAGCCACAGCCGGTGGCCGGTGGCCTCAGGTGCAGACGACCTCCACGGAGATCTCGGTTTCAGGCGGGGTTGCGCCGGTCTTGAGGGCGGGGCCGTCGTAGGTGATGGTCGAACCCTCGATGACGAGCGGCGCGCCAACTCCCAGCCACTGCTGCCCGGCGCGATTGAACTCGATGGTCGCCGTCGCGGCGATACCGCCGAGGCTCAGGCTCGCCTCACCATCGGCGCTCGTGGCGACGACGATGATGGGGCCGTTACCGTCGGGCACGAGGCAGTCATCGACGCCCAATGTTGTCTCTTCGCCATCGGCGACGACGCGGGCGGAGCCCTCCTCGCCGGCGGCGGGCTCTGTGTCTTCGCCGTCCGCTTCGTCCGCCGGGGTGGGGTCAGCCTCGTCGTCGGGCGTAGGTGGGGCTGATGCCTGGGTTGCGATCGCGGTTTCGTCGCCGTCACTCGCGTCGTCGTCGTCGCTACTGCCGTCGCAGGCCGCAACCAACCCAAGACCAAGGAACAGTCCAGCGACAAGGATCCATCGCAGCGTTCGTCGAGGCATGAGTGCACCTTTCTGCAACATTCAAACGGTGGGCAAGCTGAGGGGTAGGGGATGCGAACCAAGCCCAGGGGTTTCGCGCGACGCGGGCCCTTGCCCGCTGACGGGGGAGTCTACGCGTCAGGACTGCGAGTGTCCAGCAGGCGGGACGCGCCTAGTTCATCGGTGTGCCGCCGTTGACGTTCAGCGTCTGGCCGGTGATCCACGACGCGTCGTCGGAGGCGAAGAAGGCGACGGCGCCGGCGATGTCGATGGGGCGGCCCTGGCGGCCGAGGGCGATCGTGCGGACCACCGCCTGCTTCATGGGCGCCATGTCCGTACCGTAGCGCTTCGCCATGTGGCTGAAGGTGCCATCCATCATGTCCGTGTCGACGGATCCCGGCGCGACGCAGTTTACGGTGACGTTGTGGGGCGCCGCTTCGACCGCGAGCATCTGCGTGAGGCCGATGATTCCCCACTTCGTCGCGCAGTAGGCGCCGTACTGCGGCACGCCCATCCGCCCCGCGCTCGACGAGATGTTGACGATACGTCCGCCGCGGGCGTCCGGCACCATGCGGCGCATGGCGGCGCTGGTGAGGAGGTAGACGGCGTTGAGGTTCACCTCGACCACGCGGTACCACTCGTCGTCGTCGATCTCCCAGAGGTTGCGTTCGCCGCAGTAGGCCAGGCCGGCGTTGTTCACGAGGATGTCCACGCGGCCGAACGCCGCCACCGTCTCGTCGACGATACGCTCCGCTTCGGCTTTCTGTGTGATGTCGGCGTCGATGGCGAGGGCGCGGCGGCCGAGCGCCTCGACCTCCTCCGCCACGGAGGCTACGCCGCGCCAGCCGGCGGCACGCTCCTGCTCCGGGTAGCTCTCCGGCGGGCGGGGCGAGCCGACGGCGGTGACGTGGGCGCCGTCTTCGGCGAGGCGGACGGCGATCGCCCGGCCGATGCCGCGGTGGCGCGCCGCGCCGGTGACGATGGCGACTTTGCCTTCGAGTCCTGACATCTTCTACCTCCGGCGATACGCGCGTTTCACACACAGTCAGTGATCGTCGTCGCTGGACGGCTGCACGACGCCCAAGCCTAGCTCGCCGTCCCTCGAAGCACAGGGCTGGGCTGGATCAGTGCTGGTGCATGTGCAGGAACGACGGCTCCTCCTAGTCCCGGAGTTCCTCGCCGCGATCGTGCAGATGCTCCGGCTCGTCGGGGTCGACGTGCACCGTGACGACGGCGCCCCGGATCGCGGCCCGCAGGTGGCGCTCGACGTCGTTGACCAGCACGTGCGCCGCGCTGACGGTGATCGCCGGGTCAACCAGCACGTGCAAGTCGATGTACCGCTGGCGGCCGGACTTGCGGGTGCGCAGGTTGTGGAAGCCGCGCATGCCGTGGCCTTCGTGGGCCAGGCACTCCTCGATCAGAGCGACGGTCTCGGGCGGCAGCGCCGTGTCGATGAGCTCGCTGAGGGCGCTCCGGGCGATGCGGGCGGCGATCCAGGCGAGGTACGCGGCCAGGAACAGCGCCACGATCGGGTCGTACACGTGGTCGCCGGTGACTCCGACGAGCACCAGCCCGGCGATGACGGCCAGCGCCTGCACGATGTTCGTCAGCAGGTGCCGGGCGTCCGCCGCCACGGCGACGGAGCCGCTGACGCGCGCGGCGTGAAAGGCGTACGCCGCGACGCCGATGTTCGCGGCGGCGGTGACGGCCATCGCGGCCAGCGACGGTGCGACGGTGATCTCAACGTCCTCGGCGACGAGCCGGCGGATAGCGGCGATTGTGATGAACACCGCACCGCCCGCGATCAGCGCCGCCTGCGAGAGCGCGGAGAGGCTCTCGGCCTTGCCGTGACCGTAGGGGTGAGCATCGTCGGCGGGCTGGAGGGCGAGGCGGACGGTGAAGAAGGTCAGGCCCGACGCGAGCAGATCCTCGGCGCTGTCGACGCCGTCGCCGAGCACCGCCACGGACCCGAACGCGAGGCCGACGGCGATCTTGAGGACGAGCAGCGCCGCGCTCACCACGACGGAGAGCAGCGCCGCGCGGAGGGCGATGTCTGTCCTTCGCGACGGTCGGGCGGCTATGCTGGCCATCCGCTCATGCTACACCGGCCGCCGCGAGCGCGGCCCCGGCGAGCGCCCGCATCGAAGGCTCATCACGCATGAGGATCGTCGGCGCGACGACGGGCCTCACGCCGGGGCGGACGCCGGCCGCTTCGACTTCCGGGGCGAGATGCGCATCGGCGTGGTCGATGATGAGCGCGTCGATGAGGCCGGCGTAGAAGCGCGCGACGCCCGTGACGCCGACGGCGTAGCCGAGGCCCGCCATCATCTCGGCGGCCGGCGGCTGCAGCGCACGCCCTCCGACGATCGGGCTAACGGCGACGCGGGGCGCCGAAGCACTCGCGATGGCGTCGCGGATGCCCGGCACGGCGAGGACCGGCGCGATGCTGCCGGCGGGGTTGCTCGGGGCGATGAAGATCGCTTCGGCTTCGCGGATGGCGTCGAGGACGCCGGGGGCGGGGCGGGCCTCCGCCGCCCCCTCGAAGCGCACGGCGCGTACGGCGTCGCTCGCATGGCGCTCGACCAGATAGCGCTGGAACGGGAGGTCGCCGGCGTCCGTCTCAATGACCGTGCGCACCCGCTCGTCGCTCATCGGCAACAACCGCATGTCCACGCCGAACGCCGTGGCGATGTCCGCCATGGCCTCGGAGAGCGTGCGCCCTTCGCGCAGCAGCCGTGTGCGGTGGAGGTGCGTCGCGAGGTCGCGGTCGCCGATCTGGAACCAGGTTTCGCGGCCGAAGCGCCGCAGCGACTCCAGCCAGGCGAACGTATCGCCACGCAGCCCCCAGCCCCGCTCTGCGTCCACCTCGTCGGCGAGCGCGTAGGTGACGATGTCGGGGTCGGGAGAGACGTACAGGCCGTGGAACCATTCGTCGTCGCCGGTGTTGATGATGGCGGTGATGCGTTCGGCGGGGAGGACGAGCGAGAGCGATCGCAAAAAGCGCGACCCTCCGACGCCGCCGCAGAGGACGGCGACGTTCGCGGCGACGTTCGCGGCGACGTTCGCGGCGACGTTCGTGGCGGCGGTCGCGGCGACGTTCGCGGCGACGTTCGCGGCGACGTTCGTGGCGGCGGTCGTGGCGGCGGTCGCGGCGACGTTCGCGGCGACGTTCGTGGCGGCGGTCGTGGCGGCGGTCGCGGCGCCGGTCACGAGACGGCGACCGGCTCGGCCGCGCGCTCCCGCTGACCCGGCGTCTCGGAGATCGGCGTCGCGGACTCGGCGCGGCTCCAGAGCGCGTAGATCGACGTGGCGCCGAGCGCACAGATCAGCGCGAACACGAGGAAGAGCGCCCGCAGCCCGAGCTGGTCGGCGAGCACGCCGGCGAGGGGCTCCATGAAGGCGATGAGCACGCTGCCGACGAGGCTCTGTACCGACAGCATCGTGGCGCGGCGCTCGCTGGGGATGCGGCGGTTCACGTACTCCGCCAGGACGGGGTTCTGCATGCCGGCGACCAGCCCCGCGGGCAGGAACGCCGCGTACACCCACAGATGGTCGACGCCGGCCAGCGCGAAGTAGCACCCGGCGAGCACGAGGGGCATCGCCAGGAAGGCCGCCCGCTGCCCCGCCCGCGCCACGAAGCGGTAGGTCATCAACGCCGAGATGATGCCGGCAGCGCGCACCGGCGCCTGCCACATCCCCAGGTTGGCCACCTCGACGCCGTGCTTATCCAGGAACGGCTGGAGGAAGATGAGCGGCGCGAAGGTGGCGGCGAAGATCACGCCGCTGAACAGCATGATGTAGCGCAGGGCCGGCTGGTTCCAAGCGTCGCGGATGCCCTGGAACACCGTCTGGAAGTACGCCTCGTGCGATTCGGTGTGCGGCTCCCGGGGCTCATGCATCGACAGCGCGACCGGGGCGGCGATCAGCGCCACCCCCGCGCTGAGCAGGATGGGGAAGGAGAGGCTCGTCGCCGCCGCGATGGGTGCGCCGATGAGGATCGAGAGGAGCACCGCCAGTGAGGTCAGCGCCCAGAGCCGGCCGTTGATCTTCTGGAAGTCATCCTCGCGGCCGATGCGTTTGAGGCTGTCGTACAGGATCGCGGCGTCGGCGCCGGACTGGAGCGTCAGGGCCAGGCCCCACGCGGTGTAGGAGATGAGGATGATGAGATAGCTGTCGGCGATGCCGAAGACGAAGACCGCCACGGCGAACATGAGGCTGCCCAGCGTGAGCGAGGTCTTGCGGCCGAAGCGGTCGGCGATAGCGCCGGTGGGGACCTCCGCCGCCACGATGAGGAGCCAGAACGGCGTGTCGAGCAGGGTGATCTGGGTGAGGGAGAGGCCGCGGTCTTGCAGCAGGTAGATGACCCAGATGGGCCACCAGAGCTGGAAGTTCATCAGGAAGCGGTAGAGATACGACTTCCTGACGTTGCCCTCGAACGCAAGGTCCTCGCGGATACGGCCGAGGAGGTCCATAGGCGCGAGTATAGCGAGGCGTCACAGACGAACACGACGGGGAGGCGCACGCCGTCCCCGTCATGTCAAACACGCTGGCTGGCGCCCCTACCTCGGTGCAAAGATGAAGATCCCGGGCGCCCACACATCGGTCGAGCCGTCGCCGGACACGAGCAGGCTCAGCACCACCGCCCATACGGCGAAGCCGGCGGCCGCGGCCGCGAGCGCCTTCCCGGGACTGGCGTCGGTGGCCGACTGGACGGCCAGCACGGACAGACCGAAGTACAGCCCGACGGCGGCCACGCCGAGGCCGTAGTCCAGGCCCGGAATGAACATCAGCACTCCGAGGGCGAGGGGCGCGCCGGCGAACCCCATGACGCGGACCAACTGGTTGACATCGGCGGTCGCGCGGAAGATCTGGGTGAGCATGACGTAGGTGACGAAGACGCCCACGCCCCAGAGGACGATCGCCAGCACGCTCCCGATGACGGCCGACTTGAGGAAGAAGTCACTTTCCTCGTAGCCGAAGTCCTGGAAGAGCAGCCAGAGCCAGCCGCCGACCCCCATCAGGAACGTCGAGACGACGACAACTAGCAGCGCTGGAATCGTGGCGCTGGCGTCACCCTTGACCTCGTCGAACACGCTGGCGTCCAGCATGGCCATCCGCCGAAGCCGCTGTATGAGGGAGTTCATGTCCAGCCCGCCCGTGGGTTGCATCATGGCGCGTCCTCCTTCCCTGCCGCCCGGCACAGGGCAGCCCTGGCGCCCGTTGAGCTTCAAACGCTCAAACGTATATCTCATACAGCACTTTCGGCCGCTTGTCTAGTACCCGGGCGGGCGAAGATGGCTACAACGGCCGTTTTCCGGGCACTCCCGGCCGTCTCGGGTACTCCGGCGGGGTCTGGCGGCGCTTCACGACGACCACCAGTTGTTGCGGCGGCCCCGGCACCCGGAACGGCACGACGAAGGCCTCCCCGCCCAGCACCTCGAGGGCGTGCTTCGCAGCCGCGACCTCTTCTTCCGCCCGGGAGCCCTTCGGGGCGACGACGCGGCCGCCGGCCCGGGCGAAGGGCAGCGTCAGCTCCAACAGCTCCGGAAGGGGCGCCACCGCCCGCGCGACGACAAGGTCGAAGCGGCCGCGGAGCGTGGTGTCGTGGGCCAGCTCCTCGGCACGCCCCGTGAGCACCGTTATGTCCGGCAGCTCCAACGCCTCGGCGAGCGTTTCCAGGAAGCGCGCCTTCTTGGCGGTGGCTTCGAGCAGCGTGAGCCGGATCCCCGGCCAGACGAGCTTCAGCACCATCCCCGGGAAGCCCGCTCCCGCGCCGATGTCAAGCAGATCCGCACCCGGGCGCAGCACCTCTCGCTCGCGCAGCGCTGCCCCGAGGGCGACCGATTCGAGGAAGTGGCGCCTGACGACGGCGTCCTCGCTGGCGTCCGAAACGAGATTGATACGGCGCGACCAGGCAGCCAGCAGGTCGAAATACGTCCGGAACGCGCGCACCTGCGCGTCGCTGAGGCGCACGCCGTAGGTGCGTGCACCGTCCGAAAGGATGTCCAGCACGGTGTGATCGTAGCACCTTATGTATTTGACGCCCCGTTCCGGACGCGCCTACAATCCAGCTGTGCCAGGAGGGTTACCTATCGATGACGATTGATGCGACGACGCAACCAGCGCGGCTCGAGGAGGCGGCGCATATCTACCTCGGGTCGCTGAAGCCAGCGGCGCGGCTAGATGCCCAGGCGGAGATCCTGAAGTTCGTCCGCTGGTGCGGGGCGGAGCGCGAACTCACCGTGATGCGCGGGCATGAGATCGCCCAGTTCGCCGAGAACTACCCCCCCTCACTGGCGGATGCAGCGAAGCGCGCGGATTTCGTCCGCGCGTTCTTGAAGTGGGCGAAGGACCGGGGCCTCACCGACACGAACCTCGGGACCCACCTGCGCGTGCGTAAGGCGACGAAATCGAGCGCGAACGCCCAGCTCATCGAGGCGCAGCCCGTGTACCTCACGAAGGACGGGCACGAGGCGCTCATCCACGAGCTCGACGAGATGAAGGAACGCCGTCCCCTGATCCTGGCCGACCTAGCGCGCGCCATGGCTGACAAGGACTTTCGCGAGAACGCCCCCCTGGACGCCGCCCGCAACGATCAGGCGCACCTCGAAGCGCGGATCCGGGAGGTGGAGGGGACGCTGCGGCGCGCCGTCGTGATCGAGGGCGATTCGCCCGCGCACGGCGACAGCGCCCTCATCGGCGATCAGGTCACGATCCGGGACCTGCGCAGCGGCGTGGAACGCACGTACACGCTCGTCAACACCGACGAAGTACGCTCCGGTCAGGGGAAGATCTCGGTCGCGTCGCCGGTCGGGAAGGCCGTCTACCAGCGCCGCTCCGGCGAGGAGGTGGAGGTGGAGGCGCCGTCCGGCACCTTCCGCGTCCGCATCGAGGGGATCAAGGCACCCTGATCTGGTCTTCCGGTCGTTAGTCGCTGGTCTGCGGATGAGAGCGCGGGCGCCCGGCCCGCGCTGTTTCGTGTCCGCCGCATCCCCCCACGAGGGGCGCGGCCGAAGCTGCGCAGCTACGTCTTCTCGCGCTCCGCTTCGATGAGCTGACGGCGCAGGATCTTGCCCGAGGGGTTCTTCGGGATGGCGTCGATCAGCTCGATCTCGCGGATCTTCTTGTAGGGCGCGACGCGTTCGGCGACGAACGCCGCCACGGCATCGAGGTCCAGCCCGGGCTCCCGCGCGACGACGAACGCCTTGGGCACCTCGCCCGCCTCGTCGTCGGCCTTCGGGATGACGGCGGCGTCGCGGACGCCGGGGTGCTCCATGAGGAGCGCCTCGAGCTCCGCCGGCGCCACCTGATAGCCCTTGTACTTGATCATCTCCTTCTTGCGGTCGTGGATGCGCACGTAGCCGTCGGGGTCGGCTGAGGCGATGTCGCCGGTGCGCAGCCAGCCGTCGGGGGTGATGGTCTCGGCCGTAGCGTCGGGGTTGTTCCAGTAGCCCTGCATGACCTGCGGGCCGAATACGAGCAGCTCGCCGATCTCGCCGGGCGGCAGCTCCTCGCCGGTGTCGAGGCTCACGACCTTCTCGATCGTGTCGGGCACAGGCGGGCCGACGGTGCCCTCGCGCGGCGCGTTCAGCGGGTTGACGTTGGTGATGGGGCTGGACTCGGTCATGCCGTAGCCCTGCATCACGGTGATGTTGAGCTTCGCCGCCGCCTGCCGCCCCACCTCCGCGGGGAGCGGCGCGGCACCGGACATCAGGAAGCGCAGCGACGAGAGGTCGTAGGCGCTCAGGTCCATGTTCGCCAGACCCAACACCACCGGCGGCACGCAGTACAGGTCGGTCACTCGATGCTGTTGGATGAGCCTCAGCGCGGTCTGCGGATCGAAGCGCGAGAGGATCACCTGCGTAGCGCCGACGGCGAGGCCGCAGTTGAGCAGCACCATCATCCCGTAGATGTGGTAGAAGGGGAGGAAGTCCAGCACCACCGCCTCTTCCGTCGTCATCCCGAGGGCCATCGTCTGCCGGATGTTCGCGGTGAGGTTCTGGTGGCTGAGCATCACGCCCTTCGGGAGGCCCGTTGTGCCGCTGGAGTACGGCAGCACGGCGATGTCCTTCAGCGGGTCGATGGTCACCGGGTCCAGGTCGCCGGTGGCTGCGCGCGCCATGTCCCAGACGCCGTCCAGTTCGTGGACCTGCTGGACCCCCGGCAGGTTCGCCTTCGCCGCCTCGACGATGGGCAGCAGCGGCCCGAGCGTGAACACGACCTTCGCGCCGGAGTCGCGGAGCTGGAACTCCACCTCGCGCTCCCGGTACAGCGGGTTCAGCGTGGTGACGGTGGCGCCGGCCATCAGGGCGCCATGCAGCGCCACGGCGTACTCGACTGAGTTTGGGGCGTAGATGGCGACGAAGTCGCCCTTCCGTACGCCTTCTTGCTGGAGTGCGCGAGCGGTGCGCTCGGCCGCGGACCACAGCTCTCTGTAGGTGTACGCCTTGCCCTCGGCGGTCATCAGCGCCGGTTTGTCGGGCAGGCGCCGGACGGTCTTCTCCAGCAATTGCGCCACGCTCATGGGCGCGTAGGGCTCGATGCTTGGCCAGGGACTCTTGAACACCACGACGACACCTCCTCGACCGGTCTGCCGGAGGTCTACGCTAGCAGAGGGGATGGGTGGTGGCTAGTGGTTAGTAGATGGTGGTTAGTGGGCAGTCAAGCGACGCCGTCTAGAACGTGATGGGGAGTGACTTCAGGCCGCGGAGGATGAGGTTCTTGTTCCACTCCGGCCGGCCGGTCGCCAGGCGCATGTTCGGGAAGCGCTCGATCGTCGCGCGGAGGGCGATGGGGCCCTCGATGCGGGCGAGCGGGGCGCCGAGGCAGTAGTGGATCCCGTGGCCGAACGAGAGCACCTTCACGTCCTTGCGGGTGACGTCGAGGCGTTCGGGGTCGGCGAACTGCGCGGGGTCGCGGTTTCCGGCGCCCAGGAGCAGGAACACCTGCTGCCACGGCGCAGCGTGGTGGCCATCGATCTGGAACCCCTCGGCGGAGAAGCGGGCCGTCGCCTGCACGGGGCTGTCGTACCGCAAGAACTCCTCGACCGCGCCGTCGATCAGCGAGGGGTCGCGGCGCAGCAGCTCCAGCTGCTCCGGATGGCGCAGGAGCGCCAGCAGGCCGTTGCCGATGAGGTTCGTGGTCGTCTCGTGGCCCGCGACGAGCAGCAGGTTACAGGTCTGGTACACCTCGGCGGCAGTGAGCCGGTCGCCCTCATCCTCCGCCGCGACGAGCGCGCTGAGCAGATCCTCCCGGGGCTCGCGGCGGCGCTCCTCGGCGACGCGCGCGAAGTACGCCTGCAGCTCGCGCACGGCCTTTCGCGATCGCCGGGCATCCTCCAGCGAAGAGATGCCGAGCCCCAGGACGATCTCGTCGGACCAGGCCTTGAACTGATTGCGGTCCGACGCCGGCACGCCGAGCATCTCGGCGATGACGATCACGGGCAGCGGGTAGGCGAGATCCTCGATGACGTCCATGCGTCCGTTCGCGGCGACGGCGTCCAGGTGCTCGTGCACGATCGCTTCGATGCGCGGGCGCAGCGAGTCGACCGAGCGGGGGGTGAACGCCTTGCTGACGAGGGAGCGCAGCCGCGTGTGGTCGGGCGGGTCGGACGTCAGCATGGAGATGGCGTCGGCCTCGTCCGGCTCGATGAGGCGGGCCTCTTCCATCCGCGCGCGCTGTTTGGGGTACTCGGGGTGCTTGCGTCCGTCGGCCCTGGCGTTCGGATCCCGCAGCACCGACACAATATCGTCGTAACGGGTGAGCACTAGCGCACCCTGCACCAGCCGGCTGCGGTGGACCGGGTCGCGCTCGCGCAGGCGCCGATAGGTCGGGTAGGGGTCGCGCAGATAGCCCGCATCGAGCGGGTTCCAACCGGCGCCGGTCTGCACGCGCTCGACGGTGGTCAGCGCCCGCGCCGCGACCCTCTGGAACGAGTCCTGGAGCTTCTCTTTGACGGTCATCGCGTGTGATCATCGCGCTGGCCGAGGATAAAGCGCAAGCCGGTCGAATCTACGGAATTCGCAGGGGAGGGGTGGCGTCGCTGCCGGACGCGGCACACCTGACGGAGCGGAACTCAGCGCCGGACCACCTTGCGGCCCGTCTTCGCGAGGTGGTCGCTCCACTCGGTGGCGACCTCCTCGAAGAGGCGCTCAGCTTCGGCGTACTGCTCCTGCAGCCACTCCGGCTCGTCGCCCTGGTCGGCGCGGCGCCGGTCGAGCGTCTTCCTGGCGTCCCGCACGGCCATCTGCGCTTCGCGGAAGCGCGCCCCCAGCGCCACCGACGCCTCGTCCTGCGGCACCGGCGTCTCGAACACGCGCGGGCGGGCGTCGCGGCCATCGCGGCCATCGCGCGAGGGACGGCGGTCGCGGTCGCGCGGCGGACGCCCGTCGCCCCGGCGGGGACGCTCGTCCTTCTGCTGCGGCGGCGGGGGTTGGGCCGGCGCCGGGCCGCCCGGGCCGCCGGGGCCGCCGGGGCCGCGGCGATAGTCCCGGCGGGCGCGCGGCTCCTGCCCTCCGGCCGGGGCCGGGCGCGTGTCCGGCTGGGGCGCGCGGTGCACCGTGCCGCCGGTGCGCGGCGGCGCATTCTGTTCCGATGCCGGTTGCGGCGGCTGCGGCGGCTGGGACCCCTGCGACTGGCGATTCTTTCCGCCGCGCCTGCCCCGGCGGCGCCGCGGACCTCGCTGTTCGTCCATGCTCGCAGCGTACGGGACGCCCGGAGCGTCCGCCAGCGAGGCGGGACGGGCTATCATGCTCCGTCCCTACGGCGAGAGGAGCACGAACGTGAAGCTGCGCGAGATCCCGACGCCCGCCCTTGTCGTCGACCTGGCGGCGATGGAGCGCAATATCGAGCGAATGGCGGCGCACTACGCGGCGGGGTCGTGCCGGCTCCGCCCGCACTTCAAGGCGCACAAGACGCCGGCCATCGCCCGCCGGCAGCTGGCCGCCGGGTCGTGCAGCGGCCTTACCTGCGCGACGGTCGGCGAGGCGGAGGTGGTGGTGCGCGAGGGGCTGACCGGCGACGTGCTGATCGCGAACGAGATCCTGGGGCCGGGGAAAGCCGTGCGGGCGGCCCGCCTGGCGAAGCGGATCGACCTGAAGGTCGCCGTTGACTCGGACATCGCACTCGACGACCTGGTGGCAGCCGCGCGGGCGGAGGGGGCGACCGTCGGCGTCGTCGTCGACGTGAGCGTAGGGATGCCGCGCTGCGGCATCGCGGCGGGAGAGCCGGCGCTGGCGCTCGCCCGCCGCATCGCCGCGACCGACGGCGTGCGGCTGTGCGGGCTGATGGGGTACGAGGGCCACGTCGTCGGGCTGGAGGACCGCGGGGAACGCGAGTCACGCGCGGCGAAGGCGATGGAGCGGCTGCTTTCGACGGCGCGGATGGTGCGGGAGGCGGGGCTGCCCTGCGAGATCGTGAGCGCCGGCGGCACCGGGACGTACGACATCACCGGCGGCATGGAGGGGATCACCGAGGTGCAGGCGGGGTCGTACGTGCTCATGGACACCGCCTACGCCAAACTGGGGCTGCCGTTCGAGCAGGCGCTCAGCATCCTGAGCACGGTGCTCAGCCGGCCGCGCGCCGAGCAGTGCGCGACGGACGCGGGGCTGAAGGCGTGCGCCGTCGACCACGGCAACCCGTCGGTAAAGGATCTGCCGGGGGCGGAGGTGATGTTCCTGAGCGACGAGCACGCGACGATCTCGCTGCCGCCGGAGGTGCCGGTGTCGCCGGGGGGGCGGATCGAGCTGTGGCCGTCGCACATCGACCCGACGATCAATCTGCATGATGTGCTGTACGCCGTCGCGGGCGGGGAGGTCGTGGAGGTGTGGCCGATCGCCGCGCGGGGGTATGGGGTGTAGCGCAGATGTTACGATGTCACCGAGTGTAGTTGTGCCGACAATCTGCGCCGCTAGCGTACATGCGGATGAGGAACAATGAGCACGGTCGCTGTCCTCGGAGCAGGATTCACACGCGCATTTGTCCCTTCGGCCCCGCTGCTGATCGATGACTACGGTATTGGCGACATCGTAGAGGCATTCACTCACTTTCCTCATGCGCGCCGCGTCCTAGAATCGAGCATCCTTCCGGATGGCCGAGTGAACATCGAGCAGTTGCTCACCCGCCTGGACAATCTTCTTCCGTACGACGTCGAGCAGGGAGCCGGTCCGCAGCTTGCCCTGCTTCGCACGAGCCTTATGACCAGGTTTCGCGAGAGTATCGACCAGGCACGCCGCGCGGAGCGCGATGAGGAGTCGCTCTCTGCAATGGCTCAGTTGGTAATCGATGAACGGGTCGAGTGCATCACCTTTAACTATGATGACGTCTTCGACGAAGCACTTCGGGACGTGAAGGGAGTTACCAACACAGGTACCACCGACACGTACTGGCACCCCGACGGCGGATATGGCTTCTTCTGCAAGCCGTCCAAGACGTTGATTCGAGAGTCGGGAATGTCACCTGTCGTTATGGACACGACATGCATCCTTCTCCTGAAATTGCACGGCTCAATCAACTGGAGGATTCGCCGCGGCTCCAGCCGGCCACTCGCCATAGACAGCATCGTGCATGACGAGGATTGGCTCCCGAGAGGGAATAGATTTGGTGACCTGGTGGATGATGATGAGCCCACTACGCCCGACGAAGCCCAACGCCGAAGGCGGGTGATCCTCGACCACTTGGAAGGCGAGCCTTTCATCATTCCACCGGTGCTGGTGAAAGGAAGCCTAGTCTTAGAGCCGATACTGCGCCTAGTGTGGTGGAGAGCCCTCGAAGCACTCGCCGCGGCTGACCGAGTGCTGTTCCTTGGCTATTCGATGCCACTGACTGACATCGCCGGGCAGCATTTGTTCCGTGAAGGAATTCGGCCGAATGTGAATGTCAACGTCATTAACTACACTCCCGACGGGAGCATTGACCAAGAGATCGTCAAGTCGTATAGCCAAGTTCTCCCTTGGCTAGGTAAGGATGATTTTGAGTTCGGGGGAATAGTTCCCTGGCTACACGAGACCACGGCACGCGAAGAACACTGAGTCCTACGTCCCGGCGAGCTTCTTGACTACGGGGGCCATGGCGTCGGCGACGTCTCCGGAGAAGACGACGTAGCTGAAGCCCCAGCGCTCACGGCGGCGCTGGATGTCCTCGACGATCTGGTCCACGCTGCCGATGACGGCGTGCGGCGACTCCAGCACCTCCGCCGCCGGCATGCCGAAGCCGCCGGAGATGCGCTCCGCCATCGACGCGCGGTCGTCGGTGACGACGCAGACGAAGACCGTGACGTTCATCTCCAGCTCGTCCATGCGGGCGCCGGCGCCCTCGCGCACCCAGCCGATCTTCTCGTCGGTGGCGGCGGCCGTGCCGGTGACCATCGTCTCGCGGTTCACGGCGCCCTCGTGCAGGGAGAAGTTGAAGCCGATGATGTCGGCCTCGCGGGCGGCGAACTTCAGCACGCGCGGACGGCCGCCGCCGATGAGCACCGGCGGGTGCGGCGTCTGCACCGGCTTCGGGAGGCCCTTCGCGGCGGTGATGGTGTAGTGCTTGCCGGCGTAGGAGAACGGGCCTTCGGACGCGAAGAGACCCTTGCAGATCGCCAGCCCTTCCTTGAGCTTCTCTATGCGCACGCCGGGCGACTCGTAGACCATGCCGGAGGCGTCGTAGTCGGTCTTCATCCAGCCGGCGCCGATGCCGAACTCCACGCGGCCGTTGGACAGGAGATCGAGCGTGGCGATCTCCTTCGCCAGCACGAGGGGGTGGCGGTAGTCGTTGTCCAGCACCAGAGTCCCGACGCGCAGCGTCGACGTGGCGTCGGCGGCGGCCATCAGCGCCGGCATGGGGGCGAACTGATCCTCAAAGTGGTCGGGGATGAACAGCGAGGCGTAGCCCAGGTCCTCGAGCTTGCGGGCTTTCTCGCGCCAGGCGTCCGCGGAGCCCGCGCGAGACATCTGCACGCCGAACCGGAATTTCCTGTTGTTGGCCATGGTGATCCTCCGTTCGATGATGCGGGCGGGGCAAGCCCCGCCCCTACGGGCTGCGATGCGGGCGGGCAAACCCCGCCCCTGCGGGCTGCGATCCGGACACCTCACCCCCGGCCTTCGGCCACCCCTTCACCACACTGTGGAGAGGGGACGGAGGGTGAGGTCAGGCGAAGACGTCCTCCACCGGCGTGATGCGGACGGCGTCCGGGCGCACGCCGAGCCTGCGGGCACCGATGGTCCTGTCCTCGTCGAGGATGTCCTGCGGCTTCGGCGACTCGTACTCGATCGGCGTGAACTCGCCGGCCAGCAGAGCGTCGCGGTAGGCTGCCGCGTCCTTCGTGATGACGACGACGCTCAGGTCGCGCGGCGAGATGTGCCGGCGCACGGCAGCGTTCACGGCATCGAGCGTGAGCGCCTCGAGCCGGGCGCGGATGTGCGCCGTGTACTCGCCGATGCCGTACCAGCGGCTGTCGAGCGCGTAACCCAGCTGCTGGTCCTGCGTCTTCGTCATGACGTAGACGTTCTTCATCAGGTAGTTCCGGGTGCCCTCGAAGGCCTCGGCGTCGAGCCCGCGCTCGACCATGGCCTCCAGCTCGTGCAGCGCGCCCTTCAGCGCGAAGATGCCGTGCTCCGGCATCACGGGGCGGATCCAGACTTCGAAGATCTGCGCCCGGCGGGCGATGTTCGCGTCAGGGAAGAACTGGTACATGCCGCGCGGGAAGGCCTCGACGTAGGCGTAGTCGCCGTAGTTCAGCCCGCGCACCTCGCGCAGACGCTGGAACAGCCGCCCGTGCGACGCCCGGTGGTCGCCGAGCCACGCCCGGGCCAGCCAGAGCGCGGCGAAGTCGTCGTGCGAGCGGGTGACGTCGACAGGTTGGCCGAAGGAGATGGCGGTCGCGCGCGTATCCTTCTCCACGATCTCCACCTCCAGCCCCGAGGGCTTGCGCGCGCGGACGTCCGGCGCCGCGAGCGCCTCGCCGCCGGGGAGAGACGCGATGTCGCGCTGCAGCCGCTCGACGAACGGATCGGGCACATCGCCGGCGAGGCCGAGCGTCAGGCTCGCGCGGGTGTAGCATCTGGCAGCGAACCCGCGCACGTCATCGAGCGTCAGCGATTCGATGCCGGCGATGGTGCCGAGAGTGGTGTGGCCGTACGCCGACCCGGCGAAGATATTCGTCTGGAGGCGCTCCTTCCCCAGCTCCTCCTCGTTGTTCGCGCGGAGGTCCTGCACCAGCTCGTTCAACTGGCGTTCCTTGAGGCGGGTGAAGTCCTCCTCGCGCCAGCCGGGGTCGAAGAGCTGCTCCAGCGCCACCTCGGCGAAGCGGTCCAGGTTGTCGCGGTGCGTCACGCCGGTGAAGACCGTCATCTCGCGGTCGGTCTGCGGACGCAGGCTGCCGGCGATGGGGAAGAGCGCACGGCTGATCTCGTCAATGCGGCGGGACTTGCTCCCGGCCTCGGCGATCATCGAGGCGGTGAGGGCGGCCAGCCCCTCCTTCCCCGCCGGGTCGTGCGCGGAGCCCGCCCCGAAGAGGAACTTCATCCGCAGGAGGCCGGAGGGCGAGCGCTGGATGACGGCCGGAACGCCGGCGGGCTGCTCCGCCGCGGACGCCTCCGCCCGCTCGACGGACGGCGCCTCTCGCATCGCCGGAGGCGGCTCCTCGTGCGACAGCGTGGTCAGCACCATGTTCGCGTCGGTGAGGTACTTGCGCGCGGCGGCGTGCAGGTCTTCGGGCGTGAGCGCCGCCTGGAGCCGGAAGGCCGCGTTCACGGTGTCGAACGCGCGGCGGTACTGCACGAACGTCGCCAGCGTCGCGGCGATCGACTCGGAGTTGTCGAGGGTGCGGGCGAAGCCGTAGCGGGCGTGCGACTTCGCCTCATCGAGCCGGGCGGCGTCAACCGGGCGGCGGCGCGCCTCCGCGACCGCTTCGACGATGACGTCGCGGACGTAGGGCACGTCGTCGGGGTGTTTCACGCGCGCGAGCACCATCACCAGCGCCGGGTCGGCGCGCGGCGGGCTGTAGGCGTCGAGCGCGTCGACCTTCTGCTCCGCCTCCACGAGGCGGCGGTAGACGTCGGAGGTCTCGCCGAACTGGAGGTCGAGCAGCGTGTCGATGGCGACGTAGTCCTTGTCCGTCTCTGAGAAGGCGGGGCCGTGGAACGCCACCGTCACCCACGGCAGGGTGGACGTGGGCCAGGGCACGTGCGCGACGACCGCCGCGCGGGGCGGCGGCTCCGCCGGGATCTCGACGGTGTACGAGCCGCGCTCCCAGCCGCCCCAGTACTTCTCGACCTGCGCGAGCACCCGCTCCGGCTCCACGTCGCCGGCGACGATGACAGTGGTGTACTCCGGGCGGTACCAGCGGCGGAAGAACTCGCGCGAGTAGTCGAACTGGTTGGGCATGTCCTCGATGTCGCGGAGGAAGCCCATGGTCGTGTGCTTGTAGGTATGAGTGTTGAAGGCGTGGTCGTGCTGCACTTCGAAGAGCTGCTGCAGGGGCTCGGCGGAGTTCTTGTTGTATTCGCCGAGCACCGCCTTGGCCTCCGTCTTGAACGCCTCCTCCGGGTAGGAGAGGTGCATGAAGCGATCGGCTTCGATCTCCAGGATCGTCTCCAGATCCTCCGCCGCGAAGGTGAGGTGGTAGTTCGTGTAGTCGTCGGTGGTGTAAGCGTTCTGGCGGGCGCCGGTGCGCGAGACGATCTGCTGGTAGGCCTCGGGCGAGAAGCGCTCGGTGCCGCGGAACATCATGTGCTCGAAGAAGTGGGCGAAGCCGGACAGGCCCTCCTCCACCTCGTTGCGGGAGCCGGTCTGCACCGGGATCTGCAGCGAGACGAGGTTCGGGAAGCCCGTCGGCACGACGATCACGCGCAGGCCGTTCGGCAGGGTCGCCTCGACCGCCTCGAACGGCAGGATGTCGCCCGCGGCGGGCGTCTTCCGGACGATCTTCGTGCTTTCGGAGATGGTGGCCATGCGGTCGCTCCCGCGCGCCTCGCGCACGCGAAGGCCATCCTACCGCCCGCCCGCGCGAGGGAGTAGCGCGTCTGCACAGGCGGCGGGGCCGATCCGGATGGCCGGTATACTCATCCCCGCGCTTGACGCCCGGGAGGAGACCACATGCACAGGCGGCTGATCTTCGCCTTTTGCGGCGCGCTGCTCCTGCTCGCCGCGGGCTGCGACGACTCCCCCTCGAAGCCCGCCGGGACGCCGACCCCACGGCCGCTGCCCGCGCCCGTCGAGATCAGGCAGGAGCCGCAGGGGGTGGGCCTCACGGACCCGGCGTTCGACGCGATCGCCGGCGCGGAGGCGATCTACGGACACCTCGGCGGCACCGTCTATCAGATCGAGATGCCCGCGAACTGGAATCGCAGGCTGGTGCTGTACATGCACGGCTTTCAGTCGCTGGCACCGGAGGCAAGCGTCCAGACGCCAGGCATCCGCGACTATCTGATCCGCAACGGCTACGCCTGGGGAGCGTCGAGCTACTCCGGCACGGCGCTCATCCCCGGCCGCGCCGCCGACGAGACGGCGGCGCTCTGGGACGAGTTCGTCCGGCGGTTCGGGCGTCCTGAGTACACGTACGTCACCGGCCACTCGATGGGAGGTGCGGCGACGCACATCGCCGCCGAGCGCTACGCCGACCGCTTCGACGGGGCGCTGGGGCTTTGCGGCTTCGCCGGGCAGGAGGCTATCACGCAGATCGTCGGCGACTACTTCTACGCGGGAGCGTTCGTCGCGGGCGTCACGCAGCAGGAGTTCGACGACGGCGACGTGTACGAGATCATCGACCAGAAGGTCCGGCCCGCCCTGCGCGACCCGGCCAAGCACGAAGAGTGGGAGAACATCCTGCTCGACATCACCGGCGGGCGCCGGCCCCTGGACCGCGAGGGGTTCGCGCTGGAGGAGGAGACGAACTGGTTCCGGGCGCCGATCCTGGTGGCGTTCGGACTGGCCTCAAACGTGGGACACGAGTATCTGCTGGACGACGTTGCGGCCGGCAGCGCGGACGACTTCAACGCGGGGGTGGTCCGGCGCGAGCCGGCGACGCCGGAGCAGATCGAAAGCTACTTCGGGCCCAACCAGGTGACGGGCGACCTGCAGATGCCCATGATCACGCTGCACACGACGGGCGACTGGCAGGTGCCCATCGACCAGCAGCAGATCCTCCGGCGCAAGGTGGACGTGGCGGGCAAGGGAGACCTGCTGGTGCAGCGCGTGGTCCGCGCGGCCGAACACTGCGGCTTCACCGAGGGCGAGTGGGTGACGGGCCTCAAGGACCTGGAGGCGTGGGTGGAGCAGGGGACGAAGCCCGAGGGCGAGAACCTCCTCGTCGACGACCTGAGCCAGGCCGGCACGCGCTTCACGCAGGTCGCGCGCTTCGGTACGCCGGAGGGCGACGAGGTGGCGGGTGCCGACGACCGGCTCGTGCTCAGCGGCAGCATGACGGTCGACGGGGCGCCGCTCGGCAATGGCTACATGTGGATCGAAGTGATCGGTGAGGACGGCCTGCGGCAGGTCTGCAGCTTCTCCGAGCCCGGCTCGGACGCGAGCGGGGCCTACCGGCGCGCTGTGATGGCTGAGACGGAACTCAAGGGATGCGGCACGCCCGGGCGGCGGCTCCAGATCCTCGCGTTTGCCGGCGACGAGCTGTTGGGGTCGCAGGAGACGTTCGCCTGGCCCACGGACGCCGGCACTGCGACGTTCGACGCCACGTTCAGCAAGGGCGCGGCCCCGCGGTCAGCGAGTTACGTCTATGGGAACGTTACGGGCGCCGACGGGCAGCCGCTTCCGCCGGGCACACTCGTCGAGATGTACGCGGGGGATGTCCGCTGCGGCGCCGGCGCCGTGCCGCACATGGCGGTCCAGTTCACCGAGCCGAGCCTGTACAGCATCCTCCTCGCCGACGACAAGGAGGGCTGTGCAGTGGCGAAGCAAACGTTGGAGTTCCGCGTCGATGGCGTCGCCATCGAAGGCACGACGGACCCGAGCGCTGAGCGCGTCGACCTGACGCTGCCCTGAGCGGGCGCTACGGCTACACGCGCTCGAAGATGGTGGCGATGCCCTGGCCGCCGCCGATGCAGAGTGTGACGAGGCCGTAGCGGACGTTCCGGCGCTCCATCTCGTACATCAGCTTGACGGTGAGGATGGCGCCCGTCGCGCCGACGGGGTGGCCGAGCGCGATGGCGCCGCCGTTCACGTTGGTCTTCTCCGGGTCGAGGCCGAGCACCGTGCTGCACGCCGCAGTGACGGAGGCGAACGCCTCGTTCAGCTCGACGAGGTCGATCTGGTCGATGGTCATGCCGGCCTTCTGCAGGACTTTCTGCACCGCCGGGATGGGCCCCTGCCCCATGATCGAAGGCTCGACGCCGGCCTCGGCGCGGGCGACCAGCCGCATGCGGGGCTTCAGGCCCAGCTCGCGCGCCTTCGTCTCGCTGGTGACGACGACGGCGGCGGCGCCGTCGTTGATGCCGCTGGAGTTGCCGGCGGTGACCATGCCGCCTTCCTTGAAGGCGGGGCGCAGCTTGCCCAGGGCTTCCAGCGTGGTCTGACGCGGATGTTCGTCGGTGTCGATGGTCACCGTCTCCTTGCCGTGCTTCACCTCGACGGGGACGATCTCATCCTTGAACTTGCCGGCGGCGATCGCCGCTGCCGCCCGCTCCTGCGAGCGCATCGCGACTTCATCCTGCGCCTCGCGGGAGATCTCGTATTTCTCCGCCAGGTTCTCGGCGGTGATGCCCATGTGTTGCTTGCTGAAGGGGTCGCCCAGCAGGTGCAGGATGCCGTCCTCCAGCGTGCCGTTGCCCATGCGGTAGCCGGCTCGGCCCTGGCGCAGGTAGTACGGCATCATGGTCATGTTCTCGGCGCCACCGGCGACGACGACCGAGGCGTCGCCGGTCTGGATGTAGCGCGCGGCGGTGTTGATGGCCTCGAGGCCGCTGCCGCAGATGCGGTTCACAGTCACGGCCGGCGTCTCGACGGGCAGGCCCGCCTTCACCGACGCGTGCCGGGAGATGTAGCCGTCCTCCATCACCTGGCCGACGCAGCCGAGCACGACGTGGTCGACCTGCTCGGGCTTCAGCCCCGCCCGCTCGACGGCGGCCTTGATGACGATGGCGCCCAGGTCGGAGGCCGAGAGGTTCGCGTACGCGCCCTGGAACTTGCCGATGGGCGTGCGGGCGCCGCTGACGATGACGATCTCTTCCATGGCTGATCCCTCCCGGGCCGGAGCTGAAGTCGCGTCGGGGCCTACGAGTATAGGAATCCCTCTTTCGAAGGGTCAACGAAACGCCGCCGCAGTGTCAATGATCGTGCGTCAGGGGTGCACGGGCCTCTTGCCCCGCGAGTCCGACCAGGCGTGGTACTCCGGCACCGGCTCGCCTACGACGTAGAGGAAGAAGTAACAGCCGGTCTCACCCAGGAACTTGAAGCGCTTCCGCAAGTCCGCCACGGTCGCCTCGAAGCCGCCATGCGAGCGCAGGTACTTCTTGAAGCTGCCGTGCTGCTCCTCCAGGTCGATCATCTGGCGGGCGTTCCCGACGATGGCCTCCAGCTTGCGGCGGTTGCGGATGACGCGCGGGTCCTGCGCCAGCTTCGTCATGCGCTTGCCGTCGATCGACGCGACGGCCAGGGGGTCGAAGTCCGAGAAGGCTTCGCGGATGCCGGGCCACTTCTTCTCGACGACGGCCCAGGAGATACCGGCCTGGAGGACGGCCTTGCTCATCACCTCCAGGTAGTCGGAGGAGCCCTTCGGGCGGACCTGCTTCGGGGCACCGGGCATCACTGCCTCCTGTCTCACGGTGGCGCCGTGCGGATGCCGCGATCGTACACCCGGCGGCCAGTGGCAGACCATCTCGGCCCGCACCTGCCCGCTGGCCCTCACTCGCGTCTTGGTCCTCGCGCGAAATTGCCTGCGCCCTTGACCTGCAGAACCCCGTCGACACACGCGGCAAGATAGCCCTCGACCGTAACGCCGCGACAGATCCCCGCGATTACGGCGGCCGCCTCATCGAGATGGCGCAGATGGACGTCTCGCTCGCCTCCGCCCGCGACGAGATCGTCATAGGCGCGACAGCTCAGGTGCTGGACCATCAGTACGCGCCCGAATCCGTGCAGCGTCCACAGGATCTCGATATCGGCCGCCATGGCCTGGCGAGCGGCGGGGGTCCGCGGCGACACGAGCGAACGGATGGCCCCCGGCTTCGCGATGAGGTCGTAGTCGTCGGTGAGCCCCGCCTCCTGGCAGAACATCCGCTCCACGCCCTTGAACCGGAAGTCTGAGCACGTGATGACGAGGGCCGAGCACGCCGTCCTTGCGTACAGGACATGGCCAATCATGTGACGTCTCCCTTGGCCTCGCGGGGTGACACCCGGCGCCACGCTCGCCTGGACCGCACTCGCTCAGCGATCAGACGGCGGCCCCGGATCGTACCCCACGCACGCCACGATCGGGAGGCGCGGATACTTCGCGAAGCGCGGGTCGTCGCGGAAGCGGCCGCACAGCACGAACGTCGAGCCCCGCCCCGACCGCACCGCCTCCGCCCAGCAGCACGACGCGCACAGCCCCGCCGCGGCCGGGACCGCATCGGCCACGCTTACTCGCCCTTCCCGGCGTCCATCGCCATGGTGAACATCGCGTGCGCCGCGATGCGGACGTACGGGGCGCCCGCCGCCCATTCGTCCCAGCCCGCGCCGTACACTTCGCAGCCGTACGCGCGGATGCCGGTGTGGCGCTCCTCCGTCAGGTCGACCATGACCGCCTCGCCGTGGACGATGACGGCAAGCGATTCGCCCCGCGTGTGCGACGCGCTGACCTGCGGCCGGGCCCGGATGTGCCGGAAGCGCACTGAGTCCGCCGATGACCCGAACCACCACTCGCCCCGGTAGAAGAGGCCGTCCACCGGTGCCACGCGAGGCTCGCCGCGGCGGGTCACCGTCGCGACGTTCAGGACCTGCACCCCGGTGAGGAGGGCGCACAGCTCCTGCGCGGCGACGCGTCGCTCCGGCGTGAAGATGCTGCGCAGGTGCGGGCCGGCGCGCTCGTCGCTGCGGTCCAGCAGTGCCTGCAGGCGCTCTATGTCTTCCGGCAGCTCATGCATCGCTACTTCCCCTCGAAACGTGGCTCGCGCTTCTCGATGAACGCGCGGACGCCTTCGGCGCGGTCGGCGGTCGTCTGCAGGATCACCGTCAGGTCCGTCTCGTAGCGGAGCGCCTGGTCGAGCGGCAGATCGGCGCCGCGCAGCGCCGCCTCCTTGGCGTAGCGGACGGCGAGCGGGCCGCGCGCGGCTATGGCCGACGCGAGGGCCTCGGACCGCGCGCGCGTCTCGCCTCGCGGTAGCGCGGCGTTCACCAGCCCCCACGCCGCCGCCGTCCGGCCGTCGATGGTCTCGCCGAGCAGGAGCAGCTCCAGCGCCCGCGCCCGCCCGGCGGCCCGCGCCAACCGCTGCGTGCCTCCCAGCCGGGGCAGGCCGCCGGCTGCCGCCTGCGGCATCGAGAAGCGCGCGTCCTCCGCCGCGACGCGCACGTCGCAGGCGAGCGCCAGCTCCAGCCCGGCGCCGGCCGCATCGCCTTCGAGGCAGGCGATGACGGGCGGGCTCATCGCCTCGATGCAGCGGAGTGCGAGCGTGCCCTCGGGCGGCCGGGCGTCGCCGCCGGCGGAGAAGATGCCGCCTTCCGCGGTGAGCAGCACCACGCGCACCGAGGGGTCGTCATGCAGCGCCGTGCAGGCGCGCTCCAGCTCCCCCAGGAAGCGGTCGTCGATGGGGTTACCGGCGTCCGGGCGCGCCAGCCGCACCTCGGCGATGCCGGCGTGGGCGGACAGACGGATGGTCGAGAAGCTCACGCCGCAGCTTACATCGCCCCGCGGACGCCCTGCGCCGTTCGCCCCACCGGGATGGCGCCGCTATGATCGCGCCATGCGACCGCGCATCGGGATCATCGGGGCGGGGAACATCGCCGGCGCGCACGGGCGGGCGATCCACTACCTCACGAAGGAGGGGATCATCGACGGCGAGCTGGTCGCCGTCTGCGACTCTGACCCGGAGCGCCGGGAGAGCTTCGCCGCCGCCGCCCGCGCGTCCCACACCTTCGAGGACCCGGCGGAGCTGATCGCCTCGCCGGAGGTGAATACCGTCTACGTCTGCACGCCCACCGTCTTCCACAGGGAGCAGGCGACGCTCGTCCTCGAAGCGGGGAAGGCGCTGTTTTGCGAGAAGCCGCTCGCCTTCAACGCCGCTGATGCCGTCGCCATCCGGGACGCCGCCGCCGAATCGGGCGTCACGCACCAGGTGGGGCTGGTGCTGCGCTTCTCGCCGGTGATTTCGGTGCTGCGCGACCTGCTGCAAGACGAGGCGCTGGGCCGGCCGATGGCGGCCGTGATGGTGGACGATCAGTTCTTCCCGATCCGGGGCCACTACAACAGCACGTGGCGCGGCGATGTCCGCCTCGTGGGCGCCGGGACGCTGCTGGAGCACGCGATCCACGACGTGGACGTGCTGTGCTGGTACTTCGGCCGGGTGAAGCGGGTGTTCGGCGTGACGCGGCACTTTTTCGAGAAGGAGGGCGTCGAGGACCTGAGCAGCGAGACGCTGGAGTTCGAGAACGGCGCCGTGGTCAACCACGTGTCGGTCTGGCACAACCTGGACCATCGCGGTTCCAGCCGCCGCATGCACGTGATCTGCGAGAACGGGCAGTTCTCGTGGGAGGACGACGACTGGGCGGCGCCCATCCGCACGGAGACGAACGAACTCGGCCGGAAGGACGAGATCCCGTCGGAGGAGGTGGTGGCGCGGTATCTGCGCTCCGTCGACATCCCCGAGCGGCTGCGGGAGCGGGCGACGTTCAGCGGGTTCAGCTACGTGCTGGAGAACTACGCCTTCCTGAAGGCGGTGACGGACGACCGTCCGGGCTTTCCGGACTTCGACACGGCGGTGTACGCGCACGAGGTCGTCGACGCGATCTACGAGTCGGCGCGCACTGGCCTCCCGGTGGAGATGAGCTAGCTTGATGCGGGCACCGGGGCAGGCGCGAAGCACGGAGAAGGGCCGCCACCGGCCTCCCGTCGGTCGAAGGCCGATCCCCTCGCGGGGTCCTGCCCCGGCGAGTCCGGCGCACGGAGGCAGCTCCTTGGCCCGCAACATCGACGCCGTACTGCTCGACTTCGACCACACGATCGCCCACCTCGGCTCCTTCGTGCGGTGGGAGGACGCGCGCGCCGAGCTGCTGCCGCTCTACCGGGCGAGCGGCGTGTCCGAGGCCTTCCTGCAGACGCACGAGGGCGCCCTCAGCCTGTACGGCGCGGTCGCGGCGGCCGGCGTGCTCCCGGAGGCGCCGCTCCGCGAGACGCAGCGCCGGGCGTCACGCGTCCTGGAAGCGTTCGAACGCGAGGCGGCCACGCGGGTGTCCGTGCTTCCGGCGGCGAGCGCGTTCCTGCGGCGCCTGCCGGAGCTGGGGCTGCGCGCCGGGATCGTCACCTCGAACAACATGCAGGCGGTGAGGGTGATCCTCGAACGGGACGGGGTGGCGGCGGCGATCGAAGCGATCGTGGGGCGGGACGACGTCGCGCGACTGAAGCCGTCCCCCGAGGGCCTGCGGCTGTGCTGCGAGGCGATGAGCGTCGCGCCTGAGCGGTGCATCTACGCCGGCGACAGCGTGAGCGATATCGAGGCGGCACTGGCGGCGGGGATGGCTTCGTTCGGCGTGCTGGCCGGCATGTCGTCGGACGCGGAGCTGTCGCGGGCGGGCGCGGAGGCGGTGTTCGACGACCTGGGCGGGCTGCTAGGGCTACTGGAGGACGAAGCGACTTCGCGGCGGGATGCTGACGACAACGGGTACGCCTGAAAGCAGGACCACACCATGCCGACTTACGACCTGATCATCCGCAACGCCAGCATCGTCGACGGGACGGGGGCTCCCGCGCGCAACGGTGACGTCGCGATCTCCGGCGACCGCATCGAGGCCGTCGGCGACGTGTCCGGCGAGGCGACGCGCGAGATCGACGCGGGGGGCCACACCGTCGCGCCGGGGTTCATCGACGTGCACGCGCACGACGACGCCGCCGTGATCCGCGACCCGCGCGTCGACTTCAAGCTGATGCAGGGGGTGACGACGGACGTCACGGGCAACTGCGGGGCGGGGGTCGCCCCGGCGTCGGACGAGTTCCGCCGGTACTTTCCGGCGGGCTTCGGCGCCATCATGGGCGAGATGGACCTGCCGTGGAGCACCACGGCGGAGTACTTCGCCGCTGTCGACGCGGCGCACCCGGCGTGCAATGTGGCGGCGTACGTGCCGCACGGCGTGCTGCGCTACAACGCCATGGGCCTCGAGCGGCGGGAGCCGTCGGAGGGCGAACTGGCCCGCATGTCGGAGCTGCTCGAGGAGGGGATGCAGGCCGGGGCCATCGGCATGTCCACGGGGCTCATCTACGTCCCCGGGACGTACGCGAAGACGCCGGAGCTGGTGGAGCTGGCGAGGGTCGTGGCGAAGCACGGCGGCATCTACACCAGCCACATCCGCAACGAGGGCGCGGGGGTGCTGGACGCAGTGGGCGAGGCGATCAGCATCGGCGAACAGGCGGGGTGCGGGGTGCAGATCTCGCACCACAAGTCGTCGGGCCCCGGCGCGGAAGGCCTCACGAAGAAGTCGCTGCCGTTCATGGCGGAAGCGCGCGCCCGCGGCGTCGACGTAACGATCGACGTCTACCCGTACATCGCGTCGTCGTCATCGCTCGCGGCGATGTTCCGCGTGGGGCGGGAGGCGATGTTCGAGAGCGTGCCGGCCATCATCGCCAGCGTGAAGTACAACCACGAGAAGTACGAGGGGAAGTACATCTCCGACATCGCCGCCGAGCTGGACCTGCCGGTCGGCGAGGCCGTCCGCAAGGTGCTGGCGGACGAGGAGAACACGCCGAGCGTGATCATGTTCGTGATGGACGCGGCCGACGTCCGGCGGGTGGTGATGGACGAACACTGCATGGTGGGTTCCGACGGTCTGCCGACGGAGGGGAAGCCCCACCCCCGGCTCTACGGCACCTTCCCGCGCGTGCTGCAGCAGTACGTCCGCGAGGAGGGGGTGCTGACGCTCGAAGACGCGGTGCGGAAGATGACGTCATTGCCGGCGCGGAAGCATCGCCTGCACGAGCGCGGCGAGCTTCGGCCGGGCTGGTCCGCCGACATCGTCGTGTTCGACCCAGCGACGATCGCCGACGTGGCGACGTACCAGGACCCGCGCCAGCACCCGCCGGGGATCGACTACGTGATCGTGAACGGGCAGGTGGCGGCGGAGGGCGGCCGGCAGACGGACGCCCGGGCGGGGCGCATGCTCCGCCGTGGGCGCTGATGCCCGCGGGCCTGGGCGCGGTGGACATCGAAGGGCAGGTGCGGCGGAACGTGGGGTCGCGCGCCGAGACGATGGACTTCGGCTCTGTCGAGTGGGCGTCGCGCGGCGGCAGCCCCGAGGGCGCCGAGCAGACCGTCGGCCTCGCCGTCTTCGAGGCGGGCAAGAGCAACGTCGAGCACGTTCACCCCAACTGCGAGGAGGTGGTCTACGTCCTCGAAGGGGAGGTGGAGCACACGCTTGGCGACCAGAGCACGACCTTGCGGGAGGGCGACCTCATCGTCGTGCCGCGGGGGGCGGCGCACCGGCTGTTGAACAACGGCCCGGCGCCGGTGCGGGTGTACATCGTGTTCTCGGCGCCGGACCGGCAGTTCGAGCCCACCGGCCGCTAGTCAGCGGGCGACGAAGCCCCCGTCGACGGGGATGACGGCGCCGGTGATGAACGATGCGTCGTCGCTGGCCAGGAAGAGCGCCAGCGCTGCCACCTCTTCCGGCCGCCCGAAGCGCCCCACCGGCTCGATCTGCTCGAACGCCTCGCGCATGCCGGGCGCGGTCAGCGCGCGCTGCACCATCGGCGTATCGATGACGCCGGGGCACAGACAGTTCACCCGGATGTTCTGGGTGGCGTACTCCAGCGCCGTCGTGCGCGTGAGCTGCACCACCCCGCCCTTCGAGGCGGCGTAGGCCGGGATGCCGGCGAACCCGACCAGGCCCGCCACCGAGGCGTTATTTACGATCGCGCCGCCTCCGGTCTTGAGCATCTCCGGGATGGCGTAGCGGCATCCCAGGAACACGCCGGTGAGGTTGACGCCGATCACGCGGTCCCACAGCTCCAGCGAGACCTCGCCGGTGGGCACGTTCATCTCGCCCTCGATGCCGGCGTTGTTGAACAGCACGTCGAGCCGGCCGAACGTCTCGACCGCCGCCCGCACCATCGCTTTCACGTCGTCCTCGCGGGAGACGTCGGTCTTGGTGGCGATCGCGCGCCCGCCGTTCGCTTCGATCTCGGAGGCGACCTGCTTCGCGCCGTCCTCGTGCCAGTCGGCGGCGACCACCGCCGCGCCCTCTCGCGCGAAGAGCAGCGCGCTGGCCCGGCCGATGCCGGACGCCGCCCCGGTCACGATCGCGACCTTGCCGTCGAGCTTCCCCATCTCGTCACCTCCCTGATGCGACCGGGGCAGGGTGCCACGTAGGTCCTCGCGGCGTCAGGGGCATACGGCACCGGGTGGCCCAGCCAGACGGACGTATCGGCGGACTGCGCAGCCAGACGAACATAACGCGGGCGTCCCGTCGCGGCGGTTGACGCGCGGCCTCAACCGGCGGATCATGCGGGCAGTCTCACCGGGCAAGGGACATCCGCATCCCGAGAGAGTCACAGCCGGGATGCGCGCTGGGCGAACGGGCGGGATCTCGCGTTCGTCTGCACGAATATCGTCCTCGTAGAGAACTTCTCCGCGCCGGCCGCGCTTGCGAACTTCCACCTGAATACATTCACCGCCCGGGCCCGCGTGGACTTCTACAACGGCCCTTCGCGCTCCGACATCCCGCTCGTCTTCAAGGTGTCCCTCCTCGATTCGTTTGGGAACGTGCTCAAGGCGTCGGTCCTCTCGAACGACGGGCGGCTGAGCGAACGGATCGCCGTCTCCACGTCTGAGACGTCGGCGTCGTACACGCTGGACGTGCTCTTTGCGGACGCGGAGACGGGCGATGACGTGCTGCGCGCCTGGACGGAGATCCGTGGACTCACGCGCCCGGTCCGCCCGCGCATCGAGCTGACCGCCACACCCACTTCTCCGGTGCTGATCAATGCGAATGTATCCCTGGTGGTATCCGTCGCAGGGGACGGAATGGCCGGCACGCTCGTTCAGCTCAGCGTGTCGGGCGGCGGGGTGCTGGACGGGCCCACGGCACGCCTCACGTCCTCGGGCGGACAGGTGGTCTTCGGGTACACCGCGCCCTCCACGGAAGCTTTCGTGGACATCGTGGCCTCCGTCACAGGTCCGGAAGGGTCGAGGAGCACATCGCTGACGCTACAGGTGGTCCGCCCCTTCTTCGGGGGAAGCTTTCTCGACACCCGAACCGATTGCGGCCCTCCCGCTGAAGGTCCCGTGTGCGTGGTGACGGAGAACATCGCCATGTACATCGCCTTTCAAGGAGCCGGCGAGCACGTCGGAAAGTACGCACTCTTGTTCTATCCCCAGTTCTCCTGCTCGGGCAGGCCGTACATCTACCTGGTCACGGTGGCGCCGGATGGACAGACGTTCACCGGCAACCTGTTCGGATGCCAGAGCGGCCCTGTATCGCCCGAGCGCCAGTTGGCCGAGCCGGTGTCCGGATCCCTGCTGGGCGACGAGTTGCGCATTGAGTTCCGGTACGTGTATCCGAACGACCCACGGATCAGCGCGAGTACCGGGTCGTACGTCGGGCAGCGCGTCGTCCCGTAGTCCGTCACAGCGTGCCGAGCAGGGAGTACCCGCCGTCGACGAGGAGGACCTGCCCGACGATCATCGATGCGGCCGGCGATGCGAGGAACGCCACGGCATCGGCGACGTCCTCCGGGCGGACGTGGCGGCCCGCCGGCACCTTCGCCTGATAGTCGCCGACGAGGTCCTGGTCGAGCATGCGGACGCCGTCGGTGCCCTCGACGAGGCCGGCAGAGACGCCGTTCACGCGGATGCCCCGCGGCGCCAGCTCCACCGCCAGGTAGATGGTCAAGGACTCCAGCGCCCCCTTCGACACGCCGACCGGCGCGTAGCGGGGCAGGTAGCGGTGCGCGCCGGGGCTGAGCATGTTGACGATGGCGCCGCCATCGTGCATGTGGCGCGCCGCCGCCTGCGCCGCGAACCACGGCCCCAAAACGTTAACGTCGAAGGTGTGGCGCAGGTGCTTCGGGAGCGACTCCAGCGCCGGCCGGGGGCGCTCCAGCCCGCGCGCGGCGCTGTTCACCAGCACGTCGAGCCGGCCGAAGCGTTCGGCGACGCCGTCGACCATCGCGAAGACGGCCTCGCGGTCGCCGATGTCGCATTGCACCGCCTCGGCGCGCACGCCGAGCGCCCGCAGCTCGGCGACGGCGGCGTCGGCGTCCTCGCGGCTGCGGGAGTAGTTCACCGCCACGCCGGCGCTGTCCCGCGCGAAGCGGAGGGCGATCGCCTTGCCGATGCCGCGGGTGCCGCCGGTGATGAGGGCGACTCGGGGGGAGCTGTCAGTCATCGGTAGCCGTGAGCCTTGAGCTGTGAGCCGTGAGCCGTGAGCGGACCGGTCAGCCTGCTGTCCGGACATGGGACTCTAGCGGGCCGGAGCGAGGCGAGCCAATCTGATTGCGGCGCTGCTATGCTCCCGGCATGAGTCTCGAAGGGCGGGTGGCGATCGTGACCGGGGCGGCCGGGGAGGGGATGGGGCGCAGCATCGCGCTAACGCTCGCCCGGGACGGCGCGGACGTGGTGGTCAACTACCGCCGCAAGCGCGAGGAGGCCGCGGGGGTCGCCGCCGCCATCGAGGGGATGGGGCGCCGGGCGCTCCCGTTCGAGGCGGACATCTCCAACCCGGCCGCCGTCGACGCCATGGTCGCCGCCGCCGTCGAGCGCTTCGGGCGCGTCGATATCGTGGTGTGCAGCGCGGGGGCGCCCTGGAAGCCGCAGGACGTGACGGAGATCGAGCCGGCGCACCTGCGGGCGGTGCTGGCGCGGGAGGTGGAGAGCGTGTTCCACCTGCTGCGCGCCACGCTCGGGGGCATGCGCGAGCGGGGATGGGGGCGCGTGGTGCTGATCGGCGGGCACCTGGCCGACGACTGGCGCTTCGGGCCGCCGGAGGCGCCGCTGGACTATCCGCTGGGGAAGGCGGCCCGGCACTGGATCGTCCGCACGCTGGGGCCGCGCGAGCTGGCGCACCGTGTGACGGTGAACGCCGTCGCGCCGGGGCCGACGCCGCACGTGTCGTTCGAGGATGCGCTGGAGGCGGTGCGGGGCGGCCGCGCGCCGGGCGGGGGCAACCATCCGCAGGACATCGCGGATATCGTGGCGTTCCTGTGCGGCGATGCGGCGGCGCGGGTCAGCGGGGCGGTGATCCCTGTGCAGGGGGCGCAGGCGGTGTAGGCGCCTTCAGCTTTCAGCTTTCAGCTTTCAGCTTTCAGCAGTCAGTAGTGGGGCAGTCAGGCTGCATCGTGAGGGCGAGGCAAGCCTCGCCCCTACGTCGTCCATGCGTTGCCTCTGTGCCTCTGTGCCTCTGTGTCTTTGTGTCTTGTGGTTGACTACCCTACACGCCGGCCCTGCGGACGAGGTTTCGCATGGGGCGGCCGCGCACGAGGCGGTCGAGGTTGTCGAGGAAGATGGCCATCACCCGCTCCATGTTCAGCGGCGAGAAGCCGGAGTTGTGCGGTGTGACGACGACGTTCGACATCGACCACAGCTCGCTGTCCTCGCGCAGGGGCTCACGCGCGAACACATCAAGGCAGGCGCCGGCGATCCAGCCCTCCCGGAGCGCGCGGACCAGCGCCTCCTCCCGGACGATGCGCCCCCGCGCGACGTTGATCAGCGTCGCGGTGGGCTTCATCAGCCGCAGCTCGCGCTCGCCGATCAACCCCTCCGTCTCCGCCGTCAGCGGGCAGGCGATGACGACGAAGTCACTCTGCTTCAGCAATGCGTCGAGTCGGCGCGGCGGCAGCAGCTCGTCGACGTAGCGGGCGCGCTTCGCCGAGCGCCGCAGCCCCACCACGCGCATGCCGAACGCCTGCGCCAGCCGCGCCACCTCCCCGCCGATCGCCCCCAGCCCGACGACGCCGCACGTCTGGCCCGTCAGCTCGGACGCGGCCCGCAACTGGCGCCACTCGCGGCGCTCCTGCTGCTCGCGCCACGCCGCGACGGGCTTCGCGCGGTGCAGCATCATCGTCAGCACGTACTGCGCGATCGACGGCGCCGACGCGCCCGATGAGTTCGTGAGCTTCGCACCGCGGTCGATGAGCGCCTGGAACGCGGGTGAGTCGACGCCGGCGCTGAAGGTGTGGAACCAGCGCAGGCCTTCGAGGCGGAAGATGATGGGGAGGACCTGCCGGCGCAGCTCTTCGTCCTGCCAGAAGTCCTCGGTGAAGCAGCAGACCTCCGCCTTCGCGGGGTCGCCGCCCGCCCATTCGATCGCGCCGGCGCGCGCGGCCGGGACGATGAGCTTCGCACGCGGGTCGACCTTGCGGATGCGCCGCCCGTACGTCGCGGCCACGCCTTCGCTGACGATGATGCGCACCGGGGAAGGGTAGAGGAGGCGGGTACATGAGGGAACTCGAGGCTGGGGGATGGAGCTGGAAGGGGCGTTCTTGCGTTGCGGTAGTGCCTCGATGCGACGAAACGCGGGGGGGAAAC
>JBBDXE010000010.1:72210-119917 GCA_040902505.1 Dehalococcoidia bacterium | reverse complement strand
CCCCCCCCGCCACAAACCAGAACACTCTCCCACCATGTGGCGCGGGCTCTCAGCCCGCGTGCTCACAGCTCAAGGCTCACGGCTCACCGGCGGCGTTCGCGCGCGTGGAACGCGCGGAGCAGCGGCTCCACGTACGAGCGGTCGGTATGCAGCGCCACCTCGTCGACGCCGACGGCCGCGAGGGTGCGGCGGCGCTGATCGCGCAGCTCCGACGCGCGCCGCGCGTAGGCCGCTCGCACCCGCCGGTCGGAGGTGTCGAGCAGGGCCCGGGCGCCGGTCTCGGCGTCGGCCAGCTCCAGCAGCCCCACGTCGGGTAGCTCCGCCTCGCGGCGGTCGTTCAGCGTCAGCGCAATCACCTCGTGGCGGATGCCGGCGGCGCGCAGCTGCGACTCGTAGCCGGAGTCGAGGAAGTCGGACAGGACGAACACGATCGCTCGGCGCTTGCTGACGCCGGCAAGGAAGCGCAGCGCCGCAGCGATGCTTGTCCCGGCGCCTGCGGGGCGCAGGTACAGCAGCTCGCGGACGATGCGCAGGACATGCCGGCGGGTCTTCCCCGGCGGCACGAACAGCTCGACGCGGTCGCTGAAGGCGATCAGCCCCACGCGGTCGTTGTTCGAGACGGCGGCGAAGGCCAGCGTCGCCGCCACCTCCGCCCCCAGCTGCCGCTTCGACATCTCCGTGGAGGTGAAGTCCGACGACGGGCTGACGTCGACGAGGAGCATCAGCGTCAGCTCCCGCTCCTCGATGTACTTCTTCACGTACGGGGCGCCCATCCGCGCCGTCACGTTCCAGTCGATGGCGCGCACGTCGTCGCCGGGCTCGTACTGCCGCACCTCGGAGAACTCGATGCCGCGGCCGCGGAACACGCTCTGGTACTCGCCCTGGAAGACGTTGGCGACGAGCCGGCGCGCCCGAATCTCGATGCGGCGGATGCGCGCGAGGAACTCCGGCGGGATCGGACGCGCGGCCATCAGAAGACGTCCGGCGATTCGGCGATGAACTCGCAGGGGATGCCGGCGTGGGCGCTCAGCCGTTCGCCGAGCGCGCGGATGGCCGGCGCTTCGGTAGCGTAGTGCGTGCCGATGAGCAGGTTCATGCCGCACTCCTTCGCGAACATGCGGGTGTACATGCTGACTTCACCGGTGACGTAGGTGTCGCAGCCCAGCCGCCGGGCTTCGTCCATCCACGACGTCCAGATGCCGCCGCCGGGGACGATGCCCACGCGCCCGAACGACTTCGCGTGCTCGTGGGCCTCCACCTCGACCCGGAGAAGCTCACGGGCCCGCTGGATGAGATCCGCGAAGGTCCCGGCGCAGGATCCGGCAACACCCGCCTGCCCGCCCTCGTACTCGAGGAAGGTGGTGTCGACGGAGACGCCGAGCAACTCCGCCAACACCCACCCGGTGCTGAACCCTGGAGCGCAGTCGAGTGCCGCATGGGCGCCGTAGAGGGACAGGCCCGCCGCGCCCATGATCTGGAGTTTCTCATCGTGCAGGTGGAGGTCGATGCCCGGCCAGGATGTGTGGTGCACCACCAGGAGCTGCGCCCCTGCCTTGACCGCCCCCGCGATCGTGGTGAGCGACGTGTTGAGGGCCACGGCGATCTTCGAGACGCCGGGCCCGGCCCGGTGGAGCAGACCGTTCGAGCCCACCTCCGAGGCGAACTTCTGGACCTCCAGCAATCCGTCCAGATACGCGACGATCTCGTCGAGCGATGCGTTGGCGTGCACGGCGCAAGTGTAGCGCCCGCCGGTGCCCCGCCGGCGCCTATGGCGTTCCTGCGCCGCATCCGGCACGATTGAGCAGGATGGACGCTGTCCTGCGCCGCCGCATCCGCATCGGCATGGTCATCCTGCCCGTCGTCGCCGGGATCTGGATCCTGTGGACGGCGCGCACGGCCGTGTTCCCGTTCGTCGTCGGGATGGCCATCGCCTACCTGATGGCGCCGCTGGTCTCGTACATCGCGCGCGTGCTGCCGTTCCACCGCGCCCGGCCGTATCTGGCGCGGGGCGTGGCCATTCTGATCCTGTACGCGTCGGTGGCCGGCGCGGGCGTAGGGCTCGGCTTCCTGCTCGTCCCGGACGCGGCGAACGAGATCCAGGACTTCAGCGACAGCCTGCCCGACACCATCGACAGCGCACGCGAGCGGCTCCAGGACCTGTATGACGAGTACGTGCCGGAGGAGCAGCACGAGACGGTCGACGGGTGGTTCGAGGACGCCGGCGATGCCTTCTCCGACTGGGCGACGGGCCAGCTGGCGCCCCGGACGCTGGAGTTCGTGGGGAGCACGTTCTCGATCATCATCGGCTACCTGACGATCCCGGTCTGGCTGTACTACACGCTGAAGGACCATCCTCGGGGCGTGCGATCGTTCATCGGCATGTTCCCGCCGGGCTGGCGCCACGACGTCCGGAACGTGCTGGGCATCGCCGACGCCGTATTCAAGAACTACATCCGCGCCATGCTGACGCAGGGCATCCTTGTGGGCGTCATGGCGTACATCGCTCTCGAGATCCTGGACGTGAACTATCCCATCGGGCTGGCGGTGATCGCGGGGTTCACGGAGATGATACCCATCATCGGGCCGATCATCGGCGCCATTCCGGCGATGCTGGTCGCCCTGGCCGACGATCCGTTGAAGGCGCTGTGGGTGGCGCTGGCGTTCTTCATCATCCAGCAAATCGAGAACAACCTGATCGTGCCGAAGGTCCAGGGCGACTTTCTGCGTCTGCACCCCGGCGTGATCATCGTGCTGCTGGTGGTGGCGGGGGCGCTCGGCGGCCTTCTGTGGGTGATCCTCGTCGTGCCGGCGGCGGCGCTCATTCGTGACCTCTACCAGTACGCCTACCTGCGCCTGGGCGAGACGCCACATGACGAGGCGCTCGACCGCGCGCTCGGGGAGTACGGCGCGCGGGCGCTGCGGCAGCGGCTGGACCTGGAGACGGTGGTGCCGGCGGCGGAGCTGGGCAACCAGGGCTTCGGGCCGCAGTACCCGCCGACGCCAGCCAGCGAGGAGCGCGAGCGCGCCGCCGCCATCCGTGTGATCGAGCGGACGCCCCCGGACTCCTCAGCTTCCGACGGGCGGGACGAGGACACGGGAGACGCCGAGCGCGCACAGGAAGGCCCCTGAGCCCAGAAGCACCGCGATCACGCCGGCGATCCCGGCCGCTTCCGCGTTGTCCGGGCCGGCGCCGGTGTCCGGCGCGAAGATCACGCCGGTGGGCGGAGGGAGGGGCGGCGGCAGCGACGGTCCGGCGTCCTCCTCGGGGACGACGAACTCGAGGGGTGCGATCGCCGCGATGCACGACGAGTCGGGCTCGTTGGCCGGGCGCGCGAGGAACTCCGCGACCATCGACGCCGAACAGTCATGCTGTTCATAGATCACGCCGTGGCCGGATGCCGGGAACTGGAAGAAGTGGCTGCGCGAGAGCGTCCTACCGGCAAGCGCGCCGAAGTGCGGCGGCGTGATCGGGTCGAACTGACCACCCAGGATCAGCGCCGGGATGTTGCTGGTAACGGCGGTGGCCTCCTCCGCGGATGCCGCGGGGACTCCCCACGCCTCGCAGAACTCCCGGGCGCGGCGCAGTTCATCCAGCGTTGAGATGCCGATCCCGGCTTCGATGATCTCCGGGCGTACGCCGCGGTTCCCGGCGGAGACGTCGGACGGGGTGATGAACGGCGTCTCTTCGGCGCAGGTCACGGACGTGGACATCGCATCCGCGAACCCCCCGAACGCGAACACCAACTCCTGGGCCAGCAGGGTGAGGATGCCGGTATTGCCCTTCGCGATGTCATCGCTCGCGAAGGGGAGGAGGCCGATGATGCTCGCGTTGTACAACGATGTGAACGCGCCTCCCTGCAGGTCGTTGCCGGTGATCTTGATGTCGACGGGTTGATCGTCCCGGTCCTTGATGGTGATCTCGATGGGATTCGCGTTCGAGCGGTTGATCAGGTCCCACCACGTCCCTTCCAGGTCGGGGTAAGCCGCTTGGCAGGACGGCTGGGTGCGGCATCCGTCGAACACTTCGCCCAGCGAGCGCTCGAAGTCACGCGCGATCTCCGCGGGGAGATCGATCTGGACCGGCACGGTGGAGTCGAGCACGACACTCCGGATGTGCTCCGGCGCCTCGCGCATCGCCGTCAGCGCCAGCCTCGTGCCGTAGGACGTGCCGTAGAGGTTGTAGTCGTCGTACCCGAGGGCGTTCACGAGGCCGGCGATGTCGTGCGCACTCTCGGCGCTGTTGTACGCGGCGAGGTCGACGCCTTCAGCGAGAAGGCGGTCGCGGCAGGCCAGCAGCTTCTGATCGTTGTTTGCTTCAGCCTCTTCCAACGTCCGGCCAAGGACGAGATTCTCGAGTGTGAGGTCCAGCGTCTCGGGGCAGTAGAGCCCCGGCTCGGAGTAGCCAGTGCCGCGCTGGTCGAAGAAGATGAAGTCGCGCGTCGACTGCACAAAGTCGCCATAGCCGGCCTGCCCGAGACCCTGCAGCTCGCCGTCGAGCGCGGGCGCGCCGGGGCCGCCGGTGAGGTACACGACCGGATCGGGCGCAGGGTTCGGGGACGTTGACTTGATGACCGCGACGGCGAGCTTCAGTGTGCGCCCGTTGTCGTTGGCGTGGAACTCCGGCACCGTGAGAAAGCCGCAACGGACGTCCTCGGGGCGCTGTCCATCCGGAATCGGCATGGGGCAGGGAGCGTCCTCGAAGACCGGCGCTGCCGCGGATGCCTGGTGCGCCTCCGGAAGCGAGAGCGCGATCTGGACCGCTGCGAGTGCCAGCCCGGCGATGATGAGACGGCGCACGTTGTCCTCCCCCGTCAGGTCTTCTCGAACCGCTCGACATCCATCACGAAGACGATAGCGCCGCCGACGCGTACTTCGATCGGCTCCTGCAGCACCGATCCTTCGCCGAAGAACGGCAGCGTCTGCACCGGCACGTACTCCGTGCGGGCGTAGCACTCCAGCCGCACCATGGCGATGATCTGGTCCACTTCGGATGCCTCGACGCCGGAGAGGATCGTGGCGTTGCCCTTGCGGAGGAAGCCGCCGGTGCTGCTGATCTTGGTGGCCGGATAGCCCTGCTCGATGAGCTTCTTGGTGAGCTTCTCCGCGTCGGAGTCGGACGCGATGATGACGATGAGCTTGAGCCGCTCGTTCTCCTGCAAGGCCCCTCCGTCGCTGCGCCCGGCCGAGGCCATCGTAGGGGGGGCTCGCGCGCGATGTCAATCGTGGCGGGCAGTCAGCCGTCGAAGCTTCGCTTGTGGCGCAGCCTTTCAGCCCGCGAGGCGTCACAGCTACTCCAGCCTCCAACGCCCCACCCTGGCGCCCGCTTCGGCTCCGGGCCGCCATGCTACCCTGCCGCGTCGGCGGCGCGGGGGCGCCGTCACGGAGCATCGCCCGGCCAGGGCGGGAGGTCCGCCATGAGCGAGGAGACCATCACCGAGGACGCTCTCAAACCCGCCGTGGACATGGAGACCATCGTCTCTCTGTGCAAGCGGCGGGGCTTCATCTTCCAGAGCAGCGAGATCTACGGCGGACTGCAGGGCGCCTGGGACTACGGCCCCCTCGGCGTCGAGATGGCGAACAACATCAAGCGCGCCTGGTGGCGGGCGAACGTCCAGGAGCGCGACGACATGGTGGGGATCGACGCCGCCATCCTCATGCACCCGGACGTCTGGCGGGCCAGCGGCCACGTGGACACCTTCAGCGACCCCATGGTGGACTGCCGCAACTGCCAGGGCCGCTTCCGGGCGGACGAGCTGGACTCCGACGTCTGCCCCACCTGCGGCCAGCGCGGACAGTTCACGGAGCCCCGCATGTTCAACCTGATGCTGCGGACGTTCGTGGGGCCGGTGGAGGAGGACGCCGCGACGGTGTACCTGCGGCCCGAGACGGCGCAGGGCATCTTCGTGAACTTCGAGAACGTGCTCACCACCACCCGCAAGAAGCTGCCCTTCGGCATCGCCCAGGTCGGGAAGGCGTTCCGGAACGAGATCACGCCGCGGAACTTCATCTTCCGCGTGCGCGAGCTGGAGGCGATGGAGATCGAGTACTTCTGCCGGCCGGAGGACTCCGACCGCCTGCACGTCGAGTGGATCGACGAGCGCCGGCGCTGGTACGCGCGCTTCGGGCTGAGCCCGGAGCGGCTGCGGGTGCGGGCGCATTCGCAGGAGGAGCTGTCGCACTACTCGCGGGCCACGTCGGACTTCGAGTACCTGTTTCCGATCGGCTGGGGCGAGCTGGAGGGCGTCGCCCACCGTGGCGACTACGACCTGACGCAGCACGCGAAGTTCAGCGGCAAGTCACTGACGTACTTCGACGAGGAGCGTGGTGAGCACATCGTGCCGCACGTCATCGAGCCGGCGCTGGGCGTGGGCCGGTGCCTGCTGGCGTTCCTCTCCGACTCCTACGCCGAGGAGCCGGACGAGAAGGGGGACAAGCGCGTGGTGTTGCACCTGCACCCGGCGATCGCGCCGATCAAGGTGGCGATCCTGCCACTCAGCCGCAATGAGAAGCTCACGCCCACTGCCCGCGAGGTGTCGGCGCTGGTGCGGAAGCACTGGATGTCACAGTACGACGACGCGCAGAGCATCGGCCGGCGCTACCGGCGGCAGGACGAGATCGGCACGCCGCTGTGCGTGACGGTGGACTTCCAGACGGTCGAGGAGGACCGCGCCGTCACGATCCGGGACCGTGACTCGCAGGCGCAGGTGCGGGTGCCGATCGAGGGGCTGCTGGAGGCGCTGCGGGAGCGCCTGTTGGACGTGGGGTAGCGCGTCAGATCTTCTCCGCGAGGAGGATCATCCGGCGGCTATCGAGCGCGAGCGGCGAGCCGTCGAAGTTTCCGTAGGACGCGGTCACGCGCATCCCGGCTGCTTCGATCATACGCCGGTGCTCCGCCGGCGTGTACATCCGCACATGGATCTCCCCTTCGTGGCGCTCGCCCGACGGCGAGACGTGCGTCCAGATCGAGTCAATGCGCCCGCCGAGGACGTCGTACGTGCGCTCCTCGATGAGCAGCGTGCCGTCGGGCAGCCGCGTGACTGTCGAGAACTGGAACGAACGCAGCGTCCCCAGCGCGTTGTTCACATCGATCAGGAAGCGGCCGCCCGGCTTCAGCGCCCGCCCCACGCGGGCGACGACGGCCGCATCCTCGTCGTCGCTCTCGAGGTACCCGAACGACGAGAAGATGTTGATGATGGCGTCGAACGGCGGGTCGAGAGGCAGGTTGCGCATGTCGTCGCACACGAACGTCGCGCGGACGCCCGCTTCGGCGGCGGCCTTCCCCGCCAGCTCGATGTGGTACGCCGAGAGGTCGAGCCCCGTGACCTCGTAGCCCTGCCGCGACAGCGCGACGCTGTGGCGGCCGTGCCCGCAGCACAGGTCGAGCACGCGCGCCCCCGGTGCCAGCCCCAGCGCACCCGCGATAAACGTCGCCTGCTGTTCCGTCTGCGCCGGGGCAAGGGGGCGCGCCCCGCCTTCCCGGAGGGGCGCGTAGAAGGTGTCGTAGTAGTCCCGCTTGAAGAACGTCCGGTACCAGGGCGCCTGCTTGGTCATGGGCGAAGGGTACGGACAACGGGGATCCCCTCACAATCCGCCTCCCGCCGCCACCCGCCGGAGCCGATACTGAACCGATGCGAAGCATGATCCTCGTCCTCGCCGCCGCTGCGCTCCTGCTCACCGCCTGTTCCGGCGGCGACAAGGACGGCCCCGCGAACGGCACGCCGGCCTACCGGGCCACCGAAGCTCCGGCGGACGAAGCGGACCTTCGCGCCCGCGAGGACGACCTGCGCCGCACCGCCATCGATGCGCTCCAGGCGCTCATCGACGGGGACGCCGCCGATGCCTACGCCTTCTTCTCCGAGGACTTCCAGGACCGTTGCCCCGCGCACGAGTTCGCGTTCCTCGTCACGTTCGTGAGCGCGTTCCTCGAGGACGCCGACGCCGCCGAGATAACAGTCAACAGCGTCCGCTTCGAGGGGGACCGCGCCTACGTCACCACATCCGTGAACGTCGCCGGCGAAGAAGTGCTGAGCGAGGGGGACGACGGGAGCTACTGGACCCTCGAGGACGGTGAGTGGAAGGCCGACACCGACGACCCCGCGCCGTGTGACCTCGATCCGGACGCCGAAGAGACTGCGACGCCGGCGAGCGGCCCGGGCTCCTCCCGCTCGGAGACGATCCCGCTCGGCGACCCCGTCCGCAACGGCGACCTGGAGGTCACGGTGCTCGACGTGGACCTCGACGCGGAGGAGGCGGTGCTGGCGCAGAACGACTTCGCCGACCCGCCGCCCGCCGGACGCCGCTATGTGCTGATCAGCGTCCGCGCGCACCACGCCGGCGCCGGCGACGAGACCATCAGTCTGTCGTCGGGCGACTTCAAGCTCACCGGTTCCGCCAACGTCCTGTACGACGGGTTCAGCGACGACACGTCGTGCGACTTCGTGGAGACGATCAGCGGCGAGATGTTCGCCGGTGGCACGGTCGAAGGCGACCTGTGCTTCCAGGTGCCGGCGGACGAAGGCGGCCTCATCCTCGTCCTCGACCCGTTCTTCTCGTTCGAGGACTCGGCCCGGCGGTATCTGGCGCTGGAGTAGCCGCCGACCGTCGCGCGGGTGCGGCTGCGCATCCCTTCGGGCTGCTCCGCAAAGATCCATGAAGGTGGGGGACACCCTCACACCCCCGACAGGGCGCTGCGCCCCTGTACCCCGGTCGACGGCTTCACCGCGGCCATGAGATCAGTGATGGACGCCGCAGAGATATCTCTCTCTGCGGCCTCCCAGCGAGGTCCTAAGCGCCGAGGGAGTCGCGGAGCGTGCGGGCGAGCGCGAAGGGATCGCTGGAGACGACACTGGCGGCGTACAGCTCCATCGCCCCGAAGTCAGCCGTCCGGCTGCTGGGGTCGCCGCGGTCGACGATACGCACCACGACCGGGAAGCCGCGCCACTCCTCCGGCGTGCCGGACCACGGCGGCGTGTACAGCACGAGGTTGAACGAGCTGACGTCGAGACGGTCGCGGAAGCACGCCAGCACCTCGTAGATGCGGTCCTTCAGCGAGTCCGAGACGACCGGCGCGAAGAGCAGCACCTCGTTCTCCTTCTTCGGCGCCAGGTTGGCGATGACGCGGGTGCCGTCCTTCTCGAACGCGCAGCCCAGCGACTCGTGCGCCAGGAACAGGTCGTGGAAGTAGTTCGCCCGGTGGTGCGCCTGGTACACCGCCGCGCAGCGCCGCAGATACTCGACCGCGGCGTAGTGGATGCCCCGGCCCATGATCATCTGCGCGTGGCCGTGCAGCAGCGACGCCCCCGCCCGCCAGAGACAGTTCCAGAGGAACATGTAGTACTTCGCCTCGGGGTCGGAGGCGTTCGCCAGGTCGCCCCACTTCCCCGCCGTGTCGATGTAGTCGTGGATCATCTCGCGGGTGAACCGCAGCGGGTGCTTCTCGTTGAAGACGACCAGCCCGTGGAACCCGTCGAACTTGGCGATGTTGCTGGCGGTCACGCAGTACTTCCCCTGCACCCGTCCGAACAGGTCTTCCGGCGTCATGGTCGCGGGGTCGCGCAGCGGGTCGGCGCCGTCCGCGCGCTCCAACTCGGCGTCCAGGTCCATGTCCTGCCGCCAAATCGGGCGGCTGGAGCGGAGCCAGTTGAATAGCACGCCCTCCAGCGTCACCACGTTCGTGACCTTGATGATCCTCTGCTCCAGCGTGGGCTCGATGGCGCCGAACTGCTTCTCGATCCACGGCCGCATCTCCTCCGGCGGCACCAGCCGTCCGTAGGTGCTGCTGACGTGGAAGATACGCTCGAAGCGCGCGTGCTGCTCGTGCGGCAGCGCGTCGACCGCGTCTTCAAGCTGCATGATGCTCAAGTCCTGCTGGATCGCCATCTGCCTCGCGGTGCTCTCTAGTGCTTGAAGTGACGGACGCCCGTCGCGACCATCGCCATCCCGAAGCTGTCCGCCGCGGCTACCGACTCGTCGTCACGCAGCGAACCGCCCGTCTGGATGATCGCCACAACGCCGGCCTGTCCGCAGACCTCCACGGTGTCCAGAAAGGGGATCAGGGCATCCGAAGCCGCCACCGCCCCCTTCGCCGCCTCCCCGGCCGCCTGGACGGCCAGGCGGGCGCTGGTGACCCGGTTGGGCTGCCCGGCCCCCATTCCCACCATCGATCGGTCCTTCACCAGCACCACGGCGTTCGACTTCACGTGCTTCACGCAGCGCCACGCAAAGCGCATGTCAGCTGCCTCTGCCTCGGTGGGCAGGCGCTTCGAGAGCACCCGCATCTCCGGCGGGTCGGGCTCGAGCCGGTCGGACGCCTGCGCCACCATCCCCCCGGCAATGCTGCGGTACTCCGTGGCCCGGGCGCGCATGTCGATCGGCGGCGCCTCGAGGATGCGCAGGTCGCGCGACTTCGTGAGGCGCTCGACTGCGTCTTCGCTGAACGACGGCGCCACGATGATCTCGACGAACAGACGCTGCCCGCTCGTAGGATGCTTCGTGTTCCGGATCGCCGCGGCCAGCGTTCCGTCGACGGGGCGGTTGACGGCGATGATCCCGCCGAACGCCGAGATGGGGTCGGCGGCGAAGGCCAGAGCGAACGCCTCCGCGAGCTCGTCGCGGCCGGCGATACCGCAGGGCGTCATGTGCTTGACGATGACGATCGCCGGCTCGTCGAAGTCGCAGGCGCAGGCATAGGCGGCGTCGGCGTCCAGGATGTTGACGTACGAGAGCGCCTTCCCGTGGAGCTGGCGCGCGTGCACGATCCCCTCGGCGCGCGAGGCGAGCGGGTCGATGCGCCGGTACAGCGCCCCCTGCTGGTGGGGGTTCTCGCCGTAGCGGAGCGTCTCGCGCTTCGAGAGCGCGAGCGTCAGTTCATCCGGGAGCGGCTCGTCGAGGCCGCGAAGCCACGACGCGATGATCGTGTCGTAGGTCGCGACGTGCTGGAACGCCTTCACGGCGAGCGTCCGACGCCACTCGATCGGCGTCTGGCCGCTGCGCAGGGCATCGAGGACGGCGGCGTAGTCCGCCGGGTCCACGACGGGCAGCACGTGCGGGAAGTTCTTCGCCGCGGCGCGGAGCATCGTCGGCCCGCCGATGTCGATGTTCTCCAGCGCCTCTTCGAGCGTCACGCCCTCGCGCGCGACGGTCTCCTGGAACGGGTACAGCCCGCAGACGACGAGGTCGATCGTGCCCAATCCGTGCTCCGCGAGCTGGGCCAGATGCTCGGGCTTGTCGCGGCGGGCCAGGATACCGGCGTGGACGGCGGGATGCAGCGTCTTCACCCGCCCGTCGAGCACCTCCGGGAAGCCCGTAAGGTCGCTGACCGCTCGCACGCCGACGCCCGCCCCGGCGAGGATCCGCTGTGTGTTGCCGGTGGCGTACAGTTCGACGCCCAGCGCTTCGAGGCCGCGCGCAAAATCGACCAGTCCTGTCTTGTCGTACGGCGCGAGGATGGCGCGAAGGGGCATGGGCTAGACGGCGAGGCTTCGGGTGATGATGGCGGTGGTGGACGCCGGGGATGATACAGTCGCGAGCGCTGTGCGCAACACCGTCACGCTACACGCGCCTGAGGGGGAGGACGTACTCCGTCTCGTGCCGGTCGAGGGCGCCGGACGTCGGCTCCATCGCCAGCTTGTCCATCTGCAGCGGCACCGACGTGGGGTACTTCCCGGTAAAGCACGCCATGCACAGATCCTCGCGTTCCGTCGCGACGGCGCGCACCAGCCCCTCGGGGCTCAGGTAGCCCAGCGTGTCGGCGCCGATGTGCTGGCGAATCTCTTCGACCGTCTTCTGCGCCGCGATCAGTTCCCACCGCGAGCCCATATCGATGCCATAGAAGCACGGATGCGTGATCGGAGGCGACGTCACCCGCATGTGCACCTCGCGCGCGCCCGCCTTGCGGAGCATCTGGACCACGCGCGACGTCGTGGTCGCGCGGACGATGCTGTCGTCGACGAGCACGACGCGGCGGTCCTGCAGGATCTCGCGCAGGGGGTTGTACTTCAGGTGTACGCCGACCTCCCGCAGACGCTGATCCGGCTGGATGAACGTGCGCCCGACGTATCTGTTCCGGACGATCCCCTGCACGAACGGAATGTTCGACTCCTGCGCGTACCCGATCGCCGCGGCGGTGGCGGAGTCGGGGACGTCGATGACGATGTCGGCGTCCGCGGGATGCTCCCGGGCGAGTTGCCGGCCCAGGTTCATGCGCAGGGGGTACACGAGCTTGCCTTCCAGCATGCTGTCCAGCCGGGAGAAGTAGATGTACTCGAAGACGCAGAACGCCTTGCGGCTGCTCTCCCCCAGCGGCTTGAAGCTCTGGAGGCCCTCAGCGCTGAGGCAGATGACCTCGCCGGGATCGACCTCCCGGATGAAGGTGGCGCCCAGGTGGTCCAGCGCGCACGTCTCGGACGCGGCGACCCACCCACCGTCGATTTTGCCCAGGCAGAGCGGACGGTTGCCCATCGGGTCGCGCGCCATCATGACGCCGTCCGGCGTGATGACGGCGAGCGAATAAGCGCCGTTGAGCTTGCGCATGACGTAGGCCCAGCGCTCCTCCCAGTCGCGGCCGGGAGCGTTCGCGAGCAGCTGGGCGATGACCTCGGAGTCGCTGCCGGTCTTGAAGGTCACGCCGTCGCGCTTCAGGTCGTCGCGGAGAACGGCAGCGTTGACGATGTTGCCGTTGTGGGCGAGCGCCAGCTCGCCGTTGAGGCCGGAGACCCGCATGGGCTGCGCGTTGTCGATGTGGCTGGCGCCGGTGGTCGAATACCGCGTGTGGCCGATGGCGAAACGACCGGGCAGATAGCTCAGGTCGTCTTCGTCGAAGACCTGCGAGACCAGGCCCATGCCGGTCTTGAGGTAGAGCGTGCGGGAGTTCGATGTGGCGATGCCGGCGCTCTCCTGCCCCCGATGCTGGAGGGCGTAGAGGCCGAAGAAGGCGATCCTGGCGACGTCGTCGTCGGGTGTGTATACCCCGAAGACGCCGCAGGCCTCACGGAGCGCTGGGAGCACACAGACCTCCTGCCCGGTAAGGACAGTGCTCCACAGAGGGAAGGGCTGAAGGGCAGAGGCCCGTCGCCCGATGCTGACCCCTCTGGGGAGTCATCTTAGCAGCGCCCCTTCCGCCCGGCAATCGCTGGCGGTCCCCTGAGGTGCCGGAGCCTGCGGAGCGGAGTCGCCCCCGGCGCTATACTCGTAGCCGGAGGCAGGATGAGATTCGCCCGTATCACGACTGATCCCGCCATCATGGGAGGACTGCCCTGCATACGCGGCCTTCGCATCCCCGTGGCGACGGTCGTCGGGATGGTGGCAGACGGTCTCGACGAACGGGCGATCCTCGATGCCTACCCGGATCTTGAGGCCGAGGATATCCGGGAGGCTCTGCGCTATGCCGCCGAAGCTGTCCGCGAGCGCGAGCTCCCCCTACAGCCGGCTTCTTGAGGTTCCTCGTTGATGCGGCACTCTCACCCGTCGTAGCTGACGAGCTACGTCTGCGCGGGCATGAGGCCGTCCACGTGCGCGACTACGGGATGCAGCGGGCATCCGACGAGGAGATCCTCGAGCGAGCGCAGGCCGAAGAACGAATCCTCATCTCGGCAGACACCGACTTCCCTGCGATCCTCGCCCGGCGGTCGGTGGCCGGGCCCCTCCGTGATCCTCCTGAGGGTGCCCGTACGCGGGCCGCTCGCACAGGTCGTCTTGGTGAATTCGAATCTCTACGCCGTCGAGGCGGCGCTGATTCAAGGTGCGATTGTCGTCATCGAGGAGGGGCGTGTCCGGGTCCGGTCGCTGCCTATCAGCGGATAACACATCGCTGCGTCGGGCACCGCCGGATACAATCCCGCCGATGCCCTCCGACCCCACTTCGCGCTTCCCGCTTCCTCCGTCGACGCTCCGGCCTCCAGCCTCCAGGCTCCAGCCGTCCCGTAGCGAAGACCGCGCCCCACTCCGATGAGGATCCTGTTCTCCCTCCACCAGGGCAACATGTACTCCGGCGGGCAGGGGGTCTACACGTCGCAGGTCACGCGCGAGCTGGCCCGCATGGGGCACGAGGTGCACCTCGTGGTCGGGCCGCCCTGGCCGGAAACCGACCCGGCCGTGACCATCCACCGGGTGCCGTCGTACAGCGTGTACCGGCTGCTGGAGACGGGCCGATTCTTCTTCCACGGCCGCCACCCGCTGAGCTTCTTCCACCCGCTCAACCTCTACGAGCTGGCGACGAGCCGCGCCGGCCAGTTCTCCGTCATGTCGGCGTTTTCCTGGCGCGCTTTCGCGACCTGGCGCGACCTGCAGGCGAGGCACCGCTTCGACATCGTCCACGACGTGCAGGTGCTGGGCTACGGCACACTCATGGTCCACGCGTCCGGCATGCCCGTCGTCGCGAATGTCCACCATCCGCTCTCGATCGACCGCGCGAACCAGGTGCGGCAGGCAGCCACGCCCGGCATGAAGGCCCGCAAGGTCATGTTCTACCCGTTCTTCATGCAGGAGCTTGTCGCCCGCCGCCTCGACCGCATCATCACCGGCTCCGAGAATTCGCGCGCGTCCGTGCAGCGCGCCTTCCGCCTCCGCGACGAGCAGATCACGGCCATCCACGACGGCGTCGACACGACGGTCTTCCGCCCGCTGGAGGTCCCGAAGCGGCCGCGCGGGCTGCTCTTCGTCGGCAACTCCGACGACCGTAACAAGGGCGCGCGCTACCTCATCGAGGCGGCGGCCATCCTGCGCGACCGCGACGTGAGCTTCCACCTGACGTTCGTGGACCGCGCCACGGCGGAGATGGCGCCCGGCATGGTGGAGGAGCTGGGACTCGCCGGCCGGGTGACGTTCACGGGGCGCTTGACCACCGAGGAGTTGGTGCGCGCCTACAACGAAGCGCAGATCTTCGTCTCGCCCTCCCTCTACGAGGGGTTCGGCCTGCCCGCGGCGGAAGCGATGGCCTGCGGGACGCCCGTCGTCGCGACGACGGCCGGCGCCTTCCCGGAGGTCGTCGCCGACGGCGAGACGGGCGTGCTCGTCCCGCCCGGCGACGCCGTCGCCCTCGCCGACGCCATCGAAGCCATGCTCGCCGGCCCGATGCGCTGCCGCTCGATGGGGGCGGCGGGCGTGGAGCGCATCGCCGAAAACTTCTCGTGGCGGGCGTGCGCTGAGAAAACCGCCGCGCTGTACGTCGAAGTGCTCGACCAGCGCCGGCGGGCGCATCACAGCCCGTACGGATAGTCCATCTGGCGCCGGATCTTCTCACGCGCGTCCGGCCCGGCGAGCTTCTCCGCGAGACACAGGCCCAGGTCGATCGCCGCGGTCACGCCGCCGGCGGTGATCACGTCGCCATCGTCGACGATCCGGTCCACGCGGACGACCGCGCCGAACTTCGCGAGAAGGCGCCGCGCGTCGGGGTGCGTCGTCGCCGGGCGGCCGCGAAGAAAGCCGGCGGCGCCGAGCAGGAGCGCGCCGCTGCACACCGACACCTTGTACGGGCAGGGCGCCGCCCTGCGCAGCCAGGCGATGAAGTCGGCGTCATCGATGAGCGTGCGCGTCGCGTTCCCGCCGGGCACGACGACCATGTCATACGCGTCGAAGGGCACGCACACGCGACCGGCGGCGTAGGTCACGCCGGCACCGTCGCGCACTTCCCGGATCGTCGCGCAGACGTCGTATTCAAGATCCGGCAGGAAGCCCATCGTTTTCAGCCGCGAGACCGGGTCGAAGACGCCCACGAAGTCGAGCGCCGTCATCCCCTCGAAGATGACGAAGGCGATGCGCATGCCCCGGCCTCCCGAAACGGCAACGGCGGCCTCGCTGGCCGCCGCTCGTCCGTCTATCGCTCGAAGCCTGGTTCAGTCGTCCGCGGGCGGCTCGATGGGAGTGGTGACCAGCGCCCGTCCGATCCAGAACGAGATGTACAGCGCACCGATGAACCCCGCGGTCACCGGCAGGGCGAGCGCCATGTAGGACTTCCGCAGCACGCCGAGCATGAACACGATTCCCGTGAACACGCTCACGGCGCAGATGACCATGCCGTAGGTGCGCGAGCGCTCTGCTCCCATCAGCGTCCTCCCGTGGATGTCCTGGGGTGCGCGATCGAGACGGCGGCGTTATAGCAGCGCCTCCGGGCGCCCGCAAGCGGCCTCAGGCTTCGGCGGGGAGCCAGTCGGCCAGGAACTCCATCACCACGAAGGCGTTTCCCCCGCGGCGCGACCTGCCGCACACGTGGAATCCCGCCTTTTCGAAGCAGGACTGCGCACGGGCGTTCCAGTCGAGCGTCTTCAGGTAGACCCGACGGAAGCCGCGCGTCCGCACGATGTGCCCGACAAGCGTCCGCACGGCGTCGCTCCCGTACCCCTGGCTCCAGCAGTCCCGCTCGCCGATGGTGATGCCGATCTCCGCCTCCCGCCGCACCGCGTCGATGTTGTAGTACATCGCGTTGCCGATGTGCCGGCCGTCGAGGTCCTCGATGGCCAGGCTGCGCCGGTAGGGGCTGGGGTATGCCAGCTCGTCGCGGTAGAGCGCCAGGTAATCGTGGTACGTCGCCGCGAACGGCCGCGCGGCATCGAAGCGCGCCAGCTCCGAGTCGGTGCGCCAGCGATAGTCGTTGTGCGCATCGCCCAGGCGCTTCTCTCGCAGCACCACGGACGCGCCTCGCGACACTTCGCCGTGTACGGTCGTTGTCACCTGGTCTCTCCCGCCGGTATCGTAGCGATCATGGCCAGCGCGCGCCGGACGACCTCCGCCTCGTTGCGATAGGTCATGAGCCGCAGCGCCTCGTCCGCAGGGAACCACGCGACCCGGTCGTACTCGGCGTCGTGGCGCTCGATGGAGCCGGTGCCGGTGGGACGCATCAGGTAGTGGTGCACCGTTTTCTCGAAGCGCACGCCCTGCGCCGGCCGCGCGAACTCGTAGGCGATCATCCCCAGATCCCGCGTGATCTCGACGTCCAGCCCCGTCTCCTCGCGGACCTCGCGGAGCGCCGTCTGGGCCAGCGACTCTCCGGGCTCCGGGGTGCCCTTGGGCAGCGCCCACAGCCCCTCTGCCGCGCGGCCGCAGAGCAGCACGTCGATGCCGCCCGCGCCGATGCGGTACACCACACCGCCGGCGGACACCGCCTCCTCCACACGCATCTGTTGGCCGGCCGTCACGCGTCCTCCTCATCATCTTCATCGACCGCGCCGGCATGAACCTCCATCCGGAACCCCAGCGGGTCGTCGACGAAGTCCGCTGCTTCGAGCGCCTCCGCCACGGCTTCCCGAACCCGCTCATCCCGCTGCTCCTCCGCCACGGCCTGCAGGACCGCCCGCGCGGCGGCCCCGCCGATCTGCCCCAGCGCACCGATGGCCGCCTCCTGCGCCTCGGCGTCTTCGTCGCCCGTCAGCTGCGCGAGGGACGGGATGGCGCCCTCATCCCCGATCGCGCCGGCGGCGGTAGCCGCCTCGAAGCGCACCTCGCCGTCCTCGTTCTCCATCTCGTCGATGACCGCGGCCAGCCAGCGGTGCTCGGCGCTGCGGCCCATGGCGTGGATGGCACTGATGTGCAGCCGCCGGTCGCCGCTGGCATACGCCTCCTCGATCAGCTCCACCACCCAGTCGTGGCTGCGGGCGCCGAGCGACTCGATGGCGCGGCCGCGCACCTCCACCAGTTCCTGCTCGTCGCGCGCGACCGACAGGAGCACGGCTTCGATGCGGGACGTCTGCTCGTCGCTCCGGCCTTCCAGCTCCGCCCGCACGAGGAACCGCCCGAGGCCCAGCGCCGCCTCGCCGCGCACCAGCGCCTCCGGGTCCCTCAGCAGCTTCAGCAGCACCGCCGCCAGGTCAGGCCCCTCGTACTCCCAGAGCGCCCGCACGCAGTCCGCTCGCACCTGCACGTCCGGATCGACCAGCCCGGCGAGGAAGATGTCGTTGAAGTCGACCTCCACGCTGTCCTCGGCGAGGGTCGCCAGCCGGTCGACCAGATCGCGGCGCCGCTGGATGCTCAGCTCACGCCACGCGGAGAGGAACCGCTCGCGGTCGCCGGGGGGCAGCGCGCTGAGCTGCGTGAGGTCGCTCGCAGGGATGGATGCTCCAGGGTCCTGGAGCTGTGCGAGGATCGAATCAACCGACAAGGAGCGCTCCTGCCACACGGCGCTCAACGCGCTGCGGAGCGCCGTCGCTCCGCAACGTCTGATTCCAGTCTAGGGAGCAGGATCGCGCGCTGTCAACGAAGCGACGCTGTGGAGGGCCTCATCGATCGATGATGGTTGCTTCCGCCTGCGCGACCGACGGCTCGATCGCACGGTTCCGCGCGAAGCGCGTGCGCACGATGGCGCGCAGGACGCTCCACCCGACGCTCGGGCTGAGCTTCTTCCCTTCATCGACGCTACGCGGCCGGTACGTCACCGGCACTTCGACGATGCGATGGCCCGCGCGCAGCAGCCGGCAGGTGATCTCGGCGTCAAGGTCGAAGCCGTTGCAGCGCAGGTCGAGCGACCGCGCGACGCCGGCGCGCAGCACCTTGTAGCAGGTCAGCACGTCGGTCAGGCGGGTGACGAACAGCACGTTTACCGCCCAGGTGAGCAGCATGTTGCCGGCGTAGCCGCTCAGCGGCGTCCCTCCGCGTCCCCGCCCCCGGAAGCGCGACCCGAACACCACGTCCGTCCTCCCCTCGACGATAGGCGCCAGCAGTGAAGGGATCTCCGCCGGCTCCAGCTCCAGGTCGGCGTCCTGCACCATCACGATGTCGCCGGTGGCCCGGGCGAAGCCGGTGCGCACCGCCCGCCCCTTGCCCCGCGCCGCGTCCTCCAGCACGAACAACAGGTCATCCGCCTCGCCCAACGCCTGAAGCGCCTCGCGCGTACCGTCCGTCGACGCGCCGTCGACGATGATCAGTTCCTTCGGCATGCCGCAGTCCACCGCCCGCACGCGCTCGATCAGCGGTAACACTGTCGCGCGCTCGTTGCGCACCGGGATCACGATCGAGAGCTTCATTCGTGCGCCTCCGACACGATCCGTGCCGCGTCTTCCAGCTGCTCGATCCGATCGATCGCCAACCAGGCGTCGGTGAAGCGGTAGGCGCCGGCGCTCCGGCCCGCCTGGACGACCTTGGTGATCAGGTCGGGCATGTCGAAGAAGGCGCCGGGCGGGATGACGTCGAGCGCCGAGGGCTGTACCGCGTACACGCCGGCGCTGACGATGTCCGTCTCCGCCGGCTTCTCGACGATGCTGACGATACGATCGCCGTCCACGTGAATCACGCCGTAGGGGTGTTGTAGCTGATACTCGCGCGTCGCCACCGTCACCTCGAATCCGCCGCTGCGGTGGAACTCGGCGAGCGCCCGCAGGTCCAGGTCGGTGAGGATGTCGCCGTTCATGGCCAGAAGCGGCTCCCCCGGCGGCAGTTCGAAGGCGTCGCGGACCAGGCCGAGCGGGCCGGCCGTGCCCAGCGGCTGCGACTCCCGCACGTAGGCGATGCGGACGCCCAGGTGCGCGCCGTCGCGGAAGTACGTCTCGATCAGCTCCGCCCGGTAGCCGACAGCGATGATCAGATCGTCGAACCCCTGCGCCTTCAGCCGCGAGATGATCTCCTCGAGGATCGGCTTCTCGCCCGCGGGGAGCAGCGGTTTGGGGATGGCGTAGGTCAGCGGCCGCAACCGCACCCCCCGGCTTCCTGCGAGGATCACCATCTTCATACGGCGTACTCGCGCGGCCGGTACAGCTCCAGGTGCTCGCGGATCCAGTCCGTCGTGCGCCGCAGCCCCTGGTCGAGCCCCACTTCCGCGCGCCAGCCCGCGAGCCGTTCCGCCTTCGAGCTGTCGGAGAGCAGCCGCGAAACCTCGCTCTTCGCCGGCCGCATCCGCTGCTCGTCGCCCTCGACGGTCAGCTCCGTCCCCACGATCTCTCCCACCATGCGCACTACGTCGCGGATGCTCACCTCGCCGCCCGAGCCGGCGTTCACGACTTCGCCGACGGCGGCGTCCGCGGCGCCGATGGCGGCGAACCCGCGCGCCGTGTCCTCCACGAACGTGAAATCGCGCGTCGTGTCCAGCGTGCCCAGCCGCAGCGTCCGGCCGGTCAGTGCCTGCGCGATGATCGTCGGGATGACCGCGCGCGCGGACTGCCGCGGCCCGTAGGCATTGAACGGCCGTACGATCGTCACCGACAGCCCGAACGAGCGGCAGAAGCTCAGGCCCAGTGCGTCGGCGGCGATCTTCGTCGCGGAGTATGGCGACTGCGCCTGAAGCGGGTGATCTTCGTCCATCGGGACGCGCAGCGCCGAGCCGTACACCTCGCTGGTCGACGTGAGGACGATGCGCTCGATGCTGCCCAGCTCCTTCGCCGCCAGCAGCACGTTCGACGTCCCCAGGATGTTCGTGTCGATGACCTCCTGGGGGTGCTCGTAGGAGTAGGGGATGCCGATCAGCGCCGCCAGGTGGAAGACGGCGTCGGCGTCGCGGAGGATCGCGTGCACGGCGTCGAAGTCGCGCACGTCCCCGTGCGTCATCTCGACGCTGTCGATGACGCCCTCCGGCAGCAGGTCGAGGTAACCGCGCTGCCCCCGTGAGGTGTAGCGCAGCATCGCCCGGACGTGCGCGCCGTCGGCCAGCAGACGCTCCACCAGGTGGCTTCCGATGAAGCCGCCGGCGCCCGTGACGACGACCCGCTTACCTGCGAAGCGCACGCACCCCCCTGCCGACCAGCCGCACCACCATGCCCACCGCGGCGATCAGCGCCAGTATGACGCACACAACCAGCCACAGGTACAGCGTGACCACGATCGCCGGGCCGAAGGGCACGTCGTTGATCGCCGCCACCAGGAACGCCACCAGCGGGGAGAGGACAAGCAGCGCCAGCCCGATGCGAAACCAGTGACTCGCGAGGGGGTTCACGGCTCCGGCGTGCCGAACGTCCGCAGCACCGCTCCCAACGAGCGCCCGCCCGAGACCTCGCGCCACTGTTCGGCCGTCATGCTCCAGATAGCCGCCAGTGCCGGCGACGCCAGCACGGCCAGCGGGGCGTACATGCCGAAGTGGTAGCGCGGGTCGCCGATGAACAGCACGCCGAACATGACTATGATGAACGGCACGGGGGCGAAGACGAGCAGCCGCGCCGGGTCGCCCGTCCGCCACCACAGCGGCCAGCCGATCAGCGCCAGCGCGATCATGCCGTAGAAGAACAGGCTGCTGGTACGGATCAGGCGGTCCGCATTGGTCTCGCTGAACCACGGCTTGTTCGACTGCGTCCACGTGACGGCCGACTCGTCCGAACGAAACAGGGCGTACATGCGGCGCGGGATGAGCCGCAGCTCATCGACGGGATGGTCCAGCGCCCACTCGCGCGCGCGGCGGGTGCCCTCGCTGTTGCTGCGCACCTCGATCTCGTCGCGTGGCAGGCCGGCGAACTCCGCCTCCAGCTGGCCGACGATGATCAGGCTGGGGCCGCCGTCGGAGTCGGGGCCGTGGCCTTGCAGCGCCACCCTCCCGGCCCCTGTGGTCCCGGCGATCGGCTCGCCGAGCTGCACCCAGTTGCGGACCGTCCACGGGACGAACAACAGCAGCATGCCCACGAGCAGCATCGCCGCCGGGCGCAGCGACGCTCGCACGCCGAGGTGCAGCGCCAGCAGCGGGAGCAGCACCAGGGGGAAGAGCAGGAATTCGCCGCGCACCATCGCCGTCGCGCCGCAAAGGACGCCCGATACGAGCGCGGCGTGGCGCGACACCTCGCGCCGACCCAGCACGTAGAACAGGACCCACGCCAGCGTCGCCGTCATCAGGAACAGGAAGAACGTCTCGCCGAGGATCAGCGGCGTGAAGAGCACGTGCCCGGGCAGCACCGCCATCAGCAGCCCCGCCGCCACCCCCGGCCCGTGGCCGAAGAGCCGCCGCGCGATGGCGAAGACGAGCGCCGCCGTGGCGGCGCCGCAGAACGCGTTGAACAGCCGCCCCGCCCAGACTCCGTCGCCGGTCAGGAAGTAGATGGCACCGAGCGCGACCGGGTAACCGGGGGGCCAGAGGGCCGTCGGCGTCAGCTCGTCCTCGTCCGGGTAAACACGGGAGCCGCCGGCCGTCACCCACACCGCCGGGTCAAAGACGTAGCCGTCTCCGTCCGCGAGGTGCCGGGCCGAGGTGTCGTACCACACACTGTCGTCGTACCGGCCGTCTCGAGGGTCGGGGTGCACGACGGCGATGGTGATCAGACGCAACGCCAGCGCCAGGGCGAAGATCGCAAGCGCCCAGCGCATCTCCGGCCGATCGAGCAGCCCGCGCGCGTTCATCGCAGCGCCTCGATGCCCGGCAGCCGCCGGTAGCGGTAGCGGTCCCACACCATCACCATCGTCGCCCCGGAGATGATGGTCGCCAGGGGGATCGCCGGGAAGTGGAAGCGCGGATCGCCGAAGAACACCAGCGGCACCGCCAGCACGTACAGCATCGAGGCCAGCAGCACGGCGCGCCGGATGTCGCGCGAGAGCGCGAACGCCGCCGCGCCCGCCAGCACGACCGCGCCGGTCGCGTAGTAGATGGCGTTCGCGGCGAACGCCAACACCTCGCGCCGGTAGTTCGGGATGAACCAGTCGTTCCCGTAGGACTCGACGGCGAACAGGCCGTCGTCGTCCTTGTACAGCAGCCACCAGGCCTTCTTCGCGACCAGCTCCGGCATCCGGAACGGGTGCCATGCCACGTCTTCGATGGCGATGCGGACACCGTCTCGGTTGCGCTGGATCTCCACCTCCTGCGGGGGGAGCCCCTCGTAGCCCTCGAAGCACTTCCCCTGCAGGAGGAAGGCGCCAGTGGCCCCCTCGAAGTTGCCGATGCACAGGTCGTCGCCGAGGTTCGTCGAAGGCCCGACGAGCGTGTCGAAGGCGAGCGTGTTGCGGACGGACCATGGGACGACCAGCACCGCGATCCCGGCGAAGAGGATCGCCGCGTGCTGAAACGCCCGCTTCTTCGAGCGCAGCGTGAACAGCCAGAAGACCAGCAAGAGAAGCGGGAAGACGAGCGTGATGCCGCGCGTCATCGTCGCGGCGCTCAGGATCACACCCGCGGCGAGCAGCCGAGGCCACGACATGCCGCCGGCATCCCATCGGTGCCACAGCAGCACCGTCAGCGCCGCCATGAAGAGGAACGTGAACAGCGGCTCCGAGAGCACCGTCCCCGCGTAGTACACCTGCGAAGGGAAGATGGCGAGCAGCGCCCCCGCCGCGAACCCCGCCCGCCGGTCGAAGATCCGCGCCGCCAGCGCGTACGCCAGAACGACGGTCAGCGACCCGAAGGTCGCGTTCATGAGCTTGATGGAGAGGATGCTGCGGCCCCACCAGAGCAGGTCGCCGGCCTTCTTCAGCCCTGCGACCGTCGCGGGGAAGCCCACCGGGTAGTAGGCAAAGGTCTCGCCGGTGGGGCGCGTGTAGCCGTCGCCGTTGGCCATGATGTCGCTGAGGAGGCCGTACAGCGACGGGTCGTTCAGCCCCTGGGGCGGACGGTCTGTGTACGCCGCCCACGCCGCCCGGGGCATCATCGCCATGGCGAAGAGCGCCAGCGCCAGCAGCACGTCCACGCGGGCAAGCGCCATACGCCGGGCCACCGCCCGCGGGTACGACGCGATCGACGTCCGCTCGATCTTCCCGGCCGCCGGCGCTTCAACGCTCAAGCGGCCGCGTACCTCCTGTCGAGGCTGGCCTCCGGCCGCCGCACCGCCTCCACCAGCACCACCAGCCCCCGCGCGCCCAGCAGGGCGAACGTGAAGACGATCGGGTAGTGGAAGCGGCTGTCGCCGAAGAAGAGGATGTGCATCGCCGTCCAGGCCAGCACGGTCAGCGGGAGCACGCCGATGGCGCCCCGCAGGTGCGTGCGGCTCGCCGCCAGGCCGGCGCCTGCGAGCACCAGCGCCGCAAACCAGTAGCCGTTCGCGAGGCCGCGCAGCCACGCCGCGACCGATGGAGGCCCGTAGAACTCGTCCGAGTACCGGGAGTTCCAGTCGAGCGCCGTCGAGTCAGCCTCGTACAGCGCGCGGACCTTGGCTCCGGAGAGGCGTATCTCATCGATCGGGTGCGTGACGATGTAGGCCAGTCCCTTGCGCATGGCCTTCTTGTCGGATTCCACCTCATACGCGGGCTGCGCGAGCGCCCGGTCCGCCCTCGGCGGATCGAAGGGGTCCATGCGCCCCGTCGCGCCCTCATGGTGTCCGAACCACAGGTTCGCGCCGACGTTCGTCGAGATGATGACGGGCGACCCCAGCAGCCGCTCGTTGCGTATGACCCATGGCGTCAGGGCGAGCGCCAGCACGACGGACGTAACGAAGCCCCATCCGAGCGCCTCGCGCCATGACGCGCCGGACATCCGCCACGCGACTGCCGCCAGCGGCAGCAGCACCACCGCCTGTCCCCGCGTCAGCGTCGCCGCGGCGACGGCCAGCCCGAACGCCAGCACGACAGCACCGCGCCAGGCCCCCACGCCCGGCACGAGCAGGAGCAACAGGACGCACAATGCGAACAGGAACGTGAACAGCGGCTCCGACAGCGTGAGCGACGAGAAGTACACCTGCCCCGGCCACACCGCCAGGGCCGCCGCCGCGATGATGGCAGTCCGGCGCTCGAACAGCAGCGCGCCGATCGCGTACACCACGGCGATGGTGGCGGCAGCGAGCGCGACGTTCGCACCGGAGGTCTGCCACGTGCCCTCGCCGAAGAGCTTGAACACGCCGCCCAGGAACGCCGGATAGCCGGGCGGCCACCCCGCGGTCGGCGTGCCGGTGAACGGATTGACGTAGCCCTCGCCGAGCGAGAGGAAGTGCGCCGCCCCCCGGTACCAGACGGTGTCGTCGAAGCGGCCGTCCGTGGGGTCGGGGCGGACGAAGCTGATCCAGACGATGCGGACGCTGCAGGCCAAGAGGAGGATGAGGCCCAGCGCGGGCAGGTGCCTCCGGATGGATGCGATGGTCAAGCGCCGGTCTATTCCTGCTGACTGATCGCCGTTGCCGTCTCCCGTGTGACGGGCTCCAGCCGCCCGTCCTTCAATCGGACAAGATACACCGGGCCGTCAAGGCTGTCCTGCCGCCGCTCGTACTCCCAGGTGGGAATGGCCTGCACGGTCACGCCGTCGCCGTACAGGGCCCGCCCGACGGACTTCAGCCAGGTGGGCTGCCAGTAGGCGTTCGACCACATCCCCTCGTCGTCCAGGACATAAAGGGTGCTGCCCTCGGGGAGCGAGGCGTAGTTCGCCCGCAACTCGTCCGTCAGCAGCCGCCAGCGCGCCGTCTCCTCGAGGAACGGCTGCGTCTGGTGCGTCGTCTGCCAGGCGTAGAGCCCGCCGACGGCGAAGAGCGCCGCCGCCGCCAGCACGTGGGCGAGCGGCCGGTTGAGGCGCACCAGATGGTGATGTACGAACCCCGCCGCCACCGCCACGAGGATCGCGAAGAACGGCAGCGCCATGTAGGTGTAGCGCGTGGCCGTCCAGATCTTCCCGGGGGCGTACGGCATGAGCGCCAGCACCATCCCCACCGCGGCGAAGCGCGCGATGTTCGGCCCGCGCACGAGGAAGAACAGCGCGAAGCCGGCCACCACCGACCCCCACGCCCACTCCATCGCCGAAGGGCGCAGCGCGATCGCGCCGACGGGGAAGGCCAGCCGCGACAGGTACACCCACGTCTCCTGCGGGATGTGCCACCCGACCGAGTAGTAGTCGTCGTCGACGCCCTGGCAGCCGCAGCCGCCGAGCCCGCCGACGAGGAATGCCGCCGCGAGGGCGAACGGCGTCATCTTCAGCGCGAAGTCCAGCACGTCGCGCCGCTTCCACAGCGATGCCCCGGCGAAGTACACGAACAGGGCGGCGACGATCACCACGCCGCCCTCGTTCGCGAGGAACCCCGCGACGTACAGCAGCAGCGACAGCCAGTACCATCCGGCCCGCCGCTCCCCGCTCTCGACGTAGCGGTGCAGCGCGAAGATCGAAGAGATCAACAGCAGCTCGCTGAGCAGGTGCGGGAACGCCGTGATGTAGGTCACGGTGTGCACCGCCGACGCCGACACGGCGAAGATCAGCGCCGCCGCCGATGCCACGAACACCCGGCGCGTCATCGAGAGCACCAGCGCGTACAGCATCACCGTCGTCGCTACGTGCACCGAGAGGTTCACGATGCGCCAGGCCATCGCGTCGAAGCCGAAGAGCTTGAACTCGCCCCAGTAGATGAGCATGGTCAGGGGCCGCCAGTTCGGCGTCAGGTCGCGCAGGAGCACCGTGTCCGAGACGTAGCGGCCGAAGCTCCGGGACTGGATGTCCCCCAGGACCAGGAAGTCGTCGCCGAAGAAATAGTAGTTGAGCGTGGGGATGTGGATGCCCACGACCAGCCCCACGACGAGGGCCAGCGGCAGGTGCCGCGCCGCCGCCGCCAGCGCGCTCGCGAGCGATCGCCCGAGCGCGCGGCTCTCCGCCGGCGCATAGAACGACGGATGGGTCGCTACGATGGCCATCGCTGGTACCTCGTAGCTGCGTTTCTCATGCTCACACAGATATCCCGGACGTTTTCGCGATGGTAACACCGACCCGCCAGACCGGCAATACGAGCGCCGGGCAAAGGGGGCTCAGATGTAAAGGCGGGCGTCTGTGGGCTAACCGGCGGCGTCCGTGAGGCTGTGATAGTGGCCCCGGTAGAACAGGAGCGGCCTGGCGTCGCTGAGCACCCGTGCCTCCACCACCTCCCCGAGGAAGATCGAGTGGTCGCCGCCGTCAAGGACGCCCCTCACGCGGCAGTCCAGATACGCGAGGCAGTCCTCCAGAAGCGGCGCGCCGGACGTGCCGAGCGTGAAGCGCTGGCCGCGCAGGGACCCCACCTCCGGCCCCCCCCGCTTCGCGAACAGCCGCGAGACCTCCTCCTGGTGCTCGGACAGGATGTTCACCGCGAAGACGCCCCCCGCCGACAGCACCCGGTGCGTGTGCGAGTCCTTGTCCACGCACACCAGCATCATCATCGGGTCGAGGGAGAGCGACGTAATGGCGTTCGCCGTCATCCCCTGCAGCTCCTCCCCGGCCGCCGTCGTGATGACGGTGACGCCGGTGGCGAAGTGCCCGATGACCGAACGAAACTCGCGCGGATCCATGCCTGGCCGCCCCCCAGCACGGCGCCGGAACTATAGCATCGGCCCGGCTTCAGGGACGCTCAGCGCTCGACGCGCACGACCTCCTCAGCCGGTCGCACGCCGCGGAACTGCGCGAGAAGAAGCAGGTCGTACACGCTCTTCAGCGCGCCGCCGATGATGAGCGGCCAGCCGAAGCTCGTCGCGCCGAGCAGCAGGCCGGCGAGCACCGGGCTCCCGGACGACGACAGGCTGCGCGCGACCCCGGTCACGCTCGCTGCCGCCGCCCGCTCGTCCGGCTCGACGACAGCCATGGTGTAGGACTGCCGCGTCGGCACGTCCATCTGCGAGAGCGACTGCCGCGCCAGCAGCACTACAACCGCGAGCCAGACGTTCGGCATCAGCGGCACCAGCATCAGCAGCACGTTCGAGGGGAGGTGGGTGAACACCATGGTGTTGATCAGCCCGAAGCGCTCCGCCACCCGCGCCGCGACCAGGAACGACGCCGCTGTGCACACGCCAGCGGCCGACAGGATCAGCGCCGCCTGCCCCAGCGAGAGGCCGTAGCGCTCGAACAGCCACAACGCGACCATCGACTGCACGACGAAGCCGCCCGCGAACGCGTCGAGCGCGAACAGCCCCGAGAGCCGCAGTACGATGCCCCGGGAGCGATGCAGGGGGGCGCCGCGCGCCGGGACGGCCGATTCGACCGCGGGGGAGAGCGCCCGGTAGGCGCTCAGATTCACCAGCGCCAGCGCCGCGTAGAGGACGAACATGGCCCGCAGCACGTCGAGGACGTCCCATCCCACCCAGCGGTGGAGGAGCGACGGCACGCCGGCAAACAGCGCTCCCGCCGCCGCGGCCAGCGCCCCGGCCAGGTTGTAGCGCGCGAACAGCCGCGTCCGTTGCCCGGCGTCGACCGTCTGCGGCAAGATCGCCTGCTCGACCGGGAGGAAAACGCTCACGTCCCCCGCCGTCGGGTTGATCGTCCCGGCGAAGGCGATCAGCAGGATGGGCAGGAAGGCGCTCGACGATGCCAGGGCCAGCCCCGTCCCGGCCGCCAGCAGCGTCCCGGCGAACAGCATCCGCCGCCGGCCGAATCGGTCGGCGATCGCACCGACAAGCAGCGTGGCCATCGCCGTGCCGAGCAGCGTGGCCGTCGCGACGGCGCCCACGCGCACGCCGGAGAAGCCCAGCTCCGTCAGGAAGCGGGCCAGCAGCACGCTCACGAAGCCGTCGCCGAACGAGCGGAGCGCCCGGGTGCTGAGGAGCAGCGTCGCGTCGCGGGTCGATGCCACGCGCGCACTATACGCAGTCCGTCAGGCTGTCAGTCGGTCGCCGGTCAGTGACGTACAGGGCGCGCCAAGCCGCGCCCCTCGCGCGCCCGAGAAGGTTACGTGGCCTCTTCCAGCGGGACGATGACGCTGGCGTGCGTGGTGTTGATCAGCACGAACGGCGCCTTCGACGCCGCTTCGTCCAGGTCGATGCCGTTCGCCGACCGGATGGTCACGTCCGTGAGGAGCATGTAGCGCTCGCTCGAAGCGGTATTGCGAAGCGAGTTGCTCAGTCGTACGCCCGGCGGATGGTGGTGGTCGCCCTCCAGCAGCCCGGATGGGGTGAACACCCGCACGCGGGTCTTGGACATGTCCAGGCGCTCGCTGGCGGGGGCGGGTTGCACGTCGTTCATGGTCGAGCCTCCCTTCCGGTGAGATCATCGGCAAGTCCCGCCGCCGCGAGATACGCGTTCTCGTTGAGTTGGAGCAGGGTCGCCCCGACCTCCCGCACGTCCAGGACCGACTTCGCGGCGAGGGCCGTCCGGAGCCGGCGGAACTCCGCCAGGGGCAGATTCAGCGCCCGGCACAGGAGGGCCAGGATGACGAAATTGTGCGCGACCGCCACCACCTCCCCCTCCGGGTGGCGCTCGCGCATCCGTTCGGCGGCCGCCCAGGCCCGGACCTGCACCTCGGCCAGCGTCTCGCCGCCGGGCATCCGGGCCTCCGCCACCTGCGGCGACAGCCACGCCCGGAGGAACTCCGGGTAGCGCTCCCGCAGTTCCCCGGAGGTCAGGTGCTCCATCTCCCCCACGTCCATCTCGATCAGCCCGTCGTCGGTGATGACGTCGAGGCCAAAGGCGCCCGCGACGGCTCGCGCCGTCTCGACGCAGCGGGCGAGCGGGCTCGCATACACCGCCGCAGGCGCCCGCGCGAACGATCCGGCCAGCGCCGCCGCCTGCGCGCGGCCCCGGTCGTTCAGCGGCACGTCGGCGCGGCCGAGCGTGAGCTGCCCGCGGTTGTGCTCCGTCTCACCGTGCCGGACGAGGATCAGCTTCATACGCCGGCGAACCGGCCGCGCTTGCGCCACGCCTCGATGGCCGGCGAGCGCTCGGCGAGGATGAGACGCGTGCGGTGGATGCGCAGGGGCTGGGGCAGGCCCAGGGCCGCCGCCACCTGCTCCGGCCGCCCCGACCCGTTGCTGTCCGAGCGAAGCCGCATCCACAGCCGCAGCTCGCCTTCCGAGTCCTCGGGGCGCAGCTGGATGTCCTGCACGAGCGAACGGATGTCGTAGGTCCGGACCTCGTCGTCGCGGCGGTGCTCCCACGGGACGCTTTCGGCGGCGAGGAAGCGCGCCACCGCCTCTGCCGCGCCCTCCGCGCCGTCGGCCGGCACGTCCACGTCGTATTCCGCGAAGCGCACGTCGGCCTGGAGGGCGGGGAGCGCCAGCCCCACCTCGCGGACGGCGGGGACGCTGATCGCCGGGTGCAACTGGGGCTTCAGCCGTTCCACGAACGTCCGAGGCGTCAGCCTCTGGTCGAGATAGACGTCCATGAGCTCCGCGTCGCCCGTCGTGCCGACGGGGAGGGGCGCCGCCAGCGAGATCTGGGCGTGCGGCGTGAACCCCTCCGAATACGCCACGGGGACGCCGGCCCGCCGTAGCGCCCGCTCCCAGAAGCGCATGAGGTCGAGGTGCGTGATGAACTTGAGGTCTTCGCCCCGGGTGAACGTCACCCGCAGCCGTTGCACTTTCATCGCTGGAGGATGCCCTGCCGCAAGCCGCTACAGCTTCGTGATGTCCACGGATTCTATCTTCACGCCCTGCACGTCCGACACGGTGAGCCGGTAGCCGTCGAGCGCGACCGTCTCCCCCTCGCGGGGGATGTGCCCCAGGCGGTCGAGCACGAATCCCGCGACCGTCTCGTAATCTCCTTCTGGCAGGTTCAACTCCAGCTCCTCGCGGACGTCGTGGATGCTCATCCCGCCGTCGACGCGCGTCGTGTGCTCGTCGATGGCGGCGAACTCCGGCTCCGGCGGCGCCATCTCGTCGCCGACGCTGCCCACCATCTCTTCGAGAAGCATCTCGAGAGAGACCACTCCCGCCACCCCTCCGTACTCGTCGACGACCACGGCCATCTGCTGCCGCTCCTCCTGAAGCTGCAGGAACAACTGGCTGATCAGCTTCGTCTCGGGGACGAACGTCGCCGGCCGGATCAGCGGCGCGATCGACGAGTCCTCCCCCACCTGCCCCTCCGCCAGCGCTCGCAGGACGTTCTTGATGCTGACGATACCCACGACGTTGTCGACGGTGTCGGCGTAGACCGGGAAGCGCGAGTGGGGGGTCTGGTCGAACGTCCGGTAGAAGTCGCGCACGGTCTCGTCGCGCTCCAGCCAGACCACCTCGGTGCGGGGGATCATGATCTCGTTCACCCGCCGGTCGTGGAAGTGGAACACCCGGTCCAGCAGCTCCGCTTCCTCCTCCCCCACCGCTCCCTCCTCGGCGCCGATGCCGATGAGCATTCGCAGCTCCGCTTCCGTCACCGTCTGCGCGGAACCGGCGCTGGAGAACAGGTTCGGCACCACGGCCAGCGCCCGGATCAGCGGGCGCATCACCAGCACAAGCGCCTGCACGGGCAACGCCGACAGGAGCGCGATGCGCTCCGCCGCCCGCGACGCCAACACCTTCGGTGTGTACTCGCCGAACTCCGTCGTCACCAACGGTACGGCTATCAGGCTGAAGAGGAACCCCCAGCCGCCGAAGAGGTCGACGGCGATTACCGTCCCCGCCGCCGATACCAGGAAGACGAAGACGTTCTGTAGCACGACGACCGCGCCGAAGAACACCTCCTGCTCGCCTTTCAGGCGGTCGACGGCCGCCGCCCGCCGGCTCCCCCCCTCGGCGGCGGCGCGGATGCGCATCCGGTTCGCCGCGACGATCGCGATCTCGACGGCGTTCACCAGCGCATATCCGGCCAGCCCCGCGAAGAAGAGAGCCACCGCCAGCGGCGTGGGGAGGGGGAGTGATGCCTCGGCCAGCAGCGGCGCGGCGAGGCCGGGATGAGGGATAGCTGGCATGCGCTCACTGCGGCGTCCAGCCGCGCAGCCGGGGCGCCCGGCGTCCTGGTGGGGGGATCATAGCGGATCGGACGTATGGGGACGGGGGACAGGAGTTACGTCAGCCCGCGCGGGCTGGCGGGGATTCCGCTCGTTCGGACGGCGGAGTGCTCTCGAGCACGGCCTCCGCCTCCTCCAGCATCCGCATCGACTGTTCGCACCAGTCGATGTACGCCTTCCGGTAGGCGATCGCCATCTCCAGCGTCAGCGTCCAGAAGACGCCGTGCTTGGTCTCTGCCTCGTGCTGGGCCACCGCCTGCTGGATCTTGGGGCGCAGGATGGTCTCCGAGAAGGCCAGCACCTTCTGCTGCTCCTCCATCTGCCGGCGCAGCAGCACCAGCACATCCTCGAGCGGCACCTCCGTCCCGAAGAAGATCTTGATCAGGAAGGGGTCGCGCATATCCGCCGGCAGGCCGGGCGTCCGCACCCAGCGCGCGAACTCCTCGCGGCCACCGTCGGTTATCTCGTAGACTTTGCGGTTCGGCCGGTGCTCCTGTACCTGCACGTGCCTTTCTACCCAGGCATGCTCTTCAAGCGCCTTGAGGGTGGGGTAGATCTGGCTCAGCTCAGCGTTCCAGATGTGCTGCACGGTGGAGTCGAAGAACTGCTTCAGCTCGTAGCCGGTCATGGGCCGGTAGGTGAGCAAACCCAGCAGCGCGTGCTTTAGCGACATGCGTCAACCCTGCGTCGGAATAGCACCGTCATCGGCGGTGGATCGCCTCAGCCTACAGCCTGTGGAGGCCGGCCAGGTGCGACGGGCGCCCAATGACGACCGTCCGCTGACGGACACGGGCCTCCTCGTCGGCGCGCTTCAGGTCACGAAGCCTCCGGAGCCACCGGCGATCGTGGGCCTGCCGCTCCCGCTCGATCTGTACGGCTTCGCACAGTAGGGGTGCCATCGCAATGTCCAGCATCGCCGTCCCTCCTTGTCGAATCTGTTATCTACCCGGCTATATATCGACTTTTATATATAACTCCCGAGACACCCTCCCCGCAAGGGTTCCACGTTGCCAGTTTGTGACAAAATCCACAATACCCTAGATTCACCCAGGATTGGACCGAGGAGGCTCCGCGCGGCCATCCCCCACGGCCTGATTGACTGCTGGCGGTTGGCCTATGATCTGTCCATCTCGCCGCCGCACAGGAGGTGCCACCATGGCCATCGCTGCGATCGAGCCCACCCTGCTCCGCAAGGACCAGCTCCGAGAGTCCGGCGAGGTGCTCGCGCGGGCGTTCCACACGAACCCACTGATGGAGTACATCCTCCCGGACGAGGAGCGTCGCCGGCGCGCCCTCCCATGGTTCATGGCAGCGGGCTCGAAGTACGGCCTCCGCTTCGGCGAGGTGCACACGACGCCCGGCGCGATCGCCGGTTCTGCCATCTGGCTCCCGCCCGGGAACAGCATCGCTTCGCCGCTCCGCATGGCGCAGGTGGGCCTGCTGGCGGCGCCGTTCAAGATGGGCCTCGGCGGCTTCCGCCGGTTCATGGGGGCGACCAACCATCTCGAGCACCTGCACAAGCGCGACGTCCCGCAGCCGCACTGGTACCTGATGATCCTGGGCGTCGACCCGCTGAGACAGCGGCAGGGCATCGGCAGCGCGCTGCTGCAGCCGGTGCTCGCGAAGGCCGACGCCGCCCACCTCCCGTGCTACCTCGAGACGGACAAGGAAGACGACGTGATCTTCTACCAGCGCAACGGCTTCGAGGTGGTGGTGGCGGACACCATCCCCAACGGCCCGCGCTACTGGACCATGCTCCGTCCCGCGAAGTAGCGCCCGTCGCGAGCCGGGCGCTCGCTTGCCTCTCGCGGCGCGCGACGCAACAATCCCCGCGGCGATGAAGGTCCACGAATACCAGGCGAAGCAGATCCTCGCGGAATTCGGCGTGCCGGTGCCGAAGGGCGCCGTCGCGACGACCGCCGCGCAGGCCCGCGCGCACGCCGAGGCGCTCGGCGGCAAGGTCGTCGTGAAAGCGCAGGTCCACGCCGGGGGCCGGGGGAAGGGCGGCGGCGTGAAGCTCGCCAACTCCGCCGCCGAGGCAGAGCAGGCGGCGGCGCAGATCATCGGGATGCAGCTGATCACGCACCAGACGGGGCCGCTGGGCCAGAAGGTGAAGTCCGTCCTGGTCGAGGAGCAGATGCCGGTCGAGCGCGAGCTGTATCTGGCGGTCCTCATCGACGGCGCCGCCGGCCGCCCGGTGATGATGGCCAGCGCCGCCGGCGGCATGGAGATCGAGGAGGTCGCCGCCCGCACTCCCGAGGCCATCCACCGCGTGACCATCGACCCGGCCGCGGGGTTCCAGCCCCACCTGGCGCGCGAGCTGTGCTTCGCGATCGGGCTGAAAGGCGACCTGCTGAAGCCCGCCACTCAGCTCATGTCCGCGCTCTACGCCGCCTTCGTCGCGAAGGACGCGTCGCTGGCCGAGATCAACCCGCTCGTCGTCACGAAGGACGGCCGCGTGCTCGCCCTCGACGCCAAGATGAACTTCGACGACAACGCGATCTTCCGCCACCCGGAGGTCGAGGCGCTGCGCGACAAGGACGAGGAGGACCCGAGCGAGGTCGAGGCGGCGGAGAAGGGCATCAGCAACTTCATCAAGCTCGACGGGAACATCGGCTGCCTGGTGAACGGCGCCGGCCTGGCCATGGCGACGATGGATAGCATCAAGCTGGCCGGCGGCGAGCCCGCGAACTTCCTCGACATCGCCACCGCGAACGACGTGCAGCGCGTGATCGACGCGCTCATGATCATCGCCCGCGACCCGAACGTGAAGGCGATCCTGGTCAACATCTTCGGCGGGATGGCCCGCGTCGACGTCATCGCAGAGGGCATCATCGGCGCCCAGCGCCAGATGCCGTCGGCGATCCCGATCGTCGCGCGGCTCGCCGGCACGAACATGGAGGAGGGCGAGCGCCTGCTGCGGGAGAGCGGCCTCCCCGTCATCCGCGCCGAAGGGCTCGGCGACGCCGCCGCGAAGGCCGTCGAAGCCGCCCGCAGCGCAGCCTGACGCAGGAGAGACGATGAGCGTACTGGTCAACAAGGACACGCGCGTGCTGGTGCAGGGCATCACGGGCCGCGAGGGCAGCTTCCAGACGAAGCGCTGCATCGAATACGGCACGAAGGTGGTGGCCGGCGTCACCCCCGGACGCGGCGGCGAGACCGCCGAGGGCGTCCCGGTCTTCGACACCGTCTCCCAGGCGGTCCGGGAGACCGGGGCCGAATGCTCGCTGATCTTCGTCCCGCCGGCCGGCGCCGCCGACGCCATCCTCGAAGCGACTGATGCCGGCATGCCGCTCGTCGTCTGCATCACCGAGGGCATCCCCACGCTCGACATGGTGAAGGTGAAGCGCGCGATCGCCGGCGGGCCTTCGCGGCTCATCGGCCCCAACTGCCCCGGCGTGATCACGCCCGGCGAGTGCCGCGTTGGGATCATGCCCGGGAACGTCTTCTCGCCCGGCAGTGTCGGCGTCGTCTCGCGCAGTGGCACGCTGGTGTACGAGGCGGTCGATCAGCTCACCCGGCTCGGCATCGGGCAGTCGACGTGTATCGGCGTCGGCGGCGACCCCATCATCGGCACCGTGCAGCGCGAGGCGCTGGAGTTGCTGAACAACGACTCCGACACCGCGGCGATCGTGCTCATCGGCGAGATCGGCGGCAGCGCTGAGCAGGAAGCCGCCGCCTACATCAAGCGCCACGTCCGCAAGCCGGTCGTCGCCTTCATCGCCGGCTCCACGGCGCCGCCGGGACGGCGCATGGGGCACGCCGGCGCCATCATCTCCGGCGATACCGGCACCGCCGCCGCCAAGAAGGCCGCGCTCGCCGATGCCGGCGTGACCATCAGTGACTCGCCCGCGGAGATCGGCGCCACGACCCAGCGGGTCCTGAAGGAGCACGGGCTGCTCTGACCGCGCCATGGCCGCTGGTGACTCGCCGCTCGTGGTGGGGTAGTGTTTCTCCATGGCTGGTCCAGCCGTCGCCGAGTTGCTGTACCTCCTCGACCGCGCCTTCGACGGCGACGAGGAGCACTCACTGCCCGCGAACCTGGCGAGCGTGACGCCCGACGACTGGGCGTGGAAGCCGGCGCCGGGCGGCCGCTCCATCCGCGCGATCGCCTACCACTCGGGCGTCGCGAAGCGCCTTTACGCCGACCATCTGTCCGGGCCCGCGACCCCGACCTATGAGGGCGTGCTGCGCGCGGCGCCCGCCACGAAGGACCCGTCTGAGCCCGGCGTGGTCATCGCCTGGTTGCGCGACGGTCACCGGGCCCTCCGCGACGGGATCGCGGCGCTGGCCGACGATGATCTCTCCATCGTCCGCCGGACGCACTTCGGCGAGATGTTCGAGACGAGGCGGATCATCGCGGCGGTCACCGCCCACGACATCTACCACGCCGGCGAGATCAACCACCTCCGCGCCCTGCGCCAGGGCGACGACCGCTGGCCGTGGCAGCCCGCGACGTAACGGCGCGGTAACATCGACCGCCTGCACTGCTCATCCCCGGAGGCCCGCGATGCCGTTCGAGACCGACCTCGAAGCCGCACTGGCAGACATGCGCGACGAGCGCGAGCGGCTGCTCGCCGCCGTCCGCCCGCTGAGCGCCGGCGCTCTGGCGCGATCGCGCCCCGGCGGCTGGACCGCGAGGCGCGTCCTCCAGCACGTGATCGAGGGCGAGGGGGTGTATGTGAAACTGCTCGCGCACCTCTGCGGCCGGACCGCCCCCGGCCTCCCGGGCGGCGAGCCCTCGGACGCCGTCGATGCGGCGCAGCGCCTCGAATCGGCGCGCTCGGCCGTCCTGGCGATGATCGACGGCATCGACGCCGACACGCTCTACCACATCGGGAGCTTCGGCCACGACGAGTACAGCGCCCTCAGCGTGCTCCAGAACATCGCCGCGCACGACCGCGACCATGCCGGCCAGATCGCCGATCTGCGGCGCGACGCCCGGCCGGCGTCGCCTGTCGCCGCGGCGGTCTCCATCCGACCGGCGACCGTCGACGACCTCCCGCGCCTCACCGAGATCTACAACCACTACGTCGTCCACACGCCCATCACGTTCGACCTCGAGCCTTACGCCGTCGAGGAACGCCGGCCGTGGTTCGAGCAGTTCGAAGCTGAGCGGCGGCATCGCCTCCTCGTCGCCGTCGACGGGGGGACGATCGCGGGCTACGCAGGGACGCATCAGTTCCGCACGAAGAAGGCCTACGACACCACGGTGGAGGTCACGATCTACTGCGGGCCGGAGGCGACCGGGCGCGGCATGGGCAGCGCGCTGTACGCCGCTCTCTTCGACGCCCTCAGCGGCGAGGACCTTCGCCTCGCCGTCGCCGGCATCACCCTCCCGAACGACGCGTCCGTGGCGCTGCACGAGCGCTTCGGATTCCGCTGCGCCGGCGTCATGCACGACGTCGGCCGGAAGTCCGGCCGCTACTGGGACGTCGGCTGGTACGAGAAGCTCTTGTAGCCGCCGGCGTCAGCCGCTGCCGGGCGCCACCTCCACGCCGTCCACCCGCACGATCTCCGGCTGCCGCCGCCCCAGCGAGAACACGTCCTCGAACGAGAGGCCCATCGCCCACATGGCGATGAAACCGGCTGCCGTAATCCAGAGGATATTGAACATGTGCGTGGCGATGGCGAAGCCGCCCGCCAGCCCCTCGGCCACGCCGAGCGCCTGCAGCACCTCCGCCACCGCCACCTCGTACGCCCCGATGTTCGACGGCGCGATCGGCACCGAGCTGATGACGTTGGCCACCACCATGATGAGCATCCACGCCGGCAGCCCCAGGTGGAACCCGAACGCCTGGCCGAACAGCGCGAACATCCCCACCTCGAGCAGCCAGATGGCGAACGAGAGCCCGATCGCCTCCATGCCCAGGCGGAAGTTCCGGAACACCGCCAGCCCATCGATGAAGTGCGGGAGTGCCGTCTCCAGCGCGTCCCGCAGCCGCTCGGGCAGCCGCAGCATCAGCCCGCGCCGCGACCACCCCTCGGACAGCCGCAGGTGCGCCAGCGGCAGCACGGCGATCAGGCCGCCCGACACCGCGCCCAGAAACCCCCAGAACACCCCCGTGGGGAAGTTGGGGATGTCGATGAGCGCCAGGCCGATCAGCCCAAGCACGGCGAACGCCACCCCGTCGAGCAGCGACTCCGTGGCGAACACCGTCGAGGCCAGCCGCGCCCGGCTCATCCCGTAGCGCTGGGCCGGCACCTGCACGCGGATGACGTCGCCCAGACGCACCGGCACGACGTTGTTCGCCAGGTTCGAAACCAGCAGCACGCCGAACAGCGGTGACAGGGGCAGCGTCGCGAACTCGCGCATCATCATCCGCCAGCGCACCGCCACCAGCCACTTCGCCAGCCCGAAGAGCGCCAGCGCCGGCACCACGTAGACGTAGTTGGCGTCGCGGAGCGCCCGCCCGGCCTCCGTCAGGTCGACGCGCCAGACGAGGAAGCCGAGGAGCGCGAGGCTCACAACGGTGCGGATGATGAGCCGCCGTTCGATCAGACGTCGCATGGCCGGGGCCCTGGTGCAGGATCAGGATCAGCAGCGGTGGAACAGGTGACGCCGCCCTCGTGAGAGCCGTCGTCCTCGATCAGGCTCGATGTACGGCGCATGCGCCCCCTCGCTACGGTACCATAGGCGCCGTCTGTTACGAGCGGATGAACAGTGGCCCTGTCGAGTCTGAGGGCCGCTTCCGTCAGCCTCGACCGATAGTCTATAACTATCGTAGCTATAGAGTGTACCCCCCACAGTGAACGGGAAGGAGGCCCGATGGTCGTCGCCTCGCGCGTGAACACCGAGCGCGTCTACTACAACTACGAGGGCAAGCTCCCGCCGGTGACGCTGGAGCCCGAGCCCGTCGAGCCGCCGCCCGCGCACGACGGCCTGCCCAAGCTCATCACCGACACCACCCTCCGCGACGGCGCGCAGGACAGCCGCTTCGCCGTCTTCCCGACCGAGGCTCGGCTGAAGTACTACGACCTGCTCCACCGCCTCGACAACGGCACCGGCACGGTCTACGCCGTCGAGGCGTTCATCTACCAGCGCCGCGACGTCTGGACGATCGAGAAGCTCCTGCAGCGGGGCTACGAGTGGCCGCGCGTGACGACGTGGACGCGCGCCACGCCCAAGGACATCAAGCTGCTGGTCGACGTGTCGAAGGGGAAGGTGAAGGAAACGGGCATGCTCGCCTCCTCCTCCGACCACCACATCTTCGACAAGCTGGGCTACGCCTCGAAGGAAGAGGCGATCGAGAAGTACCTGCAGCCGATCCGCACGGCGCTCGAGCACAACATCATCCCGCGCGTGCACCTCGAAGACACGACGCGCGCTGACATCTACGGCTGGGTGATCCCGTTCATGCAGCGCGTGATCGAGGAGAGCAAGGGCGTCGCGAAGTTCCGCGTCTGTGACACCATCGGTTGGGGCAGTCCCGACCCGTACGCATCACTGCCGTGGGGGATCCCCCGGCTCTTCACCGTGCTCCGGGCGGAGACTGGCGCCGAGCTGGAGTTCCACGGCCACAACGACTTCGGCCTGGCGACGGCGAACTCCATCGCCGCCTGGCGCTACGGCGCCAAGAAGGTCAACGTCGCCTTCGCCGGGTTGGGCGAGCGTACGGGCAACACCTCGCTCGAACAGATGGTGGCGGCGCTCATCCGCCACTACGGCGATCCCGGCCTCGACCTGATGGCGCTGGAGGAGATGAAGCGGCTCGTCGACACGGAGGTCACGCCCCTCCCCGACCGCGCGCCCATCATCGGCGAGGTGTTCACCACTACTGCCGGCATCCACCAGGCCGGCGTCGGACGGCAGGACGCGGCGCCCGGGGGGCTGATCTACCTGCCGTTTGCGGCGTCGCTGTTCGGTCGCAGAGAGGTGGAGTTGAGCCGCATCGGGTCGCTCTCCGGCTCCGAGGGGATCATCTCCGTCCTGAACCGCGAGCTGGAGCGCGCCGGCAGCGAGAACCGCGTGAAGGAGACCAGCCGCGTCGTGAAGCAGATCTACGACCGCATCCAGGATGAGTACAACGGTCAGTACGACGAGCAGCACGACCACTGGGTGAACGCCCGCCGCGCGTTCTTCACGTCGGAGGACATCATCTCACTGGCCCGCGAGTTCGGCGCGCTCTGAGGTCGGGCTCGGCGCTGGTAACTTCCGCCATCCTCACGGCGTTGTACCCACATGGCAAAACAGCTTCGGTTCGTACTCTGGATTGTCCCGGTGGTGACCTTACTCGGGGCGACCTGCGTGACGAACACCGAGCAGAAGGGGCCGGCTGGCCCCTGGGTCGGCGAGGTGATCAACGCCGGGCCTGACGCCGTCTCCAACGTCACCGTCGAGGCCAACGTCTTTGATGCGACAGGGCGGCTGTACGCGCCGCAATACGGCAACGTGGTGTCCGCCCGGACGTGCCCCTTCACGCTCAGACCGAAAGAGCGTGGGTGGTTCGAGATCTTCTTCCAGAAGGGGCCGCAGGAGCCGGACCCCGTGTTGCCCCTGCGCGCGGAATTCCCGAAGTCGGCGCAGGCGTTTGACGCCCCCCTTCTGCTCGACCTTCACCTCAACGTTCGGCTTATCGAGACGAACGCGAGCGAGCGCTGGGCGCGCGTCGAGGTCCGCAACGACTCTGCCCGCGTCTACAGCGAGATCGATGTCTGCGGCGTCCTGCATGGACCCGCTGGTAACGTCGTCGAGATCGGGCGCGCGACCGGCCCGCCCTTACCAGCCCTTCTGGAGCCCGGCGAGACGCTCACGCTCGCCATGTACTTCAACACCATGCCCCCGGGCGTCATCGATTTCTTCGCGATCGCCTATGATCGCACCCCTCCATCCCCCTGCTGCATGCCGTAACAAGTAGCGCGGCCGGCCGCCGACCCAGACTGATGGACTGACAGACCGTCAGGCCTTCTCCGTGACCTTGTACTCCAGCCGCCGTCCCAGCGCGAGGCGCACCTGCGCGTCGATGGCGGGCAGCGCCGTGAAGAACAATGTGATCGGCGCCAGCAGCAGCCACTGCGCAAACTGCACCGGGTAGAGCCAGAGGCCCCAGCCCTTCGGGCGCGGCGGGCGCATCCTCATGTCCAGGATGATCATCATGATCAGCGGCAGGATGCACGGCATCAGGATGAAGCGGGATGCCGGCACGAACCATCCGGGGATGTTGTGGAGCGCGAACGGGTGCAGCCCCAGAAAGCCGCCCCAGCCGCTGGCCGACATGTTCGCCGCCACGCCGGTGATCAGGAACCACTGCGACGACCACAGCACGTGGTTCTCGGTCAGGCTCCAGATCCGGCGCAGCCGCCGAAGAAACGGGATCTCGGGGTGGCGCGTGAACTGCTTGAGCGCGTACGGGATGTCCGAGCAGCCCCACGCGTGCCGTCGGGCCTGCTGGTAGTGCTCCGAGAACGTCCGCATGTAGCTGTGCGCCCGCACGCCGTCGTTCCCGACGGGCAGCAGGATCGGCTGCACGTCCGGTTCTCCCTCCGTGGCAAAGAAGCACTTCAGGAACATGTGCCAGTCTTCCGGCACCACATCCACGTCCCAGTAGCCAACATCGTGGCACATGCCCATGCTCAGGCTGTACGTGGACTGGGGGAAGAGCACCACATGCTTGCGCATCAGCTTCGCGAGATGGTTCAGCCCGCCCAGGCTGTTCTGCACGCGCAGCGGCGCCGGCACGTCCCAGATGTTGTTGTAGTAGAAGATCGGCCCCTGCCAGAACGTCCGGTGGCGTCGCGGGTTCGACGCGAAGTAGAAGGTGAGGGCGCTGAAGTACCGGGGGTGGAACAGCGTGTCGGCGTCGCAGCTGGTGACGGTCATCTGGTCCAGCTCGAACCCCATCTCGTCGCAGAACAGCCGCTTCGCCTGCCGCGCCGCCCACGCTTCGTTCGACGACTTCCCCCGCACCTCTCCCGGGATGTCGCAGGGGTGCGTCGTGCCCACCAGCGCCAGGAAGCTATGCCCGAATTCCCGCTGCAGCGTCCGGAAGCGCTCGGGCGCCTCGGCGTCCGCCGCCTCCATCGCCACGACGACCAGCAGCTTCTCCCGCGCCACCTCGCTCTCCGCCAGCTTGCCGACGGTCGCCCGCAGCTTCTCGACGCTCTCCTTGTAGGTCGGGATGATGACCAGGTGCCGGACGTCGTCCCAGGCGAGCAGGTCCGTGCGCGTGATGCGCTCGGCGTCGTAGCGCTGCCGCCAGTCGACGCGCGCCGTCTCTTTCAGCGCGCGATAGCCGCGGATGGTGTGGATGCCCGTATTCACCGACCGCCACGCCCAGTAGACATCGAAGCCGAGGAGCATGATCACCAGCGGGACGGGCAGCCACAGCGCCCCCCACACCAGCGACGAGATCAGCGCGAACGCCAGCGCGAACGGCAGCACGTCGAGCGCGCGGTCGAGGCCGCGTGTCCACGGCGCGCGGACGCGCTCCCGGACGGCAGTCGCCGCGTCCACGACGGGCTGTGCGATTTCGCCCAGGTGGATGGCCGGCGACCGGGGAGGCGCCAGCACGGCCACGGCCGCATTGCTCTGCCAGGCCGGCACAGCCTCTGCGCCGGGCGCGAAGAGCGGTTCGCCGGCGCTCACACGCGCGAACTGGTCGGGGATGCCGACGGTCGCCCGCGCGGAGACGGGCTCCCAGGGTGCGCGAAACGTGCTGGCGGTCCGTGCGTTGGGCTTCATCGCACTACTGATGGGCGGGTTGCCTCCGTGCACCGCGTTCCGCGGGTAAGAAAAAAGGCCGTCCACGAAGCTGGTCCGACCTTCAAAGCCTACGAGGTTAGCTGGCGGCTTAGGGGAGAAGGTTCCCCTCTCGCCCAGTCGGCGAGTTCAGCCCGAAATCCTGGCGGTTCCCCCGCTCCCCGCCCAGTGGCGGGGACTCGGCTGTCTGTATTCAGTTGTTAGGACGATCTTAGGGGCGGCCCGAAACCCCTGTCAAGGCTCATCCGTACCACCCTGCACCAATCGAAGCTGACGAATTCACAATCGGCTGAAGGATCGCATCTGATCCGGACGGTTCAGACATAACGACGAATTTGATAGCCCGCCCTACCGCGCCTCCGATACAATCGCCGGGCGGAGGCCGTATGCCCCACATCAGCACGAATGGCGCGGAGATCTACTACGAGACCCACGGTTCCGGCGAGCCCGTGCTGCTTCACCCGGGCTTCGGCTCGAACGCCAATGTCTACTGGGCCAACATCGCCGCGCTCGCCGAGCGCTTCCACGTCATCGTCCTCGACCCGCGAGGCTCCGGCCGCTCGAGCGCGCCCGAGGGGCCGTACACCATGAGCATGCTCGCCGCCGATGCCGCCGCCGTCCTCGACGCGAACGGCGTCGAGGCAGCGCACGTCTTCGGGACGTCGTTCGGCGGGATGGTCGCGCAGCACCTGGCGCTGGAGCACCCGGGGCGCGTCCGGCGCATGGTGCTCGGCTGCACGACGCCGGGCGGGACGCACCACGTCACGCCCGCACCGGAGACGGTCGCGCGCTTCATCGCCGCCGGATCCATCGAAGACCCCGCCGAGGCGACGCGCTCCACCATGACCATCCACTACAGCGACGCCTACGCGGCCGCGCACGCGGACGAAATCGTCGGCCGGGCGCTGGCACAGCGCGATCTGCGCCCCGGTCCCGTCGGCCGCGCCGGCCAGTCGGCCGCCGCACAGAACCACGACACCTACGACCGGCTGCCACGGATCGCCGCGCCGACGCTCGTCGCACACGGTGAGGAGGACCCGCTGCTCCCCGTCGCCAACGCGCGGACCCTCGCCGAGCGGATCCCCGGCGCCCGGCTCCTGCTCTACCCCGGCGCGCGCCACGTCTTCTTCGTCGAGTGCGCCGCCGCCCTGAACGCCGAGATGACCTCGTTCTTCAACGCCGCCGAAGCGGGCGCCGCAGCCGCAAGCTAGGAGCACACACATGCCAACCGCGAAGATCAACGGCATCGACATCTACTACGAGGAACACGGGGACTCCAACGCCGAGCCGGTGCTCCTCATCATGGGCTTCCTGATGAATGCCGCCGCCTGGGCGCCCCAGGTCCCGGCGCTGGCCGAGCGTTATCACGTCATCGCCCTCGACAACCGGGGCGCCGGGCGCACCACACAGCCGGAGGCTGGCTACACCATGGAAGACATGGCCGATGACGCCGCCGGCGTGCTCGGACACCTGGGCATCGACTCTGCCCACGTCATCGGCCTGTCGATGGGCGGGATGGTCGCGCAGCACCTGGCGCTGCGGCACCCGCGCCGCGTCCGCACGCTCACGCTGATGGTGACGAGCTGCGGCGGACCCCACTCGGCCGGTTACGAGACCATGGTCGAGCGCCGGGCGGAGGCGCAGGCCCAGCCGCCGGAGTCGCTCGGGGCGTGGACGCCGGAGCAGGCGCAGGAGTTCGCGCTGATGCACTTCACGCCCGAGTTCCTGGCCAATCCCGGTCCAGCTTTCATGCAGTTTGTCACGGCGGCGCTGCAGCACCCCACGCTGCCGCACAGCATGCTTGCCCAGGGTGAAGCCATCCTCGCGCACGACACCCACGACCGGCTGCCAGAGATCGCCGCCCCCACGCTTGTGATGGCCGGCGACGCCGACCCGCTCATCGACCCGGAGAACTCCCGCATCCTGGCCAAGCGCATCCCGGGGGCGCAGCTGCGGCTGTTCCCGGGCCTGCGGCACGGCTTCAGCGTCGAGCGCCCGGACGAGGTGAACGCGGTGGTGCTGGAGTTCCTCGGGAAGCACGCCGCCGTCCCCGCCTGAAGGAGGCCCTGCATGCGTGACCTCGCGATGCGCGCACTCGATACGGCGCGCCAGCGCGGCGCCGGCTACGCCGACGTCCGCATCGTGCGCTTCAAGTCCGAGTCGGTCGTCGTCCGCAACAAGAACGTCGAGGCGCTGGCGGCGGACGAGTCGCTCGGCTTCGGCGTGCGGGTGATCGTCGACGGCTTCTGGGGGTTCGCCGCCAGCCACCGCATGACCCTCGACGAGGCCGACCGCATCGCGGCGGAGGCCGTCCGCATCGCGAAGGCGTCCGGCACCGTGCATGGCCCGCAGGCGGACATCGGCCCGCCGCAGTCGCAGAGCGGGACGTACAGGACGCCTGTGGCGCAGGACCCGTTCGCCGTCTCGCTCGACGACAAGATCGCCCTGCTGCTGCGCGTCAACGAGGCCATGTCCGCCGTCCCCAACGTCATCTCCGCCGAAGGGAACCTCTACTGCCAGCGCGAGGACAAGACATTCGCGAACACCGAGGGCGCGTACATCGAGCAGGAGCTGTACGAGACGGGCTGCGGCATCGAGGCCACCGCCGTCGACGAGGGTGAGGTGCAGAACCGCTCCTACCCGAACAGCGTCGGCCGGCACCAGGGCACCGAAGGCTGGGAGTTCATCGAGCGCTACGACCTCGCCGGGAACGCGCAGCGCGTCGCAGAGGAGGCCTCGGCGCTCCTCCGCGCGAAGCCGATGCAGCCCGGCACGACCACGATCATCCTGGACGGCAGCCAGGTGGCGCTGCAGATCCACGAGTCCTGCGGCCATCCGATCGAGCTGGACCGCGTGCTCGGCACCGAGGCGGCGTTCGCCGGGACGAGCTTCCTCACCACCGACAAGCTGGGCTCGTTCATGTACGGCTCGCCGCAGATAAACATGACCGCCGACGCGACGATCGCGGGCGGACTCGGCACGTTCGGCTTCGACGACGAGGGCGTGCCCGCCCAGTCGACGCCGATCGTGCGCGAGGGGCTGTTCCTCGGTTACCTCACGTCGCGCGAGACGGCGGCGGCGCTGGGGCAGCTCAGCAACGGCGCCATGCGCGCGTCGGGGTGGAACCGCATCCCGCTCATCCGGATGACGAATGTGAGCCTGGAGCCCGGTGAAGCCACACTCGACGAGCTGATCGCCGGCACGGACGAGGGCTACTACATGGAGACGAACCGCAGCTGGAGCATCGACGACAAGCGGCTGAACTTCCAGTTCGGGACGGAACTGGCCCGCGAGATCAAGCACGGCAAGCTCGGCGACCTGGTGAAGAACGCAACCTATACCGGCATCACGCCGCGCTTCTGGGGCAGCTGCGACGCCATCGTCAACCGCGACGGCTGGGTGGTCTGGGGCACCCCCAACTGCGGCAAAGGCCAGCCGGAGCAGGTCGCGCACACGGGCCACGGCGCCTCCGCCGCGCGCTTCCGGGATGTGCAGGTCGGCGTGATGAAGTAGGAAGTCGGTCAGTCTCTCAGTCGGTCAGTCAGTCTCTCAGTCGGTGTCGGAGACTAATGTGCAGGACTTCCGCAACCTCAAGGTGTGGCAGGGTGCTCACCAACTCGCGCTCGCCGTGTACAAAGTGACAGCAACATTCCCGTCCAATGAGCTGTACGGACTAACCGGACAGATACGCCGCGCCGCCAGCTCGATAGCAGCCAACATCGCCGAGGGCTGTGGCCGTGACGGCGACGCCGAACTCGCGCGGTTCTGCCAGATCGCGATGGGCTCGGCCAGCGAGTTGGAGTATCATCTCCTCCTCGGGCATGACCTCGGATTGATCGAGGATGACGCGTACACAGCACTGGACGCGGGCGTTGTCGAGGTCAAGAGGATGCTCGCCTCCCTGATCGTAAGGCTCCGCAAGACTCGACGCTGACCGGCCGACCTCCTGACCGACTGACCGACTAATGGACTGAAAGACCGCCATGAAGCTCATCGACTTCCACATCCACCCGCCGGGGCCCGGCGGCCTCTCGACGCAGGAGCAGGCCGAGATGGCCGCCTATTTCCGCGGCGATCCGCCCCCCGCGACGGTCGAGGAGGTGGCGGAGTACTACCAGCGCATCGACATGTTCGGCGTGCTCTTCGCCATCGACAACGAGACGTCGTCCGGACGGCCGCCCGTGCCGAACGACTACATCGCCGAGTGCGTGCGCCGCTGGCCCGACACCTTCACCGGCTTCGGCACCGTCGACCCGTGGAAGGGAAGGGCAGCTGTCCTCGAAGCGGAGCGCGTGAAAGACCTGGGGCTGAAGGGGCTGAAGTTCCACCCCTCGACGCAGCAGTTCTACCCGAACGACCGCCGCTTCTACCCGCTCTGGGAGCAGGCGCAGAGGCTCGGCCTGATCGTGCTGTTCCATTCCGGCACGACGGGCGTCGGCGCCGGGCGGCCCGGAGGCGGCGGCGTGAAGCTCGGGTACGCGCGCCCTATCCCCTACATGGATGACGTCGCCGCGGACTTCCCGCAGCTCACGATCGTGATGGCGCATCCGGCGTGGCCGTGGCAGGAGGAGCAGCTGGCGATGCTCGTCCACAAGCCGAACGTGTACATGGACCTCTCCGGCTGGTCGCCGAAGTACTTCTCGCCGTCGTTGGTGACGTACGCGAACTACATGGTGCCGGACAAGGTGCTCTTCGGCTCCGACTACCCCGCGATCACCCCCGAGCGCTGGCTGCGCGACTTCGAGGCGGCAGGATTCTCCGACGAGGTGCGCCCGAAGATCCTCCGCGAGAACGCCGCCCGCCTCCTCGGCATTGATCCGTAGAAGAGGTCCGGGATAGGCCTCGGGGCCCACTATAGACTTACAGCTGTGATGAGCGCTCAGCGTGTCGCACGAATTCTGGCGATCGCTTCGCTGGTTGGAGTAATTGCCGTCGCCTGTTCTGAGAACGGCACTAACCGCGGGCCGCTGACAGCTGCGGAGATCGACGCCCTAAAGCAGTCGTTCCTCTCGTCCTCATTCGAGGCAACGTACGACGTCCAGGTGCTCAATGACCGGCGCAATGGACAGTCAGTCGATCTCCGGATCACGAAGGCTGGTCCGAACATGCGCATTGAGGCCTGGTTTCGCGACTACGACGACGAACCGGTCTATTCGATTACGAACGTCGAGACTGGGGAAGATGAAGTTGAATGCGGCGTCCGCACGCTGGAATCAGGTGAGGTGATCTGCTTCGTCCAGGACGATAGAGCCTGGGCGATTGAGTTCGTGGTGGTCTATCCACTCCTGGCCGCGTTGAGTTCGCCTGAGGAGTGGGCTGCGCCGATCAGCATCTCGCTTTCCGAGTCGAGGTTCATCGCCGGAATCGATGCAACGTGCTACGACCTTACAATGCAGGACGAGGAATTTCCGCCAGCCCAGTTCTGCGTAGGCTCCGGCGGGGAAGTGCTGCACCAATCGTGGGACCTGTCGGCCTTCACCGCCCGCGAAATCCGGCACGATATCGAGGAGAAGGACGTGGAGATCCCGTACAGACTCGTCTATGAGAGCGACCTGCCGACCATCGATCCCTGACTACGACTGGACGGCCGCGGGGGGGG
>JBBDXE010000010.1:40204-72200 GCA_040902505.1 Dehalococcoidia bacterium | reverse complement strand
CCCCCGCCCCCCCCCCCCCCCCCCCCCCCCCCCCCGCCACTTGTAAGCCTCCTCTCCCTCTCGGCTCACGGCTCACGGCTGGACACGGACGTTTCCATAACGGCGCGTCCTTCCTATAATCCCACCGCCATGACGCAGGAACGCAAGATTCGCGTCCTTATCGCCAAGCCGGGGCTCGACGGTCACGACCGCGGCGCGAAGGTCGTCGCCCGCGCCCTCCGCGACGCCGGCATGGAGGTCATCTACACGGGCATCCGCCAGACGCCCGAGATGATCGCCGAGGCCGCCCTGCAGGAAGACGTCGACGTCATCGGGCTGAGCATCCTCTCCGGCGCCCACATGGAGCTGTTCCCGCGCGTCATCAACGCCCTCAAGGAGCGCGACGTCGACCCCGCGGAGGTGCTGCTCTTCGCGGGCGGCATCATCCCCGACGCCGACATCTCCCCGCTGAAGCAGCTGGGGTTCCGCGCCATCTTCGGCCCCGGCACCTCCACCGAGGACATCATCTCCTTCGTGCGCGAGTGGGCGAAGAGCCGCCCCCTCACCGCCGCCTGACGTGTCGGTCGACAACCTCGTCGCGCGGCTGCTGGCGGGCAACCGCCGCGCACTCTCCCGCACGCTCACCCTGATCGAGAACGACACGCCGGAGGGCCGCCGCGCCATCGCCCTTCTGTACGCGCGCTCCGGCAAGGCGCACACCGTCGGCCTCACGGGCTCCGCCGGTTCGGGGAAGAGCACGCTCAGCGGCGCTCTCGCGAAGGAGTTACGGGCGCGCGGCCGCACGCTGGGCATCGTCGCCATCGACCCGACCAGTCCTTTCAGCCAGGGCGCCCTGCTGGGCGACCGCATCCGCATGCAGGACCTCACCTCCGACCCCGAGGTGTTCCTGCGCAGCATGGCGACGCGCGGCGCGCTGGGCGGCCTCGCGCCCTCGACGGCGGGCGTCGTGACGGCGCTCGATGCCTTCGGGAAGGACGTAGTGCTCGTCGAGACGGTGGGGGCGGGACAGGACGAGGTGGAGGTGGCGCGCATGGCCGACACCACCGTCGTCGTCCTCACACCCGGCTCCGGGGACGACGTGCAGGCGATGAAGGCCGGCATCATGGAGATCGCCGACGTGCTCGTCGTGAACAAGAGCGACCTGCCCTACGCCGACCTGCTCTCGAAGCAGCTCGCGGCGCTGGTGCAGCAGTCGCCCTCCGGCCGCCCGATCCCCATCCTCCGCACCTCAGCCACGCAGGACGAGGGCATCGGCGCGCTCGTCGACGCCATCGAGGAGCACCGCGCCTACCTGCAGCAGGCGGGCGTGCAGCAGGCGCACCGGCGCCGGCAGGCGCGGCACCAGCTGCTCGCGCTCGCCCGCCAGCGCCTGATCGACCGTGTTGTCGCCCAGCAGGGCGCTGACGGCTTGCTCGAGGACCTCGTCGGAAAGGTCGCCCGCCGCGAGGTGGACCCCCACACCGCCGCCGACCAGCTCATCGGCGGCTAACGCACCGACTGGAGGACACCTGTGATCCCCGCACGCATCACCGTCGCCACCCTCGGCGCGCACGACCTGCCGAAGCTTCGGGCGTTCTACCGCGGGCTCGGCTGGCGCGAGAAGGCCAGCAGCACCGACGGCTTCGCGTCGTTCTTCACCGGCGGCGCCATCCTCGCGCTGTTCCCGTTCGAGCAACTGGCGGCGGACGGCCGCCTGCCCCCGAGCGACGTCGCCACGCGCTTTCGCGGCGTCACCCTCGCGATCAACGTGGAGACGGCGGAGCAGGTGGACGCGACGATCGAGGCGCTGCGCGCGTCCGGCGCGACGATCACGAAGGAGCCGCAGCCGGAAGTGTGGGGTGGGCGTTCGGCGTACTTCACCGACCCGGAGGGCAATCTCTGGGAAGTCGTCTGGGCTCCCGGCGCCTTCGACGCCGGGAGCAACTTTATCTGGGGCGCCGACGAGGCCTGACCGCTCAGCCCGCGCGCTTCTCGGCCGCCCAGGCGTCGCGCCACCGCGCCGTCGCCGCGCCGAGCGTGAGAGACGCCAGCGCATCCACGTCCGTCGCCACATCTACGTCGAACGCCAGCCGTTCGACCGCCAGCTCCACCGCCTCGATGCCGGCCGCCGACGCCTCGGCGAGGTGCGCGTCCGCGCTCCCCGGGCCGAAGCGCATCGGGATCGCGTCGGGCGGGCGCAAGGCCAGTGCGTTCGTGCCACCGTCTTGCGACCGCACGATGGCGACGCGCGCTATCCCGTCCGTCCCCAGCGCCTCTGCGACCGCCCGCAGGTCCTCGGGCCGGACAAGAGGTACGTCGGCCGGCAGGATCAGCAGCTCATCGACCGCCAGCCGCCGCGCGAGGTAGCGCAGCCCGAAGGTCAGGCTCTGGTTCAGCCCGCGCACCGTCGCCGGCTCCGCCATCGCTCTCGCCCCGCGCTCCCGTACGTGCCAGAGTACCTCGCTGTCGTTGCTGATCGCCGCCACGATGTCGAAGCACCCGCTCGCGACGCACGCGTCGAGGACGTCGGTCAGCATCGCCAGCGCCAGCTCCTGGCGCTCTTGAGGCGTGAGGTCATCCGCAAGGCGCAGCTTGGCCTGCGATAGCTCTTTCACCGGGATGAGGACAGCACGCACGCCTCATTGAACCGCGCCCAGCACCACCTCGGCCAGCGCGAGCTTCTCCACCGGCCCGTGCATGATCGTAGGCGCGACGACAGCCCGCACTCCCGCCGCCTCGACCGCCGGCGCCAGATCGCGGTCTTCCTCGTCGATCACCAGCACGTCCAGGAAGTCCTGGTACGCCTCCGCGACGCCGGCCGCCGTCGGCGTCATGCCCAGCGAGGCCATCATGCGGTCCGCCGGGCCCTTCACCGTGCGCCCGCCGATGATGGGGCTGACGGCGACGACTGGCGCATGCGTCTCACGCAGCGCCTCCCGCACGCCCTCCACGCCCAGCACCGGGCCGATGCTCACCACCGGGTTGCTCGGCGCGAGGATCACCGCGTCGGCCCGGGCGATCGCGTCGATGACGCCGGGCGCTGGCCGCGCCGCGTCGATGCCGTCGAAGCGCACGGCGCGGACGGCATCCTCCGTCCGCCGCTTTACGAAGTACTCCTGAAACGCCAGCTCGCCCACATCGGTCTCGACGATCGTGCGCACGCGGTCGTCGGACATCGGCAGCAGCGTAACGTCCAGCCCGAACGCCTCCACGATCGATCGCGTTGCTTCGGAGAGCGTCGCGCCGCCGCGCAGCAGCTCCGTCCGGTGCGCGTGCGTCGCCAGGTCGCGGTCGCCCAGGTTGAACCACGTCTCGTACCCGAAGCGCCGCAGCGCCTCCAGCGCCTGGAACGTCTCACCCGTCAGTCCCCACCCCTTCTCCGCGTCGACGGCGCCCGCCAGCGTGTAGATGACGATGTCGATGTCCGGCGAGACGTGCAGCCCGAAGAATTCTTCGTCGTCGCCGGTGTTGGAGATGATGGTGATGTCGCGTTGCGGGAGGACCTGCACCAGCCCCTCGAGGAAGCGCGCCGCCCCGACGCCTCCGGCGAGCACCGTGGCCTTCATGCGCGATCTGCGGAGAGTTGGGTCGGGGACAATGTCAGCCCGCGGCGGTCTGCTCCGGCGACGCTTCCTCGCCGGACGCCGGCTTGCTCTTCCCCAGCCACTTCTGCGCCAGCGGCGCGCAGGCGTTGCAGGCGACCGAGTGCTTCCCGAGCGTCGTTCCGCCGCTCGTCACGAACGTCCCGCAGAACGCGCACTTCCCCTGTGGCATGACGTGGCTCCCTGCGCTACTTCGACTTCAGATCGCGCAACGCCTGCGCGATCTCGAGCGCGTGTCCGGCGGGGCTGACCTTCGGGAAGACCTTTGCGAGATTTCCGTCCGGCCGGACGATGAACGTCGCCCGATCGACGCCCATGTATTCGCGCCCCATGAACTTCTTCGGCCCCCACACGCCGTACGCCTCGGACACCGCGTGACCGTCGTCGCTGAGCAGCGGAAAGGGCAGCGTGAACTTGTCCCGGAACTTCTGGTGCGACGTGATGGAGTCCGGCGACACGCCGAACAGCTCCGCCTCGCCGGAGATCATCGCGAAGTTGTCGCGGATCTCGCACGCCTCGACGGTACAGCCGGGGGTGTCGTCCTTGGGGTACCAGTACAGCACCACCCACTTCCCCCGCAGATCCTCGAGGCGCACCCGCTCGCCGCGGTCGCTCTCCATCTCGAACGTCGGGGCGGCATCACCCTCGGTCAGCGTCGTCGGCATCACAGGAATCCTATCGTCCGCGCGAGCGTTGCGATAGCGACGAACGACGACGCGGGCTGAAAGCCCGCGCTCTGGATCCAAAGAGTCGCTTCTCTGCGAGCTACGCCGCGGCTTCCTCGGCGGACTCCGCCGGCAGCGCCGCGGCGCCAAGCCGGCGCGTATAGCACACATCCACGTGGTGGTGGTGGAACCCCGCCGCCCGGTACAGCTCCGCCGCGCGCACGTTCGACTGGTCGACGTAGACCGCGGCGACGTCGGCCTTGCGCTCGTACAAACGGAGCAGGCCCTGCGCCAGCAGATACGCGCCGAGCCCGCGCCCCCGCGCCTCGGGCGCCGTCCCGATGACGTAGATCTCGCCCACGCGCCCCTCGCCCGGGCGCTCACCGACCTTCAGCCAGCAGAACCCCGCCAGGCGCCCGTCCGCCTCGAGCATGAGCACGTCGTGGGGATTGAACCATGGCTGCGCCATGCGCGCGCGCAGGTCCTCGATCGTCCAGCGCCCGTTCTCCGGGTGGCCGGCGAAGATCCGGTTGTTCAGCGTCAGCCACGCCTCTTCGTCGCGCCCCGGACGGAACGCCCGCAGCGACGCGCCCTCCGGCGCCGGCGCCCCGATCACGCTCCGTACGTGGCGGTGCAGGTGCAGCAGCCGTCGCGCCGGCTCGAACCCGAAGTGCGCGGCGATGCGCGCCCCGGCCGCCGTGTCGTTGTACGACCAGAGGTCCATGCTGCGCGCGTCCTGTACCCGCGCGACGTCGATGGCGCGAGACAGCAACGCCGATCCGATGCCCTTGCGCCGGACGTCCGGATGCACGACGAACTCGCACGAAGCGCGGCGCTCATCGTCCTCGCCGAAGGTAAGTGTGTGCGCGTAGCCGGACAACCGCTCTCCGTCGAACGCCAGCACTGCCGACCCCAGGTCGCTGCCCCTCTGCAGGTGCAGGAACTTGTGCTCGCCGAGCGGCTCGTGGCCGTCGGCGCGCGTCGCCGCCTCGATCAGCTCGCGAAGCTGCTCGAGATGCGCAGGGTCAAGCTGTGACACGGTAACGATGCGTTCCATCGGCTCCATCAGGGATTTCCCGGAGGAATATCGGCAGACGGGATGAGGGCAGCTAGGCCCTGTGGTCTGATCGTAATTGCAAAGAGTTGCAGGACGCCAGCGACCAGCTTCGCGCTTCAAGCGACCGCGAGGCCGGCGCGGGCCGGATCAGGCTTCCGGAGCCGGCCGCCGGGGCCACAGGGCCCACGCCAGCCCGCCGTACACGACCAGGTCGATCAGCCAGTTGACGACGGCGATCCGCCCGATCTGCTTTCCCAGCAGCCCCCGCTTCATCACCACGTACGGGAACGGCATGTAGTCCAGCACGACGTGCGACCCGACCAGCGCCGCCCCGGTCGCCGCGTCGGCGATGAGGTCGCGCTCGCCCTCGGCGCTGCCCGCGCGGACGATGCCCGCGAAACCCGCCAGCATCCCCGCCGTCAGCGCGAAGCCCATCGTGTGGGTGTCCTTCCGGTGGTGCTTCCAGGGGTCGCCGTGGAGCAGCATCCCCAGCGGCACGTCGACATCCGGGAAGCTCGCCGCGACAGCTGCGATCGCCATCCCCGCGGGCGAGCGCACGCCCAGCCGTCGCGCCAGCGTCAGTCCGAACAGCGTGTGCCCGATCGGGGTCGACACGCGGCTACTGCGGGGCCTGGGTCGGCTGGGGCGGCTGTGTCGGCTTCGCGCCCGCGTCCGGGTTCGGCTGCGTGACCACGTCCTCGATGGCGAGCGCGCTGCCGTTCCAGTCGAACGTCGTGACGCGCAGCATGCTCGGGCAGCACTCCGGGTCGTCCGGCCCGGGGACCGGCGCCGTCTCCACGAGCTTCCCATCGACGACGTCGACGCTCACCCCGCCGCCCTCCGGCATCTGCGTCAGGATGCGCCGCGCGCTGTCGCCGGACGGCGTGAACACCATGTACGCCACCACGCCCTGCGTGCCCCCGGTCGAGATCGGCACGATGGCTTCCTCATAGTCGTCGCCGGTGAGGTCAGCGTAGATCACGTCCTGCTGCACGTACTGCCCCTGCACCTCCTCGATCAGCTCGTCCAGCTCCACGTTGTCCGCCAGGTCGACGTCGCGGATGTCGATGCCCGGCGTCGGCGGGACAGATGACGTGGCGGAAGCTGCGGGCGCAGGGGTGGAGGTGGGGGAGGAGCCGTCGTCGGAGCCGCCGCTGCACGCCGAGGCGTACGCTCCGGCGACGAGGGCGAAGGCAAGTGCGGCGAGGACGGGGCGCCGGAGCATCACCGCCAGTCTACCGGACGCACGGCGCCGCACCGGCGGGAGTCCGAGCAGCGCTTCTTCCTAGTTATCGTCGAACTCTGCCCTGATCTCATTCCAGGTCAGTTCTTCCGCCGCCCTCACGATGAACCTGATTTTGCCCCTGGCTTCCAGCCCGTCCCAGTACTCACGCACTTCCCACCTTCCCTGCGACTTCAAGCCCTCAGGGTTAGGATGTGCGATCACCATGCGTGCTTCGTGTGATCCGAAGATCCAGTCGAACACTCTCTGGTTGATGCCGCGATCGCCAAAGCCATATCCAACCACGGCCAAGTGCCTGGTCTCACGGATCCGACGGTAGAACTGGTGGTGAAGTTCTCCAAAGACGCCGACCTGATATTCGAGCGGCTTGTTACCAGTACCTGCAAGAATCAGTGGGCGCCCGCGGAGTGTCACCTGGTCGCTTCCTGCAGGATCCTTCCTGTGCAGGACATCCGAGCCCAAAGGGATGCCCGCAACAAGACGATCGTCTTGGTCGAACTCGAACCAGCTCAACGAACCATGTAGCTTGACGAACCGAACGCTGTTGCAACTGTCGAACTGTGCTCTATCAAAGTACCTGACTTCGTTCACAGGTTTCGTGAACCCATCGCACAGTTCGATGCCGTGCTGAGCGAGAAATGTCTCCATCAGAGTGTCATGATTGAGCGTGAAGATGTCTACTTCACCTTCATCGAGACAGGCGTCCCGGACGAATGCCAAGTAGCTCGTGTCGCCAGGCTCCCTCAGAAGGAGCTTCCACACAATGTCGCGGATGTAGTTCCGAGTTTCATCTGACAAGCGCTGAAGGTTCCAACTGAATCGGCGTCCTCCGTCTTCTCGATCTCCTTCAAGCAGAGGAGCCACGCTCGGAGACATCCACCGAGTCAAGGCTCCAACTGCCGGGTTGTCCAGCACGCCTTGCTCACTTCCCCAGACCTGGTCAGCGAGATAGTAGATGTCCTCGTAGTTCGTCTCCCCTTCGGAAAGGGCTTATAGTAGGACTCGATCACTTCTTTCAGGATCGCAACAAATCTCTGAACCCGAGGAGTGTCTACATCCGGCGAGCCTTGGTTCGGATGGGTGCCCAGGCAGTACGTTGATGACGAATGCCGCCACACGGGGCCAGCAAAGCCAAGGACGCGGTCTGTGATCTCCGCCGTGGAAGGCATGCCTGCGTGGATCGAGAGTCCCGAGCCGAGGAGGAAGGAGATGCTCACACCAAAGCATAGCTAGAGCGGCAGACGATCGTGGAGTGGTGGGCGGTACAGGACTCGAACCTGTGACCTCTTCCGTGTGAAGGAAGCGCTCTACCAGCTGAGCCAACCGCCCGGAGGAGACAGCGCTGCATTCTATCAGCGTCTCACGAACGCCCTCAACCCGCCGCCGCACAAGCGCCGATGTTTGGCGGCGCTTCGGGACGGCTGCTACAATGCGGCGCCTTCCGCAAGAGCCCATCGCGCCGGTTCTTGGAGGATTCGTACGGCCGCCAACCGCAGGCGCGCCGGATTACGGGCCGAGGTGGCGGAACGGCAGACGCGCTACGTTCAGGGCGTAGTGTCCGCAAGGGCGTGCGGGTTCAAATCCCGCCCTCGGCACCAGTACAACTGCATATGCACGCGCTTGTAGCTCAGTGGATAGAGCGCTACCCTGCGGAGGTAGAGGCCGTGGGTTCGAGTCCCGCCAAGCGCGCCATTCATCCGGCAGCGTAGCTCAGGGGTTAGAGCAACCGGCTCATAATCGGTAGGTCGTTGGTTCGAATCCAACCGCTGCTACCACCATCATCGAGGGCTCCGCGCAGGCGGAGTCTTTTTTCATTGCGGCCGTGCGCAGCAGCGCTGCGCATCCCTTTGGGCTGCTCCGCTGACACATGTGGAGGGGTGGGGGACACCCCCACTCCCCCGGCAGGCCTGCGGCCTGCACCCGCTTTCTTAGCACTCCTTGTGCGCGATTACTCGCAACCGGTCAGATCCCTCATCCGGCCGAAGAGCTATCGGGCCTCACGGATACACCAGCTCACTCCCGGCGGCGGTCAGTTCGTGCTGCTCCATCCGCGCTCGTCACGTGCACAGCGCCTCGGGGAGCGCTGCGGTCATCCCGTTGGCTGCTCCGCTGACATGTGTGGAGGGGTGGGGACACCCCCACTCCCCCCCGGCAGGCCTGCGGCCTGCACCCGCTTTCTTAGCGCTCCTTGTGCGCGATTACTGGCAACCGGTCAGATCCCTCATCCGGCCGAGAGCTATCGGGCCTCACGGACACACCATCTCACTCCCGGCGGCGGTCAGTTCGTGCCGCTCCATCCGCGCTCGTCACGTGCACAGCGCCTCGGGGAGCGCTGCGGTCATCCCGTTGGCTGCTCCGCTGACATGATGTGAATGGGTGGGATCCACTCCCCCGGTGGGGTGGTGCGCCCCCTGCACCCCGGCTTCTCCGCGCGCGCTGAAGGCCCGTGCCACCAGTTGGAAGATGCGACTTCGGATCGGCGCGCACGCTTCCGCCATCCGCCATCCAACCTCCAACCTCCAACCTCCAACCTCCAAGCGACTAGATCTCCAGCCGGAATCCCTGCCCCCGCAGCGTGACGATGTACGACCGCTCCCCGCCCGCCTGCACGATGCGCTCGCGCACGCGGCGCACCAGCGCGTCCAGCGCCTCCTCCGACACGCCCTCCGCGTGCGCCTCCGGCCACACGTGCTGCACCAGCTCCTCCCGCCCCACGACGCGTCCGGCACGCTCGTACAGATACAGCAGCAGGCGGAACTGCTCGCCCGACAGCGGGGGCCGCGCCTCCGAGCCGTTCACGTACACTCGCCGCGTCTCGGCATCGATGCGCAGCTTCGGCGGGACGGACGCTTCGGCCGGCTCTGCCAGCGGCGCCGGTGATACGTCCGCCGCGAGAACCCTCTCCCCGACGCTCCGGCGCGACCGCCGGCGGAGCGCCGGCGCGCCCGCGACGGCGCCACCGAGCAGCGCCACGCCGGCCGGGATGCCCACGGCCAGAGCGACGATCAACACCACGTTCGACCCGCCGTCATCCCCCTCGGACGCGGTCGCGCCCGGTGTCGGCTCCGGCGCCGCCCCTTCGACCACGATCGCGAACGGCGACGACGTGATCCCCGCCACCAACGCTGTCGCGGCGTAATCGCCCGCGCCGGAGGACCGTATCGACGCACCGGCGATTCCGTCGATGGTGTCGCCTGCGCTGGTCGCCGCTGCGCCGCCCGCGCGGGTGAGCGCGAACGTCACGGTCGTGCCGTCGGGCACAGGGTTGCCGTTCCGGTCGGCGATCGGCCCCGCGACGATGTTCACCGTCGCGCCAGCCGGTATCGCCGACGCGTCCTGCCCGAACAGCGACACCGCGATCGTCTGGCCGGGGTCGGGCTGCACCACGTCCTCCACGCGATAGAAGATGCCCTGCACGTCCACCGGGGAGTGGCCGCCCGGCGTCAGGTCGCCGAACAGCGCCCGGAATCCGGCGTCGATCGATGCCTGCGTCTTGCTGTACACGACGAAGTACGCGGACAGCTTGCTAATCTCCGTCGAGTCGAGGTGGTACGGCACGTTGTACGAGATGGCGACGAGATTCTTGTTGCGTACATCGATGAGCGACGTATCGAGCAGGCGTTTCACCGCCCCCGACGCCGGCCGTGACACCGGGCTGTACTCCGTCAGCGCCATGATGATCCACGTGGCGTCGCGCAGGCGCGCGTCCGTCGTTGCGTTCGCCGGGTCGGCCGGGGCGGCGAGCCAGGCGTCCAGCTCCCCGAAGCTGATCGTGCTCACGTCGCCCGCCTGGAGCCGCGCGCTGCCCTGCGGGCCGTACAGCCGCAGCAGCGCGTCCTGCAGCCGCGCCTTCGGCATCACCCGATACGGGTAGCAGTCCTCCCAGCACTCGATGATCAGCACCTTGTCCGGGGTCACCGGCCCGCGCGGCAGCCGCGCCCGCAGCTCGCCGACGCTCTGGGGGTGGATGAGCGTCAGCGCGTCCTCCGCCAGCTGCGTCATCGCCTCCTCGCCGCCGCCCGCGGCCTCCGAAGCCTGCGCCGCATCGACCGTCACTTCATCGAGCTGCAGCTTCGGGTACAACCGCATCTTGGCGGCGATGACGTGCCGCACCGCCTCATCGACGCGGCGCCGGAACGCGGCGTCCGCAAGATACTGCTCCCGCATGTAGAGGATGCTGTCCTGGATCAGGGGCAGCTGGTTGTCGTGCCACCCCGGCTTGGCCGGGTCGACGTAGAACTCCACCACGGGCAGCAGGTCGCTCCCCGCCAGCAGCGCCTCCCGCACGACGGTGCGGTTCGGGAACTGCGCCTCCCCCTGCTGGGCGTACCACTTCTTGATCGCCGGCACCCCCAGCGAGTCGCTCATCACGAGGTGGTCCTCGCGCCATGACGAGAATTCCGGCAGGGCCATCAGCGCCTCGAACGCCGGCGCGTCGAGCGATATGGGGCGGGTGAACGGCTCGGCGCTCCCCGGCACGAAGTTCCGGTACCGGATGTGCGACACCATCATGGCGTCGGTGACGCCCAGCGGGTCGGCGCCGTCCGTCCGCGCCGCCTCGGCGAACGGCGCCAGCTCCAGCGCGCGCAGCTGCGCCAGCGACTTCGTAACCGTCGGCACCTCGCCGTCCGTCGAACGGTCACTGCCGCCGTGGCCGGGGAAGTGCTTTGCGACGGTGAGCATGCGCCCGCCGCTCCCCTCGTGCACGCCGCGCACGTACGCCCGGCCCAGCGCCCCCGCCCACGCCGCGTTCCCCCCAAACGACCGGATGCCGATGTCCCCGGCCCCGCCCGACCGCGGGTTGTCCAACACGTCCACCACGGGCCCCAGCAGCAGGTTCACGCCCGCCGCCGACAGCTCCCGGCCCACGATCGCGCCGGTGGCCTGCGCGTGCGCTTTGCTCCAGGTTGCGCCGATGGTCATGTTGTTCGGGATCGACGTGTAGCCGTTGGTGATGTTCGTGAACGGGAAGAGGTCGCCCTCGTTGTCCGTCGCGATGAGCAGCGGCAGGAAGTACTCGCCGCCGGGGTCGGTGCGGCGGCTGCTCTCGAAGGCGCGCTGCTGCAGGCTGTTCGTCAGCGTCGCCAGCTGACCGGCGGTGTCCCCGCGGTTGACCACGTTCCCGTTGCTCGCCGTCACCAGCACCGCGCCGGCCTTGAAGTCACGCACCAGCCCGGCGATGTCCGACTCCGCCGACACGTCGTCGCCGACGAAGTTCACCATCACCAGCTGCCCCACCCGCTCCTCGATGGTCAGCGACGCCAGCACGCGGTCCAGGAGCGCCGGGTCCGGCTCCTGCGCCGCCGCGGGCGCCAGCGCCCCGGCCCCGGCCCACGCCGCGCCGGCGATCGCCGCGACCAGCAGTCCGGCCCGCAGCCACGCGTGGCGGTGATGGCGTCCCCGCTCATGCATACGACGAGATTATCCGCGCAGAGAGGCGTACTCGACAGGGAGCGGTGAGGATTGGACGGATCAGCCGGGCCAGCCGTAACGCAGCGCCAGCTGCCCGATCCCCAGGTCGGGGCTGTGGCGGGTCAGGCCCAGGGCGTGCCCCAGCTCGTGCAGGAACAGCCGGTCCCGACGCGACTCGACGTCCGATCCATCCGGGATGGCGTCATTCACGTAGATGTCCGCCCGCGCGATCTCGCCGTCGCAGTTCACCGGGAGCCGCGAGGGCGGATAGTTGCACGCGGCGCCGCTCGCGTCGTACACCGCCGCGAACCCGCCGACGCCTGACTGGAACAGATACCCCTCGAGCGAGGGCGGCGCGTCGTCGCGATAGCGGCGCACCCGGACGACGATGTTCGCCCCTTCGGGCTGTGGCTGGAAGAGCAGGTAGGGCGTGGCGGCGGCATAGCGCTCCACCGCGCGGTTCAGCGCCGGAGCCCAGTCGCTCCCGCTCGTCTCGTCGACGATCGCCACGCGCAGCGGCGCCCCGGAGCTGTAGACGTACCCGGCAGCGGGGCGTTCATTGAACGGGATGGCGCCGCACGCGGACATCAGCGCCAGCCCGGCGCAAAGCAATCCGGCGGCGAAACGGCGGCCACGGGCGGGCACGGCGAGGAAAGCCAACGGTGCACTGCCTGACGGGGCAGGGCGAGCGGCGGGGTAGCCGGAGCGCGAACCCCTAAGGGCGAACGCCTACAAAACCGAACGAAAGTGCTCTCCCGGCATGTCAGATCGCCTTTGAGAGCCCGATGCGGGGCAGTTCTTTACATTTGCGCCTAAAGCGACCCGATTCCGCCGCCGAACATCCTGCGAGACACAGAGTCAGCCCGGGGCGGAGGGCCGAAGGCTCCGGGGAATCAGGACATGGAGGTATGGGATGTTTAATTTGAAAGGCGCAGCCCTTGCGGTACTCGCCTCGGCGGTCCTGTCAGCTCTGCTGGTCGCCGGCCTCGCCGTCGATGGAGCTTCCGGCGCCCCCACCGACGCGCAGATACCGGACCTGGGCGACGGACTGAACCTTGACCTGACGGTGCCGGACGACACGGGCGCAGCCCCGGCGCCGCCCCCGGCTTCGCCGATTGAGCCGCCTGCGGGCACGCCAGCGGGCACGACCCCGACCGGCGGAGACCTCGGCGACAGCGGCGCTCCGGGCGCACTGCCGAGCGCGGGCTTCGGCCAGGACAGCAGCGGGGGGACGGCTTTCAGCCTGTTCCTGCTCGTCGGCATCGCTGGACTGGCGATGGTCAGCGCGGGCGCCACACTCGGCGTGGCCAACCGCCGCAAGTAGCGCCGACAACGCTCGAACGGAAGAGGCCCCGGACAACCGGGGCCTCTTCCACGTTCCCCCCAAGGGGAGCGCCGCCGCGAAAGATGCGGGTGCCGCCCGATAGGACGACCCCGCGCGAGCCCCCACCATCCTCTGGGAAGGACCCACCATGGCCCTCAGCGCCGGCGCTCGCCAGCTTGCCCAGCCCCGCGTGGGAGTGCGCCTCAACGCGTCGCTGCTCGCCGCGGTGGCGGCTGTCGTCGCGGTGCTTGCGGTCTCCCTGCCGCTGTTTCTCGCCTCGCCCGCACATCTCACGTCTGACGAATCGCTCTACGTCGCCGAGGCATACGGCATCGCCCAGGGGAAAGGCCTCACCTACCCCTCCGGCGAGGCGATCACGCATCGCGCGCCACTCTATCCGCTCATCCTCGCACCCGCGGTCAGGCTTGCCGGCCCGGACGCCGCCTACACCCTCACCCGGGCGTTGGTCGTCGCCAATGCGCTGCTGGTGATGCTGCTCGCGTGGCGGATGGCCGGTCCCGTCGCCGGACTCCTCGCGGGTGTCACCGCCGCCGCCTCACGCTTCCTGGACGAGCTGGGCACGACGCTGTACCTAGACCCGGCACAGTGCACCTTCCTGCTGCTCTCACTGCTCGCACTCCACGCGGCGATGCGGCGGCACGACCTGCGGCTGCACGCCGCCTCCGGTCTGCTCGTTGGTCTCGCCTTCCTGATGAAGGAGTCGGCGGTCCAGTGGGCGCCGCTCGGCGTTGCCGCCTGGCTGGCGCTGCCCCGTTTGCGCTCCGGTGCAGGCGCCCGGGGAGCCGCCGCCTTCACGCTCGCCTTCGCGGCGATGATGGCCCCCTGGCTGGCGTGGGTCTGGTTCCACACGGGCGAGATCTTCCTGGCCGGGAAGCCGCACGCGTCGACGCTGGTCCTCGTCGCGGTTGCCGCGATCGCCCTCATCGGGTGTCTTGCGCTGCTGGCGACGCCCGCCGCACGCCTGCGCACGATCGACGCGCCCCTGCGCCGCTGCGCGCCCCTCGCGGCCGTGACCATGATCGCCGCGTGGGGCGCGTTCATGCTCTGGTCCCTCACCGCGCATTCGCAGTGGGGCTACCCCGACGACTATGTGCAGAACGTGCCCGCCTACCTCCGCGACGTCGCCCCGCGCGCGCAGCCGTTCTTCCTCTTCGCTGCCGCCTGGGCGTGGGCGTCCTACGCCGCCGTCCGTGGCGACGAACGCGCCCGCCTGCTCGCGGTCGCCGCGCTGCTCTTCGCCCCGTTTGCGCTGTTCATCGCCAACCGCGGCCTCCAGCTCCGCGACGCCCTGCCGCTCGTGTACCTCTCGCACGTTGTCGTCGGCATCGGCGGCGCCGAACTGTGGTCGGCGGCGCGCCGCAACGCGTGGGGCGATCGCCTGGCACCGGCCCTCACCGCCGTCGGCGTCCTCCTCGCCGGCGTCTTCGCGATGCATCAGACGGCGCAGTTCCGCGACGAGAACCGCGCTGCTTCGGCGGACACGGTCCGCGTCGACTCGTGGGGCAACCCCTTCGAGCAGCGGATCGCCGCCTGGATGTCAGAGAACATCCCCGCCGCGTCGACGGTACTGACCAGCAGGCTCTACTTCTCGAGCTTGTACGTGGACACCGGCGGCCGCTTCGAGGTCCGCCAACTCCCCACCGTCCGCGTCGACGTCGACCCGGGCGGCGAACGGCTGCTCACGCCCGCCTCGAACCTCTTCCGCTGGGGCGACACTGACGTCCGCCCCGCCGCTCCGGACGAGCCCTGGATCTCCCTGCGGCAGTTCCCAGGAAAGGGCTACTGGGTGGCGCTGTCGCAGCAGGAGCTGCTGGACTACGCGGCCGATCACGACGTCGACTACGTCGTGATCACCGGTGAGGATGCCGCCTTCAGCTCACTCCCTGACGCGACGTTCTTGCTCGCCCACCCGGCGTTCACGCTGCTCAACCACGAGGCTGTCTCGCCCTCCGATCAACTCTTCGTCTTCGCCGTCGATAGCACGCGCCTGCAGCCGATCCCCTATCCGCTCGTCATGGCACGCACGGATCTCGCGGCACTGGAGCGCGAGACGCGGCTGAGTCTGGATGAGATCCAGCGGAGGCTGCGTGTGGAGATCAGGCAACGGGACCTCGAACACGGCCTCTCGACGGGTGAGATCGTCGCCGCGCTGAACGGAGCCACGCTCCCCTAGTCACTCTCCCTTGTGTTCCCCGCTCTGGCGGCGCGGCGGGGGCCATCACCGTCTGCCTTCAGGGTGCCTGCACCCGCTGCTAGGGACTTTACCGAGTGTGAGCGCTCGGGAGATCGCGGAGACTGCGTTCGGCAACCCACGGAGGCAGTGATGAAGCTCATCGTCACCATCCCCGCTCTCAACGAAGCCGACACCATCGGCTATGTGATCTGGGAGGTGCCCCGCCGCATCCCCGGCATCGACGCCGTCGAAGTACTCGTCGTTGACGACGGCTCCTCCGACGACACGGTCGAGCAGGCCCTCCGCGCGGGGGCCGACCACGTCGTCTCTCACCGCATGAACCGCGGTCTCGCCGCGAGCTTCAGGACCGCCCTGCAAGAAGCCCTCGCCCGCGGCGCCGACATCATCGTCAACACCGACGCGGACAACCACTACGACCAGTCGCGGATCCCCGAGCTGGTCGAGCCGCTCCTCTCCGCCGAGGCCGACATCACCGTCGGCAGCCGCCTGCTCGATGAGCTGCAGATGCGGAAGGCGAACCGCTATGGCAACAAGGTCGCCAACTTCATCATGCAGCGCCTGCTGCGGATCCCCGGCATCGACGTGTCGAGCGGCTTCCGCGCGTACACACGCGAGGCCGCGATGCGGCTCAACGTGCTCTCCGACCACACCTACACGCACGAGACCCTGATCAACGCCATCGACCAGCGTCTGCGTGTCGTCAGCGTGCCCATCGCCGCGCGGCACGTCACCCGCCCCTCGCGGCTGATCCAGAGCCTCGCCAGCCACGTATGGCGCGCCGGCATCGTCATCCTCCGCAGCTTCCTGCTCTACCGGCCGATGCAGGTGTACGGCGCGCTCGGCGCGCTCCTCCTCGCGATGGGCACGCTGCCCTTCGCACGCTACGCCTGGTTCGCCATGCAGGGCGACACCCAGGGGCACATCCAGTCGCTCATCATCGGCTCGGCGCTCTGGTTCGTCGGCGGACAGATGTTCATCACCGGCATGCTCGCCGTCGCCATCGGCTGGAACCGCCGCATGATGGAAGACGTGCTGCTCCGGATGAAGGCCGAGCGCGCCGAGCGCGTCGTCGCGTCGCAGCGGGTGCGCGTCCGCCGCGCGACCGCGAACGTGTCCGGACGCGAGACGGTCGAGACTGAAGAGGACGAGAGGGCTGACGTGGAAAGGCAGCGGCATGCAGCGTAATGGCACAAAGACCGTGCGCACCATCGGGGTGATGGGTGCAGGCATCGTCGGCAGCGCGCTCATCGACTACTTCCCCGCCGGCGGCCGCGCCGAGGTGCGCATCTACGACCCGGGAAAGGGCTACGGCACCGATGCGGCCATCAACGAAGCGGAGGTCGTCTTCATCTGCGTGCCCACGCCGCATACGCCCGGCCGCGGCTTCGACGACAGCTTCGTGCTCGACGCGGTGCGCCGCATCGAGGGAGAGAAGACCGTCGTCATCAAGTCCACCGTCCTCCCCGGCACGACCGAGCTGTTGCAGGACCGCTTCCCTCAGCACGCCTTCTTGTTCAACCCGGAGTTCCTCCGCGCCGCCACCGCGAGCGACGACTTCCTCCACCCCGACCGCCAGATCGTCGGCTGCACCGCGCGCAGCAGATCCGAAGCGGAGCACGTCATGGCGCTGCTCCCCCGCGCCTCGTTCGAGCTGATCTGCCCCGCTACGGACGCCGAGATGGCGAAGTTCGTCGCCAACTCCTTTCTGGCTGTGAAGGTGAGCTTCGCGAACGAGGTCTTCGACCTCTGCGAGCAACTCGGCGCCGGCTATGACGCAGTGCGCGCTATCGTCGGCGCCGACGCCCGCATCGGGCCATCACACCTGGATGTGTTCGACGGCGGCGAGCGCGGCTACGACGGCATGTGCCTGCCCAAGGACACGAAGTCGCTGCTCGACCTCGCGACGAGCGCCGGCGTGCCCCTCGACGTGCTCCGCGCCACCGACAGCGTGAACGAGCGCGTGCGCCGCGACGCCCGCGAAGGCCCGGCGGTGCGGGCGCTGCCGCACGCCGCTCCCGTCCCCGCCGAGCGCGCCGCCTGACCGGGCGGAGGCGCGGCATGGAACTCTCATCCGCCCGCACACTGGCCGCCGGCAATCTGGCTCCGCGGACAGCGCGCACTCTCGCGCGGGTGCCGGCGCTCGTCCTCACCGAGGGCGTCCTCAGGCCTCGCGAGGTCGCGCGATGACGGCGCGGACCCGCGTGCGTGACCTGCTCGGCTGGATGGCGGCCCTCGGCGTCTGCGGGGTGGTGTTGGTGTTCGCGGCACGCGGCGCGCTGGACGGCGCTGCGACGCTGGATAGGAGTCACGTCGCGGACCACGCATGGGCATATGCCTTGGCGACCGCGTGCGTCATGGCCGCAGTGATCGTCTACGGCTGCGTCTGGACGTTGCTGCTCGCCGGGACGACGGGCATCGCCCCGGGACACCGCCCGAAGCTCCTGCTGGCGTTCCTGTACTCCTGGGCAAGCCGCTACGTGCCCGGGACGGTCCCATTCTTCGCAAGCAAGGTGTATCTGTGCCGCAAGCTCGGCTACAGGGCCCGTCCCGCGCTCGTGAGCACATCCGTCCAGAATCTCCTGGACGTCCTCGTGGCCGGCACCACGGGCGCCCTGCTCCTCGCCGTGGCGGGGGCGCTCGACGGAGAGCACCGTGCACTGGTGCTGGTGCTGTCCGCGTCGCCGGCGGGGCTGGTGCTGTTGCATCCGCGGATCCTACGCCCGGTGGCAAGCCGCGCCCTGCGCCTCTTCGGGCGAGCGCCGCTCGCGGACGGCGATCTGCCGTCCGGACGGAGGCTGATGACGGCGGCGGGGCTCACGTTCGTGAGTCAGTCGCTGGCGGGGTTAGCCCTGTTCGCCGTGCTGAGCACCCTCACCGGCGTCCACCCCTCCGACGCTGCCCTCTCGACCGGGGCGCTGTCGGTCGCCGGGGTCGCCGGCATGCTGGCCCTGTTCGCGCCGGCGGGCATCGGCGTGCGAGAGGGCGCGCTCGCCTCGCTGCTCTCGCTCCACTTCCCGGTCGAGACAGCCGCGCTGGCCGCGGTGCTGTTCCGTGGCGTCTCCGTCCTCGCCGACGTGATGCTGCTCGCGGCGGCATTCGTGTACGACGCGCTCCAGCGCGACCGGCTGGCGACACGCATCATCGGACGTCCGCGGGACGATCCCGCGCAGCCGCGCGAGGCCCTGCCGCTCGCGCTTTCGGAGGACCCCCGGCCATGAGCAAGTACGGACGGCGCACGCGCCTACTGGTGCTGACCAGCACCTTCCCTCGCTGGCCGGGCGACGCCTGTCCGGCGTTCGTCGCCGACCTCTCGCAGGGGCTGGCGCAGCGCTTCGACGTGACGGTGCTGGCGCCCGGCGCGCCCGGCGCCGCGCCCCACGAGCGGATGGGCGAGCTCGATGTGCGCCGGTACACCTACAGCCTCCCTCGCGCGTCGCAACATCTCGCCGAGGGCGCCATCCTGCCCAACCTCCGGGCGCACCCGCTGCTGTTCGCGCAGGTGCCGGGCCTGGTCGCGGCGCAGCTTTTCGCCGCCTGGCGGCTGGTCCGCTCCGGCTCCTTCGACGCCATCCACGCCCACTGGGCAGTCCCGCAGGGTTGGGTGGCGGCGCTGCTGCGGAGCTGGACCGGAGTCCCCGTCCTCACCACCACCCACGGCGGCGACGTGTACGCCCTGCGCACCGGCGCCGCCCTTCGCGCGAAACGTTACGCGCTCCGCAACAGCGACCGTATCACCGCCGTCAGCGCCCACCTCAAGGGAGAGGTAGTCGGGCTCGGCATCGACGAAAGCCGGGTGGACGTGCTGCCGATGGGCGTGGATACCTCGCGGTTCACGCCGGACGCGGCGTCGCCCGCGCTTCGCGAGTCCCTCAATCCGGCCGGCCCGCTCCTGCTCTTCGTCGGGCGGCTGGTGGAGAAGAAGGGGGCCCGTTACGCCATCGAAGCGATGTCGCTGATCGTGGCCTCACGTCCGCGGGCGCGCCTCATCATCATCGGCGACGGCCCCGAACGGCAGAGGCTCGAGCAGCTCGCCCGGGACATGTGCCTGCAGGACAACGTAACGTTCGCCGGCGCCATCGCCAACGACAAACTGCCGGCTTACTACGCGTCCGCCGACCTGCTGATCGGGCCATCGGTCGTGGAGGCGAACGGCGACACCGAGTCGTTCGGCGTCGTGTTCGCCGAGGCGATGGCCAGCGGCTGCCCGGTCATCTGCACCGATGCGGGAGGAATCGCCGACCTCACCGCCGGCGGCGAGTACGCCCGCGTAGTGCCTCAGCGCGACGCCGCCGCCATCGCCGACGCCGCCTGCGACCTCATCCGCAACCCCGGGCAGCTCGCGCGCCTCCGTGGCCGCGGCATCGAGCGGATGCGGGACCGCTTCGACCACAGCCTGATCCACCAGGCGTACGGAGACATCATCGAGCGGGTGGCGGCGTGACGAAGCAGAGGTTCGCGATGGCTGACACAACGACGCGGATGACCAACGCCGAGCTACAGGTGTACTGGAGCCGCCTCAGCAACCGGCACCTGGCGGACAGCCGCGACGGTTTCGAGGTGATCTGCTACGCCGGGATGCCTCCCTGGTTCAACCGCCTCATGCACCGCTACCAGGTGAAGGCCTTCCGGCGGTTGCTTCGCCGAGAGTCGTTCGCCGGCGCCGACGTCCTCGACGTGGGCACGGGGGTCGGCCGTTGGGCGCGCTGGTACGCGGGCTGGCCGGATGCGCGCGTCGTGGGCATCGACATCGAGCCGCAGCGGCTCGCCCGCGCCCGGTCACTGGGCGGCGGCGTGCGCTACGAGGAGATGTCCGCGGACGCATTGACATTCGAGGACGCGTCGTTCGATGTGATCAACTCCGTGACGGTCCTCCAGCACGTCCCGCACGATGTGAAGCGAAGGGCCATCGCCGAGATGGCGCGGGTGCTCCGGCCGGGCGGCCGCGTCGTCCTCTTCGAAGTCACAGACACCAGCGACGACGCACCGCACGTGTTTCCCTGGAGCGCATCGCAGTGGCGCCGGGAGTTCGCGAGGCACGGCTTCGTCGTGCGGGCGAGCGTCGGAGACCAATACATCCCCGTCCTCAGGGCCCTGAAGCGCGTGCATGGAACGGCCCACGGGGCCGGATCTCGCCAGGAGATCGATGCACTCAAGGCCGGCCGGGAGAGTCTGCTCGATCGAGCGAAGATGGCCGTGCTCTTCGGCGGCGTCGCAGCTAGCTATCCCATCGAGGAGATCTGCCGCTTCCTGCCTGCCCGCCTTGCCCGCATCAGTGGGTTCCTGTTCGAGCAGGCCGGGGCGCGATCGGGACAGGAAGGGCGGCATGCGTGACGCGACGGCCCGTCGGGTGGTCTCGTGCTGCGGCGAAGCACCAGAGCACTGGCCTTTTCTGAGGGAGGGATGAGATGAATGCAATCGGTTCGAGGCAGTCGCACGCTGACGCCAACGTCGCGCATCGCCAGGAAAAGGCCGGGCAGATCCTGGAAGTCCTGACTGACTACTGTGGCGATCTGTCAGACAAGCAGGCCCTTGACATCGGGACGGGTTCCGGAGTCATCGCGTCCGTTCTCTGCGAGCACTTCGAGTCGCTCACAAGCGTGGACGTCGTGGACGAGCGAGTGGTGCGGTCGTTCGAGTTCCAGCTGATTGATTCCGAGGCATTGCCGTTCCCGGAGGAGAGCTTCGACGTCATCATCAGCAACCACGTCATCGAACACGTTCACGACAAACTCCACCACCTGAGGGAAGTCCGCCGCGTGCTCCGTGCGGACGGTGTCGCGTATTTGGCGATGCCCAACAAATGGGCCCTCGTGGAACCCCATTTCTCGCTCCCCGCACTCTCCTGGCTGCCTCAGAGAATCGCGGACCGCTATGTGCGGGCGACGGGCAAAGGGACAGCGTACGATGTGGAACCTCTTGACTTTCGGTGCCTCTCAGAACTGTCGGAACAAGCAGCGCTCACCCTCACCGATCGAAGCACGGAGCTCGCTTCGCAGAAGGTGAGGCGGGCCACCGGGATCCAACAGCGAATGACTGACCACCTGCATCGCTTCTTTCCGAGCTACGTAGTCCTCGCAACCGCAAAGAGACCTTGATGAACCTCACCGCTTCCCCGAGACACCCGGGCACGTGGACGCCGTGGCGCACGGCGGCTGCCGCTTTCGGCACGTCCGCGTTCGGGCGTGGGCGCTTGTTCGAGAAGAGGGCGACGCCTTCCGTGGATCGAAGAGAGGCTGCGTGAGGCGAAGCAACCACGCAGATGACCGCAGCCTGTTCGCCTACGTCGCCGCGCTCGCCGGAGCGGCACTCGTCCTCGCGCCCGCGCTGACGTCCGTCGTAGGACGGCCGTTCGACCGGCGTAGGCCAGGCAGCGCCGCCCCAAGTAGCGCAACCCTCGAACCCAGCGCGCCGGCGCCATCCGTCGTCGCTCAACGGCTCCTTCTGGCCGGGGAATTCGCTGCGGTCGCCGCAACGATGGCAGTGTTCGGATGGCTTCTGGCCCCCATGGTCGCTTCACCGTCGCTCTATCCCGATTCCGGAACGGCGCTCTCGATCTCGATGACCTTAGCCCGCGGCGATCTTGGACCGATATGGGAGACACAGTCGCCGCCTGTGCAGGACGCCATGTACGCCCTCCTCCTGAAGCTGGGCTCTCCCTGGGCCCTGAATCTCCCTGTTACGATCGGTAGCTGGTCACTGGCGCTCATGCTGGGTCTCATCGTCTGGAGGGTGAGCGGGGTCGGCCTCAGCGCCGCGGTACCAGCCCTTGTACTGCTCACGTCAAATACGTTCTGGATCCAGACTGGGTATCTGCCGATGTACTCTGGCTTTGCACTCGCCGGATACGCGGGCCTCTACTTCGCACTCGACTACCAAGTCCGCGGGACGGGCTGGCGCGCGCTCGTTGCCGGCAGCGTTCTGATCGGGGCTGCGCCATACGTCTATACGACGGCACTACTGTTCGTCTTCATCCCCGCGATTGCGGCAGGCTGCTTCGCATCAAGGGCAGTCCTGCGGCGTACCGCCGCCGTGTATGCCGTCATGGGCGTGCTTATGACGCCGTGGCTGGTGTGGCACGTCATGGTCGGCGGACTGTCGCACATCTACTATCACCCGCTGAACTGGTTCACGGTGAAGTATCTACCTGTCGTTCACGAGCGATTCTGGTTGTACAGCCAGGACTCACTGCCGGCGTTCTTGCTCGAGATGGGACGCATCGCGGCTCAAGATGTGGTCGCAACGCCGTTGCTGCTCTTTGTCGCACCCGGCATGTGGTACCTCTGGCGGCGCATGGGGTTGCGCGCGGTGATCTGCTGCGGTGCGAGTGTCTGTCTCTACACGGCGGTGCTGGTCGTCACACGCCCGGCACCCTTCCCAAGGTACTTCTACCCCGTCATGCCCCTCGTGACCCTCCTGGTGACGGCTGGCATCGTGGCCGTCGCGACTGGCCTGACAGCAGAGACGGCTGGGCGCAATGCGAAGGCGCTCGCGAACGGGCCGCGCGTCGCGCTGATCGCGGCAGTCTGGGCGCTCGCAGTCCTTCCCCTCGTCGGTGTCCTCCCCGACGCAGTGGCAACCGCGCACTTCCGCTATAACGATCGACTGGCGACTAGTCAGGGCTACCGAGACCTCGCAGCCATGGCCGACCAGATCCGTCGAACTGACCAAGGGGTTATCGCGCGCGACTCGTCCATTCAGGCGGAGCTGCCCGAGAACCAGGTGTACACTCACTTCCTGCTCACTGAACCGGAGTACGTCACATTCCTGTCATGGCCTTCGGACGCCGCAGTGCTCAGCGTTCTTCGAGATCGCGGCATCTCCTGGGTCATCCTCGTGAACGAAACGAGATGGGAACGCGACTATCACGTCTGGTTGCCCACCACGTACTTTCTCCGCGTCCAACACTACGAAAAGATCAGAGTCTCGCCGAACTTCCGCCTTGCCTACGAAGGGGAGGTCTACACTCTGTACACGTTGGCAGACCCCTCGGCAGTGACCGCTACGTCACAGTCACGTTGATGACGGCGTCCGTGTAGTTACCGTTCGTGTCGTAGCCACGGACGCGGATTTCATGCGGACCCTCTCCCGCGGCCGTCGCATTCCAGGGCGCGCTGTAGGGCGCCATTGCATCGCTCCTCAGGTACACGCCGTCGATGTAAAACCAGACCCGCTCAACTGCTGTGTCGTCACTCACGTCGGCCACGATACTCACGACACCGGAGACCGTCGCTCCGCCGGCGGGCGACGTGATGGTCACCGTGGGGGGCGTGGCATCGCCTACGTTCACGGTGATCGTAACGTCCGTGTAGTTGTTGTTCGTGTCGTAGGCACGGACACGGACCTCGTGCGAGCCTTCTCCGGCGGCGGTCGCGTCCCAGGGCGCGCTGTACGGGGCCAGAGCATCGCTCCGCAGATAAAGCCCATCAACGTAGAACCACACGCGCTGCACGGCTGTGTCATCGCTGGCATCCGCGGTGATGTTCACCGTCCCGGAGCCATTCGCTCCGTCCCCAGGGGACGTAATCGTGACCGTAGGCGGCGTCGCATCGCCCACATCCACGGTGACGGTATCATCCGTGTAGTTGCCGATGTTGTCGTACGCCCGCACCCGAATAGTATGCGGTCCCAGGGCAGCGGCTGACGCGTCCCAGATCGCTGAGTAGGGCGCGAGCGCATCGCTGCGCAAGTACACGTCGTCAACGTAGAACCAGACGCGTTGCACACCATCATCAACATCTGTGGCATCGGCCGCGATGTTCACGGAGCCAGAAACAGTGCTGCCGTCTCCAGGAGAGGCAATGTTGACCACTGGGTCGCTGGCGCCTCCCACGTTGACGCTGACAACGTCATCGGTGTAGTCGCCAGCGTTGTCGTAGGCACGAACGCGGATGACGTGCGAGCCAGCGCTCGCGCCGCTCGCGTCCCACAATGCACTGTAAGGAGCACTCGCATCGCTACGGAGGTAGACGTTGTCGACATAGAACCAGACGCGCTGGATGCCATCGTCGTCAGACGCATCCGCCACGATATTGACGCTGCTGGCCACAGTCACACCGTCGGCAGGCGCCGTAATGTCCACCGCGGGTGGCGTGCCCGGGTCGAGCGCCGCTCCGGCGTTGACTTCGCCCCATCCCGTGAAGTTGTCGAACCCCGCCGGCGCGATGTCCGTCGCCGTGGAGGTCAGCTGGCTCACGATCTGCGTCTTGTCCGTCACCCCCGAGGCGATGAGCAGCGCCACCACGCCTGCGACGTGCGGCGCCGCGAACGACGTGCCCGACCCGATGCCGTAGCCGCCGGCATAACCCGCGCAGTTGCACATCGTGCTGATCACGTCGGCGCCCGGCGCTACCACGTCCAGCTGCGCGCCGTAGTTCGAGGAGCTCCACCGCGCGCTCCCCTCCACCGTCGCGCCAACGGCCACGGAGTTGGCGTAGGCCGCCGGGTACAGGACGGCACTGTTGCTGTTGCCGCTCGCCGCCACAACGACCACGCCGGCGGTCCAGGCGTTGTTCACCGCGGTCTGCATCGCCGAATCGCTGGAGCTGGAGCCCAGGCTCAGGTTGACCACCTTCGCGCCGTTCGCCACCGCCCAGTCGATCCCCTGCGCGACGTTGAAGTTCGTGCCCTGCCCGCTGCTGTCCAGCACCTTCACCGGCATGATCCGGCAGGTCCAGCAGACCCCCGCGACGCCCGCGCCGTTGTTGGTGTTCGCCGCGATGATCCCCGCCACGAAGGTGCCGTGGAAGTTGTCGTCGGCGGTGTTGCTGTTCCCCGCGATGATGTTGCGCCCGGCCACCAGCTTCCCGCTCAGTTCCGGGTGCGTGCTGTCCACGCCCGTGTCCACCACCGCGACGATCGGGCCCGGTGACCCGCCGGTCGTGATGTCCCACGCCGCCGGCAGCTCGATCTGCGGCAGGTTCCACTGGTAGGCCGCGTAGTGGGCGTCGTTCGGCGTCGCTGCCGCCGAGACCACCTGCTCCGCCTCCGCGAACTCCACGTTCGGATCCGCGCGCAGCGACGCCAGCGCCTCGTCGACCGACTGCCCCTCGTCCGGGCTCGCCAGCACCAGCCGCGAACCGGCCGTGCTCGCTGTCGCCTCCGTCTCCGCCCCGTCGAGCGCCGCCGCCAGCGACGGCAGGTCCGTGCCCGGCTTGAACCGGACGATCACCTCGCCCGTGCGCTCCGGCTGCGCCCCCTCTTCCGCCTGCGCCGCAGACGGATCGTTCACCCCGGTCATCCCGGCCAGGGCCGCCACCAACGCGAACAGCGCGATAAGCCCTCGGATACGCATGCAACCCCCGTAGGTACAGTCCCTAGGAACGCCCCTCCGGCGCCCCTACCCACAGAATGTTCGGCCCCTAGGTGGTTGCCCTTGAGGATGAGGGGTGCAGCCCCTGTCTCTTAGGGACCGCATTTGAATCTGGAGGGAGCGCTGGAGCGCATAGATCAAGGCGCGGGGCCAAAATGGCCGCGCCATTTCATTATGACAATCAGAGGCCGGGGACGTGCGGCTCGGCTCGCCCCACCCCTACCCTCGACATGCGGTCGGCGCAGCCGGGGCCGGAGCCTTAGCCCAGCAGCGCCCGGAGGTCCTGCTTGGCCTCCAGGATGCCCGCCCAGATGTCCCCCACCCGCCCCAGCCGCTCCGGCACCGTATCCAGGTCGAAGTCCGTGGGGTACACCTGCGCCAGCTCCTCCCACGTCACCGGCGCCGAGACCGTGGCCGCCGGAGCCGGCCGCGGCGAGTATTGCGCCGCCAGCGTCTTCCCCCGCACGTTCTGGTTGTGGTCGAAGAAGATCTTCCCAGCGCGCTTCTGCGTCTGCCACTCCATGGTGATGTCCTTCGGGCGCTGCTGCATCAGGTGCTTGCCCACCGTCTCCGTGGCCGCGCGGATCTCGTCGTAGGTGTGCTGGCGCAGCACCGGGACGTAGATGTGGAGCCCCGTCTTCCCGGTCGTCTTCACGAACGAGGACAGCCGCAGTTGTTGCAGCAGCTCCTTCAGCGCGAACGCCACCTCCCGCGTCTTCTCGAACGCACGCCGGTTCAGCGCCGGCTCTTCGCCCTTCCCCTCCGTCCCCGCGTAGATGTACGGGTCCAGGTCGAACACCATGTAGTCCGGATAGTTCAGGACGCTGCGCTCCAGCTCCTCCTCCGAGCCCCACGTCACCGTCGGCAGTTCGCGCGCGTCCGGCTCGAGGCTCACCCGTGCCATCGATGCGTGCAGCTCCATGTCGGCGAGCTGGCCCAGCCACAGCAGCGTCTCCGCATTGTTCACCATGATGTACTCACCGTCGGCGTCGTTGTGCGACGAGTACACCCGCACCCGCTCGACGGTCAGCTCCGGGGGGATCGGCTGCGACCAGTGCTTCTGGTAGAACGACCCCCCGCCGATGCCATTCGGGTAGCGGGTGAGCGTAAGTGGCCGGCCCCGCAGGTGCGGCACCAGGTGCGGCGCCACTCGCGCGTAGTAGCGCAGCAGCTCCCGCTTCGTCCGCGCGGGATGCGCGTCCGTCGCCGGCCAGAAGACCTTGTTCATATTCGTGAGCTTCAGCCGCACCCCGCCGGCGTCGAGCGTGAAGTCGTCCTTCGGGTTCGCTTCGAGCTGGTCCACGACCGACGCCATCACGCTGTCCTCGGCCGTCGCGGCCGCCTGCGGCTCCTCCTCGACGATCACGTCGACGGACTGCCGCGCCAGGTCCTCCCGCCTCACGCTCCGGGGGTCGACGTCTGTCCGCACCCGCTTGAACACGGGCGCGCGCAGGTTGCCTTCTCGGGTCCAGGAGTTGAAGCCGACCGTGACCACGATCTCCGGCCGCACCCAGAAGCAGCGCGCCGCCTTCCCGCCCGCCCACCGCCCCCCGATCACCGCCGGCGGGTTCACGAAGGGCGGTTCCTCGACCCGCAGCGGTCCCAGCTGCCGCAGCATCTCGTCCAGCATGCGGTCGGTGAGGCCCGAGCCGGCGCTGGCCGCGAAGCGCAGCTCCTCGCCATCGTAATAGCCCACGAGCAGCCCGCCGAACGTCTTGCTCCGCGAGCCTTCCCCTTCCGTGTACCCCCCGACGACGAACTCCTGCTCGTTGACGTTCTTGATCTTCAGCCACGACCGTCCCCGTACGTCCGGCTGGTAGGTGCTGTCGGCGCGCTTGGCGACGATACCCTCGTAGCCCAGGCGCAGTGCGGCGTGGTACAGGTCCTCGCCGCCGTCCCGGACGTGGTCCACGTACTGCACGTGCGTCCCCCGCCGTAGCGTGCGCCACAACAGCGACTTCCGCTCGACGAGCGGCACCTGCCGTAGGTCGTAGCCATCGAGATACAGCAGGTCGAAGGCATAGAAGTACGCCGGCGTCGCCGCTGCCGCGCGCTCCACTTCCGCCGGCCGCGAGAGGTTGATGCGCGACTGCAGCTCCTGGAAGTCCGGAATACCGGCGGCGTTCAGCGCCACGATCTCACCGTCGAACACCGCCGACGCCACCGGCTGCGACGCCAGCTCCGCCGCCACCTCCGGGTACTGCGCGCTGGTGGCGTTGCCGCGCCGGCTGCGCAGGTCCGCCTGGCCGTCGCGCACGAACGCCAGCGTCCGCACGCCGTCCAGCTTGGGCTCAAACAGCCAGCCCGGCCGGGAGAACGGCTTCTCGACGAGCGTCATCAGCATCGGACGCTCGTCGCGGGGGTCGAGGAACGGCGCTCCCTTCGCCTTCGGATGCGGCGCTTCTCCGGCCACCTCCCCCATCCGGGGCATCCGCCCCTCCTGAAGGTCGGCGATGCTCAGGCCGCTCAGGACCGAACGGTCCTCCTCCAGCACGTCCCGGGTCGAGGCGTACTCGTCGCGATGCTTGATCAGCAGCCAGTCCTTTGGACTGCGCGCCGTCCGGACCAGCGTCCACGAACCCCGCAGCTTCTCCCCCCGCAGGACGAACGAGAGCTTCCCGGCGGCGATCCCCTCGCGCATGCGCCGGTTGCCCCCTTCACGGTCGCCCCACGAGTACACGTCCCCTTCATCGGGGGTGTACGTCCCCCGATCCCAGACGATGACCTGCCCGGCGCCGTAGTTCTTCTCCGGGATCACCCCTTCGAAGCCCCCGTAGTCGAAGGGGTGGTCCTCCACCTGCGCCGCCATCCGTTTGTCCTTCGGGTCCAGCGACGGGCCCTTCGGCACTGCCCAGGACGCCAGCACGCCGTCGACCTCCAGGCGGAAGTCCCAGTGCATCCGCCGCGCCCGGTGCTGCTGCACCACGAACGTGAGGTCGGCCCCGCCGGTGGGCACGCCGCTGTCCGGCTCGGGCGTCCTCGCGAAGTCGCGCTTCTGGCGGTAGCGGAGCAGAGCGTCGAGATCCGGCGCCGGCTTCTCTGGCATGGGGTCATTGTGCGGGGCCGCCCGGCCGGGCGGCAATGGAGGGGAGGGGGACGCTATGCCGCCTGGCGGTCGAGCATGCCGCCATCGAGCCCGTAGTTCGCCGTGCGCGCGTCAATCTCCGAGATCACGCCTTCGCCCCACAGCTCCATGAACACGGACATCGAGTGCGGGCACAGCTTGACGCCGGCCATCATCTGCAGCTCCGCCAGCGCTCGATCGAGCGGCCAGGCGTTCTTGTAGGGGCGCGCCGTTGTGAGCGCGTCGTACACATCGGCGACAGAGATGATGCGCGCCGCCAGCGGGATGGCTTCGCCCTGCAGTCCGTGCGGATAGCCGGAGCCGTCCCACCGCTCGTGGTGGTAGAGCGCCGCCTCCCGCGCCACTTCGTAGAAGGCGTTCTGGCCGATCAGCTCCGCACCGAAGACCGGGTGCAGCTTCATCACCTTCCACTCGTCGTCGCTGAGCTGGCCCGGCTTCACCAGGATCGAGTCGGGGATACGCAGCTTGCCCAGGTCGTGGACGATCGACCCGTAGCCGATACCTTCCAGCAGCTCACCGCTGACGCCCATCCGGCGCGCGATCGCCTCGCTGATCTCCTTGATGCGGTTGAGGTTGCTCTCCGTGTAGGGGTCGCGGGCCTCCGCTGCGTACGCGAGCCGTACGATCGCCTCCAGGTGCGCGTCCCGCAGGTCGTCGTATGAACGTTGCAGCTCCACGTGCATCGCGGCGATCTGGAGCGACGGCGCCAGCTGCGCCGCGATCGTCCGCATCAGCACGATCTCTCCTTCCGTGAACGTCGCGCGCGTGATGGCCGAGAAGTAGAAGATGCCCTTCAACTCCCCCTGCCACACGACCGGCACCACCACCACGCACTGCGTCCCGGAATCCACCACGACGCTCCGGTAGATGTCCGGGATCAGCGGGCTGTTCTGGGCGTCCTCGATGACGATGACGTCGCGGGCGTTCGCCAGGAACTCCGCCGTCTCACGGTCTGAGATCTGGGGCCGCATGAACCGCCAGGCGTTGCCCGTCCGCTCGTCCAGTTCGCCCGGCCCGTACGGCCGCGCGAAGAAGTGCCGGCAGAACGGCTTCTTGCCCTCCGGGTCGAGCGTATCCAGCGTCACGACGTCAAAGCCGGTGACCTCGACGATGCGACGGGCCACTGCACCGAGGCGCTCCTCGAAGTCCCCTTCCCCGAAGAGCAGTCCGCCGATGCCCCCGAGGGCCGACAGACGCTCACCCAGATTGCGCGCCCCTTCATACACGACGCAGTTTCCGATCGCCGACGACACCAGTTGCGTGATCGCGAACACCAGGCTGGTCGGCGGCGGAGTCGATTGGTCGTGACGCCCCAGCAGGCTCAGGAGGGCCTCTCTCGGTGGCGGAAGCCCGCAATTGAGCATCCAGATGCCCGGGGGCATCACCTTCCGGTAGCGTTCGAGCACCAGGTCCGATGTCGATGGGTCGTCGACGTAGATGGGCTTCCCAGTGAGGAGCGCAAGCTCCGTCGCTTCCTCGCGCGTAATCGGCCGCTCCTGCTCGACTGCGGTCACCGCCGCCCGCATCTCGGGATCGGTGCTGTACGCTGCCCGCATCTGCAATTCGCCGCGCTCGTCCATCACGCGCAGGACGCAAGAGTGCACACCCAGCGTCTCGCCCACCGCCCGCAACATGCTGTCGAGCATTTCCGGCGCGTCGAGGGATCGTCCCATCGCCTCCCCGATCGCGAAGAACACGTCGCGCGCGTGCCGGTCGGCGGCCTCTGCGCGTTCGGCCTGCATGCCGCGCTTCGCCTCCTGTAGCACGCGTTCCGCCGCCGCCGCCAGCGCCTCCGCGTCCGGCGCATCCTCCGGGAAGAGCGCCAACCCATGCGAGGCTGTGAGCCGCAGGTTTTGGTTTCCCGGCAGCGCCCCCGCCGAAGCTTCGGCTACGCCGGCGATGAGGCGCTCCGCCACCGCGATTGCCTCTCCGCGATCCGCGGGCGCGAGCAGCACGCCGAACTGGTCCCCACCGTGGCGTACCACCAGGCCATCCTCACCCACCCCGGTCCGCAGCTCCTCCCCGACGGCGCGAAGGATCGCATCGCCCGCCGCCGACCCCAGCCGGTCGTTGACGTCCTTGAACGCATCCACGTCGATGAGCGCAAGCGCGCGACGGGTGCCGTCGCGCGCTGCTTGCTCGACCTCTATCGCGAGCTGGTCGCGAAGCCATCGGTAGTTGTACAGCCCCGTCAGCTCGTCCCGGTACGACAGCTCTTCGATGTACTGGATGCGCGCCCGTTGGGCGCCGACATGCGCCCTGCGGGAGCGCGCACCGGCCCCCAGCGCGCCACCCGACAGCAGCACGGCGAGCACCAGGTGGCCGGCGAACTGCACCCCTCCTGAAGCGAACGTCACCGAGAGTGCCCAGCCCGCGAGGAGCGCGAACCCGATCACGGCGAAGATGCGGGCGGACCGGACCGCCCGCCGGGCAGCCGCGTCCTCCTCCGCCACGGCGGCTGCCGCCCGGCTGAGCCGGTCTTCCGGATCCGGTACCCTCGCTACCACGTTATTTCACTCGTGTCTTCGATAATCAGGATAGGTATGCCCCCGGCAGCTAAGTCTCGACATTTCGCCTTCGCCGCTGGATACCCGAAGGGAGGAAGTGCTCCTCCGGTGACAAGCCCGTGACGCTTGGCGAGCCCTCAGCCTGCCTTGAGCGAGACTGACCACACCCCCCGGAACGCAGCCGCAAGAAGCTCCCCCTCCGCCGAGGCCCGCCCTTCTGCCCCTTCAAATGCGCCGCTTCCCCCATCGATCTCGTACTCCAGGCGCATCGCGTGCCCCCCCTCTCCACTCTCCACCCCCGCCAGCTCCCGCACCTCCGCCCCCACGAGCGTGCCGAACAGTTCCGCCCCGTCCGCGCGGCTCAACGTTATGTCGCCTTCAGCCGCCTCACGCAGCCCGATGTTCCACGAAAGCGCCCCGCTCATACGCCACGCGCCGTCGCCACTGACGCCCTCCAGCGTCAGCACCTGCGTGCCGTTCAGCAGCTCCTCCCGCTCGACGATGTCCCCCTCGATCGCGATCCGCAGCTCCATGGCTGACAGTATGCCGCGAAGCCCGGCGCGATCGAACACGACGCGAAAGCGCGGGCGGAAAGCCC
>JBBDXE010000010.1:32986-40194 GCA_040902505.1 Dehalococcoidia bacterium | reverse complement strand
GGGCTTAACCCCCGCGCCACTATTCGCGCTCCGATCGTCCGGGAGCGGTTACCCCTCCGCCTTCGCCTTCTTCACCGCCTCGATCAGGGGCCGCATCACCACCTTGAAGTCGCCGACGATCCCGAAGCGCGCCGCCTTGAAGATGTTCGCGTCCGGATCCTTGTTCACCGCCACAATGTTCTTCGAGCCCGAGCAGCCCGCCATGTGCTGGCTCGCGCCGGAGATCGCGACCGCGATGTACAGCGTCGGGCTGACCACCTTCCCGGTCAGTCCCACCTGCTCCGACACCGGCCGCCACCCCAAGTCCGCCACCGCTCTGCTCGCCCCGACTGCGCCGCCCAGCAGCCGCGCCAGCTCCTCGATCACGTCGAAGTTCTCCGGCCCGCCGAGCCCTCGTCCGCCCGACACCACCACATCGGCGTCCTCCAGCCGCACCCCCTCCGACGCCGCCACCTTCCGGTCGATGACCTTCGCGCGCGCCCCCGAGACGTCCACCGCCACCTTCACCACGTCGCCGGCGCTTCCGCCCTCGACGGCGTCCTGCGACTTCGCGCGCACCGTCGCCACCGCCGGCGACGACGCGAAGCTGTTGACCGCCCGCGCGTTGCCGCCGTAGGCGGGACGCGTCGTGTGGAGCTTCCCGTCCTGCATCTGGAGCTCGACCGTGTCCATCGCTACCGCCGTGCCCAGCCGGGCGGCCAGCGCGGGCGCCAGGTCTCGCCCGATGTTCGTCTGGCCCAGCAGGATGACGGCCGGATCCGCCTGCTTCGCGACGGCTTCGGCCGCCTTGACGAAGCCCTCGGTGGTGTACGGCGCGAGCGCCGCGTCGTCGGCCACGTACGTCTTCTCGACGCCCGTCACCTTCGCGGCCGCCGCCTCCACCCCCGCCCCGATGAGCATCGCCGAGACCGGGCCAGCGCCCAGCCGCTGCGCCGCGCCCACCAGCTCAGCCGTGATCGGCAGCACGTTGCCGCCATCAACCTCCGCGAGGACCAGCACTCCGTTCGCCATGACGTTCTCCGCCCTTCTGCGCGCGCTAGATCAGCTTGGCTTCCTTGAGCCGGCGCACCAGGTTCGCAGCCTGCTCCTCCGGCGTGTCACCGGCCATGATCTCCACCTTCGTGTCCACTGCCGGCACGTACAGCCGCTCGAGCGTCAGCCGCGGCGCCAGCGCCGCCGCGTCGAGCCCCAGGTCGCCCGCGCCCCACTGCGTCACCTGCTTCCGCCCCGCCGCCATGATCTGCGGCAGCTTCGGATAGCGCGGCTCGCCCAGCTCGTTGCTCACCGTCACCACCGCCGGCAGCGGCGCCTCCACTGTCTCGAACGCGTCGGGCAGCACCCGTTGGACAGTCACCTTGCCGTCGGCGACGTTCACCGCCTTAGCGAACGTGATCACGGTCGCGCCCAGCATCTCCGCGATCAACGTCCCGGTGACGCCCAGGTCCCAGTCGACCGCCTGGCGCCCGGTGAGCACCAGGTCCACGTCGCCGAGCTTCTTGATCGCCGCCGAGAGCACCGTCGCCGTGCCGTGGCTGTCCAGGTCGTTGAAGGCGTCGTCGGAGAGCAGCACGCCCTCATCGCCGCCCATCGCCAGCCCCTGCTTGATCACGTCGCGCGCCGTAGCCGCGCCCAGGCTCATCACCGTCACCTTTGCGTCGGCGCCCGCGTCCTTGATGCGCATCGCCGCTTCGACGGCGATCGCGTCGAACTGGCTCGTCACCGGCGCGACGCCCGGCGGCGGCACCACCTTCTTCGTCCCCTCGTCAACCTTGAAGCTCGCGGGCGGGATGTCCCAGTCGGGGACCTGCTTGACGCACACGACGATATGCACCTTGAACCCTCCGTTGTCGGCGGTATGACCGGCTGGTCTGCGTGGTCAGGGGTGCTGCTGCCAGCACGAGGCGCCACCCGCCCCTGAGGCCGCATTAAGGTACAGAACACCCGCCGTTCGGTCTAGCGCACGATATAGTGCAACGTGCCCGTCGACAGGCAGTTCCTTGACGACGTCGAGCGCAAGCTCGCGGCCCATTCGCCTCAGCTGGCGGCGGAGTACCTCCGCGTCCGCGACGACATCCAGCCCATCCTCTCCGAGGCTGACTTCCGCCTCTGGGCCGAGGAGGGCGTCGACCTCGCGTCGCACTCCCTCCGCTCGTGGGAGGCGGCCATCGACTACTTCCACGTCTCCGGCGAGGTCATGCACCGCCTCAGCTCCACCGCATTCCGCCGCTGGGCGCACGCCGGCCGTGACCTCGCTGAGTACTCCTCCGTCGTCGCGGCGGCGTTCTTCCGCGCCAGCCCCCAGTGCGTCCCCTACCTCGACGAGCAGCAGATCACCGAGTGGGCGTCTCTGGGCCAGCGGCTGTACAAGGGCCACTGGAAGTCCATCTCACTCGCCACGGTGTACTTCAGCGCCGGCCCCGGCCTGCTTGGCTGCGTCACCCTGGGTGAGCTGGCGCGGCTGGTCTCGCTGGTCGACGCCATCGCCGAGCGATCGTACGAGCTGGCCTCCGCCTGCCTCGACGCCGCGCCGAGTCTCTTCCAGTCGCTCGCGCGCGCCGACCGGGCGCCGTTCCTGACCCTCGCCGCCGCCGTCGGCGAAGCGTCGTGGGCCGACGTGCGCATCTGCTTCGAGCGCGCGCCGAACCTGCTCGCGCCGGTGGAGCCGTCCGAGCGCGGCCGCTTCCTCGCCCTCGCCGCGAACGTCGCGCTGCGCAGCGGCCGCCACGCCTACTCCCTCTTCGCCGAGGGCGCGATGGCCATGGCGGAGGTACCGAAGGCCAGCCACCACGACCTGCTCATGATGTCGGAGGAGCTGGCCGCCGCCTCCCCTGTCGCCGCCATGGAGTTCCTGAAGAGCGCCCCGGAGGTGTTGAAGCGCATCCGCGTCGCCGAGCTGGCGAACTGGCACCAGGCAGGGCACCAGATCCTCGCGCAGAGCGTCGAGGGCGGCGAGGCATACTTCCGCCTCGAATCCGGCAAGGGCGAGGAGGTGCTGCTGCAGCTGTCGTCGCGCGTCGACCTCTCGCGCGTCGGCGAGGTGCTGCGGCTGTACTGCAAGGCGCTCACCGGCACGAACGTGTCGATCCACCCCGTGTCGTACCTCGCCGAGAAGGGCATCGGCTGGGTGAGCGAGGAGCGCCCGAGCACCGAGGGCACCACGGTCTACCTCCCCGAGTTCGTCGAGGAGTTCGTCGACCGCGAGCAGAACTTCTCCGTCTACAAGGTCTTCGCCACGCACCAGGCGGCGCACCTGGAGTTCGGCAGCTTCTTCTTCCGCTTCGACCGCGCGTCCGGCGTCCTCCCGCAGCAACGCGCCGAGCGGGAGCGCGACCGCCTCGCCTCCGGCGCCCAGATCCCTCGCGAGCGCGCCCCCCTGACCGATATGGAGCGCTTCTTCGACCTCTTTGACGACCGCCTGCTCGCCTCGGACCTCTTCGCCATCGCCGAGGACACCCGCATCGACACGTTCGTCCGCCGCGAGTACGGCGGCATCCGGCGCGCGTGGCAGCGCACCCAACAGAACGAGCTGGAGACGCGACGGTTACCCAGCGAACTGCCCCTCCGCGAAGCCCTCGTCGAGAACCTCGTGCGCGCCAGCCTCGACGGCGCCCACACGATGGTGTGGCCGGGAGCGTTGCGCCCGCTGCTCGCCCGCGCGCTCGATGCGCTCTTCTCCGTGAAGGCGAAGCGCACGACGGTCGAGGACGCAGCGGAGGCGACCCTGCAGCTCTACGACGTCGTCCGGAGCGTGCCCAACATCCCCCCGCAGCAGCTCGAGGACATGGACTGGGAGACCATCACCGAAGAGTCCATGCAGTTGATGATGTCGCAGGCCGGCGGAGACAGCGACGCCCCGCCGATGCCCGGCGGCGAGGAGGCGGACTACCAGAGCCCCGACGCCGTCGACTTCCGTGGCGACTTCAAGCCGGAGCTGGTGCAGCTCCTCATGCGCCTCCGCCTGAAGGAAGGCGAAAGCGCCGACGGCGCCCTTTCCCCCCTCACCCAGGAGCAGCTCCGTGAGCTGCTGGAGAAGAGCGTCGAGATCAGCGTCGGCGCCATGGCGGAGGGCGACCTCGCGTCGACCATCGGGCTCTTCCTCTCGAACCTCGAGAAGGAGGCCGGCACCCCCATCCCCGACCAGCAGATGGAGATGAAAGACGGCACCCCCGGCGCCGAGGAGGCGGAGGACGACGAGGAGCTGCCCGTCGAGGTGAAGTTCTTCTACTACGACGAGTGGGACTTCCGCGCCGCCGACTACAAGCCGCGCTGGTGCCGCGTCCAGGAGCGCCTGCTGGAAGAAGGCGGCGATGAGTTCTTCGAGGAGGCCCTGCGCGAGCACGCCGCGCTGGTGAACGAAACGCGCCGCCAGTTCGAGATGCTGAAGCCAGAGATGTACCGCAAGCTCAAGCGCCTCCTCGACGGCGAAGAGTTCGACCTCGACGCCGTCATCGACTACGCCGTAGAGCGCCGCGCCGGACACTCCTACACCGACAAGGTTTACTGGCGCCGCAACAAGATCGAACGCGACGTCGCCGTCGTCTTCCTGCTCGACATGAGCGCCTCCACCGACGAGGAGATCGAGAAGCGCAAGCAGAAGTACATGGACGACGAGGACTTCGACGACGACCCGCGGAAGTACTTCCAGTGGCTCGCCCAGCGCCGCGCCGCCCAGTCCATCACCCCGCCGAAGCGCATCATCGACCTCGAGAAGGAGAGCATCGTGCTCTTCATCAAGGCCCTCGAGACCATCGGCGACAGCTACGGCATCTACGGCTTCAGCGGCTACGGGCGCGACAATGTCGAGTTCTACGTGATCAAGGACCTCGACGAGACCTTCGGCGACAAGGTCCGCAAGCGCATCGACAAGATCGCGCCCATCCGCTCGACGCGCATGGGGCCAGCCATCCGGCACGCGACGGCGAAGCTCGACGCCTACGACGCGAAGGTGAAGATCCTCATCCTGGTGTCAGACGGCCGGCCGCAGGACCACGGCTACGGCCGCGACCGCACCGAGAAGGAGTACGCCATCCACGACACCAAGCAGGCCCTCCTGGAGGCGCGCCGCAAGGGCATCACGCCCTTCGCCCTCACCGTCGACAAGGAAGGCCACGACTATCTCGGCCAGATGTGTGAGGACATGGGCTACGAGGTCGTCGCGGAGGTGGAGCAGCTCCCCCAGCGCCTCCCCGCCCTCTACCGCCGCCTCACGGAGTAGCGCGCTGTGACCACGCACGACGCCATCATCATCGGCGCCGGCCCCGCCGGCAGCACCGCCGCCCGCGAGCTGGCGCAGGCCGGCGCGCGCGTCCTCCTCCTTGACCGCGCGTCCTTCCCCCGCGACAAGCCCTGCGGCGGCGGCGTCACCTTCCGCGCCGACCAGGCCGCCGGCGTCGACCTCGACCCCGTGACCGAACGCCGCATCTACGGCGCCCGCGTCAGCATCGCCCTCGGCCGGAGCTTCGACCGCACCACCGACCGCCTGCTCGCCCGCATGACGCAGCGGTCCCGCCTCGACGCCTACCTGGCCGAAACGGCCGCCTGCGCCGGGGCCGAGTTCCGCGACCGCGTCCGTGTCGACGCGATCGAGCAGAACGGCGCCGTCACCGTACGCGCCGGCCGTGACGTCTACACCGCGCCGCTCCTCATCGGCGCCGACGGCGTGAACGGCGTGACGTCGAAGTCACTGGGGCTGGCGCCGCTCTCCGAGCACGCCGTCGCCTTCGAGGCGAATTATCCCGCGAGCGCAGCCGAGATGGAGCGCTGGGAACAGCACATCGGCCTCGACCTCGGGGGCATCCCCGGCGGCTACGGCTGGGTCTTCCCCAAGGGCGACCACCTGAACGTCGGCGTGGGCGGCTGGAAGTCCGTCGGCCCGACGCTGCGCGCGCGGCTCTCCCGCCTCTGCGCGTTCTACGGCTTCGACGAGTCGAAGCTCTTCGGCTTCCGCGGCTACCAGCTCCCCCTGCGCGACGACGCCGCCCCCGTCGTCTGCGGCCGGGCGATGCTCGCTGGCGACGCCGCCTGCCTCGTCGACCCCCTCTCCGGCGAGGGCATCTGGGCGGCGTTCGAGAGCGGGCGCCTCGCAGCGCAGGAGGCGCGGCGCCTCCTCTCCGGCGAAGCAGCGGACCTCTCCGGCTACTCCCGCACCCTCGACGGCCTCATGCGCGACGAGATTCTGGCCTCCCGCCGGCTCCAGGCGATCCTCCAGCGGCTGCCCCGCCTCTCCATCCTCATGCTCAAGTACAGCGACCGCTTCTGGCGCTACATGACCGAGATCATCCGCGGCGACATCGCCTATCCCGCCCTCCCCCGCAAGCTCGGCCCCCTCCGCCACGTCCTCGACCGCTGGGCCGACGCCGAAATCGCCCTCCACCACCGCCAACTCCGCCGCGAGGCCACGCGGGCCCGCGCCCGCTCCGGCTGACCCCACTGGGAACTTTTCCGTCCCGGCGGGCGTCTCCTCACCTGACAGAAGCCAGCAACACGACGAGGAGGCGGAGATGAACGTCAAGAAGGGACTCCTGATCGCGGCGGGCCTGCTGGTCCTGGGGCTGGCCCTGGGCGGCGGGGCCTACGCGCTGAGCAACGATGACGGCGGCGAGCGGCCGGCGGCCGTCCAGGACGAGGACGCCCCGGGGGGCGACGGCGGAGCGGTCTCGGCCGTATGCGCGCCAGGCCACCCCGACTGCGTCGACACCATCGTCGACGGCGAGGGCGGCGGGTTCGCCACTTGCCTCGAAGGTGCGACCGACTGCGCCGACTTCCCCGAGGGGGCGGGCGACAAACAGAAGTGCATCCCGGACACCGAGTGCGTCGAGCCGGGCCCCGCGGACTGCCCGCAGGGCATCGCCGTCGGCGAGTGCGACCCGAACGCCGGCGGCGAGTGTTACGAGATCCTGCCGCTGCCAGTCGAAGAGGACGGCGCCACCGTCACCGTCGTCCCGGGGCCGACGCCCTTCGCGTGCGACCCGCCCGAGCCGGGGCGCTGCGAGGACACCGAGCGCTGCCTCCCGCCCGACTGCGCGGTCTCCAGCGACGGCAGCGTGGCCTGCCCCGACGCGCCGCCCCCGTCCGAGGGTGAGGGCTCTGGTAGCAGCGAGCCCGGCAGCTCCGGCGGCGCCGAGGCCGAGCCAGCCGTCGTCGACCCATTGCACGTCGAGTAACACCACAGCGGAACACGAAAAGAGGCCCCTCGCGCTCGCGAGGGG
>JBBDXE010000010.1:0-32976 GCA_040902505.1 Dehalococcoidia bacterium | reverse complement strand
GGGGCCTCTTCTTCGCTTGTTGGCTGTTCTACTGGCCTAGCGCCGGCACGTCCGTAATCTCGTACGGCGCCTCGAAGTCGCTGTCGCTGACCTCACCGCTTGCCTCCGTCGCCTCGAGCGAGAAGCCGTCGCCCGGGGTCGATACGTAGAGAAGGATGCCGTCGTCGAAGCACGCCTCGGTCTCCTCTGACGTCGTGGTGTCACGCGTCCTGTAGCACTTCGCGCTGCGTCCGGCGATCTCCCGCTCACTCGTGTCGAGCACCTCAAGGCCGCTGAGATCCTCGACGTCGGCAGCCAGCCCGCTGAACGGGTTTTCGATCGGCACGGCATCGTTGTTCTCGATGCAGACTCCCTCGTCGCTCTCGACGCCGAACACCGCACCGAGACCGGCGCCGCCCGCGAAACAGATCAGGCCCGTGTCGCCATTGGAGATAAACGAAAAGCTCGTCTCCTCCCCCGCCTCGGTCGAGGTGGAATCGAACCGGAACCGGTCTTGCCCGTCCTTGTACATCGTCATCTGGCTGATGCCGAGCTCCGCGCCGCCTCCGCTCACGTTGTACGTCACCGTGAACGTGGCATCGACGAAGCTCTCGCCGACCTCGCGCAGATCGCCGCTGTCCCCGCCATCCCCGCCGTCTCCACCATCACCATCATCCCCGCCGTCGCCGGCCGGTGCGGTCGCTTGCGGCGCATCGCCGTCGGCGTCGTCATCGTCGCTGCCGCCGCAGCCCGCCGCGAAGCTGAACACGCCAACGCAGAGCGCTGCAACGAGCAGCCATCGGAATCGACTCATAGACCTTCCTCCTCCAATTCGAACACATAGGCTGCCGGAGACGGGGCTATCCGCCGGGGATGCCCGGGATCTCCTGCACGTCGTACGGTGGCGTGAAGTCCGTGTCGCTGACTTCGTCGCTCACCGCTGTTGCCTCCAGCACCGTGTCATCGCCCGCTACCGAGGCGTAGAGCAGCACGCCGTTCTCGTCCCAGCACACTTCACCGCCCTCGGCGCCGGCAACACCCTCTGTGTTGTAGCAGTCCGCGTCCCGCCCGGCGATCTGACGCTCGCTGCGGTCCAGCTGATCGCTGATCGCGCCGAGAGCTTCTACTCCCGCCACGATCGCCACGAAGGGGTTCGCCAGCGCGCCGACCGCCCCCTCGCTCTTGAAGCAGACCTGCTCGCTGGAGGAGCAGATGTACGTCGCCTCCGCGTCGGAGATGATGCTCGATTCGTCGCCTTCGGCTGTGATGTCGATGCGCGTTCGGCCCTCAGCATCTTTGGAGATAGTGAACTCGCTGGCGTCCACGGCGCCCCCGCTGATGGAGTACGTCACCTTGAACGTCGCGTCGTTGTACCGCTCCAGGGCCTCACTGAAGCCTCCGCCGTCGCCACCGGCCCCGCCATCGTCACCACCATCGCCGCCATCACCGGCTGTTGCGGTCGCCTGCGGCTCGTCGCCGCCGTCGCCGTCGTCGTCATCGCTGTCGTTGCACGCCGCCGCGAAGCTGAACACGCCAACGCACAGCGCTGCAACGAGCAGCCATCGGAATCGACTCATAGACCTTCCTCCTCCGATTCGAACACATATCCTTCCCCCAACGTCGCAGCACTATACCCCGCGACACGCCCGCCGCCCCATGCGTCGGATGTTGCAGCCACGTAGCAGTTCGGGCGTAACAGCGTGCCATCGCCGTCCTTTATGTGCCGGCTTGGCATCGAGCGCACACGCTCGTGTGTGCAGCAGCAGAGGCGCGCTCTCGCGAGCGCCCTCCACATAACGATCGTTCCGCGCACCCCTTCAGGCGTTCACTCGGGCGAGCTGCCGCTCCTTGAGCTTCTCCCACGGCCGGGCCGATCCGTGCCACAGCTCGTAGTGCTCGGCCTGCGTCTGCGTGTACGCGCTCTTCCCGTAGAAGCGGTCGTAGAAGTCCAGGTCCAGGTGGTGCGCCTGCGCCCAGTAGGGGCTGATGCCCATCGTCGCCAGCGGCGGCGCCGGGAACCGCCCGAACGTCTCGTAGATGTAGTTGCAGATGTCCTTCACGCACTGCACCAGCTTCTCGCTGTAGCGCGGCACCCCGGCGACGAACTCGTTGCGGTCCAGGAACGGCGCTTCGCGACGCGCGTCCATCGTATAGATCCCCTGCGCTCCGAACTTCGCCTCCACCACCGCGTCCACGGCCGCATCCATGTTCTTGTAGTACGGAGGGCAGTAGCCCTCCAGCACCCCGTCGATGCCCACCGGGTTCGGCATCATCGACCCGGCCGGCGTCTCGGCGCGGAAGCCCAGCGCCTCTGCCATGAACGCGGGGTTCACCGCCGCATGGATCCAGCCGCCGAGGCCCATCGCCTGCTCCGCCAGCACGATGTTATGGAGGATGAACGCCGGCTCCACCTCCTGCCCGAACCCGCCGCCGGAGAGCGCCAGCGGACGGTTCTCGTCCAGCAGCCCTTCCTTCACCCAGCGCTCACATCCGGCCGGCCGGCCGCCGTTCAGGTCGTCGAGGATGTACGCGCCGCCGTCGGCCCAGCCGCACACCAGCAGCAGCCCGTTGATGTACTGCCAGGTGTTGTTGATCACCGGCAGGAACACCGTCGACCCCTCGATGTTCGAGTCCCAGAAGTTGAACGAGAGCATCGCGGGGTACGCTCGCGGGTGCTCCGGCCTGTGGTCCAGGATCCTGATGCGGTTCTCCCGGAACTGCGTGAGGATCTTCTCCCGGTCCCCTTCCGTTTCGAACTGCTGCACCTTCTCCGCGCACACGTCCTTCAGGCTCACCACGTAGGAGCCGCTGTCGTTGAAATAGATCAGCTCCGTGCTGTGCGAGCCGCACGGGCTCGACCACGTGCGCCCTGTGAACTGCAGCATGGTGTTGCCGCTGGCGCTCTTCCCGTCCGGGTAGGTGTACGGCAGGTCGCTCAGGTTCATCCCCGAGATGCCCGTCCCCGCCTGCGCCAGCATCGCCTCCTCTACCTCGTCGAGGGGCATCGGCGGCTTGTCCGACTTGTACTTCGTCGCCCCGCCGGGGATCTCCGCCCCCAGCGCCATCCGCCGCGAGCGCCGGTTGAAGATCGCGTCGAAGAGGGGATAGTTCCACGCCTTACGGGCGGCGCCGTGTCCGGTGAACTCCATAGCTGCGCTCCTGGAATCGATGCTGGAGGCTCCGTCAGGTGGAGGCTATTGTAACACCGTGTCAGGATCGCTCCCCGCCCCGAAAGACGGACGCACGATGCAACAGACCGAACTCTTCGTCCCCGGCGCGTACTGGACCCCCGACCGCGCCGCCGAGGCCGTGCGGCGCATGGTCGCCCACCTCGCGTCGCCGGAGATGCAGGCGCTCATGGCGTCGATCGCCGACGAAGGCCCGCAGGGCTCGATCCGCCAGGCGTTTGCGCCGCCGCCCACCGACGCCAACGTTGCTCCCATCGACCCGGCGCGCTGCGTCGTCCGGCGCGGCCGGGCCGCGGACATCCCGCGCTTCGCCGAGCTGATGCTGCGCGCCGACCTGCCGCCGCTCTTCATCGAGGAGTTCGTGGAGGGGTTCGCCGCCATTGAGCACGAGGGCACGGTCATCGCCTGCGGCGGTCTCGAGATCTACGGCGACTGCGGCGTCATCCGCAGCATCGTCGTCGACGAAGCGGCGCGGGGCACGGGCCTGGGCCGGCGCATCGCGGAGGTGCTCATGGAGGACGCCCGCCTCGCCGGCGCCTCCGACGTCTATCTCTTCACAGTCGACGCCTGGCCGTTCTGGAAGCACCTGGGCTTCGTCGACCTGCCGATCGCCGAGTGGCGCGAGCCGCCCCGCGCATCCTGGCAGTACAGCGTCATCGAGCGCTACGGCGAGGTGTTCGAGGCCATCCACAGCATGTGGCGCCGGGTGTGACGGCGCGCATCCGCGTGCGCCTCACCCCCCGAGGCGGCCGCGACGCCCTCGACGGCTGGCGTGACGGCGTGCTCCGCGCGCGCGTTTCCGCCCCACCCGCCGAGGGCGCCGCCAACGCCTCGCTGGTGCGTCTCGTCGCCCGCTCGCTCGGCGTCCCTCCGTCGCACGTGACCATCGTCGCCGGGGCCACGGCGCGGGTGAAAACGCTGGAAGTCTCCTCCCTCGACCACCGCACCGTCCGGGATCTTCTCGGGCCGCCGGAAGCCTGATCCGCCCGCGCTACTTGACAAATCGTCCGGATCGGTCGATGATCGCCAAACCCCCACGTATACGTCCCACCCCGGACGCATCCGCAGGACACGCGGCGCCGCTTTCGACGCCGCCCCTTGGACCGGCGCCGTCGCCAGCAGTGCAGGAGTTACAACCATGCCAGCCGCCACCACCCGGCGCGCGAAGAAGACGCGTGCCGTCCGCGTATCCACTAACGGCGCGGGCAAGACCCGGCCCGCCGCCTCCCGCAACGGCGCCAGCGGCCGCACCGCCCGCAAGCCCGCCCGCAAGGGCGCAGCCCGCACGCCGCGCAACGGTGCGGCCAAGCCCGCCCTTCCCCGCCGCATCCTCAACATCCTCCCGTCGCGTGACACCGACAGGGACTGGCGCTTCGAGCACGCCATCGCGGCCGTCGGCATGGCCCGCGCCGCCGCCGCGCCACCCTCCGTCGATCTCCGGCAGCCATGGTGGAAGATCAACAACCAGAAGGAGACCGGCTCCTGCGTGGGCTGGGCCGTCGCCGATTCCGTCGTGCGCTGGCACTTCGTGAAGGCGGGCCTGCTCGACCGCAACCAGCTTGTCTCGCCGCGTTTCACCTGGATGGCATCGAAGGAGACCGACGAGTTCCGGTCCCGCCCGACGACCTTCCTCGAGGCCGAAGGCACGAGCGTCAAAGCCGCCCTCGACGTCATCCGCAAGTGGGGCTCCGTCCTCGACGCCGACCTCCCGTTCGCTTCCGGGCGGCTTTTCCCCGGTGATGAGATGGCCTTCTATGCCCTGGCCGCCCGCCGCAAGATCGGCTCTTACTACAACCTGAGCCTGCGCTTCGGACCAGTCCAGCGCTGGCGGAACTGGATCGCCAGCGAAGGGCCGATCGCCGTCCGGCTGGACGTCGACAACGCGTTCGGGAGCGCCGGCAACCGCCTGCTCGACCGTTACGTACGGCCGTCCGAGCCCGCCGGACACGCGGTCGCACTCGTCGGCTACGAGCCCGATCGTTTCATTCTCCGCAACAGCTGGGGGACGAACTGGGGCGATGGCGGGTTCGCATACGTCTCGAACCGGTACGCCCAGGACGCCTTCACCGAGGCCTACGGCGTCCGGCTCTGAGCGCTAGCGGCGGGGCAGCCGCATGGTGAACGTGGACCCGCGGCCGGGCTTGCTCTCGACTGACGCCGTGCCCTCGTGCGCCTGCACGATGTGCTTCACGATCGCCAGTCCCAGGCCCGTGCCGCCTTCGCCCCGGCCCCGGTCCGCCTTGTAGAAGCGCTCGAACACCCGCGCCTGCTGCTCCGGCTCGATGCCCATGCCGGTGTCGCGGACGCTGATCTCCACGTCCGGGCCGTTGGACCGCGCTGACACCGTCACGCTCCCGCCCGCCGGCGTAAACTTGATTGCGTTCGCCACCAGGTTCCCCAGCGCCCGCTCCAGCCGCTCGCCGTCGCCGATGATGGTCAGCGGCCCCTCCGGCGTCTCCGCGGTGATCGCCAGCCCTGCCCGGTCCGCCTGCCGCGCGAAGCGCCGCACCGTATCCTCCGCCATCTGCGATGCGTCGAGCTGCACGAAGCGCAGCGGCGCCGCCCCGGACTCGATCCGCGAAAGCTCCAGCAGCTCCTGCACCATCTGCGTCATCCGGTCCGTCTCGCGCTGGATGTGCCCCAGGAACTCGCGGGCCGCCCCATGGTCCTCCAGCGCCCCCTCTTGCAGCGTCTCCGCCGCCGCCCGGATCCCCGCCAGCGGGGTGCGGAGCTCGTGCGAGACGTTGCTGATGAAGTCGCGCCGCACGCTGTCCAGCCGCCGGACCTCCGTGAGATCGTGGAACACCGAGAGCGCCGCCCACGACCCGGCCCCCTCCACCGGCACCGCGGTCGCCTGCAGCCAGCGTTGCGCCTGTCCGTACGCCACCACCCGCACGCTGCGCTCGCGCCGCTGCGCCGCCGCGATGAGAAGGTCATTCAGGTCGTGGTCCCTCACCACCTCGATGAACGGCCTCCCGATCGCCCCGTCCCCCGCCGAGAACGTGCCGCGCGCCCCGTCGTTCAGGTACACCACCGTCCCATCCCCATCGACGGCGATCGTCGCATCGCTGCTGGCGTTCAGCAGCGCCTCCAGCTGCGCGTGCTCGTGTCGCAGTCCCCCTACGATGCGGTCGACGTTCGTACCGGCGGCGTTGAGCGCCGCCGCCAGCTCGTCCAGTTCGTCTCCAGCCAGTGGCGCCCGCGCCTCGAAGCGCCCTGCCGCGAGCGCCTCGGCCGCCTCCGTGATCGCGCGCAGATGCCGCAGCCGCGGCGCCACCGCCGCCGTTGTGACCAGAGCCATCACCGCCGCCGCCCCCAGGAACGCCAGGGCCAACGCCGCCGCGTCTTCCCGCAGGTACAGCGCCAGCGCCACGGCGGCGCAGCCCAGCGCGGCGGCGTAGAGCAGCGCCGCGCGCACGATCAGGCCCGGCAACGGGCCGCTATCGGACGAACTTGTAACCGACGCCACGGACCGTCAGCAGGTGGTGCGGGCGGGCGGGATCATCTTCGAGCTTCTCGCGCAGCCAGCGTACGTGCACGTCGACGGTGCGGCTGCCGCCGAAGAACTCGTACCCCCAGACGTGCTCCAGCAGTTGCTCGCGGGTGAACACCTGTCCCGCGTTCTTCACCAGGAAGAACAACAGGTCGAACTCCTTCGGTTTCAGCGCCACGTCGCGCCGGTCGCGCCGCACGTTCCGGCCCCGCACGTCCAGCTCGATGCTGCCAGCGGTGAGCCGCGATGAGTCCTCGCTGGCGTGCCGGGCCCCCGACCGGCGCAGCAGCGCCCGCACCCGTGCCATCAGCTCGCGCATGCTGAACGGCTTCGTCAGGTAGTCGTCGGCACCCATCTCCAGCCCGACCACGCGGTCCAGCTCCTCGCTCTTCGCTGTGAGCATCAAGATCGGCACGTCCGACTCGTAGGCGCGCAGCCGCCGGCAGACCTCCAGCCCGTCCATCTTGGGCAACATCAGGTCCAGCACGATCAGGTCGGGATTCTCGCGGCGTGCCGCCTGCAGCCCGCTCAGCCCGTCGCCCGCCTGCATGACGTTGAAGCCGTTCTTGCGCAGGTTGTACGAGAGCGTGGAGGCCAGGCTCGGCTCGTCCTCCACGACGAGCACCGTCTTCACCTCCGCGCCCCCACGGGCCGGCGGGAACTCCTGACGTTCCTGGCTGTCTATCACATCAGTACCGGGAGACGTTGATCTCCTCCAGCTGTCCGGTGACCATGAAGATCACCCGCTCGCAGATGTTCGTGACGCGGTCGGCGATGCGTTCGAGATTGTGCGACGCCCAGATCAGGTACGTCAGCGACCGCACCTCCCCCGGCGACTGGATCATCTCTCCGATCAGCGCCTGGTACGCACGGTCGTACAGGTTGTCGACCGCGTCGTCTTCGTCGCAGAGCTTCCGCGCCGCGTCGTCGTCCCGCTCGATGAAAGCTGTGATGGAGCGCCGGAGCATGTCCGCCGCCCGGTCGCCCATCTCCGCGATGTCGCCCAGCGGCCGGGGCAGCGCTTCGTCGCCGATCATCAGGCTGATCCGCGCGATCCCCTCCGCATGGTCCGCCATGCGTTCCAGCTCGTTCGCGATGAACAGGATCGCCACCACCACCCGCAGGTCCGCCGCCATCGGCTGCTGCAGCGCGATCAGGTGGATGCACCTTTCCTCGATCTCGTAGCGCTTGGCGTTGATCGCCACATCCTCTTCCACCACCCCCTGCGAGAGCACCGTGTTTCGCGTGCGCAATCCCTCCATGGAGCGCTGGACCGCCTTCTCCACCATGCTGCCCATGATCAGGATCTCATCCTGCATCTCCCGCAGCTTCTTCTCGAACAGCTCTCGCGTCATGGTGCGGCTCCTACCCGAAGCGGCCGGTGATGTAGTCTTCGGTGCGCTTGTCCTTCGGCATCGTGAACAACGTGTCCGTGTCGCCGAACTCCACCAGTTCGCCCGCCCGGTCCTGGCGCATCATCAGGAACGCCGTGTAGTCGGCCACCCGCGCCGCCTGCTGCATGTTGTGGGTGACGATGATGATCGTGTAGTCCTTCGCCAGCTCGCGCATCAGGTCTTCGATCTTCAGCGTGGCGATCGGGTCCAGCGCGCTGCACGGCTCGTCCATCAGGATGATCTCCGGGTGCACCGCCAACGCCCGCGCGATGCACAGGCGTTGCTGCTGCCCGCCCGAGAGCGCCAGCCCGCTCTGGTTCAGCTTGTCCTTCACGTCGTCCCACAGCGCCGCCTGACGCAGCGACTGCTCGACCATCTCCGCCATGTTCCCCTTGATCCCGTTCACCCGCGGCCCAAACGCGATGTTCTCGAAAATCGACTTCGGGAACGGGTTCGGCTTCTGGAATACCATCCCGATCCGGCGTCGCACCTCCACCGGGTCGACATCCCGGGCGTACAGGTCCAGCCCGTGGTACGTCATCCGCCCCTCGTGGCGGAACGTCCGCACCAGGTCGTTCATCCGGTTCATACACCGCAGGAGCGTGGTCTTCCCGCAGCCGGACGGCCCGATAAGCGCCGTGATCTTGCGCTCCGGGATCTGGAAGGACACATCCAGCAGGGCGCGAAAGTCTCCGTAGAACGCGTTGAAGCGATCGAGCTCAATGATCGGCGGCTCCGAGATGCGGGAGATCCGCTCAGAGGCCGGGAGCGTCTCGGCTGTCGTCAGTCGCTCTTCGATCGTCACCCGCGTCACCCTGTCAGGCGCTCGTATCATCAGTCTACCTCTCGCCGCCTCGCCGCCCGTCCGTCAATCTTGGCGGAAGCGCTCCCGGATCAGCGCCGCCGCCAGGTTCAGGCTCAGCACCGCCACCATCAGCACGATGATCGCCCCCGCGGCGTTCTCCCGGAACGCCTCCTGCGGGCGGATCGTCCAGTTGTAGATCTGCACCGGCACTGTCGTGAAGTCGTCGAACACGCTCTGGTTGTCGAAGGCGATGAAGGTGAAGGCGCCGATCATGATCAGCGCTGCCGTCTCCCCCGCCGCCCGAGACACCGCCAGGATCGTGCCCGTCATGATCCCCGGCATCGCCCCCGGGAGCACATGGCGCCACACCGTCTGCCACTGCGTAGCGCCCAGCGCCAGCGACCCGTCCCGTATGCTCGGCGGCACCTGCCGGATCGCCTCCTGCGACGCTATGATCGTCATGGGCAGGATCATCAGCGCCAGCGTGAGCCCCCCCGCCAGAATGCTCGGCCCCAGGCCCAGGTAGCGCACGAACACCGCCAGCCCCAGGATGCCGTAGATGATGCTCGGCACCCCGGCAAGGTTCGCGATATTCAGCTTCACGAGCGTCAGCAGCCGGTTGCGCGGCGCGAACTCCTCGATCCACACCGCCGTCCCGACCGCGATCGGGATCGCCGACAGCACCGTCACCCCCAGCACCCAGACCGACCCCAGGATCGACGACCGCAGCCCGGCCCGCTCCGCCGCCCGCGACGGGTATGACGTCAGGAAGCCCCAGCTCAACCGCCCCGCCCCCTTCTGCACCGTCTCGAAGCCGAGGTAGAACAGCACCCCCACCCCGATCAGCGTCGCCGCCAGTAGCACGTACCGCGATACCCGTGAGAACGCCTGCCGCCGCGCCACCGCCCCGGTCGCGCGCAGCGTCGGCTGCGGTCCAGCCGTCTCGTACGACGCCACTACTCGTACACCTCCCGGAACCGCGAGACGAGCATCTGCGCCCCGATGTTCAGCGCCAGCGTCATCATGAAGAGCATGGCGCCCACCGCGAACAGCGAGTTGTACTCCACCGACCCCCGCGCCGCGTCACCCAGGCCCACCTGCAGCATGAAGCCCGTCATCGTCTGGATGCTCTGCAGCGGCGAGAGCGTCAGGTTCGGCGTCGACCCCGCCGCGATCGCCACAATCATCGTCTCCCCCACCACCCGCGCGATCGCCAGCAGCACCGCCGCGATGATCCCGGAGAGCGCCGCCGGCACCACCACCCGCACCGCCACTTCGAACCGCGTCGATCCCAGCCCGTACGCCGCCTCCCGCAGGTCGCGCGGCACGTTCGCCATCGCGTCCTCGGAGATCGATGCGATCGTCGGCAGGATCATCACCGCCATCATCAGGCTCGCCGACAGACTGTTGAAGAACGAAAGGTCCGGCCCGAAGGCCGGTCGCAGGATGGTCTGCGTGATCACCGTCAGCGCGAAGTAGGCGTAGACGACCGTGGGCACGCCTGCCAGCGCCTCCAGCAGCGGCTTTAGGACCCTCCGCGTGTGCGGGTGCGCGTACTCGCTCAGGTAGATGGCCGCGGCCAAGCCGACCGGGAGCGCGAACAGCAGCGACCAGAAGACGACGTTCACCGTCCCCGCCACCAGCTCCCAGACCCCGAACGATACGGGCGTGAATAGCGGCTGCCACTCCGTTTCGAGGAAGAACTCCTGGAACGACACGTCACCGAAGAACGATGCGGTCTCCCGGAACAACACGAAGACGATAACTGCGGTGGTGACCAGCGAGACCGTCGCGCAGCCCGCGAGCGCAGCCTTGATGACCAGCTCGCCGGCATGGCGGAAGGGCCGCCGCCTCAGCGCGTCGTACGTAACCGCATACTCAGCAGAGGTCGCAGCCATGTGGGCTCCCGCGCCGTTGTAGCACCCCGGTGGCGGAGCGCCAATCGGCGCTGTCGTTGCGGGCGGACCTTGCGCGAAGGGTCCGCCCGCAGATCGCTGTAACGGCGCCGTCCCTTATGGAAGGAACGGCTCGATCTTCGCCACCTGCGCCGCCAGCACGTCGTCCGGGACCGGGACGTACCCGACCTCCGTCGCCAGGTTCTCCGCGTTCTCCAGGTAGAAGTTCACGAACCCGAGCACTTCCGCCTTCCCCTCGAGGAGGCTCTCCCGGGTGTAGATAAACAGCGGGCGGCTCAGCGGCGCATAGGTCCCATCGAGCGCCGTCGCAAGGGACGGCTCCACACAACCCTCCCCCTCATCCACCGCCACCGCGTTCAGGGTCTGCCCTGCCTCCTGGAAGTACGCGAACCCGAAGTAGCCGATCGCGTTCTCGTTGTTCTCGACGCCTTGAGCCAGCACGTTGTCGTCCTCCGACGCCGTACCGTCACCGCGGTGTGACGCTGCCTCATCGACGCCCGTGATGATCTCCTCCACAAAGTAGTCGAATGTCCCCGAATCTGTTCCCGGGTAGTAGAACGTGATGTCCTCCGCCGGCCACGACGGGTCGATCTCGCTCCACTGCCCGACGCCGCCGGCCTTGAACGTGTCGTGCAGTTGCTGCACCGTCATGCACGTCGCGAAGTCGTTCGCCGGGTTGACCACCACCGACAGCGCATCGGTGGCCACGCGGATCTCCACGATGTCCGTGATGCCGTTGTCTGCGCACGCCTGGACCTCGTCGTCCTCGATCGGGCGAGATGCGTCGCTGACCTCGATCTCACCCCGGCAGAACTTCTCGAACCCCCCGCCCGTGCCCGAGAACGCCACGTTGACGCGCGTGTCCGCGACCTTGCTGAACTCCTCCGCCACCGCCTCCGTGATCGGGAACACCGTCGACGAGCCGTCGACGCGGATCTCCCCGCCCAGCGTGCTGTAGTCGATGCCCGACGCGGCCGTCGGACTCGTCGCCGCGGCGGGCGTCGTGCCGCCGCCCCCGTCCCCATCGTCGTCGTCGTCGCCGCACGCCGCGAAGGCGACGGCGGAAAGGGCCAGCAGCCCGATCGCCGCCGCCCCAAGAAGCCGCCTGCTTCTCCAAGACCTGTCTGTCATAGATGTTCTCGCTCCTTCTCCAACAGTCCCCTCGTGGGGGCGGACGTCGATCGGAGCCTAGGCACGCGAGATTAATGGGCCGTTAACGGCAGTTAAGGGAAGGTAAGGGATCGGGATCACAGATTCAGCGCCTTAACAGAAGCCGTCCTCAGAGCACCGAGGCCCGGCGCGCCCGTGGCCTCGGCTGCCACAACCGCCGCTCCGCAAACGTCACCGCCGCAAACGCGGCCACCACAAGCGCCCCGCCGATCACGGCGTCGATCACGTAGTGGTTTGCCGTGAAGATGATGGCCAGCAGCATCAGCACCGGCAGCATTACGCCCGCTGCCCGAAGGGCCAGGTGCCGGGTGGTCTGTACCACCGCCATCCCCACCAGCAGGATCCACCCGAAGTGGAAGCTCGGTACGGCCGCGAACTCGTTGACCAGATTCGACTTCTGGAGGTTGCTGTAGAAGTGCGAGTTGAGGTGCACCGTATCGATGAACCCGAACTCCGGGAACATCCTCGGCGGCGCCACCGGCAGCGTCGCGAAGATCACCAGGCCGGCCGCGCCCGACAGGAGGAAGGCGTTCCGGTACCGCGTGTACACGTGGCGCTGGAAGATGTAGAGGTACAGGCCGGCCGCGCTGATCACTGGCAGGTATCCCCACACGTACACCCAGTTGAAGAAGGTCACCAGCCAGTGGTGATCGACGATGTTACGCTGAAGGTCAGCCTCGAAGAAGAGCCCGGTGCGCTGCTCGAACTGGATGAGGCTGAGCGCGTGCCCGAACGCCTCGTGTGAGCTGGGCGCCACCAGCCGGCGCACGGCCTCGTACGCCAGGTACGCGCCGATGAGGATCGCCGCCTCCAACAGCAGGCGGAGGACCTCCCGGCGTCGCGTGGCTCCTTCGGATCGCCTCGTTAACACTGGTTAATATCCTACCATCAACCCACAGGGCGGGGGCTCCGCGCCTCAGCTTTATGGGCGCTGGTCCAGCGAAGTCCTTAGGATATAAGACGGACGCTGCGATCGTAGTGTGAAAGGGCTCACAACCATGAGGCTCCGTCTCGCGCTCCTCCTCGCCGCGATGACCGCTTCAGCGCTCTTCCTCAGCGCCTGCCCGAAGCCGAACGGTTATCGCGCGGTGCACGTCTACCCCCACATCGACTACGCCCGTATGGTGGCGCTGCAGACCATGCCCGGCGACGGCAACTTCGTGCTGGCCGTCACCAAGGACGGTGTCGTCTTCCGCGCCAACCTGGACGATCCCGGGGATCAGCCGAACGTGTTCCTCGACATCGAGGACCGCATCATCGAACCGACGGGCGGCGAAGAGGGATTGCTCGGCCTCGCGCTCGCCCCCGACTTCCTGGCCAGCGGCGACTTCTACGTCTACTACTCCGCCGGCGACCCGCGCCGCACCGTCCTATCGCGCTTCTCCTCCGACACGGTGCAGGCCGACGACGCGAGCGAGCACGTGCTGCTCGAAATCCCGCAACCCTACGCCAACCACAAGGGCGGCCAGCTCGTCTTCGGCCCCGACGGCTACCTGTACCTGGGCCTGGGCGATGGCGGCTCCGGCGGCGACCCCCGCGGCAACGGACAGAACACCGGCGTGCTGCTCGGAAAGATCCTCCGCCTCGACGTCTCCCAGCCCGACTACAGGATCCCCCGCGACAACCCCTTCGTGGCTGGCGGCGGACGCCCGGAGATCTTCGCCTACGGCTTCCGCAACCCCTGGCGCTTCTCGTTCGACCGCGAGACCGGCGCGCTCTGGGCCGCCGACGTCGGTCAGAATGAGTGGGAGGAGGTCGACGTCGTCGTCAACGGCGGTAACTACGGCTGGAACGTCCTCGAAGGGTTCGCCTGCTTTGAACCGCAGCGAAACTGCAATCAGGACGGCAAGATCCCGCCCCGCGCCGTCTACAACCACGACGAGGGGTGCGCGATCATCGGCGGCTACGTGTACCGCGGCGGCGCCATGCCCGAGCTGCGCGGCTGGTACGTCTACGGCGACAACTGCAGCGGCAAGGTCTGGGCCGTCGACGCAGGCAAGGACACCGGCGACCCCGTCCCCCTCGCCGACACCGGCGTCAACATCGTGTCGTTTATGGAGGACGAGGCGGGCGAGCTGTTCCTCGTGACCTTCAACGACGCCATCTACCAGCTCATGCGGAAGCCGGAGTGACCCGCGTGCGACTCATCCTCGCCGCATTCGCCGCCCTTGCGATCAGCGCCGCCACGGTCTCCGCCGCCTGTGACGATGGTGACGACGGCGAGGCGCCGACTGGCACGCCCCCGGCCGCGCCGTCGTCGGCCACCCCCGAGGCTGTCCCCACCACGCCTCCCGACCCCCCCGGCGAAGTCGTCGAGTTTGGCTACACGACCGAACAAGTGCTGCCTGAGGTCCGCTTCGACCGGATGCTCGCGATGGTCCCCATCCCCGGCGACGGAAGTCACGTCGCCATCGTCACGCAGGACGGCTTCATCTACCGCGCCGACCTCGCGGACGACGGGTCCGAGCCTCAGCTGTACCTCGATGTCTCCAGCCTCATCATCCCCAACCCGGGCGACGAGGAGGGGCTCCTCGGCCTGGGCTTCGCGCCCGACTTCGAAGCGACCCGCGAACTCTACATCTACTACTCCGCCGGAGGCCCCCGCCGCACGGTCCTCGCCCGCTACCGCGCCCCCGGCGACGCCGCTGACCCCGCATCTGCGCAGGTCCTGCTCGAGGTCGAGCAGCCCTACCCGAACCACAACGGCGGCGCCCTGTCCTTCGGCCCAGACGGCTACCTCTACGTCGGCCTCGGCGACGGCGGCGCCGGCGCCAACGGACAGAGCACCGGCGTGCTGCTGGGGAAGATCCTGCGGCTCGACATCTCAGGCGAGGGGTACACCTCGCCGCCCGACAACCCCTTCGCGGCCGGCGGTGGCCGGGCCGAGATCTGGGCCTACGGACTCCGCAACCCCTGGCGCATCTCGTTCGACAGCGCGACCGGTGTGCTCTGGGCGGGTGACGTCGGACAGGGCGAGTGGGAGGAGATCGACCGCATCGAGCGCGGCGGGAACTACGGCTGGAATATTCTCGAAGGCCCCGACTGCTACAACGCGAGCGACTGCGACCTCAGCGGCAAGATCGAGCCGCGCGCCGCCTACACCCACGATGACGGCTGTTCGGTCACCGGCGGCTACGTCTATCGCGGCGCCGCCATCCCCGAGCTGGGCGGTTGGTACGTCTACGCCGACTACTGCTTCGGCCGCGTCTGGGCGTTCGACGCGGCCAGCCCCGGCGGCGAGGCCGTCACCCTCATGGACAGCGGCAAGACCATCTCCTCGTTCGGCCAGGACCCCGCCGGCGAGCTGTATCTCGTCACCTTCGACCAGGCCATCTATCGCATCGTCCGGCAGTGAACCGAGCCTGCGCAATCCTCTCCAGCCCCTTGCGTATAACTTAGTATCGACTAATATCGCTCCTTAGTTGAGACGCACGCTTGGCCTTGGGCCCGGCTGAAGGAGGAGAGCATGAGCATCAACCTGCGCGCGGCCGGTCTGGCCCTGATCCCGTTGGCTCTGGCGTTCGGCGTCCTGACCGCCGCCTGCGGCGACGACGACGAGGGCGGCGGCGTGGCCGTCATCGACGCCAGCGGCAGCGTCGTGCCGGGCCCCAGCCCCGAGCCGGACCCCGACCCCGAAGCGGACCCCGAAGCCCAACCACAGGCGGGCGTGGTCGGCGACAAGCCCGACGGCGCCACGCAGGTCGACATCATTCTCAGCGAATGGGGGATCGCGGCGCCCGCCACCGCGACCGCCGGCAAGATCTACTTCCTGGTGCAAAACGCCGGCCCCGAGGACGCGCACGAGTTCGTCGTCATACGCACGGACCTCGCCCCGGACGCCCTGCCCGTCGAGGACGGGCGGATCCCCGAGGACGAGGTAGACCTTCTCGACGAGATCGAGCCCTTCACGCCCGGCTCGTCCGCCTCGCTGGTCCTCGACCTCGAGCCCGGCAGCTACGTCCTGATCTGCAACATCGCCGAAGTCGAAGAGGGCGAACTCGAGAGCCACTACCAGATGGGGATGCACACCGCGTTCACCGTCGAGTAGTTGTTCCAGCCGCGGGGGCAGCCATGGGCCGGGCTGCCTCTGCGGCGCATCATCGCCTGCCGCGGTAGCCTGCTCCGCGTGACGGGTCCTCCGTATCTTGTCGAGCCGCTCACCGATGCCGGCATCGCCGATGCCGCGCGCCTCCTTACAGGCGCCTTCCTCGACGACCCGCTGTGGACGTGGCTCATCCCTGACCGGGAGAGGAGGCGCGCCCTGCACCCGATCTCCGCAATCGCCAGCGTCCGCTGGGGCCTCCTCGCAGCCGAAACCTACGTCACCGTGCCGCCGGCGGGCGTCGCGATCTGGGTGCCGCCGGCGGCGCACAACATCGACCTGGACCCCGACGGATCACGCACCGGCTGGAGCGAGTGGGAACGCAGCGCCGGGCCCGAGATCATCAGCAAGTTCGAGGCAATGGTGGACGTACAGCGCCCTGCCCGCGAACAGGCGCACGACGGCCCTGGCTGGTACCTGGCATGGCTAGGCGTCTTGCCCGATGCCCAGCGCACCGGCGCCGGAAGCGCCCTCCTCCGACACATGTTCCGCCGAACCGACGCCGAAGGCATGCCCTGTCTGCTCGAAACCGAGAACGAAGCGAACGTGAAGTACTACCAGCGCCACGGCTTCCGCCTGATGCACGAAGGAGTCATCCCGCTCGGAGGGCCGCCGTTCTGGACGATGAAGCGCGACCCGCCGTAGGACTACGAGGAGCCGCAGTTCGCCGCCAGGCTCCCGATCGCCGTCACCCGCCGCCCCATCGATACGAAGTCCACGAAGCCGTTGGTGCAGTACCCGACGGAGATCCCCGTCTCCGGGTCACCCCATGCGATCTGCCCGCCCGCCCCGCCGTGTCCGAACGCCCGCGGCGAGACCGTCCGCCCGAAGCCGCGCAGGTGCGCGTTCCCGTCGCCCCCGGCGACGACCACGCTCAGCCCGCGGTTCGTGTTCACCTTCCACTCCGGGTTGATGAGCTGCAGCGTCCGGTCGACGTGGTGCGGCTTCGACCGCACGGTCGTCGCGAAGTCGATCGTCTCCGCCTTCATCACGCGGCGTCCGTCCGCCGTGACGCCGCCGTTGATCAGCGGCTGGTAGAACAGCGCCATCGTGGCCGCCGACGCCACCGCGCCGCCGCCCGGGACGCCCGCCGCCCGCGCCCCGGGCTGGTTCAGGCGCAAGATCGCCTCCGGCGTCACCTCGCCCCAGCCCCCCGGCGGCTCGACCGGCTCCTTGACGTAGACGACGTCCGCAACGCGCTGCTGCTGTTCCGGCGGGCAGCCCACGAACAGCTCGTCGAGCCCCATCGGGCCGGTGACGCGCTCGCGGATGAAGGCCTTGTAGTCCGCCCCGCCGCGGCGCTGGATGATCTCCGACAGCACCCAGTGCATCGAGGTCGCGTGGTATTCGTAGCGGCTGTCCACCGGCCAGTTGAGCCGCCACTCCGAGAACGCCCGCAGCAGAGCGTCGCGGTCGCCCCACTTGTCCGGCGCGTACGGCGCGTACGGGAAGCCGCCCGCGTGCAGCATCAACTGCTCGACGGTGATCGCGTCCTTCCCGTTCGTCCCGAACTCCGGGATGATCTCCGCCACCCGCTCGTCGAGCCGCAGCTGCCCCGCCTCGAACAGCAGCCATACCGCCGACGCTACGACCGCCTTCGTGCAGGAGAAGAAGCAGTACATCGTCTCGTCCGTCGCCGGCTTCTCCACTCCGCCCTGCACCGCCGACCCGAACGTCGCCATCCCGGCGAGCTTTCCCCGCCGCGCCACCGCCACCTGCGCGCTCGGCAGCGTGCCGTCGTCGACGTCCCGCTTCGCCCGGTCGAACACCGCCTGCAGCCGCTCCGGCTCGATCCCCAGCTCCTCCGGCTTCGATGCGATGTACGTGGTGCTGATCATGGCCCTTCCCTCCTTGCCATAGTCTCTGCCAGCCGGGCGTTAGGTGATAGAGGCGGGCCGTCAGCCGACGGCACTGCCTCCGGACGGCCCCTCCCCCAGCTTCGGCGGGGGCGGGACGTCTTCCGGCCACTCCCGGATCGCCGTCCGCGCGATGGCCCAGTAGCACAGCGCGTAGAACGCCACGTTCAGCGGGATGAACAGCACCCGGCTCAGGATCACGTACGCGTCCTCCGACAGCTCCCGGATCAGGAAGATGCGCGCGCCGCCGACGGCGAGGTTCAGCGCGATCGACGCCACCGTCAGCCGGACGAACACCCGGTGCCCCACCGGCAGCGCCGGCCGGATCGCCGGCGCCATGTCCCGCGCGATCAGCCCCACGAACGGCCGCTTCACCACGATGCTCCCGGCAAAGATCACCGCGAACGCGAAATCCACGAAGATGTTCTGCGCCACGAACGCTTTGCCGCTGCCCAGCGCGATGCCGATGATGGCCGAGACCGTAACCAGCGCGAAGGAGAACGCACTCAGCGCCCGGATGGCGCCCCGACCGGGGTTCCGCAGGAACACGACCAACGCCGCCGCGAACGACGCCCCGATCGCCGCCTCCACCGGCCCCACCCGGTTGACCGCGATGAAGACGAGCGCCGGCAGCGCCGCCTCGAAGATGCGCGGGTCGAAGCGCACGTAGTCGCTCGCCCGCACCCCCTCCCGGGCTGCCGCCTCTCCCGCTGCCGTCTCCCTCTGCTCCATCGCCCCGAGATCGTATGCCTGCCGCCACTCCGGCGCACCCCCCGCCCTCCTGCGGATGCATCAGCCCCGGCCACCAGGACCCACCCGGCCCAGCTCACGGCTCACGGCTCACGGCTCACGGCTCACGGCTCACGGCTCGCAGCTCGCGGCAGCTCACGGCTAGCGCCCGATCCGCTACCCTTCCGCTACAACACACACGTACTGAGGTGCATGCCATGACCACCGAAACGCGGCCGGCCGCCACGGCCGAAGGCATCGACTACGGACGCTTCGAGAGCGCCATCGGCCTGAACTGGTACGACGTCGACCCCAACCTCCAGCAGCTCGTCGAACGCCTCGCCGCCCCCGAAGACCGCGACTTCGTCGAGCGCCACCTCCGCAACATGGGCGGCGTCATGGGCGAGCGCATCGCCGCCCGCGCGGAGATCGTCGACAAGAACCCGCCCCGCCTCGAGAAGTACGACCGCTGGGGCGAGGAGGTGAACGAGGTCGTCCACCACCCCGCCGCCATCGAGACCAAGCGTGACCTCTGGGAGAACGGCTTCATCGGCCTGCGTTGGACGGACGAGGTGCGCAAGATGGGCTCAGGCAAGCTCCCGCCCGTCCTCAGCACCGGCTTCTCGTACTTCCTCAGCCAGGCCGAGACCGGCATGCTCTGCGCCATCGGCATGACCAGCAGCGCCGCCGGCATCATCGACCGCCACGCCCCGAAGGAGGTGCGCGAGCGCTTCCTCCCCCACCTCACCACCATGGACTACGCCCAGGCGTGGGACGGCGCCATGTTCATGACCGAGATCAAGGGCGGCAGCGACCTCGCCTCCAGTGAGTGCAGCGCCACCAGGACCTTCGACGGCTGGCGCGTCACCGGCTCGAAGTGGTTCTGCTCCAACGTCGACGCCGAGGCCATCCTCACACTCGCGCGGCCTGAGGGCGCAGCGCCCGGCCTGCGCGGCCTCGCGCTCTACCTCGTCCCCAAGCGCCGCGCCGACGGGCGCCGCAACGGCATCCACATCCGCCGCCTCAAGGACAAGCTCGGCACGAAGGCCGTCCCCACCGGCGAGGTCGACTTCGAGGACGCCGAGGCGTACCTCATGGGCGCCGAGCCCGGCGACAACGACTCCGACGCCGGCGCCCGCGACGGCCGCGGCCTGAACCGCATGATGGAGATGGTGCAGGGATCCCGCTTCGGCGTCGCCATCATGGGGCTGGGCATCATGCGCCGGTCGTTCCTCGACGCCGCCATCTACGCGTTTCACCGCCAGGCGTTCGGCAACGTCATCGCCGACTACCCGCTCGTCCGCGAGACCCTCGTCGACATGGCGACCGAGGTGGAGGCCGGGTGTGCCCTCGCCTTCGAGGCCGCCGAGGCCGGCGCCAGCACCGACACCGAGGCCCGCCGCCTCTCCCGCATCCTCGTGCCCCTCGCGAAGTTCCGCTGCGCCCGCCGTGGCGTCGAGCTGGCGTCGCAGGCCGTCGAGATGCTCGGGGGCAACGGCTACATCGAGAACTGGCCCACCGCCCGTCAGCTCCGCGACGCCCAGTGCCACCCGATCTGGGAGGGCACCGAGAACATCATCTGCCTCGACGTCCTCCGGTCGATGCGCAAGGAGCAGGCCGAAGAGGCGCTCTTCGCCCGCGTCGAGCGCGCCGTCGGCGGCGTGGAGCACCCGTCCGTCGCCGAAACCGCCTCGGCCGTCGGCCGCTCGCTCGACGAGCTGAAGGACGCCGTCGCCTGGCTCGAGCGCGCCCCGGAGGAGATGCGCCTCCTGCGCGCCCGCCGCCTCACCGGCTTCATGGCCGATGTCGCCCAGGCCGCCCTGCTCGTCGAAGAGGCGGACTGGGAGCTGGCGCACAAGGGCTCGTCCCGCAAGAGCATCGTCGCCCGCCATTTCGCGGAGATGCGCCTCGTCGACGCCCCCCTCCGCGGCATCACGTCCGACGACCGCACCGCCCTCGACTACTTCGAGCCCATCGTCCGCTATCAGCCGGTGTAGGTTCGGAACGTAGAGGACGCCCATGGATCGCGACGCACTGCTCGCGCACTACCGCACGACCCGGAAGGGCCTCCTCGCCGCCATCGACGGCCTCAGCGACGAGCAGATGACCGATCGGTCGCTCGACGGCTGGTCGATCAAGGACCACCTCGCCCACCTCGCGCTCTGGGATGAGGTCCGCGCCAGCGAAGTGACGCGCATCTCCGGCGGCCACGACTCCGCCTGGCGTATGACGGGCGAACAGGACGAGGCCTACAACACGCTGGGCCACGACCTGCGGACGGGCCTGCCGCTCGAACAGGTCAGGTGGGAGCTGGCAGCCTCACGCCAGGACCTCCTCGACGCCATCTCCGCCGCCACCGCGCGCGGACTCGATGCCACGCTCTACGGCGAAGCCGCCCTCCACAGCACGCACGAAGTCCAGCACGCCGCCTGGATCCAGCGCTGGCGTGACGAACGCGGCGCCTAGAACCCCAGCCACCACACCACACCACACCACACCACACCCACAACTCACAACTCACGACCCACGACTCACAACTCAAAACCCAGCCGGCTAGATCTGCGAGTAGCCCGACCCCCGCATGTTCGGCTCCACCCCCACCCCCTTCGCCTCCGTGATCCAGCCGAACTCCTTCAGGATCTGCTGGCTGTACGTCACCCGCCCCGCCACCTTCTCGATCGGTTCCGTCGCCAGCAGCAGCGCCGCCTTCGCCATCAACTCCGGCTTCTCCCCGCGCGGGTCGTCGAGCCCCAGCACCAGCTTGTGGTGCACCGTCCCCGGCGTCGGCACCACCTGCGACGGCGACACGCACGTCACAGAGATCCCCGCCTCGTACACCTCCTGCGCCAGCCCCTGCGTGAACCGCTCCAGCGCCGCCTTCTCCGCCCCGTAACACGTCCCCGCCCCCAGGATCGTCGCCGACCGGTACGGCCCCCGCCCCGGCCCGATCGCCGCCCCGGACGAGATGTTCACGATGCTCCCGCTCCGTCGCGTCACCATGTCCTTCAACACCAGCTGGCTCAGGATGAACGGCGCGTGGAAGTTCACCGCCCACGATCTCATCCAGCGGTTGATCGGGAAGTCCTTCACCGGCACGAAGTAGGTCAGCGCCGCGTTGTTCACCAGCACGTCGACCGGACCGTACGCGTGGTGCGCCCCCTCGATGAGCTTTTCGCACTCCTCCGGCTCCGAGATGTTCACCGCCACCGCCGTCGCCTCCCCGCCGGCGTCCCGGATGCCCTGCACCGTCGTCTCCAGCGAGCCCTCCATCGGGTGGTCGCCCTCGCGCAGCGTCCGCGCGGCGCAGACCACCTTCCCGCCCTCCGCCGCGAACACCCGCGCGATCTCCGCGCCGATGCCCCGGCTGGCCCCCGTCACCACCACCGTCTTCCCGTCAAGCTTGCCCATCGCCGTCACCTCCGTCCTTCCGTCGGTATCCCTTCATCCACTCGCATTGCGCAACGCGCGAACGCACGACCGCCCCGGGCCTGGCCCTCTCCGCGAAGCCGGAGAGGGTGGCCGAATGCCGCGTGAGGCCCCGCGCCGCACCATATCGACCGCCGCGCTTGAGCGCAGCCGCCGGCGGGCGTATGATCGCCTCCACCCGCTGAACAACGCTCATTCTCTGACCGGAGGTGCCTCATGGCAAGCAAGATCGACCTCGCCCGCGACTTCATGGCGCTTCAGCGCGACGGCAAGCTCGACGACGCCGTCGCGATGCTCGCCGACGACGTCGTCTCCACCAACCCGATGACCGGCACCGCCACCGGCAAGGCCGCCGTCGAGGCCGGCATGCGCAACCGCCCCGCCGGCGCCGGCGGCATGGAGCTGACCTGGTCCGAGCCCGAGGCGGACGGCGACACCGTGAAGATCATCGGCACCGGCTCGCCCTTCGGGCCGATCAAGGTCGTCGTCGGCTTCGACGGCACGGACAAGGTCAACAAGATCGACATCGGCCTCGGCTGAGCGCGTGCGGTCAGCACCTCCCGCCGATAGGCCGGAGGTGCTGACGTCTTGCCGGAGGTGCCTCAATGGCAACCAGGATCGACCTCTTCAGGGACTTCATGACGCTCCAGACCGAGGGTAAGCTCGACGACGCCGTCGCGATGCTCGCCGGCGACGTCGTCCTCACCGACCCGATGACGGGTACCGCCACGGGCAAGGCCGCGGTCGAGGCCGCGATGCGCAGCCGGCCCCCGGGCGCCAGCGACATGAATCTGACCTGGTCCGAGCCCGAGATGGAGGGCGATACCGTGAAGCTCATCGGCACCGGCTCGCCGTTCGGGCCAGTCATCGTCGTCGTCGGCTTCGACAGCGCGGACAGGATCAGCAGGATCGACATCGGCCTCGGCTGAGCGGCATACTGGTGGCGTCGCCCCGCCGCCAATCCACAGGAGGTGCACCATGTCCGACGTCCTCTTCGAGATGCGCGATGACAGCATCGCCCTCATCACGCTGAACCGCCCCGACAGCCTGAACGCCATGGGCGGACAGCTCATGCCCCTGCTCGCCGAGCATCTCGCGAAGTGCGCGACCGACCCGAAGGTCCGCTGCGTCGTCCTCACCGGCGCCGGACGCGCGTTCTGCGCCGGCGGTGACGTCAAGGACATGGCCGCCGCCGGACGCGGCGGCAACAACACCGACGGCCGCCGATCCCCCGCCGCGATGTTCCAGTCAGGCGTCGAGATGCTCCGCCAGTCGCAGCGCGCCACCAGCGGCATGCTGCACACCATGCCCAAGCCCACCATCGCCATGGTCAACGGACACGCCGTCGGCGCCGGCCTGAGCCTCGCCCTCGCCTGCGACATGCGCATCGCCTCCGACAAGGCGAAGCTCGGCACGGTCTTCCGGAACGTCGGCTTCAGCGGCGACTTCGGCGGCTCGTACTACCTGCCGCGCCTCGTCGGCATCGCGAAGGCCCGCGAGCTCTACTTCACCGGCCAGATCCTCGAGGCCGAGGAGGCCGCCCGCATCGGCATGGTGAACCGCGTCGTCCCCCACGACTCGCTCGAAACCGAGACCATGGCGCTGGCCCGCGTCATCGCCACCGGCCCCACGGTCGCCTACGCCCGCATGAAGGAGAACCTGAACCGCTCCGAACACGCCGATCTCTTCACGCTGCTCGACCAGGAGGCGCTGAACATGCGCCTCTCCGCCACCACGAACGACCACCGCGAGGCCGCGAAGGCGTTCGTCGAGAAGCGGCAGCCGACCTTCGCCGGCGAGTAGCGACGTGATCGAGCCGGGGACGTATCGCGGCTTCGAGCTGACGCTCCGCGACCCGGGGATCGCGCTCGTCACCTTCAACCAGCCCGACCGGCTGAACGGCATGACGCTGCCGCTGAAGCGCGACCTCGTCGAGACGCTGACGCAGGCCCAGATGGACGACCGCGTGCGTGTGGTCGTCTTCACCGGCTCCGGCCGCGCCTTCTCCGCCGGCGACGACATCAGCGGTCGCCCCCGCCAGTCCGACGGCGCCACCGCCCTCACCGGCAGCATCCCGCCGGGGCACCAGAACCCCATCGGCACCTACGAGGGGCTGCGCGTCATCTCGCAGACGCTGAACCTCGCCGTCCGCAACCTCGACAAGATGACGCTCGCCGCGGTGAACGGCGTCGCCATCCAGACCGGGCTCTCGCTCGCCCTCTCGTGCGACTTCCGCATCGCGTCGCTGGACGCGCGCCTGGGATCCGGCACCCTCCGCTTCGGCCTGCTGCCCGACGAGGGTGGCCAGTACCTGCTCGTGCAGCTCCTCGGCGTTGCCCGGGCGATGGACTTCCTCATGCGCAACCGCATCCTCAGCGCGGACGAGGCGCTGGCGCTCGGCCTCGTGCACGAGGTCGTCGAGCCGGAGCGGCTGCTGGACCGGGCGATCGAGTTGGCGACGGAGCTGGCCGAAGGCCCGCAGGTCGCGATGCGGCTGCTGAAGCGCAGCGTCTACAACGCCGCCGAGATGACCTTCGCCCACGCCCTCGACGACATCGCGACGAAGACCGCGATCAGCGACCACCACCCCGACGCCATCGAAGGCATGCGCGCCTTCCGCGAAAAACGCCTCGCCAAGTTCAACACCTGGCTCGACAACCAGCCGAAGTAGTCCGGCCGGAGCCGTAGGGATAGGTCCTCAGACCTGTCCGCGTCGACCGCACAATCGACACAGTGGCAGCGCCTGTCATCCTGAGCGCAGCGAAGGATCTGATCCTCCACGCCGGCTCCCCCGGACGACCTGCGCCTCAGGATGCTTCGCTTCGCTCAGCAAGACGACCTTCGGTCATTCCGAGCGCCAGCGAGGAATCTTTGCCCGCCGTTCGTCAGTACCGCTGCTCTACGCCGGAGACCCCGCCTTCTCCGCACTGACCTCCCGCACCAACCCCAGCACCCGCCCCAGCGTCTCCAGCCGCTCCGGCAGCGTCCGCCCCTCCGGCGCGATCCGCAGCGTCGTCACCCCGCAGTCCCGGTACGCCCGGATGCGGTCTCGCACCATCGCCTCCGTCCCCAGCAGGTTCGCGTGCAGCACCATCTCGTCCGGCACCAGCCCCGCCGCCTCCACCCGCTTCCCCTCGATCCACAGACGCTGCACCGCCAGCGCCTCCTCCTCGTACCCCGCGCGCCGGAACGCCGCGTTGTAGAAGTTGTGCTGCTTCGAGCCCATCGCCCCCAGCGTGAACGCCATCCCCGGCCGGTGCCGCGCGACGAGCTTCTCCACGTCGTCCGAGAACGCCACCGCGCCCCCCGCCTGCAGGTCCACGTCCGCCAGCGACCGCCCGGCCGCCCGCGCCCCGTCGGCGATGTGCGAGAAGAACACGTCGGCGTGCTCCGGCATGAACGACGTCCCCACCCAGCCGTCGGCCTTCTCGCCCGTCAGCTCCAGGCTCTTCGGGCTTAGCGTCGCCAGGTAGATGGGGATGTCAGGCTGCGGCGGCGCCCCTGACTTGATCGACTTCCCCTCGCCGCCCGGCAGCGGCAGGTCGTAGATCTCGCCGTGATACTCGAGCTTCTGCCCCGACGAGATGATCCGGACGATGTCCATCACCTCGCGGATGCGCTGTACCGGCTTCCGGAAGCGCACGCCGTGCCACCCCTCCACCACCTGCGGCCCGCTCGCCCCCAGCCCCAGGATGAACCGCCCCTTCGACATCGACGCCAGCGTCATCGCCGTCATCGCCGTGTTCGCCGGCGTCCGCCCCACCACCTGCATGATCCCCGCGCCCAGCTTGATCTTCGAGGTCTTCGCCGCCAGATACGCCAGTGGCGTCGCCGCGTCGTGCCCCCACGACTCCGCCGACCACACGTAGTCGACGCCGAGCCGCTCCGCCTCCACGACGAAGCCCGCCGCCTCCTCCCAGTCCTCCGTGCCCGTCATCCCCATGCCGATAGCGGTCTTCATCGCATCGCTCCTTCTGCTACCGGACGATCCTACCCCTCCCGCCCCTCACGATCGACGCCCGCGCCTGCGCCACACTCCGTTGCACCTCGTAGGGGCGGCCCATGCCGTCCATTAACCCAATCTGTGCAATCGGTGAAATCTGTGGTTCTCCCACCGCCTCGGAGACGCAGAAAGGCCGGGCACGTAGCCCGGCCTCTCGTTGGAACCGACCAGAACGGGGGAGCATGTCCCGGGCGATCCCTGCGAGGCCCACTCTACGGTCCCACCTGTTAACCGTTGGCCAAATCGCCGTGAACACTTCGCGCGGCGCTGCTACAATCTCCCCACCTCACAAACGGACGGCTCAACACTCATGCGCGACCTCGATCTCCGCGGCCTGATCCCCGCCACCCTCCTCCCCCTGACGGACGATCACGCCGTCGATGAGACGGGGCTGCGCGCCTACATCCGCTGGCTGCTCGGCTTCGAGGGACTGAAGGCCCTCGCCGTAAACATGGACACCGGCGAGGGCCCGCACCTCTCCCGCGATGAGAAGCGCCGCGTGCTGGACATCTACGTTGAAGAAGTGCGCGGTCGCCTGCCACTGCTCGCCGGCATCGGCGCCCGCTACACCGCCGAGGCCGTCGACCTCGCCCGCGACGCCGAGGCCGCCGGCGCCGGCGGCATCGTCGTCTTCCCCATCCCCGCCTTCGCCGGCGAGCCCCTCCCCCCCGATGTGCCCGTCGCCTACCACCGCGCCATCGCCGAGGCCGTCCCCCTGCCGATCGTGCTCTTCCAGCTCCAGCCCGCGCTCGCCGGCGTGCTCTTCTCCCGCGAGACGCTGCTGCGCCTGATCGAGATCCCGAACGTCATCGCCATCAAGGAGGCGTCGTTCGACGCCGTGCGCTTCGTCGAGACCCGCCGCATCCTCGAGGAAGCGCCCCGCCGCATCCAGCTGCTCACCGGCAACGACAACTTCATCTTCGAATCGTTCGTCCTCGCCGCCGAGGGCGCGCTGATCGGCTTCGGCACCGTCGCCATCGCCGAGCAGGTCGAGATGGTCCGCCTCCTCCGCGGCCGGGATACCGCCGCCGCGCAGCGCATCGACGACGCCGTCGTCCGCCCGCTGGCCTCGGCGCTCTTCGCCCCGCCCGTCCGAAACTACCGCGCCCGCTTGAAGGAAGCCCTCCGCCTCCTCGGCGTCATCCCCCGCGCGACCATGCGCCCGCCGCTGCTCGACCTCGATGCCGCCGAACGCGACGCCGTCCGCCGCGCCCTCGAGGCGGTGCGCCTTGCTGCGCCGGCCCGGACGTACCGATGACGAAGCCCATCGGCATCGGCCCGATCCGTATCGGCGTCATCGGCGCGGGCGGGATCTCCCACTCCCACCTGATCGCTTACCGCAGCCGCACCAACCGCGACCTCGCGCGCGTCGTCGCCATCGCCGACATCGACGAAGCCCGCGCGCAGGAGCAGGCGAAGACCTACGAGATCGAGCACGTCTTCACGGACTTTCGCGACCTCCTCGCCTGCCCCGGCGTCGACGCCGTCAGCGTCTGCACGCCGCCCTTCCTCCACGTCGACCAGAGCGTCGAGGCGTTGGCCGCCGGCAAGCACGTGCTGTGCGAGAAGCCCATGTCGCCCACCCTCGCCGGCCTCGACCGCATCGCCGAGGCGGAACGCGCCTCCAGCGCCATCTTCGCGGGCGTCTTCCAGCATCGCGCGGGGCAGGGGGCGCAGCAGGTGAAGGCCCTGCTCGACCGCGGCCGCTTCGGCCGGCTGGTCTTCGGCCTCTCCGAGACCATCTGGCAGCGCGACGAGGAGTACTACGGCATCTGGTGGCGCGGCACGTGGGAGCAGGAGTGCGGCGGCGTCACCATGGGTCACGGCATCCACAGCATCGACACGCTGCTCTGGCTCATGGGCGAACCGGAGTCGCTCGTCGCCGACGCCGCCACGGTGAAGCTCGACATCGCCGTCGAGGACACGTCAGCCGCCATCGTGCGCTTCCGCTCCGGCGCCATGGCGCAGATCGCTGTAACCGTGAACGCGCAGGACAACCGCAGCCGCCTCGAGATCTACGGCGAGGACCTGCACGCCATCACTTCGGAGTCGCCCTACGCTCCCACCGCCGTGCCCTTCCGCTTCACGTCGGTCGACCAGGCGAAGGCCGAGGCCGCGGCGGAGGAAGCGCAGCAGCTCGTCCCCGAAGAGACGAGGCACCTGCACCTGCCGATCGTCCACGACTTCCTGACGTCGATCGCCGAAGGCCGCCCCGCGATGGTCAGCGTCGACGAGTGTCGCCGCTCGATGGAGCTGATCACGGCGATGTACAAGTCGGCGATGACCGGCCAGCGCGTGACCTTCCCCATCGCCCCGGACGACCCGTTCTACGCGCGCATCCCCCCCGAGGGGGCCGCCCTGCCACCCATAGGGCGTGCGAGTGGCACGCCATGACCGTCACCATCCAACTCGGCCCCGTCACCGCCCTGCGGGAGAACTTCATCGCCGAGGCGGTCCTGCCCGCCGGCACACCCGTCGACGGCGACTGGGAGCTGTTCGACGCCGACGCCGCCGAAACCACCCCCGCCCAGCTCGACGCCTTCGACGGCGCGCCGCGCGCTTCGTGGTACGTGAAAGAACTCGCCCCCGGCGACCGCCGCACGTACGAACTGCGGCCCGCACCACCCGCGGCCGAGGGCCGTCCGCGCGGCATCGACCTCATCGACGCGCCGGAGGACGGCCGGCTCGTCGTCTACTACGGCGGCCTGCTGCAGACCATCTACCACTACGGCCCGCCGAACTACCGCCCGCGCTTCGCGCCGAACGTCGCCCCCTGCGGCCGGCCGAACTCCGGCGCTGCCAGCACCGATGGCTCGCAGCCCAAGTCCATCACCGACGACGCCCCCGCCGACCACATCTGGCATCGCTCCCTCTGGTACGCCTGCGGCGACCTCAACGGCGTCGACTTCTACCTGGAGCCCCCCTCCGCGAACATCGGCTACGGCCCCCACGTGGGCACCGGCTACGGCCGCATCGTCCACCACGGGTTCGACTGGCTGACGTCCGGCCCGGTGTGGGGCGGCTTCCGCGAGCAGGTGCAGTGGGTCGCCCCGGACGGCCGCATCCTCCTGGACGACGTGCGCGGCTTCCGCCTCTACCGGCTCAAGGGCCGCCTCCGGCTGTGGGACATCGAGGCGGAGTTCACGCCCCACGGCGAAGCCGTCACCTTCGCCCAGACGAACGAGAACGCGTTGCCCCTGATGCGCGTCGCCGACATCCTCGACGAGTGGGACGGCGGCACCATGTCCCTCTCGACGGGGCTCACTGGTTCGAGCAACTGCTTCGGCCAGCGCGCCGAATGGGCGGACTGCAGCGGCCCCTTCACCCGCACCCCCGGCCACGACCCGGAGGTCTACGGCATCGCCATGCTCGACCATCCGTCGAACCGCAACCACCCCAACGCGTGGTTCGTGCGCGGCTACGGCCCGCTCGGCACCAACCTGCCGTTCTTCGACGGCGCCCTCACCCTGCAGCCCGGCGAGACCTGGACGCTCCGCCACCGCCTCTACATCCACCCCGGCTACGCCGCCGAAGCGAACATTGCCACCCGCTTCGACGACTACGCCGACCCCGCCCCGGCCATGACCGTGTAGCTGCGGAGCTTCGCTCCCCCCGGATCGTTCTGGGGTGCCAATCTTGTCATTCCGAGCGCAGCGAGGAATCCCTGCGCGCCGAACGCCCGGCAGAACGAAGCGGTGCGGCGCATCGAGAGCGAGGCTCCTCGACATTGCTACGCGCTTCTAACAACCAAAGACCAAGGACTAACGACTAAGCCGAGTGCGGCAGCTCTTCCCAGAACATCCGCAAGTCGTTCGCCGTCCGCACCCGGTTGCCGCCGTCGCGCTTCGCCAGGTACATCGCCTGGTCCGACAGCTTCAACAGCATCCCGTAATCGTTCCCGTCGAACGGATACGTCGCGATCCCCACGCTCAGCCCCACCTGCAGGTCATCCGCCAGTCCGCGGTTCAGCTGGAACACCGCCCGGATCAGCTGCTCCGCCCGGTCGAACGCCGTCTCCCGCGTCTGGTTCGGCAGCACCACCACGAACTCGTCGCCGCCGTACCGGCCGATGTGCTCCGTAGACTTCAGGCAGCGCTTTAACACCGACCCCGTCGCCTTCAGCACCCGGTCGCCGACGTCATGCCCCAGCTCGTCGTTGAGCTGCTTGAGGTGGTCCATGTCGCAGAACAACAGGCTCAAGTACCCGCCGGAGAGCTTCGCCCGGCGCAACTCCCGGTGCGCCACCTTCTCGAAATACGCGCGGTTCAGCAGCCCGGTCAGCCGGTCCGTCCGCGCCGCCCGTTCGTTGCGGCTCAGCAGCTTCGCGTTCTCCGCGTTCAGCCGCTCGATCTGCTCCACCTGCCGCGAGCGTCTGTTCTCCTCCCGTGCGAGATGGCCCGCGCCCAGCGCCATCACGTACATGTACACGTCGCGCAGGAACAGCTCGCCGAACGCGTCGACGCTCCGCTCCCAGCCCCACAGATACACCAGGGAGTACGCGATGATGTTGATACCGCACCCGGCCAGCGTCTGTCGAAGCTCGAACCGCATCGCCATCGACAGGATCGAGAGGTAGTACAACGCGAAGAACGGGCTCTGCCACCCGCCGGTTGTCATCACGAACGCCGAGATCACCATCGTGTCCGCCGTCGCCGTCAGCAGCGATCCCCGGAACACGCTCCAGCGCTTGTACGGCTCCAGCATCGCGACCGGCAGCGCGTACGCCCAGACGAACCCCACCAGGATCCACGACCAGCGGACGTTCATCCCGTCGGTGTTGACCAGGAACGCCAGCGCCAGGCTGTTGACGGCGATCACCATCAGCCGCAAGCGCGCGATCAGCGCTTCCATGCGCATCGTGCGCTCGCTGAAGATCGGCATCTCGAAGAGCCAGCGAAACAGCGGGCTCGGGCCGGTCTCGGGCGGGCCTTCAGACATGACGAGCCTTGCCGCACGCTCCAGGTGCGGCCCCCTGTCATCATCATCGGCCCCTCGTCCGCGTATCTGTGGATGCCCTGAGACAGCCGCCGCCGGCTGAGGCTGCCAGCTTCGGAGGCTGGCCCCTCAGGGAGTGCTCGTGGCTCCCGCCGGGGCGGTAGGCGCCGGCGGCGTGGCCGTGGGCCGCGGCCCGAAGAGGGGCGTCCGCGTTGGTTCCGGCGCGGGCCCGACGGTCCGGATGGATGGGGTGTCCGTCGGTTCGGGCGGGCGCGTCGTCGGCGAAGCCGCGACTACCGGCGTGTCCTCCGGCGTCGACGTCTCCGACGGGTTCGGGTCCGCCGTCGCCGTCTCGAGACTGACCCCCGGCGTCCGCGTGGTCGCCGGGGTCTCCGTCTCCTCGCCCGGGGTCGCCGTATCCGTGATCGCCGTCCCTCCGCCGTCGTCCCCATCGCCGCCCAGCACCTGCGACATCGCCACACCAGCGACGATGGCGAACAGCAGGATCCCCACCGCCGTCGCCGCGAAGAGCAGCAGCGGCGGCCTCCCCTGCCCGCTCCCACCCGCCGGCCTGAACGTCACCGGCGGAGAAGGCGGCCCCCCACCGCCATACGCGCTTCGGGCCGGGCCGTCAGCGATCGGCACCCCATACGGTGACGCGCCCCCCAAGCCGGCGTTTGCCGCCGCAGGCCACAGCCCCACCGCCTGGCGCCACACCTCCCCCTTCAGGGCGAACGGCTCCGCCACCGGCGCCAGACCTCCGGCGACCGCCATCAGGTCCGGCAGCTGCCCTCGGCTGCGACGGCACATGTCGCACCCCGCCGCATGCACCGCGACCGCCCGGTTGATCGCGTCCGTGAACGGCGGGAACCCGCCCTCCGCCAGGACCTGCTGCAGCTGCGGGCAGTCCCGGCTCGCCCGGCGCGCCAGCACGTACCCGGCGACCGCGTCGCCCGCCAGCTCCCGCAGCCGTCGCACCACCGTCTGTGCCTGTTGCTTGTTGACGTTGAGGATGCCCGTCAGCTCGGCCGGCCTCAACCCCTGCCGGACGTTGAGGTCCAGAAGCGCGTAGTCGCGTGCGCTCAGGGACGTGAGGCCCTCCCACACCAGGCACGGCAGCTCATCGTCGCCGCCGGCCAGCCCAGGGTCCGTCAAGCGGCACGGGTCCGGCTCCCCGAACGACCCGAACGCCTCTTCGTGCCCTCCGCCGCCGGCCGCACGCGTGCCCCCCCGCGCCAGCACTCCGGCGTGCGCGACCCCGAACAGCCACGCCCGAAAGTCCCCCCCCGTGCGCCCGGCTGGAAGCTCCCGCGCGGACCGCACGAACGCCTCGCGGGCGACGTCTCCCGCCGCGCCGGCGTCCCGGAGTACCCGCCATGCGAAATCGTAGACTCGGCCGAAGGTCTGATCGTAGAGCTGGCCGAAGCTGTCGAGGTCGCCCCCGGCGGCCCGGCTGACCAGGAGCGCGTCGTCCATGCACCCTCCGGACGGCGGGCACCGCCCCGCCGGCCGTCCGCCTCAATCCTGTGGAGGCCCCACAACGATAGCACAGCCCCAATTCGCGAGAAAAATTAACGCCCGCGAACCTGACGCCCCTCTTGACATGCTAGCACGGCCGTTCTATAGTACGCATGTTCTGAGGAGGCACCTGTGTTCGCCGTCGCCCTGACCATCGTCGTCTTCATCTCCACCGCGATGCTCTTGTACCAGTTCTGGACAGGATCGCTGGCTGAGGACGACGCCACGGCCAGCGCGACGCCGGGCACGCTCGACCCGGCGCAGGCGCACCCCGCGCCCGCGTTCCGCGCCGACACCGCCGCCTGAACCACACCCGATCGCCAGCCACGAGCCTCGCCCTCCCTTCCCTAGGCGGCCGCTCCACCTAACCTGCCGGAGACCGCCCCCCCCCAAACAACGGCGATCGGCTCAAATACCAGCATCAAAAACACCCCGACGAAGTCGCAGACCCCACGTCGCACT
>JBBDXE010000009.1:0-1189 GCA_040902505.1 Dehalococcoidia bacterium | reverse complement strand
TGATCTTCCCGGAGGTCTTTGAAACGCGCGGCTAAGGTGCCGCGCCATGGACGAGATCCGCACCGGTGAAGGCCACGAGCGCGATCCGCACCGCCGCTGGATGCGGCACACGTACCAGGAGGGGCCGGGGTTCCGCTTCCTCGCCACGCGAGGCGGCCGCCCGCCCGAGTCGCGCCCCATGGGAAGCCAGCTGGCCGAGGTGCGTCGTCGTGCGCACCTGCTGCGCCTCGCGCGTGAGGACGGTCTCGGGGCAGCACTAGCGTACGGCGGCTGCAGCCGCGTGACGCTATGGCGTTGGCGGTGCGCGTACGACAGCGGCGGCCTGGCCGCCCTCGTCCCAGAACGGCGCGGACCGCATGCCCCCCGCTACCGGTACCCGGCCTGGGTGGAGCAGGTCGTCATCGCGGTGCGGCTGCACACGTACTGGAACGCCAAGCGCATCGCCGCCGAGCTCCGTCGGCGCGAGATCGCCCAGGTGGGCCACAGCTGGATCGAGCAGCTCTTCGACGACCTCGGTACCAGCCGGCCCTCTGGGCCGCGACCAGCGGGTCCGCGCTACGAGCGCACCCTGCCCAACTCGCTCTGGCACATCGACATCAAGGGACCTTTCTTCATCCAGCTGGAGCGCCGCCGCTACCTCAAGACCTGGATCTTCGGGCTCGTCGACGACCACTCCCGCTACGTGCTGGGCCTGCGCATCGGGATGGGTCGAGAGATCGCGACGATCCTCGCCTGGCTACGCGACTGCATCGAGCTGTGCGGGCGTCCGCTGCAGCTCATGAGCGACAACGGCACTGAGTTCGTCCACTGGATGCCCGGGATGCTCAACCGCTTCGGCAAGAGCCTGCGGGAGCTCGAGATCCGCCACATCCGCACCCAGGTCAACACGCCCTGGACCAACGGGAAGATCGAGTCGTTCTGGGCGACGCTCAAAAGCGAAGTCCTCGACCGCGAGGTCTTCCGGTCGCTGGAGGCGGCTGAGGCCGCGCTCGAGCGCTTCGCTCGCTACTACAACTACCACCGGCTCCACGGCGAGATCGGCTGGCTCACGCCGGGCGAGCGTTTCGACGGGACGCCTTTCACCGACCGCGGATTCGAGAACATCCCTGCTCTCGCGCACCTCGGCGACTGGCTCAAAGCCGTCCGGCAGGCCGCCTGACGGATGTTTCAGAAACCACCGGGAAGATCA
>JBBDXE010000008.1:190892-202887 GCA_040902505.1 Dehalococcoidia bacterium | reverse complement strand
AAGTTGGAGGAGCGCTAGCAGGGTGCTGAAAAACCCGAAGAGGAACAGTTGACGTTCCCACCCGCCCGCCCAGTTGGATGGTTGTGAATCCGGGGGGACACCCCCCGGAGCCCCCCGACAAGGGGCTCTGCCCCCTGTACCCCCTTTTTTCAGCACCTTGCTAGCCCCGGGTGAGCCGACCGGTTGCGGTCTGCCGACGGGGATGGGGGTTCGGCGCAAGAGGATGCTTCGCGCGCTCAGAGGCTGTGAGGAAATACGTATTCGCGAAGTACCGTTGGCCGTCGTTGAATCTGAGCTTGGCCGTCCTATTGCAGACGCGCGAATTTCTTCACAGCCTCTCAGCATGACAGGTTGGGGTGCCCGGTGCGCCGACTATTTCGGCTGAGTGAGAGTGGGCGCTGGTCGGCAGGTCAGTCGATGAGGTCGAGGAGTTCCCATTCGGTCTCGGCGGTGCGGCGGCCGATGCTGGCGAGTTCGACGCTGTCGGAGCGGCGGTCAAGGTAGGTGCGGGTCTGACTGAGGCAGATGATGCCCCAGCGCAGGTTGCCGAAGACCTCCCAGAAGCGCACACGGTCAGGGTCCACCTTCGCGCCGCCGGCTGCCTCGTAGGCGGCGAAGAACTCATCACGCTCGCCGATGCCGCCGACGGGCATCTGGCCGCCAAAGCGCCACGAGCGGACGCACATCCAGCCGAGGTCCTCCATGGGGTCGCCGGCGTGGGCCAGCTCCCAGTCGAGGATGGCGCGGACGCCGTCGGGTCCGAAGAGGACGTTGCCCATGCGATAGTCGCCGTGGACGAGGATGCGCGGCTCCGCATCGCGGGGGGCGCGAAACGGGGCGGCCTGCCGCAGCCAGCGAAACGCCAGCTCGAACGCGGGGTGGGGCTCCGGCGCGATGGCGCGGAAGATCGGCTCGTAGCGCTCGACCTCGTGGACGGCGGGGGCGGTGGCGGGCGGCGGGCCGGGCAGCGCGGCGAGCGCGGGCTGATCGACCGGGACGGTGTGGATGCGGGCGAGGATGGCGCCGAGCTGTGGCGTCATCGACGCGCGGGCAGCGGCGTAGACGTCATCGCGGAAGAGGCGGCGGGGGAGCGTCTCACCCTCGACGCGGCGCACGATGAAGAACTCGCCGCCGATGGAGGCGTCGCCGAGGAAGAGGGGCTCGGGGGCGGGGACGCCGGCGGCGCAGGCGGCGCCGAGCAGGGCGAACTCGAGGGCGCGGGGGACGGGCTTCGGGGCGCCTCGGGTGTCGCGCTGGAGGATCAGCGGCAGCGTCTCGGCGCCATCATCGCGCTCCACGACGGCATCAAGCGACCAGGTCTCGCGGGAGGCGCCGCCGGTGAGGCGGCGGAGGTCATCGACGCGGACGGAGCGTGCACCGGCGGCGCGTTGCAGGAACGCCTCGATGCCGGGGCGGAGGTCGTCCTGGGCCACTTAGGTGACCTGGTCGAGGTACTCAGCGAGGCCGTAGCCCACGTGTTCGCCGCAGCGGAACTCTGTCATCCCCTCGCCGACGTGCGTCTGCATGCCGGCACGGCGGTTGCGGAGGGGGATGAACGACATCACCTTGCCGCTGACGTCGAAGGTCTCGCCGTTGGCGAGCGTGAGGTGCGCGTCCATCGACTCGTGGTAGAGGCCGTTAGGGGCGAACTTCGTCTCGATGTCGACGCCGGTGATGTTGTCGATGCGGTCGCCGCGGACGACGACGCCGTTCTGGCGGCGGGTCTGGGGGTCGCTCCAGATCTCGGAGACCATCATGCCGAAGTCGGGGGCGAAGTTGATGGTGAGCCAGCGGTAGGAGTGGATGGCCTGCCAGTAGCGGGGGCCCCAGGAGTGGTCGCGCAGGCCCATGCCGTCGATCTGCATGGTCTCACCCTCGAGGTCGATGGTGCCTTGGACGCGCATGTGCTGCTCGTAGTGGGCGCGGCCGAACTCCTTCTCGTGGTCGGTAATGGGGCGGTTGCCGCCGCCGGTGCCGTAGCAGGGGCCGACGGCCTCGTGGACGAGATCGACTTTCACCTTGCGGTGGGGGTTGTTCCGGAACGCCGACGAGGGGTCGGCCAGCTGTTCGGGCTCGGTGAGGAAGACGGCGGAGCCGTCGTAGGTGGTGCGGAGGCGCTGCATGGGCTCGATGACCTCGAAGCGCATGCCGCCGGCGTCCATGGCGGCGTTGCTGGTGATCTCTGGTCGCTTGAACTGGAAGAGCACGCTGCCGTCGGGGAGATAGAGGGTGAGGGTCATCTCGGCGTAGCCCTCGTTGGCGCGGTTGCCGAGGCGGAGGAAGCCGCCGCTCTTGCGGGCGCGGTCGAAGAAGTTGAAGTACATGCTCTCGTTGAAGTTGGGCTCGGGGCCGAGGGGGTGGGTGTAGTCGTCCCGCTCGACGAGATCCCCGACGATGGTCGCCACCATGTGTCACCTCGCATCTGCCGGGCACCCGGACGGGTGCAGGGGCGAGATTGAGTGTACGCCAGACGCGGGCGGCGGGGAACGGCGGGGGTATCCGGCGAGGGCTGTAGCCGCGGCGGCGGCGAGGCGTAGCCCGGGCGCCGGGCGGGGAGCGGGGTGCGCGCCCGATGATGGCGGCGAAGGGGCGCAGCGCATGTCGATCAGGTGTACGCTAGCGGCGGCGGACGGGCAGACCCGGGCAGGTGTCCGGGATCAGGACGGAGGCGCGGGCATGGCTCGCGCGCGCCGCATAGCCAGACGCTGTTTCGCCGGCGCGATCGTCGCCGTGGCGGCCGGCTATCTCGCACTCCAGTGCGCGCCGCTGCCGGCGCCCCCGGACCCTCCACCCTTCAGCGAGTCGACGAAGATCCTGGACCAGCGGGGGCGGCTGCTCTACGACGCCGCCGGCCCTTCGGACGCGCGGTACACGCAGCTGCCGCTGGACCAGATGCCGGAGCGGCTCCGGCAGGCGGTCATCGCCACCGAGGACGCGTCGTTCTACGACAACCCGGGCGTGTCACTGCGGGGGATGGTGCGGGCGGCGGTGACGGACATGCGCCACGGGGAGATCCGGTCGGGCGGCAGCACGATCACGCAGCAGCTGGCGCGGAACCTGTACTTCGAGCCGGAGGAGCGGGCATCGTCGAATCCGCTGCGAAAGCTGCGGGAGACGGCGCTGGCGCTACGGCTCGACCGATCGCGGTCGAAGGACGAGATCCTCGAGCTGTACCTGAACCGCGTGTACTTCGGGAACCTGGCGTACGGGGTGGAGGCGGCGTCGCGAACGTACTTCGGGAAGAGGGCGCGTGACCTGGACCTGGCGGAGTCGGCGCTGATCGCGGGGCTGTTGCAGTCGCCGTCGGCGTACGACCCGTTCGCGCACCCGGAGGCGGCCCGGGCGCGCCAGGCGACGGTGCTTGGACGGATGGTGGACGAGGGCTACGTGTCGCGCGAGGAGGCGGACGCCGCGCGCGTCGAGACGCTGGCGTTCAACCGCACGCCGTTCCCGATCGAAGCGCCGCACTTCGTGGCATGGGTGCGCGACCAGCTCCCGGGGCTGGTGGGGGAGGAGGCGCTGGCGCGCGGCGACCTGCGGGTGACGACGTCGCTGGACCTGGACCTGCAGCGGACGGCGCAGCAGGCGCTGGAGCGGCAAGTCGCGCGGCTGAAGGAGCACAACGTCAGCAGCGGGGCGGTGGTGGCGATCGACCCGGCGACGGGCCACGTGCTGGCGATGGCGGGCAGCGCCGACTACTTCGACGAGTCGATCGACGGGGCGTACAACGCGGCGCTGGCGGAGCGGCAGCCGGGCAGCTCGATCAAGCCGGTGATCTATGCGGCCGCGCTGGAGGCGGGGTACACGCCTTCGACGCCGGTCCTGGACGTGCCGACGGCGTTGCAGACGGCGCGGGGCGAGGCGTACAGCCCGAACAATTACGACTACACGTTCCACGGGATGGTGCCGCTGCGCGAGGCGCTCGCGTCGTCGTACAACGTGCCGGCGGCGCGCACGCTGGCGAGCATCGGTATCGACCGGGCGGTAACGCTGGCGCGGCGAGTGGGGCTGACGACGCTGCGGGATCCGGCGCGCTACGACCTGTCGCTGGCGCTGGGCGGCGGGGAAGTGCGGCTACTGGACCTGACGGCGGCGTACGCGACGTTTGCAGCGGAAGGGATGAGCGTGGCGCCGGTGGCGGTGATCCGGGTCGAGGACGCCGGCGGGCGGGTGCTGTACGAAGCGCCGCCGCAGCCGCGCGAGCGGGTGGTCTCGGAGCAGACGGCGTACCTGATCAGCGACATCCTCTCGGACAACGAGGCGCGCGCGCCGGGCTTCGGAGCGGACAGCGTGCTGCGGCTGAGCCGGCCGGCGGCGGTGAAGACGGGGACGACGACGGATTTTCGCGACAACTGGACGGCCGGATACACGCCGGACCTGGCGGTGGGGGTGTGGGTGGGGAACGCGGACAACAGCGCGATGCGAGAGGTCTCGGGGGTGGACGGAGCGGCGCCGGTCTGGCGGGACGTGATGGAGGCGGCGCTGGCATCGCGGGCGGTGCGGGGGTTCGCGGCGCCGGGCGGGATCGAGCGGGTGAGCGTGTGCGTGCCGTCGGGGCTGCTGCCGACGGCGGCGTGCCAGCGGCGGCGGCTCGAGGTGTTCGCCGCGGGCACCGCGCCGACAGCGGAGGACGACTACTACCGCCCGCTGCTGATCTGCGACGCCACGGGCGACGCCGTGGCTTCCGCGGGGTGCCGGGGCGACTCGCACGAGCGGGTATTCGCGTTCCCGCCGGCGGAAGCGATCCCCTGGGCGCGCGCGGCGGGGGTGGCGCTGGCGCCGGTACCGCCGTATGCGGCGGCGTACGGCAGCACAGCGGGCGACGCGGGCGGACTGCGCATCGTGTCGCCGGCGGAGGGGGTGGTGCTGCGCATCAGCCGCGACCTGCGGGCAGAGGAGCAGCTGTTGCGCATCGAGGCGCAGCCGGACGCGGCGGTGCGATCGATCGAGCTGTACGTGGACGGCGCGCTAGTGGGGCGGGCGGCGGCGCCGCCGTACCGCGCGACCTGGCGGATCGCCGAGGGTAAGCACGAGGTCCGGGCCCGGGCGGTCGGAGCGGACGGACGGGACGTGTGGAGCGAGGTCACGCGATTCAGCGTGTGGCCGCCGTGAGGGAGGACAGGACCATGTGGGAGCGCTGGAACGAAGCCATGCGGAGCGCGGGCGCGGCGCTACGCCGCCGCTGGGTGGCGCTGGGGCGGCGGGGGCAGATCGCCGCCGGGGCGGGAGCATCGGCGGTGCTCATCGCCGGTGTGACGGTGGGGCTGGTGCTGGCGCTGCGCGACGGCAGCGACCACTGCGACGCGCCCCTGTGCGTCGAGGTGCTGGCGCCGGAGGGCGAAGAGGTGCCGCCGATGACGCCGGTGCGCATCCGTCTCGCCGGAGAGGGCCTCGACCGGGAGGGAGCGGTGCGGGCGTTGCAGATCAGCAACGAGCCGGCAGGACAGACGCGCTTCGAGGGGGACGTGCTGACGTTCCGGCCGGAGTGGCCGGGATTCGCGAAGGGTGTGGGGTACGACGTGGCGCTGCTGCTTCCGCTGGAGGCGGTGCCGCAGGGCGCCGATCCGGTCGACGTGCGATACCGGTTCACGACGGCGGGGAAGCTGGAGGTCTCGTCGGTGTTCCCGCAGGACGGGGCGGCGGAGATCGCGCTCGACGGGGCGGTGATGGTGCAGTTCAACCGATCGGTCGCCTCGCTGACGGTGATCGCGGATCAGGGGCCGGAAGCGGTCGTCGCGTTCGACCCGCCGGTGGCGGGGGAAGGGCGCTGGCTGAACACGTCGCTGTACACGTTCCGGCCGGAGACGGGATGGGCGCCGTCGACGGCGTACACGGCAACGGTGAAGTCGGGGCTGGCGAACAAACTGGGATCGCAGCTCGAAGCGGACCACGTGTTCCGCTTCTCGACGCTCTCGCCGGCGGTGGCGCAGATCGTCCCCGCGGACAACAGCCTGTATGTGTCGCCGGCGCCCGAGATTACGGTGACGTTCAACCAGCCGGTCGACCGGGCGTCGGCGGAGGGGGCGTTCCGGCTGGCGCCGGCGGGAGGCGCTGGCAGCGCCGCGGGATCGTTCGCGTGGACGGACGACCAGACGCTCACGTTCCGGCCGGCGTCGCGGCTGGCGCTCGCGTCGCGGTACGTCGCGGTGGTGGCGGCCGGGGTCAAGGCGCGGAATGCGGCGGCAACCACGGCAGCGGCGGCGCAGTCGAGCTTCGAGACGGTGGGTGTGCCTCGCGTCGTCTCGACGACGCCGATCAACGGTGAGCCGCAGGCGCAGCGGTACGGGATCAATGTCACGTTCAGCAACCCCATGGACGAGAAGTCGGTCGAAGATGCGTTCCAACTGTTCCCGGAGCAGGATTTTCCTCCCTACTTCAGCTGGGACGTCAGCGGGCTGCGCGTCGACATCGGCGTGTCGTTCGATGCTTCGACGCCGTACCGGTTCACGCTGAGCAGCACGGCGAAGGACCGCTACGGGCAGGTGCTCACGACGCCGCTGGACGTGAGCTTCGTGACGCAGCCGCGCGAGCCGGGGTTCCACATCTTCCGGTCGGGGATGACGGGCACATTCAACGCGTACCTGGAGCCGACGATCATCGCGACGTCGTGGAACGTCGACCAGCTGGACTTCGAGCTGTACCGGATCGATGCGGGCGCGCTGATCGACTTCGAGCGCGGGGAGCAGCAGTTGAACCCGGCGGAGGGGGCGCCGATCCGGAGCTGGAGCGAGACGATCACGAACCCACCGCTGGACGCGGCGGTGACGACCTCGACGCGGTTGGCGGCGCCGGGTGAGCGGCTGGCGCAGGGCGTGTACCTGCTGCGGATGAGCGCGCCCGGCTTCCTCTCGCCGAGCGACGCGATGCCGTTCGTGGTCAGCAGCGCGAATGTGACGACGAAGTGGACGGACGACGATCTGCTGGTGTGGGCGGTGGACATGCAGAGCGGGGCGCCGCTGCGCGGGGTGCCGTTCGAGGTGTTTAATTAACAGGGCGGGATGATCGCCGACGGCACGACGGGAGACGACGGGGTGGCCCGGGTGGACGTGAAGGCGGCAGACTACGTGTACCCGGGGTACTACGTGTCGACGCGGCAGGGAGAGGTGGTGGTGCTGGCGGGGACGAACTGGACGGGGAGCATCGGCTATCCGAACGTGCCGTACACCTTCAAGCCGGAGCGGTATGCGGGGCACCTGTACACCGACCGGCCGATCTACCGGCCGGGGGAGACGGTGCAGATCAAGGGCATCGTCCGGGCGGACGACGACGCGCACTATTCGGTGCCGCCGGACGGCGAGGAGTTCCGGCTGCAGATCAACGACGAGGCTGGGCGTGAGGTGTCCAACCAGGAGGTGTCGATCTCGGACATGGGGACCTTCGACACGAGCCTGGCGCTGAGCACGGAGGCGGGGACGGGGCAGTACTACGGATACCTGTCTTACGTGGTCTCGCGAGCGGCAGTGTCTCCTGAGCCTTCATCGCCATCGCCGCCGGCGGTCGAGACGCGGCAGATCTCCTACCTGCAGTTCAAGGTGGCGGAGTTCCGCAAGCCGGAGTTCGAAGTGGAGGTGACGACCGACAAGGACTCCTACATCAACGGCGAGACGATCCGGGCGAGCGCGCAGGCGAGCCTGTTCTTCGGGGCGCCGCTGGCGGGGGCGAAGGTCGACTGGCAGGTGACGGCGCAGACCTACTTCTTCCAGAGCGAGGAGTTCGCGCGTTACCGCTTCGGCGACTACGACAACGACAGGTACTACTACGAGGGGCCCTTCTACGAGTCGCAGCAACTGATCCGGCTCCAGGGGACCGGCGTGCTCGACGCGAGCGGCGGCCTGACCGTCGCGGTGCCGGCGGACGTGGCCAGCGACGCGACGAGTCAGACGTTCACCTTCGAGGCGACGGTGACGGACCAGAACGGCCAGATCGTCGGCGCGTTTACGGGCGTGCCGGTGCACAAGGGTGCGTTCTACGCGGGCATCCGGCCGGAGGAGTATGTGTCGGTGGCGGACGAGCCCTCGACGGTAGGGCTGGTCACCGTCGACACGGAGGGTCAGCCGGCCGGCGACATCCCGCTGAGCGTGACCATCTACGAGCGCACGTGGCGCACGGTGCGAGAGCGCACGTCGGACGGAGAGCAGCGGTACGTGAGCGAGGCGGAGGACACGCTGGTGCGGACGCTGGACGCCCGGACGGGCGCCGACGGCACGGGCGAGATCACGTTCACGCCCGGCCGAAGCGGCGAGTACCGCATCGTGGCGACGGGGCGGGACGACGCGGGGAACGAGATCCGCACGTCGGCCTCGACGTGGGTCTCGGGGGGCGAGTACGCGAGCTGGCGCATCGGGAACGACGACCTGATCCAGCTCGTGGCGGACAAGGACGAGTACCAGCCGGGCGATACGGCGAAGGTCCTGGTGGCGGCGCCGTTCACGGGCTCTGTGGGGCTGGTGACGCAGGAGCGGGGCCGGCTCATCAGCTACGAGCTGCGCGACTTCGCGACGAACTCCGAGACGATCGAGATCCCGATCACGTCGGAGCACATCCCGAACGTGTACGTGAGTGTGGCGCTGTTCAAGGCGCCGACGGCGGAGAACCCGCATCCGCAGGCGAAGTACGGCGTGGTGGAGCTGAAGGTCTCGACGGACGAGAAGGTGCTGGACATCTCGATCGAGCCGGACCGCGACCAGCTGGGGCCGCGCGAGAAGGTGACGTACAAGATCAAGACGACGAACAGCAGGGGGGAGGGGGTGGCAGCGGAGCTGTCGCTGGCGCTGGTGGACAAGTCGGTGTTGTCGCTGCAGGACGACTTCGCGCGGCCGTCGCTCGAGGCGTTCTGGTCGCGGCGGCCGCTGGGGGTGCTGACGGCGTCGATGTTCGCGACATCGATCGACCGGGCGAACGAGCTGACGATCGACCGGCTGCAGGGGGGCGGGAAGGGCGGAGGCGGCGGGCCGGGGGATCAGTCGCGCACGTTTTTCCCGAACACGGCGTACTGGGACCCCGACCTGCGTACGGACGGCGACGGCGAGGCGACGGTGGAGGTGGACCTGCCGGACACGCTGACGACGTGGCGGCTGACGGCGCGGGGGATCACGCGCGACACGGTGACAGGCGAGGCGCGGGACGAGATCGTCACATCGAAGGATGTGATCGTGCGACCGGCGGTGCCGCGGTTCCTGGTGGCGGACGACCGGGCGTCGCTCGGCGCGATCGTGCACAACTTCACCGATGCGGCGCACGAGTTCGAGGTGACGATCAGCACCGAGGGGGTGGAGGTGGAGGGCGACACCACCCAGCAGGTCTCGATCGAGGCGGGGGCGGACGCGATCGTGCGGTGGGAGACGCACGTGCCGCCGGGGCGCGAGAGCGTCTCGCTGCGGTTCGAGGCGAAGGACGGCGACGAGTCGGACGCGGTGAGCCTCGACCTGCCGGTGTACGCCTTCGTCACGCCGGAGACGGCGGGGACGGCGGGCGAGGTTACGGACGAGGCGTCGGAGGCGGTGGAGGCGCCGTACTACGTGCGGCGCGATGCCGGCGAGCTGACAGTGCGGGTGTCACCGTCGCTGGCGGCGGGCGTGAACACGGCACTGGAGTACGTCGACGAGTACCCGTGGGAGAGCGCGGAGACGACGGTGAGCCGCTTCCTGCCGCGGCTGGCGCTGCACCGGGCGGTGGAGGAGCTGGAGCTGACGGACATCGACGACGGCGGCGGTACGGAGGCGCTCGTGCAACGGTCGCTGCAGCGTCTGTACCGGAACCAGAACAGCGACGGGGGGTTCGGCTGGTGGCCGTCGGACGAGTCGGACGCGGCGATGACGGCGTACGTGCTGATCGGATTCGGCGAGGCCAAGCGGGCGGGCTACGCGGTCGACGCGTACGTCGAGGAAAACGCGGTGGCGTACCTGACGGGGCAGCTCGACCTGCTCCGCGACGTGGCCTTCCCGCAGTACGACCTGCGGGCGTACATGCTGTACGCGCTCGGCCGCTCAAGCCACGGGGACCTGGGGCGGACGTACGCCCTGGCAGAGCAGCGAAGCAGCCTCAGCAACACGGCGAAGGCGTGGCTCGCCGTCGCGATCGGCGACGCCGGCGGCGACGAGTCCGACGTCCGCATCAACTTCCTGTTGTCCGACCTGCAGGCGGCGGCGATCCCGTCGGCGACGGGGAACCACTGGGAGGAGGAGACGTACAGCGCCGAGGTGTTCGGGGACAGTACGCAGGCGACGGCGCAGGTGCTGCAGGCGTTCACGCGCTACCAGCCCGACCACCCGCTGGTCGACGGGACGCTGCGTTGGCTGATGACGGCGCGGAAAGACGGCGCCTGGGAGTCGACGCACGACACGGCGGTGGCGCTGGTGGCGATCACGGACTTCATGATCGTACGGAAGGACGCGCAGGCGTCGTTCCGGTACAGCGTGAAGCTCAACGGCGACGGGAAGCTGAGCGGGAACGCGAAGAAGGGCGAAGTGCACCAGGAGGACGCGGTCGTCATCCCGATCGAGGACCTGCTGGATGAGACGGTGAACGAGCTGCGGTTCGAGCGGTCGCCCGGCGACGCCGAGGGGAGGCTGTACTACACGGCGCACCTGCGGTACTTCACGCCGGCGGAGAACGTGGAGGCGCTGAGCCGGGGGATCGGGGTGTCGCACGAATACTTCGCGGCGGACGCGGAAGGGGACGTGCCGATCGGCGAGATCAGCCTCGGCGAGGCGGTGCGGGTGCGGGTGACACTGGTGGCGGAGTCTGACCTGAACTTCCTGGTGCTGGAGGACTTCCTGCCGGCGGGGCTGGAGCCGATCGACACGACGCTGAAGACGACGCCGGCGGAGTTCCGGCGACAGCTGTACGAGGAGCAGCGCCGGTCGTACCAGGTGAGCAAGCGGTACAGCCCGTTCAGCCACACGGACATCCGGGACAACCGGGTAGCGCTGTTCGCGCGGTTCGTGCCGAAGGGGGTGTACGAGTACACGTACTTCGCGCAGGCGACGACGCCCGGGGAGTTCCGGGTGGCGCCGGCCACGGTGTATGAGCAGTACTTCCCGGAGGTGTTCGGGCGGAGCGACGGCGGGCTGTTCACGGTCAGGCCGGCGGAGGAAGTCTCGGCGCCGGTGGCGCCTTCGATGCGGCCGGTTGCGGCGATCTCGCTGATGGGGCTGCCGGTGGACGGGGTGCTGCCGCGCCGGGTGGCCGCACGGAGGCGGCTGGCCGGGGTGCTGGTGAGCTAGAAGCCGGCTCGAATCGGCGGGCGGGGCGTCGTCAAGGGCGTATTGACCTCAGCACATTTGTTCTGGTACGATCCGGCTCCCCCGCCAGTTCAGGAGTACGGCCGTGCCGGTGGCCTGCGTCTTTGTGCCCCGTTTTGCGCTCGCTGTGGAGTCGCGGCTCCGTCCGGGACTCGGACGCGGGGCGGCCGTCATCTATGACGGGCACAGCGTGCTGGAGGCGTCGGCGGGGCTGAGCGAGGCTTACGCCGGGCAGCCGCTGCGACAGGCGCGGGCTATCTATCCGTCGGCCACGTTTCTGGCGGCGAACCCCGCGCTGTACCGCGAGGTGGCGGAGGAGATGCTTGCGGCGCTGGAAGGGGTGGCGCCGGAGGTGGAGGAGGGGGAGCCGGGCTGCGCCTATCTGGACGTGCGCGGGCTGGGCGGCCACTACACAGACGAGGCGGAGCTGGCCAGGCACATCGTCCAGATGGTGCGCGAGGCGACCGGCCTGACCGGGGCCGTGGCGATCGCCGAGTGCAAGTTCGTGGCGCGGACCGCCGCCCTGATCGGCGTCCCGGGCGGGGTCAGCATCGTGCCGGCGGGGAGTGAGCGCGAGTTCCTGAGCGACCAGGGGGTACCGGTGCTCCCCCTCGATCAGCAGCTGCTCGAACGCCTGCAGATGCTCGCGCTGCACACGCTGGGCGACATCTCCGCGTTGCCGCGAGCGGCGGTGGAGGCGGAGTTCGGGCGGACCGGGGGACGGATGTGGGAGCTGGCGCGGGGGGGGGGCC
>JBBDXE010000008.1:38462-190882 GCA_040902505.1 Dehalococcoidia bacterium | reverse complement strand
CGCGCGGGATCGACCGCGATCCGGTCGTCCCGCGCAAGCCCGAAGCGGTGATCAGCGACCGGGTGGCGTTCGAGCGGCCGGTGGTGACGATCGACGCGCTGATCCTGGGCGGGCGCCAGCTCCTGAAGCGGCTGGCGTCGCGGCTTGACCGGCGCACCGCGCGCAAGATGCGCATCCAGATCCTGATCGAAGGACGCCTGGTGTGGGAGCGCCTGGATACCTTCCGTGAGCCGACGGCGGACGAGCAGCGCATGGGGATCGTGCTGAAGACGCGGCTGTCGCAGATGAAGGTAGCGGAGGCGGTCGACACGGTCGCCATCACGCTGAGCGGGATTGGCCGGGAGGCGGAGCGGCAGCAGAAGTTGTTCGTCGAAACAAGCCAGCACATCGAGCCGGTCGCCGAAGCCGTGGAGCAGATTCGCTCCCGATACGGGCGGCCGATGGTGTGGCGGGCCGTGGAGGTGGACCCGTGCTCAAGACATCCGGAGGAGCGCACCGTCCTGATTCCGTACGACGCCTGAACGTGCCGTCGCGGGCGGAGGTGCAGGCCGGCGGGGACGGCGCGCCGATCCGTGTCCGGCATCGGAGCCGCTGGCAGCAGGTCGCGCGGGTGCGGGAGCACTACCGGGTCGAAGATCGCTGGTGGACGCAGGAGCCGATCGCGCGCGATTACTTCGACCTGACGCTGGAGGACGGTCTTCCGTTGACGGTCTTCTATGACCGGTCCGGACGGCAGTGGTACGAGCAGCGGTACGGCTGATGTACGCCGAATTGCACTGCCACAGCGCCTACTCCTTCCGCGAGGGTGCTTCGACGGTGGAGGAACTCGTCCTCACCGCGCGTGAGCTGGGGTACGCGGCGCTGGCGCTCACCGACCACGACAACCTGGCGGGGGCGATGGTGTTCGCGCAGACGGCGAAGGCGTGGGGGGTGCAGCCGATCATCGGCGCGGAGGTGACGGTCCGGGGTGTGGTGTCGGGGGAGGAGATGCGCGGGCACCTGACGCTGCTCGCGGAGACCCAGCGCGGGTACGCAAACCTGAGCCGGCTGATCTCACACGCGCACCTCTCGAGCCCGCGCGACGAGCCGGTGCTCGACATCGATGTGCTGGAGGGCTGCACCGAGGGGATCATCGCGCTGTCGGGGTGCCGTGAGGGCTTCCTCTCGCAGCTCGTCACCGGGGGCCGCCCCGGGGAAGCCTGCGCGCTCGCCGGCCGGCTGGCGGACGCCTTCGGCCGGAGCAGCTTCTTTATCGAGTTGCAGCGCAACCTGGTGTATGGGGACTGCGCACGCAACCGAGGCCTCGTCGAGCTGGCACGCGGGCTCGGGCTTGGCATCGCCGCCACGAACAACGTGCACTATCACGAGCGGGCGCGTCATCGTCTGCAGGACGTGCTCGTCGCGATCCGGCACCGTACGACGCTCGACGCGTCGGAACGCCTGCGGCGGAAGAACGCGGAGTTCTATCTGAAGCCGCCTCGGGAGATGGAGCGAACCTTCGTGGACCTGCCGGAGGCGATCGCGAACACGACGCGCATCGCCGGGCGCTGTACGTTCGATCTGACGCGCGATCTCACGTACCGCTTCCCGGACTACGAGACGCCGGACGGCCGGACGGCCGACGAGTACCTGGAGGAGGTGTGCCGGCTCTCGGCCCGCGAGTACTACGGGGTTGCCGCGCCGTCGATCGAGCCGCGTCTCAAGGAAGAGTTGAAGCTGGTCAGGCAGGCACAGCAGGCGGGGTTTTTCCTGCGCAACTGGGAGATCATGCAGTACGCGAAGCGGAACGGCCTCCCGAGCAGGGGCCGCGGATCCTCGGTGGGGTCGCTGGTCTGCTACCTGCTGGGGCTCTCGGGGATCGACCCCATCAAGTACAACCTCTTCCACGGCCGCTTCCTCAATGAGGCCCGTCAGGGACGGGATATGCCCGACATCGACATCGACTTCACGCGGGAGGCACGGGAGGCGATGTTCGCGCATGTGCTGGACACGTACGGCACCGAGCGGGCGGCCATGGTGGCGAACGTGATCGAGTATCGCTATCCGATGGCGATCCGGGAGGCCGGGAAGGCGCTGGGGCTACCGGAGACGGACATCGACAAGCTGGCCAAACGGATGCGCGGGCGCTTCGCGCGCACGTTGCAGGAAGAGATGCGCGCCATCCCGGAGTTCGCGGGGCGGATGGAGGCGCCCATCTGGCGCGAGTTCGCGCGTCTCGTCGAGGAGCTGCGGGGGATGCCGCGCCACCTGGGGCAGCACTCCGGGGGGATGATCATCTCCAGCACGCCGCTCGTCGAGCAGGTCCCGGTGCAGCCTTCGGCGATGCCGGGGCGCTTTATCGCGCAGTGGGACAAGGACTCGGTCGCGGACAGCGGCATGATCAAGATGGACTTTCTGTCGTACCCGAGCCTGGGGCATCTGTATCGCGCGCTGAAGCTTGTGGAGGAGCGACGGGGGATCATCATCGATCCGGTGCGCATCCCGCTGGATGACCCGGAGGTCTACGCGATGATCCGGGGAGGCGATGTCATCGGGATCGTGCAGATCCAGAGCCGCGCGCAGCTCCAGGCGATCATGCGGCTGGATATCACGTCGATCGAGGACCTGGTGGTGCAGGTGGCGCTGATCCGTCCGGGGCCGATCCAGGGCGGGGCGGTACACCCGTACATCGCGCGGCGGCAGGGGCGCGAGCCGGTGGTGTACGACCACCCGGATCTCGAGCCGATCCTCCGGGAGACGATGGGGGTGATCGTCTTTCAGGAGCAGGCGATCGGGGCGGCGATGGTGGTGGCGGGGATGACGGCGGGGCAGGCGGAGACGCTGCGCCGGGCGATGAGCCGGAAGCGCTCACGGGAGGAGATGGAGAAGCTGCGTGACGCGTTCATGGAGGACGCGGAGGGGCGGGGGGTGGTCACGCGGGCGGTTGCCGAAACTGTCTTCGCGAAGATCCTGGCGTTCTCATCGTTCGGGTTCCCGCGCGCGCACGCGGCGGCGATGGCGGAGACGGCCGCGAAGCTGGCGTGGGTGAAGCGGTACTACCCGGTGGAGTTCTACGTGGCCTGGCTCAACGAGTGGCCGTTCGGGTTCTACAGTCCGGGCGTGGTCACCAACGAAGCGCGGCGGAACGGCGTGGAGATCCACGGGGTAGACGTCAACAAGAGCCGGGGTGAGTGCGTGATCGAGGGTGACGCGATCCGGCTGGGGTACAACTACGTGCGCGGGGTGGGGGAAGCGACGCGGCAGCGGCTCGACGAGGAAGCAGCGGGCGGGCCGTATGCGTCGCTCTGGGACTTCTGGCAGCGCACCCGGATCGAGCGCGAACCGATCGAGCGGCTGATCCGGCTGGGGGCGTTCGGCTGGACGGGGTTGCACGAGCGTGAGTTGCTCTGGCAGCTCGGGCTGTTCTACCGGCCGCTGGGGCGGCAGCTCCCGCTCCATCTGACGCATGAAGCCGACCTGGTGCCGCTCCGGGAGATGACGCCGCATGAGCGGATCCTCGCGGACCTGGCGTGCACCGAAGGCGCCCTGATCACGCGCGGCCACATCATGGACCTGGCGGTGGGATCGCTGCACGAAGGCATCACTCCAAGCTATCTCCTGGACAAGCTGGAGGCGGGAGCGCCTGTCACGGTGGCGGGGTTCGTCGCCGTGCGGCAGGCTCCCGAGACGGCGAAGGGATTCGTCTTCCACACGCTGGAGGACCATCACGGGCTCATGAACATCATCACGAACCCGCGGCTGGTGGCCCGCTATCGACGGGTCATCGAGGAAGCAAGCGTGCTCATCGTGCGGGGGCACATCGAGCGGGAGGACCGCGCGGTGAACGTGGTGACGGAGCACATGGAGCGCGTGGCGCCGGCGGGGGACCGGCTGGCGCGGCGAGGCTCTCACGATTGGTGAACCATCGGCTGAGGCTGCCGGCGGCATCCCGTCGCAGCGACGACCCGCGGTCGATGGCGACGCTCTACGTGCAATGGTCTCCGTGAATGAGCTGCTCCCGCGACCGATCGACGCGGTCGACGTGGTCGGCGCGGACGCCATCTACGTGACGCGGAGACACGCGAGCTGCGCATGATCGAGGTGCTCGGGGCGTCGCGGGGGTGGGGCGGGGGCTGCGTCAAGCAACAGCTACGGGAGGGGCAGCACAGGCCCTCGTGTTCCGGCATTTGCACAAGGGGCGGCTGCCGAACCTGGTCGCCCGCCCATTACCCCGATGCGAAGCCCCTTCCCGGGGTGTCGCTTCCCCTCTCACACGCCGATGATCCTTTACGGGGCGCCTCCGGGCAGACACGTCCCCGCACACGAGGTGAACATGCTCCTCTATATAGACGCGGGCACGGGCGGCATCATGCTGCAGGTGCTGCTGAGCGGTGCCGTGGGAGGGCTGGTGCTCTTCAAGCTCGCCGCGAAGCGCGTGGTCGATATAGTCCTGAGGCGAGGCGGCGACCCCGCGCCGGAGGCCGACACCGACGTGGCTGAGGGCCCCGACGAAACGGGCTCGATGGCGGCCTGAGATGGCCGCGCCCGCGCTGCTGCCGGCCAGCGAGCCGCCAATCATCGAGCCGGGGTCGTTCCGGGACCCCGCGGGCGGCGTCGTACTGCAGGGCGGCCGCGTCTTCCGGTACTTCTCCGGAACTGCGGGGACGGAGTTCCTCAGGTTGCTCGATGCGCCGTGGTTCGGCGAGCTGATCCGCGCGGGCGGCGTGGTCGAGAGCTGGCCGCTGGCGCGCGCGCAAGCCCCGGCGCTGTACGCGTTGGCGCCCGAAATCACGGCCGTCGTCGAGCACCCGCGCATCCCGTTCGTTTCCTATGCGTATGAGTGGCCGTTCCAGATGCTGCGCGCGGCGGCGCTCCACCAGCTTGAGGTGACGTCGCGTGCGCTGGCGAACGGGCACATGGTGAAGGACGCGACGCCGTATAACGTGCAGTTCACCGGCACACGCCCGGTGTTCCTCGACGCGGGGTCCTTCGAGCGGCACACGGCGGGCGAGGGGTGGCGGGCGTACGCGCAGTTCTGCCGCATGTTCCTGAACCCGCTGTACCTGCAGGCGTACGGGGGTATCGCGTTCCAGCCATGGCTGCGCAGTTCGCTCGAAGGCATCGACACAGACACGGTCCGGGGGCTGTTACCGCTGCGGGCGAAGCTGCGCTGGGCGGTGTTCATGGATGTGGTGCTGCAGTCCGTGCTGAACCGGCGGTTCGCGAAGAACGAACGGGCGCTGCGGTCGCTGGCGAACAGGACGATCCCGGACGACGTGGTGCGCGGGATGCTGGCGCGGATGACCCGGACGGTTGAACGCACCCGCCGGGGCCGCGGGTCGTCCGCATGGGTGGACTACGAACAGACCAAGGCGCATTACAGCGCCGAGGCCGACGCGTACAAGGAAGCGTACGTGCGGCGGACGATGGAGCGCGATCGTCCGGGCACCGTGCTGGACCTGGGCTGCAACACCGGGCAGTTCAGCCTGATCGCGGCCGGCCTGGCGGATCACGTCGTTGCCGTAGACAGCGACGAGGCGAGCGTGGACGCGCTGTTCCTTCGCGCGCGGGCCAGCCACCCGAACATTCTGCCGCTGGTGATGGACCTGACCAACCCCTCGCCGGACCAGGGCTGGGCGCAGGCGGAGCGGCGGGGCTTCGCCCAGCGCGCCGAGGCCGACCTCGCGCTCTGCCTGGCGTTGATCCACCACGTCGCGATCTCCGGGAATGTGCCATTCGGGCGCTTCGTAGACTGGCTTGCCTCGGTGGCCCGGACGGCGATCGTGGAGTTCGTGCCGAAGAGCGACCCCATGGTGGAGCGCCTGCTGTTTACGCGGAAGGACGTGTACGCCGGGTACACGCAGAAGCACTTCGAAGCGGCGCTGGCGGGCAGGTTCACGATCGTCGAGCGCTCGGCCCTGCCGGCGGGCGGCCGTGTGCTGTACACGGTCGGCCGCTTATGACGAAGGCGACGCGGATCTGGATCACACACGCGCGCCGCGAGCTGTGGGTGCTGGCGCTGTACTTCAGCGTGGTCCACTTCGGCGCCGTGGGGTTCTTCGTCGAGTCGCTGCCCTCGAACGACGTCGTGCCCGTGCCCCCGTACCTGTGGGTCTACGCAATCGGAGCGCAGCTGATCCTCGCGGCGGCGCTGTACGCCACAGACCGCGTGCTCGCTTCGCGTAACGGTGACCGAGCTTTGCATGCGTTTCGTGTCACCGTGTTCGCGCTGTGCCTGGCGCTCATCGTCCGCCGGCTAGAGATCCACGTTGCGGGCGTGGCCTTCGTGTTCGTGTTCGCGGCGGCCCTGCACGCGGCGATCGCGGTGGCGCTGTGGCTGGGCGTCCTGGCGGCCATCGTCGTCGTGGCGTTGAAGTTCCATCGCCGGCTGGCCTCGGCGTTCGTCTACCTATCGATCGTCGCGGTGGTGCTGACGGTCATGTGGACGAACGGCGACCTGGCAGCCGATGCCCTCTACGACGGGTACAGCACGGCGGAGGTGCGGGGTTCGCAGTCGACGGCGTCGCCCATTGTGGTGCTGGTCTTCGACGAGCTGTCGTACGAGGCGCTGCTGGACGAGACCGGCACGATCGACGCCGGACGGTACCCGAGCTTCGCGCGACTGGGCAGCGAGAGCCTGGCGTTCTCGAACGCGACGACGAACTACTTCAGCACGTGGTTCGTGCTGCCCATGATGATCGATGCGGCGATCAGCCTGACACCGGACCGTGACCTTGTGCTGTACGAGCAGACGGCGCGTATCGAGCGCGTCTACGCGACCGGCTGCGGGACGGCGTACACCTGCCGCGGCGCCGGGTATCTCGCTGAACGAGACCGTGGCGTCCTGGCGGCGCAGGTGAGCGTGCGCGGGCTGCATCGCGCCGTCCCGGGGGCGTTCCGGCCAGCCGCGAACCGGCTCCTGGGGCCGACACGCGACGCCTCGGGCGCGCTCGACCCGCGCGCCGACGTGGGCGGCGTGCACACCCACACGGAAGAGATGTTCAACCAGTTCGTCGCGGACATCGGGCGAGGCGACCTGTCCGGGAGGGTGAACCTCGTGCACCCGATGGTGCCGCACGGCCCGTACGTATACACGCGCGACGGCCGTGTTGACCGCCACGAGCGCATGCAGTTCTCGTGGGCCAACCCTCAGACAGGCGCGGCTGCCGCCGGCATTCGCCAGGCCTACGATGACCAGCTCGCGTACGCGGACGCGGAACTGGGTCGCGTCCTGCAGGCGCTGGAGGAGGCGGGCGTGTACGACGACGCGTCGCTCATCGTGACGGCGGACCACGGCGTGCGGACGGAGGGCCCGCGGCTCGACGGGAGCGCGATGGAGGTCGATTCGCTGATGCCGCACATCCCGCTGTTCATCCGGACGCCGGGGCTGGCGCACCGCTGGACGGACGCCGACTACCAGCACATCGACTTCGCGCTAACGCTGGAGGACATCGCCGGCATGCCGTCGCGGGCGTATCCGCCCGCAGCCAGCCACATCGCGCTGGATGACACCCAGCCGATCTCGGCGCTGGCGGAGACGCGCCCGGAGCGCCGCAAGACGTTCTTCGTGTATGACGCGGGCGGCGCGTTCTGGGAGTACGTAGCGGACGCTTCCGGTTCGGCCTGGACGTACGCCCAATTGGTGGAAGACGCGCCCGGCGACAGGACGCAGGGCCTCGCCAGCCGCGACGACGACGTGCATTAGCAGGCTGCTGACACCCTCGAGACGAACAGTTGACCTTCCCACCCGCCCGCCCATCTGCGGGGGGGGCGCTGCACGAAGGCATCACTCCAAGCTATCTCCTGGACAAGCTAGAGGCGGGAGCGCCTGTCACGGAGGCGGGGTCCGTCGCAATCCGGCAGGCTCCCGAGACGGCGAAGAGATTCGTCTTCCACACGTTGGAGACCATCACGGCCTCATGAACATGGCCTGTTACCCTCTACGCGCATGGTCTTCGTGAATGAGTTGCTCCCGCGACTGATCGACGCGCTCGGCGAGAACGCCATCAACGTGACGCCGGAGACACGCGAGCTGCGCATGCTCGACGCGCTCGGGGCGTCGCGGGGTGGTGCGGCGGCGCCGGCGCAGGCGCCTCTGGTGGTGGTCCGGCCGGCGGCGACGGACGAGGTGACGGCCGTGATGCGCATCGCGGACGAGCTGCGGGCGCCGGTGGTGCCGTACGGCGGCGGGACGGGGCTGATGGGCGGGGCGCGGTCCGTGCGGGCGGGCATCGTGCTGGACCTGGGGCGGATGGACCGCGTGCGCGAGGCCGACGCCGCGTCGGGGTGGGCGTGGGTGGAGGCGGGGGCGGTGCTGGCGGACGCCGACCGGGAGCTGGCGGCGCACGGGGTGATGCTGGGGCACGACCCGTGGACGTACGCCATCGCCACGGTGGGCGGGACGCTCTCGACGAACGGGCTCGGGTTCCTCGGCGGGAAGTACGGCAGCATGGGCGAGCAGGTGCTGGCGGTGGAGGCGGTGCTGGCGGACGGCACGGTGCTGCGCACGCGACCGGCAGGCCCGCACTCCGCCGCGCCGGACCTCACGCGGCTGTTCGTGGCCGGCGAAGGCTGCTTCGGGGTGGTGACGGCGGCGGCGCTGCGCGTCTTCCCACTTCCGGAGGCGCGCGTGCGCATCGGTTACACGTTCGCGTCGTTCGAAGCGGGATTCGCGGCGCTGCTGCGGCTACAGGCGATCGGGCTGCGGCCGGCGCTGCTCGACTACGGGGAGCGGCCAGCAGCGGACGGCGTCGGGGAGCCGCCGACGTTGTACCTGGGCTTCGAAGGGTTCCGGGAGGAGGCCGAGGCGCAGCGCGGGCGGGCGGCGGCGATCTGCGCCGACGCGGGCGGACGCGGGCTACCGGCGGAGGACGTCGAAGCATTCTGGGCGGAGCGGCACGTGCCGGCGGAGCGCTTCGCGCGCGCCCGTACGTCAGGCGCGCCGGTGCGCCGGCCGTCCGGCGATGGTTCGCACTTCGACTATGTGCACGTCGCGCTGCCTGCCTCGGCGGTGCTGGACTACCGGCAGCGGGCGCTGGCGACGGCGGCGGCGGAGGGGGTGCGGGTGGTGGAGACGGGGATCTGGGTGGCGCCGGGGCTGTTCTCGATGGTGATGGTGAGTGAGGGCGCGGAGGCGATGGGGCGGGCGGTCGACGGCTGCCTGCGGCTGGCGCACGCGTGCGGCGGGTCGATGGAGTATTGCCACGGCGCCGGCGTGCGGCTGGCGCACCTGATGGAGGAGGAGCACGGGGCGGCGGGCCTGGAGGTGTTGCGGCGGATCAAGCGCGCGGTGGACCCGAACGGGATCCTCAATCCCGGCAAACTCGGGCTGGACTGAATGTCCATGGCCGCTTGACCGGCGGGATTATGTAAGGGGTGTCCGCGGCTGGCCGGTATCCCGCCGGTGGCATACTATCCATCGGCCCGGCGACGCCCGGCGCACCCGAAACACAAGCACCATCCCACGGATGACAGGAGGGACCGACGTGGCAATCAAGGATCTGACGTTCAGCGTGATCAAGGCCGACTGCGGGTCGACCGGGGGGCACACGCGCCCTACCGACGGGATGGTGAAGGCTGTCGAGGACACGATGAAGGGGCAGTCGTGGATCATCGACAAGCTGATCACGTACACCGGCGATGACATCGCCATCGTGACGACGCATACGCAGGGGAGCAGCTCGGCGACGGTGCACAAGGCGTGCCGGGCGGCGTTCGAAGCGGCGGCGGAGGTGGCGCGGAAGGAGGGGAACTACGGGGCGGGGCAGGACCTGTTCCCGACGGCGCCCAGCGGCAACGTGCGAGGCACCGGGCCCGGCGTGGCGGAGATCACCTTCCCGCTGCTGCCGGAGCACCGGCCTTCGGAGTCGATCGCGCTGTTCGCTGCGGACAAGTGCGGGCCGGGGGCGTACAACATGGCGCTGTACTACTCGTTCGCGGACCCGGCGCGGTCTTCGGGCTTTCTGCTGAGCCCGGACATCGGCCGGGGGTTCACGTTCGTGATTGAAGACATGGACCACCGGGTGGAGAAGGGGGCACCGCCGACGCACCGGCAGATCAAGCTCAACTCCCCGGAGGAGAATCTGAGCATTCTGGCGCTGCTGCGCGACATCGACCGCTATGGCGTCGCGCGCATCGAGAGCCGAGTGTACCCCGGGGAGGTAGGAGTGGCGGCGAGCACCGACCGGCTGCACAACATCACGGGGACGTATCAGGGGAAGGACGACCCGGTGATGATCGTGCGCAACCAGCGCATCTTCCCGGCGCTGGAGGAGGTGGTGGACCCGTTCCGGCTGACGCCGCTGATCACGGGCGACGCGCGCGGGTCGCACACGATGCCGCTGATGCCGGTGCCGATCAAGACGGCGGTGGCGGGCGCGTACTGCCTGCCGATCGTGAGTTGCCTGGCGCTCTCAGTCAGCCCCGAAGGGCACTTCAGCGAGAACCTGGTCGACGTGTTCGGCAACCTGGCGTGGGACCGCTACCGGGCGCAGGCGCAGGAGCGGGCGGACTGGATGCGGCAGCAGCAGCCGTTCGGCGTGGGGATGGCCTCGCAGGAGGAGATCGCGTACACCGGCCTGGCGAAGCTGCGGAAGATGCTGAACGAGAAGTTCGTGGCGGTCATCGAAGAGACGGCGAAGTAGGCGACGCGCCGGCCTTGAACCCGCGACACAAGCGGATCAGACCGCGACCGCGACACGCGCGCGTGTTCTCTCGGCCGGCCCGTGCGTGCACAGACGATCCCTCTTGCGAAGATCCCTCGCTGCGCTCGGGATGACAGAGATGTTCCAGCCGCGCGGGCTGGAAGCCCGTGCTCTACGAGCGCTAGCCTGAGGCTTGCTTCGTCCAGGTGGCGAGGTCGAAGTAGTCGCGCCAGGCGGCGATCTTGCCGTCGCGGACCTCGAACGTGCCCATCACGGGCAGCTCGATCGTGCGTTCGCCCATGCGGAAGGTGTCGACGCGCTCGGTGAGCACTTTGTCGCCGTCCGCAGCGATCTGTTTGATGTCGAAGCGGACGCCGGTGGCCGGGGTGAGGATCATGTTCAGCAGGGCCTTGATGGCGTCCTTGCCGTTCGCCGGCGGCATGGGGATGTTGTGGTAGACGGCATCGTCTGTGAAGGCGTCGAGGATGCGCTGCTGGTCCCGGGCGTCCCACGCCGCGCAGAAGTCGATCACCACCTGCTTCGGGTCGGCCATGGCTGCCTCCTTCTCGCGCAGGCGATCGTAGCGCACGGGCCGGCCCCGGTCGAGCCGGACGCTACATGCTGCCACCGCCCCGCGGCTTCGCCGTGCTGTGGCGATAGTGGACGACGTCCACGTCGGCGAGCGTGACGAGTCCGTCGCCTACCATCTCGTCGATCAGGGGGAGGATTCGTTCGATGCGCTCGGCGCGGTCGACGACCTCGACGACGAGCGGGAGATCCTCCGAAAGACGGAGGATGTGGGCCGTGTGGATGCGGCTGTTGGCACCGAAGCCCTCGACGCCGCGGGTGACGGTCGCACCGGCGAGGCCCTCGGCGCGCAGGCGCTCGACCAGCGCGGTGGAGAGCGGTTTGCCGCGCCACTTGTCGGCTTCGCCGATGTAGACCTTCAGCAGCCTGGCCGGTCCTGTGATGTCCATGGTCCCACCTCCGTGGTCAGATGACACGCGCGGCCACCACCCCCAGATAGACAGCAAGCATGCCGCAGGCGGCGCTCCCGGCGAGGTTCAGCGTCGCGCCGGCGACGTCACGCAGCTCCAGCATCTGGTACGTCTCCCAGGTGAGGGTCGAGAAGGTGGTGAAGGCGCCGAGGAATCCCACCGCGACCAGCAGGCGCAGCTCCGGCGGCCAGAGGAAGCGCTCCTCGCTGAGGGTGAGGAACAGCCCGATGAGAAACGCCCCGATGATGTTGACGACGAAGATACCGAGCGCGCTGGGGCCGAACCAGTCGTCGACGCGGCCGCTGAGCGCGTAGCGGGCGAGAGTGCCGAGCGACCCTCCAATGACGAGATAGACGACGGTCATTGCGTCCTGCTCAAACGAAAAGGCCCCTACCATCGCTGGTAGGAGCCATCAGCCTCGCGGGCGGTCCAGGCGAGCCCCATCGCCCATAGCCGGTCGCCTCATCCTAACGAGGCCGTCGCGCTACGGGCAATGGGCTCCACCCCCTGCCGGTCGTCAGTGGTGCTCCGAGGGCCGGGCCTCGGGTGCGGCCTGGCTCCTCGGGATGAAGATGTAGTTTTGCACGATCGCCGCGATGGTGGCGCCGAGCATCGGGGCGGCCCAGTAGAGCCAGCCGTCCTTCCACTCGCCCTCGACCAGGGCGGGGCCGAAGTGGCGAGAGGGGTTCATGGCAGCGCCGGTAAGGGGGCCGGCGAAGAGGATGTCCATGGTGATGGTGAGGCCGATGGCGAGGGGGGCGATGGCGTGGGCTCCACGAGAATCGACGGCCACGCCGTAGATCACGTAGACGAGGAAGAAGGTGCAGACGACTTCCAGGATGAAGGCGTTCTGCTTGCCTACGATGATCAGGTCGTTGTCGCCTGCACCGCCGTAGTTGACGGAGGGGACGGCGTTCGCGAGCGATGCGGTGGATGTGTCAAAGATCTCTTTCAGCAGCATGGCGGCGACGGTGGCGCCGATGAGCTGGGCGGCGACGTAGGCGACGGCCTTCACGGTGCCGATCTTGCCTCCGAGCCAGAGCCCGGCGGTGACGGCGGGGTTGTAGTGGCCGCCGGAGATGTGGCCGGCGCCTGCGATCATGAGGCCGATGGCGAGGCCGTGGGCGAGCGCCACCATGACGAGGGTGCCGCCATCGCCGTAGCCCTGGGTGATGGCGAGCATGATGGAGCCGGCGCCGGCGAAGACCAGCGCGAAGGGCCCGATGATCTCGGCGACGAGGGGGCGGATCCAGTTCGCGAGCAGGTCCGCCGGCAAGAAGTTCTCGGCGTTGAATTCGCGGGCGGGGACCATGATGTCGGTGTCGTCCGCCATAGCTCTCCTCCCGAAATGCTAAAGCGATAACATCCTTTGTCTATCTATCCTAGGTGGGGCGGTGCGGGGTGTCAATAGGCGGTGACAGCGACGTGATGGTGTCCTCGCACCCGTCGCGGCGGTGTGCGAGGCAGACTCATGCTTCTCGCAGGATGAGGGGCGGGGGCTACTCCCAGCCCTCGGTGCGGCGGGCGTCCTTCAGGAGCGGCGCGTAGTCGCGGTCGCGGGGGACGCAGCCAGTGGCGTACTGGCCGAGGTCGTTGTGCTTGGCGCGCATCAGGGCGGTGCAGTAGCTGACGCCGATGCACGACTTGTCGCGCTCCATCGAGCCGTGCTCCAGCGCGTCGACGGCGAAGTCCGGGTAGGCGAGGGCGCCCCGCCCGAGGCCGACCATGCTCACGGCGCCATCGGCGACGTTCGCGGCGCCGGCGTGCAGCGCGAAGTGGCGCAGCCACGAGTAACCGGTGCCGATGACGGCGAGGTCCGGGTGGGAGCGCTGGACTTCCGCGGTGAGCCGCACGTGGCGTTCGACGCCGGCGAGGGGGTGTTCGGGCGGGAGGTAGCCGTCGACGGGCGGACGTTCGAAGGGCCGGCCGATGTGGGGGTTGTAGTAGGGGCTGCCCATGGAGACGTTGAGCAGCGCCAGACCGAGGCTGCGCAGGTCGCCGATGAGTCGCAGCGGCTCGGTGAGGTCCGGCCGCGCCGGGTCGGCGGCGTCGGTGCCCCAGGCGCCGGCGTACGGTAGTTCGTGCGGCGCGGGGACGCCCGTCTCGCCCGCACCTCCCACGAAGGGGACGCCGTCGTAGACGTTCATGCGCGTGGCGAGGACGATCGTATCGCCGAGGCGGGCGCGGACCTTCGCGAAGACGTTGCGGACGAAGCGCGTGCGCTGCTCGAAGCTGCCGCCGTAGGCACCTTCGCGGGAGCGGGCGCCGAGCAGCTCGTTCAGCAGATAGGTGTGGCACTGTTTGACGTCGACGAAGTCGAAGCCGATGTTGCGGGTCAGCTCCGCAGCCTCGACGAAGCGGTCCTCGAGCGCTTCGAGGGCAGCGTCGTCGAGGAGGGTGGCGTCTGCGCCGCGGACGGCATCGACGGCGGGGCTGCGGCGGGCGACGAGGGGGCGGGGGTGCGACCAGCGCCCGGAGTGGGTGAGTTGGAGGCCGACGATGAAGCCTTCGAGCGTGCCGAAGCGGGTGCGGCGGGCGGCGCGTGTGTCGTCGAGGAGGCGCTTCAGGGCGGCCGCTGTCTCGCGGGAGATGAGGAGCTGCCGCGGGTTGGCGCGGGCCTCGGGGACGACGGCCGTCGCCTCGCCCCAGAGGAGGGCGGCGCCGCCCTCGGCGAAGCGGCGCCAGCGGCGGAAGGTCAGATCTCCGGGAGTGCCGTCGAGGTTGCCGTCGCAGCCCTCCATGGGGTGGACGGCCAGCCGGGACGCCACGTGCAGCGGCCCGATGCGGAGAGGCTGCGCGAGCGGGGCCATGTCGCCTTCGAAGCGGAGAGCGACTCCGCGCGAGGCAGCGTCATCGCGAAGCTCATCCAGCGCGCGGTAGTGGAAGAGCGGCGGCATCGAAGGTGTCAGGCGGGGACGGCGCCGCGCAGGCCGAGGGCACCGGCGTTGTCCTTCAGCGCGGCGATCACTTCGGAGATGTGGGCTTCGAGGTCGACGCCGAGTTGAGCAGCGCCGTTGATGATGTCGTCGCGGTTCACCTGCCGCGCGAAGGCCTTGTCCTTCATCTTCTTGCGGACGGACGCCGGCTCGACCTCGAAGATGCTCTTGTTGGGGCGGACAAGGGCGACGGCGGTGACGAAGCCGGTGAGCTCGTCGACGGCGAAGAGCATCTTCGCCATGAGGGTGTCGCGGGGCACGCCGGTGTAGTCGCCGTGGCCCATGATGGCGGTGCGGACGTCCTCGGGGTAGCCGCGTTCGGTGAGGATCTTGTTGCCCTCGAAGGGGTGGCCCTCCTGGGTGGGCCAACGCTCGTAGTCGAAGTCGTGGAGGAGTCCGGTGATGCCCCACACGTTTTCGTCCTCGCCGTGCTGGCGGGCGAAGTGGCGCATGACGGTCTCGACGGCGAGGCCGTGTTTGCGCAGGCCGTCGCCGTGCGTGTATTCGCAGAGGAGATCCCACGCCGCCTGCCGGTCCATTCCGCACCTCCGCCGAGCGATGTCCGGCCCGCGCAGGGCCGCATGGCTATCATACGGGATGGCTTACTACGAGCAGCGCCCGCCGGACGGGGAGCCGCGGTACGGCTGCCTGGACGTGCTGGTGATCACGCGGGCGGTGTTCGGGCTGATCATGTGGCCCTTCGTAGCCATGGTGGGGATCTTCGCCGACGTGTCGGTGACGGTGATGCTGTTCGCGGTGCACCCGGCGCTGGCGCTGATCCCGATCGCGCTGACGGCGGCGGCCATCGGGGCGTTCGCGCGGTGGGACCGGAGGCGGGGCAGCGGCGAGCCGTGAACCGAGCCGTGAGCCTCAAGCTGTGAGCTGTGAGCTGTGAGCACGGTGTCGGAGTGGGATCTGGCCCGATCTGGCGGTTAAGCCGCCGGTGGCCGCGCTGGCTGAAGAGCCCGGGCTGTCGGGCTGGAATGCGTAAGGTGCGGAGTCAGGTGACCGGGGCGCCGAGGGCGTGCCCGCAGGATGAACAGAACTTCGCGGCGCGATCGTTCTGGGTGCCGCACTCGGAGCAGAAGACGGCGTCCGGGGCCTGGACGGCGGTCGGCTCGCTCGAGCTGAGCGTTGTGGAGCCATCGTCCTTGTCATCGTCCTTGCTGGCGCGGCGAAACTCGCGAATGCCCCGGCCCAGCGCCCCGCCGACTTCGGGGAGGCGGCCGACGCCGAAGACGAGGATGACGATGAAGGCGATGATGAGCAGCTCGGGGACACCGAGCGGGCCGAGACCAGCGAGCAGCATGACGCTCCCTCCCTGCGGGATGCGGTGGAAGCGTATCACCGGCTCGTCCGGGGCGGCAAGGAGTGTCAATCCGCGCCGCCCCACGAGAGTGACGGGTAAGACGACAGATGGCACCGATTTTCACAGGTGAGGCGGCGTGAGGCGTCATGTGAGAGTGGCGCACAGTCCTGCGCGGGCTGAGGTGAAGGTCGTACCTCGTGAGCTGCATCGTGCAACGGGGGCGGGGCGGCGGCGCGCGGCCGGCATCGTGTTACACTCGTGAGGACGGAGGAATCTTCATGCTGCCCGCCCTGATCGTCATCGGGATCGTCGTCGCGCTGGTTGTCATCCTCGGGCTGATCGTGCTGGGGATGTACAACGGGCTGGTGAAAGCGCGGCTGCGCGTGCGGGAGGCGTGGTCGGGCATCGACGTGCAGCTGAAGCGGCGGGCTTCGCTGATCCCGAACATCGTCGAGACCGTGAAGGGATACGCGGCGCACGAACGCCAGACGCTGGAGAGCGTGACGGAGGCGCGGGCGCGGCTCCAGCAGGCGGGGACGCCGGGGCAGGCGGCGGAAGCGAACAACATGCTGACGCAGACGCTGCGCTCGTTGTTCGCGGTAGCGGAGGCGTACCCGGACCTGAAGGCGAACCAGAACTTCCTGGACCTGCAGAACGAGCTGAGCGACATCGAGGAGAAGATTGCGTACGCCCGGCAGTTCTACAACACGAACGTGCTCTCCTATAACACGAAGCGGGAGACGTTCCCGAGCCTGATCTTCGCGAACATGTTCGGCTTCCAGGCGGCGGAGTTCTTCGAAGCCGAAGAGGCGGCGCGCGAGGACGTACGCGTGAGCTTCTCCACCCCCGCCGCCAACCCCTAGCCGCGGATGGCGGACCAGCAGGCGATCCCCTCCGACGCGCAACCACCTGTCCTGGTGTACGACCGCATCTCGTCGAACCGGCGGCAGACGTGGCTGCTGATGCTGGTGTTCGTGGCGATCACGGGCGCGTTCGCGACGGTCATCGCGCTCGCGCTGGGGGTGCCGCCGCTGTTTGCGCCCGTGGTGTTCGCGGGGCTGGGGGCGTACGCGCTGTTCAGCTACTACGCGAGCGCGTCGGTGGCGCTGGCGGTGAGCCAGGCGCGTCCGGTGACGAAGGACGACGAGCCGGAGCTGTATCGCATCGTCGAGAATCTGAGCATCGGCTCGGGCCTGCCGATGCCGAGGGTGTACGTGATCGAGGACGGGGCGCCGAACGCGTTCGCGACGGGGCGCGACCCGAAGCACGCCGCGGTGACGGTCACGCGCGGGCTGCTGCAGAAGCTGGAGAAGTCCGAGCTGGAGGGTGTGATCGCGCATGAGCTGTCGCACGTGGGCAACTACGACATCCGCGTGATGACGATCACGGTGGTGCTGGTGGGGCTGATCGCGCTGCTGGCGGACGTGTTCATGCGGTGGACGTGGTTCGGGGCGGGGCATCGGCGCGGGAACCGCGACAAGGGCGGGGCGATGGCTATCCTGCTCGTCGTGGCGATCGTCCTGGCGGTGCTGGCGCCGCTGGTGGCGAAGATGATCCAGCTCGCAGTCTCGCGGCAGCGCGAGTATCTCGCGGACGCGTCGGGGGCGCTGCTGTGCCGGAATCCGGACGCGCTGGCGCGGGCGCTGGAGAAGATCTCAGCGGACCCGGACCCGCTGGAAGAAGCGAACAAGGCGACGGCGCACCTGTACTTCAGCAACCCCCTGCACGACCACAAGTCGTGGCTGAACAACCTGTTCAGCACGCACCCGCCGGTGGAGGAACGCATCCGCCTCCTGCGGGCGATGTAGGCGCTTTGGCGGGCGGGGAGCCTTCGCGTACAATGGGCCGCTGCCCGGAGGGGAATGTGGAGTTCCGAGACTATCTGAACATCGCGCAGATCCTCGTCTCGATCGTGCTGACGATCGTGCTGTTGCTGCAGGCGAAGGGGTCGGGCATCGGCACAGCGCTGGGCGGCGGGACAGGCGCGAGCTTCCGGACCCGCCGAGGCGTCGAGAAGACGCTCTTCCAGCTGACGATCGTCCTGGCCATCGTGTTCCTGATCATCTCCGCCTGGGGCGTGCGCGCGTCGCTCTAGCAGGGTGCTGAAAAACCCGAAGAGGAACAGTTGACGTTCCCACCCGCCCGCCCAGTTGGATGGTTGTGAATCCGGGGGGACACCCCCCGGAGCCCCCCGACAAGGGGCTCTGCCCCCTGTACCCCCTTTTTCAGCACCTTGCTAGCGCTCCGGGGCCCGCTCGGAGGCTGAAGGTGCCGTGCCGCTGACGCAGACCCGCTGGCCGATCTTCGCCGCGCTGGTGGTTGGGATCGCCGCGGTCGCGGTCTTCTGGTACTTCGTGCTGTCGAATCCCAAGGGCGAGGCGGTGCCGGCAAGCGGCGGCCGCTACGTGGAGGGGGTGACGCGCGCGGCGGAGCAGATCAACCCACTCTTCGCACAGAGCAACCCCACGGACGCCGACCTGGCGTCGTTGATCTTCAGCGGGCTCGTGCGCCTGGGGGCGGACGGGCTGCCGCAGCCCGACCTGGCCGAGCGCTGGGAGATCACGGGCAACGGGCGCAACTACGTCTTCCACCTGCGGGACGGCGTGGCGTGGCATGACGGCGCCGACCTTACGGCGGACGACGTGGTGTTCACGTTCGGGGCGATCGCCGACCCGGAGTTCCGGGGCGACCCGGTGCTGGCCCAGCTGATGCAGGGCGTCGTGATCCGCGCCCGCGACCCGCTGACCGTGGAGTTCCGGCTGGAGCAGGCGTACGCACCGTTCCTTGCGTATCTGAACGTGGGGATCCTGCCCCAACACCTGCTCGACGGGCTTGATGCGGACGGGCTGGCGAACACCCCGTTCAACGCCGACCCGGTGGGGACGGGCCCGTACACCTTCGCGGGACGGACGTCAGACGGGGTGCGGCTGGAGGCAAACCCGACGTACTACCTGGGGCCGCCGCGCATCTCGCGGCTGGACTTCCGGGTGTACCCGGACGGTGACGCGCTGGCGGCGGCGCTGCGCGACGGCGCGGCGGACGGTGCGCTGCTCGACCCGGCGACGCCGCGGGCACAGCTGGACGTGCTGGGCGGGGAGGAGGGTTTCTCGCTGCACAGGCTGACGTCGATGTCGTTCAACGCCGCGTACCTCAACATCGACTCGCCGATCTTCGCCGACCCGACCGTGCGGCGGGCGCTGCAACGGGCGATCGACGTGACGGCGCTGATCGTCGCTCTTTCGCCGGGGGGTGAGGGCACGCCGGCGGGCATCCCTCCGGGATCGTGGGCGTACACACCGGTCGAGGTGCCGTCGTTCAGTCCGGGGCAGGCGGCGAGCGCGCTCGAGCAGGCTGGCTGGCCGCGGGGACAGGACGGCGTGCGCAACCGCGGGGGGCTGCGGCTGGCGTTCACGCTGTCGACGACGAACGACCCGCTGCGGGTGGCGATCGCCGAGGAGATCGCGCGGCAGTGGCGGGCGGTCGGCGCGTCGGTGACGGTGCAGCCACTGGACGCTGGGACGTACATCGACGAGCATCTGCTGCCGCGCCGGTTCGAGGCGGCGCTGGTGCTGGTGGACCCGGGGCCGGACCCCGACCCCTATCCGTTCTGGCATTCGAGCCAGATCGCCCCGCCGGGGCGCAACCTGGCAAAGCTCTTCGACACGAGCATCGACGACATGCTGGAGCGCGCGCGGCAGACGACGGAGGTGGACCGGCGCCGCGAGCTGTACGCGGAGTTCCAGGACGCGTTCGTCGCCGCGGTGCCGGCGCTGCCGCTGTACGCGCCGGGGTACACGTACGCGCAGTCGCCGCGCGTGCAGGGGTTCGCCGATGCGCTGCTGATCACTGCGTCGTCGCGCTTCGCGAGCGTACGGGAGTGGTACGTGCGGACGCGGGTCGAGGACTAGCGGTCTGGCCGCTGGTGACTTGTGACCGGTTACCGGTTTTGGTGACTGGATCTCGATCGTGTTTACTCGCGTACACCATTAGGGACTCTGTGCGAGCGTGGTTATGAACGTGGTAGCTGGTAACTGGTGACCGGGCTCGATCCTGATGACGGGCGTACACGCCTGTAGATTCGCCGGTGGCGTGCGTGATGAATGTTGCGATCTGAATCGCACGCCGATACGGTAGGGGCTGGCCTCATCTGCTACAGTATTCGCGGCACGGCGGCGGACGCGGTACTCGCACGCCGTCTCGATGCCGAGACGCCGGTCGTGGCGGGGTGCCGGCGCGAGAACGAAGGCAGCTGCAGGGAGTGAGCCGCCTGTGATCCTCGCCCGCGTCATCTCCGTCATCGCGAAGCCCGCTGTCGCGACGGGCACCGCCGCTGCAATCGCGGGCGGCGGATGGTTCGCGATCGACCGCATCAACAACCAACAGCCCACGCCCTTCCAGCAGGCCCAGTCTCAAGGCCAACAGCTAATCATTGCGGAGTTCGGCGAGCGCGCGGACAGGATCGTCGCGGTCGACCCGGAGGACGTAGCGGGCGGGCGGCGCACGCTGGCGACGGTCGACCATGCGCCGGGCTGGGGCGCGTTCGCGACGCTCTCGCCGGACGGGTCGGCGATCGCATACACGGCGCTGCCGGCGGACACGGCCGACCCGGCGGCGGACGCACCGGCTGTCGCGGGCGTCATCGAGGACGACGGCGATGTGTCGTTGCTCGCGGATGACGCCGACCTGCTGATCGCACCGGTGTGGGCGCCGGACAGCCAGTCGATCGTGGTGCGGAAGAACACGCCGGCCGAGAACAGCGCCGGCACGTTCGAGCTGTTGCTGCTGGGCCGCGACGGCTCGCGGGCGACGGTCACGACGTGGGCGACAGCGGCGGTGTTCCCGATCGCGTTCGCGCCGGACGGGTCGCGGATCTACTTCGCGACGCTGAGCAGCAGCGGCACCGACCTGTACAGCATCGCGCCGGACGGCACGGGCGAAGCGCTGGTCGCGCACCTGAGCAACGGCATCGCACGGGACTGGAAGCTCTCGCCCGACGGCGCGACGCTGGCCTATTCCGTCGCGCGCACGGGGCCGGAGCCGGCGATCGTAGCGATGACACTAGACGTGGCGACGGGGACGGCAGGAGAAGCCGTCGTCGCGGGAAGGGCCGGGCGGGCGGAGTACAACCCGGAATGGAGCCCCGGCGGAGAACTGACGATCGGGTCGGTGGACCGGGAGGGGGGCGGCGCGCGCGCGGTGGACGCGGACGGCACCGCGAGGGCGGTCACGCAGCAGGCGGACGGCATCGACCTGCCGCTGGGGTGGTCGCCGGACGGCTCGACGCTGGCGGTGCGCGCCATCGAAGGGGTGACGCCGATCGACGCGGGGCAGAGCCACGTGGAGCTGGTGGACGAGGACGGCTCGCGCGAGCGTGTGTCCGACTCCTCGGACGTGCTGATCGTGGGGTGGCTGGAATGATGCGGCTACTGGCGCTGGGTCTGGCAACGTTGGCGCTCGCGGCGATGTTCGCGCCGGGGTCGCGGCGCACGCCGGTGGCGAATGCCTGCGCGTTCGCCCAGTCGCCGACGACGTACGAGACGACGGAGGACCGGCGACTCTACCTGGCGGCGATGGACCTGGCGGGGCACGACCTGCTGTTCCCGCGCGACCGCTTCTTCTCGCAGCCGCTGCTGGAGCGGGGGGTCCGGGGGGGGCGCAACACGTCGGGGCCGGTGTACGTGCCGCCGACGCTGCTGAAGTCGATCAGCTGGATCGAGAGCGTGATCACGCAGGGTGGGCCGGGGCTGCCGTTCGGGGCGATCGGGCCGGGGCTGGTGTCGTTCGACTGCGGGTACGGGATCGCGCAGGTGACGAGCGGGATGACAGCGCCGCTGGGCGAAGACCAGCAGCCCACGGACGAGCAGGCGTTGGTGGCGACGCACTTCGCGTACAACATCGGGCGGGGGGCAGCGATCCTGATCGACAAGTGGAACGCGGCGCCGGAAGCGCGGCCGATCGCGGGCATCGACACGGACAGCGACCCGGCGATCGTGGAGAACTGGTACTACGCGGTGTGGGGCTACAACGGCTTCACGGGGCCGGGGGCGAACCGGAGCAACCATCCGATGGACCCGATCTACGGCGGGTGGCCGCGGACGCCGTACAGCTGCGGGCGGGCAAACGATGGGCTGAGCCACAACCGGGCGCTGCACCCGTACCAGGAGCTGGTGTACGGCTGCATGGCCAATCCGCCAGAGGTGCAGGGGAAGGCGCTGTGGGAGCCGATCAACGCGACGCTGCCGGACCTGAACAACCCGTACTGGAGCACGCCGCTCAGCCTGGACAACTTCGACTTCCCGTACACGCGGATGGACATTCCGACGCCGAAGCCGCTGCACCAGGACGCCACGCCGCCGCCTCCGCCGCTGGTGCGCCTGGCGGTGCTGGGGCTGCCGCGGCTCGCCATCGACCGGCCGATCGTGCTGGTGAATGTGCGGCCGAACCAGTCGGCGACGCCGGTGGAGGTGAAGATCTCGAACGCGGGGACGGGGATCGTGCCGTGGCGGGTGAGCGCGGACAAGTCGTGGGTGACGTTCTCGCAGCTGGCGGGAGTGGCGGTGGGGGACGACCTGACGTGCCTGCGCGAGTCACCGTGCGAGCGCACAGCGACGCTGATGATCTCCGTCGACCCGCGGAAGGTGCTGGGGAGCGACGCGGCGATCGTGCGCATCGACGGGCTGGGGCAGGGTGCGGTGCGGCAGGAGATCGCGGTGTTCATCAAGGTGAACGTGGCGATCGGGATCCCGGGGACGACGCGGAACTAGTTTTCAGTTCTCAGTTCTCAGTTTTTCAGTGAGCCCGGGAGTCTACGTTCGCCGCACCTGCGGCTGCTACATGACGTGGGCGCGGGTGAGTTTGTCGAGTGAGGTGACGCCGAGGAGGGCCATGGCGTTGTCGACCTCGAGGGCGAGCATCAGGAGCATCGCGGCGACGCCGTCGGCGCCGTTCCAGGCGAGGGCGTAGAGGGCGGGACGTCCGATGAAGACGGCCCGCGCGCCGAGCGCCAGCGCGGTCACCACGTCGACGCCCCGGCGCACGCCGCCATCGAGGTAGACCTCCGCGCGGCCATCGACGGCCTCGACGATCTCCTCGAGCACGTCGATGCTGGCGGGGGAGCGATCGAGCTGGCGGCCACCGTGGTTGGATACCCAGACGGCGGCGGCGCCGTGCTCGACGGCGAGGCGCGCGTCGTCGGCGGTGAGGATGCCCTTGAGGACGAGGGGAAGAGGGGCGATGCCGCGCAGCCACGCGAGATCATCCCAGGTGAGCATTCCGTAGCCGGACCGCTGGGTCAGCTCGGCGAACTGCTCATCGCCGTAGCGGGCGAAGTTGCCGGTGCGGGGGCTGGTGAGCTGGAAGCCCGCGCGGTCCGCACGCTCGCGGCGTCCGCCAACGGGTAGATCGACAGTGACGACGAGGGCGCCGAAGCCGGCGGCGGCCGCGCGGCGCACGAGATCTTCGGTGATGCCGCGGTTGGACTGCGTGTACAGCTGGAACCAGCGGGGGGCGTCGCCGGAGGCCTCGGCGACTTCTTCCATCGGCCGGGTGGAGCCGGTGGCGAGGCAGAAGAGGGCGCCGGCCTGCGCGGCGGCGCGAGCGGTCGCCACTTCCGCATCGGCGTGGGCGAAGCCGTGCTGTCCCGTGGGGGCGACGCCTACGGGCAGCCGGACGCGCGTCCCGAGGAGCTCCACCGACTGGCGGCGACGGGCGACGTCGAGGAGGACGCGCGGGCGGAGGCGGCGGCATTCGAAGGCGGCTTCGTTTTCGCGCAGCGTGACCTCGTCGGCGGCGCCGCCGAAGTAGAAGGCGAACGGGCCGGGCTGCATGCGCTCGCGGGCGAGGGCTTCGAGGTCGCGGAGGTTCAGGGGGGCGGTCATGGGGGGCAAGATACCGCTATCGGTCGCACGGGAGGCTGAAAGGGCGCCGAGCCATCCTCCAGCTTCCAGCCTCCAGTTGTCGCATGGAACAACTTGATCCACATGGGACGGTGCCTTACACTCGGCTTAGCACTCTCGGTCAGAGAGTGCCAGATCCCGAAACAGCATCACTTTCAAGCGCATAGCCAACCGGAGGATGAGGTACCAACATGGCCAAGCAGCTTCTCTTCGAAGAGGACGCCCGGCACGCTCTGATGCGCGGCATCGACGCCCTAGCGGACGCCGTCAAGATCACCCTGGGGCCGAAGGGGCGGAACGTGGTGCTGGACAAGAAGTTCGGCGCCCCGACGATCACGAACGACGGCGTGACCATCGCCAAGGACATCGAGCTGGACACGCCGTTCGAGAACATCGGCGCGCAGCTGGCGAAGGAGATCGCGTCGAAGACGAACGACATCGCCGGGGACGGCACTACGACGGCCACGGTGCTGGGCCAAGCCATCGTGCACGAGGGGCTGAAGAACGTGGCGGCGGGCGCGAATCCGATGGCGCTGAAGCGCGGCATCGAAGCGGCGGGGCAGGCGGTGGTGGCGCACCTGAAGAAGAACGCGAAGCCGGTCACGACGCGTGAGCAGAGCGCGCAGGTGGCCTCTATCTCGGCTGCCGACACAACGATCGGCGATCTGATCGGCGAAGTGATGGAGAAGGTGGGGAAGGACGGCGTGGTCACCGTCGAGGAATCACGGGGGATCGCGACGGAGGTCGAGTACGTGGAAGGGATGGCGTTCGACCGGGGGTACATCAGCCCCTACTTCGTCACGAACAGCGAGAAGATGGAAGCGGAGCTGGACGACCCCTACATCCTCATCACCGACAAGAAGATCTCGGCGGTGACGGACATCCTGCCGGTACTCGAGCGGCTGCTGCAGGTGAGCAAGAACCTGCTGATCATCGCGGACGATGTGGAGGGTGAGGCGCTGGCGACGCTGGCGGTGAACAAGCTCCGCGGGACGATCAACGTGGTAGCGGTGAAGGCGCCGGGCTTCGGCGACCGCCGCAAGGACAACCTGGCCGACCTGGCCGCGCTCACGGGGGCGCAGGTGATCAGCGAGGAGCTGGGGCGCAAGCTCGACGCCACGCAGATCGAAGACCTGGGACGCGCCCGCCGGGTGCTCATCGCCAAGGAGCAGACGACAGTGATCGAGGGGAAGGGCACGCGCAAGGACGTGGATGCGCGCGTGCGGCAGATCAAGTCCGTCCTCGAGACGACGACGTCCGACTGGGACCGGGAGAAGCTGCAGGAGCGGCTGGGCAAGCTCGCCGGCAGCGTAGCCGTCATCAAGGTGGGGGCGGCGACCGAGGTGGAACTGAAGGAGAAGAAGCACCGCGTCGAGGACGCGCTTTCGGCGACGCGGGCGGCCGTGGAGGAGGGGATCGTCTCCGGGGGCGGCGTGGCGCTGATCAACGCGCTGCCGGCGCTGGACAAGCTGCAGCTTGAAGGCGACGAGCAGACGGGCGCGATGATCATGAAGCGCGCGCTGGAGGAGCCGCTGCGGCGGATCGCCATCAACGCGGGCAAGGACGGCTCGGTGATCGTCCAGCAGGTGAAGACGATGAAGCTGGGCGAGGGGTACGACGCCGCAAAGGACGAATTCGGAAACATGATTTCGAAGGGCATCATCGACCCACTGAAGGTGACGCGGGCGGCACTGGAGAACGCGATCTCTATCGCCGGCATGGTGCTGACGACGAACTGTCTGGTGACGGACATACCGGAGAAGAACAACATGGGCATGGGCGCGGGCGCACCCCCTCCGATGTACTAGAATGAGAAGGCCGTGGCGCCCCGATCCCGCGGCGGCCAGATGGAGTGAGATGCGAACAGAGAACGGCGTGCTCGTGAACCTTGGCGAGATCCACGAGATCGTGAAGGAAGCGGATGTCTTCGCGGCCGGGTTCCGGCTGTTCCCGGAGCGGCTGCTCATCGACACGCGGCACGATGACGCCGATCCCGACGGGTCGTGCGGGATGCCGATGGTGGCGATCGTCGACCCGGTGGCGACAGTGCAGGAGCGCTACTTCTGGCTGGGGCAGCACCGTCCGACGCTGGGGCTACCGCAGAGCTTCCTGTTCTTCTTCTGGCCGCACAGCATCGCTTACCTGGAAGAGAGTGGCCTGTGGGAGGCGATCCGCGAGCGGGTCGTCGGCTCGGGTTTCTCCGGGGCGCTGGAGACGTGCGACGCGGCGCTACGGGACCTGGGTCAGCGGGAGCGTGCGGCGAACGTGGCGGCGATCATCGGTGAGCATCACCAGACGCTGTGGAGCGCCCCCGAGGCGTAAACCGGCGAGACCATACCGGACGATCGGACAACCGAAGGCCTGTCGCAAGACGGGCCTTTCGTTACGTCTCGGTCAGGCGGGCGTACTCTTCCTTGACCGCGTGCAGGAACGCGACGCCCCGTTCGAGCAGGGCGAGGGCGGCATCGGTGGATGTCCGCTCCGGGTAGTACGCGTGGAGAGCTTCCACGAAGGCGCGAGCAGCCTGACCGGCCGGGGAGTCAGCGGGGAGGCTCTCGACGGCCGCCAGCTTCGGCTGGTTCCAGGCGGCGATCGGGTCCATGCCACGGGCGATGCGCAGGTGACGCAGGTGCGGCCAGACGTCGTTCGTGCAGATCAGGCGGGCGAGGCGGGGCAGCCGCACATCACCGTAGTCCAGCAGGGCGTTCTCGAGGAACCGGGGCACCGGACGCAGCTCGGCGAGTGAACGGTGCGCGGCGTCGCGCAGCTCTCCGGCGGTCGCCTCGGCGAGCGGCGCGCGGCCCGCGACGAGGTGCCAGGCGCCGGGGATGGGGCCGTTCCAGCCTTCCAGCAGCCGCGCCGGCAGCACGTAGCACTGGACGTAGCCGAAGGGCGCCACATCGATCGCGGACAGTTCGCGGTGAATCGCGACGGTCATCTCGAACGGAAGGCGCCATGGCTCCACGAACGCGGCATCGTCGGCATACATGTGAATGTCGACGTCGCTGCAACCGGGGATGAAGTCGCCGGTCACGGCGGAGCCCAGGGCTTCCATGCCAATGAACGACGCATCCAGGTGGCGCAGGTAGATCTCCGCGACCCGCTGGACGATGTGACGCGCCTCCGGCACGACGCCGGACACGTCGACGGTGGAGCGTGCGGCCGCGGGATCGCTCATGGCGCACCAGTGTACGCGACGACGGCCGGCGCGCTGACGTTTGCTAAGCTACGCACCAAGAATCAGAAGTCGAGGCTGAGCTGAAGCTCCGCAGGTACAGGATCTCGATGCGCATCTCGAAGCTGTTCGGCAAGACGCTGCGGCAGGCGCCGGCCGAGGCGGAGTCGGCGAACCACCAGCTGATGCTGCGGGCGGGGCTGGTGCAGCAACTGGCGGCCGGCATTTACAGCTACCTGCCGGTGGGCTGGCGGGTGATGCGCAAGATCGAGCAGATCATCCGGGAGGAGATGGACCGGGCGGGGGGGCAGGAAGTGGTGATGCCGGCGTTGCAGCCAGCCGAGATGTGGGAAGACTCAGGCCGCATGCGGACGATGGGCGACGTGCTGGTGAAGCTCAAGGACCGGCGCGACCGGGACTTCGTGCTCGGCCCGACGCACGAGGAGGTGGTGGTGGACCTGTTCAAGCGGCAGGTGCAGAGCTACCGCGACATGCCGCTGATGGTCTACCAGATCCAGACGAAGTTCCGGGACGAGGCGCGGCCTCGCGGCGGCCTGATGCGGGTGCGCGAATTCACGATGAAGGACGCGTACAGCTTCGATACGGCGTGGGAGGGGCTGGACGAGAACTATCAGGCGGCGCGCGACGCGTACGTGCGGATCTTCGAGCGCTGCGCCGTCCCGGCGATCACCGTCCTCGCCGACTCCGGCGCGATCGGCGGGAAGGAGAGCGAGGAGTTCGTCTTCCTGACGGAATCGGGCGAGGACACCGTCCTGCTCTGCAACCGCTGCGGGTACGGCGCCAACGCTGAGAAGGCGGACCACAAGAAGCACGAGCTGCCGCCAGACGACCCCCGCCCGCTCGAGGAGGTCTCGACGCCGGGGCAGAAGACGATCGACCAGCTGGTGGCATTCCTGGGTGTGCCCCACGACCACACGCTGAAGGCGGTGTTCTACGAGGCGGACGGCCAGCCGGTGTTCGTCGCCATCCGCGGCGACCTGGAGGTCAACGAGACGAAGCTGCGCAACGCCCTGGGGGCGGTGGAGCTGGAGCTGCTCGACGAGGCGGGCGTGCGGAAACACGGGCTGGTGGCGGGGTCGGCGTCGCCAGTGGGGCTGACGGGGGTGCGGGTGGTGGCGGACGATTCGGTGCCGGCGGCGCACAACCTGGTCGCCGGGGCGAACAAGCCGGACGTGCACTACAAGAACGTGAACTACGGCCGCGACTGGACGGCGGAGATCGTCACGGACATCTCGCTGGCGCAGGACAGGTCGACGTGCGTGCGCTGCGGGGGGACGCTGGAGACGAAGCGCGGCGTGGAGATGGGGCACGTCTTCAAGCTGGGGACGATGTACACGGAGCGGCTGAACGCGACGTTCGCGGACGAGGCGGGGGAGCTAAAGCCGGCCATCATGGGGTGCTACGGCATCGGCGTGGGGCGGGTGTTCGCGGGGGCGATCGAGGCGAACCACGACGAGCGAGGGATCATCTGGCCGCCGGAGCTGGCGCCGTACCACGTGTACCTCGTGGGGCTTGGGCTGGACAAGCCGGGCGTGCGGGAGAGCGCGGAGCAGGTGTATCAGCAGCTGCAGGACGCGGGGCTGGACGTGCTGTACGACGATCGCGAGGAGGGCTCTGCGGGGGTGAAGTTCAACGACGCCGACCTGCTGGGGATGCCAGTACGGGTGACGGTGAGCCCGCGGAGCATCGAGGGGGGCGGGGCGGAGGTGAAGCAGCGGACGGAGAAGGATGCGCGCATCGTGGGGCTGGAGGGCGTGGCGGATGCGGCGAAGCAGTTGCTGGCGCCGGGTTAGCTGGCTGAACTAGCTTCTCGCCCTTGAGATGAATTTGGCGAGCGCTCCTCCTTCGATGAAGTCGCTAAACCCGTTCGCCGGGGAAAAGTCTGTCGGACGCGCGGCCGGAACATGAGGAACTGCAGCCCGGAAGCGATCGAGACACTCCTCGTACTCGTCGTCCCACCCGACGTAGAGAAAGTTCGCATTGTCAGGTAGTCCTTCGTTCAAGATGTCGATCAGATCCTTGTCTCGCCAACTGACGCCAATCGCAAGCACATCAGTACAGAGCGGGAGGAAGCTCCCTAGCGCCTCCAAGTGAGCCTGTGGGCATACAGGTTGGAGCTTGTTCTCGACTGGGACCGCTAGTACCGGATAGTATGGCTCATTCCTCATCCAGTTCGTCTCGGGGTTGCCCAGCATGATCTCGACGACATCGCTTGTGCATTCCTCTAAGTCGTCAATATTCCTGAGCAGCTCCAGGTAAACGTCGGGCCCGGCAGAGACATTTCTCATTCCCGGCCCCCACCTGATTTCCTTGGGATACTGCACGATCCTTCGGCCCCAGTTCACTGAACCGTGCAACTTGATGACCATCCACTCATCATGCTGCGTGTACCAGTCCATGGAGAACGGCTCGCCGTCTGCCTCTGCGATTGCTCGCTCAAGCAAGGTGTCGTAGTTGAGCGTCACAAAGGCGACCTTGCCAACGCCAGCGTCCAGTAGTTGGCCGAACAGACGGGTATAACAACTCGGTGCTTCTGTCGTGTACGCTCGGCTGACGTGACCTAGGAGATCGCGCAGGTAAGCAGGAACTTCCCGAAACTGCATTCGCCGCTGGCGAGTTGGGTTGGCCGCCAACCGCGCGAGCAGCACCTCGAAGTTCTCGTCCCTTCCTGGCAGCCGGAGTTCCGCATTGAGTTGCTGGGCCAAGCTCGCAACGCTTGCGTACTTCCGGCGCGTCTCTAGGTACTCGTCCGAGAACAGCTGGTCCGCGAGCGGTGGCCGCCATTTCTTGTCGATTCCAACCTCGCTCCTCCACACACAATCGTATGAGGCGCCGGCTCCCAGGATCACTAGGACGTTTCCCATGGTCTCCCGTCTTGGCAGGGACATGCAGACTCACACCCTCCTAGCGCCATTAAGTTACGTGAATGTTATCGTGAGAGGCAGCTTCAAATCTCTAATACCGACCGGGTACTATGGGCGTAGCGGGGCTGATTCTGGAGGTGGGGTGATGCGGCGGATGCGGCCTGTTGTCCCGATCGTCTTCCTGATCGCGCTACTCGCCGGCGGAGGGGCCGGTGTTGCGCCGCGCGCGGCGGGGCAGGAGGCGTGCACGACGCTGGCGCGGCCGGACACGCTGCAGGCGCTCATCGACCGGGCGGGCCGGGGCGACGTGATCTGCATGACGGCGGGCGTGTACCTCGGGCCGGTGGCCTTCGATTCGAAGACCGGCGTGACGCTGCGGGGGCTGGGGCCGAAGGCGACGGTGATCGTGGGCGGGGCGAAGGACGGGCTGCTGGTCTTCAACAGCCGCGACCTCGTGTTCGAGGACTTCACGCTGTATCTCGGGAACCCGACGAACGCCTACGTCTGGCGGAGCCAGAACATCAACTTCGCGCGGATCGACGCCGGGGGCGGGGTCGTGGGGATCCACTTCGACGTGGGGAGCATCGGGCGGGTCAGCGATTCGTTCGTGTACGCGATGAGCGGCGACGGCGTGCTGGTGCGGCGCGAATCGAACGCGACGGTCGAGCGGAACTGGATCATCGACAATGGCGGGGTGGGGGTATCGACGGTGGGGCAGACGGCGACGACGACGATCGTGCGGAACATCATCTCACACAACCGGGGGCCGGGGGTGTTCGCGGGGCAGACGCCGTGCGCGCTGCTGCCGCCGGCGGTGGTGGAGATCCCGGAGTGCTATCTCTCGAACCTGCGCGGGTTCGTCGGGGACGCGAACATCATCCTCGACGGGAACGTGATCCAGAGCAGCGGCAGCACGGGCATCGTGATGTTCCCGGGGACGCGGGGGACGTTCCGGAACAACCACATCTGGCGAAACGTGCTCACGGGGTTGTTCGTGTGGGGGGCGAGCGTGACGTCGGAGGCGGACGAGTACGACGGAAACGAGGAGCACGCGATCGAGTTCCGGGCGTTCCCCGACCCGACGAAGTATCCGCAGGTGCGGAGCGGCGAGCGCATCCGGGCGTCCGGAAGCCTCAACAACAACGACATCCACGACAGCGTGGTGCTGCCAGACACGGGGACGCTGGGGGGCGGGGTGCTGGCGCAGGGGGCGAACCTGAACCTCACGAACTCGCGGATCTACCGAAACCGCGGGATCGGCGTGTCGTACGTGAACACGTCGCTGGGGCGCATCGAGAACAACGAGATCTTCGACAACAGAGGATCGGCCATCTGCATCTTCCAGGCGGGCAACGTGATCACGTCGGGGAACAGCGCCCGGGGCAACGCGGACGACCGGGCCGGGGTGTGCAGGGAGACTACCCCTTGACGGGGCGAACTGGAGGGTGGAGGGTGGAGGATGGAGTCACCTTCCCGCGTGTGGCGCAGAACTCGACCTCACCCCTGCCCTCTCCACACTGTGGAGAGGGTGGCCGAGACTGGATGATGTGGGCTTCGCGCAGAGGCCGCTCAGACGCGTGATGAGCTACGATCTGCGCTGACATGCGCATTCTTCGCATTCACAACGTGACGGTCGCGGTGGGTGACGTCGATGAGGCGCGGGCGACGTTCGGGCGGCTGTTCGGGACGGCGGGGGGCGATCCGGCGCCGCTGCCGGCGTTCGGCGTGCGGACGGCGGACGTGGCGCTGGGCGACGGGGCGCTGCGGCTGGCCTCGCCGGAGGGCGCGGATAATCCGCTGACGCGCTTCCTGCAGCGCCGCGGCGAGGGGTTCTACAACGTGGCGCTGGAGGTCGACGACCTGGATGCCGCGGTGGCGGAGCTGTCGGCGCAGGGAGTCGCGGTCAGCGAGCCGGTGGAGGCGGAGCCGGGGGTGCGGTCGGCGTTCGTGGCGATGGCGTCGACGCACGGGTTGAGCATTCAGCTTGTCGAGCTGCTTCAGCCGCCGCCGGACGATGCCGCTCCGGCGGATGAAGATGTGCTGCCGGAGGATGAGGCGCCGGCCGACGACGCGGAGCCGGAGCAGCGGCCGCTCGATCTCACGCCGGACGAGTGGTCGGACGTCGATTAGTTCGTCAGTCTGTCAGCCTGTCAGTCCGTCAGCGGTCAGCGCCGCCCGCCAACTACCGGGCGAGTGGCACGCGGGTGCGGGGGGAGGACTTCGTCGTAGACCTCGAGGGTGCGGTGGGCGGTGCGGGTCCAGGTGAAGTTGGTGCGGATGTGCTCGCTGGCGGCGGCCCCCATGCGCTCGCAGCGCTCGGGGTCGGTGAGGAGCGCGCGGATAGCGGCGGCGAGGGCGGCGGGGTCGCCGGGGGGGACGAGGATGCCCGTGCGGCCGTCCTCGATAAACTCGGGGAAGGCGCCGGCGGTGGTGGCGACGACGGGGGTACCGCAGGCCATGGCCTCGGCGGCGGGGAGGCCGAAGCCTTCGTAGAGTGACGGCGAGACGACGACCTGGGCGCGGTTGTACAGCGCCACCAGCTCATCGGTCGAGACGCGCGCGATGTATTCGACGTTGCGCATGAGGCCGTGCTGCCAGACCAGCGGCGGCACGACCTTCATGTCCTTCTCCTTCTTGTCCTTGAACAGCAGGCGGAAGTCCATCTCCTGCGCGAGCCGGCCGCAGGCCTCGATGAGGAAGCGCGCGCCCTTGTTGCGGTCCTCGGAGTCGCCGACGAAGAGGATGGTGCCGGGCTCGCGAGGGACGCCGCGCAGCGGGCGCATCACCTCGTGGTCGACGCCGTAGGGAGTCTGGCGAATGTGCCCGATGGGGATGTCCATGGCGGCGCTGACGGAGTGGGCGGAGTTGCGTGAGCCGGTGAGGATGAGGTCGAGCCGGTTGGCGACGTAGGACTGCATGCGCCAGGGGAACCACAGCTCCTTCGTGATGCGGGCGGTGAGGCTGCGGGCTTCGCGGAGGTTGTTCGCGCGGTCGATGGCGAGCGGGTGGTGGATGCTGGCGACGACGGGGCGGCCGCGCAGCTGGCGCATCGCGAGGATGCCGTAACCGAGGGTCTGGTTGTCGTGCACGAGGTCGAAGGGGCCGCCGGCGGCCTCCAGCTCGGCCAGCTTGCGGTAGGCGCGGACGCTGAAGGTGAAGAAGAGCGACGCGAGGGAGGCGCGGGTGGAGGCGAACTCGTAGAAGTTCCAGGGGTGGAAGAACTCGGCGGGGTTGTGGGTGTGATCGTAGGCGTGGTCGTCGCGACCGTTGAGGAAGGCCCAGAAGCTGTAGGTGTGAAGGCGATGGTGGACGACGCCCTCGGCGAGGGTGGGGTAGGGGCGTCCGGAGATGACGTGCACCTCGTGGCCGAGGCGGACGAGCTCGCGGGTGATGTAGTGCAGGTAGACGCCCTGTCCACCCGAGTACATGTTGCCCTGGTACATGATGAAGGCGAGCTTCATGGAGTTGTGAGTCTTCAGTTCTCAGTCTTCAGTCTTCAGTTCTCAGTTCTTCAGTCCTCAGTCATTAGTTGTCAGTGTCTCAGCCGTCATTTTGTCAGCAAGCACCCGGCTGATCCACGAGCAGGGTTAGCTCATGAGCTTTCCGCCACACTTCGAGCTTCCGAAAGTCCTGCAATGCGCCCGTCCCACGAACTACTGGCTACTGATGACTGAGAACTAACAACTAGCGCGCAGCGGCGGGGCCTCTCAGCACTTCGGGGAGGTGCTCTTCCTGGTAGTGGTGGGCGGAGACCATGAGGAGGTAGACGCCGCACGGGACGGTGCCGCCGAGGTCGGGCCAGAAGAAGGGCGCCGTCTGCCGCAGTGAGGACGCGGGCACGCGCTCGACGGCGGCGAGTAGGCGCTCGAACGTGGCGTCGGAGTCGGCGAGGACGGCCGACCACATGCGCTCGCGCGTCTCGGCCATGCGGGCGGCGTTGAAGGCGTCGATCGATCCGTAGCGGCTGATGCCGACGGGGTAGCCGGAGAGCGACATGATGCCGGGCTCGGCGGCGCCCGCGGCGATCTCCTCAAGGGCGGTGACGACCCAGAGTTCCCAGCCGGTCATGTGGCCGACGATCTCCTTCATCGAACGGCCGTCGGGCGTCCAGGGCGTCGAGGCCTGCTCGCCGGACAGCTCCTGGACCTCGCCGATGAAGCGGAAGCGGCAGGAGCGCAGGATCTCCACCAGGCGCTGCTTCTGCGCTTCGCCTTCGAGGGTGAGGGCGATCCGCAACTCGTCGCGGAGGACGAGCGGCCCGGAGGCTGCAGGGGCGCCGCCTGCGTTGGGGTCGATCTCGAACGGAGCGGGGACGGCGCGCACCTCGACGGCTGTGCGGTCGTCGGGCTCCTCCGCCTCGCGGGCGGCGCCGTGGCCGTTCGCCGACGGCAGCTCACCGGCGGCGACGAGGGCTTCGCGGAAGGCCGCCTCGGCGTCCACCTCCGGCGCGAGATGCTCCGGCACGCCGAACTCGTGCGGCGTCTCGTCGGCGAGCGTCACGGGCGCGAGCGGCTCGTCGAGCGGCTTGCGGCTGTAGACGACGATGCTCTTGGGGAGGATGCGGTTGCCGATGTCATCGAGGGCGGACATGAGCTTCGACTCACGCAAGCGCGGCGAATCGAGGAGCTTCCGGAAGGCGCTGGTGATGGGGCCCTGCTTCCCCCACTCGCTCCAGAAGGCGACATGGCCGAGCCAGTACATGGTCTCGAGCGAGTGGCGGTAGCGGACGGCGTAGGGGCGCAGCCCGGCCTCGCGCATGAGGCGGACGATCCTCGGCCGGCTGTAGATGCGGACGTGGCCGCCGACGTGTGTGCGGTAGTTCACGGAGAGCTTCCAGAACAGCCGCTCGGAGTACTCATCGGGGACGCTGATGGCGAGGATGCCGCCGGGCTTGAGCACGCGCACCAACTCGCGCGCGAGGAGCGCATCGTCCTCGACGTGCTCCAGCGTCTCGGTGCAGATGACGCGGTCGAACGCGCCGTCGGCAAAGGGGAGGTGTTCGCCGGCGGCCTGCATCCAGTGCACGCGGGCCTGCACCTCGCGGCGCCGGCGCATGATCTCGATGAGGTAGCGGCCCTTGAGCAGATCCTCGGACGAGATGTCGGCGCCGATGATGTTCGCCGGGGCCTTCGCCAGCTCCAGCACGTGACGTCCGGTCCCGCAGCCGATGTCGACGACGTTGTCGGTGGCGGCGATATCGAGCAGGCGCGGGTCGACGGACTGGAAGCGATCCAGCGTGGTGCTCTCGATCATCTTCATCCTTCGCGCGCGCCGGCGGCAGCGACGGCAGCCGGCTCTTCCGTGGCGCCGCCGCGCTTGCGGCCGTAGAGGATCATATCCTTCCCGATCACGAGGTTGGCGGTCGCTTCGACGTATTCCAGGAGCTTGATGCGGCGGGCGTGGTGCCAGTTGATGAACTTCTGGAACACGCGAACGGGCAGGAAGCCCTCGTTGTCGATGCCGAAGAGGCAGCGGAAGAACCAGTAGACGGACTGGAATGAGTGGCGGTTGCGCTGGAATGCGATCGTTATGTCCTGTTGCTCGAGTATCCCGCGCATCTGCCCGGGGCGGTAGCGGCGTACGTGGCCGCCGGGGGTGTGCCAGTAGCCCCAGCTGAGCGTCCAGAAGGCGGTCTCGGGCCAGTAGTTCGGCACGCTCACTGCGACCGCCGCGCCGGGCCTGGTCACGCGCTCGAACTCGGCGATGCCGCGCGCATCGTCGGGGATGTGCTCGAAGACTTCGGTGCAGATCGACTTGTCGAAGGCGCCGTCTTTGAACGGCATGTTCTGCGCGTCGCCGACGATGAAGTCGACATGGCCGGGGGCCTGTCCCTTGCGCTGGAGGTCGGCGTACATGAAGCGCGCGGCCTGCAGGTCGTCGCGGGAAAAGTCGAGCCCGACGACGCGGACGGGGTAGCGTGCGGCCTCGAGGGTGTGGCGGCCGCTGCCGCAGCCCAGGTCGAGTACGCGCTCGCCGGGGCGGAGCCGGAAGTGCCGGCGGAAGTCGACGTTGACGATGTTGTCGGGCACGCGCGCTCCTGCGCTAGCGGTCCTGGTCCTGACCTGTAGAAGCGATGGCGGGCGCCCGATGCACGCTCCGCCGGGGCCGCGCAACTTCCTCGTAGACGGCGACCGTCTGCTCGGCGGCGCGGCGCCAGCTAAAGCGATCGAGGATCCGGCGCCGGCCGGCCTCGCCGAGGCGCTCCCGCAACGATGGGTCATTCCACATCATCCGGATCGCCTCCGCAAGCGCGCGGGAGTCTCCGGGGGGGACGAGCCAGCCGTCTTCGCCGTGGCGGACGATCTCGCGGAAGGCGCCGATCTGCGTCCCGATGACGGGCGTGCCGCAGGACATCGCCTCCGCCAGCGGCAGGCCGAAGCCCTCGTGCAGCGACGAAGAGACGAGGAGGCGCGCCTCGTTGTAGTGTCGCACCAGTTCGGGGGTGGTGATGCGTCCGGTGAAGTCCACGCGGGAGTGCAGGCCCAGCTCGTCGACGAGGCGGGGGGCGAGCTTGAGCTGCCACTTCTCGTTGTCCACGAAGGTCACGCGGAAGTCCAGCTCGTCCTTGAGGATGTCCAGCGCCTCGAGGAGGTAGCGGGCGCCCTTGTTGCGGTCCTCCGAGTTGCCGACGTAGAGCAGCTTGTCCGGCTGGCGCTCCACGTCCGGAAGCGGGCGAAAGGTGTCGGTGTCGATGCCGTTGTGGACGACGCGGATCCGGTCCTCGGGGAGGCCGAAGGCGTCCATGACGTCGACCTTCGAGGTCTCGGAGACGACGATGATCCGCTCGATGCGGCGGGCGACGACCTCCTGCATCATCCAGGGCGACCAGAGGATGCGGCGGGCGCGTTCGTAGGCGGTGCGGGCCTGGCGGAGGGCGTTGCGCAGGTCGTACGAGAGGGGGTGGTGGATCGTGGCGACGAGGGGGAATCCCGTGGCGTGGGCGGCCCAGACGCCGTAGCTCAGGGTCTGGTTGTCGTGGACGATGTCGAAGCGGTGCTCGCGGGACAGTTCGCGCAGCTTGAGGTAGGCGCGCACGCTGAAGTTCGCCAGCAGCGAGGAGAGGCTGATGCGGGTGGAGATGAAGTCGTAGAAGTTGACGGGGTGGAAGTAGCTGAGGGGCGGCCGGTTGAAGATGAAGTCCTTCTTGTAGTGGTGGTACGTCCAGTAGCTGTAGTCGGTGATGTGGTGGGCAGTGACTGCCTCATCGAGGCGGGGGTAGGGCGGCCCGGCGATGACGTGCACCTCGTGGCCCAAGCGCGCCAGCTCGCGGGTCAGGTAGTAGAGGTAGACGCCCTGCCCACCCGAGTACATGTTGCCCTGGTACATCAGGAAGCAGATTTTCATGATTCAGCCGTGAGCCTTGAGCTGTGAGCCGTGAGCACCCCGCCCCTTCCGTTGAGCGCACGCCCATCCACGGGTGGCGGCTTCGCCCGCTAGCAGGGTGCTGAAAACCCGAAGAGGAACAGTTGACGTTCCCACCCGCCCGCCCAGTTGGATGGTTGTGAATCCGGGGGGACACCCCCCGGAGCCCCCCGACAAGGGGCTCTGCCCCCTGTACCCCCTTTTTCAGCACCTTGCTAGGGTAGCGGACTCAGCGGCGGAGCATCTCCTCGAGGCGGCGCTTCACGTCGGGCCACTCGTCGTCGAGGATGCTGAAGTAGACGGAATCGCGCTGCACGCCGTCCTGCTGCAGCTGATGCTTTCGGAGGGTCCCCTCCTCCTTCGCGCCAATGCGGAGGATGGCGTTGCGTGACGGCGTGTTCCGGGCGTCGGCCTTCAGCTCGACGCGCAGGCAGCCGAGATCCTCGAAGCAGTGGCGGAGCAGCAGGTACTTGCACTCGGTGTTCACGGGCGTGCGCTGGACGCGCGGCGTCAGCCAGGTGCTCCCGATCTCCAGCCGGCGGTCCCGCGGGCTGATGGCCACGAAGCTGGTGCTGCCGACGACTTCGGCGCTGGTCTTCTCGATGATGGCGAAGGCCAACCTGAGGCCGGCCTCGCGCTGACGCAGGGCCTCGTCGATCACCCGCTCGAAGTCTTCGCGTGCACGCGGGAACAACGACATCCAGCGCCAAATCTGCTCGAAGGAGCCGGCACGCTCGATGCCGTCGAGATGCTCGCGGCTGAGCGGCTCGAGGCGGACGTGTTCGCCTTCGAGGACGACGGGACGGACGTCGATGGGCGGGTGGCCGCGCGGCGTCATTCGGCGATGCCAAGCTGCTCGCGATAGTCGGGCTCGATGGCCTGCAGAATGCCGGCCTCGATGTAGCGGTCGTAGGGGAGCTTCAGCGCCATGGAGATGATCTGCGGGGGGACGGGGATGCGCGGGGTGTCGGCGATGACGCTGTCTTCCTTGAGCTGCGCGATCTCGGCGTCGGACATTCCGATCTCGCGCAGAACCTCCTCGTTGTGTTCGCCGAGGAGAGGGGCGTGGCGGCGGGCTTTCGGCTCGAACCGCGTGAACTTCGCGGCGACGTGGCGCTGCACCGGGCGCTTGCCGAGCATCGGCTGGTCGATCGTGTCGAAGTGGTCCCGGGCGCGGAGGTGCGGGTCGAGCAGCGCCTCCTTGCCGTCGAGGACGGCGGCGGCCTTCACGCCGGCCTTCTGCAGCGTGTGCATGACGTCGTAGTGGTCGCGCTGCGACGTCCATCCGGTGATGGCGGCATCGAGCGCGTCGTGGTGCTGGTGCCGCGCAAGGACGGTCGCGAAGCGGTCGTCCTTCGTCCATTCGTCGTGGCCCATCGCCCGCGCGAGGCGACCAAACTCGGCGTCGTCGGAGCAGGAGATCACCGCCCAGCGGTCATCGCCGGCGCAGCGGTAGCAGCCCTGGGGGGCGGCCCACTCGCTGCGGTTGCCGTTCCGGGGCTGCAGGCGCGCGTTCATCTGGTACTCCAGCAGGGCGGCGCCCATGATGGGGATCGCCGCCTCCTGCTCGGAGAGGTCGATGTACTGTCCCTTTCCGGTGCGCTTTCGGTAGAGCAGCGCCGTCAGCACGGCGCCAGCGCCGACGAAGCCGGAGTAAGGGTCGGTGAAGGAGAGGCCGGAGCGGATCGGCGGCCCGCCTGCATAGCCGGTGATGGAGGAGATACCTGACGCGGCCTCCAGCCCCATGCCGTAGGCGCCGAAGTCGCGCATGGGGCCGTCCTGGCCATAGCCGGAGAGCGAACACATGATGAGGTCGGGCTTGATCTCGCGGAGCTGCTCGTACGCGAGGCCGAACTGCTGCATCACGCGCGGGGTGAAGCTCTCGACCACCACGTCGGCGTTCGCGACAAGCTTTCGGATGATCTCGCGCGCCGGTTCCGTTGCCAGATTGATCATGACTTCGCGCTTGCCGGCGTTGCGCAGCACCCAGTAGGACGCGCGGTGCCACGGGTGGTCCATGCCGTCGTTGTCGGTGAGGATGAGGTTGCGGGTGACGTCGAGGCGGCTCGGTGACTCGAAGCGGATGACGTCGGCGCCGAGGTCGGCGAGGATTCGGGTGCAGGCCGGGCCGGCGAACACCTGCGCCAGGTCGACGATGCGGACGCCTTCGAGAGGGAGGGGCCCGGCGGTCATAGCACGCCCCGGTCGCTGAGCACGGTGAGGTCGGACTTCTCGTAGCCCAGCTCGCCGACGAGCACCTCTTCGTTCGCCTCGCCGCGGAGCGGGGCGGGGGCGGTCTGCAGCGGCGTCTCGGACATGCGGAAGGGCGCCCCGGGGAGCTTCAGCTCGCCGGCTTTCGGGTGTTGGACGGTCTCGAAGAAGCGGCGCTCGGCGAGGTGGTCGTCGGACAGCAGGTCGGAGGCGGTAGGGACGAAGGCGAAGGGCATGCGCAGCGCCTGCGCCGTCATCACGATGTCGACGGCGGTGTGGGTGGAGAGGTAGGGCTGGACCAGCTCGTCGAACTGCTGCCAGTTGAGCATTCGCTCGCCCATCTGGGTGAAGAGGGGCGACTTGTCCAGCTCCACATCTTCGAGCAGCAGGCCCATGGGGGAGGCGACGCCGGGGTTCAGGGGGGAGGGAAAGCCGGTGGCGCCGGGGATCATGACGATATAGCCATCGGCGCACTCCACGATGTCGTTGGGGTAGCCGAAGATGTGGCGCGAGTAGAAGCGGCGCCGGATGGCCCCCTGAAATGCGTACATGGCGGCGTTGTACTCGTCGGCCGCCGCGACGGCCTCGGCGATGGAGACGTCGACATGGTCGCCGCCGCCGCGTGCGTCGCGATTCATCAGCGCCGCGAGAATGCCGAGCCAGAGCTGCACGCCCGCGATGTACTCGCCGGGCTCACCGCCGGTGGCCAGCGGCTCGCGGTCGGGGTTGCCGGTGTTGTACATGATGCTGCTCATGGCCAGCGCGGTGAGGCTGTTGCCGCCGTAGCCGGCGTAGGGGCCGGTCGCGCCGAAGGGTGACACCTGGGCGACGACAAGCTCCGGATAGGCGGCCTTCAGGTCGTCGTAGGTGAGGCCCCACGACTTCAGCGTCGAGGTACGCTCGCCGGCGACGAAGATGTCGGCCTTCGCCAGCAGCTTCTTCAGCACGGCCTGCCCGGAGGCGACGGAGACGTCGAGGGTGACGCTGCGCTTGCCGGTGTTGAGGTGGAGGAAGAGGCCGGAGCGCTCGGGGTCGGGGACATCGCCGGGGAAGGGGCCGAGGCGGCGGCTGTAGTCGCCGGCGGGCGGCTCGACCTTCACGACGCGGGCGCCGGAGTCGGCGAGGAGCTTCGTGGCGTAGGGGCCGGCGATGCCCTGCGAGATGTCGACGACGCGCACGCCTTCGAGGGCGCGGTCAGGCATGATTCCGCTCCGTCTTACGTCAGGTTGACGGCATGGTACGGCGGGGGGTGCGGGCGATCAACCGCTGTTCTGGTTGCCGGGTTGCTCGTGACTGGTTGCTGGTCGCAGGTCGCTGGTCGCCGGGATTAGAGAAGAGGCTCTTCGCGCTCCACGCGCGGTGGCTCCTCCTCGAACCCCATGTTCACGGCGACGATTGAACCGGGGCCGACGACCTCATAGACAACCCAAAACTCCGCATCCATGTACACACGGAGGCCGGCACGCTCAGAGCGAAAGGCAAACTTCGTCTCATCGTCGATGACCGGATCGACGCAGATACTCTGGAGGATCCGGTCAATGCGTACACGCTCAGTCGAAATCGCGACCTTCTCGTAAGAGCGGCGAGCCGACGGATCGAGCCCGATGAGATACTCAGGCACTCCCTAAGCGTCGCCGATGAGGCGTTTCAGTTCGTCTAACGAGATCGGTTTTTCGCCGCGGCGGCGGGCCTCGAGGGACTCTCGGACGCCAGCCACGAACTCCTTGTTCGCGCGTACCCTGGCGACAACGGCGCGCGCTTTGGCCCTTTTCGCACGCTCCTCTTCGGAGACGGCCTTCTTCGGAGTTCGTGCGCTCTGGTTGGTGCTTCGGCGGACGGCCATCGACGCCTCTCCGTTGTTCGTGCAAGCAGTATAGCGAGCTGGGAGGGCGGCCTTACGCTTCGAGGAGGCGGCCGGAGGGGGTGCCGGCGGCGTGGCCGTTGGCCTTCGCGGCTTCCATCTCGTCGGCGAGCTGGGCGAAGGCAGAGAGCATGTTCGTCTTCGCCTGCAGCGTCTTGCTGAGGCCGTTGAGCAGGCCGAAGACTCGGCCGACCAGGAGCAGGTCGGGCGGGACGGCGGTGAGGGGGTTGCCCTTCAGGACCTTGGTGATGTCCTGGTACGACTCCTCGAACACCTCGCCTTCGGCCCAGCCCGCGCCGGTGTCCTGCATCTGCTTCACGACGCGGCCGACGTAGGCGTCGCCGAGCTGCTCGTAACCCTCGGCGTTGTCCTTCTTCGTGCGGAAGCCGAGTTCGCGGAAGGCCACGCCCATCGCCGCCTGGTCGCCGGCGAGCATGGTGCGGGTGAAGCGCACCAGCACCTCCTTGAAGGAGGGGCCCAGCTCCTTCGCCTGGCCGAAATCGATCAGCACGAGCTTGGGGCCGGGCAGCGTCATCAGGTTGCCGGGGTGGGGGTCGGCGTGGAAGAAGCCGTGCCGGATGATCATCTCGGCGAAGGCCATGACGAGGATCTTCGCGACGTCGGCGGGTTCGACTCCGATCCGCCGCATGCCTTCAGCGTCGGTGATCTTCACGCCGTCGATGTACTCCATGGTGAGGACGCGACGGGTGGTGTGTTCCCAGTAGATCTTGGGGACGACGATGTCTTCGACGCCCGTGAAGGCAGCGGCGATGCGCTCGGCGTTGTGGCCTTCATTGATGAAGTCCAGCTCCATCGGGATGTGCTTGCGCATCTCCTCGGCGACGAAGCGATAGTCCATCGAGCGGTCGAGGCGGTTGAGGACGCCGATGAAGAACGTGAGGTTGCCGAGGTCGATATCGATGATGCGCTCGATGCCGGGGTACTGCACCTTCACGGCGGCGACGCGGCCGTCCTTGAGGACGGCGCGGTGCACCTGGGCCAGCGACGCTGACGCGACGGGCTCGCGGTCGAACTCGGTGAAGACGTCCTCGAGCGGGCAGCCGAACTCCCGCTCGATCTGGCCGCGGATGGCGTCGAAGGGCTCGGGGGGGACCTCGTCATGCAGGCGGGAGAGGACATCGACGTAGGCGTCGGGGAGGACGTCGGGGCGGGAGCCGAGGAACTGGCCGGTCTTGATCATCAGGCCCTGGTTGCGGACGGCGGTCTCGTAGAAGCGGTTGGCGCTCCACTCGTGGTGCTGGGTGCGGCGGGCTTCGCCCCAAGCGGTGCCCTTCCGCTTCTCGCGGAAGCTGATGTACTTGTAGCCGGCGAAGACGCGCGCCAGCATGCGGCCGACGTTGGTGAAGCGGCGGACACGGCTGCGGGGCGGGCGCGAGCGCTGTCGCGCCCCGTAGGAATCCGAGCGCTGAGTCATGTTCAGGTTCTATGTTCGCACATTCACAAGCAGAGGCGCCACCGAGTTGGCTGCGAAAATCGCACATTTGCATCACGTCCAGGGGCCAAAGCGCACTCACGGCGCGGTGTCCCTGTGGGAACGTGCAAGCGGGCGTGATCTCCGGACCGGAGCCACCGACGCATCACTGGAGGTCAGGGCGACTTGACAGCGGATCCGCTGCGGGCTGGATCACAAGCTGAGCGCGCACTAGGCTTCGCGCTGGATTCGACCAATGGCGAAGTACCCGATCCGCGTCGTACCGATCCGAAAGCCCACGCCGCCGAAGCGCGGCTGATAGCGCGTCCGCGTGCGCTCGCCCGTCCGGGTGCAGCGCCGTATAGTTCCGAACATCCACTGATCCCCGACCGTGAGGTGCGCTGATGCAGCCGTGGATGGGTGACGCAACGTCTCTCGCCGAGGCTATCCGCCGCCGCGAGGTGCGGGCGGCGGACGCGCTCGAAGCATCGCTGGAGGCGATCGCCTCCTCGAAGCTCAACGCTGTCACATACCTCGACGCGGAAGGCGCGCGCCGGACGGCGGAGGCGATCGACCGCCGGATCGCCGCCGGCGAGGACGCGGGGCCGTTCGGCGGCGTACCGATCCTGGTGAAGGAGCTGGAGGACGTCGCCGGGATGCCTTCGACCGAGGGGTCGGTCGTGTTCAAGGACCGCATCGCGGACCACGACGGCACGCACGTGACGCGACTGCGGGCAGCGGGCGTGGTGATCGCCGGGAAGTCGGCGTCGCCGGAGTTCGGGCTCGTTGGGTACACGGCGACGAAGCTGCACGGCGTGACACGCAACCCCTGGGACCTCGAACGGACGCCTGCGGGATCGTCGGGCGGTTCGGCGGCGGCGGTTTCGGGCGGGCTGGTGCCGATCGCGACGGGGACGGACGGGGGCGGGTCGATCCGGCTGCCGGCGGCGTACTGCGGGCTGGTGGGGCTCAAGGGCACGTTCGGGCGGATCCCGCGTGGGCCGGCGCCGCGCAACGGCCCGCTCACCAGCTGCCTGGGCACGGTCTCGCGCAGTGTGCGTGACACCGCCCGCTGGCTCGAAGTGGCTTCCGGGTACGACGCGCGTGACCCGTTCAGTCTCCCGCGCGTCGAGGGCTGGGAGGCGGGGCTGGGCTCGCGCGCTACGCGCGGGCTGCGGGCGGCGTTCTCGGTGACGTTCGGCACGGCGGTGGTCGAGCCGGAGGTGGAGCGGGTGGTGCGCGAGGCGGCAGACACGCTGTTCGATGCAGCGGGGCTGCGGCGGGTGGAGCGGGAGGTGCGGCTCCCGGAGGGCGGGAGAAAGTGGGCGAGCGCGGGGCTGCCGTCGCTGTTCGCCGACCTGAAGGAGTACTGGCCCGACTGCCGCGACGACCTGACGTTCGAGATCCGCTACGGCATGGACTCGGCGCCTAACTACCGGGTGTGGCACGCCGCGTCGCTCGAGAAGTTCCGGGTGGAGCTGAACGAAGCGATGGCGGACGTGTTCGAGGACGTGGACCTGATCGTCTGTCCGACGAGCCCCACCGAGCCGTTCAAGGCGGAAGGCCCGGCGCCGCGGTACAGCGGCGAGACGAAGCTCAACCCCTACAACCCGGGGCTGCTGACCATCCCGGCGAACATCACCGGCTACCCGGCGATCTCGATCGCGGGCGGGCTGTCGGCGAACGGCCTGCCGACGGGGCTGCAGGTGTACGCGCGCCGCCACGAGGAGGGCCTGCTGCTGGACCTGGCGGCGATCATGGAGCGCGAGCGGCCGTGGCCGCTGGTCGCACCGGGCGCTCCCGTCTGACGCTTCGCTGGACGCCTCACGATCGCCTGTCCTACGATGCTCCCGCATGCTCGACGCGTCCCAACCGATCGGGATCTTCGACTCCGGCGCCGGCGGGCTGTGCGTGCTCGCGGCGATACGGCGGCTGCTCCCGGGCGAGGACCTGATCTACTACGCCGACACCGCCCACTTCCCGTACGGCCCGAAGCGTCCGGAGGAGGTCCGCGGCCGCGCCGAGGCGGTCACGCGGGAGCTGCTGGCGGGCGGCGCGAAGCTGGTCGTCGTCGCGTGCAACACGGCGACGAGCGCCGCCATCGCGCAGCTGCGGGAGACGTTCGACGGCGTGCCGTTCGTGGGGATGGAGCCGGCGTTGAAGCCGGCAGCGGAGCGCACGCTGGCGGGCCGGGTGGCGCTGCTGGTGACGCCGGGGACGGCGGGCGGGGAGAAGCTGGCGGCGCTGATCGACCGGTATGGGGCGGAGGTCACGGTGCGGACGGTGGCGGCGCCGGGTCTGGCGGAGCGCGTCGAGGCGGGGGACATCGATAGCGAGGAGACGCGCGCGCTCGTGCGACGGTACGTCGCGGAGGCGACGGCGGGAGGGGCGGACGTGATCGCGCTGGGGTGCACGCACTACGTCTTCCTGCGGGGGGCGATCGAACGGGCTGCGGGGGAGGGGGTGGCGGTGATCGAGCCGTCGGGGGCGGTGGCGCGGCAGGTGGCCCGGGTGCTGGGGGAGCGGGGGCTGGCGAACGCCCGCGCAGCCGGGGGCGGGGTGCTGTACCTTACGAGCGGCGACGAGGCGGCGTTCGGGGCGGTGCGAGACCGGCTGCTGGCGCTCCTCGAGGCCGCGGCGCCGTGATCCGCCCTCGCCGGCGGGGGAGCGCGACATGACCTTCCGGGAGAAGCTAGAAGCGGCGTGGAGCCGCAGCGGCAGCCTCCTTTGCGTCGGCCTCGACCCCGACCCGGCGCTCATGCCGGTCGACGACGTGGCGGGGTTCAACCTGGCGATCATCGAGGCGACGGCAGACCTGGTCTGCGCCTACAAGCCGAACGTGGCGTTCTACGAGGCGCTGGGCCCGGAGCGGGGCTACGCGGCTCTCCGCCGGACGCTCGACGCGATACCGCCGCACATCATCACGCTGGCCGACGCGAAGCGGGGCGACGTTGAGAATACGGCGCAGGCCTATGCGAAGGCGATCTTCGACGTTTTGGGATTCGACTCCTGCACCGTGAACCCGTACGTGGGCGGCGACTCGACGGAGCCGTGGCTGTCGCGGCCGGAGAAGGGCGCGTTTATTCTCTGCCGGACATCGAACCCGGGCGCCGGCGACCTGCAAGACCTGCCGGTGCAGACGGAGGGTGGCGTCCGCCCGCTGTACGAGGTCGTGGCCGAGCGGGCGGCGTCGTGGGACCGGCACGGCAACGTGGGGCTGGTGGTGGGGGCGACGTATCCAGCAGAGATGCGCCGGCTGCGCGAGCTGTGCCCGGGGCTGCCGTTCCTGGTGCCGGGGGTGGGGGCGCAGGCGGGCGCGCTGGAGGAGTCCGTGCAGGCAGGGCTGGACGCGAGGGGCGCTGGGCTGGTGATCAACGCGTCGCGGGCGGTGATTTACGCATCGAAGGGGGCGGACTTCGCGGCGGCGGCGCGGCGGGAGGCGCTGCGGCTGCGGGACGAGATCAACCGCGTGCGCGCGGCGGCGCTCTCGGCGACGAAGGGTTGACCATGGCGGAGATCATCGATTTCCGCATGGAGGACGTGGTACGGCTGCGCAAGCCGCACCCCTGCGGCGGCTTCGAGTGGGAGGTGGTGCGGCTGGGGGCGGACATCGGGCTGAAGTGCAAGATGTGCGGCCACCGCGTGCTGCTGGAGCGGCGGGTGCTGGAGAAGCGGCTGAAGACGTTCGTGAGCCGCGGGCCGGAGCCGGACCCGGAGCAGGTGCGCATCGCGCTGGAGCGCGACTGATGGCGGACACGCGGACGGCGATGCTGCGGCTTTCCGCACTGGTCGGCGAGCGCACGCTGTTCGAGAACGAAGCGTACCGGCGACTGTGGGTGGCGCGCCTGCTGTCGAGCACGCCGGTCAACGCCATGGTCTACACGATGCTGATCCTGGTGGTGCGGGACACCGGGAAGAGCTTCGCGAGCAGCCTCTTCGTGGTGGCGTACATCGCGCCGTCGGCGCTGCTTGGCACGATCTCGGGCGTGATGGTGGACCGCATGCCGAAGGGCGTCGTGCTGGCGGCGACCAATGCCGTGCGGGCAGGACTGTGCCTCCTGCTCGCGATCTCGACGGACAACCTGGTGCTGATCTACGTGATCGCCGTGGTCTTCGCCGTGGGGTCGCAGTTCTCGGGGCCGGCGGAGGCGGCGGCACTGCCGGCGGTGGTGGAGGGGGACGAGCTGACGTCGGCGAACTCTCTGAACAACCTGGGCTCGCTGATCTCGCAGGTGGCGGGGCTGATGATCCTGCCAGCGGTGTTCCTGAAGACGGTGGGCCCGGAGGCGCTGGCCATCGTCTGCGCGGCGATGTTCCTGGCGGCGGCGTTCAACTTCCTACTGCTGGAGGGGCTGGGCGGGAAGATGAGCGGGGCGGTGATCTCGTTCGAGGAGAGCCGCGAGCGCTTCGCGGAGGCGTGGCACCGGCTGACGCTTGACTCCGTCGCCTACATCGCGATGGTGATCACAGTGCTGGCTAGCACGACGGGGCTGGTGGTGGCGACGCTGCTGCCGCGGTTCACGACGAAGGTGCTGGACATCGGGCTGGAGAACGCGATCTTTGTGGTGGCGCCGGCGGCGCTGGGGATCTGGCTGGCACTGCGCTTCGTGCGGGAGGTGTCGGGCCGGGTCTCGCCGTGGAAGAGCATCGGCGGGTCGTTCGCGGCGCTGGTCGCGGGGGTGCTGCTCCTGGGCTTCGTGCCGGCGATGGGCGACATGTTGGAGCGCTGGAACCTGCTGGGGATGTTCGACCCGGGCCCGTTCGGCGAGGGCTCGGCGCGCATCATGGTGACGACGGTGCTGGCGGCGGAGCTGGCGTTCGCCTTCACGTTCGTGAACGTGGTGGGGCGTTCGATCGTGAATGAGCGGGTGCCGCGGGAGATGCAGGGCCGGATCTTCGCGGCGCACACGGTGCTGACGAATCTGGCATCGATTCCGCCGGTGCTGCTCACGGGCCTGCTGGCGGACGTCATCGGCGTGTCGCCGGTGTTCGTCCTGGTCGCCATCACGTGCGGGGTGCTGGCGCTGTTCTACGCCGCGCGAAACCTGGCCATGCCGGGGAGGAGTACCGCGTAGATGCGACCGATCCCCGCCATCTACCGGCTGCCGCCGCCGATCCGGCCGCGCCCGGTGCTCACGAATCGCAGCTTTCTGCTGCTGTGGCTGGCGCAGTTCATCTCACAGTCGGCCCAGAACGCCATTCTGTTCACCCTTCTGGTGCTGGTGACGTCGCTGACGAAGGGCTCGACGGTGACGTCGATCTTGGTGCTGTCGTTCGTGGTGCCGTCGGTGCTGTTCGGGGTGTTCTCGGGCGTACTGGTGGACCTCTGGAGCAAGCGGCTGCTGCTGATCTACACGAACGTGGCGCGGCTGGGGCTGGCGCTCTGCTTCCTGTTCGCCCGTGACCACGTAACGGCGCTGCTGCTGATCAGCGTGTTCTTCGCGACGGCGAGCCAGGTGTTCGGGACGGCGGACGCTGTGACCGTGCCGTCGGTGGTGCCGCGCGACCAGCTCATCGCGGCGAACAGCATGTTCAGCATGGCGGTCACGGGGTCGCAGCTGGCGGGGATGATCTTCCTGGCGCCGTTGCTGCTCCCGACGCTGGGCGCAATGTGGGTGTTCGCCATCGCGTCGGTGATGTTCGGGGTGGCGGTGGTCTGCGCATGGCTGATGCCGCCGATCGAAGACGACGACGGATCCCCCGAGCGGAAGTGGCCGAAGATGCGCCAGTTCCGCGACGCCGCAGGCGACTACGCCCACACGCTGCGGACGCTTGCGAAGGACCCGGTGGCGACGCTGGCGCTGATCCACTATGCGACGGGCAGCTCCCTGGTGCTGTTGTTCGCGGTGATCGTGCCGCGCTACATGCAGGCGGTCCTGGAGATCTCGCCGGACAAGGCGGTGACGATCTTCGCGCCGGTGGGGGTGGGGGCGATCGTGGGGTTGCGCTTCCTGCCGTTCATGGTCACCCGGCTGGGGAAGAACCGGACGGTGATCGCGGGGTTGTGCGGGATGACGCTCTTCGTGATCGCGCTGGCGTCGGTGGACATCATCGCGGCGCTGCTTGAGCGGACGGAGGACCTCAACCCCTTCGCGGAGGAGCGGGCGGGCGGGCTCTCCATCCTGGTCTTGCTCACCGCAGCCTTCGCGGGGCCCCTAGGGCTGGCGTATTCGTGGGTCAATGCCCCCGCACAGACGGTCCTGCACGAGCGGGCGCCGGTGGAGATGCGGGGGCGGGTGTTCGCCTCCCAGGTGGTGCTGGCGAACGCCGTCGGGATCCTGCCTCTTATCGTGGCGGGATCAGTGGCCGATATCTTCGGTGTAAGTCCGGTGCTGTTCGCGATCGCGGCCGTGTTGGCGACGATCGCAGGGTTCAGTATCTACTTCGAAGCTAAGTGGTCGGTGGGGGTGAGGCCGCCTCCAGCATCGTCGTCGGGTGTCACGGGGCTGTGAGGGGGCGGGTTCTGATTCGTTGACACCGAAACTGGGGCGTGACTAGACTGGATCCCGTTGGGGTTGGAGGGTTGGCTGGCTTTGATCGAGATGACCATCGAAAGCATCAGGGTAAGCCTGATGAACTACCAGCGGGTGGTCATCCTCCGGGAGAAGTCGTCCGACCGCTACCTGCCGATCTGGATCGGCCCGGCTGAGGCCGACGCCATCGCCGTCCAGCTACAGGATGTGGCGGTCGCCCGGCCCCTGACGCACGACCTCCTCCGGTCGGTGATCGACACGCTGGGAGCGCAGGTCAACCACATCATCGTGAACGACCTCACGAACGACACGTTCTACGCCCGCATCGTGCTGGACGTGAACGGTCATTCGCTGGAGATCGACTCGCGCCCGAGCGATGCCATCGCCCTGGCGGTGCGGGTGAAGGTGCCGATCTTTGCCAATGAGACCGTGCTGGACAAGGCGGGCGTGATGCTGGACCGCGATGGCGAGACGGTGGAGCGCATCGACGGCACGAAGCCCGTCGACCCCGAGGAACTGGAGCGGATGGGTCCGTTCAAGGACTTCATCGAGAGCCTCGACCTGGACGACTTCGACAAGCGGAAGAGCTAGCAGCTGGTCGCTGGTGACTGGTTGTTAGTCACTGGGAGCTGCCGGAGTTGAAGGGGTCAGCGGTGCTGATAGCCTCCCCCTCCCTAGCGGCTTGCTGCTCGTCGCAGTAACACATCGGCGACCGCGACCTCTGTCCCGGCCAGCCCCACTGAGCAGAAGAGCGTGCGTCCGCCGACCGCCCCAGGGACGCTGACGCGGCCACTCACGACGTCCGCGAGGTCGACCATTCGGTCCATGTGCGGCGTGCCGGCGAGGAAGAAGGGCGGATCGTAGGCCTCCGCCTGTGCGGGCGAATCGGTGGCGATGAACGCGCTCGCTTCGGCGACGGCGAGCGGAAGTTCGTGCGCATCGCGCAGCTTCGGGCCGATCGTCGAGACGTGCGCTCCCGGAAGGATCCAGCTCGCTTCGAGCACCGGCTGCCTGCTCGACGTCGCGCAGACCACGATGTCGGCGTCGCGCATCGCCGCCTCCGCGCCGTCCACGGGCTCGATCGCAAGGGACAGCCGCTTGGCCATGTCCGTCGCGAAGGCCCGGCGGCTGCTCTTCGTCCGGCTGCAGACGCGGACCGTCCGGACATCTCGCACGCAGGCGATGGCTTCGAGCTGGGTGCGGGCCTGGGAGCCGCCGCCGATCAGCGCTACGCCCGATGCGTCCGGCCGGGACAGGTACTTGACGGCGACGCCGCCAGTGGCGCCTGTTCGCATCTCGCCCAGGAGGCCTCCGATCACGATGCCGCGGAGCCTCCCGTCCGACCCGTCGTAGACGGCGACGAGCTGGTCGTCCGAGGGGGCGTTCGGGAACACGCCGTAGACGCGGAAGCCGTGAGCAAGCGAGCCGTCGGTCAGGGCCCCGGCGGTAAAGACGAGGGCCCCTGAGCCCGTGCGCAGATCGAATCTGGGCGGCGCGACCAGTGCTCCTTTGCCAGCAGGGCACCCTCGACCGCCGCGATGGCGTCCGGCATGGGGAGCCATCGAGTCACATCCGCGTCGGTCAGGATTCGATACTTGTCCATCTTGCTCCACGACGATCGTCGGGGCGGCGCCACGGGCCCCAACCACACCGCAGGGCCGCGGGCCTGTGATCCTCTTGTCCCACAAAGCGGAACGCAGCATACTTCGCCGGTGCCGGACGGGAAGGCGCCGCCCGTTCGTGCAAAATTTCACGTTGATCGTCCCAAGCCGCTTGTGATAGGATTCTCAAAGTCCGAAAGGGACGCGGGAGGCAGGGCCGTGCAGCGCCTGACCCCGGCAGTGCAACTCCTGGGACTGGGCTCGTACGTGGCGGTCTGCATCGCCGGCGGGACCATCGGCGGGTACTTCCTGGATGAGGCCCTCGGCACGGGCCGCATCCTGACGCTCTCAGGGCTGGCGCTGGGGCTGGTCACGGCGTTCTACGGCGGGTATCGAATGCTGATGGATACCATCGCCGCGGTCCAGAAGTGGGAACGGGACAACCCGGTGCCAAAGAAGAAGGACGCCCCTTGAGGAATCCCCGGACCATCGCGCTCGTCCTGGGCACGTTCGTCCTGATCGGCGTCGGCTTCGTGTTCTTCCGGGGGCCCAAGCCGATCATCGAGATCAAGGCGGAGACGATCGCGGACATCGGCCCCTTCCCACTGGTCAACACGTACGTCACGTCGATCTTCGTGGTGCTGGTGCTGCTCTTCCTGGGCTACCGGGCGACGCGGAAGCTCTCGCTCATTCCGAGCGGACTGCAGAACGCCGCCGAAGCGGTGGTGGAGGCGCTGTACACCGTCTGCATCAACACGGCCGGCGAGAAGCACGGGCGCCGGTTCTTCCCTGTGGTGATGACGATCTTTGCGTTCATCTGGATCGCCAACTGGATGGCGCTGCTGCCGTTCTTCAACGCCATCGGGACGATTGAGAAGGTGGACGCGGAGGAGTTCCACAAGGAAGCGGTGATCTTCAAGGACGCGGGCGGGATCGGGCTGATCATGCCCAACCAGAAGGAGATCGAGTTTGAGGTGGACCCGGCGACCTGCGCCGCTTTCGACGACGAGATCACCGAGGCGAAGGCGGCGGGCGAGGACACCTCCGGGCTGAAGCAGGAGAAAGGCGAGTGCGTCGAGCACGCACAGGAAGCCGCGATCCTGGAAGCGCTGCATGAAGAGGAGGGCATCGACGCGCCGAACATCGAGGCGGCCTATGCGCAGCTCGATGAGGCCGGCAAGCAGGTAGGCATCCTCATCCCGTTTTTCCGCAGCATGAACACGGACATCAACTCGCCGCTGTCCATCGCCATCATGGCGATGATCTTCATCGAGTTCTGGGGGATATCGACGCTGGGGCTGTTCCGCTACTTTGGGAAGTTCTTCAACATCAGTAGCCCGATCGGCTTCGTGGTGGGATTGCTCGAGTTCATCGCCGAAATCGCGCGGCTGATCAGCTTCACCTTCCGGCTCTTCGGCAACATGCTGGCGGGGGAGATCCTGCTGCTGGTGATGACGTTTCTTTCGCCGTTCCTGGTGGCGCTGCCGTTCTACGCCCTAGAGGTGTTCGTCGGCTTGATCCAGGCCTTTGTGTTCGCGATGCTGACGCTCGTGTTCGGCGTGCTGGCAGTGGCAGCGCACGAGGGGCACGACGACGACCACGAAGAGGCGCACAACGACGCGCAACCCGCCCTGCAGGCAGCGCACTGATCTGAGGAGGATCCCCCGCGGACGGGGGCTGTACGACGCGAGAGATGCCCGCCGTAGCGGGCGAGGTAGGAGGAATCACAAGTGGACCTGGCAATGCTCGTCCCGCTGCTCGAATTCACGGACGTGGGCCTGAAGTACGTCGGCGCCGGTGTGGCGATCGGCGTGGGGGGCGCCGGGCCGGCGATCGCCATCGGCATGCTCACCGGCAAGGCCATGGAGGCGCTGGGGCGCAACCCGGAGGCGCAGCCGGTCATCCAGACCAACATGATCCTGGGGATCGCGTTCGCCGAGGCGGTCGCGATCTACGCGCTGGTCGTGGCGGTGATGATCGGATTCGTGTTCTAGCGACGGGTACGTCCCGGGCGCATGACTCTCCCTGAGGAGATGATCAGATGATCCTCGGTATCGCCGACCTCGGCATCAACCTGCCGGTGCTCGTCGCGCAGCTGGTGAACTTCACCATTCTGCTGGTGGTGCTGCGCATCGTGGCGTGGGGGCCGCTCACCCGCATGTTGGACGAGCGCCGCGAGCGCATCGCCGAGAGTCTGAACGCGGCCGAAACGGCGAAGGCGCAGGCGGCGGAGTCGGAGCGGAAGCTGCAGGAGCAGATCCAGCAGGCGCACCGCGAAGGGCAGGCGCTGGTGGCGCAGGCGCAGGAGATCGGAGCACGTATCCAGCAGGACGCCCGCGCGCAGGCGCAGGCCGACGCCGAAGCAACGCTGGCGCGCGCCCGCAACGAGATCCAGCTGGAGCGGGACAGCGCCATCGCGGAGCTGCGGAAGGAGTTCGCCGGACTGGCGATCGACGCCGCGGAGAAGGTGATCAACCAATCCCTCGACCGGGGGGCGCATCGCCGGCTGATCGACGAGGCGCTCGCGGAGTCGAGCTTCCGGGAGAAGAACTAGTGGCCGTAAAGGAGTCTTCCGCGCGCCGCTACGCCGAAGCCGTCTTCGAGCTGGCGCTCGAGTCGGACGCGTTCGGCCAGTGGAGCGACGACCTGGCGACACTCGCCACCCTCGTCAGCGACGGAGAGGTGGCGGCGGTGCTGGTCAGCGGCCGCATCCCGCGGGAGGAGAAACGGCGGCTGCTCGAAGCCGCGCTCAGCGGGCAGGCCGCCCCGCAGGCGCTGAACCTGGCGCTGCTGCTCCTGGACCGGGGGAAGATCACGCTGGCGCCGGTCATCGCGCGGATCTTCGGGGAGATGGTCGATGCGCACCGGGGTGTCGCGCACGCGGTGGTCACGACGGCTGTGCCGCTGACCGACGACGAGCGGCGGGCGGTGGAGGAGCGGCTCTCCTCGATGACGGGCAAGCAGGTGGAAGTGACGCCGCTCGTGGACGAGTCGATCATCGGCGGGGTCATCGCGCGCATCGGGGACCAGCTGATCGACGGGAGCACACGCACACGGCTGCTGGCGCTGAAGCGGACGCTCGAAGGCGTCGCGCGCTAGCGCGAAGGATAACGAGACGACCCGGAGGTAGAGATGGCGATCCGGTCCGAAGAGATCACCAGCATCATCAAACAGCAGATCCAGCAGTTCGGCGCCGAGGTGTCGGCGGTGAACGTGGGGACCGTCGTGGAGGCGGGGGACGGCATCGCGCGGGTGCACGGGCTCTCGAACGTGGCGGCGAGCGAGCTGGTGCAGTTCGCGAACGGCGTGATGGGGCTGACGCTGAACCTGGAGGAGGACAGCGTCGGCATCATGGTGCTGGGCGCGTACGACGGGATCAAAGAAGGCGACGAGGTGCGCGCCACGGGCCGCATCGTGGAAGTGCCGGTGGGCGACGCGCTGCTGGGCCGGGTGGTGGACGCGCTAGGGGAGCCGATCGACGGGCGGGGGCCGCTGGCGACGACGAAGACCCGTCCGGTAGAGCGCATCGCGCCGGACGTGACGACGCGCAAGTCGGTGGACACGCCGGTGCAGACGGGCATCAAGGCCATCGACGGGATGGTGCCGATCGGGCGCGGGCAGCGGGAGTTGATCATCGGCGACCGGGGGACGGGGAAGTCGGCGATCGCCATCGACGCCATCATCAACCAGAAAGGCGGCGACCTTATCTGCATCTACGTCGGGATCGGGCAGAAGGCCGCGAAGATGGCGCAGACGATGGGCACGCTGGAGAAGTTCGGAGCGCTGGAACACACGGTCATGGTCTCCGCGACGGCGTCGGAGTCGGCGGCGCTGCAGTACCTGGCGCCGTACGCGGGCTGCGCCATCGCCGAGGAGTGGATGGAGCAGGGCAAGGACGTGCTGATCGTCTACGACGACCTCTCGAAACACGCCTGGGCCTATCGGCAGTTGTCGCTACTGTTGCGGCGGCCGCCGGGCCGGGAGGCGTACCCCGGCGACGTGTTCTACCTGCACAGCCGGCTGCTGGAGCGCTCGGCGAAGCTGAACGAAGCGAACGGCGGCGGCTCCATCACGGCGCTGCCGATCATCGAGACGCAGGCGAACGACGTTTCGGCGTACATCCCCACGAACGTAATCTCGATTACGGACGGGCAGCTGTTCCTGGAGAACGACCTGTTCAACGCGGGCATCCGGCCGGCGATCAACGCCGGCATTTCGGTGTCGCGCGTGGGGACGGCGGCGCAGCGGAAGGCGATGAAGCAGGTGGCGGGGACGATGCGCATCAGCATGGCGCAGTACCGGGAGCTGCAGGCGTTTGCGCAGTTCGGTACCAGCGACCTGGACGCGGCGACGCGGCGCCAGCTGGAGCGGGGCCAGCGCTCGCAGGAGGTCCTGAAGCAGCCGCAGTACCAGCCGCTGTCGATGGCGGAGCAGGTGGAGATCTTCTGGGCGCTGAACAACGGTCACCTGGACGACGTCGCCGTCGACAAGGTGCAGGCGTTCGAGGCGGCGTTCCACAAGTTCATGGAGTCGAACAAGCCGGAGCTGAGCCGGGAGATCATGGAGAAGCGGGAGCTTACGCCGGAGATCGAGCAGAAACTGGGCGCGGCGGTGAAGGAGTTCAAGGACACCGTCCCCTACTGATCTGGTCGCCTGGTCGCTGGTGACTGGCCGCTGGTGGGGACGACGGTCGTAACAGATGGCATCCGTACGACAGATCCGCAGGCGCGTCCGCTCCGTTACCTCGATCGCGAAGGTGACGCGGGCGATGGAGCTGGTCGCCGGCTCGAAGATGCGGCGCTCTCAGTCGCGCGCGCTGCAGGCACGCCCCTACGCCGACAAGATGCTGGAGATCCTCGGTGACCTGGCGAAACAGCGGGGCGGCGACGAAGAGGCGCACCCGTTCCTGACGGTGCGGCCCGCGAACAACACCCTGATCCTGTACATGGGACCGAACCGCGGCCTGGCCGGCGGGCTCCCTTCGAACATGAACCGGCGGGCGGCGGCGTTCGCGCTGGAGCAGGAGGCGCCGGTGACGTTCGTGACGGTGGGGCGGAAGGGCCGCGACTTCATCGTGCGGACGGGGCAGCGGCTGCTGGCGGAGTTCACCCTGCCGGACTACCCGGAGCAGCTGGACACGCTGTCGATGGCGCGGATCGTCATGGAGGAGTACCTGGAGGGGCGGGCGGACCGGGTGTTCCTGCTCTGGCCGCGCTTCGTGAACACGGCGGTGCAGACGCCGACCGTCCGGCAGCTGCTGCCCATCGAGCCGGAGGAGATCCGCGACCGGACCGTCGAAGACGTCGACTACATCTACGAGCCGAGCGCGGCGGGGGTGTTCGCGGAGCTGCTGCCCCGGTACGTGGAGATGACGGTGTACGAGGCGGTCCTGGAGAACGAGGCGAGCGAGCTGTCCGCGCGCATGGTCGCCATGCGCAACGCTACGGAAGCGGCGAACGACATGATCGAGACGTTGACGCTGATCTACAACAAGGCGCGCCAGGAGCAGATCACGAAGGAGCTGCTGGACATCGTCGGCGGCGTGGAGGCGATGACGTAGCCGGTCTGGTGGTGAGTGGTCAGTGGTGAGAGCGTAACGCGGGGCCAGGCTCCAGCGAGGAACGACGGAGGCGAAGAATGGTGACGGCAGCGGGTGCGAAGGGCCGGGTTTCACAGGTGATCGGGACGGTGGTGGACGTGGAGTTCCCCACCGGCGACCTGCCCGAGCTGTACAACGCGGTGGAGATCAACAGCGACGGTCAGATGATCGTCGCGGAGGTGGAGCAGCACCTAGGGAACAACTGGGTGCGCTGCCTGGCGATGAATTCGACGGACGGGCTGCGCCGCGGGGCGGAGGCGATCGACACGGGGCGGCCGATCTCCGTGCCGGTGGGGCCGGCGACGCTGGGGCGCCTGTTCAACGTGCTGGGCCAGCCGCTGGACGGGCGCGGGCCGGTCAACGCCGAGAAGACGTCGTCGATCCACCGCAAGCCGCCGACGTTCGAGGAGCAGGAAACGCAGGTGCAGGTGCTGGAGACCGGCATCAAGGTCGTCGACCTCATCGCGCCGCTGGTGCGCGGCGGGAAGGTGGGGCTGTTCGGCGGCGCCGGCGTGGGAAAGACGGTGCTGATCAAGGAGCTGATCCGCAACATCGCGGCTGAGCACAGCGGCATCTCGGTCTTCACCGGCGTGGGCGAGCGCTCGCGCGAGGGCAACGACCTCTGGGTGGAGATGGAGGAGTCGGGCGTGCTCGACAAGACCGTGCTGGTCTTCGGGCAGATGAACGAGCCGCCGGGGGTGCGGCTGCGGGTGGCGCTCTCGGGTCTGACGATGGCGGAGTACTTCCGCGACGAGTCCGGGCAGGACGTGCTGCTGTTCATCGACAACATCTACCGCTACACGCTGGCGGGGATGGAGGTCTCGGCGCTGCTGGGGCGGATGCCCTCGGCGGTGGGGTACCAGCCAACGCTGGCGACGGAGATGGGCGAGCTGGAGGAGCGGATCACGACCACCAAGAAGGGGTCGATCACATCGTTCCAGGCGATCTACGTGCCGGCGGACGACTACACCGACCCGGGCGTAGCGACGACGTTCGGGCACCTCGACGCGGTCGTGGCGCTGGATCGCGGCATCTTCGAGAAGGCGATCTACCCGGCGATGGACCCGCTGACGTCCACGTCGCGCATCCTCGACCCGAACATCGTGGGGGAGGAGCACTTCAACGTGGCGCGCGGTGTGCAGCGAGTGTTGCAGCGTTACAAGGATCTGCAGGACATCATCGCCATCCTGGGGGTGGAGGAGCTGTCCGACGAGGACAAGCAGACGGTGTCGCGGGCGCGGCGCATCGAGCGGTTCCTGGGGCAGGCGATGTACATGGGCGAGGTGTTCACGGGCATCCCGGGACAGTACGTGTCGCTCAAGGACAGCGTTCGCAGCTTCAGGGAGATCATCGAGGGCAAGCACGACGCGCTGCCGGAGCAGGCGTTCGTGAACGTGGGGACGATCGAGCAGGCCATGGAGAAGGCCGAGCAGATGCAGCGCGAGGGCTAGGCGAGATGCCGCTGTCGGTCGAGATCATCACCGTCGAGAAGCGCGTCCTGCAGGAGGACGGCGTCGACGAGGTCATCGCCCCGGGGGTGGAGGGGGAGTTCGCGGTGCTGCCCCAGCACGCCGCCTTCATGACGATGTTGCAGCCGGGCGAGCTGGTGCTGAAGAGGGCGTCCGACGAGATCGCGTTCGCCGTGACGGGCGGCTTCTTCGAAGTGCTGCGCGACCGGGTGATCGTGCTGGCAGACGCCGCCGAGCGCGCCGACGAGATCGACGTGGAGCGGGCGGAGGCGGCACGGGAGCGGGCGCGGCTGGCGTTGGAGCGCCGCGAGAGCATCGAGGACCTGGCGACGACGTCAGCGGCGCTGCAGCGGGCGCTCATCCGCCTACGGGTGGCCGACATCCGCCGCCGGCGCGGATCCCGCCGACCCCCCAGCTAGACCCTCCGCCGCACCGTCCCCGCCGGGTCCCCTCTCCCAGCCGCCACGACCGTCCGCCTCTGGACGGGCTCGCTGCGTGCCAGCGCATCGAAGAAGAGCAGCGACATCATGACGGCAACCACCGGCGTGGAGCCGACGAAGACGAGCGCCGCGAGGGCGATCGCGATCGGCCCCATTCCGGAGACGATCGCCAGCATGGCCACGAACATCGAGGGCGCCAGGGCGATCGCCCATCCGCGGGCGATCTTGCCCGGCGCCCCGCGCACCAGCGCAGCGCTCCCGGCCTCGGCCTCGCGCGACGTGGCGCGCTGCGTCACAAGCGCCGCGCAGACGAAGCTGCGCGGCAAGGCGTAGAAGCCGCTCACCGCGATGAGCGCCAGCGCGATGCACGCTACAACCAGCGATGGAACGTCCTCGCCGTAGAGGGTCAGGGCGCCCGTCCCGATACCAAGCGTCGTGGTCAACGGGACCCACGGCCGCAGCACGGTCGCCGCCAGCGGGAGGATCCGCCCGAACGAGAGCGCGGCGTCGGGTTCGAGATTCTCGACGACGCGGCGGAACGCCTCGGCGGCGGTGGCCATCGTCAGAGCCGCGAAGAGCAGCACTATGGGCGCGATCAGTGCGACGGCGACGGGCCCGCCGGCGAGGCGCAGCACCAGCGCCGCGATGCACGCCGGAAACGCGCCGACGAAGCCGATGAACGCGTACTCGCCGATGTCCTGTCGCAAGATCTCGACGGCGTCGCCGAAGACAAGGGAGAGCGTGCGCGCATGGCGCACGTCATGACCGTACGTCCGCATCACCCCTGACCCCTTCTGCTCCCCCGCACTGATCGTCGGCGGAACATCTGAAGTCTGTGGGGGCGGGGGCAGTTGGTCAGTCTTTCAGTCGGTCAGTCTTCGGTCTGTCAGCCTGTCAGTTGCCGGTCGGTGAGTTCGCAATTTGCCGCGGCCCACCCGAACCTCTCCCGGCCTTCGGCCACCCTCTCCGTCGCGGAGAGGGGAGGGGATAAGGTCTTACGCAGGACCGAACGAACGGACGACGCTAGTTCTCTGCTTCGTAGGGGATGGCCATGGCCGGGGCGGGCTGGCCGAAGCGCGTCCAGAGTTTCAGCGCCTCGCGGAGGGAGCGGAGTTGATCCTCGTCGCAGCGGAAGCCGGCGAGGAGGCAGCGATCCAGGTGGTGCTCCATGATGCGGGCGCCAGCCTGGTCCAAGGCGCTGCGGACGGCCATGGTCTGGGTCAGCAGTTCCTCGCACTCACGCCCCTCCTCAAGCATCTTGAGAAGGCCGCGGACCTGGCCTTCGATGCGACGGAGGCGGGTGGCGATGTCCTCTTCGAGCGTTGTGGAAGCCATGACTCCTCGGTGGGGGCGCTGTACAATGTACAGCTTGACATACCCCTCAGGGGTATCGTACGGTGTGGGCAGGAACGCTGTCAAACCGCCCGGGCAATCCTGGCCGGGCACAACCAGGGAGAGTGTGGAGAGACATGGCCAAGCCCTACGAGGTCACCGACGCCAACTTCGAAAACGAGGTCCTGAAGGCCGCGACGCCGGTGCTGGTCGACTTCTGGGCGCCCTGGTGCGGACCCTGCCGCATGGTGGCGCCGGTGGTCGAGGAACTGTCGACGGAGTACGACGGCAAGGTAAAGTTCGTCAAACTCAACACCGACGACAACATCCAGACCGCAACCAAGTACGGCATCCGCAGCATCCCGACGCTGCTGGTGTTCAAGAGCGGGGAGCCGGTGGGGCAGATCATCGGGTTCCGGCCGAAGAGTGACCTCAAGAAGCGCCTCGACACGGTCCTTCAGCCGTCGAGCTAGCCAAGGCCAAGAGCCACCGACGCCATGACAGAAGCCCGGAAGGAATACGAGATCATCATCGTGGGGGGAGGCCCGGCGGGTCTCGCCGCGGGGCTGTACGCCGCGCGCGCCCGGCGCACCACGCTGCTCATCGAGCGGAAGGGGGCGGGCGGGCAGATCGCGTTGACGGCGGCGGTGGAGAACTACCCGGGCTTCGACAACATCAACGGCTTCGATCTGGCGCAGGCGATGCACCAGCAGGCGGAGAAGTACGGGATGGAGACCGCTTACGGCGACGTCTCGGCGATCGCCCAGGAGGACGGCCGCCACGTCCTGCGGACGACCGACGGGGATGAATACGTCGCGAAGGCGGTGATCCTCTCGAGCGGGGCGGACTACGTCCGGCTGGACGTGCCCGGAGAGGAGCGGCTCACGGGTTACGGTGTCTCCTACTGCGCCACCTGCGACGCGGCCTTCTTCAAGGACCAGGTGGTGGCGGTAGTGGGCGGAGGGGACGCGGCGATGGACGAGGGGTTGTTCGTGGCCCGCTACGCCAGCAAGCTTTACATGATCCACCGGCGCGACCAGCTGCGGGCAAGCGCCATTCTGCAGGAGCGCGCCTTCGCCCAGCCGAAGATGGAGTTCGTCTGGAACACAGTGGTCGAGGAGGTCCTGGGGGGCGACGCGGTGACCGGGGTGCGAGTACGCAACGTGGTCACGGGCGAGGTTTCGACGCTCGACGTGGGAGCGGTGTTCGTCTTCATCGGCCTGACGCCGAACACCGCCTACCTGCGGGGAACGCTGCGGATGGACGAGGGCGGCCACATCTACGTGAACGAGTGGATGGAGACGGAGGTGCCCGGTCTCTTCGCCGCCGGTGACATCCGGGTGAACTCGGCGCGTCAGGTCGTGTCGGCCGCAGGGGATGGCGCGACGGCGGCGATCCGCGCGGACCACTACATCACCGACCACTTCGGCAAGCACCCGGCGACCGTGTCGGCGGGTGCGGAGCGACTGTAACCTCTCCCTACGGGTTTTCCCGCACGGGCACCCCGCATCCCCCGCCGATACTTCCTGCGAGATGCAACCGCATGAAGCGCAGATGGGATTCGGGGACGGCACCGACGGGCGGCTGATCTATCTGGCCGAGAACCTGGCCTCGCTGCACGCCTCGCCGGATCTGCCGTGGCTTGCGGGCCGCTTCGAGTTCCTGGGGGAGAAGGTGCTGGGCGCCGCACTCACCGCGCTCGCGGTCGCCGACGAGGCCGGGGCCTATCGTGCGTCGAAAAGCGCCGGCACGCGACCGGCCACGGCACGAGCGCTCTGGGAGGAGCTGGGCCTCGAGGCGCTGGGAAGCAACGACGCCGCCGCAGCGGCATTCGCCCGCGCGGAAGCGCAGGGACGCCCGGTCGAGTTCGAGATTGCGGACGTCTTCCCGGGTCGTACCCCCAGCCTCGCGGGGGAGCGTGTCTTCGTCGCGCCGGTGACGTTCAATCGCGAACTGCTGGGCGTCGGCATGTTCATCGCGATGCCTTCGCCGCTGACGGAGCCGATCGCGGGGATCCTGGTGAGTCATGCGGCGGTGGCGATCAACCAGCTTCGGCAGCGTGAGGAAGCGCGGCGACTGCACTCTGTGGACGCGCGGTTGTGGGTCCCCGACGAGAACTTCCTGCTGGCGGAGTTGCGCCGCGAGATGAGCCGCGCGCATCGCTACAGCCGGGAGCTTGGGCTGGCGGTGCTCCGGATCGAAAACGAGGATGCAATCCGCGAGCGGTTCGGGGACTTCTTCACGGACCACCTGCTGCGCCGGATGGGCAGCCAGCTGGCGGCCACGGTGCGCGACTCGGACGTCCTGGGGGCGTATCGGGGAGGCTATGCGGTGCTCCACACGGACACGTCGCTCGAGGGCACGAAGGTTTCGGCCGAGCGCCTGCGCGATGTGGTGCTCAACATGGTGGCGCAGCGCTTCCCGGAGGTAACCGCGCCTACCGTGTCGCTCTCCGTTTCGGCGTACCCGGCGAGCGGCGAGACAGCCGAGGACTTGCTGGCGCAGGTCGACGTCCCCATCTCGCAGGACATCGCGGCGTAGCGTACCGGCAAAGCCACCGGGCACATCCGGGAGCAGGCTTAGCCGCACGCCGGTGATCCGACGACCTCACGATGTGATTCGAGCGGGCCGGGCCCCGCCACTACGTCTCCATGGGATCTTCGAAGGAAAGTTGGTCGCCGGGCTGGGTGCCCGTGCGTTCGATCACGCCTGCCGGCAGCTCGAGCGTATCGTGCGCGCCGCGCCCGCCGAACGAGAGGCGCCACGGGCGCATCGCGGAGACGGCCTTTACGACGCGGCCCTCGCGGTCCAGGTAGAGCGCATCAAAGCGAAAGCGCATGAAGAACGAGTGGATGGAACTGCTGGGTGCCAACAGGATGCCGCCGCCGTCCTCGATGCCTCGCCTTCCCATCAAGCCCAGGAAGCGGGCGACGTAGGACGATGCGAGCCGGGCACGGGTGGCCAGAACCGTCCCGCGATCGGGATTCCGTATCGAGAAGCGCTTCAGCCGCTTGTCCACGACGTCACCGATGGCCCGTGCGGAAGGCGCCGGCGGGTGGTCACCGCTTGAGGGCTGTGCGGACGATGTACACACATCCGAGCACGTAGAGGAGGAGGAAGTAGTAGCCGGGGCCCAGATGGATCGCGATGGCCGTCCAGGCGAGGGCGAACGCCAGAAGGACGTTCCAATGCTCTCGCGCCTTTCGCAGCCAGCCGCCCATATGCTGATGATATGCCTTCGCGGGTTACCATTTCAAGAGTCCGGTCAGGGGAGTATCGACCCCTCAAGGGTTCGGGGGCATCGGGGAGATGCCGGACTCAGCGCCGATCTGGAATCGGAGCACCTGGCCGGCGATCCCGATCTCGTCGCCGTCATCGAGGATCACCAGGGGCAGAGCGAGCGGTTGGCCGTTGATCTTGACGCCGTTCTGGCCTGCCTGGCGCAGGAAAACGCGATCGCCGCGCCTCCAGACTCGAGCGTATTCCGAGCCTGCCCTCGATTCGGCGGAGGGCACAACGATGCGCGCGTTCCGTCCCGGGCCAATCGCCACAGGATCGAGGCCGAGCGCGATCTTCTCGCCGGCGTGGGGACCGGCGAGCGTAATCAGGGCGGCGTCCGGCGGCCCGGCGGAGGCGGGCTTCGCCGCGGGCGCCGGGGGTGCCGCCCGGGTGTTTTCATTCGCCCCGAGGTCCAGCACCTCGTCCGTCCGGAGCGACAGCAACCGCTCACCCTCCGCGGCAATGATCGCCACTTTCCCCTTCGGCGCGTGGCTCCGGTCGTTGGCCCGATGGCCGTTGGCCGATACGGCCGCGACGCCGTTTGTGTGTTGCCGCTTGCGAGACGGGGGGCCAGCGGCAGGCGCGGAACCGTTGCGGTACGGCTGCGGCTGTGAGGGCGTGGCCACGGGCGGCGCGGGCACCGGTTGCTTGGGGGACGGGACGCCTGTGTTCGGGGCTGGGCCGGATCCGCGCGAAGCGTCGTAGCGGGCGCGCAGCTGCGGATTCAGGAGGACGCGGCGGGCCTCATCCAGCAGCTGGCGGACCATCGCGGCCTCGGCCGAGCCCTCGGGGTTCCTTCGGACGAGCGTGTCGTAGGCAGCGTAGATGACGGCGTCCGAAGCCTCGGGATCCACTCGCAGCAAGTGGTAGTGGTCAGCGACGGCATTCAGGCGGAGCTGCGTCCTGGTGCCCAGAAGGCCAGTGTGGCGGCGTTCGAGCTGAAGGACGGGAGCGCCGGGCATGGGGAGTCCGGTCCGGGCGTTGTAAGCGCGGCGACGCGCCTCGTCGGTCAGGAACTCGTACGCGGCGTTGAGGTCCTCGATGCGTTTCTCACCGTGCGCCTGACCGCGTGCGTGCGCAACGAGGGCCCAGTAGGCCAGCGTGACAAGCTCTCTCGAAGCCTTCGGGTGAAGCTCGAGAGTCCTGTACGGATCAACCTGTCGCGGCGCCTGCGATGCCAGCGCGTCGTCGCTCACATCAGATGCCGCTGATTGATTCGAGGGCGCTGATGATGACGGGCCCAAGGATGACGATGAACAGCGAAGGCATGACGAAGAAGACGAGCGGAAAGACCATCTTAGGTGCGGCCTGCCGCGCCGCCTGTTCAGCGCGCTGCCGGCGGCGGATGCGGAGCTGTCGCGACTGGACGCGGAGCACCTGACCGATGCTGGTGCCCAGCGTCTCCGCCTGGATGACCGAGTTGACGAACACCGTGACGTCGGTCAGGTCTATGCGGTCAGCCATGGTGGTCAGGGCCTCGCGGCGGGTCTGGCCGAGGGCCTTGTCGCGCAGCATGCGGCTGATCTCGACGCCCACGGGGCCCTCATGGCGCTCGGCCACGCGCTGAAAGGCGAAGTCCAGGCTCAGGCCGGCTTCCACGCAGGTGGTGAGCAGGTCCATGGCATCCGGGAGGGCCTTCCAGAACTTGGTCTGGCGATTCTTGGCGCGGCGCCGGAGGAGCATCATCGGGCCGAGAAAGCCCGCAACAGCGATGGCCGGCACCAGCAGTAGGGCGCGCCCGGAGGGCGAACCGTCGCTGCTGCCCCAGATCATAGCGAAGGCAGCGACGGGCAGGGCGGTCGTCGTCACGAGCACGATGGCCATGAAGGTGCCGAGGCTCATGGTGCTGTTGGAGATGAGGAGCCACTGGCGCGCACGGCTGATGAGGGCCGTCGGCAGCAGGTTGACCAGCCGGGTGGTGAAGCCGTGCACCGCCGGGAACATCACGCGTTGCGAGAAGGGGTCCTCGCGTTCGGCGAGGGCGCGCCGCTGGGCGGTGAGGGCGCGCACCCGGTCCTCCATGAGGTTCTTGCTGCGCACGTACCAGAGCCCAAACAGGGCCAGCGATGCGAAGACGGAAACTGCGACGAGAGCGTCCATGAGCTATCCCCTAGATATCGATGTCCAGAATCCGGCGGATGGTCACAAATCCAAGCACCTGGCCAACCGCCATGACTCCGAGCAGCAGCAGGCCGACGTTCGTGGTGAAGAGCAGGGACGTCTGGTCCCAGTTGATCAGTGAGAAGAAGGCGAGCAGGGCGAGGGGCCAGATGGACAGCACCATGCCGGAGAAGCGCTGCTGTGCGGTCATGGTGCGGACCTCGCCGGTGAGGCGCTCGCGTTCGCGCATGGTCTCGCCCACGATGTCCAGAATCTCAGCGAGATTGCCACCGCTGGAACGCTGGATGAGGATGGCAGTCACGACGAGGTTCATGTCATCGGAGTCAGCGCGGGCCATGAGGCCCTGCAACCCCTCCTCGACCGAGGCGCCGAGGTTCAAGTCGACCATGAGGCGCGTGAACTCGTCGCTGATCGGGGCTTCCATCTGCTGCGCGACCATGTCGACGCCGTGCTGGAAGGCGAACCCCGCACGGAGGGAGTTGGCCATGAGCGTCACGGCCTCGGGCAGTTGCTTCGCGATGCGGTCCATGCGCCGCTGGCGCAGAGCCTTCAGCCAGATGGCGGGGATGACGAAGGCCACGCCCGCGCAGGCGAGGGCCACGATGGTGCCCGGGGTGCTGCGATAGGCGAGGGCGACGACGACGAACGCGGCGAGCGTGAAGCCCAGCCGGCCGATCAGGTACTCGCCGACCCGGAGATGGAGGCCCGCCTGTTCGATCTGCAGTTCCGTGCGCTGCGCCCAGGCGCTGTTGGTGAGCAGACCGCGCAGGAACGGCAAGCGCGAGGAGTCCTTGCGCATGACCTCCTCTGAGGAGAGGTCGCGGCGGACCACCTGCGGGCGCTCGCGGAGGCGGCGGATACGGTAGTCCTCCGGGCGAAGAGAGATGAGCCGGATGACGAAAAGCGCGAAGAGTCCGACGGCGAGACCGGCGGCGACGGCGGCAATCAGCTCGATCATCGGCGACCTCCCGTGGCGGCCATGCCAGGCATGAGCATGAGTTCCAGGGGGAAGCCGGATCGGGCGAAGTCATCGGCGAAGCTGGGGACGATGCCGGTTGGCTCGAGGTCGCCCAGCACGCGGCCATCGGGGTCCAGTCCCTCCTGGCGGAAGGCGAAGATGTCCTGTGTCGTCAGCGTATCTCCTTCGCGGCCGGTGACCTCGGTGATGTTGATCACGCGGCGCCGTCCGTCCGAGAATCGGGCGATGTGGATGAGAAGGTGCAGCGCAGCCGCGATCTGTTCGCGGATGGCGCGGACGGGCAGTTCGAAGCCCGCCATCATCACCATGTTCTCGATGCGGATGAGGGCGTCCCGGGGCGAGTTGGCGTGGACGGTGGTCAGCGAGCCCTCGTGGCCGGTGTTCATGGCCTGAAGCATGTCAAAGGCCTCGGCACCGCGGACTTCGCCGACGATGATGCGGTCAGGGCGCATACGGAGGGCGTTGCGCACCAGGTCTCGCTGGGTGACCTCGTTTTTGCCCTCGATGTTGGGTGGGCGGGCTTCCATGGCGACCGAGTGTGTCTGCTGCAGCTTCATCTCGATCGGGTCCTCGATGGAGATGATCCGCTCGCTGTTGGGGATGAACCCTGACAGCGCATTAAGCAGCGTGGTCTTGCCGGTGCCCGTCCCGCCGGAGATCGCGATGTTGAGGCGCTGCCGCACGCAGGCGCGCATGAACTCCGAGATCTGCTCGGTGAGTGTGCCGTTGGTGATCAGGTCCGCGACCTTGAACTTCTCGCGGCGGAATTTGCGGATGGTCATCGTCGGGCTGCGCGGGACGAGGGGCGGGATGACGATGTTCACGCGCGAGCCATCGGGCAGGCGGGCGTCCACGTAGGGCGACGATTCGTCGACGCGGCGGCCGAGGGGAGCGATGATGCGCTCCACCACGCGCATGATGTGGGAGTTGTCCTTGAAGCGCAGCGGCGAGAGGTAGATGATGCCGTCGCGCTCGAAGTAGATCTCTTCGGGGGCGTTCACCATCACCTCAGACACGGAGTCATCGTCGATCAGGGGCTCGATCGGCCCGTAGCCGATGGCTTCGTCGATGACGCGCTTGATCACGCGCTCGCGGTCGTCTCCGAGAAGGGAGGGGTAGGTCTGGGTCACCAGCTGGCGCGCGGCGACCGTCACGGCCTCTCGCGCGCGCTCGGTGCTGAGCTTCTCGATGGCGTTCATGTCTATTTCTTGCAGCATGCGCTGGTGGATGGCGTGGACCGCCTCGAACCACTCGTTCTCGCTCTGGGAGTCGTCGAGCTGAGCGCGGCTGAAGTCGTACTTTGTTTCGATTGCCATGATCTATCCACCCTCCGCGACGGCTGCCTGGGTGCCGGGCCGCCACTTGAACCCGCCGAGAATCCTGCGCTGGTCGAGCCGCCCGCCGGCGATGACGGTCGCCAGGTCATTGATGCTCTTGGCGGCGACGGACTGCGGCGCCGTAATGACGATGGGCTGGCCCAGGTGCGTGCCCTGTCGCACCTTCTTGTCGTACGGGATGTTCCAGAACACATCACGCTGGAGGGCGTCCTGCACGACGGCCGGGCGAACGCCGTCGTCCGGGGAGATGGCGTTCATGACGATGCGCACGCGCTCCTGGGAGTAGGAGAGCATCTTCAGGGCGCGCATGGCCTCCAGCGAGTCCTTCACGCTGGCGAACTCGGTGGTGGTGATCCAGAGGACGATGGTGGCCACTTCGACGGCCATCTCGGCCAGCTCGTTCAGGGAGCCGCAGGTGTCGAGAAGCACCGTGTCGTAGTTCTTGGCGAGCAGCTCGATCACGGCGCGGACCTGGTCCGGCGAGATCTTGCGCCAGTCGAGGACTGTGGGGCCGGCCAGGATGTCCAGCTCGGTCAGCTCGTGGCGCGTCATGTAACGTGGGATGTCCTCGCGCTCGATGCTGTCGATATCGCGCACCATGTCGGAGAGGGTGCGTTCGGGGCGGACATCGAGCATGCCGGCGATGTCGCCGAAGCCGTTGTCCAGGTCGATGATGCAGACGGAGGAGCGCTCCATGCGGGCCAGGGCGACGGCGAGGTTGGTGGCGACGGTGGACTTGCCGATGCCGCCCTTGGCGCCGAAGATGGTGACCACGGTGCCGGCGGTGGGGGCGGTGGGGATCTGCCCCAGCTGGCGCAGCTTCTTCTTCTCCTCCGACTCCAGCGCGGCCACGGCGGAGGCCCGCATGGTCTCCGGCTTGAACGGTTTGGTCAGGAAGTCCCGGGCGCCGGCCATCATGGCCTTGCGGATCGTCTCGATCTCCTTGGAGTCGGAGTAGACGATGATGGGCGTTTCGGGGAGCAGGCTCTGGAGCGATTCGACGGTCTGGAGCGGACGCTCCATGGGCTCGCCGACGCCGACGAGCACGATGTCCGGGCGCACCTCGGACGCCAGTGACACCGCCTCCATCCCGAAGCCGCATTCGCCGGCGATCGTCAGGCCGGAGGCCTTCACGATCTGCTTGGCTTCGAAGCGCGCCTGAATGTCTGTGTCTACGATCAGGGCTGACGGTGTCTTGGCCACTTGTCCTCCGTGGGTCCTTGCTTCCTTACGTTCTCTCTTGCCCCTATTGCAGCTGCGACACCGGCTCGCTGTCGACGCCGTCGGTGGCGCCCTTCGGGCGCAGCGCGACATAGATCGTCCCGGACTCCGCCGCCAGCGCGAGCGTGGCGGTGAGGTTCGACTCGACGGCGAGCGTGATGGTGTCGGCGTCGGGGTTGGGGTCTTCCTCACTCGGCAGCAGCGAGCGGGCCTCGCCGCCGTCCTCGGGAACGATGAGCTTGCCGTCCTCGTCGAAGCGGGTGATGGCCTCCGGCGCGGTGTCGGCGACGGCCAGGACCTCAATGTCCTGCATGAGGACGCGGGCGGCGCTGGTGCTGCCGCCTTCCGCGGAGTTCACATCGTAGACGGCGATGACGTCGACGCGGTCGCCGACGCGCAGGTGGCCGCCGACGATCTTATCGGCATCGACGCTGATGGCGATGGCGCGGTAGTTCGCGGGGATGCTGTAGGCCAGGCCGGCCTGCGCGTCGGGCTCACCCTCCACGAGCTTGCTGAGGGCGAACTGGTCGCCCTTGGCCATGGGGTAGAGGGTGGTGAAGCCCGTCAGCTCGTCGCGGTTGGTAAGGGCGCCGTCGATGACGTTCTGGCTGGGGAACGTGGCGAGCTCGAGGTCGCTGGCGCTGATCTTCGTCCCCGCCGGGAGGCCGTGCGAGGCGACGACGACGTCGACGTCGCCGGTGAGCGTGCCGCCGCCTCCGTCATCACCGAAGTTGCCCAGGGCGACGAAGACGAGGACCGCCGCGATGGCGGCGAGGAGGAGCGCGCCGAGGAAGATGAGCCGGTTCGCGCGTTCCGGGTTCTGTTGTGCCAGCGTTCGTGCCATTGTTCTCCCGTCCTTTACCTGGTGGTCTGGATCGTGACTGCCCCGTTCAGGGTGATAAAGCTGCTACCTGAAAACGACGTGACGCACGGTGTATTGGTACCCGGCGTATTCGTCGTGACCCGCAGGGGGCAGAGCCCGCCAATCGAGTCTTCCTCGCTCAGGAACACACGGATGGGGACACCGCGCACCTCCATGTCCTCGTCATCCTCATCAACGTTGCACAGCCCGTTGTTATTACTCAGCGAGTTGCTGTTCGACAGGCTCAAATCGCGGCGGAAGCAGCCGGTAATGTAGACCAGGACGAAGCCGAGCACGCGCTGTCGGCCGCTGCCGTTGTCGTCCATGACGACCGGCATCAGGACGGTTCGAGGCGTGTCACATTCCTGCCGAGCGTAGACCTCGCTGTTGGAGCTGCTGGAGCCTCCCATGCCCTCCGGCACGTTGCCGCTGGGGATCGACTCTCCCGACGCAAAGGAAAAGGTCGCCCGGAACCTGATGTTCCGACTGCTGTCACCGGAGCAGTCATCATCACGGTCCAGTCGCTCCTCGAAGGCGCTGATGGCGTCGTCGTACATATCGTTGTTGTAGTCATTGACGCAGTAGGCGACGCCGCTGCCGCAGGAACTGCCCGGTACGACGGTGCAGATGAACTCGATACCGTCCTCGATGCCGTCTTCGATCTCGCTCCGGCCGCTGTTGCCGTCTTCACACTCGTCATCGTCGTCCGGGTCGGCCCGGAAGAGGCTGCGGGGGCCGCCGAAGTCCTCGTCGTCCTCCTCGGACCACATGATCACGCACTCCCGACCGAGGATGAGGCCGCCGGTGGCGCTGTTCTCGAAGCAGTCCTTCTGCCGGGGGCACGTTGATTGTGGGCATGCATACTGGTTAGAGCCAGTCTGACCTAGCAAGGTAGAAGACGGGCGCACAAGGGCCAGCGGGATGCCTTCGATGCTCTGCGCGTGCAGGGTCTGCGCGGTGCCCGCGCATGTGGTGGCCCGGGCGCCGATATTCTGAGCGGACGTGTCATCAATGTTGAAGAGCGCGGTGAAGAGACCTCCCGCCGGGCGGTGCGCGACCACTTCGACGGACGCGACGTTCTGGATGTTGCCGCTTTCGGACGTGGGGCAGGTAGCGGCGTTAATGGTGACGCCGGCGAGCGACCCGGGCCCGGTGTTGCGGTCAATACCGGCCTTGATGTGGTTGGTCGCGTTGGTGCTCTCTGCCCCGCTGATGCTGTGGTCTTCGAGCGCCGTCACGAGGTACGCGGCGCCGATGCGGGCGGCGCTGTCTGCGTCCTTCTGGGCATCGCGGCGGTGGTTGAGCCAGTTGCCCTGGTCGATGGCGAAGCCGGCGAGCAGGAGCATAATGGAGAAGAACGCGACAAAGAGCACGATCGTCTGACCGTGCTCTGACCGCCTTCCGCGCGGCGGGCGGCTGCCGCTCTCAGAGTGCGTCAAAGTCATCGCATCCTTCGTCGACGTCGTCTTCGTCGCCATCAACGTCGATGGGCCGCTCGACGCGCTGGAGCGCGCAGCCTTCGATCTCCCAAGTGCCCAGCCCACCAAGGGCGGGGAGGATCCTGAGCATGAGGTCCTGCCGGTGCCGGATGGCAACGCGGACGTAAGAGCCGACCTCGCCCGGGTCCTGTCCGTCCGGGCCCTCGAGCCACTGCACGCAGATAGCATTGTCGGCGGAGGCGGCGTAGAAGTTGCCGCAAGTGGTCGTAAGGTCGCTGTCCAGGGCCCCGTGGGCGTGGTTCTTCACCAAGTCGACGATTCTCGATTTTGCGGTGTCGTCATTTCCGGTCTGTACGGCGGCATAGCGCGCGCCCTCCTTGGCCGCGTTGGTGACGTTGTTGTAGCGTCCCATCACGATGCCACCATCGACCATGGCGAACAGGAGGAGGATGAACAGGGGGAAGATGACAGCGAACTCGACGAGTCCCTGCCCCCTCTCGTGCCGCCGGATGTGTAACGTTCTCATGTTTCGCCTGTCGAGTAATTTCGTGGCTATAGGTCCATTGCACATTCACTGCCCTGGGCCCCGAAGGACACGCAGCCAATCACGGTCTGCGTGAACGATGTCATGGCGTCGGAGATCGTGGAGTTGAGCGTCAGCGTCATGAACGCGGCGATCCCGATCCAGCCGAACAGGACGGCATACTCCACCAGATCCTGACCTTGCTCACTACGCCGAACGAGTTCTGTCTTCATGCTCTGTCCGCCCCGCGGGGAATGTGAGGGAGGGGTGGCAGGCGGCCACCCCTCCCTGCCGCCGTCTCGACTAGAGGTCGAGCTCGCACTGGCCGCCGTTCTGCTCGAAGCTGACGCAGGCGCCGAGCTGATCGGCGAACTGCCAGGCCGCCCCGCCAATGTCGCCCGTGAAGAGGGCGAACGCGACGATGAGGCCGATGCCGCCAACGAGGACGGCATACTCGACGAGATCCTGGCCCCGCTCACCCGCGCGGGCGAACAGGTAGTCCTTGATGGTCGGAGCCGACCGGACTGCGGAACAAGCGATGCTCAACAAACTAGACCCTCCTGGTCTCGACCTAGAGGTCGAGTTCGCATTCTCCGCCGTTCTGCTCGAAGCTCACGCAGGCGCCAACCTGGTCAGCGAACTGCTGGGCCGCGCCGTCGATGTCGGACGCGAAGAGGACGAATGCGAGGATGAGGCCGATGCCGCCGACGAGGACGGCGTACTCGACGAGGTCCTGGCCCCGCTCACCCATTCGGGAGAACAGGTAATCCTTGATGGCCGGGGCGAACCGGACTGCTGAAAGGACGATACTCAACAACTGAACCCTCCTGAAACCTTCAACTGATGGATTGGCTGGTTGACCTTCGCCCCGCGGCGAAGGGTGTGCCCGTGTGGGTGTGACAGACGTTCCCTGCGTCACCTCCTTATCTGGCAACAGGCGGGATGTCTGTCGGGCGCTCAGGGTGCGGGGAAGAGCATCGAAGGTGCGTGCGCGGTGACGCTTTGAGTGCGTCACCGGCGCGCGTTACGATGAGCCGCGCGAGAGGAGCGCCCTGCTCCTGTTGCCGCCGGTCCCGTCCGCCTGCTGTACGCTTGCCCGCGGAATGCGGGCGGCGGGGCCATCCGTGTCTGCCGTCTCCTTCCGGATCTACTCGTCCCCTACAACGCAAGACCGACCGCAACGTTGCGGTCGGTCACGGGCGGTCGCTCCCTGGGCTGCACGGGCGTCCCCCCGAATCCGGCCGACAACGATGCACCGGGCGCGCTACGCGCGTCCCTCGTCCAGTGGGCGAAATCCCCCGATGCAAGGCTCAACTTGGACGGGTTCCGGCGGCCACCCCCGTACCGGGCCCCGCTGCTTTGGCGGAGAAAGCAGAATCGAACGTAACACCGAGACATAAACGTGTCAAGCAGACTCGTTGACATGGCGGGGGGCGCCGCGAAGCTGGCGGCGGGCGGGGGTTGGCGTCACGTCCGTTAAGAGTGTGATCGGAGGTCAAGCATCGGGAGCCGGTCAGTCTGTCGGTCTGTCAGTCGGTCAGCCGGGGCCGGGCGCAGCTGAAGCTACGCCGCTACGTTCTCCTCTGGACGCTCGGGCGCAGCCGGGCGCTATCGCTGTTTCGTCGCGCCCCAATGATCCCAGTAGGTGACCTTCTCGACGGGGAGGCGGGCTGCCTCGGCGAACTTGCCCTTCGGGCGGCCGACGGGGATGAGGGCCATGGTCTCGACATCATCGGGGATGCCGAGCAGCTCCTTCACCTCGCCCTCGTGGAGTTTGTGGAGGGTGGTGAGGGTGGTGCCGAGGCCGAGGGCGCGGGCGGCGAGCATGAGGTTCTGGACGGCGGGGTAGACGGAGGCGCCGAGGGTGGGGTAGGCGGTGACGGGCATCTCCTTGCGGATGGTGGCGATGATGAGGACGGGGGCCTCGGCGAGGTGGCGGGCGAGGTGGTCGGCGGAGCGGAAGGTGCGGGCCATGGCGGGGTCGGCCTGCATGGCGTTGGCGGCGGGGCCGTACATGCGCTGCCAGGCGTCGAGATACCAGACGCCGATCTTCTCCTTGAGGGCGGGGTCGCGGACGACGAGGAAGTTCCAGGGCTGGCGGTTGCCGCCGCTGGGGGCGCGGATGGCGGCGTCGAGGAGCTGCCAGATCTCGTCGTCGGAGACGGGGTCGGGGAGGAGGCGGCGCATGGCGCGCTGGGTGCGGATCACCTCGAAGAAGTCCATGTCGTGCTCCTTTCAGTCGCGGGGCCGCTAAGAGCCGGCCGAACCCAGTATGGGACGTCCGAGCGTGAAGCTGTAGGGGCGGCTGGCTTGCGGCGGCGCCCTCAGAGCATCGCGGAGCGGCGGTCGAGGATGCGGCGCTCAGGCACCCAGCGCGCGCGCAGGGCACCGACGAGGAAGATGGAGCCGGTGACGCAGACGACATCCTCCGGGGCGGCGGCGGCGAGGGCCCGTTCGAGCGCAGCGTGCGGGGACGCCTCGAAGGCCACGTTTGCTTCGCCGAGGGCGCCGGCGAAGAGCCGCAGCATCCGCTGCGGGTCGCCGATGCGCTCCTCCAGGGGCGGCTGGGTGACGATGACGCTCGTGGCCACGCCGGCCAGCGCCCGCACCATCGCCTGCTGCTCCTTGTCGGCGAGGATGCCGGCGACGAGGTGCAGGCGGACGCCGGGGGGCAGCTCGTGGTCCCGCAGCGCCCGCGCCAGGTGCCGCGCCTCCAGCGGGTTGTGGGCGCAGTCGAGGAGGACGCGGGGATGCTCCTGCATCACTTCCAGCCGCCCGCTGATGCGCATGCGCGCCAGGCCGTCGCGGACGTGTTCGTGCTCGATGTGGCGCCCAGTGGCCTCGCCGAAGGCGAGCGCGGCGGCAACGGCGAGCGCGGCGTTCGCCGCCTGATGCTCGCCGGCGAGGGGCAGGCGCAGCTCCCGGAACGAGCAGAGGGGCGTGCGCAGGTCAAAGACGGTGCCCTCGCGGCCGGCGCAGCGCAGCTTCAGGCGCAGCTCCCGGCCGAGGCGCCAGAGGGGCGACCCGGCGTCGCGGCAGCGCTCCTGGATGACGTCGAGAGCCTCGCGGCGGGTGGCGGCGGTGACGACCGTCTCGCCGCCAGCGATGATGGCCGCCTTCTCGCGGGCGATCGACGGGATCGACCAGCCGAGGCGCTCGCGGTGCTCGAAGTCGACGTTCGTGAGCACCGTCGCCGCCTTCTGGTCGAGGACGTGGGTGTAGTCGGTGCGGCCGCCCAGCCCCACCTCCACGACAGCGGCATCGCAGGCTTCGTCGGCGAAGTGGCGCATGGCGACGGCGAAGGCAGCTTCGACGAGCGCCGGGCGGCCGAAGCCGACGCCGTCGAGCACCTCCAGGTGCATCTGGCGGACGAGGGGCTCCAGCCCCAGCACCAGCTCCGCGAAGCGGTGAGGCGCGATCAGCGTGCCGTCGACGGAGGCGCGCTCGATGAAGGTCTGGAGGTGGGGCTTCGAGTAGAGCCCCGTCCGGAGGCCGGCGGCCTGCAGGACGGAGGCGGCGATGGCGGAGGTGGAGCCTTTGCCGGCGCTCCCCCCGACGTGCACGACCGGGAAGTGGCGGTGGGGGTCGCCGAAGCTCTCGAGCAGGCGCTTGACGCGCGCCTGCAGGGCGCGCTCGACGGGCACGATGGGCAGCTCATGCCAGAGACGGCGCTGCAGGTAGTCGACAGCCTCGAAGTAGCGTTCGTAGGGCACGCCGCAGCCTAGCACCGCGCAGGGGCGGGCGCCGGAGGCGGCGGGTGGAGCGATCCGCTAGAATGCCGACGCGTCGGTGCGTGACTCCACACGCCTGGCGTTACCCCGCCGGCCGGCATGGACGCCGCCGGCGTTTTCTATCTGAGGTCGCATGCCCCTCGTCGTCCAGAAGTACGGCGGCTCGTCCGTGGCGAACGCCGAGCGGATCAAGAACGTCGCCGGCCGCATCAAGCGCCGCGTCGCGCAGGGCGACCGGGTGGTCGCCGTGGTCTCGGCCATGGGCGACACGACGGACGAGCTGATCGCGCTGGCGCAGCAGATCACGGATCACCCTGAACCCCGAGAGCTGGACGTGCTGGTAAGCACCGGCGAGACGCAGTCGAGCGCCCTGCTGGTGATGGCGCTGCACGCGATCGGGGTGGACGCGATCAGCCTGTCGGGCGGGCAGGCGGGCATGCGCACGGACAGCGTGCACGGGAAAGCGCGCATCCTCGCGATCGAGCCGAAGCGCGTGCGGAAGGAAGTCGAGCACGGGCGGGTGGTGATCGTCGCCGGTTTCCAGGGACACACGGAAGACCTGGACGTCGCGACGATCGGCCGCGGCGGATCGGACACGACGGCCGTCGCGTTCGCGGCGGCGCTGGAAGCGGTGTGCGAGATCTACACCGACGTGGCGGGCGTGTACACTGCCGACCCGCGCGTGGTGCCGGAGGCGCGCAAGCTGCGGGACGTGACGTACGAGGAGATGCTGGAGCTGGCGAGCAAGGGCGCGAAGGTGATGGCGCCACGGGCCGTCGAGCTGGGCTCGGTCTACGACATCCCCATCCTGGTCGCCTCCAGCTTCTCGGAGGAGCCGGGCACCCTCATTCACGGAGGCATCGACATGGAAGCGTTCAACCGGGTACGCGGCATCGCGCACGACAACGACGTCGCGAAGATCACGATCCGGGGGGTGCCGGACCGGCCGGGGGTGGCGGCGGAGATCTTCGAGCCGCTGGCGGAGGCGCATCTCTCCGTCGACACCATCGTGCAAAACGCGAGCGAAGAGGCGCTGACGGACGTGACCTTCACGCTGGCGAAGGGGGACCTGACGCGGGCGCTCCCGCACGTCCGGGACGTGGCGGCAAGCATCGGGGCAAAGGACGTGGTCGCGGACGAGCGGATGGGGAAGGTCAGCATCGTGGGGACGGGGATCCAGAGCGCGCCCGGCTACGCGGCGCGGATGTTCCGCACGCTGTCGGACGCCGGCATCAACATCGAAATCATCTCGACAAGCGAGATTCGGATCACCTGCATCATCCCCGAGGCGAGCGTCGCCGACGCCGTGCGGGCCCTCCACCACGCGTTCGAGCTGGAGAAGGCGGGGACGGCGGAGCTGGCCTGATCGCGCGCGGCGGGCCGAGCGGGGTACTATCTGCTCACCATGCCAGCAGATGAACCGCGCGCAGCCACCACCACCATCCTGTTCACCGACCTGGTGAACTCGACCGAGCTGCTGCAGCGCGCCGGTGACGAGCAGGCGCAGCGCATCTTCGGCGCACATCACCGGCTGCTCCGAGACGCGGTCGCCGCCAACGGAGGGCAGGAGGTCAAGTGGCTGGGCGACGGCCTGATGGTCGCGTTCGGCTCCGCCGCCGACGCGGTGCGCTGCGCGATCGCGGTGCAGCAGGCCTCGCAGCGGGCCTCGGCCGAGCGTCTCGACGTACGGGTGGGGCTGAACGTGGGCGACGCGCTCCGCGACGAGACGGACTACTTCGGGACGCCGGTCGTGGTGGCCAAGCGGCTGTGCGACCACGCGCAAGGCGGCCAGATCCTGTGCAGCTCGCTCGTGGCGGGCCTGCTCGCGGGACGGCACGCCTTTGCCTTCAACGATCTCGGCAGTCTGGCGCTCAAGGGCATCGAGGCGCCGGTCGCTACGTCGGAGGTGGTGTACGAGCGCGACGAGGCGAACGCGATCGTCGCGCGCACACCGTTCGTGGGACGCGTCGCCGAGTCGACGAAGCTGCGGCAGAAGCTCGACGAAGCGCGCACAGGGCGCGGCGGGCTGGCGATGCTGGTAGGCGAGCCGGGCATCGGCAAGACGCGCACGGCGCAGGAGTTCGCCGACGCCGCCCGCGACGGGGGCGCGACCGTGCTCTGGGGGCGTTGCTTCGAGGGCGAGTGGGCGCCGCCGTACGGCCCGTTCGCGGAGGCGATCGAGGAGTACGCCCGCCACGCAGACGCTGACGAGCTGCGCGCCGACCTGGGTCACGGCGCCCCTCCGATCGCGCGGCTCGCGTCGGCCGTCCGTGACCGCCTGCCCGACGTGCCCGACCCCGCTCCCCTCCAGCCGGACGAGGAGCGCTTCCGCCTGCTCGACGCCGTCTCGCAGTTCCTCATCGCGCTCGCGGCGCGTGCGCCGGTCGTGCTGGTGCTCGATGACGTGCACTGGGCGGACCGGGGGACGATCGCCATGCTGCGCCACGTCGCGCGCTTCGCACCGAAGCACCGGCTGCTGGTCATCGGCGCCTATCGGGACGTGGAGCTGGACCGCCAGCATCCCCTAGCCGATGCGCTGGGGGCGCTTCGCCGCGAGGCGGAGTACGACCGGGTGGTGCTGAAGGGGCTTTCGCAGGAGGAGGTGGGGTCGCTGCTCTCCACGCTCGCCGAGCAAGACGTGAACCCCGCGCTGGTGCAGGCCATCAGCGACGAGACCGACGGCAACCCGTTCTTCATCCGCGAGGTGCTGGCGCACCTCGTCGAGGAGGGCAAGCTCTACCGCGAGGAGGGGCGGTGGACGAGTCGCGCCACCTCGATCGCGGAGCTGGGCATCCCTGAGGGCGTGCGGCAGGTGATCACACGCCGGCTCTCCCGGCTGTCCGACGGGGCGAACCGGCTGCTCAGCGCCGCCTCGGGGTTCAACGGGGGGTTCCGCTTCCAGACGGTCGCCGCCGTCGCCGGCATCGACGAAGACGCCGCGCTGGACGCCATCGACGAGGCGCTGGCGTCGCAGCTGCTACGGCCTGGGAGCGACGCGGAGCACTACGACTTCATGCACGCGCTCATCCGGCACACGCTGTACGGCGAGCTGAACCCCTCGCGGCAGGTACGACTGCACCGGCGGATCGCGGAGGTCATGGAGGAGCGGGTGAAGACGTACACGCCAGAACGGCAGGCCGCGCACGGGGCGGAGCTGGCGTACCAGTACCACCGCAGCGCGGCGATCCCCGGCGCGGAACAGGGGGTAGAGCACGCGTTGCTGGCTGTAGGGCGCGCGGAAGGCGCCTACGCGTACGACGAGGCGGCGCAGTTCCTCCGCATCGCACTCGACCTGCTGCCGGAGGGCGATTCGCGGCGGCCGCGCCTTCTCGCCCGGTACGCCGTCGCGCTCGCGTGGACGCTGCGCTTCGACGAGTCGGTGGCCGCTGCCATTGAGGCGGGCGCCGCCATCGCCACGAGCGAAGGAGAAGCGGCCGCCGCCGACTTCCTGGCCGACGCGGCGGACGAGCTGTTCAGTGCCGGTTCGCTCCGAGGCGCCTGGAGCCTCGCGGGGGCCGGGTTGCCGTACGCCAGGGAGCATGACGCCACATGGTCCCGGCTGGTGTATCTCGACGTCCAGCGACGTGAGGCGGCCAATCCGGAGAGCGCCGGGTCGAACATGCCGCTGGATACGCCCGAATACGATGAGTTCGTGAACGTCATCGGCAACCTCCAACCGGGTGAGCGTCCCACGTTCTTCAACCACAGCCGCGAACAGGTGCTGCGGGAAGCCGAAGCGAACACAACGCTCTTGGACGGCGCAGGTGCCGCCTTTGAAGCTGCTGACCATCGCGGTGACTTCAACATTGCGTTCCCGCTGGGCTGGCAGGCCGGTGAGTTTCGACGCGCCCGGAAGCTGTTCGCGCAGTCGGCGGCGGAGAATGAGGCGTCCGGGCGCATCGCGATGAGCGCCGGCAGCTACGGCATGCTCGCCCGTTGTCACAATGCCCTCGGCGATCTGGACGCCGCGAAGGTAGCATATGATCGCTCGCTGGAACTGGCGGGAAGGCTCGCGGGAGATCCGCTGCTGGGGGCGCAGTCTATCCCCGCGCAGCAGGTGGTGGCGGCGCTCGACGAGCTACGCCTGGCGCGCGAGGCTGTGGCGGAGGAGTCGGTTGTGCTCGTCCGGGGGCTGCTCGCCGGGAGCCAGCCGGAGTTCCAGTGGGCGCGCTCCACCATCGAGGCAGGCGGGGCCCGCATCTTTGCCGAGGCCGGCAACGTGGACGAGGCGCTGGCCGTCCTCGACGCCCTCGCGCGCCGGATCGACCGCATCCCCGGCTGGGACCCCAACAACGTCCGTATTTTGTCTGACGCCGCTCATGCGCTGTGGGCACTGCAGCGCACCGACCATCTCGACGTGATCGAACGCAATCTGCGGGAGAAGGTGATCGCGCCGGACTTCCGGTACCCCATGTTCGACGGGCGGCGCGCGATGGCCCTGCTGTGCGCTCTCAGCGGCCGCTTCGACGAGGCTCGCGACTGGTTCGCGAAGGCACGTACGGTCCTCGAAGAGCAGGGCGCCCGGCCGCTGCGGGCGATCGTCGACTACGACGAAGGCCTGATGTACGTCCGGCGCAACGGCGATGGTGACGCGGCGCTCGCGCGGCCGTTGCTCGAAGCGGCGCTGGGGCAGTTCCGGGAGATCGGCATGACCGGGTGGGTGCGCCGCGCGGAAGACCTACTCGATCAGACAAAGAATTGATGGGTTGAACGGCTAGATCCCCGCGGGGCGGAAGTCCTCGACGCGAAGTTCCAGCGCGTTGTCGAAGCCGCCGGCGCTCAGCGAGTAGACCACGTCGATGCGGTCGCCGGGAGAACAGGCCGTGTCGCCCATGTCGAAGGCGATCGCTGTCCAGGTGAGGCCGCCGTCGCGCAGCTTGAGGCGCAGGTGCTTCTCGCCGTTGCCGACGAGGCGCGTCTCGACGACGGTGACGTCGCGAGCGAGGAACGCCGGCTCGGGGTTGCCCACGCCGAACGGCGCCAGCCGGGCCAGCCAGCGGATCTCGTCGCCGCGCAGCTCGCGGAGCGGCAGCTGTGCGTCGATCTCGACGACGGGAACCAGCTCGGCTCCGGCCAGCTCGCGCGCGGCCCGCTCGACGAGACATTCGCGGATCTCGCCGAGGCGGGCGTTCTCGGCCGTAAAGCCGGCAGCCTGGCGGTGCCCGCCGAAGCGCACGAACAAAGGGGCGCAGGTGCGCAGGGCGTCGGTGATGTGGAACGCATCGATGCTGCGGCAGCTCGCGCGGCTGGTCTCGGGGCCCTGCTCGTAGACGACGGCGGGGCGGCCGTAGAGCGTCACGAGCTTCGAGGCGACGAGGCCCACGATGCCCGCGGGGAACTCCGGGTGCCCCACCATGATCAGCGGCGGCAACTCGGCGCCCTCGAGCAGCTCGACGGCGAGGGCAACTGCGCGCTCGGTGGCTTGCTGGCGCTCGCGGTTCAGCTCGTCGAGGCGCGCGGCCAGCTCCTGTGCGCGGTCTTCGTCCTGCGTGAGGAGCAGCTCCAGCGCCAGGTCCGCGTGCTGGATGCGGCCGGCGGCGTTGATGCGGGGGCCCAGCCGGTAGCCGATGTCCTCGGCGTCCACCGCGGCGGGCGTCACGCCCGAGACGGCCATGAGGGCGCGAAGGCCGGGCCGGCGGGTGCGGGCGAGGACTGGCAGGCCGAGCTGCACGATGCGGCGGTTCTCCTCGGTCAGGGGCGCCATGTCGCAGACGGTGCCCAGCGCCGCCGCGTCGATGTAGGCGTCCGCGTCGAACTGGCGACCGAGGGCGTCGTGCAGCGCGGCGGCGGCGTGGAACGCGAGCCCGGCCGTCGCCAGCTCCAGCAGGCCGCCGGGGACGTGATCCTGGAGCCTCGGGTTCACCAGCGCGGTCGCGGGCGGCAACTCGGGCGGCACCGTGTGGTGGTCGAAGATCAGCACGTCCATTCCCAGCTCGCGGGCGCGTGCCACTTCGGCGACGGAGCTGGTGCCGCAGTCGGCGGTTACCAGCACCGCGGCTCCCTGGGCGTGAAGTTGCTCGATCGCCGGGATGTTGAGCCCGTACCCCTCGCGGAAGCGGTCGGGGACGTAGGGCAGCGGCCGCGCACCGAGGGCCAGCAGCGCCTGCGTGAACTGGGCGACGGAGGTGACGCCGTCGACGTCGAAGTCGCCGAAGACGGCGACGGTCTCGCCCCGACGGGAGGCGAGCGCCAGGCGCTCGATAGCCATGGACATGCCGGGGAGGGCGAGCGGGTCGGGTGAGGGGCCGGGCGGATGGAGGAACGCGCGCGCGTCGTCCTCTGATGTGAAGCCGCGCATGGCCAACAGCCGTCCGATGAGGTCCGGCCAGTCGCCTGGCGGTAGGGCGATGGGGCGGGGGCGCCCTCGCCAGCGGCGGCGCTTCGAGGGGGCCGCCTCTATCCGCTCGACCGCTGCGACGCCTGCCATGGAAGCGAGTCTAACAGGGTAGCCGCATGTTGTCGAACGTATGACCTGATCTCGCCGTAAGGTGCACGCCCCTCATCTCAGCGCATCAACGTCAGGGACTGCGGGGTCCGCCGATAACTCCTCAGGCAAACCCTTACGGCTTTAGAGATTGGAGCACGATGAAGACCCTGGTACGACTCATTGGCATCAGTATCGTGGCGGCTGTGCTGGCTGCGGCGGGCACGCTGGCCTCGGCCGGCGCGCAGGAAATCGACATCGACCAGAATCTGGCTGGCATGGAGGGCGTCGGGGATATGGCGCGGGCGATGCAGCAGATCGAGTTCCCGGTGGCGAGCGAGGAAGCAGCGCCTGCCGCCGCCCCGATTGAGCCGCCGACGGCGAGCCCTGACGCCCAGCCGGCCGCTGCGGACGGCGTCACCGGCCCGTCGCAGGCACCGCTACAGCTGCCTTCGGCGGGCACGGGCACCGAGGAGGCGCCCGGAATGACGCTGGCAGCTATCCTGCTGGGCATCGCCGGCGTGGCGCTGTTCGGCGCCGGGCTGACGGCACAGAGGGTGCGGACCCGCAACTAGGAGTCGCACAGCAGACCAGACGAAGGGCCGCCCGTCCGGGCGGCCCTTCCGCGTTGGGGCGCGTCAACCGGCCGGGGCGGCTTCCGCGTCGGCCGGCACGATCTCCGTCTTGACCATCGTCGATGCGGCGTCGCGATCGTTGATCAGCAGGGCGACAGCGGTGCCGACGAACGCGAGCAGGCCGAGCAGCCAGAACGAGTCCTGGAACGCGAGGATGGTCCCGCCGCCGGTGGCGGGGCCCAGCGCCGCACCGTGGTGCGCGAGGCGGTTGGTGAGCGCCGTCGCCGCCACGGCCACGCCGAAACTTGAGGCCACCTGGCTGGCGGCGTTGTAGAGCGCCGTCGCGCGGCCGGTATCGGCGGGCGCGACGGTGGCATACGTCGCGGCCTGGAGCGGTACCAGCACGAAGCCGAAGCCGAGGCCGCGGAGCAGCATGAGGCCCCGGATGAGCCAGAGGTCCGTTCCCAGCTCTACCTGCGTCAGGAGGACGGTGCACAACGCCGACACCAGGAGCCCCACGCCGATCATCCGGCGGGGACCGGCGATGCGATACAGGCGGCTCGCAGGCTGCGCAATCATCATGACGCCGATGGCCATCGGGAAGGTCGTGAGCCCTGATTCGAACGGGCTCAGTCCGCGCGCCGCCTGCAGCTCCAGCGTGACCAGAAAGATCATCGATGAGCCGGCGAACATCGTCACGATCCACGCGAGGTTGCAGGCGCGGAAGAGCGCGTTGGCGTAGATGCGCAGGTCGAGCATCGGTTCGCGGATCCGCAGCTCGACGGCGGTGAAGACGGCGAGGACGGCGATGCCCGCCAGCCCGAAGGCGATCACGCGGGCATCGTCGAAGCCGCGGTCGCCGGCCTCGGCCAGTGCGTACATCACGGAGGCCAGCCCGGCGGCGGAGAGGACGAAGCCGGTGGGGTCGAAGCGGCCGGGGTGCGGCTCGCGGTGTTCGCGGAGGTACAGCGCGGAGATGGCGAGCGCAACGGCGCCGATGGGCACGTTGACCAGGAAGATCCACTCCCAGGACGCGTACTCGACGAGCGCACCGCCGACGAGGGGCCCGCTGGCCGGCGCGGCGGCGGCGGGGACCACCATAATGCCGGCTGCCCGCGAGCGCTCCTCGGGCGGGAAGGCGCGCCACACCATGGCGAAGGCGACCGGCGAGAGCATGCCGCCGCCGACGCCCTGGAGCACCCGGAAGAAGATCAGCGATTCGACGTTCCAAGACAGCGCGCAGAGCAGCGAGGCGCCGCTGAACATCGTCAGCGCGAACATGAAGACGCGCTTCGTCCCGAAGCGGTCGCCGGCCCAGCCGCTGACCGGGATGAACACGGCAAGGCTCAGCAGATAGCCGGTGATCACCCACTGGATGGTGGAGGCGGAGCGGACATCGAAGTCACGCGCGAGCGTCGGAATTGCGACGTTCACGATCGTCATGTCGATCAGCTCCATAAAGATGGAGAAGACCCCGACGATAGCGACGATGTATTTGTACTCGATGCGGCTCACGGCCTCGGCCTCGGCCTCGCTGGCGGGGATCCTACGTTCCCTCCACTGTACGATCTACGGCGCGCCGGCGGCAGCCGGGCGAAGCTGCTGTCTCCGGCATGCCTCCCCTATAATCACCGCACTCGCGCAGCTTCGATTGTCTGGCAGGAGGGAACGCCATGGGCGGGCCGATGGAGGGGATCAAGGTCGTCGAGATGGGGGTCTGGGTGGCCGGACCGGCGGCCGCGGCGATCCTCTGCGACTGGGGCGCCGACGTGGTGAAGCTGGAGCCGCCGACGGGGGACCCCTTCCGGGGGCTGTTCGCGAACGCGCTGGGCGTGCCCATCGCGGTCAACCCGCCCTTCGAGCTGGACAATCGGGGCAAGCGGAGCATCTGCCTGGACCTGCGCAACGACGAGGCGCGCGCAGTCGGGCGCCGTCTCATCGACGAAGCGGACGTGTTCGTGACGAACATGCGGCCGCGCGTCCTGGAAGAGCACGGTGTCGACTACGAGTCGGTGCGAAAGACCAACCCGAGGATCATCTACTGCCAGGTGACGGGGCAGGGCCCGGACGTTGAGGACCGCAACCGGGCGGCGTACGACGTGGGCGCGTTCTGGTCGCGGGCCGGAATCGCGGCGTCGCTCACGGCGCAGGGGAACCCCATCCCGCAGCAACGCGGCGGCATGGGGGACCACATGACCGGCTGCAACGCGGCGGCGGCGATCTCGGCGGCGCTCTTCCGGCGGGAGCGCACCGGAGAGGGGCAGCGGGTGGCCGTGTCGCTGCTGCGCACCGGCATCTACATGATGAGCTGGGACTTCTCGATCACCATGCGGATGGGCGTGCCCACGAACGCGTACGACCGCTTTCACGCGCCCAACCCGATCATCAACTGCTTCCAGACGAAGGACGGGCGCTGGATGTGGCTGCTGCTGCTACAGGCAGACCGCCACTGGCCCGACCTGCTCCGCGCGCTCGGGCGGGAGGACCTGCATACGGACGAGCGCTGGAAGGACATCAGCGCCCGCCGCACGAACGCCGACGGGCTCGTCCGTGAGCTGGACGGTGAGTTCGCGAAACGCACGCTGGCGGAGTGGAGCGAGATCTTCGACAGGGAGAACGTGTGGTTCGCGCCCGTGAACAGCGTAAGCCAGACGCTGGAGGACCCGGTGGCGCAGGCGTGCGGCGCCTTCGCCGACGTGCCGGGGCCGGACGGGCCGGTGACGCTGGTGAACACGCCCGCGGACTTCTACGGTACACCGAACGGGCCGCGAGGCCTGGCGCCGGAACTGGGCCAGCACACCGAAGAGGTGCTGCTGGAGCTTGGGTACGACTGGGACAAGATCATCGCGCTGAAGGAAGCTGGCGCCATACCCTGAGCTGGTGGCCTACTCGCTGGTCGCCTGGTGGCTGGTCGGTGGTCGCCGGTGGGTGGTTTACTGGTGGCTCGCTGCCTGGGACAGCTGGCCGGTGACCGGCCCCACGTCGATGCGGGCGCGCTGACGGACGTAGTAGACCAACCCCAACGCCACGCCGGCGAGGCACAGCCCGGCGTTCAACGCGACTGCCGTGGAGACGCCGGCGTGCTCCGCGACGAACCCTGTGAAGTAGCCGCCGGCCGGCGTGGAGCCGGCCAGGAGCAGCATGTACAGCGACATGACGCGGCCGCGCAGGTGATCCGGCGCGGCGAGTTGCATCGACGTGTTCGCCGTCGAGGCGAAGGACGTGTGGGCCACGCCCAGGAGCACCAACAGCAGCAGCGTCACGGGTAGCTGATGGCTGACGGCGACGCCGAGGAGCAGCACGCCGAACGCGGCGCCGCCGGCGAACAACAGGCGTCTGGTGGCGGTGGTGCGGCTGGCCAGCGACAGAGCGGCGATCAGGGCGCCGAGGCCGACGGCCGCGGTCATGAAGCCGAGCGCCACGGCATCGCCATCCAGGACGTAGCGCGCGACCAGGGGCAACATGACGGTGAAGTTGATCCCGAACATCCCGATGAACGCCATGAGGATCACGATCAGCAGCGTCGCCGGCGTCCGGAACGCGTAAGCCAGGCCATCGCGGAGCTCGCGGACGGGGTTATCGCGGGGGGCGCCGGTGCGAGGCGTCGCGTACAGGCGCGAGGTATCCATCAGCAGCAGTCCCGCGATCACGGGCAGAAAGCTGACGCCGTTGAACAGGAACGCTACCTTCACGCCGACCGTCGCAATCACGACGCCGCCGATGGCGGGGCCGATGAGACGGGCCGCGTTGAACATTCCTGAGTTCAACGCTACCGCGTTCATCAGGTCGTCGCGGCCGACCAGCTCGATCACGAACGCCTGGCGCGTGGGCTGCTCGAAGGCGTTCGCCAGGCCCAGCACAACGGCCAGGGTGTAGACGTGCCAGAGCTCGACGCGGCCCGACCAGGCCAGAGCCGCCAGCGTCACCGCCTGCGCCATCGCCAACAGCTGCGTCGCGATGATGAAGTTTCGCTTCGGCACGCGGTCGGCGATGACGCCGGCGAAGAGCACGAAGATGGTGATGGGCAGGAACTGCAGCATGGTGACGGTGCCCAGCGCCACCTTGGAGTCGGTGATCTGCAGCACCAGCCAGGCCTGGGCGATCGTCTGCATCCAGGTGCCGCTGAGGGAGACCATCTGGCCGAAGTAGAACAGCCGGTAGTTGCGGTTGCGGAGCGCCCGGAAGGTCGCCGAGAAGCGTGTCGGCGCCGTGCCGGGCGGCGCAGCAGGCGGCGGCGCTGGCGGCTGCCGCCGCGAGAACGCGCGGACCATCCGGGACGACCAGCGGCCGATCACAATCTCCCTTCGGGATGCACAGCTGCCGGACGATTCTAGCGGACGCCGCGGCCACTGCCGTCCACGTGGGCCGCACGCGTTCTGTCACGTACCGCCGCAGTCTCGCAGGTCTGAAAGCAAACTGTGTCAACTACCTGTACGGCCTCTTGCCCGACGGTACGGTGACAGTGCTATGATCATTGGTGTACAGAGCGGCGTAAAAGGAGGACCATGGACTCCGACTATCGCATCGATGTCTCCGAGGTCAACCGCAATCTCGCCATCGCCGAAGTGATCGCGCTCTACTTCCCGTTGCTGCGCAAGACGCTGCTGATGGACATGCGCACGAACGACGTCGACGGCCCGATGATCCGCGTGGTGCCGATGGCCAACACGCCGGAGGAGCGCTTCCAGTCGTTGCTCAAAATGCGGCCGCGCTTCAAGCGCCCTGACAGCATCACGATCATCCCGTGGCCCAAGTACGTCCAGTCGCTCGTCGAGCTTGGCATCTGGGATCAGATCGTACGGCGCTACGCCGAGGCCGGGGCGCCGGCGCTGGTGCGGGAGTGTGAGAAGTGCCTGGGCGAACTGGGCAAGCTCGAGCGCGAAGAGGTCCGTAAGGCCATCCTCGGGGAGGAGCCCTACGAGACAATGTGGGGGCAGCCGGGCGTCGCCGAGGTCGAGGCCGCCGTGCTCGAAGACCTCGATGATGAGGACGACGATCTGGACGACGACCTGTACGACGAGGACGACCTCTAGCACCATCCACTCACCGGCGTAAGCCTTTACTCGCAAGGCGCTCCCACCCGTGATAAGATCGCGCCGTGCGACGCATGCGCATGCCGGCGCCTCGCTGAGGAAGCGCGCCGCACGGAGGCGACCACCCATGCAGGCCCGCCAGATCGGCCGTCCCAACCCCGCGTCACAGGCCCGGCTGCAGCTCGTGCTGGTGGCGCTCGCGGCGTGGGACCTGCTGGGCGTCTTCCTGGAGCTCACCAGCTCCCGCTTCCTGGATGTGGGCGGCATCGACGGGCTACTGGGGGCGCGGGCGGTGAGCGGGTCGGCGGCGGTGCTGGCGATCGCCTACCTGTACGCCGCGCGGAACCCCATACGGTATCGCTTCGTGCTCTGGCTGGCGTCGCTCGAGCAGCTCATTGCGCTGTTCGCGACGGCGTTCCACTGGGCGCTGGGCGACGTGGGTGCCGAGGAGTCGATCGTGCCGGTGCTCGCCGCTGTCGCCTTCCTGTTCCTGTTGATGACGAACTTCCCGCGCCAGACGGACGCGATCTGACGATGGCGCGCGGACCGCAATCCGCCCTGCCGACTCCCCAACCCGCCGGCCGCGACGACGCCATCGCCGTCATCAGCGCCTACGGTGCGTTCAGGGTGCTGCTGGCGCTGCTGGCCGTCTGGACGTTCTTCGCGGGGTTCTCGCTGCTCACGCAGGGTATCGGTGCGCTCTCGTTCGGCGGGGACGACGCGTCGGAGCGGGTCATCGGCGCCTACATGATCGTGCTGGTGCCGATCTATGGACTGCTGGTCTGGCGCCGCGAGGAGTACCGGCTGCTGCTCTGGGTGCCGTACGCGGCGCAGATCGCCATCATCCTGCCGACGCTCTGGGACCTGCTGCGGGGCAACCAGGACTTCGGCGATTCGGCGCTGCTGCTCGTCGTCTCGATCATCTTCTTCGTGCTGCTGGCCTACCTGTGGCGCGCCAGCCATCCAGTCGGCTTCTTCGACCTCGGCGGCGATGAGGAAGAGGAGGAGGACGAGGACGAAGAGCCGGACATGGACGAGTTCGGCGACGACGAGGACGAGGTCGAACCGCCGCGGCTGCCCCCGTCCGGCCCAGCGACACGACTACCCCCGGTCTGACCCGTCGACGCAGACGCCTGCCGCGACCTCTGATGCCGCACTACGGAGCAGGTCGCCGGCGCGCGCCATCGCCGCGGCGACGGGAGTGTCCGGATCCGCGAGCGCGACGGCCCCGTCGAGCCACTCTGAGGTGTCGAGCCCCTGTTCGATGCTCCCGCAGATCGCCACGATGCGTTTTCCCTGGGCCCGCGCCAGCCGCGCGACGCCGAACGCCGACTTGCCGTAGGCCGTCTGCGCGTCCAGCCGCCCCTCACCGGTAATCACGACGTCGGCGGCGGCGATGCGCTCTTCGAGCCGCGCCGCGTTCGCCACGAGCGGGAAGCCCGGCTCGATCGATGCCCGCGCCAGCGCCACCAGCCCGGCGCCCAACCCGCCGGCGGCGCCGCTGCCGGGCACCCATGCCACGTCGGCGCCGAGGTCGCGGCGAACCACCGAGGCGAAGCGCCGCAGCGCCGCGTCGAGAGCGCGCACAGCGTCCGGCGTTGCGCCCTTTTGGGGGCCGAACACAGCGGCGGCGCCCTCCGGGCCGTAGAGCACGTTCGTGACGTCGGAAGCCACGATCATGGTGGCGCCGGCCAGCCGCGGGTCGCGGCCAGAAATGTCGATGCGGTCGAGCCGCGCGAGGGCGGCCCCGCCCGGCGCCAGATCCGCTCCGGAGGGGTCGAGCAGCCGCGCGCCAAGCGCCTGCATCGCGCCCGCGCCGCCATCGACCGTGGCGCTCCCGCCAACGCCGACGATGAGGCGCCGGCACCCGCGGTCGAGCGCTGACGCAATCAGTTCGCCCGTGCCGCAGGTCGTGGCGACGAGGGGGTCGCGTTCCTCCGGACGCAGCAGCACCAGTCCGGACGCCGCCGCCATCTCGATGGCGGCCGTGCCGTCTTCGAGCAACCCCCAGGCGGCGCGGAGGGGGCGCATCAGCGGGTCGTGCACCGCGGTCTCGACGCGTTGGCCGCCGGCGGCGGCCAGCAGCGCATCGACCATGCCGGGGCCGCCGTCGGACATCGGGGCTTCGTCCACGAAGGCGTCCGGGCAGGCGGTGCGGATGCCCTCGGCGATGGCGTGGGCGGCCTCGACTGCGGTGAGGCTGCCCTTGAACTCCTGGGGCGCGACCACGAAGCGCATTTCCGGCAGCCTACGACAGGTGGCAGGCTGGCGCCTTCTTGACAGGGGCCGCGCACACTGTTCGCTCTTGTTATGATCGATCAATCCTTCCCCCGTGATCCCGGTGTAATCATCCTGATGCACAGCAGCCCGGTATGAGTTTGGACACGTATATGCGGATTCACGCCGGGCCGGTGCGCAGGCGTTCGGCGCGGGTGTGGCTGGGCGCATTGATGCTCTTCGCCGTCGCGTTCGGACTGACGGCCTCGCACTGCCAACTCCAGCGAACGAGGCCGATGGGCTACGGGCTGCTGCACTTCGCGGGCGACGAGCACAGCCGCGCGCTCGACAGCCAGCTGGCGCTGGGGATCAACCCGCTGCTCGACTGGGCGCAGCTCGAGCCGCAGGAGGGCGTCTACAACTGGTCGCACGTGGACGCGCTGCTGGCGGCGGCGCACGCCAAGGGCAAGCGGGTCGCGCTGCGTATCTACACCAACAAGGGCGAATTCGGGCAGGCCACGCCGGACTGGGTCTTTGGCGCGGGTGCCCAGGCCTACGCCAGCGAGCCGGGCAGCGCCCGCCAGCCGGTCCCCACGGACCCCGTCTTCGCCGAGAAGTTCGGCGCCTTTCTGACGGCATTCGGAAGCCGCTACGACGGCTACCCCGACATCGAGTTCGTTCAGACGAACGCCGGGATGGGCACCTTCGGGGAGATGGTGTGGGGCTTCCCGGACGAGTACCGGCCACCGGGCTGGTCGGACGACCGCCAGGTGCGGACATCGGAGTACTGGATCGACCGCTGGCACGCCGCGTTCCCGACGACGCCGCTGGTGCTGATGGAGAACGCCATCGGCTTCGGCATCGTCGAGGAGGTGGCGGCGTACGCCGTGAAGCGCGGCTTCTACCTGCAGGCGAACGACCCGCAGCATCCAGAGCACTCGCAGGGCATCCTGGCGAAGTACGCGGATGACACGAAGATCATCCTGGAGATCGAGGACGGCGGGTGCCGCTCGTCGACTGGAGCGGCGTTCGACGACACGCTCAGCCGAGTGTTCGAGCCGGGCTTCCCGATCGACTACCTGATGATCTGTCAGGAGACGCTCGAGGACGGCGGCCGCGCGCAGGCCGCCCAGGAGCGGCTGCGCAGAGATGAGCTGAGGTGACGGGCGTGGCGCCCTCCGGTAGGATCGCGCCGTGAGTGACGACTGCCTCTTCTGCCGCATGGCCTCGGGAGCGATACCGGTCGAGAAGGTGCACGACGACGACCTGGTGTTCGCCATCCGCGATATCAACCCGCGCGCGCCTGTGCACGTGCTGATCATCCCGAAGCAGCACGTCGCCGACGCCCGCACCGTTGAGGCGGCGCACGGGGAGGTGCTCGCGCGGATGCTGGAGGCGGCGCGGCAGGTGGCGGCGGCCGAGGGGATCGAGCGCAGCGGCTACCGCCTGGCCTTCAACGCGGGCGAAGACGCGGGGATGACCATCCACCACCTGCACATGCATCTGCTGGGCGGACGGCACCTCGGCGCCGAAGGCTGAGCGGCGCTTGGAGCTGCCGGCGCCCGCGTGACACACTGGATAGCCGTGTTGACGGCTCCTGTTATGTCGAACCGCCGCTTCCTTCCCCACGCCGTGCTCGCCTTCGCCGCCGCGTGGGCATTCATCGCCGCCACCTTCGTAGCGATCGTGCTGCCGCTGCCGGACGGCCCCGACGACTACAACTCGCCGGGGTTCGTCGTCCGCCAAGCCGGCATGAAGTTCGCCTACCTCGCGGCCGCGCCCTTCCATGACAGCCTGAGCGAGGCCGAGCAGGACGAGAAGGTCCGGCGCTTCTTCGAGCTGAACGGACTGATCCGCGACCGCGAGCGCGTCGCCGGTGATGCGGGGACGCCCGCAACGGAGGGTCAGGCTGCGCTCGACGAGCTGACGTCGCTGCGCGATGAACGGGCGGGCATCGAGAACACGGTCGAGGCGATCCTCAACGGCCGGCTTACAGCGCTGATCGAGGACGTGGGCCTCACGCGCGACTTCGGGCGGAAGGTCGTCTGGCCGCCGGTGAGCGTCGAGTTCGAGGATCCTCCCGCGCTGCTGGTGACGTCGCCCCGCGAGCAGATCCGCCGGGAGAGCCAGACGTTGTTGGACGGCAACCTGCCGATCGAGCGCGTGCAACACATCGAGGCGGACGCGGAACGTGACGGGCGCACGTCGGCGCTGGTGGTGGGGATCGGCGGCATCGCCATGTATCCGGCAATCGTGCCGCCCGGCGCGGACTACCACGCGACGCTGCAGGACGTCGCCCACGAGTGGACGCACCACTACCTGTACTTTACGCCGCTGGGACGGAACTACTATCGCGGGCCGGAGCTGACCACGCTGAACGAGACCCTGGCGAACATGGCGGGCCGGGAGCTGGGCGATCTGCTGTTCCAGCGCTACCCGCTTGAGCGCACGGTGACGCTCGCGCCACTGGGCGCACCGCCGGCGGCGCGAGGAGCGGACATCGACTTCGTGGCCGAGATGCGCGGCCTGCGGCGCGAAGTCGAGGCTCTCCTGGCCGACGGCAGGGTCGAGGAGGCGGAGCGCCGGATGGAGGAGAAGCGCGAGTTCCTGGCGGTGAACGGCTACTACATCCGGCGCCTCAATCAGGCATACTTCGCGTTCCACGGCTCGTACGCGGATACCGCCGGTTCGATCGACCCGATCGGCCCAAAGTTCGACGAGCTGCGGCGAGAGAGCGCATCGCTGCGGGACTTCGTTCGGAAGGCGCAGGAGCTGACGTCGGCGGCGGACCTGAACCGGGCGCTGGGCGCTACGCCGTGACCTTCGCGAGGGCTTCGCGCAGGTCGCGCAGGTTCTCCCGGGGCGAGGCCTCGCCGTTGTAGACCGACGAACCGCACACCAGCACGCTGGCGCCGGCGGCGGCGCAGGACGCGGCGTTTTGGGTCTTCACGCCGCCATCGACCTCGATGTCCGTCGAGAGGCCGCGCGCGTCGAGCATCTCCCGCAGGCGGCGCACCTTCTCAACCATCGACGGGATCATCTTTTGTCCGCCCCAGCCGGGGTTGATCGCCATGACCATGAACTGGTCCGGCACGTCGAGCAGCTCCTCCACCGCGGAGAGCGGGGTGCCGGGGTTCAGGCAGATGCCGGCGCGCTTGCGCAGGGCGTGGATGGCCCGGAGCAGCCGGTCGGCGTGGGACGTCGCTTCGACGTGGAAGTTGATGGTGTCGGCGCCGGCCTCGGCGAAGGCGTCGAACTGGCGCTCGGGCTGCTCGATCATCAGGTGCACGTCGAGCGGCAGCCGGGTCGCGTTGCGCACGGCCTGGACGACGAGCGGGCCGAAGGTGATCGGCGGGACGAAGTGGCCATCCATCACGTCCAGGTGGATGTAGTCGGCGCCGCCCTGCTCGGCCGCGTGGATCTGCTCGGCGATGCGGCCGAAGTCGGCGGTGAGGATGGAGGGGGCGAGCTTGACCGTCATGCGTCCTTCCCTGCGATGCCGCGTATCTTATCGACCCGGCGACGAGCCTGCCGCAGCGCCTGCGCCACCCGCCGCGGCGCGGTGCCTCCGGGTACGTCGCGGGACCGGAGCGATGCAGTCACGTCGATGCGGCGCGCGTCCTCGCCGAACAGCGGCGAAAACGTCCGCATCTCGGCGAGGGTCAACTCGCCCAGTTCGGCGCCGTTAGCCTCGGCGTGGCGCACCAGGCGCCCGACAGCTTCGTGCGCCTCACGGAAGGGGAGGCCCTTCCGCACGAGGTAGTCGGCGAGGTCGGTGGCCAGCGAGTAGTTCGCGCCCGCCGCCTTCGCCGCCCGCTCCGCATTCACCTCGACGTGAGGCAGCATCGCCGCGAAGACCTCGAGCGTGGAGAGCAGGATGTCCTCCGCCTCGAAGAACGCCGGCTTGTCCTCCTGCAGGTCACGGTTGTAGGAGAGTGGCAGCCCCTTGAGCATCGTGAGCAGCGCGACCAGGCAGCCGATGACGCGCCCCGCGCGGCCGCGCGCCAGCTCCGCGACGTCGGGGTTCTTCTTCTGCGGCATGATGCTGGACCCCGTGGCAAAGGCGTCGGGCAGGCGGATGAAGCCGAACTCCGCACTGGACCAGAGGACGATATCCTCAGCCAGCCGCGAGACGTGCGCCATGGCCGTCGCGGCGGCGACGACGAAGTCCACGGCGAAGTCGCGGTCGGAGACGGCGTCGATGCTGTTGGCCGTGATGCCCGCGAATCCCAGCTCTGCGGCAACGGCCGAGCGGTCGACGGGGTACGGCACCCCGGCGAGGGCGCCGCTTCCGAGCGGGCAGCGATCGGCGGCGACGAACGCCGCTGCGAAGCGCGCGACGTCGCGGTCGAACATCTCGACGTAGGCCAGCAGGTGGTGCGCGAGGAGCACCGGCTGGGCGCGCTGCAGGTGCGTGTATCCCGGCATGACGGCGTCGCGGTTGGCCTCGGCGAGGTCCAGCAGCGCCGACTGCAGTTCGAGCAGCGCGGCGATCGCCTCGGCGTTCGCGGACTTCGCGTAGAGCCGGAAGTCCGTCGCGACCTGGTCGTTGCGGGAGCGGGCGGTGTGCAGCCGGCCGGCGGCGGGCCCGATCTTCTCGGCCAGCCGCGCCTCCACGTTCAGGTGGACGTCCTCCAGGCCGTCGCGGAGGACGAACTCGCCGCGATCGTACTCGCGGCCGATCTGCCCGAGGCCGCGCTCGATGGCGGCGGCGTCGCGTTTCGAGATGATGCCCGTCTCGCCGAGCATGCGCGCGTGGGCGATCGACGCCGCGAGGTCGAAGGGCAGGAGGCGCTCGTCTGTCCCGGCGGAGGAGGTGTATGCCTCGACCAGGCGGTGGGTCGCCGCCTCGAAGCGGCCGCCCCAGGCCTTGCCAGGGCGCGCGCCGTCAGCGCTCAGGGCCGGGCCGGGTCGCTGGTGCGCGTCCTTACCAGCACGGCGCTTGCGTCGCGGCGGACGAGGAGATTGAACCACCGGCCCTCCCGGATCTCGACGCTTCGGGTGTCGTACTCCCGCCACAGCCGCTCGTTCGTGACCATATCGACCGCCGCGGGGATGATGACGTTCTCCAGCACCGCGTAGCCGGCGCGCATGCGGGGCTCATCCGCCAGGCCGTCGAACAGGATGATGATATCAGGAGCCTGATCGAGCACGTACTCGGAGTCGTACTTCTCGTGGCCGGCGGCGAGGCCCCCCAGTTGCACGTCGCGATGGGCGATGTGCTCGTCGCTGATGCCCAGCATGTCGATGGTGGGCAGCCGCGACTCGTAGGGGATTGCGCCGGCGGGGATGACGGCGACAACGGTGTCGTCCGGGACGTTGTCGCGGAGCCAGCGGCCGATCTCCACCCGGTCGGCGACGGCGTGGCGCTCGCCGACGATGCCGAGATGTTCGGCGCCGCCGATAGAGGCGTACAGGGTGAACGCCGCGGTACCGGCGAGGCCCAGCGCGACCGCAGCCTCGACCGCCCGTCGCGGCGGCGCCGGCTCGATGCGGACGGACTGCACCAGGGCGCCCGCGGAGGCCACGACCAGCGCGTAGAACAGGGGTAGCACCGGCGCGAAGAAGCGGAATCGCACGAGCGAGTCACCGCCGACGTAGACGACGTAGGCGCCCCAGGCGACGGCCATGGCGAGTACGTACGCCGCCGGCCTGCGCCGGATGCACGTGAGGGCTATAGCGACGGGCACGATGAGCAGCAGCCACGCCGCGTACTCCTGCGCGAAGAGCGCCAGGTAGCGCAGGCCGCGCTCGAACTGGTCTGCGTCGGTCCCCACCTTCGCGTAGAAGGTGTTGGGGAAGAGCCAGCCGTAGGCGGTCCAGCGCCACGCGAAGTACGGCACGTACAGCGCGAGGAACCCGGCCGCCCATGCGACGATGCGCAGTAGCTCCTCGCGGCGCCGCATCGCTTCATCGCTGCCCGCGTCGCGGATCCGCGTTACGCCGTCGGCGATCTTGAAGGCGCCGGAGACGGCGACGAAGACCAATGCGTCGGGGCGGGTCATGCCGGCGAGGGCCCACACCATCCCGGACGCAGGGACGCTGCCGGCGGCGCGCTCGCGCAGGTGCAGCAGCACGGCGCCCAGGATCAGGGACGCGAACAGCGACCCCTCGAGCCCGGCAGTCGACCACAGCGCGAAGGGGCCGGCGAGGGCGAGCAGCAGCGCGGCGGCGAACCCGGCGACGCGCCCCGCTTCGCCTTCGAGGAGTTCGCGGGCCAGCAGGTACGTCCCGCCCGCCGCCGTCACGCCGAAGGCGAAGCCCAGCCAGCGGCCGGTCGTCACGATGTCGGCGCCGGCCTTGTCGAAGCCGGCGATGAGCAGCACCCAGAGGAAGTTGGAGTAGCCCTCGACCCATTGGCCGGGGTTCCACACCAGCCCCAGCCCACCGGCGAAGTTATGAGCGTAACGGTACGAGATGTAGGAGTCGTCACTGGTGTAGTGGTAGTAGAGGGGGCCGTGCAGCCAGAGGATGAGCGCGGCGGCGGCCACGGCGACCAGGCCGTAGCGGCCGGTGAGGCGCGCCAGCCCGGCGGCCGCGGCCACCGTGCCCATCGCGCCCAGGATGAGCCAGGGGAACGTCATGGAAATCTGATTAACCGCATGATCGCTTGACCGGCATGATATCGACCGGGCCGGCCAGAAGCGAGACGAAAGCTACTTCGGGAAGATGGGGAGTTCCGTCAGCTCGCGGAGCGTCCAGATGGTGTAGTCCGGCGTCACGCCCTCGCCGCCGCCGAATTCGCCGAGGGCGCGGCCGGTCTCGGCGCGCGTGGCGGGGCGTGCCGCCGGACGGTGGCCGCCCGGCCCCTCGCCCGCCTCCTCGCGCTCGTACGGAGGATCTTCCTTGCGGACGCGGCGCCAAATCGCCGTCATCCCCAGCGCCTGCGCCCCCTCAACGTCGGCGCGCAGAGAGTCGCCGACCATGGCCGTCTCGTTCGCGGCGGCGCCCATCGCTTCGAGCGCGTGCTCGAAAAGCTTCGCGTGGGGCTTCAAGTAACCGGCGTCGCAGGAGACGGCGACGGCCTCGAAGTAGCGGTCGAGCCCCAGCTCGCGCAGCTCCTCGGCGAAGCGAGGGCCGCCGAAGACGCGGTTGGTGACGCAGCCCAGGCGATAGCCCCGGTCGCGCAGCCAGTCGAGCGTCTCGAAGGCGTCATCGAACATCGCACGGCCGAGGAGGAGACCCCCGAGGTTCCAGCGGTCCCAGAGGTCCGCTGCCTGCCCGTAGGTGATGTCCAGTCCCTTCCCGTGGACGATGCCGCGCACCACCTCGTTGAAGTCGGGGCTGACGCAGTCCGATTCGTAGGCGGCACGGTCCGCCGCCTCCACGCCGAAGCGGATGTCACGCCCAAGGAAGCGCAGGTCGCCCTCCATCGGCACGCCCCACTGCCGAAGGAGCCCGCCGACACGGCGCATGGTCTCGCCGCGGATGACATCGGTCGAGGGCAGCTTCGGGAAGTGCCAGAGGGTGTCGCCGAGGTCGAAGAAGACGTTCCTGATGGCCATAGCTCTGTGCACGGAGGATAGCGAGCGACGTGGATAGCCGCCACGGAAACCGGGTGCCTGCACCTCTCTCGACAGGCCGGCGGCCTCGGCCGGGGCGAAGCGGCGGCGCGGCGGCCGCTCACGTCTGGTCCGGGGCGCAGATTCGCCTCAATACCACCCGGGGAGGGGCCGATACCTCTCCGTGAGTTTCGAACGGAGCACTCCCGGCCGGAACCTGGCGCTCGCTGCCGGCGGGCTCATCCTGGCATCCCCGCTGCTCGCCCTGGCCGTCTTCAAGTGGGACGAGAGGCTCGACCCGGAGTTCGTCAACCGCGACGTGCACTTCTGGGCCGTGGGCGTCGTGGCGATCGCGGCCGCTGTCGCTGCGGCACTGGTCATCGCCTCCGCTCAGACGCTCAGAGGAACGCGGCTGCTGTTCCTGGCACTGGCGTTCCTCTCGATCGCGGCGACGTTCTCCGTCCACGGCCTGGCCACGCCCGGCTTCATCCTGCACTCGTTCCATTCGTCGGTCAGCGTGTCCTCATGGGTAAGCATCTCGCTGGGCGCGTTCTTCGTCGCGCTGAGCGCGATGGAGATGCCCGAGCGGGTGGACCACGCGCTCGAGCGCGCGGGCGGCGCGATCTTCGCCTGGGTGGCGATCTGCCTCACCGCGTACGTCGCGCTGAGCCTGACGGCGGAGGGGTGGCTCGACAGCGTCCCCACGAACGAGCGCCCGGTGCAGTACGCCATCGCTATCGCGACGCTGGGTCTGTACGGGTTCGCGATCTGGCGGTACACGCAGGCGTACCTCTTTGCGCGCCTGATCTCGCAGGCGGCGATGATCGCCGCGCTGGTGCTGCTCGCCGAGGTGCAGGTGATCCTGCTCTACTCCGACCCCTGGTACACGTCGTGGTGGATCTACCACGCGCTGTACGGCGTCGCGCTGGTGGTGCTCTTCGGGGGCTGGGCCATCGAAGCCCGGCGCGCCGGCAGCCTGCGCGCGATCGCCGACGCGCTGGCCATGCGCGACGCGCTGGCGCAGCTCAACCGCGGGCGCGACACCCACATGCTGGAGCTGGTCGACGCCATTGAGGCGAAGGACCGGGCGACGCTGGGGCACGTGAGCCGCGTCGCCTCGGTGGCGCTGGGCATCGGGAAGAAGCTGCACCTCTCGCCGCAGGACATGCGCGCACTGGGGCTGGCGGCGCAGATGCACGACGTGGGGAAGATCGGCGTGCCGGACGCCATCCTGCGCAAGCCTTCCAAGCTCACTGACGAGGAGTACGCCGAGGTGAAGCGTCACTCCAACCGCGGCGACGAGATCGCCCGGCGAGTGGACACGCTCCGCGCCCTGGCGCCGGTCATCCGCGCCCACCACGAGCGGCTCGACGGCAGCGGCTACCCGGACGGCCTGCGTGGCGAGGCGATCCCGCTACTGGCGCGCATCGTGGCCGTGGCCGACACGTACGACGCCATCACCTCCACCCGGCCGTACCGCCCGGCCATGACGCACGAGCAGGCGCTGGCCGAGCTGCGCCGGGTGCGCGGAATTGAGCTGGACGCCCGCTGCGTCGACGCGCTGTTGGACGTGTTCGCGGAAGAGCACCGGGCAGCCGCCGCCTGACCATTACGTCTCCTTCGACCATATGTTCCTCGTGCCCGAGGGGTGGCCTATACTGTCGCTGCCCTTCGTCTGTCAGCCCGTTGTCCGGAGTGCCCGCATGCCGACAGAAGTCCTGTATCGGAAGTGGCGCCCGCAGCGCTTCGCCGACGTCGCCGGCCAGGAGATCCTCACACGCACGCTGGTGAACGCGCTCGCGGGCCACAAGGTGTCGCACGCGTACCTGTTCTCCGGGCCGCGCGGCACCGGCAAGACCACCACCGGACGCCTGCTGGCGAAGGCCGTCAACTGCGAGCGCAACGCCCCGGACGCCGCTCACAGCCCCGGCGAGCCGTGCAACGAATGCGCATCCTGCCGCGCGTTCGCCGAGGGGCGCACGCTGGCGATGGTGGAGCTGGACGCCGCCAGCAACCGCGGCATCGACGAGATCCGCGAGCTGCGGGAGAAGGCCAACTACTTCGTGACGGAGGGTGGCCGTGAGACGCGCAAGGTGTACCTCATCGACGAGGTGCACATGCTCACCGACCCTGCCTTCAACGCGCTGCTGAAGACGCTGGAGGAGCCGCCGCCGCACGTGCTGTTCGTCCTGGCGACGACGGACGCGCATCGGGTGCCGGCGACCATCGTCTCGCGCTGCCAGCGCTTCGACTTCAAGCGCATCCCGCTCTCGGCCATGACCGGTCGGCTGGCGCACATCGCCGAGCAGGAGGGGCTGGCGCTGCCGAAGAAGGGGCTGGAGCTGATCAGCCGGTCGGCCACCGGCAGCCTCCGGGACGCCATCAACCTGCTGGAGCAGGTCTGCGACACCTACGGCCCGGAACCGTCGCTGGAGGCCGTCCGCGAGGGGCTGGGGCTGGTATCTGACGAGCGTGCGGGGGAGCTGGCGGCACAGACGGTGCGAGGCGACCTCGCGGGCGGGCTGGGGACGATCGGGGCGGTGCGAGACGACGGGCTGGATCTGCGGCAGTTCCAGAAGGAGGTGGTCCTCCGTCTGCGCGAGCTGCTGCTGGTGCAGTCGGGCGCGGACGCCGGCGACGCGCTGACGGCCGAGCAGGTCGCGGCACTGCGCGCGACGCTCGATGGCGTGCCGCGCGAGCGGCTGATCCTCGCACTGAAGCTCTTCGGGCTGGCTGACCTGCGCGCGGACCCGCTTTCGCCGCTCCCGTTGGAGCTGGCGCTCGCCGAGACGGTGGCAGAGCCCGCCGCACCCTTGCGCGCAGCCTCACCGGAGCCGCAACAGGCGCGCAGCGCCCCGGCACCGGCTCCCGCCGCGCGATCGGCGCCTCGACCGGCACCCCCGGCGGGCCGTCCAGCGGCGGAGCGCCCGGCCGTACCGGAAGGGCTGCGTCGCGACGACCTCAAAGACGCATCGGCGGAGCAGATCGCCGCCATGCTGGGCAGCAAGGAGCCGGTGATCCCGGCCGCATCGGAGAACGGCGAGTCCGAAGCCGCGCCGGCCGCGGCACCCGCCGCTGATGGCGCGCTCGCGACGCTGGTCGACCGGTTGCGGGCGGAAGCGCGGAAGCACAGCGTGAAACTTGATGCGCTGCTGAACGGCTCGTGCCACGCCGTCTCCTGGGAGGGCGGCGTGCTGACGCTGGGATTCTACGACGACGCGTTCCAGAAGAAGAACGTCGAGCAGGCGGAGAACCGGCGGGTGTACGAGCAGGTGGCGACGGAGCTGCTTGGGGCTCCGGCGACCATCCGCTGTATCATTGCTCCGCGGCCGCAGCGAAAGGCGGCGAGCAGCACGCTGGTGCAGCACGCGGTCAACCGCGGCGCGAAAGTCGTGTCGGAAGACTGAGGAGCCGAAGCCATGGGGATGAACCGCGACATGATGGCCCGCCTGCAGCAGATGCAGGAGCGCCTGGTGAAGGCGCAGGCGGAGTTGGCCGAAAAGCGTGCGGAGGGCTCTTCGGGCGGCGGCGCCGTCCACGTCGTCCTCACCGGCGGCATGAAGGTGGACTCGCTCAAGATCGACAAGGAAGTCGTCGACCCGGACGACGTCGAAATGCTGGAGGACCTGCTGACGGCGGCCTTGAACGAAGTGCTGCAGAAGGTGCAAGCGCTGCAAATGGGGCAGCTCGCGGGGCTCGCTGGCAGCCTGGGCATCGGCATCCCTGATCTGCAGCAGGGGTGACCGAAGTTGTCAGTGGTCAGTTGTCAGTTATCAGTCCACCCCTCCCCCCAGACGACCAGAACTGACGGCTGAGAGCTGAAGACTCGAAATGACTGACTATTCTCCGATCGGCGCGGCGCCCCCTCCCGTTTCCCGGCTGGTCGACGAGTTCCACAAGCTCCCCGGCATCGGCCCGAAGAGCGCGCAGCGGCTGACGTATCACTTGCTGCGCATCCCCGCCGACGAGGCGCTGGCGCTGGCCCAGGCGATCACCGAGCTGAAGGAGAAGACGGTCCTCTGCTCGATCTGCCAGAACGTCACCGAGGAGGATCCCTGCGCCGTCTGCCGGGACGACGGCCGCGACCGCAGCCTGATCTGCGTGGTGGAGGAGCCGCTGGACACTCTGGCCGTCGAGCGCACGCGCGGCTTCCACGGGCTGTACCACGTGCTCCACGGCGTTATCTCGCCGATGGATGGGATCGGGCCGGACGACCTGAAGATCGACGAGCTGCTGGCGCGCCTGCGCGGGGGCCAGGTCCGCGAGGTGATCATGGCTACGAACCCGAACCTGGAGGGTGAGGCGACATCGATGTATGTCAGCCGGCTGGTGACGCCGATGGGCATCCGGGTGACACGGCTCGCGCGCGGCCTGCCGATGGGGTCCGACCTGGAGTACGCCGACGACGTCACCCTCTCGCGCGCCATCGAGAACCGCCAGGACGTGTGAGCGTTGGGGGCGGAGCACGACCGGCTCGATCTGCGCGCCGCGTGCGCCGCCTTCGGTCTGGGCGAGCCCGCGGACTGCCAGCCGGTGCCCGGCGGACTCTCTCACCGCATGTGGCAGCTGCGCACCGACCGCGGCATCTTCGCTGTCAAGCAGCTCAACCGCGACTTCGCGAACGACGAGTGGTGGGTCGCCTGGTACGAGCGCGCGTTCCGGATCGAGATGGCATGCTTCGAGGCTGGCGTGCCGCTGCCGCGCCCTATCCCGACCGCGGCCGGGCGCGCGCTCGCCGAGATCGCAGGCGCTGACGATCACCCCCTTACCCTCCGCGCGAACGAGTGGGTCGAGGGTGTGCCGGGTATGAGCTGCCCGACGACGCCGGAGATAGCGAGCCAGGTCGGCGAGATCCTGGCAACGATCCACGGGCTCCAGCTGCCCGTCGAAAGCGATACCCGGCTCGTCCTCAAGACCTTTGGCCCGGCGCACTGGACATCCCTGCGCGAGCGACTCGCCCGGGCAGGCTGGGAGCATGCCGGACTGCTCGATGTCTGCCAGCCCGCCGTGGTCGAAGCGGAGCAGCTGGTTGAGGCCGCGACTGCGCGGGCAGCGGCGCCGCTGATGAGTCACCGGGACGCGGACCAGAAGAACGTGCTGCTTCAGGACAGCCGGGTGTTCCTGCTGGACTGGGACGCCGCCGGGCCGGTGCACCCGCGGCAGGAAGTGGCTAAGGAAGCACTCAACTGGTCGGGCGCGCATCGCGGCGACCCGCGGCCGGAGCTGGTGGCGGCGATGTTCGAGGGCTACCGCCGGGCGGGCGGCGTGTTCGATCATCCTTCGCCCGATGACTTCGCGGAGTATTTCTGCGTGCTCCTCGGCTGGCTGGAGTTCAACCTGCGCCGCGTCCTGGGCGAGCGCATCGACCATCCCGGCGCCCAGATCATCGCCGGCGAGCAGGCGGTGAAGCTGCTCCAGACCATCCCGGGCTGGTCCGGCGCGGCCGAGCGCTGGGCGCGTAGCTTCGAGCGGGTGCTGTGACGAGGACGCCTCGGTACGTCATCGCCGTACAGGCAGAAGCTCCGGCACAGCGCGTCGATACGGAGGCGCTTCGGCGGCTGGCGCGGCGGGCGCTGCGGGCGGAGGGCGTCGAGCAACCGGCGGAGTTGAGCATCGTGCTGACGGACGACGCGGCGATCCGTGACCTGAACCGCCGGTATCGCCGGCGAAACGTCCCCACGGACGTCCTGTCGTTCGCGCAGCGAGAAGGGGCGGCGTTCGCACGCCCGGGAGATGCGGCGCCACACCTGGGTGACGTCGTGATCTCGGTCGAGACGGCGCGCAGGCAGGCGAGGGAGCACCGGCTGGCGCTGCGGGAGGAGGTGGCGCACTTGCTGGTGCACGGCATCCTGCACCTGCTGGGCTACGACCACGTCCGCAAGCGCGACGAGGCGGTGATGCGCGCCCGCGAGGACGCGATCCTCGGCCGGGCGCATCATCGTTGAGGCGGCGCTACTGGCAGGTGCCGAAGGGCTCGTTCACCAGCCGCTCGGTGCCGGTGATATGCACGCCGCCGATGAGCTTGCTGATCACGGGCGTGGAGGGCTCGTAGTCGTAGCCGACGGAGACTTCGATCATGTCGCACTGCGCCCCGGGGTCGCCGGCGGCGCTCTGGGTGGTGTATTCGGGAAAGGCCCAGCTCTTGGTGCTAACGCTCAGCCCGTCGGCGGAGCCGGGGAGGGACGCGGCCTGCGCCAGGGCGACGAACTCGACGCAGCCGGCGCGGTCGTCGGTGTAGAGCTCACAGTCGGTGCGTCCGGTGACGCCGTAGCGGGCGCCCTCTCGGGCGGCGCCCTGGACTGTCACCCAGGCCTGGTACAGGCGGGCGATGTCGATGATCCCGAAGATGAGGATGAACAGCAGCGGGGCCACCAGCGCGAACTCAGCCAGGCTCTGACCGCGCTCCCGCTGCTGCTTCATCTTTGCCGAACGTCCCCGCATGTGCTCCCCCTACTCCGTGAGCCGGAACCCGATTTGCTTCGCGATGGTCTGGAACACGGCCGGGAGGTCTGTGGCCGTTGGCACCTCGAAGTAGTGGTCGTTGGTGGTATCGGTCGACGATGCGATGCACTTGAGCAGTCTGCGGTCTGCCGCATTGTCGTGGTCGTTGTTGCCGACGCCGTTACAGTAGCCGGGGTCGGACGGCTTGGAGCTGTTGGACGTGCCGCAGGCCCCGAAGGCCACGACGTAGATCTGGACGCCCTGGGCCTCCAGCGCCGTCGCCAACGCCACGGTCTTGGTGTCCAGCGTCCTCTCGCTCGACTGCGACGGGGAGCACCCGCTGGAGCTGTCGGAGCTGTTGGGGCTGCCCGGGCGGCACTCGCTAGGCGGAGCGCCCTGTCCGAACGAGGACGAGTTGTAGTGGTTGTCGCCGTCGGTGAGGATCACCAGCGACTTGACCACCGTGGCGCCGGGCGTGGCGTTGGCGCCGTTGAACATACTCTGGCCCTCATACAGGCCCAGGCAAACGTTGGTGCCCGTGCCGCCGCTGGCGCTGGTGGCGTCGACCTTCGTGTGCAGCGCGGAGGCGCTTGTCGTCAGATCCTGGATCATCGACGTGGGGACGCAGCTGTTGTTCGTCCGCGGCGGGTTGTAGCAGCCGCGGTACGGGGCAAAGCCCACCTTCGAGTAGCCGGTGCTGCCGGCCAGCAGCGTATCGATGAAGCTGTTCGCGGCGCCCTTCGCCTCCTTGATCGGGCAGCCGGAGTTGCTCTGACTGCCGTTGCAGGGAGAGTCACCCATGCTGCTCGTGGCGTCGAGGATGAGCACTGTGTCGGAGCGCACGTTCCCGAAGCCCGCGGTGGCGTTGGCGCTGATGTCGACTGCCCCGAAGCCGAGGACCTTCATGAAGATCATGCCCACGCTGCGCGTGCCCTTGACCTTGAAAGACTCCGAGGTGCTTGCCGGGAAGGTAACCTCGGCCGAGGGCTGGTTCTCCTCCAGGTAGGCGGTCGCCTTGGTCTGCGCGGCCGGAGCGGTTGACTCCAGGACGCCGGCGAGCGCCGCCGCATCGACGGCCCGGACAAGTTCCGCCCGAGCCACGTACAGCCGGCCCACGTCCACCGCCAGCCCCATCATGCCGATGAAGAGGACCAGGAGCAGCGCAACGACGGGCAAGACCTGCCCACGCTCATCGCGGTACCGGGCGATCTGATGGTTCGTGTTCATCACTAGCTCCCCACCACACGCATCGTGGTTGTGCTGCACATCCGGAGGGTGTCCGGGAGCACCAGCGGCACGTTCAGCAGCAACGTATGTTCGTTGCACACCTCGACGGCGACCGCGTCGACGCCATCGACCGTCAAGTATTCGACGGTGATGTCGGCGACGGGGTCGATCGGGTCGCGAAGGCGGTCGGCTTCCATCACCACCATGTTCTTGATCTGCGCGTCGGTCGCTGCGCCCTTCGAGCCCATCCGGGCACCGTCGCGGGCGGTGTTGATCACGGTGATATGCGTGTTCAGGGCGTTCGTGACCTCGACGATACCCAGCACAATGATGAGAAAGAGCGGGAGGAGAACGCCGATCTCGAGGAGGGCCTGCCCGCGCTCAGGGCGGCGCACGGCGGCGTTGGAAGCGAGGCGCGGCCGGCTAGAGCGAAACATCCTACACCTCCGGAACAAAAGAGCCCCGCCACCTCAGCCCATGAGATAGCGGGGCTTTGGCTCCGAATCAGAACCGGCAGTCCGGCTGCCATCCCGCCAATCTGCGGGGAAGGCCCGTGACTTTGCGTCCCCGCCTTTCGGCGGGTTTGCCTTTTTCGGAGGTGCTATTCAATTGTCACCGGGGCAGCTGCTCCGGCTATTCTGAGCATCGGCGCGATGGTGCGGATCTGGTGGGCCCCCGCACCCGTATGTAAGGGAAATTTACGGGCCTTAAGGGTCAGGCGAAGACGTTGACCGCCCGCTGGGCGGCCTCGATGAGGGGGATAGGGTAAACACCGAAGGTGAGGACGCCCAGACCGGCCAGAACCAGCATGCCCTGTGCGGCCAGGGGTGACGAGAAGGGCGCCTGGCCTTCGGCGTCCTCCAGATACATCTGGCGGGCGACGCCCAGGTAGTAGAAGGCCGAGACGGCGGTGTTGAGCACGGCCACGACCACCAGCCAGACGAGGTCGGCCTGCACCGCCGCGTTGAAGATGTACAGCTTGGCGATGAACCCGGCGGTCGGCGGGAGGCCGGTGAGGGAGAGCAGGCAGAAGAGCAGCACCGCCGCCGGGATGGGCGCCCGGCGCCCCATGCCGGCGTAGTCTGCGATCTCGTCGCTGCCGGTGCGGTTGGAGATGACCATGACGGCGAAGAAAGCGCCGAGATTGGTGAAGGCGTACGTGGCCAGGAACAGTACGACTCCGCTGGCGCCAAGCGGCTCCCCGCCGGTGGTCGCGGAGATCGCCGCCAGCCCGACGAGAAAGTTCCCGGCCTGGGCGATGGAGCTGTACCCGAGCATCCGGCGGATGTTGGTCTGGCGCAGCGCCATCGTGTTCCCGACGGTCATCGAGACGGCGGCGAGCACCGCGAACATGATTTTCCAGTCATCGCCGACGAAGGTGTCGGTGCCGAACCCCTCGAAGAAGATGCGCAGCACCACGGCGAAGGCGGCGGCCTTGCTGCCCACGGACAGGAACGCCGCCACCGGTGTCGGGGCGCCCTGGTAGACGTCGGGCGCCCACATCTGGAAGGGCACGATGGCCATTTTGAACCCGAAGCCGGCCGCCAGGAACACCATGCTGACGATCAGCGCGGAGCGGATGCCCGGATCGCCCGAGGCGATCGCATCGGCGATGCTGGGTGCGCCGTCGGTGGTGATGAGGCGGGTGGTGCCGGAGAGTCCGAAGAGGAACGCCATCCCGTAGAGGGCCACCGCCGAGGCGATGGCGCCCAGCAGCAGGTACTTCAGCGCCGCCTCGCTGCCCCGGTCGTCACGCAGCATCCCGGCCATGACGAACTGCGCGATCGATGTCAGCTCCAGCGCGACGAAGATGGCGACCAGGTCGCGCGAGCCGGCGAGCAGCATCATCCCGCCGGTGGCGAAGAGCAGCAGCGCGAAGAACTCACCTTCGCGGGCGCCGAAGCGCGAGCTGTAGTCGAGCGACGCGACGATCACCGCGCCCGAGACGCCGATGAAGAAGAACATGAAGAAGATGCTGAAGTTGTCGAGCGCCATGGAGTCGTCGAAAAAGGACGCCTGGCGGTCCCGCGCGATGAGCAGCACCAGCCAGGCCGCCGCCGCCGCCAGCCCGGCGAGGGCGAGGCCCGCGAGGAGCTTCCGCCGGTCGCGCGGAAGGATCAGGCAGCCGGCAAGGATGAGGCCGCCTGTCGCCAGGACAGCCAGCGAAGGGCCCAGCCGGTCGAGGTCAGCCAGCACGGTCGCGCTCCCTCATCCCAGCACCTGCACGATGTTGATGATGCCGGTGTCCAGCACGTCGACGACCAGCGAGGGCCGCACGCCGACGGCCACGATCACGACGACCAGCGCGCCCATGGGCACGCGTTCCCACCACATGTTGGCATCGGGCAAACCCGTCCAGCGCTCGTCGCGCGGTCCGAAGAAGACGCGCTGCACCATCCAGGTGATGTAGCCGGCGGAGAGCAGGATGCCGATGACGCCGAAGATCGTCGGGACGGCGTATGTGTCGAAGCTGCCCAGGAACACCAGCAGCTCCGCCACGAAGCCGGACAGCGCGGGCAGCCCCAGCGATGCCAGCCCGGCGATGATCATCACCGTCGCGGCGAGCGGCATCGTGTGCGCGAGGCCGCGCAGCTCGTCGACGTTGCGGGTGTGGGCGCGGTCGTAGATCACGCCCACCATCACGAACAGCAGGCCGGTGATTGTGCCGTGGGTGAACATCTGCAACGCGGCGCCGTTCATGCTCACATGCCCCAGCGCGGCGATGCCGAGCAGCACGTACCCCATGTGGCTCACGCTGGAGTACGCGATGAGGCGCTTCAGGTCCTTCTGGCGCAGCGTTACCAGCGCGCCGTAGATGATGCTGATCGCGGCCAGCGTCGCCAGCCAGACGCCGTAATCGCGGGCGGTGTCCGGCATGAGCGTGACGAGGATGCGGAGCATGCCGTAGCCCCCCATCTTGAGGAGGACGCCGGCCAGGATCACCGACACCGCCGTCGGGGCGTCGGTGTGGGCGTCCGGGAGCCACGTGTGGAACGGGAACACCGGCAGTTTTACGGCGAAGGCCACGAACACCATGCCGAAGATCAGCCAGAGCGGGATCAGCGTGTCGGTGATCGTGCCCTGCTGCAGCGCCACCATGTCGAAGGTGCGGAGGGCGGCGCCGTCGGCACCCTGGGCGCTGAACCCCATCACCAGGAAGCCCACGAGCATGAAGGCGGAGCCGGCGATGGTGTACAGCAGGAACTTCATCGCCGAGTACTCTTTGCGCCCGCTGCCCCAGATGGAGATCAGCAGATACATGGGGAGCAGCTCGACCTCCCAGAACAAGAAGAACATCAGCAGGTCGAGCGAGGTGAAGACGCCGAGCACGCCGGTCTCCAGCGCCAGGATCCAGATGAAGTACTCCTTCGGCCGGTTGGTGATGCCGAACGAGACCAGCGTGGCCACGACAAAGAGGAACGTCGTGAGGACGACCATGGTGATGCCGAGCCCGTCGACACCCATGTGGAACTGTACGTCGAAGCCGGCGCTCGCGGCGTCGATCCACGTTGCCTGCGAGTCGAACTGGAACTGGTCCGGCGAGGGCAGGCCGGGGCTCCGGTCGAACCCGGCGAGCAGGATCAACGACGTGGCGAACGCCGTCAGCGACGCGATCAGGGCGAGCCACTTCGGCTCGTCGGTGCTCTCGCGAGGCACGGTGAACAGCAGGACGCCGGCGGCGACGGCGGGGAAGAACACGGTGAAGACCAGCAGGCCGTTCATCGCCTAACCATCCCGCACCACCAGCATCACCACGGCGGCGAGGATCAGGCCGGCGAAGCCGACGGACCCGTAGGCCTGCACGGAGCCGGACTGCACCCAGCGCAGGCGGTCGCCGAACCAGCGCGTGGCCGTCGCGGAGCCGTCCACTGCCGCGTCGACGACGTGCGTGTCGAACCATTGGCCGGCGGCGCATGCGGCGTCGTACAGCCCGCGGTGGACGATCAGGTCCTCGTACAGCCGGTCCATGTAGTAGCGGTTGGCGACGAGCGTGTGTATGGGGCCCCAGATGCGCTGCAGTGACTCCGCCGGGACGGTCTTCGCCTGGTAGACCGCGTACGCCAGCCCGATGCCCGCCAGCGCGAGCAGCGTGGAGGCGGCGGCGATGCCCCAGTTGAACTCCGCGTGGTGCAGCGTCGCGGCGGTCGCTTCGGGAAGGGCGCCCTCTAGGAGGTGGGCGATGCCCTCGGTGGCGTTCGACGGGAAGTTCGCGAAGCCCGCGAGCGCCGCCGGGACGGCCAGGATCAGCAACGGAAGCGCCATTACCAGCGGCGACTCGTGCGGCTTGTCGTGACCGCCGTGCTCGCCCGCGTCGCCGCCCCGGTACTCCCCCTCGAAGGTGAGGAAGATCGCCCGGAAGCTGTAGAACGCCGTCAGGAAGACGACCGCCATCGCAACCACGAAGAGCAGCTTGTCGTCGTTCCAGACGGCGCCCAGGATCTCGTCCTTCGACCAGAATCCGGCGAACGGCACGACGCCGGCGAGGCTCAGCGACCCGACCAGGAACGTGCCGTAGGTGATCGGCATAGAGCGCCGCAGCCCGCCCATCTTCCGCATGTCGAAGGTCCCGGTGGCGTGGCTCACCGACCCGGAGCCGAGGAAGAGCAGGGCCTTGAAGAACGCGTGGGTGAGCAGGTGGAAGATCGCCGCGACGTAGCCGCCCACGCCCAGCGCCAGCATCATGTAGCCGAGTTGGCTCACCGTCGAGTACGCCAGTACGCGCTTGATGTCCGTCATCAACACGCCCATCGAAGCGGCGAAGATGGCGGTAAAGCCGCCCACGTACGCCACCGTCGTCATCGCCGTGTGCGACGCCTCGAACACCGGGAACATGCGCGCCACGAGGTAGACACCGGCGGCGACCATGGTCGCGGCGTGGATGAGCGCGGAGACGGGCGTGGGGCCCTCCATGGCGTCCGGGAGCCACACGTGCAGCGGGAACTGCGCCGACTTGCCGACGGCGCCGGCGAAGATCCCCAGCGCGAACAGCGTGATCACCGTGTCGGACAGCTCGCCGCTGTGCGCCATCTCCTGGATGAGCGGGATGTTGAAGGTGTGCGCTTTCGTGGAGATAAGCAAAATGGCGGCAAGGAAGCCCAGGTCGCCGAGACGCGTCGTGAGGAACGCCTTCTTCGCGGCGGCGGAGGCCTCCGGCTTGTGGAACCAGAAGCCGATGAGCAGGTACGAACCTAGCCCCACCAGCTCCCAGAAGACATACACCATCAGGATGCTGTCGACGAGGATTACCCCCAGCATCGCGGCCGTAAACAGCGACATGTAGGCGAAGTAGCGGGAGTAGCCGCCGTCGCCGTGCATGTAGCCCTGGGAGTACACCTGCACCATCAGCGAGACGGAGGTGACGACGACGAGCATGAGCGCCGTCAGTCCGTCGACGCGGAGGGCGAGGTCGAACTGTACGCCCGGTCCGCCGAGGCGCTCGAGCACGGGGTTGGCGGTGTTGACCGAAAGCCAGGTGTAGGAGCCGAAATCCAGCGCGTGCCCATCGGCATCGATGACGCTGTCGAGCGTCCAGAGCGCGAAGGCGAAGGCCAGCCCCACGGCGGCGATGGTCACGTAGCCGGAGAGCCGCGGAAACGGTCGCGTGAAGAACGCGATCGTCAGCATCGACCCCACCGGCAGCAGCAGGATGGCCCAGACGACGCCTTCGGGTATCGTTGGGAGGATCATGGCCGAGGCGACTGGAGGCTGGAGGATTGAGGCTGGACGTCAGTCGTCCGCCGCTTCCCCATCTCCATCGTCCATACTCCAGTTTCCAGTCGTTGCATGGAGATCAGATCTTCCGCATGATTTCGATGGCGACGTGGGTCTTGCTGTCGGGGACCCAGATCTCGCGGGCCTGCGCCATGGGCGCGTCACCGTTCAGCGGCGGGACGATGCGGTTCGACACGCCTTCGGCGTCGAACAGTTCCTTCCACACCTCGGCGGCGTACCCGTTTTTCACGTCCATCAGCTTCGTCCACATGCTCCTACGACCTCAGGACGTCGAGTTCGTCGATGTTCACGGTCTCCCGGTGCACGTACACGGCCATCGCCAGCGCCAGCGCGACGGCCGCCTCGGCGGCCGCGATGACGATGACGAATGTGGCGAAGACCTGGCCGTCGAGCGGGCGCGGCGACACGACGTACCGCGCGAAGGCGATGAGCGTGATGTTCACGGCGTTCAGCATCAGCTCGACGCCCATGAGCACGCCGATCGCGTTGCGCTTCGACAGCGCGAGATACAGTCCGACGGCGAAGAGCATCGCGCCGACGACGAGCACGTGCTCCAACCGCACCGAGGCCAGCAGCAGGTCAGGCAAGGTCGCCCTCCTCATCGTGGGTGAGCATGATTGCGCCCACCATGGCCACGACCAGGAGCACGGAGGCGATCTCGAATGGCACGACGTAGGGTTTCAGAAACGCTTCGCCGAGAGACGAGGCAGTGGTGACGAAGGCTCCCCGCCCTTCGTCGATCCGCCACTCCGTATCGTATGCCACAAAGACGATGACGGCGAGCACCAGCCCCGAGAGGATCGCCGCGGGGCCCTGAAACGCCGTCTCCGTGTTGTCACGGTCGGCGGCGGGCGTGAGCATTACGGCGAACGTGAGCAGCACCGCTACCGCACCGGCGTAGATCAGTATCTGCGCAACCGCCACGAAGTCCGCCGAGAGCACGATGTAGATGCCGGCGACGCCGACGAAGGTCAGCGTGAGGAACAGCACGGCGTGAATGAGATTCCGCACCGCCGTGACCATCAGCGCGCAGACCACCGTCGTCACTGCGATCACCCAGAACGCAACGACGACGCCCGTGTCCTCGATCACGCGGCGTCTCCTGCGCTCCCGCGGCGGAACATCACGAGCCCGGGACGGCGCCCGGCGCCGGCAACGAGGGCACGTCGATCGTCGAGTAGAAGCGGGGGCGGAGGGGGAAGCGGTTGAACTTCGGCCCCAGGAAGCGCACCCAAGCGACGATCAGCGCCACCGCCAGGGCGCCGTTCACCGCGATGTAGGCGGGGATGAGGATGCCGGCGCTCCAACCCGTCTCCTCCCAGATCAGCACCTCTGCCGCGACCACCACGATGTTGACGAGCGCCATGGGCGTCATCCACTTCCATGCGAAGGCCAGCAGCTGGTCGATGCGGAATCGCGGCAATGTACCGCGGGTCCAGATGAAGAGGAAGTAGACGGTGTAGATCTTGCCGATGTAGATCATCCACCCGGGGACCAGCTCATCGAGCTTGTAGGCCCACCAGCCGCCCAGGAAGACCGTGGCGATGATGGCGGAGACGGTGACGGCGTTGACCAACTCGGCGGCGTAGAACAGCCCGAACTTCATGCCGGAGTACTCCACGTGGTAGCCGCCGGCGATCTCCGACTCCGCCTCGGCGATGTCGGCGGGGGTGCGGTTCAACTCCGCCGACGCGGAGATGAAGTAAATGAGGAAAGGGAGCGGCTGCAACGACACCAGCAGCACCCAGAAGTCCTCCTGGAACAGCACGATGTCCACGGGGTTCATCGACCCGGCGAAGAGCACCACGCCCAGGAACGCCAGCACGATCGGGATCTCGTAGCTGATGAGCATGGCGATGACGCGCATGGCGCCGAAGAGGGCGTACTTGTTGTTGGAGCCGTAGCCGCCGGTGAACACCGCCAGCGCCCCCAGCGAGGACATGGCCAGGATGAAGACCAGGCCGACGTCCAGGTTGGCGAGCGTCATGTTCCGTCCCCACGGCAGCACCGATAGCACCACGATCCCCGGCACCATGAAGGCGATCGGCGCGATCGAGAAGACGACGCCGTCGGCGACGCGCGGCTGCAGCACTTCCTTTTGCATGAGCTTGATGGCGTCGGCGATGGGCTGCAGCAGTCCGAAGGGACCCAGCCGGTTCGGTCCCAGCCGCGACTGCATGCGCCCGACGACGCGACGCTCGATCCAGATGTTGATGATCGCCGTGGCGCCGACGAAGCTGACAATGCCGAGCGTGCCCAGCAGCGCCGAGACGGCGTACAGCAGCCAGTCCGGCCCGCCCCAGCCGTCGATGCGGTCGAGGATGGCCCCGCTCAGGTTCGAGAGGTCGCGGATGTCCCACCAGTGGTCCGTGATGATCGTGAGCGTCACCGGTCCACCTCGCCCACGTTGATGTCGATGCTCCCGAGCGTGACGATGGCGTCGGCGATGGTCTGTCCGACGGTCATCTCCTTCAGCACGCTCAGGTTGATCAGCGAGGGGGCGCGGACGTGCCAGCGGTACGGGGCCGGCCCGCCGTCGCTAACGACGTAGAAGCCAAGCTCGCCCTTCGGCGACTCGACGCGCGAGTATGCCTCGCCGGCCGGCGGGCGGATGGCCAGCGGCACCTCCGTTTTGTGGGGCCCGGCGGGCAGGTCGTGCACGGCCTGGCGGATGATGCGGAGGCTCTGCTTCATCTCCTCGATGCGGATCACCATGCGGTCGTAGGAGTCACCGTTGTAGCCGACCGGGATGTCGTATGCCATGCGGTCGTACACGCAGTACGGGTCCGCCTTGCGGATGTCCCAGGCGATGCCGGCGCTGCGGAGCATGGGGCCGCTGAGCGAGGCGTTGATCGCCATCTCGGGCGACACCACGCCCACGTCGCGCGCCCGCATGAGGATGATCTCGTTCCCGACGATCAGGTTGTCGTACTCCTCGAAGCGGGCGGGGAGGTCGTCGTTCACCAGCTTGTCGACGGCGGGCAGGAACTCATCGGGGATGTCGAAGGCCACGCCGCCGATCCGCATGTAGTTGGTGGTGAGGCGGGCGCCGCAGGTCATCTCGAAGAGATCGAGCACCTTCTCCCGGTCGCGGAAGCACCACATGACCGGCGTCTGCCAGGCGCCACAGTCGTTGATGAAGGCGCCGGTGGCCATGCAGTGGCTGGCGACGCGCTGCAGCTCGCAGAAGATCACGCGCAGGTACTGCGCCCGCTCCGGCACCTCGATGCCCGCGAGCTTCTCGACGGAGAGGCAGTAGCCCAGGTTCCCGGTCATCGCCGCCAGGTAGTCCATGCGGTCGGTGAAGGGGATGTTCTGCGTGTACGTCCGCTCCTCGGCCAGCTTCTCCATGCTGCGGTGCAGGTAGCCGACGATCATCTTCACGTCGACGATGCGCTCGCCGTCGATCTTGGCGACCATGCGGAAGACACCGTGGGTGCTCGGGTGCTGCGGCCCGATGTTGACTTCGACTGGCTCTGACTTGATGACCACGGGATCCTGCTCGCTCGGCGCTACTGGCCTGTGCCGGGGTGCCGGGGGCGGAACTCGCCGCCCGTCTGGCCCGCCACCTGCTTCGGGAACTGGCTGAGGCCCGGCTTCTGCCCGCCCGGCAGCGACATGAAGTCCTTGCGCAGCGGGTGGCCGGGGAAGGAGTCCCAGAGGAAGAGGCGGCTCAGATCCCGGTGCCCGGCGAAGCGGACGCCCATCAGGTCGTACACCTCGCGCTCCTGCAGCCACGCGCCCTGCCACAGCGGCACCACGGACGGCACCTCCGGCTGCTCGTGGTCCGCCGGCACCTTCACCTCGAAGATGTGGTTCTGCGCCAGCGACGAGAAGTGATACACGACGTCGATGCGGGTGATCATGTCCACGCTGCACAGCTGCACCAGGAACTTCCCGTCGAGCTGTTCGTCGTCGCGGATGAGGCGCATCGCATCGAACGCGTGGGCGGGGTCGAGCACCACCCAGCCGCCGGTCACTTCGCGGACGGCGTCCGGCAGCTTCTCCCGGATGCGGGCGGCGACCTCGGGGCCGGGCAGGGTGACGGTGACCGGGTGCGGCACTAGATCCACTCCATCGCGCGTTTGCGCCAGGCGTAGCCGTAGCCGACCAGCAGGATGCCGATGAAGAGCACCGCCTCGACGAACGCATATACGCCCAGCTGGCGGTAGGCGACGGCCCACGGGTAGAGGAACACCGCCTCCACATCGAAGATCACGAACAGCAGCGCGAACAGGTAGTAGCGCACGTTGTAGCGGACCATGGCGTCGCCGACGGGCACCATGCCGCATTCGTAGACCGCCTCCTTGATGGGGTCGGGGCTCCTGGGGCGGATGCGGAACACCCCGAGCGCCACCGAGGCGCCGATGGGGATGAGGGGGAAGATGATGGCGAAGACGAGGAGGAAGCCGGCTCGCCCGAACTGCTCGATCAACGGCTGGGCCTCCGTCGCTCGATTGTGAATTCCGTCGCTATCAGGGGGCCAAGAATAGCACAGGCCCCAGATAGGGACAACGATCCTCCGCATCCTCCCTCACTCCTACGGGCGGTACGGTGCTTCCCCCGGCATCCCGCCTAGTCGTCATCTCCCCCTCAAGTCGGGGAAAACCCTGCCGATAGCTCCATTAGCAGAGAACCCGTAGCTGATGGAGGTATCCCATGACCCGCTTCCTGCCGACCGCCCTCGTGGCCGTGAGTGTCCTGGCGTCTGCCGTCGTCTCGGTGGCGCCGTGGATCTGGGGCTAGGCCTAACCGCCGAAGCCCGAAGCAACGCGATGCCCCCGTCTTGAGGCGGGGGCATTTTGCCGCCCGCCGCCGAACCTCCCGCGCCAGCCTCGCGCCGCCGATACCTGAATCAGAGACCAGACCGGGAGGGGCGATCGAAGGCGACCGGAAGCTCTTTATCAGCGCCGCACTGGCCCTGGGGCTCGTAGCCATCCAGGTCGTCACCATCACGTTCGCGCCGTGGGAGCTGGTAGTCCGGGCGGTACTGCCCCTGACGATCGCGGGCGTGCCGCTGGCGTTGTGGCCGCACCGGCGCCACCTGGGGATTTGGGTGATGTTCGTGGGGCTGGGCGCGAACATCCTCGCGATGGTCGCGAACGGCGGGCTGATGCCCATCGAGCGGGCGACGATCGTGCAGGCGGCGGGCGAAGAGAAGGCAGCGCGGTACGACGCAGGCAGCTGGATCGCGCATTCAAAGGACGTGCTCGTCAAGCCCGGACAGGGTGTGTTGGTGCCGCTTGGCGACAGTCTGGTGGTGCCGATCGGGAGCAACGGATTCGTCGCAAGCCCCGGCGACGCCGTCGTGGCGGCGGGGCTCCTGTTGCTGCTTGGCGAGGCGGCATACGGTTGGCTTCTGGTAACGCGCCGCCCGGTGGATACATCGGCGGCCGAACGAGTGCTCGCGTTACGCATCCGGCGGGTGCGGCCGCCAGGGGCGCAGGGAGGCGCGTCCACTCCTCAGTGACGCGCCACCCCGCCACCTATCAGGAGCCGAGCGGCAGCGAGGGCAGACCGCCGCGCCTCCCGACGCGCCCATGCTACGGCGCGCTTCTGACCAGGTTCTGACCCGGCTCACACCAGCGGCCAAAGATGTCAAGAGGCCCGGCAGGTTGCCGGGCCTCAGGCGCTCCGCGTTCTGACAGCACCTACGGGGCGATGGCGTTGACCTTCTCGCGCGCGGCGGCCTTGTCCTTGAACCAGAGGGCGTTGATCTCGGTGTAGGCCTTCATATTGTCGGGTACGTCGTCCTCAGCGAAGATCGCGGTCACCGGGCACGCCGGTTCGCACGCCCCGCAGTCGATGCACTCGTCCGGGTCGATGTAGAGGATCTTGTCGTCATCGCCGTCATCGTGAATGCAGTCCACCGGGCAGACGTCCACGCAGGAGCGGTCCTTCGTGCCGATGCAGGGCTCGGTGATGGTGTACGTCATGGGCGCGATGCTCCTTCAGCTCCCGTGCGATTCGCAGAGGCATTGTAGGTTCGGCGAAGGGCAAAGTGAAGGGGTTTAGGAAGCCCATCGTTCTTTAATTCTGGTGGTCCACCATCGTCTACCCTGCCGGGCGATGCAGGAGATTACGTCGATGCGGCTCTCTCGCCGCCAACTGCTTGCCCGCCTGCCGGCTGACGGTGCGCCCGGCTCGACTGCTTACGCGCCGCCCGGCGCCGATCCAGCGGGCATCACGCCGCAACTGACGAGGCTCGACGGGACAGCGCGCGCGGCGGTGGTGGACGCCCTGCGTGCATCCGCGACGGGCGCCGCCCTGTTTGCCGACAGCGAGCGCGTCATGCTCGTCGCGCCGCCGTTCGCAATCGGGAGCGCGGCGTCGTTCGGAGCGATCAACGCCGGGCCGCTCATCGAGCTTCTCGAGCGCGAGCGGCTCATCGGCGTGCTGCTGCTGCGACTCGGCGGCTTCACCGTTGGACTGCTGCGCGGCGAGCGCGTGTTGGACCCGAAGACGGACCAGCGCTTCGTAAAGAACCGGCACAAGAAGGGCGGGCAGTCCCAGCGGCGCTTCGAGCGCATCCGCGAGAAGCAGGTGCGCGAGCTGTTCGACGAAGCGTGCGAAGTGGCGCGGACGAAGCTCTCGCCGCATGAGCGCCGCCTCGAACATGTCTATCTGGGCGGCGACCGCCGCACGCTGGGGGCGTTCCGCAAGCGCTGCGACTACTTCGAACGGTTCGGGGAGCGCCTCGCCGCGCGGGTCCTGCCGGTCGCCGGCGACCCGCGCCGGGCGTCGCTCGACGCCGCGGCGCGCGAGATCTACTCCAGCGACGTACTGGTTGTCGGCGCGGAGCGTCCCTCGGCGAAGTAGCGCATGACCCGCACCTCGTCGGTCACGCGCGCCACCTCCACGAAGCCGGCTGCGGCGAAGAGCGTCGTCGACCCGCCGGCGCCGTCGCCGAACGCCTCCGGGACGGCTGTATACGCCTCGACGACCTTCGCGCCGCGCTCCAGGGCGTAGGCCAGGGCGGCGCGCACCAGCCCCTTCATCAGCCCCCGCCCGCGCATCGGCTCCGGCACGTAGAAGCAGGTGACCGACCAGACGCCGTCGCGCCGCGGGTTGCGGAAGCCGCCGGTGGCAATGAGCCCGGAGAGTGTGGGCCGCGACGAGACGGAGCACCACCCGGCCGGCTCCCCGCCGGCGTACGCGAGGATCCCGGGCACGTCGCCGCCCTCGACGCGGGCCTCCATGGCGCGCCGGTTGCCCTCGCCCGCCTCGCGCTCCCACTCGTCATGGGGGCGGCGCAGCTCCATGCACCAGCAGCGGCTGGGGTTGCCCAACTCCTCGCCAGCGCTGGCGCTGAAGAGCCGGTCGAGGTCTGGCCATCGCTCGCGGGTGACCGGTTGGTACTCGTATGTGCCGCCGCTGCGGTCTTCAGGCATGGGCGGCTCGTCTCATCGCTCCCAGCATGCCAGATCGCGGCGCATTTGCCTCAGGCGCCGTCACCTGCTGGAGTGCTCCGAACGGGCAGCGATGAAGTGAACGGACAGCAGCCGATGGACTACGTCTGGTGGAAGCACGGGATCATCTACCAGATCTACCCCCGCAGCTTTCAGGACTCGAACGGCGACGGCATCGGCGACCTGCAGGGCGTGATCGACCGGCTCGACTACCTGAACGACGGCACGCCGGACTCGCTCGGCGTCGACGCCATCTGGTTCTCCCCCACGTACCCCTCTCCGATGAAGGACTTCGGGTACGACGTCTCCGACTACTGCGACGTGCACCCGGACTTCGGGGATCTGGCGACGATGGACCGCCTGATCGCGGAGGCGGGGCGGCGCGGCATCCGCGTCATCCTGGACTTCGTGCCGAACCACTCATCGTCGCTGCACCCGTGGTTCCTCGAGTCGCGGTCGTCCCGCGAGTCGCCGAAGCGGGACTGGTACGTCTGGCGCGACCCGAAGGAGGAGGGGAGCCCGCCGAACAACTGGATCGCGGCCTTCGGCGGGCCGGCGTGGGAGTGGGACCAGAAGACGCAGCAGTACTACCTGCACTCGTTCCTGGTCGAGCAGCCCGACCTCAACTGGCGCAACCCGGAGCTGGTCGAGGCGATGCACGACGTGCTGCGCTTCTGGATGCGCCGGGGCGTCGCCGGGTTCCGGATCGACGTGATGGACCGGATCATCAAAGACCCGGCGCTGGGCGACAACCCGCCCGAGCCCAACCGCCGCCTCGCGGCAGTCGCCGGACAGACGCTGCTCCAGAAGCACATGCACGACAAGGACTGGCCGGAGGTCCTCGACGCCGTCCGCGCCATCCGCAAGGTGGCAGACGACTTCCCGGAGCGCTTCACCGTCGGCGAGGTGTTCGGCCCGCCGGAGAACATCGTCCGCTACTACGGCGGGGAGGCGCTCGACGGCCTGCACATGGGGTTCAACTTCCCCTTCGTGCGCATCTTCGATGACCGCTGGAACGCCCGTCACGTGCGCGAGCGCGTCGATGCGTTCGAGGCGGCGCTGCCGCCGGGGGGCTGGCCGAACCACGTGTTCGGCAACCACGACGTCGACCGGCTGATCAGCCGGGTGGACCGCGACGGCCGCGGGCGGGAGCGGGCGCGCGTGGCCGCGGTCTTGCAGCTGACCCTGCGGGGCACGCCGTTCGTCTACTACGGCGAAGAGCTGGGGATGGAGAACGTCGACATCTCGGAGGAGAAGCTGCAAGACCCTGCGCGGCTCTACGGCCGCGGCCGCGACCCCGAACGCACGCCCATGCAGTGGTCGCGCAGCGGCGGCTTCACGTCCGGAGAGCCGTGGCTGCCGTACGGCGACATCCCGGCGAACGTCGAGGACGAACGGGCCGATCCAGCGTCGCTGCTCTCCCTGTACCGGCGGCTGATCTGGTTCCGCCGCGGCTCCGACGCCCTGCGCTTCGGCGACTACACCCCGGTCGAGGGCGTGCCGGACGGGGTGTACGCATACACGCGCATCTCCGGTACCGACCGCATGCTCACGGTGCTGAACTTCACGAACGACCCGCTGGAGGTACAGCTGCCGGACGGTCTCCGCGCGACGGAGACGATCGCCGGCACGCACGGTGAGCCGGCGGCCGGGCAGCGTCTGGAGCTGCAGGGCAACGAAGGACGCCTGCTACGACTCACGTAGGGCCTACGCGGGCGCGAGGCTCAGCGCGAGGAAGCGCTCGATCATCGCGTTGATCTGGTCCGGAACCTCCAGCTGGTGGAAGTGGCCGGAGCCGGCGGTCTGCGCCGTCATCAGCTGGGGGCAGGCCTCGCGGAAGCGCAGCAACTCCGCCAGCGGCGGGTCGGCGACGACGTACAGCGCAGGCACTCGGCAGGCGCGGGCGGAGGCGTCCGAATCGAACCCCAGGATGGCTTCGAAGCAGGCGACGATGACGTGCTGCCGCATCCGGGCGGCGCCGTCGAGGATGCGCGCCTTGCGGGTCGCGTCGTCGGTGGGGATGAAGAGCCGCTGCGAAAAGAACTCGCGCAGCACGTCGTGGCAAGCGGGCGTGCGCAGCGCCTCGAGGAAGGGGCCCACGTCCGACGCCGCGGCCGGCGGGAAGATCACCGGCGCATCCAGCATCACGATGGCGGAGGCCAGCTGCGGGTGGCGCGCCGCCAGCGCCAGCGCGATCGCCCCGCCCATGCTGTGCCCGACGACGACGGGCTTCGTGAGCTTCAGCTCGCCGCAGAGCCACGCCAGGTCGTCGGCGAAGACGTCGAAGGTATACGCGCTTTCGGGCTTGTCGCTGTCCCCGTGGCCGCGCAGATCCACCGCCACGCAGCGATGCCGCGGCGAAAAGTGCGCCATCTGCGGCGCAAAGTGCGAGCGGTCGCAGCACCACCCGTGGACGAAGAGCATCAGCGGGTCACCCGCGCCCGCCTCGTCGTATGCAAGCGCCACCCCGCCCCGGTTCAGCTTCGCCACGAGTCCTCCCCGACGTTCGGCTCCATCTTCCAGCGTCCAGCCTCCAGCCGCTTCAACACCTACCTACACCTGCTCAAAGTACCGGCGCCTCTCCCACTCGCTGACGGCGCGGCGGTGCTTCTCGATCTCCCAGCGCCGCATGGCGACGAAGTGCTCGACGAACTCCGCCCCGAGGTACTCGCGGGCGACCTCGCTGCGCTCGAATAGGTCCACCGCCTGCTCCAGCGTGCGGGGCAGCGGGGTGAGGCCCTCCGCCTCGTAGACGTTGCCCTGCAGCGCTGGCGGTGGCACCAGGCCCCGCTCGATGCCAGAGAGCCCCCCGGCAAGCGACGCCGCGAAGCCCAGGTAGGCGTTCACGTCGGCGCCGGGCGTGCGGTTCTCGATACGCACGCCGCCTTCGTCCGGCGCGATGACGCGCAGCGCCGCCGTGCGGTTGTCGAGGCCCCAGGTGGCCGCCGTGGGCGCCCAGCTGCCGGCGACGTAGCGCTTGTACGAGTTCACGTTCGGTGCGTACAGCGCCAGCAGTTCCGGGAGCGTGTCGAGCAGGCCGGCGACGTACGCCCGCATCTCGCGCGACATCCGGTGCGCGTCCGATGCGTCCCAGAAGACGCTCCGGCGATCGCGCCAGAGGCTCTGGTGGATGTGGCCGCTGCAACCGTCCATCTGGTCGGAGTACTTCGCCATGAACGTCGGGACGACGCCGCTCTGCGCCAGCAGCTCCTTCGCGCCGCTCTTGAACAGCATCGCCCGGTCGGCGGCCTCGAGCGCGCCGGTGTAGCGCAGGTTCAGCTCGTACATCCCCTCGCCGTGCTCCCGGCTGTAGCCCTCCACCTCGACGCCATACGCGTCCATGTGGCGCCGCAGCCCGCCGACGACCTCCTCGTCGATGCTGGCGTGGCTGATGGAGTAGCAGTTGAGGCCGGGGTTGAGCGGCCGCAGGTCGGTGTAGTCCTTCTCGCGCATGCTCTCCTGATCCTCCCGGAACAGCCGCGCCTCCAGCTCCACCGCCATGTACGGCGTGAACCCGAGCGCCGCCGCCCGCTCGACGACGCGCCGCAGGGCCGAGCGGGGCGACACCGACGCCATGGCGCCATGCTCGTCGTACACGTCGCAGACGACGGAGGCGGTGCCCGCCTCCCAGGGGACGATGCGGAACGTCGCGAGGTCGGGGCGCAGCAGGATGTCGGCGAAGCCGGTGTCGGCGCTGCCGATCGCCAGGTGCTGGCCGGTGATCACCTCCTCGGCGATGTCCCAGCCGAAGACCACGTCGCACTGCGCGAAGCCGGGGCCCTCGCAGCCGTCGAGGAACTGCTTCGCCGAGAGCCGCTTGCCGCGGTACACGCCGTCCATGTCGGGCGTGCCGATGCGCACGGTCTCGATGCGGTGCTCCGCGATCAGCCGCTCGATGGTCGCGCGGTCCATAGGGGTCGATGATACTCGGCGCGCTGGCGGGGCGGAACCTATTTCGAGGCTCGTGCCCCTCCAACTGGTTGACGCACAATCGCGCTCCGCATCGCTCTCGCGATGCTCCGCTCGGACCTTGAGAAAAGGAGAGTGGGGGGACACCCCCCATGCCCCCCAGCAGGGCGCTGCGCCCCTGCACCCCGCTCTCCCTGCGCATCAAGTTGGAGGAGCGCTAGTTCGAGTCGGCCTCGGGTGAATCCGTCACCTCATCGTCTTCGCGCAACAGCGCATCGAACTCAGGGGGTGTCGGGGATCACTCTTTCGCGCGTACTGGCGCATGAAGGTCGCGATCTCGTTAGCCAGCCGACATCTGCGAACCGTCATACGACGGCTACTTCCTCGGTTTGAACTCGTCCAGGTGGGCGCCCAGATCGACGTAGAGGTCGGCGACCGCGCGCAGCTCCTGCGAGACGCTTTCGCCGAACGCCACGACCTCGACGCGGACGCCGCGGCTGGCAACCAGCTCCACCAGCCGGCGGAAGTCACCGTCACCGGACATCAGCACCACCACATCGAGCCGGTCGGACATGGTGAGGATGTCGATCGCCAGCTCGATGTCGAAGTTTGCCTTCATGGAGCCGTCGGCGAAGCGCTTCAGCGGTTTGGTGATGATGCGGTACGGGTGGCCGATAAAGTGCTGCACGAAGCGCTGGTTCTCCAGCTTCGCCTGCGGGTCGTCGCTGATCGGCGCGTAGGCGCTGGCCCGCACCAGCTCGCGGCCGCGCGCGAAGTACTCCAGCACGCGCCCGAAATCGATCGTGATGCCTCGCCGCTCGGCGGCGTAGATCACGTTCGGGACGTCGACGAACATGCCGACGCGCGGGTGCGACGTCGAAGGCGACGTATCGCCGATCCGTGCCTGCAGGTCGGCGATCGACGACTGGAGCGCGCCGAGTGCCTCGGTCACCTCGCGGGCGAACTGGCCGAGGGCCTCGCCGGGCTCCGCGACGGCGCCGTTCGTTGAGGCGGGCCGGGCGGCCGGCTTCGGCAGCTCGATGATCTCGGCGGAGCCGGACTGCGCGGCGGCGCCGGGCTTCTTGCGTCCGCGTCCGCCGCGGGTGCCGCGCCGGCGCTTCTTCTCAGCGGGAGCGGCATCCGCATCGGCAGCGGGCGCGCCGGCAAGCGAGGATGGCCTAGGCATCGGCTTGCCCGCCGGCGTATCGGCGGCCTCGGCCGCCCAGTCCCGCCGCGGCGGCCGCGTGCGCGGTGCGGAGGTCGTCCGCCGCCGCGCGGGCCTCTCCGCCGTTTTTGCCGACGTGGATGAGGCCGACGTCCGCGTCGCGGGCAGTGGCGGGAGCTTCGAAGCTGCCGCCTGTTTCTCTTTCAGGTCTGCCGCTGACTTCACTGCCGCCCTGCGCGGCTTGCCGAAGAATCTGACCACGGTTTATACCCCCGCATATTCGAGCACGCTACAGCGTGCTGCCACTTGCTTTGCCACGGCGACGAACGCCTGCGCCTGCGCGCTCTCCGGCGCCGCCGCGACGATGGGCTCGCCGCTGTCGCCGCCGGCGCGCGTGGCCGGGTCCAGGGGCAGCTCGCCCAGGAACTCCAGCCCCAACTCCTCCGCCGCCTCGCGCGCACCCCCGTGCCCGAAGATCTCCGTGCGTTCGCCGCAGTGCGGGCACAGGAAGTAGCTCATGTTCTCGATCAGGCCGAAGACCGGCACGTTCAGCTTGTCGAACATGGAGACCGCCTTCGCGGCGTCCTCCAGCGCGACATCCTGCGGCGTGCTGACGATCACCACGCCCGAGATCGGCGCCTCCTGCGCCATGCTCATCGAGGCGTCACTGGTGCCTGGCGGCAGGTCGATCAGCAGGTAGTCCAGCTCACCCCAGTCGATGTCGTGCAGCAGTTGCCGGACGGCGGTGCCGATCATGGGCCCGCGCCAGACGACCGGCGTGCCCTTCGGGAGCACGAAGCCGATGGAGCATACCCGGATGCCGTGGCGTTCCTCCACGCGCAGCCCGCCCGGCCCCTCGGCCTGCGCCCCCGCTCCTATGCCCATCATGGTCGGGATGTTCGGGCCGGTGACGTCGGCGTCCATCAGCCCCACCCGCGCCCCGAGCCTCCCCAGTGCCACCGCCAGGTTTACGGCGACGGTGGACTTGCCGACGCCGCCCTTGTTGCTGGCGACGGCGATCAGGTGCCGCACGCCCTCGACTGGATGGCCCTGGGCGATGCGGTGCTGCGCGACGTTCGCTTCCATCGTGACGTTCGCCTCCCGGACGCCGGGGAGCGCGAGCAGCTTCTCTTGCGCCTCCGTCTGCATCTGGTCGCGCACGGGGCAGGCGGGCGTGGTGAGGATAATGCGCACGCTGACCGTGCCATCGAGGATCTCCGGCTTCTGCACGAAGCCGAGCGACACGATGTCACGGTGGAGGTCGGGGTCCTGGATGGTGCTCAGGACGCCGAGCACATCCTGCTCGGAGACGGACATCAGTATCCTCGATTCGCCGGGACGGGCACGCGGGCGGCGACGATGTAGCGGCAGCAGTCCGCGCAGTCCGTTGCGCCGGTGGCCGCGCGGACGTCGCCGGTCAGCAGCTGCGAGAGGAACGTCTCGTGCCATGCGCAGGGCCCGCCGGCGCCGGCGCTGGTGCGGTACACGCAGGCGAAGTCACGGATCTCGAAGCCGGCATCGATTTCATGCCACTCGGCGAAGCCGCCGTGAGAGCGCAGGACCTGCACGACGCGCTCCACCTGGTCGCGCCCCGAGAGCGCCTGGACCTCGTGCCGGTGCCGCTCCGCCAATGCCGCCGCCGCGCGCTCGAACAGCATCCGGCGGCGCTCTTCCGGCGAGGCGCCGGCGACATCGGCCGGCTCGAGCCAGCCCGCCTGCTCTACGAGGAGCGCCACGAGGCGATCGTACCCCTCGGAGACGCGGCGATGGCCGTTGTCGGTCAGCCGGTAGTGGTAGTGGGGGCGGCCCGTCGCCCGGCGGACGCCTACCGCACTCACCAGGTCGTCACGTTCGAGGGCGGTCAGGTGCTGGCGGACGGTCATCGCGGCCAACCCGAGGGAGGTGGCCAGGTCATCGACGGAGGCGCCGTCGGCGCGCTTGAGCAGGGCGAGGATCTCGGTCTTTGTCGAATGCATCAGTGGGTGCTCTTCAGTATAGCGGCTCGTGCCAGCAGACTCCGCCGGAGGCATTTAACCATAAAATCCCGTGCAAATCTTCCAAACCTTGACGCAGTATAATATCCTGTGCAAGAATAGTGCTCCGGGGGCCCGACTCAAACGTATGGATCGATGGGCGGGCACTCAGGGGAGGGGAAGGGAGACCACCATGAACAAGCTGAAGTTGAAGACGCCCGAGACGCCGGTCCGCCCGGTACCTGTCCCGGGGGCCTGCATCCATCACTGGAAGATCGAGAGCCCGCAGGGCGCCCTGAGCCGCGGCATCTGCAAGCGCTGCGGCGAGGAGAAGGAGTTCCCGAACTCCGCGGAGGACTACCTCTGGGAGCGCGACGTCCCGCAGTCCCGCTGGACGGGCCGCACGGAGCTGAACCAGTCAGAGGGCTACTAGGCGCCATACCAGCGCCCGTCGAACAGGAGGGTCGCCCCGCTGCGGCCCTTCTGTCTTGTTGTTTGAGAGCGGGGCTTACTTCGTGGCGAGGCGGTGGCGGGAGACGAACGTCCGCATCCGCTCCATCGCCTCCTCGAGCAGCTCGTACTTCTGCGCATAGCAGATGCGGACATGGCCGGCGCCCGCCTCGCCGAAAGCGGAGCCGGGGATCACCGCCACCCGCTCCTCCATGAGCAGACGCTCCGCGAACGTCTCGTCGTTCATGCCGGTGCTGCCGATCATCGGGAAGGCGTAGAACGCCCCCCGCGGCTCGAAGCAGGGCAGCCCCATGGCGTTGAGCGCATTGTAGACCAGGCGGCGGCGCCGGTCGTACTCCGCCACCATGCCCCGCACGTCCTCCTCGCCGTTGTTCAGCGCGGCGATGGCGGCGAACTGCGCCGGGGTGGGGGCGGACATCATCACGTACTGGTGCACCTTCATCATCGCCTCGGTCAGCTCCGGGCGCGCGCAGACGTAAGCCAGACGCCAGCCGGTCATCGCGTAGGCCTTCGAGAACCCGCCGAGCAGGATGGTGCGCTCACGCATCCCGGGCAGCGACGCGATGCACACGTGCTCGGTGCCGTACACCAGCCGGTCGTAGATCTCGTCTGAGATCACGAACAGGTTGTGCTTCTCGACGATCGCCGCCACGGCCTGCATCACATCGCGGCTCATCACCGCGCCTGTGGGGTTCGCCGGATAACCGATGAGCAGGGCCTTGGTGCGGGGGGTGATGCGCTGCTCGAGGTCCTCCGGGTGCAGCGTGAAGCCGTCCTCCGCGCGCGTCGGCACCTGCGTGTAGCGCCCGCCGGCCAGGAGCACGCAGGGGAGGTAGGCGACGTAGCCGGGGTCGGGGCTGAGCACCTCGTCGCCGGGGTCGAGGATCGCCTCCAGCGCGATGTTCAGCCCCTCGCTGACGCCCGTGGTGACGATGATCTCCGTCCCGGAGTCGTAGTGCACCCCGTAGAGGCGGTCGAGGTGGCGGGAGATAGCGGAGCGCAGCTCCACGAGCCCGTAGTTCGACGTGTAATACGTCTCGCCGTCCTCGATGCTGCGAATGGCGGCCTGCCGGATGTGGTTGGGGGTCACGAAGTCCGGCTGCCCGACGCCGAGCGAGATCACGCCGTCCATGCTGGCGAGCAGGTCAAAGAAGCGGCGGATACCGGAGGAGGGGATCGCCTGGACGTGCTGGGAGATGTTCCCGCGATGCGTGACGTCGGTCATGGCTGGCCTGCCGCCGGCCCCCTGGACTTCATCTCCGAGGCTCCGCCGGAGTAGAGCACACCGGACCAGAGGTCGAGTTCCGGCACATAATACACGAGTGCCGTCGCCCCATCGGCGAGGCGCAGCCGGAAGCCCACGCGGTCCTGCTCCCGCCACTGCGTCTCGACCTCCGCCACGTCCGTGCGCTGGCCGTCGCGCTCGACCCAGAGCGGGCGCTCGGGATAGGAGGCGCCGGCGTGGCAGCCGACGGTGAGGCCGAAGGCCCGCAGGCCCTCCTCTTCCTCCCTATCCATTGCGCGCCGTGGAGATCTCGGGCTTCATGTGCGCATTGTAGCGGCGCGTCTGGGACGACGAAGGGCGGCCCGAGGGCCGCCCCTACGGCGCTGTTTTGCGGGCGGCTACGGGGTCACGACGAACCAGATGTCCCCGACGGCCTGCCCGTTCGTCTCGCCGGCCGCGGTGTCGTTGACGAAGAAGTACAGCGGCATGCCGTTGTACGTCACCTGCGTCGAGCCGTCGGTGCGGGTGATCGTGCCCACCTCGCCGGTCACGTTCTCGTCCGCCGTGGGCTCGCCGGTGAGGGTGAGCGGAGGCCAGGTGTTCGCGCACGCGCCCTCGCAGGCGCTGCTGCCGCTGCCGGCGGTGTCGTTTGTGAAGCGATAGAGGGTGAAGCCCCGGCTGTCCGCGAGGATCGCCCCCAGGTCGCCGCCATCGACGGCCTGCAGCGTGAACTCCTCGATAGAAGGTGCCGTCGGCTCCGCCGCCTCTGTCGGTTCCGCCGCCGCAACGGTCGCGCTCGGCGCGGCCGCCGCGTCGCCGTCGTCATCGTCGTCGCCGCCGCACGCGGCGAAGATCGACAGCCCCGCGACCATCACCGCCGCCTGCGCGAGCAGGAGTGTGTGCCTTCCGTGTCTCTTCATGCTTTCTCCTTGGCTAACAAACGTCTTTCTCCAACGATCACGTGTACGCTCCGCCGGCCACTCCGGATTGCTCGCTGAAGTTGCACATCGCTACAGGGGCGGACGCGCCGCGCGCCAGGATTGCATCCCCTCGCAGGCTTTCGCCACCCGCAACACCGTCGCTTCGTCGAAGGGTTTGCCGATGATCTGCAAGCCCACCGGAAGCCCTTCGACGAATCCGGCGGGGACGGAGATCCCGGGCAGCCCGGCGATGTTCACCGGGAGCGTGAACACGTCGTTCAGGTACATCTCCATCGGGTCGCCAGTCTTCTCGCCGATCTTGAAGGCGGGTGTCGGCGTCACCGGCCCGACGATGGCGTCGTACTTCTCGAACGCCGCGTCGAACTCACGGCGGATCACCGTGCGCACCTTCTGCGCCTTGAGGTAGTACGCGTCGTAGTAGCCGGATGAGAGCGCGTACGTGCCGATCATGATGCGGCGCTTCACCTCCGCTCCGAAGCCGAGGCCGCGCGTCTTCTCCATGTCCTCCCACATGCTCTCGCCGCGCCGGTAGGAGAAGCCGTACTTCACGCCGTCGTAGCGCGCGAGGTTCGCCGAGGCCTCGCTGGGGGCGATGATGTAGTACACGGCCAGCGCCGCCTCCGTGCTGGGCAACGTGAGGTCAAAGTCGACCGTGGCGCCCTGCGTCTCCAACGCGCGGAGCGCCTCGTCGATGCGGGCGCGCACGCCGGCGTCCAGCGTGTCCGGGAGATACTCCCTGGGCACGCCGATGCGCATGCCCTTCACGCCGCGGTCGAGGCCCTCGGTGAAATCCGGTACGTCCACCGGCGCGGAGGTGGAGTCGCAGGCGTCGTGGCCGCAGATCGCGTTCAGCACCAACGCGCAGTCGTGCACGTCGCGGGTGAACGGCCCCACCTGGTCGAGCGAGCTGGCGAAGGCGACGAGCCCGTAGCGGCTCACCCGCCCGTACGTCGGTTTCATCCCGACGACGCCGCAGAGGGCCGCCGGCTGGCGGATGCTGCCGCCGGTGTCGGAGCCCAGCGCGTACGTGGCCTCGCCGGCCGCCACCGCCACCGCCGAGCCGCCCGACGAGCCCCCTGGCACACGGGTGAGATCCCAGGGGTTGTGCGTGGGGTGGTAAGCGGAGTTCTCTGTCGAGGAGCCCATCGCGAACTCGTCCATGTTCGTCTTGCCCACCATGACGGCGCCCGCCTCGAAGAGCCGGCGCACAACCGTCGCCTCGTACGGCGGGACGAACTCCTCGAGCATCTTCGAGCCGCAAGTGGTGCGGACGCCCTTGGTGATCAGGACGTCCTTGATGGCGACGGGCACGCCAAGCAGCTCCCGGCGGTCGCCGGCGCGCAGCAGCATGTCCGCGGCGTCCGCCTGCGCCAGCGCCAGCTCGGACGTGACGGTGAGGAACGCGCGGAGCTTCGGCTCCAGCGCCTCGATACGGGCGAGGGCATTCTGCGTAAGGTCGCGCGACGAAACCTCGCGCCGCTGCAGGAGCGCCGCGCATTCGCGGATCGTCAGTTCGTGGAGCTCCGGCATCTACTCGAGCACCGCCCGGACGCGGAGGTACCCCTCCTCCGTCACGGGCGCCATCGCCAGCACGTCCGCCTGCGCCATCGACGGGCGGGCTTCGTCCTCGGCGTACACGTCGTGAAGCGGCAGGGTGTGGGCCGTCGGCTCGACGCCCTCGGTGTCGACCGTCCTCAGCACGTCGAAGTGGTTGAGGATCTCGGAGAGCTGCGCGCTGAAGGTGGCGATCTCGTCCTCGGTGAGGTCGAGCCGCGCCAGCTTCGCAATGTGCAGCACCTCCTCGCGGTCAAGCGCCATACGGGCAGGGTAGCGCCGCGGGAACCGGGACGCGAGATACGGGAAGGGCGATCCTGCTCCCGAACCAGGACACCTCCATCCTCCAGCTTCCAGCGCCCCAACCACTTCCAGGTGCCCCAACAACCGCGCCTGCTACCATAGACACCGGCGGGTGTACGGAAGGATCGATGGTCAACGCGCCCGACAGGGCGGAGATCGCCCTCGGGAACCCCAGCTTCGTGTGGCGGTTCGGCCAGGACCGCCGGCTCAACCTCGTCCGGCACTACGTGAGGCTCGAAGACGCCCGCGTACTGGACGTGGGCTGCGGCATCGGCACTTACGTCCGCAAGCTGCGCGAGTTCTCGGACGACGTCTGCGGCATCGACATCGATGCGAAACGCCTGCGTGAGGGCGCCCCGTCCACTCCGGGGCTGATGCTGGCCGTGAGCGAGCGGCTGCCCTTCCGGGACAACTCCTTCGACGCCGTCATACTGAACGAAGTGCTCGAACACGTCCGGGACGATGCACTGACCATGCGGGAGGCGTTGCGGGTGGTGGGGCCCGGCGGGCACGTCGTGGTGTTCGCGCCGAACCGCCTCTTCCCCTTCGAGACGCACGGCGTGTATCTGGGCAAGCGGTACATCTTCGGGAACATCCCCTTCGTGAACTGGCTGCCGGGCCCGCTGCGCGACCGGGTGGTGCCCCACGCCCGCGCCTACACGAAACGGACGATCAGGCGCACTTATCGCGGCCTGAAGGCCGGCGTGCTCGCCGAGACGTACGTCTATCCGGGGTTCGATAACATCATCACTCGCCGGCGCAGGGTGGGGCGGGTGCTGCGCGCGCTGCTCTATCGCGCCGAGCACACACCGCTGCGCATCTTCGGACTGTCGCACTTCGTCGTGCTGCAGAAGCCATCGGCAGGATGAGGGGATAGGGAGGGGACATGGCACGCAACTTCGCGACGCGCAGGCTGCTGCGCGAACGGCGCCGCAGGGGAGGATCGAGGAACGGCGGCGGGGGCATCGGATGGCATCACCTCCTCGTGGCGCTCATCGGCGTGGGGTTCATCGCTGCAGCAGTAATCGGGGCGACCGGCTACGGCGTGTATCGCTCCTACGCGAGCGACCTGCTGCCCCCGGACGAGATGATCGCCCGCCAGCCCTCCGGCGGGGCGCAGATCTTCGACCGGCAAGGCAACCTGCTCTACGAGTATGTCGATGACCGTTCCGGGCTGCGCTCGCCGGTCAAGCTCGAGGACATCTCGCCGTATCTCGTCGCCGCGACGATCTCCACGGAGGACTGGGGCTACTGGGACAACCCGGGCGTGAACTACAAGGGTCTCGCCCGGGCGAGCCTCGAATATGCCCACGTACTGGAGCCCAACAGCGCCACGAACACCGGCGGCAGCTCGATCACGCAGCAACTGGTCAAGAACGTCTACATCTCGCAGGAGGAGCGCAGCGAACGCTCGGTCAAACGCAAGGTCAAAGAAACCGTCTACGCCATCGAGCTGACCCGCGACTACTCGAAGGACCAGATCCTGGAGTGGTACCTGAACCAGATCCCCTACGGCGGCCTGTACAACGGCGTCGAGGCGGCGGCGCAGGGGTACTTCGGGAAGAGCGCGAAGGACCTGACGCTCGACGAGGCGGCGTTGCTCGCCGGCATCCCCGCCGGCCCCTCGCGCTACGACCCGGTCAACGAGCCCGAAGCAGCGCAAAGGCGGCGCAACGAAGTGCTGAAGCTCATGCAGGGCCGTAACCGCGTCGACGTCGACGTGTTCGGCGAGAAAGTGGCGGGCACGCGCTTCCAGGTGCGGGATGACGGCACCTCGATCGACGTCAACGACATCTCCTTTTACACCGCGACGCTCACGCCCCTGAACATCTCGGCCCGGCGTTTCCCGGTGAAGGCGCCTCACTGGGTGTTCGACTACGTGGAGCCCCAGATCGAGGCGCTCTACGGCAGGGAGGCGCTGACCAGCGGCGGCCTGCGCGTCACCACCACGCTGGACATGGATCTGCAGCAGAAGGCCCAGGTCGCGCTTGAGCAGTGGATCAGCGAGTACGAGGAGGTGGCCGACGGCCACAACGGCGCCCTGGTTGCCCTCGACCCGCGGACGTCGGAGATCCTGGTCATGGTGGGGTCGCGGGATTACTTCCGCGATGACATCGAAGGGCGCAATAACAACGCGCTGTCCGTGAACTCTCCCGGCTCTACCCTCAAGCCGTTCACCTACATCACCGCCATGGAGGAGCTGGGTTGGGGCACCGATACGGAGGTGCTCGACACGGCGGTCAGCTTCCCGGACGGCGACAAGGTGTTCTCGCCGCGCAACCCGGACGGGAGCTACCACGGCCCGATGACCGTCCGGAACGCGCTCGGGAACTCCATGAACGTCACGGCCTTCAAGACGGCGCTGTACGTCGGTGTCCCGAATGTCGTAGCGGCGTACAAGAAGTTCGGCATGACCTCCCTCGACGGCGGATCGTACGGGCCATCCGTCACCATCGGTGGTGTGGACGTGAAACTGCTGGACGTCACGTACGCCTACAGCGTGCTGGCGGCCAACGGCATCATGCGCGGCACGCCGACGACGCTCGGCCTCGAGGAGGGCAACCGCAAGCTCGACCCGGTGTCGATCCTGCAGATCACGCGCGCTGATGGGAGCGTGCTCTACCCGGAGACCGAAGACCACCGCGTCAAGGTGCAGGAGGAACGGGTCGTCGACGCGCAGTACGCCTACATGATCAACAACATCCTCTCCGACCCGAGCGCGTTTTGCATCACCTACGGTTGCGGCGCCCTGAGCATCGGGCGGCCGTGGGGCGTCAAGACGGGCACCAGCGAGCCGTACGAGAACAGCCGGGCCATCGGCGAGACGTGGACGTACGGGTACACGCCCGACCTGGTCGCCGGAGTGTGGGCGGGCAACTCGGACAACTCGCCGATGCACAACATCCTCTCGACGTCTATTTCCTACCGGGCGGTGCGAGACTTCATGATCGCAGCCCTCGAGGGCAAGCCCGCCAGCAGCTTCGAGCGGCCGCCCGGGCTCTCCGAAGTCGAGCTGTGCACGCCGTCGCTCCTCAAGGCCAACGAGGCATGCGGCCGAAAGGTGAAGACGCTGTATCCCACGGCCACCGCCCCGAAGAAGGAGGACGACTGGTGGCGGAGGGTCAAGGTCGACATTCGCGACGGCCTGCTGGCCACCGAGCTCACCCCTCCCCAGTTCGTGCAGGAGCGCTACGCGCTCGTCATACCGCCGGAGGTGCAGGGCTTCGCGCGCACCCAGGCGGAAGAATGGGCGCGCATCCTCAACCTCGGCGTGGCGCCCGACGAGCGGAGCAGCGGTCAGGCGCCCGTCCGCATCGACCGGCCGCGCAACAACACCCGCGTGCGCGACGTGGTGGAGATCACCGGCAAGGCCGATTCTGAGGACTTCGTGGCCTATCGGGTGGAGTTCGGCGAGGGGTCACCCCCGCTGGAATGGGAGCTCATCCTCCGGTCGGAGGAGCAGCAGGCAGAGGGCGGCCTGGCGCTCTGGAACACCGATGACCTACCGGACGGCACCTACACGCTTCGCGTGGTGCTGGAGGACAAGGTGCGGGGCGAGCTGTCCACGTTCGTGACGGTGTTCATCGGGGCGGGCGGGATCCGCGTCAGCCCGACATTCACCCCCGTGCCGACGCCGGAGTTCGATTTCTGACCCGGAAGGGAAACGCCGGAAGAGATAGATGAAGGGAGGGGCGGTGGAGCCCCTCCCTTTCCCGGCAGGCCAAGGGCAATCGTGGCAGAGGGCCCTGGACCATGCTCCCCCGCTGGCAGCCCGGGCCGGGCCACCGACCGGTCGGTTGCTAGTATCTCACGATCTGCCGCTTCCGGGGAGCCTCTTGCGCGAGGAATTACAGGAAATTCTCTGCGCGCGGTACGCCGACTACGGGAAGGCGCGCGTCCTCTCCGGCACGTCCGAAGCCAGGTCGTATTGCAGTTCCGGATGCTCGATATGCGTGACCGTGACGGTCACGGGCCGTGAGACCCGCAGGGCGTCCGCCGCCTGGACCACCAGACACGAGCCACCTGCGTCCGTCAGGCACTGGGCGGTCGTCACGAGATCCTCCGCCGACGCGTCCGCACGCGGGACGCCCGTCCACGCCGCCGTGACCTTGGCGCCGCTGACCGGCGCCCCGGAGGCGTCAGCCACGTGGACCGTCAGCCGCAGCACCCCGTCCGACTCCGCCGCCTCCGTCGTCGCAATGTGCGCCCCTCCCGCCGGGGGGGCGGGAGCTTCCGGCTCGGGCGCCCGGACGCCGGGGTTGAGATAGTCCTCGTAGGCCGTGACCGCGTACAGCCACAGCCCGTCGTCGCGGATCGACGACTCCGCCGGGAAGAATGAGTCGTCGAAGAAGAAGCCGCCCCAGAATCCGCGCATGACCGTCGCGAACGGCTTCGGGCGGCCCCACTCCCATCCCGACCAGTCTTGCGCAGAGCGCACCCCCGCGCCCGTCAGAAACGACGCCGCCTCCACCGGCGAACCGGTGCGCGGCCCCGCTATGCGCTCGACGGGGATCCCGGGGTTCAGCCCCCCGATCCAGCCCAGCGCCGCCGCCGCCACCTGCTCGATCACCGGGTCCTTGGTCATGTCGGCGAGGAAGACTGCGTCGATGCTGCGGGCGACGAACCACGCGTTCCCGACGATGCCCGCCTCGCCCTGCCCCGGCGGGGAGATCGTCTGCATCTGGTCCCACTGCTCCGAAGAGGAAGCTTTGCCGGGCTCGCTGATCCCGGACGGCACGACGTGGAACGCGTTGAGGAGCAGCACCTCGCGGTACTGCTGCGCGGCGCCTTCGGCGGTCTGCTCCCAGAACGCGCGGTCCGGATGCTCCGGCAGCTCGCGCCACATCCGGTACATCCCCTCGAAGTGGGGGAGCGGGTCCTCGCCGAAGCGCTCCATCGTCCGCAGGTCGTACGCCGCCGCTTCGTCGCGGACGGCCTGCAGCCCCGCCCCCAGGTAGCCCTCGCCGCCCGAGAAGCGGTAGAGGTCGTAGTTGACCGTGGCGCGCCAGGCCGGGGTGTAGTCGCCGGGCGCGTTCTGGAGGAGCCATTCCTGCCCCTGCACCGCCCGCCGGAACGCCCTCGTGGCGCCGGCCGGGTTCTCCTGCTGGAACACCGAGGCGTAGCGGGCCAGCGCGCGGAGGGTCGCCAACGTCTCGAGGGGGCCTTCCCCGCCGAACGGGCGGGTGGGAGACGAAGCCCGCACCTCGCCGGAGCCGGGGTCGCTCACCAGCACCAGATAGTCGACCGCCCGCTCGATCGCCGCGAGGAGGCGCAGCCGGTCGGCATCGTCCAGCGAGCCGCCCCTGCGCGCGTATGCCTCGATGAGGCCGACGGCGAAGTCCGCGTGCATACCGGCGCTGCCGGCGATGGCATGCCCGTCGTAGTAGCCGTTGTCCAGCTCCACCGGCGCCGCCCGTGCCTCGGCGTTTTCCAGCGCCACGGCGCTGAACGTCGATCGGAAGAGCAGGAAGCGGTCGATACGGAAGGGCTGTGTCGCGAGGGCAGCCTCCGGCGCCTCGACCATGATCCGATACGTCCCCGGCGCCTTCACGGCGGAGAAGTCCGCCACCCAGACGGGGATGTTCCAGACCCGGCCGCCGTAGCGGGCCTGCCCCGCCCCCGCCTGCTTGCCCTTCGCATCGATGACGCGCCAGCGGAACGCGAGCGCTTCGCTCACCTCCTTCGAGGGGTCGTTCTGGCGGATGAGCAGGCGCTTCGTCCCGGCGCTGTCGTAGCCGAGGGTGCTGTAGAGCAGCGTGTACGACTGGTTCGATGTGGCGTAGCTGTCCGGAATGTCGACGCCGCTGTCGCGGCAGGCGGGGGCCAGCGCCAGCGTGAGGGCGAGGACGGCGAGCAGGCGGAGGTTCACGCGCGGATGCTCCCTCACGTCCAGATACGACGAGACGGCGCGCTGGATGCGCCGTCGCGGGGCCAGTCTGGCCGGGTCCGGCCCCCCTGACTATAATGCGTAGCGCGCTGCGCGCATTGCGAGTGGCGCCCTCGCCGAGGTGGTGGAATAGGCAGACACGCCGTCTTGAGGGGGCGGTGCCCGAAAGGGTGTAGGAGTTCAAATCTCCTCCTCGGCACCACCATGCAGGTCACGCCGCATCCGCCCGGGGCTCCGCCGGGCGGATTGTTGTCGGAGCGGCGATCGGGGCATCGGGCGACGTAGCCAAGTGGTAAGGCAGGGGTCTGCAAAACCCCCATCACCGGTTCGAATCCGGTCGTCGCCTCCAACTCCCCCTCCACCTGCCCCACGTCCGTGTCCGAGCGGCCGGAGGGGGCCGGTTTCATCGCGGAAGTCAAGGGCCGGTGGGGTTCTACCGAGGGTTCCCTAAAATCGTCACGCCCTGGATCGCCGGATCCCTTGCGCCAACCGCTAGACCACCGGAGACCGCCAAGAGGCGCAGAGGGGGCGCGGCTCCGACGCTACGCCGTGTCCGGGTTGTAGAGCGCCATGATCTCAAGGAACGCATTGAAGATCCAGTTCGCTACATCGCAGGCTTCGTCCTCGCTCATACCGGCGATCCACGCATGGATCTGTCCGTTCGCGTCCACAGGTTGCTTGGCGAGAGCCGCCTCGTACTCGTTGAGTTTCGCGCGGATGCCTTCGGGCGTGGCGGGATGGTTTTCGAAGCCGACCTCAAGTAGGTATCCACTCCACGCTTGCTCAAGCCTCTCCTGAACGCGCCCACGGGCACCGGCGAGATGTTCAGCGGCCTTGAAGAAGCGTTCCCACAAGTGGCCGTACTTTGCTTCTGCGTCGTCATTCATTCTGCCCCTCCGTTGACGGCAGGATACAATCTCGCGGATGGTGATCGCATTTCTCGGCTTGAGCGATACAGGCGAAGGCGCGTTGATCGCCGTCGGCGGCGGCATCGCTACGCTTGTCGTTTCTCAACTCTTCAACCGCTTTCAGTCCAACGACGAGCGGCGATCGCGGCTTGCGGAGCGACAAGCGGAGATCGCCGCGCGCCGGGAAGAGCAACACGCTGAACGCATGGAATGGTACAGGCGAACCCTCTTTGAACGGCGGTTACAGGCGGCGACCGAGGCGTACGGATGGGGAATGGAGATCCATCGGCTCCGCGAGGCGAGTCGCGAAGATGGGGTGCTGTGGCTGGAACTCTTCCAGACATGCAAGCGAGGCCGGGAGTGGTACCACGCGAACGCCGTTTACCTGAACGATGATCTTCCTAGGTCGTCCAATTTCATCGGTGTCCTCAATGCGGCCCCGGATGCTTCGGGCAACAGCGACTTTCACAAGGCGTTCAATGAGTTCTTGAAGGAACTCCGCGATCGCACGCAGGCAATGTTGGCTCCGGTGCGGGAGTGAGACGATGTTGCAATCAACGCGGGGTGCAACAGCGGGTAATCTCGGCCCGACTTCATGGTGAATCTTCGAGACAAGACGCCCTGTTAATCGCCTGCAAAGTTCCGCGCAATTTCGGGGTATGTGCTATCGAGCTGATGGATGAGCGCCTTAATGTTCGAAGCCAGCCCGTCGGCGTCCCGAGGTGCTTCTTTGTTCAGCCAATTCTGCGCGGACGGCTCTCTTTCTTTCAGCAGCTTGAGATTGTGGTTGAACCTGTGAAGCTCATCGTAGACTTGGATGATCGTGACCGGAATAGGGCGTTTCAAGTATGAAGCGTAACCCTCGTTCTTCATCTTGATCCAAGCCTCATCACGCAGGTAGTTCAGGGATCCGAGGACGTTTTGCAGCCAGAGTAGATTCGTCTCTAGCTCAAAGCGAAAGGCCGCGGCTGCCTGTCGCTGCTCGTCTCGTCTCGTAATAACTGCTTGCAGTCGGTTCAGAGACCAGCCCACAAGTGCGAGGGCAATGCCGACTGCGAACCCTAGGAGTGCGGTTATCATCGCCTCACCTCGCTCCGTCGATCGTCACGCCCAGAGCTAACGCATCTTAACCCGGGGACGCTGCTGCCAAAGCGGCACGAACGGAAACAATCTCTTGATCCCGCCCACTTGAGCCGTTGCAATCAGCCGTTGCAATCAAAGGGTCAGGCAACACGGGGAACCGACAGTCATAACCGGGCGCGATCGTCGGAACGCAGAATCAGATCACCTGTACCGGCCCCCGTCAGGCCCGATGTAACCTGAACCTCGCCGAACTTGCAAAACCCCCATCACCGGGTCGAACCCCGGTCGTCGCCTTCGCCTCCAACTCCCTTCCATGTACTGCCGAGCGGCCCCATAATTTGCGCGCCCAGATTCCGGCACCCTCGCTAGAACCGCTCGCACGATACCGGCGCGGGTCAACGACAGACAGCAGAGGGGGCGCCCTCGCTCGAGGCAAAGCTCGCCCATTCAACGCGCGCTTCTCCGTCACTCTGAGCGAAACGAAGAGTCTTGTTGGTGCTACTCCGCCCGCGGGACTCCAGCACACTCGTCGATTCACTGCGCCAAGACCACGCCGATCCTTGATTACGAAGGCCCTTCGCTTCGCTCAGGATGACGGCGGACTACGTCAGCCGCTCACGTTTGCGCACGGATATCATAGGCGCATGGATGAGCAATTCGAAGTCCGTCGTCTCGATGCGCCGGACGTTGACGCAGCCGCGGCCGTCCTTGTCCGCGCGTTCTTCGTCTCTCCGTTCTGGACGTGGTTTGAGCCGGACGCGGCGAAACGCCACGCGTTGATGGAATGGTACATGCCCGTGGGGGTGCGCTACGGCTTGCTCGCCCGCGAAGTCTTCGGCGTCGGTGACCCGCTGCGCGCCATCGCCATCTGGGACCCACCCGAAGACGCGCCCACTGACCGCGACCCCGACGGCACACTATCGGGATACGCGGATCACGCGAAGCACATGAGCGCCGAAGCCATCGCGCGATCCGAAGCGGCCAGCGAGACGCAACGCCCCGTCCGCTTGCGCGTGATGGACGGCCGCCCGTTCTGGTATCTCTCGTTGCTCGGCGTCGATCCAGTTGCGCAACGCAGCGGCGCCGGCGCGGCACTGCTAGGCGACATGTTCGCGCGCGCCGATGCGAGCGCCGTGCCGATCTGCACCGACACGGCAGAGGAAGCCAACGTGCCGTACTACGAACAACATGGCTTCCGGCTCGTACACCACGGCGAGTTGCCGCTTGGCGGGCCGAACTTCTGGACGTTTCGCCACGATCCGCCGTAGCCCTCATCAAGAGTCCTACATGCATTCGCCGAGGACCGGCCCTGGCCCGCCCGACGACACCTAAGCCTCGACGAACTGCAAAACCCCCATCACCGGTTCGAATCCGGTCGTCGCCTCCATTGGTTTGAACGTGAAGACGGCCCCTTCGGAGACCCGGAAGGGCCGTCTTCACGTCTCTGAGAGCTGCGAGGAGAAGCCGGCGCAAGGGTACGGGAGCCGGCTACCGCCACCATGCTGTCACCGGCGGTTGCATATAATCTCACCCTGGAGTCACTGCGAGGAACGCTGATGCAAAAGCATGAGCAAATTGAGGGAGCGCGCACTGAATTCGCGCGGTTGATGGACGCGATCGAGAGCATGGACGAGTACGCCATGACGACGCCCGGCATGGGTGAGTGGGGAGTGCGCGAAGTGCTGGCGCACATCACAGGCTGGACGCTCATCGACACCGAGATCCTTCGCCGGCTGGGGCGCGGCGAGCGCCCCCTGCGGGAGGGTGAGGAGTACGGAACGGGCGACAGTCGTAACCCTGGCTTTGCCTCGGCAGCTGCGCCCAAGTCTGCGGCCAACGTCATCGCTGAGCTGCGCGCGGCTTTCGACGAGTTCGTAGCTGTGGCCGAAACGCTCCCGGAAGAACGGTTCCAGGAGGGCCGCACGGTATACCGCCTCATGCGGGACAGCGCTCAGCAACACTTGAGCGAGCATTGCGCGGAGATTGAATCGTACCGTTCGATGCGTGCGAAGGCGTAACACCGTCTGTCGCGGCGACCTGGCCGGGACGTCTAACCGCTCGCCGGTCTGCAGACCTTCACCTCCGGAGGGCCGTAGTCACGTCTCTGACAAACACACACGCTCGGATTGACCGTCTTGCGCCGGTGTGTATCATGGTGAACCTCCACCAGCGGCGGGGGGACAACGACGCATCGAAGCACCGCGCGGCGCCGGAGAGAGCAGGGAGTGCGCAATGAGCAATAACATCATTCTCATCGTGGTGGTTGTCTTCATCATGCTCGTAGTCCTGGGTGTGGTGACGATCCAGGTGCGATAAGCAACTTCGGCTTTGCCCGCGGAACCGCGCGGGCGGGCGGGTAAGCGCAACGGGCGCGAGAGCCCGTCCGCACGCCGAGGAACCTGCCCACGATTCATGACTGACCCCGTCGCCGTTTCGAGCGTGCCACTGGCGGGAGACCTTCCCCCTCAGAGCTCTTGACGTCTCCGTCGGGCCATGGTACTGTGGTACCACTGTCCCTCGGGACATAAGCTGGGCGATCATCTAGAGGGAGGCACGTGATGTCGGAAGCGCCAGAAGCAACGGAACAGGTGAGCGTGGAGCGGGTGCAGCTCGGCGTGCGCATCGAGAAGCACCTGGTCAAGGTCCTGAAGGGCCTCGCGGAGTTCGAGGGCCTCACCCTGGGCCAGCTCCTCGAGAAGATCGTCCTGCACTCGTTCGAGCCGGTGCCGGGGCAGGAGGGGGAGATGTCGGCCAGCCCGCACGGCAAGCGCGCGCTCGTGGCGATCGCCGACTTCAAGCGGATCTACGGGCTGGAGTACAACACGCACGCCACGCGCCGGTTCTGGGAGAAGGGCCCCGGCCCGAACGCGGAGGAGGCGGCGCCCGCGTAAGCCCGGCCGGGGGTCCGGCTAGCAGCCGCCGGCAAACGGCTTTCCGGGCGCCCACATGTTCCAGCTGGCGGCCTTCGCCCACCCCTGGGAGGCGAGCGCCCAGTCGTGGAAGATCATGTTGTTGGCGCCCAGATCGGCGGCCTTCGCCAGCCCCACGTAGACCATCACAATCGAGAGGTTGTAGTCCACGCCGTCGCTGCCGCGCCAGAGCGGCGCCGCCAGCGTGCGTCCGCCCGCGAAGCCGCGCGAGAAGTCGTAGCGCAGGTACACCGTCCGGCCGGGGATGAGGAAAATGTTGCGGAGGGCGTCGCGCGCCCACTCGCCGCCGCATTGGTTCAGGTCGGGCGCGTCGATCTGCAGCAGGCGGACCGTGCGGCCGTCGGCGCAGGAGAAAGACTCGCCGTCGGGGACCTCCACCACGACGCAGGCTTCGCCGGGGGGCCGGTTGCCCTGCACGGACCTCAGCGCCTCGAGCATGTTGATGCGGCCGGCGCCGGCCCAGCCGGCCGTGTTCCCCGGCGCGAGCGGGGTCGCGGAGTTGCGGATGATGTCGGACACCTGGAACGCGTTGAGGTTCGGGTTCAGCGAGTACATGAGCGCAGCCAGTCCGGAGACCTGCGGGGCCGAAAACGAGGTGCCAGCGCCAGAGGCGTAGGGTGTGCCGGCGAAGCAGAGGACGAAGGCGTTGCACTTGTTGACGGCGATGGTGCCGACGATGTCCTCGCCCACAGCCACCACGTCGACCTCGGGGCCGTAGCTGGAGAAGGAGGCGCGGCCGTCGCCTCCGGGGTTCGCCGCACCGACGGCCACGGCTTCAGGAAAGGCGGCGGGGAAGGCCACGCCGGGGCCGCCGCTGTTGCCCGAGGCGGCGACGACGACCGAGCCGTATACGTTCATCGCCTCGATGACGGCGTCGCGCAGGACCTGCGCCGGCTCGAGACCGCCCAGGCTGAGGTTGATGACCTTCGCCCCGTTGCGGGCGGCGTACAGGATGCCGCGAGCGGCTGCGATAGAGTCGCCGGCCCCGTAGCAGTCGAGGACCTTCACGGGCATGAGACGGACGCCACGGGCGACCCCCACCATCCCCTGACCGTTACCGGCGGCGCCGATGACCCCCGCCACGAAGGTGCCGTGGCCGATGTCATCGTTGATGAAGCCGTTGGTGACGTTCTGACAGCCGGGCGAGCTGTCGCTCACGAAGGCGCAGCCGTTGACGTCGTCGACGCAGCCGTTGTTGTCGTCGTCCGCGCCGTTGTTCGGGACCTCGTTGGGGTTGAACCAGATGTTGGCCTGGAGGTCGACGTGCCGCACGTCGACGCCCGTGTCGACCACGGCCACGATCACGTTCGGGCGGCCCTTCTCGATGTCCCAGGCGGCCGGGGCGCCAACCTTCTGGAGGTAGCTGCTCTGCTCGTCGTACAGGGGGTCGGCCGGGTGGTCGGCGATCACGACCATGGAGACCGGCTCGGCGTAGCGTACGCCTTCCACGGCGGAGATCGCCTCAAGGTCTGCGAGGGACCCACGGACCTCGAGTGCGTGGAGATCGTCGAGCGGGCGGACGACATCGAGGCCACGGTCGTCGAGGCTGGCTGCGACCGCAGCGAGAGACGCACCGGGTCCCACGCCCACGACGAGGCGCTGACCCGAAACCGGGCCTGTGCCCGTGGAATCGGCGATAACAGCCGCAACGAGGGCGAAGGAGAGAGTGAACGTTGCCAGCAGAGATCGTCGCAGGTTCATGTAAACCGTCGCAAACGCTTGAAGGCCTGAGCGGCAAGGCGTATGATAGCGCAACCTCAGAGCGGGCCAATTGGGGAGCAGTCCTATGCGTGTCATCCCGCGGGCGCTACGCCACGCCCGGCCCGTCAAGCTTCTGGCACTGGCCGTCCTCGGCTTGGCTGGCGTCCTTACGCTGGGCGCCCGCTGCATCGAGAGGACGTACGTCTACGTCGACGCCGACGGGTACACCCACATCACCGGCCGCATGGTCAACGAGACGGACATACAGGGTGGGCAGCTGATGCTTCGGGGCACGCTGTTCGACGCGGCGGGCAACGTCATCGCCACCAAAGACGCGCCTCCCTGCCCGCCGGACCTGAAGCCGCACGGCGAGATCATCTTCGATATCCGCTTCGACAATCCGGGGATCCCGCCTCACGCGCGGTACGAAGTGCGGCCCATCTCCGGGCTCGCGTTCTCCGATCCGAAGCCCAACCCCGACATCGTCCTGTTCTTTGCGGACGCGGTCCGGTTTGAGGATATTCCGTTCCCGCCGGGGATTCTGCCGTTCGACAGCGACGATGTGCTGTTCGGATTCGACCTGCGGAACCGGACGGACAACCGGTACCCCGTACAGGGCTGTTCCGCCGTGTTCGACAATCAGGGCCAGATCATCGACGCCGAGAGCGTAGAACTGCTGCGCTTCGACCAGGAATTCAACGGCACGCCGGCAATCATCCAGCCGCAGGAGCACGCGTTCGTATCGATGATCGCCGAGGACGTGCCGCGGGGTCCGGTGCAGGTGAAGGCGTGGCTGTGGTTCGGCACGAAGGGATCCCCGACGTCGCAATGGCAGTACGTCGAGACCGGCCTGATCACGATCCAGACAGAGAAGTTCTAGCCGCCGGTACGACGTGCACGGTGGCGCTTCTTTCGTCCTACCGGGCGCACGGGTGATCGCAGATCGAGCGGCGCGAGCCGCCTGTCCCTTCGCTCCCCTTCAACACCGGCCAGGAGAAGGACCGCTCGGAAGGTGCGCGGCGCACGTTCTACCGAGAGTGCGGGACCCGACTCTGGCGGGTGTAACCGTGTCCCGGCCCCGCTCTCGAACGCCCCGGACGAGATGACTGTATATGCTCTCGCTGCGACGAGCCGTCGCGCGAGGAGGTGCGGATGACGCCAACGATCACCGCGGCAGCGGGCTTCCTGCTCGCCGTCCTCTGGTTCGACCTGATGTTCGACGTCCAGGTGCTGCGCCACCGGCGTGCGCCCGTCGTGCCCGAGAGCGTGCTCGACTCGATCGCGTCGTACTATCGCAGAGTCACCACGACCGCATCCCCGATGGGCCGGCTGGTCGCGCTGGCGATGTTTGTGCTGCTCGCCGCCCTCGTGACGCAAGCGGCGCGCGGCGAGGTGGCCGCGTGGGTGAGCATCGTCTCGCTCCCGGCCGCGCTGCTCGCGATCGGGCTGGCGGCCGTCCGTGTGTTCGGATCGGCCCGACGCCTCGGCGCCCGCATCGATCTTCCGGACGTGCAGAGCGCGCTCGCCCGCGGCATCCTTCGCGGTCACCTGATCTGTCTCATGGCGATGGTTACGTTGCTGGCAGTCCAACTCGCCGCAGCGTGAAACAAGGACGGGAAGTAGACAAAGCTGGCCGCGCTACTCGAAGATGGAGCTGACGACTTCCTCGATGCTGCGCTGCACATCCGCATCGTCGGTGAGCGCCCAGACGACGCCGACCTGGCAGGCACGGCGGGGCGGGATGCCCTTCTGGATGAGCTTGCCAGTGTAGACCAGCAGCCGCGTGCTCACGCCCTCGGTCAGGCCGTGCTCGCGCAGGTTCCGCACCTTCTCGGCGAGCTTCGCCAGGTCCTGCGCGATCTCGTCGGAGACGCCGCTCTCGTGCGCGACGATCTTCGCCTCCAACTCCTTGCGGGGGTGGGTGAACTCCATCGAGATGAAGCGCTGGCGGGTGCTGTGCTTCAGGTCCTTGAGCGCGCTCTGGTAGCCGGGGTTGTACGACATCACCAGCAGGAACCCCTCGCGCGCCTCCACCACCTGCCCCTTCTTCTCGATCGGCAGGATGCGCCGGTGGTCCGTGAGCGGGTGGATGAGCACGGTAGTGTCTTTGCGCGCCTCCACCACCTCGTCGAGATAGCAGATGGCGCCGGCCTTCACGGCGCGCGTCAGCGGGCCGTCGATCCAGCGCGTAGACCCGCCTTCGAGCAGGTAGCGGCCGACCAGATCGCTGGCGGTGAGGTCCTCGTGGCAGGCGACGGTGACGAGCGGCAGCGCCTGGGTGCCGTCGCTGTCGTCGCGGCCGCGGGAGCCGCTGCGTTTGGCGTCGCGCACGATGGTCAGCGGCCGGCCCAGCTTCCACGCCATGTACTCGACGAAGCGGGTCTTGCCGCAGCCGGTCGGGCCCTTCAGCAGCACGGGGATCTTCGACGCGAAGGACGCCTCGAACAGCTCCACCTCGTCGCCCGTCGGCACGTAGTACGGCTCGACGTGGGGGTGGTACTCCTCGATCGCGTACTCGCGATAGCCCTGGTCCTCGCCGGTCTGCTCTTCGACCGTCATGCTCCCTCCGCCCTGGTCGCGCTCGCCGCCCCGGTGAGCCGCCGCCACTCCGCTTCGACCCGCCGCTCCAGGTCGTCGAGCGTCTCGCTGTTGTCGATCACCACGTCCGCGTGTCGCACGCGCTCGTCGTTCGGGAGCTGCGCCGCGATGCGGGCGTCCGCCTGCTCCGGCGTCAGGCCGTTTCGGCTGACGACGCGCTCGCGGGCGGCGTCCGGCGGCACGGTCACCACCCACACCCGGTCGACGAGCGGCACCCAGTCCGCCTCGATGAGCACCGCCGCCTCCAGCACCACCACCGGCACGCCCTCGGCACGCAACTCGTCGAGCCTCTTCTGCATCTCGCCGCGCATCCACGGCCAGACGATGCCTTCGAGGCGCTTTCGCTGCGCCGCATCCCCGAAGACCTTCGCACCGAGCGCTTTGCGGTCGATCTCGCCGTCGGCCCCGACCACGTCTCGCCCGAACGCTTCGATCACGGCGTCGTAGCAGGCGCCCTCGCGGCGGTAGGCCTCGTGGCCGAGCTTGTCGGCGTCCATCACCAGCGCGCCGCGTTCGGCGAGGAGCCGGCTGACGACGGACTTGCCGCTGGCGATACCGCCGGTGAGGCCGATGACGACCGTCACGCCGCCTACCCCCGAAAAAGAACAAACGCGCCGAGACCGGCGCCGCGTCCCATTATGTGCGACTCGGCAGGAGCGGACAAGGAAGCTCAGGCAGGGACCGTGCCCCGCACGAAGCGCGTCTGGCCGGCGTCATGGACGAAGCCCTCGCTGTCCATCGCCCCCCAGAACGCCATCGCCTGAGCGTCCTCTCCCTCGACGACGGCGGCGATGCGGCGGACGCCTCGCTCGAGCAGCGAAGTGACGGCAGCGCGCACCAGCTCTCGCCCCACGCCCCGCCGCCGGTGGGACGGCGCGACGACGATGCGATAGATCCCGCCGCGCCAGCCATCCCACCCTGCGATCACGCTCCCCACAAGGCGCGGTCCGTCCTCAGCGATCAGGAGGGCGCCGTCGTCGCGGGCGTGAAGGGCACCCAGACCGTCCAGGTCGTCGGTCGTCGTGGCGAAGGCCGCGCCCTCGCGCCACAGCGCGAGCACTGCATCGTGGTCCGCGGGCACGGAGGGCCGGATGTGAAAGGTCATAGCGGCATGGTACGAAACAGCCGGGCTGCAGCGCCCCCGACCTGCGCCGCTCTATGAGCTCTGCCGGAGCCCCTCGATGACTTCCGAGGCCAGTGCGCAGTTCCGGCGGACCTGTGCGAGCCACCTCGCCCACTGCGGCGCCTGCGCCTCAGCCTCCGCGCCGCAGTAGCGCTCAGCGTACGTCCGCGGGGACATCCACCGATGAGCACTGTGCTCGTTGCTGAGCACGACGTCCCCCTCCGGAGCCTCGGCGATGTAGGTCGCGTGGTACGCGTCGCGGCTGTTCTGAGCGGGATAGCTCCAGACACGCAGCAGCCGCGGCGACGCCGTACGCAGACCGCACTCCTCGAACGTCTCGCGCACCGCCGCCTCCGCCGGATCTTCGCCCGGCTCGACGACGCCGCCCGGGAGGTACCACACACCGTCGCCGATGCCGCCCCGGCGTTTCAGCAGCAACACGTCGCCGCCCCGCGCCACGAACATGTCGGCCGTCAGCCCGAGCACACGGAGTTGCTGGTCCAGGAGCTGATGGTCGCGCCACCCGAGGTACGCATCGAGGCTGTCCCGCACCGCCCGCATAATCGCGGCAATGCGGGCGTTCTGCCCCTCCACGCCGGCGATGAACGCCTCGCCAAAGTAGCGCTCCCGGTACTCGAGCGGGTCCATCCAGCGCGCGCCGTCGTGCTCCTCGCTGAGCACCACCTCTCCATCGGGGCAGTCGCAGACGTAGCAGGCCTGCAGCGTGTCGTAGCCGTAGACGTGCATCCGCGCCAGCCCGACTAGCGTCAGCGGCCCGGAGACGGCCAGCCCCGACTCCTCGAACAGCTCGCGCCGCGCCGCGTCCTCCAGGTCCTCGCCCGGGTCGACGGCGCCCCCGGGCAGATACCAGCCGCCCGTCACCTCACCCATTGCGCGTTTGAGCAGCAGGATCTTGCCGTCGCGCTGCGCGTACACCGCCGCCGACAGGCCGACGAGCGCCCGCCCGGCCCCCGGCGCACCCTCGGATGACGTCTCTTCGACCATGGCCCCGGAGTATGCGCGAGCCCGGCGGACGCCGTCAATGCACGCGCGCTGCGGCTGGCGGCACGGGTGCCTATAATCGACGCGCATGGCATCCGACGTCCCCGCGAAGCCCGAACGCCGCATCGTCTACCTCGACCGGCGGGTCGCCTTTATCGAGCACGGACGCATCAACGTGCGTCCGGCGCTGGCGGCGGCGCTTCTGCCGCTCTTCGGCGTCGCGTCGGGGGCGGCCGCCTTCGCCGCGATCGTGCTCTGGCTCGACCAACTGCCCTTCGCGCTGGTGGTGGCGCTGCTCGGCTTCGCGATCGTCGCTATCCCGCTCGCCGGCATCGGCTTCGTGTACGCCGTCGCGGGCGCGAACGTGGTGTTCGACCGCGCCAAGCAGTCGGGCGTCTGGCAGCAGGGGTTCCTGGGGATGGGCGTCGGCACGAGCGAACTGGTGCCCTTCTGGAAGATCGACCACATCCGCATCGAAGAGACGACGCGCGAGCCGCTGCGAGGTCGCACGCAAGATGTGGCACAGTTCGAGATTCTGCTGGTGAAGCAGAGCGCCAAGCGCCTGAAGGTCGGCGACGTCATCGTGGCCCGGTCGATGGTGCGCGAGGGGCTGGCCGACGCCCGTGACGTGGCGGGCGCGATCGCGGAGATGACGGGGCGCCCGCTGGTGGCGCCGGAAGTGGTGCGCCGCCGCAAGAACGAGACGCCGGCAGAGGCGGCAGCCGGGACGGGCGCCTCTTGACGGCCGCCGGAGCCGGGCAGCCTCGGCTCTCGATGGTCATGCCAGCCTTCAACGAGGAGGCGCGGCTGCCCGCCGGGCTCCCGCGCGTCATCGCGTTCCTGGCGTCGCAGCCGGGCGCGAACGAGTTGATCGTTGTCGACGACGGGAGCAGCGACCGCACGCCGGAGCTGGTGCGGGACGCCGCGGAGGCCGCGCCGCCCGGCGTCACCGTGCGGCTGCGCCAGCACGCCCGGCAACAGGGGAAGGGGGCGGCGATCCGCACGGGCATCCTGGACGCGCGCGGGGCGTACGTGTTCTTCCTCGACGCGGACCTGGCGACACCGCCCGAGGACGCCGCCGGCCTGCTCGATGCGCTGCAGGCGGGGGCCGACGTGGCGATCGGAAGCCGCATCCAGCCTGACGGCCGCGACATGCGCGAGAGCCAGCCTGCGCAGCGCCGCTTCGTCGGGCGTCTGTTCACGACCATGCGAAAGGCGCTGCGCGTGCTGCCGGACATCGACGACACGCAGTGCCCCATGAAGGGCTTCCGCCACGAGGTGGCGCAGGCGGTCTTCCGTGAGCAACGGCTCAGCGGCTGGATCTTCGACGCCGAGGTGCTGTACATCGCGCGGCAGCTCGGCTACGGCATCGTGTCCGTGCCGGTGACGTGGCGTCACGTGCCGGGGTCGCGGCTGCGGGTGCGCCCGCGCCAGGCCTACGAGGTGGCGCGCGACCTGCTGCGGCTGCGGATCCTTCACAGGGGCCTGGGTCGCCGCGGCGCCTGACGAGGTCCCTGCGGCCAACGACGCGTCATCTCGGTTTCCTGACAGCACCCTCCTGACACAACGGTGGCCAGAGTCTTTCTGTAGACTGCCAGCCTCCTGACAGAATGGTGTCAGGAGGACTGTCGTATAGTCGTCACCCCGGTGGCCACAGGAAGCCACGGGCAGACGAAGCAAGGAGCCTCATGTGAAGCCCACCGGATTGTTCATCAATGTCAACAGCGAAGACCCCCAGCGGCTGATGAAGTTCTACGCCGACGTCGTCGGGCTGCCGCGCAAGCCCGAGATGGGTGAGGGCGCCCTCGACGCTGCCGGAGCCACCCTCGGCTTCGACGGGCACAGCGAGCTGAAGGGCGCTACGAAGGAGCCCGCCCGTGTCCTGATCGACCTGTTCGTCGACGACCTCAAGGCCGAGCAGGCGCGGCTCGAGGGTCAGGGTGTGAAGTTCATCCGTAAGGAGGGCAAGGAGGCCTGGGGCGGCGTGATCTCGACGTTCGTCGACCCCGACGGCAATTACTGCCAGCTCATCGAGTACAAGCCGGCGTAAGGCGGTCCCCCGGGACTCATCCGTGAGAAGGAGCGCACTATGCAGGTGAACCAGTTCATCCTCAACATCAACAGCGAGGCCCCGGCCGAGCTGATGGGCTTCTACCGGGACGTGGTCGGACTGCCGCCGCATCCCGACCCCAACCGCGAGAGCACGCTCATTGCCAGCGGCGTGGAGTTCGTCTTCGACAGTCACAGCCGCGTGCGCGGCGCGGCGCCGCAGCCGGAGCGAATGCTGCTCAACTTCTTCGTCGATGATCTCGGTGCTGAGCAGAAGAGGCTTGAGGCGGCGGGCGTGAGATTCATCCGCACAGCGGGCCGAGAGTTCTGGGGCGGCGTCATCTCGACGTTCATCGATCCCGACGGGAACTACTCGCAGCTCATCGAGTTCAGGCCGGAACCGGCGTAACGGAGGCACATGCGACGGGCCGACCGGCTGTTCCAGATCATCCAGCTCCTCCGCCGCCGCGGCGTGTCCACCGCCCGGCGTCTCGCGGAGGAGCTGGAGGTCTCGGAGCGCACCATCTACCGGGACGTGCGCGACCTCACCCTCGCGGGCGTGCCGATCGAGGGGGAGGCGGGTGTGGGCTACGCCCTCCGCCGCGGCTTCGACCTCCCCCCGCTGATGTTCACCGAGGCTGAGGTGCAGGCGCTGGTGTTGGGCGCTCGTACGGTCAGCGCCTGGTCCGACCCCGCCCTCGCCCGCGCCGCCCAGGAGGTGGTGGCGAAGGTCGAAGCGGTCGTCCCGGACCGGCTGAAGGAGCGGATCGCGAACACGCCGCTTTTCGTCCCGGGATTCCACAGCATGGCGCCGGAACTCGCCGAGCGGCTGGCGCTCCACCGGGCAGCGCTCGACCAGCACCGGAAGGTGCGCTTCGGCTACACCCGCGCGGACGGCCTCGCCACCGAGCGCACGGTGCGGCCGTTGGGGCTCTTCTTCTGGGGCACCCTCTGGTCGATGGCCGGCTGGTGCGAACTGCGCGAGACGTTCCGGAACTTCCGCCTCGACCGGATGCGCGACCTGTCCCTCACCGAGCATTTCCTCGACGAGCCCGGGCGCACGCTACAGGACTACCTCCAGCGGATGGACGACTCCGAGGAGCGGGGCACGCATTGACCACCGTGGCCGGTACAGTGCCCGGCGTATGGGTACACACACCCACAACGGCGACGACGCCGCGATCGAGGCGATGCTCCGGATGGGGACGATCGCCATCGTCGGGCTGTCGTCCGACCCCGCGCAGCCTAGCGAGAGCGTCGGCCGGTACCTGATCGATCGGGGCTATCGGGTGGTCCCGGTGAACCCGAACGAGCGGGAAGTCCACGGCCAGCGGGCGTACCCAGACCTGCGTTCCGTGCCGGAGCCGGTCGAACTGGTGGGCGTCTTCCCGCCGGCCGGAGGCCGTGCCGGGCGTCGTGCGGGAGGCGATCGCCGCCGGCGCGAAGGGGGTCTGGCTGCAGGAGGGGATTGTCAGCGACGAGGGGGAGCGGCTCGCCCTTGAGGCGGGCCTGCTCTTCGTGCAGGATAGATGTATCCGTACCGAGCACAGGTTGCGGGGGTTCACCGATTCCCATGCGGTCTGAGTCGAGCCATCATGCCAGGCGATGGCGCGGCACTGTTCAGAGCCCCGGGCACAGGCCGATGATCTCGGTGATGCCGTGGGGTCCCACGAGCAGCTCCGTTCACATCGATTTAATCCCCGCTTAATCGGACCGGTACGCATTAACGGTATTCTGCGGCTGAGTCCGGACGAATCTGAAACAGGGACTGAGACCTTATGAGCAACTCCGCCACCGCCACACACGAACCGACGATCGCCAACGCCGATCTCTGGAGCCACTACTTCCGGCAGGAATGGGGGCGGGGGATGGGGGCCGGGGCGCCGCTTTCGGGCTTCGCCGACGGCACCGCCGCCCGCGTCGCCAACTTTCTCACCATGGTGGCCGCCGGGCCCATCGCCTGGCTGTACAGCGAGAACGCGCCGCAGGTGGGCCAGATCACCGGCGACGAAGCCGCGGCTGAAGAGTCGCCGCTGCACCTCATCGACGACCCCCTCGAAAGCGTCGAAGACGCCGCGTAGGTTTCGCCGCCTCGTCGCTGGTACTCGCTGGTTGCACAGGCCGTGCGCGTATCTTTGAACCCTATGGCCTGCCAGCCCGCTGGGCCCCAATCCTCTCCGCTGGACTCAACCACTCGGCGCCCCAACGACGAACCAAACGCCAAATGGACGATACTGGGTCGATGAGACAGTTCATCGCTGTCGCTGTCGTCGGATTGGTACTTGCTGGCTGTGGCGAACCCGAGTCGAAGCCACCCACGTCAATTCCGATCCCGAGCCGGGCAGCAAGATCAACCCCTACTCTGCCCATCGGCATCTGTGAGACACTTGAAGCTCGCGACCGTACGGCGACTCCCGAACCCACTGGAACTCCCGAATACGTGTTGTGCCTACGACCCGTCGATTGAGTTTCGCAACGCACTATTTTGTTGACAAGCGCCCCGATATATCGTAAATTTCCGATATGAAGGTCATCGACCAGACCCGCGCCGAGGCAAAGACCGTCGCCATGCTGCGGGCGATCGCCCACCCCGCCCGATTCCGCATCGTGAAGCTGCTGGCGGCGCGGCAGACGTGCGTCTCCGGCGACCTCGTGGGCGAGCTGCCGCTGGCGCAGTCCACCGTCTCCGAGCACCTGAAGGTGCTGAAGGACGCCGGCATCGTTCGGGGGACCATCGAAAGCCCGAACACCTGCTACTGCCTGGAGCCCGAGGCGCTCGCATGGCTGAAGCGCGAGTTCGGGGCGTTGAGTGAGGCGTGCTGCTGACGGCGGTCTCTTGATCGCCGCGGCATCGGAAATTTACGATTCGACAGGAGGAAGACCATGGCCCGGACGACCGACGAGATCAAGACCGCCGTGCAGGAGCACTACGGACAGCGGGCGAAGGACGCGGCGAACTGTTGCGGCGGCGGCACCGCCACCGCGCATCGCGAGCGCCTGTACGTCGCCGACGAGGTGGGAGAGCTGCCGGAGACTGTGACGTCGTACGGCTGTGGCAACCCCACGGCGATCGCCGGCCTGAAGGCCGGAGAGGTGGTGCTGGACCTCGGCTCCGGGCCGGGGCTGGACTGCTTCCTCGCCGCCAAGGCGGTGGGGCCGGAGGGCCGGGTCATCGGCCTGGACATGACGCCCGAGATGCTGGAGTTGGCGAACGCCAACAAGGCGAAGGTGGACGCGAAGAACGTCGAGTTCCGCCGCGGCGAGATGGAGGCGATGCCCGTCGAGGGCGCCTCGGTCGACGTCATCATCTCCAACTGCGTCATCAACCTCTCGCCCGACAAGGACGCGGTGTTCCGCGAGTCGTTCCGGGTGCTGCGCCCCGGCGGGCGCTTCCACGTGTCGGACGTGGTGCTCAGCCGCGACCTCTCGGACGCCGAGAAGGACGATCTGGCGTTGTGGGCGGGCTGCGCCGCCGGCGCCCTGCTGGAGCCCGACTACCTGGCGCGTCTCGAGCGCGCGGGCTTCACCAGCGTGAAGGTGGACAGCCGCGGCAAGGTCGGCGAGAAGCCGTGGCACAGCGCGACGATCTCGGCATCGAAGCCGGCAGCGTCGAGCTGCTGCTAGGAGCGGGGATGCCGGAGATCAGCGTCCGTCTGTATGCGGGGCTGCAGGGCGTGGTGGGCGCGCGAGAGCTGATGCTCTCGCTGCCCGCCGGCGCCACCATCGCGCAGCTGCGCGACAGGCTGGTGGCGGACCACCCGATGCTGGAGGCGTTCCTGCCGGCGCTCGCCTGCGCCGTGGCGGAGGAGATGGTGCCGCCGGAGCACATCCTCGCCGACGGCGACGTAGTGGAGGTTATCCCACCGATCGCCGGCGGGTGATCCGCCGGAAGAAAACGCGGGCTGAAAGCCCGCGCCACAGCCATACCCACATGTGTGGTGGGGG
>JBBDXE010000008.1:19801-38452 GCA_040902505.1 Dehalococcoidia bacterium | reverse complement strand
CCCCCCCCCCCCCCCCCCCCCCCCCCGCCGCTGCGTTGCTCAGCTTCGATGCCCAACTCGCCAAGCAGCCCGCGCACCCGCTCCGCGATCTCGTCGCGGATGCGGCGCACGTCTTCGATAGGCTGGCCCGCCGGGTCGTCGAGCTGCCAGTCCAGGTAGCGCGTGCCGGGGTAGAGCGCGCAGGCGTCGCCGCAGCCCATCGTCACCACGACGTCGGCCGCGCGGACGAACTCGTCAGTGAGGGGCTTTGGGAACTCCTCCGAGAGGTCCAGCCCGATCTCCTGCATCGCCCGCACGACGGCGGGGTTGATCTCGTCGGCGGGCATGGAGCCGGCAGAGCGGACGTGGACGCGGCCGCCGCTCAGGTGCGCGGCCAGGACGGCCGCCATCTGAGAGCGCCCGGCGTTGTGCACGCAAACGAAGAGTATCTCCGGCTGTTCCTTCGTCATCAGCCCCTGCACCTGCGCCAGAGCCGTCAGCCGCTCCCGCGTGAAACGATAGACGAGCAGCGGAACGTACTCAATGACGCGCGCGCTCCGCAGCCGCAGATACGACTCGTCGGCCACGCGCTGGATCGACTCACGGCTGAAGAGGCCCTCGAAGTCACGCGCAAGACTTTCGACTTCTCCCCGGATCCGGGCGATCAGGTCGGATTCTGCTGCAGCCGCAGCCGCCATGGCCACCTCCCGCTGATACAGCGTGGTCACAGCGTAGATCGCTCAGGCCGCGGACGGAGCCATTGTTAACGGGATTTAACGGAGCGGCAGGCTACCGCTTCACCTTCAGCACGTCATGGACGATGATGGCCTGGCCGCGCTCCGGGCCCACCGAGACGATGTCGATGGGGACGTGCAGCAGCCGCTCGATCAGGCGGATGTACTCCTGCGCCTCCACCGGCAGCTCGTCCCACGTCCGGCAGCGGCTCGTTGCCGTCCTCCAGCCGGACACCTCGTCATACACCGGGCGTACCTTCCCCAGCAACACGGAGCTGGCCGGCAGCGTCTTCAGCGTGCGGCCGTCCTCCGTCTCGTAGGCGACGCAGACCTTGATCGAAGGGAAGTTGTCGAGCACGTCGAGGCGCGTCAGCACGCCGCTGGTGACGCCGTTGACCATGGCGCTGTACCGCGAGGCGACGGCATCGAACCAGCCGGTGCGGCGCGGCCGGCCGGTGGTGGTGCCGATCTCCGGGCGCGGCCCTTCGATGCGGAGTATGTCGCCGGTCTCGTCGAGCAGCTCGCTGGGCATGGGGCCGTTGCCCACGCGCGTCATGTACGCCTTGTAGATCCCCACCACCTGCGCGATCACCGTGGGGCCGATGCCGACGCCGATGCCCGCGCCCCCCGCCGACGACGACGGCACGGACGACGTCACGTATTCGTACGTGCCGGCGTCGAGGTCCAGCAGACAGCCCTGCGCGCCCTCGAGGAGCACAGTCTCCTTGCGGTCCAGCGCCTCGTGGACGATCTGCGCCGTGTCCCGCACGAAGGGCGCAAGCCGCTCACCGTACGCGCGGTACTCGCCGTACACGTCGTCGAAGTCGAGCGCGGGCAGCCCGTAGAGCTGCTGGAGGACGCTGTTCTTGTACGGCAGCACGAACTCCAGTCGCGCCCGGAACGCATCCGGATCGATGAGGTCGCCGACACGGATCCCGATGCGCGCCACCTTGTCGGTGAAGCAGGGCCCGATGCCGCGGCCGGTGGTACCGATCGCAGCGTCCCCGCGCAGCGCCTCGTCGGCGACGTCGATCAGCGGGTGCCACGGCATCACCACGTGGCAGCGGTCGCTGAGGAAGAGGTTCGCCACGCTGACGCCGCGGGACGCCAGCTGCTCGATCTCTCCCAGCAGCCGCGCCGGGTCGACGGCGACGCCGTTGCCGATGATGCACGTCTTGTCCGGGTAGAAGATGCCGGCCGGGACGATGTTGAGCTTGAACTCGCCCCGGTCGTTGATGACCGTGTGGCCGGCGTTGTTGCCGGCGGAGTAGCGGGCCACCACGGTCGCGCCCTGCGCAATGAGATCGACGATCCGGCCCTTGCCCTCGTCTCCCCACTGGCCGCCGATGACGACTACGGCTGGCATAAATTACGGCCGTTCCCGCGATGCGGGGCGGCCGCTCCTTTCGAAGCCTGGGCGACGCGCCGGTCCCGGCGCGAGCCGGACGAGAGTATAGCAGAGGCCCCGAAACCCCTCCAAAGCTTGACCGGCCCGAGGGGAGCCGGTTGAGTGCGGCCTCCGGATGTGGTTCAGTTAGGCCCCATGCGATACCTCATCATGGCCGCGATCCTGGGTGCACTCATCGCCGGCTGCGGCGATGACGACGACGGCGACAAGACGCCCACGCAGCAAACGGCCCCTCGGCCGGCGGCCACGCCCACCGTTGCCCCGAACCTCGGCGTCGGCGGGACGGCCGTGCTGTCCGAGGCGCCCCTCGTGGCCGTCCGGACAGCGCCTGCCGCTACGTTCGCCATCGAAAACCTGCAAAGCGCAGGGGTCGCGGGCGACGAGCACGGAAACCGCATCCCCATGGCGAGCGCGGCGGAGGACGAGAATGCCGAACCCTGGGAGTTGATCTCGGGCGCACCCGACGGCTGGCTGATCTGGCAGCCGCAGGCCGTGCTGTCGGCGCTCGGAGAGGCCGGGGCCGGCGCCACGGTGACGGAAGCGGAGCGCGTCGAGTGGCCGGACGCCTGCCTGGGCGCGGCGGAGGCCGGCGAGGTCTGCGCGGAGGTCATTACCTCCGGCTATCGCGTCGTCATCGGCAACACCACCTACCACACAGACCTGAGCGGCGAGAACATCCGCGTCGCGCCCGGCGGTTAGCGCCATGGCCGGGGTGTTCCTTGTCATCGAAGGCGGCGACGGCGCCGGGAAGTCCCGCCTCCAGAAGTCGCTCGCCGACCGCCTGCGGAATCACGGCCACGACGTGCTGGAGACGCGCGAGCCGGGCGGCACGACGCTGGGGGAGCAGATCCGAGCGCTGGTCCTCGCCCGCTCGTCGCTGGAGGACCCGCTCGCCGAACTGCTGCTCTTCGAGGCGGCGCGCGCACACCTCGTCTCGACGGTCATCCGCCCCGCGCTGCAGGCGAATCGCGTGGTGATCTGCGATCGCTTCGCGCCGTCGTCCGTGGCGTACCAGGCGTTCGGCCGCGGACTGCCGCGCGATCTCGTCGACCGGGCGAACGCCCTCGCGACACAAGGATTGGCACCGGCGCTCACGATCCTGATCGACGTCGCGGTGGAGCGGGGACGCGCACGACGCGCCGAAGCGGGGATCGCCGATCACTTCGACACGGAGACAGCGGAGTTCCACGAGCGCGTACGGAACGGATACGTACAGATGGCACGCGAACTGCCGAACCGGTGGCGCATCATCGATGGCGCGATGGCGTTCGACCGGGTGCTTCACGCAGCGACGGAGGCCGTCCGCCCGCTCCTGCCCAAACCCGCCGAGAAGTAACCGCGGCATCCCGTCGCGTTGACGCGATCGGAAGCCTTCCGTAGAATGCCGCGGGCGGGGCGGAAGGACGGGTAGGATGCTCACACGTCCGCGAAGGATGCTGCGCGGTCTCACCGGCGTGCGGACGCCGATCCTGATCCTTGCCACGCTGGCTCTCGCGACAGCCTTCGCCGGCGGCGTCCCGGGCGTGGAACGAACAACGCCCGCCTCGGCGACGCTCCCCGCAACCGCTTTTACCTTCGGCGTCGAGAACTCCTGGATCCGCGTGCAGAACATCGGCGCGTCTCCGGCGAACATCACCGTCACCTACTACGACGAATCCGGCCGCAACGTCGCGAGCGACCAGTGCCCGTCGGCCGCCTGCCCGGCGCTCGGCCCGGGGCAGGGCTGGACGTTCTTCCAGGAAGGCAACCCGCGACTGCCCGGCGGCTACAAGGGCTCGGCCCTGGTCGAGAGCGACCAGCCGATCGTCGCCCTGCAGGCGAAGTACGTCCGGCGCGCCGGCGCCTTCATGATCGACGGCAACACAACGACAATCGCGTCCGGCTCGAGCAACATGTACCTCCCGCTCATCGCCAACCGCGACGGGCCGCAGCAGGACTGGAACGGGCGCTTCGCGATCCAGAACCTGAGCGACAGCATCACCGCCTGCGTCGGCATCACCTACCTGAGCAACTACACCGACGCGGAGATCCACTGGGACCCGTACAAGCCCAGCGACAAGAAGGCGAAAAAGCAGGCCGGCTGTCCCAAGGGCGGGCGCGCCATCCCGCCGCGCGGCACGCTCTTCCGCGATCCCGACACCTTTGGGCTACCCGCTGCGTTCACCGGCTCCGTGCGCATCGACACCTACGAGAACGGCTCCAAGGTCAAAGCGGCCGACCAGAAGCTGACCGCCACGGCGGACACCTGGAACTCGCTGTACAGCCCGTTCAGCTCCTACCGCGCGATGGACGTGAGCGAGCTGAGCACGACCGTGCTCCTCCCCCTCGTCGACCGGGAAGTGGGGCCGTTCAACGGCTTCAGCACCCACTTCCAGATCGAGAACAAGGACCCGAAGAAGGCGGCCCAGGTGACACTGCGCTTCGAGGGGTTCGACCTGGGCAACGGGAACGCCTTCGTGGTGAAGCAAAACACCATCACCGTGAACGGCGCCCGCCTGTGCTTCCAAAACCGCGACGACTTCGCCAACTGCCTCGCCCCAGGCGACCGCCTGCCGCGCAACTTCGTCGGCACCGGGCGCATCACGTCCACGCAGCCGATCGGCGTGATCGTCAGCCGCGGCACCGCCTACGCCGATACCTTCACCAACTACCGGGGCTTCATCCCCGGTGAGGGCTCGCGGAAGGTGCTGCTGCCGGTGCTGAACAAGAACTTTGGCCCGTACCAGGGCCACAGCGGCTGGAACTCCTTCTTCCGGGTGCTGGTCGCCGACGGCGGGCAGGCGAACGTGACCATCCGCTACTTCGGGCTGGACCTCCCCGGCGGCGAGGCCTCGTACACCGTCTCCGCGTTTCGGGAGTTCACGGTGTTCCAGGGACAGGAGCGCATGCTCCCGAACGGCTTCGCCGGTACCGCCATCATCGAGTCGGACCGCCCGATCGTCGCCCTCGCGAACATCAGCACCGACGTCTTCAGCGGCGACACGGACCTGCTGTACAACGGCATCCCGCTGCCGTAGCCGAGCGGTCAGCGCTCAGCTAGTGCCCCTCCAACTGGTTGACGCGATCGCGCTCCGCATCGCTCTCGCGCTGCTCCGCTCGGACCTTGAGAAAGACAGAATTGGGGGTCACCCCCCATGCCCCCCGGCAGGGCACTGCGCCCCTGCACCCCGCCTTCACGCGCATCAAGTTGGAGGAACACTAGTCAGCGTGTCAGTCACGCGTCCGTGGTTCCCACTTGCCTGCTGCTCTCTCGGCTTACTCAATGACTACCAGCCGGAGAGCCCATCGAAAGGCGGGTGCAGGCCGCAGCCCTGCCGGGGGCGTGGGGGTGTCCCCCACCCATTACAAGCAAGCGAGCGGAGCAGCCCAGCGGGATGCGCAGCGCCGCCCTCTTGAGTCCAACTACCGCTCGCGGCGGCGTGTAGCCTGTAGCCGACGGCCATCCTTGAAGACTGAGAACTGACCACTGACGACTGACCACTCCCGCCGCCGCATCGTCTACCTCGCCGACGCCCCCTACGTGCACACCCGGCGTTGGGTCGAGCACTTCGCCGCCCGCGGCTGGGACGCGCACGTCATCTCCTTCCGCCCGGCGGAGATCCCCGGCGTCACCGTCCACTACATCGACGGGCTGGAGCCGATCGGCAAGGCTCGCTACGTCGTGCACGCCCGGCGCATCCGCACACGGGTGCACGAGCTGCGGCCGGACCTGCTGCACGCGCTGCACCTCACCAGCTACGGCTTCCTGGCGGGTCTGTCGGGCTTCCAGCCCTCGATCGTCTCCGTCTGGGGCACCGACGTCCTCGAGGCGCCGTACCTTACGCCGGTGCACCGGTGGATCACGCGCAACGCCCTGCGGAACGCCGGCGCCATCACCGCGACGGGGCTGCGGCTGGCGGAGGCGACGCTGCCGCACGTGCCGCACGGCAAGCCGGTGAGCGTCATCCCGTACGGCGTCGACCTCGACCGGTTCCGGCCGGCGCCCCGCGCCCAACGCGCAACAGTGACCGTCGGCGCGGCGTCGCGGCTGTCGCCGGAGAAGGGGTTCGAGCACCTTCTGCGCGCGGTCGCGAAGCTCCGGGCCTCCGGCGCGTCCCTCGACGTGCTGCTGGCGGGCGACGGCCCCTCGCGCGGATCGCTCGAACGGCTTGCGCGCGACCTGGGACTCGAGGCGTGTGTCACGTTCCTGGGAGATGTCCCGCACGAGCAAGTGCCGGAGGTGCTGCAGCGGCTCGACATCTTCGCGATGCCCTCGACGTGGGAGGGGTTCGGCGTGTCGGCGGTGGAGGCGGGGGCGATGGGGCTGCCGGCGGTGGCGTCGGACGTGCACGGCATCCCGGACGTGGTGGTCGACGGCGAGACGGGCATCCTGGTGCCGCCGGCGAACGCCGACGCGCTGGCCGCCGCGATCGGCAGGCTGGCCGCCGACCCGGAGCTGCGGCGGCGCATGGGGGCGGCGGGGCGGGCGTTCGTGGAGAAGAACTATCGCTGGCAGGACAACGCCCGTCTCATGGAGCGCCTGTACGACGAGATGCTGGCAGGACGCGCCGCGCACCCTGACTGACAACTGAAGACTGGATATCCAGGTTCCGCAACTGCGTCGCGTGGCCCTGGATCCACTTCTTGCGCGGCGCCACTTCGTCCCCCATCGGCGTGGAGAAGATGTCCTCCGCTGGTTGTAGCGATCGATAGACCGCTACGGCTTCCGGCCACGCGCCGACCATAACACCGGCGACGGCCACGTGACGCTCGGGTCATCGAGCCGCGCGATGTCTTCAGCAAACTCCTGCTCCGTCAGCCTTCCGGACGAGATCAGGGCATCGTGCATCTGATCGAAGTTCGAGCGCCACAGGCGTGCACCCACGGAACCGCCCCGCCACACGCTGACGTGTCCCTCGGCCTCAACATCGCTCAAGCCCAGGGAGCTCAGGAGCGGGTATAGCTCGCGGCCGAATCGCAGGTTCACGCCACGCGCCGCCATCAACTCCCACATCACTGTCACGCTCTTCAGCAGGTGCTCCGAACCTACTATTGCGGCGTCTGCCTGCATGGATCGGGAGTCGAACTCTTGTAACACCAACCACCCACCGGGCTTCACCGCCGCGATCATCCGCTCGATCGCCCGTTTTCGCTCCGGTATGTGAAGGAGCACCAACCGCGTGTGCGCGACATCAAACGCCGCCTCCTCCAGCGGGTCGGACACGATGTCGTGCTGCCGCACCTCGATGTTCGGCCCTGCGATCCCATCAAGAAAGCGCGTATTGATATCGGTGACGACCACACGCCCGCGATCTCCGGCGCGCTCGCCCATCCACAGGGCGATCGACCCTGACCCTCCCCCGACCTCCAGGCAGTGCGCTCCCGCAACGACGTAGGGTTGCAGGTGGCCTTTGCTGACCGGGTCGAACAGGGCCTCCAGCGCGCCGAAACGCTGCTCAGTTTCGGGTTCCTTGTTGTCGAACACATACTCAGTCATCGGCGCACCTCGCGCCGAGCCTGCCACAAAGCCAATCAAAGGACAATGCTCGCGCGCGCCGGCCTCCGACAGGACCAAGGATCAGGGAGCAGGAGCTAGATATCCAGGTTCCGCACCTGCGTCGCGTGGCCCTGGATCCACTTCTTGCGCGGCGCCACTTCGTCGCCCATGAGCGTGGAGAAGATATCCTCCGCCTTCAGGGCATCCTCGATGGTGACCCGGAGCATCGTCCGGCGCTCGCGGTCCATCGTCGTCTCCCACAGCTGCTCCGGGTTCATCTCACCGAGACCCTTGTAGCGCTGCACGTGCGCCTTCTGGCCGTCTTTCACCTTCGAGAGGAAGGTGTCGCGCTCCTGGTCGGAGTAGATCCACGTGTGCTGCCGCCCCACCTGGATGCGGAACAGGGGCGGCTGCGCGATGTACAGGTGCCCCCGGTCGATCAACTCCCGCATGTAGCGGAAGAAGAACGTCAGCAGCAGCGTGCGGATGTGCGAGCCGTCGACGTCGGCGTCGGCCATGATGATGACGTGGTGGTAGCGGAGCTTGTCCATGTCCATGGTCTCGCCGAAGCCGGTTCCGAGCGCGGTGATCAACGCCCGGATCTCCTCGTGGGCCAGCATCTTTTCGATGCGGGCCTTCTCTACGTTGAGGATCTTTCCGCGCAGCGGCAGGATCGCCTGGAAGCGGCGGTCGCGGCCTGTTTTCGCTGTGCCCCCGGCGGAGATTCCCTCCACCAGGTACAGCTCGCACAGCTCGGGGTTGCGCTCGGAGCAGTCCGCGAGCTTGCCGGGGAGCATCGTGCCGTCGAGGAGCCCCTTGCGGACGACCAGGTCGCGCGCCTTCCGCGCCGCCTCCCGCGCCCGTGAGGCCATGATCCCCTTCTCGATCATGCGGCGCCCGTCGGAGGGGTGCTCCTCCAGGTATTGCATGAGCCCCTCGGCCACAGCGCTCTCGACGTGCGTCTTGACGTCGGCGTTGCCGAGGCGCGTTTTCGTCTGCCCCTCGAACTGCGGCTCCGGCAGCTTCACACTGATCACGGCCACCAGCCCCTCGCGCACGTCGTCGCCGGTGAGGTTGGGGTCGTCGTCCTTCAGGTACTTCTGGCGCCGCGCGTAGTCATTGAGCACGCGCGTGAGCGCCGAGCGGAAGCCCGTCAGGTGCGCGCCACCGTCGATGGTGTTGATGGTGTTGGCGAAGCTGAACTCCACCTGCGAGAAGCCGTCGTTGTACTGGATCGCGGCTTCAACCTGCGTCGCCTCGATCGTCTTCTCGATATAGATGGGACGGGGCGAGAAGGTGTTGCGTCCTCTATTGATATGCCGCACGAAGCTGGCGACGCCCCCCTCGAAGCAGAAGTTCATCTCTCGCTCGCGGCCGGGCCGCCGGTCCTCGAAGCGGATCCAGGTGCCCTTCGTGAGGTACGCCATCTCCCGGAAGCGCTGCAGCAGCACGTCGTAGTCGTACTCGAGCGAGTCGAAGATCTGGGCGTCGGGCAGGAAGCCGACGGTGGTGCCTGTGCGGCGCTGGTTTTTCTCCTCGGCGACCTTTACGTTCGCCTTGGGGACGCCGCGCTCGTAGTCCTGGCGGTAGATCTTGCCGTCGCGGTGCACCTCGACGTACGCGCGCTCGGACAGCGCGTTCACGACCGACGCGCCGACTCCGTGGAGCCCGCCCGAGACTTTGTACGCGCCACCGCCGAACTTCCCGCCGGCGTGTAGCACCGTCATGATCGTTTCGAGCGCCGACTTGCCCGTGGACTTGTGCTTGTCGACGGGGACGCCGCGGCCGTTGTCGCGGACGAGCACCCAGTTGTTCGCCTCGATGGCGATCTCCACGCGGTCGCAGAAGCCGGCCATCGCCTCGTCGACGGAGTTGTCGACGATCTCGAAGACCAGCTGGTGGAGCCCCCGCTGGTCGGTGGTGCCGATGTACATGCCGGGGCGGCGGCGGACGGCCTCCAGCCCCTCCAGCACCTGGATGTCGGAGGCCGTGTAGGAGCCATTCGCCTTGCCGCGAGGCGCTTTCGGCTGATCTTCGATGCGCTGTCGGACCATCTAGGTACTACTGTCCTGCGTGCTCGTGAGGGGTGATTCAGGGGCGAACGGAAGGGGCCTGTAACGCCCCCTGGGAGGGGTCTCGGGGACCCCGGATCGCGCTCCTCCCTGCACCTCACAAGGATACCAGATTGGTGGCCTCAAAGCACCCCGATCGGGGCTCTCCTCAGCCTCGATTTTCACGCGCCTACGAGCGATCCAGTCGCCTCCGAGAGCAGCGAGCGAGAAGGCTCACCCGTGCCTCTCCGGCACCCCGGCGGGAGGGCGCGATCACCGGGGCGGACGGCAGCCGCACCGCCCGTGCATTCGGGGGGATCAGTCGATGTGGAACCGGTAGCCGACGTTGCGCACCGTCTCGATGAACGTGTGCGCGCGATCCTCGATCTTGCTGCGCAGCCGCCGGATGTGCACGTCGACCGTACGGGCGCCGCCGTAGAAGTCGTAGCCCCAGACGCGGTTCAGCAGGGCCTCGCGGGTGAACACTTTGTCACGGTTCGTCGCCAGGAACCGCAGCAACTCGTACTCTTTGTACGTCAGGTCGACCGGGCGGCCGCCCACGTACACCTTGTAGTTCGAGAGGTCGATGTGCAGGTCGCCCGCGCGCAGCGTGTTGTCGCTCTCCACGCCCGACTTGAGCCAGATGGCGCGGCGCACACGCGCGGCCATCTCCTCCGCCATCGCCGGGACCACGATGAAGTCATCGAAGCCTGCCGAGAAGTCGAACGACGGCAGCTGGTCGCTGCGGATCAGGGCCAATGCCGGCACGCCGTGGGCCATGTCCGGCGAGCGGAGCAGGCCGCGGATGGCGGCGAGGTCCGGGCGTCCGACGAGGTTGAACAGCAGCGCCGCGGCCGTCTCCGCGCCGGCCAGCTGCGGCAGTTCGCCGTGCGCGGCGTGCGCCAGCGTAAAGCCCGCCTCCTCGAGGCCGTCAGCGACGGGCCGAAGCTCCTCCGTCGCGTCGATCAGCAACAGTCTGCTCATCATGCTCCACCGGCGGCAGCCTCCGCCGTGCCGGGAGTATATCGGCCGTGTGTTACCGCCAGATGACAGAGCCGGGCGACTCCCGCTGTCAACGTGCGTGATCTGAGCGGTCAGAAGGCGGCCGCGATCCCGCGATGGACGTCGAGTACGGTCGGAAGCGAACGATCGGTGTCGACCCGGTCGATCGCGTCGCCCGCGGCCACATCGCCCTGCTTCACGACGGCAGCGTAGAAGCCGGTACGGCCGGTGGCCCGCATGCGCTCCTTGAACTCCGGCGTGCCCATGCGGATGTCGAGCTTGTAGCAGGGCCCTCGCGGCTCGGTGACGCGCAGCAGCGCTTCGCCGGCCCGCAGCACGTCGCCGATGCGGATGTCGTGCTCGAGCAGGCCCGACACGGTGAGGTTCTCGCCGAACTGTCCGAACGGCAGCTCCCGGCCCAGCTCGGCCGACCATGCTTCGTAGTGCTCCACCGGATAAAGGTACACGGCCTTGTACTCGCCTCCGTGGACCTGCCGTCCGTTGAAGACGCGCGTGTCGGCCTGCCCGTCCCCTTCCAGCCCCCACCAGCGTACGTGGACGCGTCCGGCGACGGGCGCCTTGAAGATGCCGCTGACGACGGTGTGCTCGATGCCGTCCGCGCCGAACGGCCTGACAGCCTTCGGCTGCCCGACGTTGACCGAGATCACGCGCCATAGATGGTCATTCGCGTCCATGACGCGCAGTGTAGCGTCCGTTGTTGGACGCTGGCCCGCGGGCCTATACTCACGACACCTCCACGACGGCCACGGAGCAGCACCATGAGCATCGATTTCGGCTGGTTCCTCCCCACCATGGGGGACGCGGAGACCATCGGCCCGCCGACGCGCGAGGCCACGGCCGACTATCTCGTCAGGGTCGCTGAGGCGGCGGAGGACGCCGGCTTCGTCTTCGCCCTCATGCCCGTCGGGACGACGTGCCACGACGCCTGGCTGGCCTCGGCCGTCGTCGCCGGGCGCACGCGCTGGCTGAAGTTCCTGGTGGCCATGCGCCCGGGCTTCATCGCCCCCACCGTCGCCGCGAAGATGTCCAACACGCTCGACCAGCTCACCGGCGGCCGGGTGCTGATCAACGTCGTCACCGGCGGGTTCCCCAACGAGCTGGCGGCTGACGGCGACTTCACCCCGCACGACGAACGCTACGAGCGCACGCGGGAGTTCATGCAGGTCGTCCGCAGGGCGTGGACGTCGGAGAGGAGCTTCGACCATCAGGGCCGCTACTACCGCGTGGAAGGCGGGAACGTCCACCCGAAGCCGTACCAGAAGCCGTGCCCGCCGTTCTACTTCGGCGGCGCGTCGGAGGCGGGGAAGCGCGTCGGGGCGGAGGAGGCCGACGTCTATCTGCTCTGGGGCGAAACGCTCCCGATGGTACGGGAGCGCATCGCGGACATGCGGCGGCGCGCCGCGGTCGCGGGCCGGACGCTGCGCTTCGGGATGCGCATCCACGTCATCGTCCGCGAGACGGAGGAGGAGGCGTGGGCCGCCGCCGATGCGCTCATCGCCAATATTCCGGACGCCTTCCAGAGCATGATGGACCGCATCACCGCCCGCACGGACTCGGAGGGCGAACGCCGCCAGCAGCAGATGCGCGACGGCAAGGAGGACCTGCTCCTTGGTCCGAATCTGTGGGCCGGCGTCGGCAAGGCGCGGCTCGGCGTGGGGACAGCGCTGGTCGGCTCCGGCGAGAACGTCGCGGTGCGACTGCAGGAGTACATCGGCGAAGGGATCGACACCTTCATCCTCTCTGGGTATCCGCACCTCGAGGAAGCGCAGCGGTTCGGCCGCTACGTCATGCCGCACTTTGAAGGCACCCGCACGGTCGCGGCGGCGGGGGAGCCCGTCGCCGCCCGCGCTTAGACGATGCCATCGTTGCGGGCCATCGCCGTCTCCGGCAGTCCCCGCGCACCTTCGAAGTCGAAGACTCTCGCCGAGCTGTTGCTGGCCTCGCTCGCACGCCTCGGTTGCGAGACGCGCATCGTCGACGTCGCGAGGCTGCCCGCCGACGCCCTGCTCGCCCGCACGACGGCACATGAGATCGACGAGGCGATCGCCGCTGTGGGCGAGGCGACGATCGTCGTCGCGGCATCGCCGACGTACCGGGCGCTGTACACCGGCGCGCTGAAGGCGTTCTTCGACCTGATGCCGCAGGCACATCTCGCGGGGAAGATCTGCGTGCCCGTGCTGACCGCCGCCTCGCCGGTGCACTTCCTGGCGATCGAGCACGGCTTCCACCCGCTGTTCGCCAGCCTCGAAGGGATCTCGGCGCCCGGGGTCTATGCGACGGACGAGCAGTTCGCGGACGGCGCGCCCTCGGATGCGCTGACAGCGCGGATCGAGCGCGTGGCCGCGGGTGCGGTGGCGCTGGCGCGCGCCGGCTGATGCGCATCGGCTTGGACCTCGATGGCGTGATCTGCGCCACGCCGTTCGGGCGTCTGGCGGTACGCGCGCCCGCGCCGGTCCCCGATCTGCCACCGGGCTACGAGCAGTTGTACGCGAAGACGGACCCGCTGGCGTTCCTCCGCTGGCCATCGGAGTACTTGCGCTTCGGCTGGCGCTCTCCGGTCGAAGGCGCCCGGGAGGTCCTGGGCGAGCTGTCGGGCGCGCACGAGCTGTACGTCGTCACCGGGCGCAGCCGTGCCGGGGAGGCCATCATCCGCCGCTGGCTGCGTCGCAACCGCCTCGACGCGTACTTCGCGGAGGTCAGGATGGCCCCGCCGGGGCTGCGGCCGGCGCAGCACAAGCTGGCCGTCGCCCGCATGCTCGGCATCGACGCGCACATCGATGACGATCCCCGCACGGCGTTCCACCTCGCCCGCAACGGCGTACACCGCGTCTTTCTGTTCGCGCACGAGGGCGGCGAGGGGGCGCTTGGCGGTGAGCCTCTTCCGGCAGCCCTGACGATCGTGCGTTCGCTCCGCGCATTCGCCACCGCCCTGCAGGCCTGACGACCGCTACGTCATCTGTTCGTAACACGCGGGACACGGCACCGAAACGGCTGGCCGCGATCATGGCAGCGACGCCGGGATCGGCCGCGCGCAGCGCCGCGCGGCACACTTGAACGGGTAGCACGGCCGGCCCCGCGGCCTGCTGTCTATATCGCGGGGGCGGCCCCTCCTCCCTGGCGCCGGGCCGCCTCCGCTCCTTGTCTATGCAGCAGCGTCGCACGCAGCCCCACTTCTCCCGCCACCTCGAGGCGACGCGGGCGCTCATCGGCTACACCGCGGATGACGAGGCTCTGGTGCACGCCACGCGCGGGGCGCTCCTGCCGCACGCCGGCGCCATCGCCGATGCCGTGTACCAGCATCTGCTCGCCCGGCCGGAGACGGCGGCGTTCTTCACGCTCGCCGACGGGCAGCCGGACGCGAAGCATCTGACCGAACGCAAGGAGAGCCTGAAGGGCTGGCTGGCGCTGACGCTGGAGGCGCCGTTGGACGAGCGGTCGGCCGAGTTCCTGGTGCAGGTGGGGCGCGCGCACACCCGCCGCGGCGGGCACCCGGACGTCCGCGTGCGTGGGCGCTACCTCCTGACAGCGATGGCCTTTACGCAGGCGGCGCTCACGCCACTCCTCGATGCCGCCATCGCCGACCGCGCGCTCCTCGTGCGGACAGTGGCAGCGTGGAACAAGCTGCTGATGGTGCACCTGGACCTGTTCCTCTCGGCGTACGGCAGCGCCGAGGGGAGCGCGCACTGGTACTGAGCCCGATCGCCGGTCAGCGGCCCTTGTAGTCCGGCTTTCGCTTCTGGGCGAACGCCAGCGGGCCTTCGCGCGCGTCTTCCGACGTGAACACCTTCCGCGAGATCTCGGTCTCGAGCTTCAGTCCCTCTTCGAACGGGAGGCCGCGTCCACGGTACGCCGACTCTTTCGTCGCGCGGACGGCGAGAGGGCCATTCTCGCAGATCTTCTCCGCGATCTCGATCGCCTTCGGCATCACCTGATCCGCGGGGAGCACGTAGTTCACCAGCCCGTTGTGGAGCGCCCATTGCGCGTCGAAGCGCCCGCCGGTGAGGAGCAACTCCAGCGCCGGTCCGAACGGGATCGTGCGGGGCAGCCGCTGCGTACCGCTGGCCGCCGCCATGATCGCGCGTGTCACCTCCGGCAGGCCGAACAGCGCGTGCTCCGCGGCGACGCGGATGTCGCAGGTGAGCGCCACCTCCAGTCCGCCCGCCAGGCAGTAGCCGTTGATGGCCGCAATCAGGGGCTTCCAGCACTCGAAGCCGCGCGTGATGCCGCCGAACGGCGCACGAAAGTCCTGCACGCCCGACCCACCGGACTGCTGCGCCTGCGACATGGCGATGAGATCATTCCCGGTAGAGAACGCGCGGTCGCCGGCGCCGGTGAGCACCGCCACCCAGAGGTCATCGTTGTCGCGGAAGCCCGTGAACGCCTGCAGCAACTCCCACGAGGTCTGCGCGTCGATGGCGTTGAGCCGATCGGGCCGGTTAATGGTCACGAAGGCGATGCGCCCTCGCTGCTCGTAAGTGATCTTCTCATATGCCGTCATGGTTTGCCTCTCGCCGCTGCGGTGCGTGCGGGAGAGGGTAACATTCGTCTCACAGGTTGATCTACGCGACGCGCGTGCGCACCGCACAGGGATACCGAAGGGTACGTCCCGGCGGGCAATGTTGCGTTGCTCGTGTAATCGTTCGATGCTAGACTCGGCGTCAGGCAGAGGGCACCCGGATAGTTAGGCGTACTCAGGCAGGCGATCCCAGGCAGGAACTTTCTAGGGAAGGGGCAGGCATCTCCCATGGCTACAGCTACGCGATCGGGCAAGTCCGATACCAGCACACCCATCCATCTGCGCATGCTCCCGTGGGTGCTGGTCACCGAAATCTACTGGATGTCCTACAAGCTGCTGGAGCGGCGGTTCTACCATCTCGGCGTGTCAGCGTCGCAGGCGCGGGTGCTCGCGGTCCTGCACTTTGCGAAAGGGCCGATCAAGCCCAGCCTGGTGGCCACCCTCCTCTTCCAGGAAACGCAGAGCATCACCGGCATACTGCATCGCATCGAGTCTCGCGGGTGGGTGCGACGGCTGCCGGACCCGAACGACCGGCGTGCGGTTGGCCTCGAGCTGACCGACAAGGGCCGCCAGATCACCGAAGAGATCGTCAAGATCTCCGACGAGTTGTACGACGACATGTTCGGCAGCGTGCTGAGCGCGGCCGAAAAGCGCCAGGTGGAGGCGATCCTGAGAAAGGTCCGCGCCGTCGGCTTCAAGCTGCCGGAGACCGACTTCAAGCTCCGCCGCGCACAACAGTACCCGATCTGGAAAGACTGATCGTCCGGAGAACAGCGACAAGGGAAGCCCGGCGGTCTGCCGGGCTTCTTCATTATCCCGTGACGGGCAGCCGTCAGCGGGGTTCTGCCTCGCGCCGCGCGATCTCGTCGGCGAATGCCAGCAGCTGGCGCGCTCGTGCGGCGATCGGTCCGTCGACCATGCGCCCATCGAGGCTCACAGCACCCAGACCGCGCGACACGCCTTCGTCGAAGGCCTCGACGACGCGGCGCGCCTGCGCAACATCATCGGGGGCCGGCGCGAAGATGCCGTTCACCAGCGGGATCTGCCGCGGGTGCACCACAAGCTTCCCCTTGAAGCCTATCGCTTGTACCAGTTCCGTCTCGGCCGTCAGGCCCGCCTCGTCCTCGATGTCAGCGTACGGCGTGTCGATGGGGACCAGACCGTAGGCGACAGCCACCTGCACCACCACGTAGCGCAGGTGCGCCAGTGCCCGGCCATCGCGGTCCCGCGCCACGCCCAGGCCGGCCGTGTAGTCGTACGCCCCCACCGCCAGTCCGGCCACGCGGTCGGATGCCGTGGCGATGTCCTCGCAGCGAAGCACCCCCCGGGCAGACTCGATTATCGGCATCACAGCCACGTCGCCGGGGCGCACACCGTTCGCCATCTCGGCTTCCCGGAGGAGCACGTCCAGGTCGCGCAGATCCTGCGCCGCCTCGGCCTTCGGGAGCAGGACGCCTGCCAGTCCCGCCCGGACGACGGCCATCAGGTCGTCCCGGGTAAGGCCCGAGCGCACGTCGTTGACGCGGACGTAGACGGGAGCACCGGTCGCCGCCGCGAGGCCCTCGAGCCGGGAGGCCACCACGTCGCGAGCAGCCTGCTTCTCGGCCGGCGGCACCGCCTCTTCCAGGTCGAGGACGACGGCATCGGCGCCGTGGGAGCCGGCCTTCTCGACCATGTGGTCGCGCTGCGCGGGCACAAAGAGCATCGTCCGGAAGGCTGCCACCATCTCCTCCGCAGCGAGTATGCCCCCCGCCCTCGACGCGGGCAACGCCGGGGAGCGGTTGTGACTGCCATGCGGGAATTCACCGATGCCGCAAGACCCCGCCCCTGACCGATGATCACCGCAGATCGGGCGCAGCGGCCCAGAAGGCCCGCTCCGGCATCCCCACCGCCATCCGCCATCACGTCAAGCGGCAACAGGGTCGCGGAACGCTTGACACTCCGGGTATCGATGCGGTAACAAGGAGAGCGGTAGATTCACCCGCACACGCGGCGCTATCTCCCGGCGCCGAACATGACTCCCCCTGTATCAGGCACAATTCGGCTCGCCGAACGCCATGAGGGCAGTGCTCGTTCACAGGAGCGTCTCCAACGATCCCAACGGTGCGGGAGAATGCACACAGTCGGCTAGAGGTCGCCACATATGGCCGTAAGAGAACGTCGAAGAATGCCATCCGCCGCGCGGGATCTGCCCCGCGACGAGTCGCTGGATCAGCCCATGTCGCAGGCGGACCGCGACAGTGCTATCAACACCGGAGGCATCCTCGAGATCGTCGACGACGGCTACGGCTTCCTGCGCGGTGAGTCGCTGCTGCCCGGCTCGAACGACGTTTACGTCAGCCAGTCGCAGATCAGACGCTTCGGCCTGCGCACCGGCGACTACGTGCTCGGCCAGGTCCGTCCGCCGAAGGACAGCGAGAAGTACTACGGGCTGCTCCGCGTTGAAGCGGTCAACGGTGTCGACCCGGAGGTGGCGAAGCAGCGCCCGTTCTTCGAGAACCTGACGGCGATCTTCCCCAACCAGCTCATCAATCTCGAAGTGCCCGGCACGGCCGACATGTCCGGCCGGCTGATCAACCTGATCTCGCCGATCGGACGCGGACAGCGCGGGCTCATCGTCTCGCCTCCGAAGGCCGGCAAGACGTTCCTGCTGAAGGCGATCGCCGCCGGCGTCGCCGCGAACTACCCGGACATCCACCTGATGGTGGCGCTGATCGGCGAGCGCCCCGAAGAGGTGACCGACATGCGGCGCTCCGTGCGCGGCGAGGTCGTCGCCTCCACCTTCGACGAGCCGGTCGAGGACCACACGCGCGTCGCCGAGATGGCGCTGGACCGCGCGAAGCGGCTGGTCGAGGGCGGCACCGACGTGGTCGTCCTGCTCGACAGCATCACCAGGCTCACCCGCGCCTACAACCTGGCGATGCCCCCCAGCGGACGCACGCTCACCGGCGGCATGGACCCGGTCGCGCTCTACCCGCCGAAGCGCTTCTTCGGCGCCGCGCGCAACTGCGAAGAGGGCGGCAGCCTCACCGTCATCGCCACTTGCCTCATCGACACCGGGAGCCGTCAAGACGAGGTGATCTTCGAGGAGTTCAAGGGCACCGGAAACATGGAACTGCGGCTCGACCGGCGCCTGGCCGAGCGCCGCGTATTCCCTGCAATCGACATTGCCGGGAGCAGCACCCGCCGCGAGGAGCTGCTGATGGACGAGGCCACGCTGCGGCAGGTGTGGCTGATGCGCCGCATGATGTCCATGATCGCCTCCAACGCCAGCAATACGTCGGAGGCCACGGAGCGCCTGCTCGACCGCCTCTCCCGCACGAACGACAACGCGGAGTTCCTCGCGACTCTCAGCAAGTCGGAAGTCTAGAGGGCCGTCAGCAGTCAGGCAGTCGGCTTCATCCTGGCGTTGTACGTCTCGCCATCCACACAAGAGCGCGGGCTTTTCAGCCCGCGCACCGCTT
>JBBDXE010000008.1:0-19791 GCA_040902505.1 Dehalococcoidia bacterium | reverse complement strand
CCCCCCCCCCCCAACGCTTCTCCCTCACACGACAACCGGGATGTCACCCCGCCAGCAGCGGCGCGAAGCTCTCCGCTTCCTCTGGCATGAAGCGCTGCTTGAACGTGAATGCGTACGGAGTAGGGCCGTGCGCGATCAGATGATCGAGACGCTCCTCCGCATCTTCGACCGACGCGATGTGGCCCACGGGTACCCACCAGAGCACGAGGTACGGGTACTGCAGGTGCTCGAACCACTCGCGGCGCCGGCGGTAGAACTCCACGTGGTCGCTGTGGTACGCGAACGCGAAGAGCTGGTCAATGGTCTCCCAGATGGTGAAGTTCACCAGGATCAGCGGGTCGTTGCGGACGCGCACGGAGGTCGAGTTGCCGTCAGCGGACACGAGCCGCCAGACGAAGCCCGGTGTGCGGTCGCCGAGGCCGTTGATCCGCTCGAGATTGGCGACGAAGTCCGCGATGCGCGGGTCATCCAGCGGCGCGATGAGCCTCGCGATGTTGTACTGGGCGATGCGCCATCCGTGATTCGCGGCCACACATCGATTGTAGCAGCCGGTTGCTGACGGAGAATCGCCGCCTACGCTACCACCTCTATCTGATCCTCCGAGACCGTCCCGTCGTTGATGCGGAAGGCGCGGACGACGGGGTTCGCATCGTCCCTAAGGGAGACGAGGACGTAGTACGCATCCGGCCAGGCGGCGAGCCGCACGTCGGTGGGGGAGGGGTACGCCTCGGTGTGGGTGTGCGAGTGGTAGATGACCATGAAGTCCCATCCGTTCCCGTCGGCCTCGCGGTGGATGCGCAGCAGGTCCTTCGGCTCGACGCTGTAGCGGTAGGGGCTCGCCTCGGCGTTGATCGCCCGGTAGAGCTTCGTCGCCCTGCCGTCGACGCCGGCGATGATGCCACAGCACTCGTTCGGCGCCTCCTCGCGCGCGTGCGCGATCATCTCGTCGATGTAAGACTGCTCCAGGACGAGCGCCACTACTCCCCCGTGGGCATCAGCACGCCCATGGCGCTCCGCGGCAGCTCCACGGTCATGAGCGGCAGGTCGAGCGAGCGGTACAGCTCGGCGAGCGCCGCTGCGGCGCAGCTGTTGCACAGATGCTCGATGTCCGCGTCCATGTTGCGGAACACAGGCTCGCCTTCGGGCAGGCGAGCGTCGACGAAGTCTCGCGTAAGCCACGCGACGTGACTCTGCTCGCTGCAACGCGCGCAGGTGTCGCCGATGGTCAGCAGCAGCCAGGAGAGCGCCTCGATATCCTCGCGGACGAACTGGTATGCCGGCAGCTCATCGAGGCGGTAGTAGTAGTGCGCCCGGTACTCGCCGAACGGCTCCACAACCACCGCCACGCCATCGACGTCGCGGTAGGCGCTCTTCAGCCCCGCTTCCAGGCACCCGTAGCAGTACAGCACCGGCGTCCCGTCGTACGATCCGCGCACGGTCGGGTCGAAGCCGACACGCCCGTCGACGCCGCCGCAGACGTCGCAGCGCTGCCCCTCCTCGAACAGGTCGTAGGCCTCGGACTCCTCTTCGGCGTCCTCGCTGACGATGTTCAGGCCGTCCTCGTCGTCCAGGTCGCCGCGCCGGTCACGATACGTCATCTACCACGTCCTTACATCGCCGTCGTCGAAGCAGCTTCCGGGCGCCATCTGCATCCGGACGTAGTTCTCGCTGACCACCCCCGCCGCGTGGGACGCCCAGTGGTCACGCTCGTCCTCCGGCAGGCTGTGCTCGACGTACTGCCACGACACGTGGACGATCGCGTCACCCTCGGCGATGCCGAAATCGACCGACCAGCCGCCTTGCTTCCGGACCCGCCCCGCCGTATTGGTGCGGATGACGGAGAACTCCGGCCGCTCGCGATAGCGGTCGAGCACCGCCGCGTCGAACGAAACCTGGAGCAACGCCGGGTCACCGGCCGAGAGCGCGCGATGGTACAGCAGCTTCAGGTAGTCGGACATCTCGCCGGCTAGCGCTCGATCGGCACGTCGATCAGGCTCCCGTACTCGGTCCAGGAGCCGTCGTAGTTGCGGACGTCCGGATAGTCGAGCAGGTGCTTGAGCGCGAACCAGGTGTGCGACGAGCGCTCGCCGATGCGGCAGTAGGCTATGACCTCCTTGTCCTTCGTGACGCCCTTCGGGGCGTAGAGCGCCTCCAGCTCCTCTTTCGGCTTGAAGGTGCCGTCCTCGCGGACGGCCTGCGCCCAGGGGACGCTCGCCGCGCCGGGGATGTGCCCCATGCGCTGCGCCGTCTCGGACAGTCCCGGCGGCGCCATGATCTCGCCGTTGTACTCGGCGGGTGAGCGCACGTCGACAAACGCGTTCTTCTTGTTCCCGAGCGCCTTCAGCACGTCGTCGCGGCGGGCGCGCAGCTCCTTCTTCGGGTCCTTCGCCTTGTAGGACGCCTGCTGCGGCGACGGCGCGGCCTTCGTCATCGCCCGGTTCTCGTCGGCCCACTTCTTGCGTCCGCCGTCCATCAGCTTCAGGTCCTTGTGCCCGTACATCTCCAGCACCCAGAAGGCGTACGCAGCGAACCAGTTGTTGTTGTCGCCGTAGAGGATGATGGTGTCGTCGTTGCCGATGCCGGCGGCGCCCAACAACTGCTCCAGATCCTCCTTCGAGATGATGTCGCGGCGCACCTGATCCTGGAGCTGGCTGGTCCAGTTGAACCCGACCGCCCCGGGTGCGTGCCCCTCGTCGTACGCCGCCGTGTCGACGTCGACCTCCACCAGCTTGACCTTCGGATTGCTCAGGTTGTCGGCCACCCACTGGGTGGACACGAGGACGTCGGAGCCCATGTTGTACCTCCTTGCAAGACTCGCAATATCGGGCGGCCTGGCGCCGTCGATGGGATGAGGCGACTGCCTCTGCTCCGATTGTAGAGATCGACCGTCGTCTCCGTCAAAACCTACTGCTTCGACCAGTCCGATCCGAGGAGCGCCGCACAGAGCAGGATGGCCACCGAGAGCGTCAGGTTCGCGATCGAGGCCAGCATCGACCAGCGGCGGACCGCCGCGATCTCCTCCTCGGGCGCCTGCTCCTCCTGGAGCCGCAGCAGCCGCCGCCCCAGCAGCCCGCCGTGGAGCAGCGTCAGCAGCACGACCACCACGACGAGGGTGAGCTTCACCTGCAGCACCGCGAAGTAGCGCGGGAAGTCGCCGGAATCGATGAAGCCCAGGTCGTTCGCGTGGTCGTAGTTGAACAGGCCGGTGACAATGAGGGTGAGCAGCGCCCCACCCCCGAGCCAGCCGAAGCGCGTCGTCACCATGCGGGTGGCACGCATCCGCTGCTGGACGTCCTCGATGGTGCGCATGGCGGGGACGGCGGCCACGGCCAGGAACACCTGCGGCCCCACGTAGAGCGCTGCCGCCAGGATGTGGATGAAGAGCAAGATGGCGTCGAACACGGCCGGATTCTACGAGAGTGGGCGCCCGGCCGGTAGCCACGGCATGCCTGCTATCCTGAAGCCGACCCCCTGCCAGGCTCGATGCGGAAGGCTGGCCGTCCTGCGACGCTCGATCCTCGTCCTCTTCCTGATGGTCGCCGCGACGATGGGCGCGTGCGAACGGGACGCCGCATCGTCGCCGAACCCGACGCAGCCGCCGCCGCCCCCGGCCGTCACGGCCACGCCGGAACCGCCGGACCTGACGGTGTTCCGCAGCTTCATCTACCCGATCGGGGGCGCCTGCCTGCCGCAGAGCGACCTGCTCATGCCGAACGCACCGCGCCCGTATCGCAACGGCGTCCACGAAGGCATCGACCTCTATCCGGCGGACAATTGCACCGGCATCCAGAAGGGCACGCCCGTACTGGCGGCAAAGGACGGCACGGTGATCCGCACGGACATCGACTATCACGACCTCACACAGCAAGAGCTTGCGGACGCGAACGGTCGCATCGCCGCCGGCGGCGCGGACGACCCGGAGGTGCTGAACCTCTTTCGCGGCCGGCAGGTGTGGATCGACCACGGCGCCGGGATCGTTACCCGCTACGCCCACCTCGAAGGCGTGGCGGCGGACATCCGGGAGGGGACGCGGGTCGCGCAGGGCACGGTCGTCGGCTACGCCGGCGACTCGGGGACGCCGGAGTCGCTCTCCGCGCCCGACACCGAGATCCACCTGCACTGGGAGTTGCGCACCGGCGACACCTTCCTTGGCGCCGGCCTGCCGCCGGATGAGGTGCGTGCCCTCTACCTGCAACTCTTCGAGCCGGCGGCCCCGTGAAGGAACCCGATGCCCCGCTGATCGACGACGTATCGGGCGTGGAGGAGCGCCCCCAGAACCGGCGGGAGTGGGCGGGGCCGCTGCGCAGTTTGCTGATCCCGGTGCTGATCATCGCGACGATCGTCGGGGTGCTGCTGTACATCGAACGCCGGGACGGAGGCGGGGCGGTCGACGACGACGGCTTCGGCGTCGTCGCATTGCCGTCCGAGCGCAACGTCACCGGGCGCTCGCCCTCGACGGAGGTGGGGCGGGCGGCGCCGGACTTCCTGCTGCGCACGCCCGAGGGGGGGTCGCTGCGGTTCAGCGACCTGCAGGGGAAGCCGGTGTTGGTGAACTTCTGGGCGTCGTGGTGCACGCCCTGCCGACAGGAGATCCCGGAGATCGTCCGCGCCTACGATGCCCGGAAAGACGAGGGCCTCGTCGTCGTCGGTGTCGATCTGCAGGAAAACGACGGGGTGGTGCGCGACTTCGCGGCGGACTTCGGGATGACCTTCCCCATCGCCATCGACCGCACGGGGGAGGTCGCCGACGCGTGGCGCATCGGAGGCCCGGTGGAGGGCATCCCTTCGTCGTACTTCATCGACCAGCAGGGCATTGTCCGCGCACGGGTCTTCGGTCCCATGACGGCGGAGACGCTGGAGGATAACCTTGCGTCGATCCTCCCCTGACATGAGCATGGTGGCGCATGGCCACGGCTAGACCCGCAGCCATCTCCCGCGGTCCGGCGCCGGACGCCCTTCTGCCGGTGTGGCGCGTGCTCACGTCCGTACGGTTCGCCGTCGTCTACATCGCGACGCTGGCGTTCTTCGGGCTGCTGGGGGTGCTCATCCCGCAGGTGCCGGAAGTGATGCGCGGCAACGATGCCGCGATCTCCGTCTGGCTGGACACCAAGCGCGACACGTTCGGCCCTCTGACGGACCCCATGCACAATCTCGGCTTCTTCGAGATCTACCAGGCCCGCTGGTTCATCTTCGCCCTCGGCTTCCTTGTGATCAACGTCACCATCTGCACCTTCAACCGCTGGTCTCCGACGTTCCGGAACGTCTTCCGCCCGCCCGTGCGCGTGCCGGACACGTTCTTCGAGCGCGCCCACAACCGCACGACGCTGGCGCCCGTCTCGGTGGATACCGCGGAGGCAACGCTGCATCGCCTGCGTTTCCGGACACGCACCGGCGTCGACGAGGGGGGGACGTACGTCTTCGCCGACCGCTATCCGTGGGCGCAGCTCGCAACGTTCATCAGCCACCTGGCGTTGATCCTGTTCATCGCCGGCGGCCTGGTCACGCAACTCACCGGCTTCTCGCGCGACATCTTCCTCGGCGAGGGCACGACCATGCCGGTGTTCGTCGTCGCCGACCCGGGCCAGCTCCAGGTCCGCGTCGACGACGCCGTCGGCCGCTACGGCGAACAGGGCAATCCGCTCGATTTCCGCACGTTCCTCACGATCTACCGCAACGGCGAGGCTGTGAAGTCGGGCGTCACGACGGTGAACGACCCGCTGAAGTACGGCGGCTACCGCTTCCACCAGGTCGGCTACTTCCCCCTCGGTGCAGCGCTGCGCATCCGCGACCTGTCGACGGGCAACACCGTCGTGCGAGAGACGTTCCCGCTGCAGGAAACCGTGGCCGCGCCAAGCGTCACCCTCACCGACGCATCGGGTGAGACGCTGCTCAGCGACGTCATCGCTCCGACGGACTTCCTCACGTCCGGGAGCGGGTCGATCGTCGACCTGCCGGGCGCGGGGCGCGTGATCTGGATCGGGATCACGGCGAAGGACGACGATGCGTGGCAGCTCGTCGCCTACGACCCGCAGGCAGGCGGCGCCGGCTCGCAGATCCGCGTCGACGAAGGGGGGACGGCTGAACTCGAAGGGTTACGCATTCGCTTCGACGACGTGGTTTCGCTGCCGTCGGCGGTCGGGATCGGCGTCCCGGGGAGGGGCGATGCGCCGCTGCTGGCGCAGCTCACCCACGACGCCGGCGGCGCGCCGGTGCTGCTCGTCGTGGGCGAAGGGCGCCCGGCGCTCGCCCTCGGTGAAGGCGCGCCGGAGCAGCTCAGCGGCTACGAGTACACCTTCGAGGGCCAGCGCGAGTTCGCCGGCATCTCTGTCAAGCGCGACCATGGCGCGTGGTTCATCTGGGCGGCGACGGGTATGCTCGTCGGCGGCCTTGCGCTAACCTTCTACGTGCCGCGTCGCCGGCTGTGGCTGAAGCTCACGCCGGAGGCCACGCACGTCGCCGGCCTGGCCGAAAAGAGCGGCGGCTTCGAGAAGGACGTGCGTATCCTGGCGAACCGCCTGGGCGTGCCCGAGCCGCCCGAACTCCAGCAGGAGGAGCCTTCGTGACCGACGTGCTGAGCCTGCTCACCATCACCATCGGCTGGGACCCGACGATCGGCGATTTCGGCGCCTTCCAGTTGACATGGCACGGGATCTTTACGGCCGTCGGCATCGCCATGGGCGTGTACCTGGCCGTGCTGCTGGGCCGGCGCGAGGGGTTCACCGAGGACGACGGCTACAGCATCGCGCTGGTGGCCGTGCCCTCCGGGATCATCGGCGCGCGGGCACTCTGGATCATCGAGAATCACGAGCGCCTCGACGGGTGGACCGACTGGTTCCGCGTGAACGAGGGTGGCATCTCCATCTACGGCGCGATCATCGGCGGCATCATCGGGGCGGTGATCTACGGACTGATCCGGCGCCTGCCGGTGACGCGCGGCCTCGATGCCGCGGTCTTCGGCGCCCTCCTGGGCATGGCAGTGGGCCGCCTCGGCGACCTGATCAACGGCGAGCACGTGGGCAAGGCGACCGATCTGCCATGGGGCGTCGAGTACACGCATCCGGAGAGCCCGGCGTACCAGTTCGGCGCCACCCACCCGGCGACGACCTACGAGATGCTCGGAGACCTGCTGATCATGGGCGTGCTGGCCTTCGTGTTCATGTGGTTCTGGAAGAGCCGGCCGGGGATTACATTCTTCGCCGGCGTGGTGATCTACTCCGCGATGCGCTTCGGCCTGAGCTATCTCCGCATCGACAGCGGCATCAACTGCCCGAACAACGTCGGCTGCCCGGACCACATCATCAAGGACTGGATGACCTTCCCGCAGGTGGTGTCGACGTGCACCTTCGCGATCGGCGTCCTCGGGCTCGCTTGGTCCTTCCTTCGCAAGCCGCAGGAGACGCCCGAGCCGGCACCCGCCGTTGAGGCCGGTGCTCAAAGCCAGGCCAGGCCGCGTCAGGCGTAACCCGCCGCCGGCGCTGCCCCTTCCCGCCTGAACGCCTCCACCCACGCCGTTGCTGTATTCGTCGTGATGCGGTCAATGCCGGCCGCGACGAGGCGCTCGATCCAGCGCACAGACTCCGCGCCGCGATGGTCGGCCGTCCACACGTTGGCGTCGATGTTCCGCTCGTGCAGCCACCGCGCCGGGTTAAACCCGTCGCCGAGCATCTGGAGCACCAACCGGAAGCTCATGAAGAACTCCCGCGCCGCCGGCACCTGCATCACCAGCATCTCCATGCGCTCGCGCAGGTAGTCGACCGTCGACTCCGTGCGCCCGAACGCCATCGGGTGGTCGTCGCGGTAACGGTAGGCGCCCATGGCGCGCGGGAGATAGATCTGGTCGCCTTCGATCGCGTGGTCGAGATAGAGGCCCGGGTCGAAGCCGATCGCCACCTCGGGAGCGGCACGATGCAGCCGCGCCAGGTTCCAGTCCTGCCCGGTCGACACGATGATGCGGTCCTTCACCGGATCCACGACGCGTGAGAGGGTGAGCAAGCGCTCGCGGCTCATGGCGCGCCAGTCCTTCAGGTCCAGTTGCAGCTCCGTACGGCAGCCGCGCACCATCTCGACGACCTCGCTGAGGAGCGGCGGGTGCTCAGCCGGGGCCTCGACGAAGCGGGCGGCACGCACCTCATCGGGCGTGGCCGCGCCGATGGGGCCGCGGCCGGTGGTGTGTGTCTCCAGTCTGCGGTCATGGAAGACGGCGTAGTCCTCGCCGTCGAGCGAGTGGATGTCCAGTTCGATGCGCCCGGCGCTGGCTGCGAAGCACTCTTCGATCGCCGGGAGCGTGTTGCGACGGTGCTGTCCCGAGAGGACGGCCATGTGACAGATGAGCGGCACCTCCCGCCCACCCACGCTGATGCTCGTCGAGAATCCTGCTGCCCCCAACAAGCGCCATTATAGGCCGTTGACACCGCCGAACCCCCCACCTTATGACCGCTATACTTCGATCCGCACGGAGGATCGCATGCTGCTCGCGCTCGACGCCGGCAACACCAACATCACCATCGGCGTCTTCGACGGCGAAGAGGTCCGCGCCACATGGCGGATGGCCACCGACATTGAGCGCCTCACCGACGAGTACGCCGTGACCATCCTGGGCCTCCTCGCTACGGAGGCGATCGATCCCCGGGAGATCACGCGCGCCGTCATGGCGTGCGTCGTCCCCGATCTGACTCCTGTCTTCGAGCAGCTCTGCCGCCGCTACTTCCAGGTCGATCCGATCGTCGTCGGCACCGGCACTCGCACGGGAGTCCGCATCCTCTACGAGAACCCGCGTGAGGTCGGGGCCGACCGCATCGTCGACGTCGTGGCGGCGCTGCACTGCTACGGCCCTCCGCCCCTCATCATCGTGGATTTCGGCACCGCCACCGTCTTTGACGCCGTCTCCGCCGAAGGGGACTACCTGGGCGGGGCGATCGCCCCCGGCATCGGCATCTCGTCGGAAGCGCTGTTCGAGCGGGCGGCGAAGCTCTACCGGGTGGAGTTCGAGCGGCCGAAGACCGCCATAGGGAAGAACACCGTGACGGCCATCCAGTCCGGGACGCTCTTCGGATACGTCGGACTTCTGGAGGGCATGGTGGCGCGCTTCAAGAAGGAGCTGGGGGGCAGCGCCCGCGTCATCGCCACCGGCGGCTGGGCGGACCGGATGGCGAAGGAGACCCGCGTGTTCGACGCCGTCGACCAGAACCTGACGCTGACCGGCCTGCGACTCGTGCACGACATGAACGTGAACGTCCCTGTGCGAGAGGCGAGATGATCCTCGAAGGCAAGCGCATCGTCCTCGGCGTCACGGGCAGCATCGCCTGCTACAAGGCAGCCGATATCGCCAGCAAGCTCACGCAGGCGGGCGCCCTCGTTGACGTCATCCTGACGGACGCAGCGCAGAAGTTCATCTCGCCGCTGACCTTCCGCAGCCTCACGGGCCGCCCGGTCTTCACGGACATGTTCGACCCGCAGTCGGAGCTGGCCGAAGAGCACGTGGAGCTGGCGCGCGCTGCCGGCGGGCTGCTGATAGCCCCGGCCAGCGCGACCACCCTCGCGCGGCTCGCCCACGGCCTCGCCGACAACATGGTGGCCCTCACCGCCCTCGCCACGACGGCGCCGGTCGTCGTCGCCCCGGCGATGGACAGCCAGATGTGGGAGCACGCGGCCACGCGGTCGAACGTCGCGCTGCTCCGGGAGCGGGGCGTCATCTTCGCCGGGCCGGAAGAGGGACGGCTGGCCAGCGGGCGCACCGGAGCCGGGCGCCTCGTCGACACCGAGGCGATCCTCGGGGCGCTCCGCCAGGCGCTGGGCGCCCGGGGCGACTTCGCCGGCCAACGCATCGTCGTCAGCGCCGGCGGCACGCAGGAGGCCCTGGACCCCGTGCGCTACATCGGCAACCGCTCGTCGGGGAAGATGGGCTTCGCGATCGCCGAAGCGGCCCGCGACCGCGGGGCGGCGGTGACGCTCGTCTGCGGGCCGGTAGCGCTGAGCACGCCGTACGGCGTCACCCGGATGGACGTCGTCTCAACCGAAGAGATGGCCGCCGCCCTCCGCGACGCCGCGGCCACCTGCGACGCGCTGATCATGGCCGCCGCCCCGGCCGACTTCCGCCCCGCGAACCCGTCCGGCCAGAAGATCAAGCGGACGGCCGAGGGGATGGTAGTGGGGCTGGAGCCGAACGAAGACATCGTCGCCGGCCTCTCCGGCGGGTTCGTGAAGGTGGGGTTCGCGGCGGAGACGCAGGATCTGCTCGAGAACGCCCGGGCCAAGATGGCGAGGAAGGGCCTGGACCTCATCGTCGCAAACGACGTGACCGCTGAAGGCGCCGGCTTCTCCGTGGATACGAACCGCGTGACCTTCATCGACGCAGCGGGGGCCACCGAGGCCCTCCCCCTCCTCAGCAAGCTCGAAGTCGCTGACCGCATCCTCGACCGGGTGGCGAAGCTGGCGGCCACCCGCTAGCCCGGAATCGAGTCCCGTAGGAACAAACCCTCCCTTCCACCCTCCGCGCTGCCGAAGATATCTAGGTATGCACCGAATACGGTTGGCGGCGTCGTGGCTCGCGCGGAGCGCCTCCTATCCCGCCCGGCACATCAGGTGGAAGATCATCGCGCCCTACGCCGTGCTCACCGTCCTGCTGGCCGTGGCGGGCACCTACCTGACCACCCGCCTCGTGACCGGCTCCCTGGAAGAGCGCTTCAACAACCAGCTCGCCGAGGCCTCCCGGGTGGCCGCCGACGCGGTCGTCCGGCGGGAGCGCCGGCACCTGGAGGTCGTCCGTGCCGTCGCCTTCACGGACGGCGTCTCCGAGGCCACGCAGTCGGGCGATGCCTCGCAGCTGTCCCGCCTCGTCGAGCCCATCGCGGCCAACAGCAGCGCCGATCGCGTCGAGGTGCTCGATGCGACCGGCGCACGCGTGCTGGGCCTCCAGCGCGGAGATGATGGCGACTACGAGGTCATCGCCGCTGATGACATCCCGGGCGAGTGGTCGATCGTCCGCGATGTCCGGGCCGGCCGCCAGGATGAACTCGGCGACAAGTTCGCCCAGCTCGTCCACACCGGCGACGGTTACGCCCTGTACACCTCCGGCCCCATCTACGACGGCGACCGCTTGGCCGGCGTCGCGCTCGTCGGCAGTCTGCTGCATTCGTTCCTCCCCGCCGTCAAGAACGAATCGCTCGCCGACGTCACGCTGTACGACTTCGACGGCACGCCGCTCGCGACGACGTTTGCCGGCGCCGAGGACGAGGGCGCCGACCTCGCGCCTAGAGGCGACATAGCCAGCACAACATCCCTCGAAGGCTTGCGCGAGCACCGCACGCTGTCCGGGCGGGACTTTGACCTGCTCTACGCCGAGCTGAAGATCCGCAACACGACCGTCGGGGTCTATTCGGTTGGCCTGCCAACATCGTTCATCTTCAACGCGGGCACCGCGACGCGCTGGCAGCTGGGCGGGCTGTTCGCGGTAGCCACGGCCGCCGTGCTGATGACGGGATGGCTGCTGGCCCGCGGCATGACGCGGCCGCTGATTCAGCTGGTTTCCGCAGCCCGCGCCGTCACCTCCGGCGACCTTACGGCCCGCGCCGCAGTCGCTAGCCCGGACGAGATCGGCGTGCTCGGCACCGCGTTCGACGCCATGACGGAGCGCCTGCAGCGCCAGCACCTGGCGACCATCCGGGCCCTCACCTCGGCCATCGATGCGCGCGACCCCCACACGCTGGGACACTCCGTGCGCGTGGGACAGCTGGCGATGGCGATCGGGCACGAGATGGGGCTTCCGGACTCCCAGCTGCAGCACCTGGAGATCGGCGGCTACCTCCACGACATCGGGAAGATCGGTGTGCGCGACGCCGTGCTGCTCAAGCCCGGCAGCCTCACCGCCGAAGAGCGCGAGATGATCGAACGCCACCCTCGCATCGGGCTGGAGATTCTGGCCCCGGTCGAGCTGGCGCCGGAGGTGATCGAGTTCGTCGCCGGCCACCACGAGAAGCTCGACGGTTCCGGCTACCCGGGCCACCTGCACGCGCAGGGCCTCAGCATCATCGCCCGCATCGCCGCCGTCGCCGACATCTATGACGCGCTGACGACCGACCGTCCGTATCGCACCGCCATGGATCTTCGCGAGACCATGGACATCCTGCGCCGGGAGGTCGAGGAGCGGCACCTCGACGCCAAGGTAGTCTCTGCCTTCACGCGCATCCTCCCCGAGTGGGAGAGCCGCCGCACCACGGACCCGACCCTCAAGGGCTACCGTCTGCCTGACGTGCACGTAAAGGCCGCCTGACTATGTTCTCGTCGCTCAGGCAAGCCGCCGCCGCCGTCGTCGTGGTAGGCGTCTGCCTGGCGTTGACGTCAACATCCGCCGCGTTCGCCCTCCGGCGGGCGGAGATCGCCTGGCTGAGCGCCGATACGTCGTCCCGGCTGCGCGCCGACTACTCGCCCGACCCGCGCGGCATCCGCCTGGCGCGGCTGGACCCCGGGATCCTGCGGGCTGCCGCCGACGACGACCGCGCGCTCGATGAGCCCGACGACGATTCGCGCCGCATCGAGATCGCGCGGGCGCCGGAGACAGACGAAGAGGGCAACCCGCCCGCGTCCGGCGAAGACGGCGCAGGTGGCGAAACTCCGGAGCCGGGCGAGACGCCCGACCCCGGCGATGAGACGCCGAACGCCGCCCGCACGCCCACGGCCCGCCCCTCCGGCGACACACCCGTCCCCGGCGAGACTGTCGCGCCAGTGCCCATCGAGACGCCGGGAGACCTGGTCACACCGGCCCCCGTCGAGACGGTCGAGCCGACGAAAGCGCCTGAGGCGACGCCGACCCGCTCGAAGGCGACGCGCACACCCCCCACCGGCGGCGGGAACACCAACCCCAAGCCGACGAAGACGCCCTCGGCCACGCCCACACCGTATCCGCATGTCTTCATCGACCCCGAGTACAAGAAGCTGGAGGAGCCCGGCGGGTTCGAGGTGGAGGTCGCCGTCCAGGATGCGCCCTCCACGGCTTCGTATTACTTCCACGTGGGCTGGGATCCGGCCATCGTCACGTTTGTGGGCATCTCAAACGATACGTTCCTCGGGAGCACCGACCGCAGCGTGGTCTGCGAACTGCCCGTGCTGGACGTGGCCAACAACCACGTCGAGTTCTCCTGCACCTCCATCGGCACCGATGCGGCGGCCTCCGGATCCGGTACGCTCGCCATCCTGGAGTTCGACACGGTGGCCGACGGCATCACCACGCTGGACCTGCACGACGCCGTTCTGTTCACCGCCGAGGGGACATCGCAGGACGTCCCGGAAGAGGACGGCTCCATTGAGGTCTGCCTGCCCACGCCCACCCCCACGGTGACTCCGACAGCGACATACACTGATACCCCGGTGCCGGACACCCCGACCCCGACGGCGACGAATACATTCACCGCCACCGCGACGCCCGAGCCCGGAAGCGTCTACATCAGCCCGGGCGGGCAGACCGTCGATAGCGGGCCGGTGCAGGTAGACGTGCAGATCGCGGACGCGCTGCTGGTCGCGTCGTATCGCTTCAGCGTCGAGTGGGATCCTGCAGTGCTCTCGTTCCAGAGCATCAGCAATAGCTCGTTCCTCGGCAGCACGGGCCGCAGCGTGTCGTGCGACCCGCCGGTGTTCGAGACGGCCTACCACGTCGAGTTCTACTGCACCTCCACAGGGTTCCTGGAGTTGCCGGCGAGCGGTTCCGGCACGCTCGCCACGATCGTCTTCGACGTGGTGGATCAGGGCGAGACGACGCTGGACCTGCACGACACGGCACTCTACAACCTGATCAACGACCTCCTCGGCGTGACGGAGCTGGACGGGACGGTCGAGGTCATCCTCCCGACCCCGACGCCCACCGCGACCGCAACCTACACGCCGACCCCGGTGCCCACGGATACGCCCGCCCCCACCGCGACGTTCACGCCGGTGCCCACGTCCACCGACACGCCGGCGCCGACGGCCACCGACACGCCCCTGCCGACGTCGACGCACACGCCGACGGCGACGAATACGCCGGTGCCGACGGTGGTCACGCTCGGCGCGACGGGTGACACGTACGTGGATGAGGGGAGCCCCTCCACCACACACGGCAGCGACGCCGAGCTGGATGTCGATGGCAACTCCTCCCAGACCCGACGCTCATACTCCGCGTTTGACGTGGGAGGCACCGTGCCCGGCGGAGCCACGATCCAGTCGGCGACCCTCACGCTGTGCATCACCAACGTCAGCGGTGCCGCCGGCCGCACGCACGGCCTGCATCGCGTGACCGGAAGCTGGACGGAGTCCACACTGTCCTGGAACACCCAGCCGGCGTTCTCTTCGACCGCGACCGACTCGTTCACGGTGCCCGGCATGCCGCAGTGCGTCGACTTCGACGTCACGGCCGACGTGCAGGCGTGGGTCTCGGGCACGACGGACTACGGGTGGATCCTGAAGGACTCACTCGAGAACACCAGTGGGTCGGCTTCGCTGTACGCGTCGCGGGAGTACGGCTCCAGCGGGTCGCGCCCGAGCCTGAGTGTCTCTTACGTACCGTAGCTGGTGCGCCGGCGCTGCGCCGCCCCGCCTCCACCACCACCCGTCCTGCTTCGTCCACCGATCGGCGAGACGGCGCATGCCGGCTGCTACGCGACGGGAGATGCGCCGTCGCGTGCGGTTCCGGATGGAGCAATCCGTCCGGCGCTCTCAGGGCGCACGTGGCAGGCGGCCGGCAGCAGGGCAAGCACTAGCCGGTCACCTTGGCGCCGTCCGGACGCTCCATCCTTCACCTCGTCGCTGGGCCGCATCCGGACCGCCGTGAGCGGAGGGCGGCAGCCCCGCGGACAGCCGCCATGATGCGGCCGAGAGAGGCGCCGCGACCGGACGCCTCCCCGCCGCATAGACGACGCGAGGGCGACGGAAGTTCCCGAAGCAGGATCGAACGGCGGCGCAGAGTCGGACCGCGCGGTACAGTGCCGCCGGAGGCCCTGCACATGCCCCTGAAGGATCAGCTCTCCGCCGACCTGAAGGACGCCATGCGCGCCGCCGACGCCCTCCGCCGCGACGTGCTCCGCGGCCTCATGACCGCCATCAGCAACACCGAGATCGCCCGCGTGAACGTGAAAGACGTTTCCGCCACCCGCCAGCACCTCGGCGATCCGGACGTGCTCGATGTCATCCAGAAGCAGGCGAAGCAGCGTCGTGAGAGCATCGAGGAGTTCCGGAAGGGCGGCCGCCAGGACTTGATCGACCGCGAGCAGGCGGAGCTGGAGGTCCTCATGGCGTACCTGCCGCAGCAGCTCAGCCGCGACGAGATCGCCGAGGAGGTCCGGAAGGCCATCGCCGAGACCGGCGCCAGCGGCCCCGCCGGCAAGGCAAAGGTGATGCCCGTTGTGATCGGGCGCCTCAAGGGCCGGGCCGATGGCCGCGCCATCAACGACGTCGTCACGGAGCTGCTGGCCGGGAGCTAGCGCGCCGCCGCAACCGCCTCGTACTCCACCGCCGACAGCCGCACCACCTCGCCGATCCCCCCGGCCGAGAAGCGCAGCACCCAGCACGCCGTGATGCCGAACAGCGCCGCCGAGATCACCATCACCACCGGCATGCCCAGCGCCACCACCAGCCCGGCCGATGCCAGCCCCGCGAACGGCATCGTGCCGTTGAACATGATCCCGTGGAGCGACATCACCCGGCCCCGGAACTCCGCTGGCGTCGACTCCTGGATGATCGTCTGCACAAGTCCCAGCTGCGACGAGAAGGCGAGTGAGAGTACCCCCGCGGCCACGATCGCCAGCGCGGGCTGACGCGTCAGCGCCATCACGCACAGCGCCAGCGGCGCGACGATGACGCCGGCCCAGATGCGCCCCGCCCGTGAGCCGGTCCACCAGATCAGCATCAGCGCGCCCACGACGGAGCCGATCCCCGACGCCATGAACAGCAGCCCCAGCACCACCTCGCCCTGGTCCAGCACGTCCTTCACGTAGAAGGCGCTGAGGATCGCCATCGAGGGGAACAGGAAGGCGGTGTTGAGGCCCGTGAGCAGCAGCAGCGCCTGCAGGTTGGGCCGCCCGCGCGCATGTCGCAGCCCCTCCCGCAGCCCGTGGATCGCGGACATGCCATGTCCGGCCGCCTGGCGCACCGGCCGCGATCGCACCACCATCAGGGCGAGGATGACGGCCACGAAGCTCGCGGCGTTCAGGAAGTACGCCACTGACAGGCTCGACGCCGCGATGATGCCGCCGGCCAGCGCCGGCCCCACCATGCGCGAGCCGTGGAACGTCGATGAGTTGAGCGCCACGACCTGCCCGATCTTCTCCGGCGGCACCAGCTCCGGCAGGAACGCCTGCGCGGCGGGCATGTCGTAGCCGATCGCCACCCCGGCCACCCCGGCCACCACGAGCAGGAGCCAGAATTGGACGAGATCGGCGACGATGAGGAATCCCACGATGAGCGCCAGCGCCGCCATCACCACTTGCGTCACCAGCATGATGCGGCGCTTGTCGCCCCGGTCCGCCAGCACGCCGCCGAAGAGCATCACGAGCAGCGTGGGCAAGGCGTTCGCGAAGTTCATCGCGCCCAGGGCGAAAGCGGAGTCCCAGAGCTGAAGGACGAGCAGCCCCTGCGCCACCACTTGCATCCAGGTGCCGCACAGCGACACTGCTTGCCCTGCCCACATGATGCGGAAGTCGCGCTCCCCGAGCGCTGAGACGGCATCCGGAAGCCGGAGGGGGATGCGGGCGCGCAACGGGACGGCGGTCGTGGCCATGTAGGGGGAAGGATAACAGCCGCCATGGCGGGGTCTTGGACGGATGTTACCTTCGCGCCAGATGCTCGATTGCCGGATTGCCAGCGTTCGAGGGCGCCTGTTAGCATGGGTAGCCGCAGTGGGCCGTAACTCGATTGGGAGAGCGGTCGCCGTCTGGGGGCAGGCCAAGTCAGATCAAGCACCAAGCACCATGGGGCCGTAGCTCAATTGGGAGAGCGCAACACTGGCAGTGTTGAGGTCAGGGGTTCGAGCCCCCTCGGCTCCACCATCCACTTATGATCGACGGCTGGTGCGTCTACGTCCTTCGGAGCAGGAAGGACGGACGTCTCTACACCGGCTTTTCAACTGACCTGGCCCGACGGCTGGATGAGCACGCTCGTGGGGCCTCGAGCTATACACGCCGCATCCGGCCACTGGATCTGGTCTACCACGAGACCCGACCTGACCGTCTGGATGCTCGCAGGCGCGAGAAGTGGCTCAAGACCGGGCGTGGGCGCGAAGAACTCCTGCGCCTCATTGGGGACTAGTAGACGCAGCAGCGGCGGTCACTAAAGGATGATTGGCGCCGACCTGTCGCCGTCGGCGACCGCTCTCCCAAGTGAGCTACGGCCCCACTTGCGACAAACGCATGCCAGCAAGCACCGTCGCGGCCCAGCAAAGTAGGCCTGCGTGGCTGAGGAGCGCGATCAAGCGGGCCGGACAGCCCGATCAGCGGCTTGACATGCGGCGTGCCAAGCGCCACGCCTGCGTAATCCAAGGATCACCCTAACGAAATCTGTTTGTAACAAGCCGTGGCTATCCTCCCCCCATCCGGAATAGCAGGGGAGGAGACTATGACAGAGATCAACTCTGGGGATACTGCATGGGTGCTGGCTGCCTCGGCCTTGGTGCTCTTCATGACCCCCGGGCTGGCGTTCTTCTACGGCGGATTCGTCCGCAACAAGAACGTGCTCGGGACGATCATGCAGAGCTTCATCGTCATGGGTGTGATTGGCGTCCTGTGGGTGGTCGTCGGCTACTCGCTGACGTTCGGGCCGGACGTGAAGGGTTGGGGGCTCATCGGCAACCTCGACCACTTCGGGCTGAAGGGCGTGGGCGCGGCGGGCGATTCACAGGCGGGCCCGGGCATCCCGCACGAGGCGTTCATGATCTTCCAGGCCATGTTCGCCATCATCACGCCGGCGCTCATCACCGGCGCCTTCGCGGAGCGCGCGAAGTTCGGCCCCTTCCTGGTCTTCATGGCCGCCTGGTCGCTCCTGGTCTACGCGCCGGTGGCGCACTGGGTCTTCGATGCCGAAGGGTGGATCTTCTCGGACGTGAAGGGGCTGGACTTCGCCGGCGGCACGGCCATTCACCTGAACGCCGGGGCGGCGGCCCTGGCAGCGGCGCTCTGCTTCGGCAAACGCAAGGGATTCAAGGCCGAGCCCATGGAGCCGCATGACATTACCTACATCGTGCTCGGCGCGGCCATTCTGTGGTTCGGCTGGTTCGGCTTCAACGCGGGGAGCGCCGGTGCGGCTAACGCCGTCGCGGCGAACGCCTTCACCGTCACGAACACCGCCGCCGCGGCTGCCGCGTTGTCCTGGGTGGGCATGAGCTGGTGGCTCTCGGGCAAGCCCAGCGTCGTCGGGGCGGCGGCGGGCGCCGTGGCAGGGCTGGTGGCGATCACACCCGCCTCCGGCTATGTGCAACCGATGGAAGCGATCGGCATCGGCGCCATCGCCGGCATCATCTGCTTCCTGGCCGTGCAGTGGCGCACCCGCACGAACATCGACGATTCGCTGGACGTCGTCGCGGTGCACGGTGTCGGCGGCCTCTGGGGCGCGCTGGCGACGGGCATCTTCGCGGTCGCGGCCTACGGCGGCGTGGACGGCCTCACGAACGGCGGCGGCTTCGACCAGTTGTGGCGGCAAGCCGTGGGGGTCGCTGTCGTCGCTCCCTACTCTTTCGTGGTGACGTTTATTATCCTCAAGGCCCTGGACCTCACCGTGGGCATTCGCCTGAACGAAGAGGATGAAGTCGCTGGCCTCGACGTCTCGCAGCACGGCGAGCGGGCGTATGTGTTCGGCGGCAGCGGCCCGGTGCTCGGCATCGCGGAGGCGATTCCCGTCCACATGGGCGGCGGCGCCACGGCGGCCGGCGAGGTCCTGCAAGCCAGTCCGGGCGCGGCCCAATAGCCAGGGGAGGCGTTACATGAAGAAGATCGAGGCCATCATACGGCCGGAGAAGCTCGACGACGTGAAGCACTCGCTAGCCGAGAAGGGATACCTGGGGCTGAATATCGTCGGCGTGACCGGCCGGGGCGTGCAGAAGGGCATCGTCCACGCCGGCAGGGGCGGGCAGACCTACTCCGTCGACATGCTCCCGAAGGTGAAGCTGGAGACCGTGGTCGCCGACAAGGACGCCGAAGAGGTGGTGCAGCTCATCCAAAAGGCGGCCTGGACGGGGAACATCGGCGACGGCAAGATCTTCGTCCTGCCCGTCGAAGAAGCCATCCGCGTACGCACGGGTGAACGAGGAGAAGTGGCCGTCTGATCCGACGGCCGGGGATCGAACACAGGCGCAGTCCGCTCCAATAAGGGGCGGACTGCGCGCGGATGAAAGGGAGAGGGATCGGTGAACTTCTACAAGGCAGAGTACATCTGGATCGACGGCACGACACCGACGGCAAAGCTGCGTTCGAAGACGAAGATCGTGCCGGCCGGGCAGGAGCCGCCCATCTGGGGATTCGACGGGTCAAGCACAAACCAGGCGCCTGGCTCCGCCTCGGACTGCGTGCTGAAGCCGGTGTTCGTCTGCCCCGACCCCGTCCGCGGCGGCGACCACAAGCTGGTGCTGTCCGAGGTGCTCCTCACCGACATGTCGCCGCACCCCTCCAACACCCGCGCCGCCTGCGTCGCGACGGAGGAGAAGTACGCCTCTCACGAGACCTGGTTCGGCATCGAGCAGGAATACACCTTCTTCGAAGGCGCGAAGCCGCTGGGCTGGCCGGACAACGGCTTCCCGGCCCCCCAGGGCGGCTACTACTGCGGCGTCGGCGCCGACGAGGT
>JBBDXE010000007.1:0-49383 GCA_040902505.1 Dehalococcoidia bacterium | reverse complement strand
GGAATCAGGCCAGCGATCCTCTCACAATGAGTGGAAGCATTTGGGGGGCAGCGCAGTCAGCCGAAGCGTTCCGTATACGTTGATCTAAGACCCGGTCTCCCGCTCGATGATCTTCCGGGCGCACGCCGGGACCTTCGGGTCTGCCGCCTCCAGCCCCACCTCGCCGAACGTCTCCATCTGCGAAGCCAGCTCCTCCAGCGAGTCCCGCGCGTGGTCGAGCATCGCCCGCACCTCCGCGTGCAGCAGGTCCTCCCCGTCGAAGTCCGCCGACAGCTCCCCCAGCACGACGTCCAGCGCCGCCACCGCCCCCGACAGCTCAGCGATCCCCGTCCGCAGCCGCTCCACCAGGGCGGCCGCCGCCTCGGTCATGTCGGGCTTCCCCTCCGGGTCGGGGCTGAGGTCCGGCGGGTCGTCCGCCAGCCGGAGCGGTGCCGTCGTCAGAAGCGTGCTCACCCGGGCCGAGGGCCGCGGCAACAGGTCTACGAGCAGGGCCGAGGTGATCCCCCAGTAGTACAGCGTCATCAGCCAGCCGTAGCGGACCTCCAGCTGCTCGACCATGAGGTCGATCGTGGTGATGAGGAGCGAGAGGTCGCCGCTCGCCGCCCGCATGGAGCCGACCAGGCGGTTGTACTCCGGCGCATGCTTGTCCGGCCAGTCGCCCCGACCATTTCTTGACCACATCGTGAAGGCGCCAGTGTGAGGCCGCCTTCTGTATGCTGAGGCGATGGTAGTCGCAACCGCACACGTCCCCCAGGCCGCACCCCTTCCAATCGCGCCGATCCAGAAGCCCCGCAACGCCATCGTCATCCTGCTCGACAGCCTCAACCGCCACATGCTCGGTGCCTACGGATCTGGTGAGTTTGCAACGCCGAACCTGGACCGCTTCGCCGCCAGCTCTGTCCGCTTCGAGAAGCACTACTCCGGCTCGTTGCCGTGCATGCCTGCCCGCCACGACATGCTGTGCGGTGCCCTGGATTTCCTTTGGAAGCCCTTGGGCTCGATCGAGACTTGGGAACACGCCATCACCCACGAGCTGCGCAACGCGGGAGTGACGACGATGCTCATCTCCGACCACCCGCACCTCTTCGAGGCGGGCGGCGAGAACTATCACACCGAGTTCGCCGGCTGGGACTATGAAGCGCGGGCACGAGAGCGACGCCTGGAAGACGCGCCCCGACCCCAGCTGGCTCGGCGCGCCCGTGACCACCGGCCGCTTCGTCGCGTACGACAGCTCCCGGAGCTACTACCGCGAGGAGCAGGACTTCCCCGGGCCCCGAACCATGGCGGCAGCCGCTCGTTGGATCGACGACAACGCGGGCTACCACGACCGCTTCCTCCTCTTCGTCGATGAGTTCGACCCGCACGAGCCCTTCGACACGCCGGAGCCGTATGCCCGGCTCTACGACGACTCATGGGAAGGGCCACACCTGATATGGCCACCGTACATCCGCGGGGCCATCGCGAAAGGCGTGCTCACCGAGCGCCAGGCGCACCAGCTCCGCGCCAGCTATGGCGGGAAGCTCACGATGATCGACGTCTGGTTCGGCCGGATCCTCGACGCGATCGACCGGCAGGGCTTATGGGACGACACCGCCGTCATCGTCTGCACTGACCACGGGCACTACCTGGGGGAGAAGGACATCTGGGGGAAGCCGGGCGTGCCCATCTACGAGCCGTTGGGCCACATCCCGCTGATGATCGCCTGGCCGGGCGTCGAGGCCGGGGCGACGTCCGCCCTCTCCACGAATGTCGACATCTACGCAACGATCGCCGACATCTTCGATGCCGAAGCGGAGCACCGGACGCACGGTGCGTCGCTGGCGCCGGTGGTGCGGGGTGAAGCGGCCTCGGTACGCGAATGGGCGCTGTCCGGTGTCTGGGGCCGCGAGGTACATCTCATCGACGAGACGACCAAGTACGCACGAGCCCCGGTGGGAGACAACGCCCCGCTCTCGATGTGGTCGAACCGCTGGTCGACGATGCCCGTCGTGCTCGCTCCGAAGCTGCGCTTGCCGCTTCCGGACGACCGCGCCGTCCTCGACCGGATGCCGGGCTCGCGCGTGCCCGTGATCCGGCAGCCGTTCCGGGCGGGCGACCTGGTGCCCTACTGGGCGCTGGGGCCGTTCAGCGGCAACCACCTGTACGACCTGCGAAACGATCCGGGCGAAGAGGAGAACCGCCGCGGGGAGCGTATCGAGCGGGAGTCCGCCGACAGGCTGCGGCAGGCGCTGCAGCAACTGGAAGCGCCCGCGGACCAGTTCCTCCGGCTGGGCCTTCAGTGACGCAGAGCGGCTAGATCACAAACGTCCGCAGCGCCCAGGCGACGCCGTCCTGGCGGTTGTCCGGCCCCGCGGCGTCCGCCTCCGCTTTCACGTCGTCCGGGGCGTTACCCATCGCGATGCTCAGCCCTGCGACCCGCATCATCTCCAGATCGGGACGCGCGTCGCCGATCGCGAGGGCCTGCTCCGGCGGCACGCCGGTGTGCTCGCACACCAGCTGCAGTGCGCGCCCCTTGTCTGCAGCCGCGTGGACGATGTTCAGGTACGGCGGGAAGGTGGCGCTCACGCCCCACGCCAGGTTCAGTTCGCCGTGGTAGCGGCCGGCGAGGCGCGACCGTACACCGTCGACAGCATCCTGCCCGAAGAAGAGGAAGCCGTCCGCGCCATCACGCACATGGTCCGAGAGGCGCTCCGTCAGCACCATCCCGCCCGGAAGCTTAGCCAGTTCGATGTCCGGGCGGCGGGTGATCATGTACGTGACATCCGCCACCGTTGCCATCGACTCGTAGCGGGCATCGTCAGCGATGGCCGCGATCTCGACGGAGGGCTCCGCTGGCACGGGGAGATCCAGCAGCTTCGCGTCGTCGCGCGGGTCGCGCACCATGGCTCCGTTATGGCAGATGATCGGCGATACGATGCCAAGCGCACCGGCCGTGCGCTTCGCCAGCAGGTACCACCGGGCCGTCGCCAGCACCACGTGCACGCCCGCCGCCACCGCGTCGCGCACGGCGGCGGCGTTGCCTTCGCTGACGCGATTGCCGTGCTCGAGCAGCGTCCCGTCGAGGTCAACGGCGACCAGCCGGATGCGCTTGTCGCCCGCCGCGCGTTCAGCCTTCGCGCTGAGGACGCCCTCAGCCATCGGAGGTAGACCGCGGGAAGCCAAGCCCGAGCCGGTGCATGCTCACAAACCGCCCTCCACCCACCACGACGTGGTCGAGCAGGTCGATGCCCATCAAGGCCGCGGCGTCGAACAGCGCCTTCGTCATCCGGATGTCATCGGCCGATGGAGTGGCATCTCCGCTCGGGTGGTTGTGGACAAGCACCATGGCCGCAGCGTTCGCTCGCACTGGTTCGCGCAGCAATTCGGCGATGCGTACCGCCGTCGTGTGGACGCTCCCTCGATACGCCTCGTGGATGCCCATGACGCGGTTACGGGTGTCCACCAGCATGACTCGCACGTGCTCCTGCTCCAGCAGCGACATCTCCGCGAGCACCAGGTTGGCGATGTCCTCCGGCGACGCGACGGCGGGGCGCTGATCCGGAGACGACGAGGCGACGCGTATGCCCAGCTCAAGCGCTGCCTTCACCTGCGACGCCTTAGCCTCGCCGAGGCCCTTCTCGGCACACAGCTCGGCGAAGGCGGCATGGGCGAGCCCCGGCAGGCCCTCGAACCGGGCGAGGATCCGCGTGGCCTGGGCCAGTGCGCTCTCCTTCGACGAGCCGGTGCGGAGCAGGATGGCGAGCAGTTCAGCATTCGAGAGCGCATGCGCCCCGAAGTCGCGGAGGCGCTCGCGCGGGCGGTCGCCCGCCGGCAGGTCGCGGATCAGGGTGTAGCTCGCGCCCTCATGGCCGTTCATCGCCCGACGAGGCTAACAAGGACATGACGTAAGGAACAGCGTCACGGCGTCTCGCGCTCTTGGACTCAGCGAGAGCCGCCCTTGATCGCGGCTCTCGTGAGCTTCAACCCTTCGCAGGAACGGCTACCTCTCCAGAATCTGGATCGTGCACGCCGACCCGAGGCCGATGACGTGCGCCAGCCCCACCTTCGCGCCTTCGACCTGGCGGTTGCCCGCCTCGCCGCGCAGGTGCCACACCACCTCGCAGACGTTAGCCACGCCGGTCGCACCCAGCGGGTGCCCCTTCGAGAGCAGGCCGCCGCTGGCGTTTACCGGGATCTTTCCGCCGACGGTCGTCGCGCCCTCATCGATCATGCGGCCGGCCTCGCCTTCGCCGCAGATGCCGAGGTTTTCGTAGTGGAGGATCTCCGCTGTAGCGAAGCAATCGTGCAGCTCGATGAGGTCCAGATCCTGCGGACCGATGCCCGCCTTCTCGTACGCTTCCTTCGCGGCGTTCCGGGTGAGCGTGTTGATGTCGGGCATGGTCAGATCACGCTGCGTCCACGGGTCGCTCGTCAGCACGGACGCCGCGAGCTTGATTGGCTTCGTGGTGTACTGGCGCGCCTTGTCCATCGAACAGACAACCGCCGCCGCCGCGCCGTCGCCGGTGGGGCAGCACATGTAGAGCGTGTTCGGCCAGGCGACGACGCGAGCGTTCAGCACGTCCTCCAGCCCCACCTCGGTCTGATACTGCGAGTAGGGGTTGTGCATCGAGTGCTTGTGGTTCTTCACCGACACCTTGGCAAACTGCTCGAAGGTGGTGCCGTAGTTGCGCATATGCTCGACGCCGGCCATCCCGAAAACCGCCGGCATGAGTCCCGAACCCAGCACGCCTTCGGTGCTGTAGGCCGGGTCACCTCCGGCGCCACCGCCTCCAAGCAGACCCATTTTCCCCATCTGCTCCGACCCGACGGCCAACGCCACATCGTACGCGCCCGAGGCGACGGCCATGTACGCCTCGCGCAGCGCCGTGGAGCCGGTGGCGCAAGCGTTCGCGACGTTGATCACCGGGATCCCCGTCTGTCCGATGGTCTGCATAATCCGCTGGCCGACCATCGCGTTGGACTGGTAGAGATTGCCGCTGACCAGCACCTCCACATCCTTCACGTCGACGCTCGCGTCCTTGAGCGCCAGCAGCACGGCTTGGGACGCCAGTTCGGGAACCGTCTTCTCCGGGTACCGCCCGAACTTGATCATCCCCACGCCGACAATGGCTACGTCTCGCATCATCTTCTCCTTCTTCGCGTACCGCCGCTATACCGGGCGGAAGCTGAACGCAATCACATCGTGGCCCTCGCGGTCGGTACGGATCTTCTCCGAGACCATCTGCACTGGCATCCCGAACTTCAGGTTCTTCGGGTCTGGCTCGACGCCGCTGATGTTGCAGCGGACGCTCACCCCTTCCGGCAGGTCCACGATCGCCGCGACGTAGGGCGTGGGGATGCCGGGGGCGGACTGGTGCACGATCGAGAAGACATGCAGCTCGCCCCGGTCGCTGAGCTTGATCTCCTCCATGGCGTCGGTAGAAAAGCAGCGGCTGCAGGCCATGCGCTTGCCCAGGTAGGCGGCACCGCATTGCTTGCAGCGGCTCCCCTGGAGGTAGGGCTTCTCAGCCGGATCGGCCGGGACCTTCAGAAACGGGACGATGGGTCTCTGTTGCTTTTCAACGGGTGGTGCTTCTGCCAAGGCGGCCTCCTCGTGAATCACGACATACCGCGTGCAGGAGCGAAGATGTAGACGCCGTGCCGAACGCTGCCCACGCGTCCACAGGTGTTCACATCCACGTGCTGCATGGCCTGCCGGGCCCGGTCGCCGCGGGCAACTACGCACCCGGAGAGGCAAGCGCCATTATCCGGCGGCCGGCGACTTCTGGTCAAGCGGGTCACCAGACCGCCGCCCCGGCTTTCGGGTACGCTACTGACACCGACAACCGCACAGCGACCGACGCCGACGACAGCAGATGGACCTGCGCATCCTCCCCTTGCAAACGGTGCTCTTCCCGGGCATGCGGCTGCCATTGCACATCTTCGAGGACCGCTATCGCCGCATGGTCCGGGAGTGCCTGGAGGAGGACGCCCCGTTCGGAGTGGTGCTGATCAAGTCGGGCGCCGAGGTCGGGGCTGGGGCCACACCTCACAATATCGGGACCGCCGCCCGCATCCTGCAGGCCGAATACCTTGACGATGGACGGATGAACATCTTTACCATCGGTCAGCATCGCTTCCGCATCGTCACCCTCAATACGACTGAGCCGTATCTTCGCGGTGAGGTGCAGTTGCTGGATCAGCAACGCGCTCCCGTGACGGACGCGATCGCGAATGCGCGCGGCTTGTTCGAGGACTATCTGAAGACCTATCTGGCGCTGGGCAACCAGTGGACACGGGGGGTACAGCTCCCCGACGACGCAGGCGAGGCGGCGGACTACATCGCGGCGCGGCTCGACGTGCCGTTACAGATGAAGCAGGACCTGCTCGAAGAACTGTCGCCGGATGCCCGCCTCGGGCGGGAGGTCGAACTCATTCGCGAGGAACTGCCCGACATGCGACTGCGCCTCGCCGCCCTCTTGCGGCAAAAGACGTCCGGATTCGGCGTGATGAACTGACTGGCGTTAGCCCAGTCCGAACGTCCAGCGCGTCGCGGTGGCTGGGAAGTCGCGCTCGCGCCACGCCAGGGCGGTCGTGGGTTTGAGGAGAAGGACGTAGGCCTGACCGGGAGCCGTAATGAGCCGCACCCCGTCGTACTTGGCGGCGTACGCCTCGTCGGCCCGCTCCAGGAACGCCTGGTCTCGCGCCGGCTCCGCATTGCCTTCGAGGATGACCACGTCGTCACCGCTCTCCAGGTGCACGACCAACCGCGAGTTCGCCGCGAGGTTCAGCCCTTTGCGGGAGCCCGCGTCGGTGCCGAAGCAGAACACGCCGTCCACCCAGACGCCCAGACAGGCGCTGCGTGCGGCCGGCCGTCTGGGGCCTTGCGGTGGCGATCCAGTAGTTGCGCGATGCTGCGATCTGCCTGGAGACGTCGCTCCAGGAGAGCATGCCGCCAGACTGCGCCCCGATCGACGCCGTAACCGGTGGGGAGCCGCGGTCGGTCACGTTGGGGCCCTGGTTCTGGCATGGGCATCCCGTTCTTTCGAGCCGCCACAGGCGAGCGCCCGTCAGTCGCAGCTAAGCAGGCGTCCTGATGTTGATCCGTACAGCGACAGGCCGCCCGTCCCGGGGTAAGAGCGCCATCACAGCGCCACCATCATAGAGTGCTGGGACGAACAGTACGCCTTCGAGCACGCGGTCAGACACCTGGCAGCGCAGCGTCAACTCGCCTCTCTCGTTGGAGAGCGTGATCTCCTCACCGTCGCCGAGACGCAGCGCCGCCGAATCCTGCGGGTTCATCTCGCAGAACTCCTCGCGGTGCAGCTTATCTGCGTCGGGTGCGTGGACGGCTGCGCCTTCGAGGCTGGTGAACAGCGTGCGCCCTGTCGTAAGCAGCAGTTCGCTATCGCCCGCACGCACGGGAGCGGGCTCGACGCTCTGGCGTTGGGTCCGGGTAGCCGTGCCCGCCACGCGGTGCTTCCCCCACAGCGGGTAGCCGCGGCCGAAGCGTTCGTAGCCCGGCACCGTCGCTGCGATCTCGTCCGTGACGTCGTCCGGGTGCGCGTACGCCCACGTCCCGGCCTCGCCGATGGCGTTCGCCAGGTCGGTGAGGGCCAGCAACGCGGGCCGCGCATCGCCCAGCGCGGTCAGCGCGGCGTGCAGGCGGCTCACGCGGCGCTCGGCATTCGTATACGTCCCGGTCTTCGCGTAGGAGGGCACATCGGCGAAGACCGCGTGCGCGAGTTTCGCGGTGTCCGTCGGGAGGCTGTCGATCACGACCAGCAGGTCGAGCGCCTCGAGCGCGCGCTGCACGCGGGCGCGGTCGGGCGCGAACATCAGCGGATTGTCGCCCACGACGACCATCGCCTTCAGCCGCCCATCGACCGCGGCGTCCACCATTTCGGCGAAGGACATGCCCGCCGCCCGCAGCGAAGCTCGTCCGGGCGCCAGCTCGGGGTCGAGCCCCAGATCTCGGGCACCGTTGACGTTTGCGGCCGACGGCAACACAAACAGCGACTCCGCCGCGCGGTCACCACGCAGCGCGATCGCGAGGTTCGCCGCCGCACGCGCACCACTCGCGGCAGCCACTACGTCTGTCAGCGGAACGGCGTAGACGATCGAGACGATCTTCGTCGGATCCTTCGCCGCCACGAGGATCGCTGCCGCCGCCTCGAAGTCGCCGTCGGCCAGTTGGGGCGTCGGCACCTCTTCCCCCGACTCCCGCTTCGCTAGCGCATCGACTGCCGCCGCCTCATCGCCGGGGCGGGGGCGTAACCAGACACCGCCGTACGGCTCGGCGAAGTCGGCCAGCTCGCCCCGGAGCGGCGAGACCAGCACCATACGCCCGTCGCGGGGGGCGGCGGGGTTGCCGGCGATCGCGTCCTTGATGCGCAGTGCCGCGACGTTGTGACTAGACTCAAGGTCGTCGGCGATACAGACGATGACATCGCTGCGGCCCAGATTGATCATGTCCACCGGGAGCGCTTCCGTCCCGAACCCCGCCTCGACGGCCTGCGCCGCCGCCCGGTCCGGGGCAGACGAGGAGAAGTCCACGTGAGGCGTGCCGATGACCTCTCGCGCCAATTTTTGCGTCAGGTAGAGCTCCTCGTTCGTATTTAGAGGCGACCCCAGTACCCCCACGCTCTCCCCACCGTGCCGCGCGATGATCTCCTTCAGCCGTCCAGACGTGTACTCCACCAGCTCGCCCCAGTGCGCCGGGAACTGGCCTGAGCCAACCGGCCCGCGACGGACGAGATGGCGCTGCTGACGCTGCTTGTCGGGCAAGGCGTCGTAGTGGAAGCGGCCCCGCACGCAGATCTGGTCGGCGCTGACCGGGTTCAGCTGGTCCGGCTTCACCACCACCGCGCGCCCGCTCCGCGTGCCGACACTGATCGTACAGCCGACGGAACAGGAGTTGCAGACGGTGCTCGTCCAGTCCTCCGTCCGGGCGATCCACTTGTTCGGCTTCTCCATCAACGTCGCCGTCGGGCAGACGTCGATGCAAGCGCCGCAGAAGTCGCAGTTCGACTCGTGTACCGCGCCGCCGGCGCCGAACGCGATGCGGGTGGGGAAGCCCTTGCCGGCAAGGGTGATGGCGCTGGTGTGACGAACCTCCTCGCAGGCGCGCACGCAGCGCGTGCAGATGATGCACATCTGCGGGTCGAACTCCAGCCACGGGTTCGCGCGATCCGGCTCCGGCGTCGGGAACTGGTAGTAGGTGCGGGGCTCAGACGCCCACGGCTCGACGTTGTCGAACCCCATGTCGAGTAGATCGTTCGTCGTCTGTAGCTCGCAGCGATAGTTCTTCGAGCACGTGACGCAGCGGTGGGTCACCACATCGTCTCGCAGGCAGATGTCGCCAGGCATGCACTTAACGCGGCGGTGGCAGGTGAGGCAGCGATCCGAGTGGTTGGCGTTGATGATCGCCAGCACTTGCTGGCGGGCGGACTTCACTTCCGGGCGCTCCGTCTCGACGACCATGCCGTCGGCGACGCGGGCGGTACAGGAGAGCTGCAAGCCGCGCGCGCCTTCGATATGCACGAGGCAGGTCCGGCATCCGGCGTATGGCGCCAGCCCGTCGATATAGCAGAGGTTGGAGATCCAAACGCCCTGCTTCTTGATGACTTCCACGAGCGGCGCGCCGTCGGGCGCTTTGATGACGACGCCGTTCAGAGTGAGCTTAGCCACGCGCGTTCGCCTGTACCACCCGCTCGCCCTTCGAGACTGCGTCCGGCTGCTGGCGGGCCTGCACCTCAATGAGTTCGATGAGTTCCTGTGGGGCGCGTTGCCCGTGGGGGTAGTTGTAGTCATTGCGGCGCAGGTGCTCGCGAGCCAGCCGGGTCAGCTCGTGCTTGTCCTTGTACATCGTGTCGAACTCGTACACGGCGTCCTCGAAGACGCCGCCGGCCTGGATCGCCTGGTAGGGGCACGCCTCGACACAGAGGCCGCAGTACATGCAGATCCGGAAGTCGATCTCGTAGCGCACCTTCTCCAGCCGCCCGTCGGGCAGCGGCGACGTCTCGACCAAGATGCAGCCGTCAGGACAGGCTTGCGCGCAGGTGCTGCAGCCCGTGCAGCGCTCTTCGAACCAGAGCAGGTTCGTCCGCGAGCGCGGCGACATCGGCCGCGTGACCTCGGGGAACTGGATGGTCGCCGGCGGCTGGACCATCTTGCGGAGGGTCGCCGCCATACCTTTGAGGATGCCGAGCCCGTACACCCGCGGCTCCTTGGTATTCATGAGGATGGTACGATTCGCCTTCGGCTCCTCAACCGAGCGGCGAGCATCGGATTGTAACAGCTTTCACGCACGGCGAAACTTCGCCGCGATGCGCCGCGGATCTCGGCTCGCTTTGACTTCGTGCTGAGACGGCCGATACCATGCGACGCCCCGGTGGGCGGTTAGCTCAGCTGGTTAGAGCGCCACGTTGACATCGTGGAGGTCACTGGTTCGAGTCCAGTATCGCCCACCATTCTGTTTCGGTGAGCATGTGGGCCGCTAGCTCAATTGGCAGAGCAGCTGACTCTTAATCAGCCGGTTCTGGGTTCGACTCCCGGGCGGCTCACCACGCCCTCCCTTCGGCCCGAGCGGGATGCCCCTCCCGTTCCCTTTCGAGCGACCAGCCAGTACCGTCAGAGAGATGTCGAAGGGCACGATCCGCGGATCCTTCCGGGCGCTTGCAGCGTGGATGTTGCCTGCCGTGCTCGCCACCCTCGTCGCCGCGGCGTGCGGAGGCGGGAGCGACGCCACCGCCGTACCGGCAGCCGACACGCTGGAGGCCGCCACGAAGCCGGGCCCATTCGTGGTCGGCGTCGCGACGTTCGAGTTGGTGGACTCCTCGCGGCCGACACAGGCGAACGGCGACTTCCCCGGAACCGACGACCGCCGCATGGCCCTCGAGATCTGGTATCCGGCCGCCGCGTCGACGGGCGAAGGACGCGATGCGCCGGTCGCTGCGCAGGACACACCGTACCCGCTCATCGTCTTCGCGCACGGACTCGCGTCCTCGCGCGTGCAGTCGACGACATACACGCGCCATCTCGCCAGCCACGGCTACGTAGTGGCGGCTCCGGACTTCCCGCTCACGAAGGCGGGAGCACCGGGAGGCCCGCGCCTTCTGGATCTGGTGAATCAGCCGGCCGACGTGTCCTTTGTCATCGACAGCTTGCTGTCCTTCAGCGAGACGGAAGGCCACCCGCTGGAGGGCGCTGTCGATGCTGAGCGAATCGGTCTCACCGGGCATTCCCTGGGCGGGTTCACGACCCTCTTGGCGGTGTACGGCCCTAACCGTGAATCGCGGATCGACGCCGCGCTCGCGCTCTCGGCCAGCGGCTGCTACATCGATGAAGGGGACACAGCGAACGTCGTGGTACCCATCATGTTGATGACCGGCTCCGATGACCTCATCGTGCCCGCGCCCGGCAACCGCCGGGCCTATGAGCTGGCGCAGCCGCCCCGGTTCTGGGTCGAATTGGTCGGCGGCGGCCACGTGCGCTTCTCGGACGCCGATGTAGACGATGCGGTTATCGCCGGGTTCGTCGACAGGCTTGTCGGCCGCGACAGCGCGGAGGCCGCTGACGCTGGCAGCGCCGACTCGTGCGAACAGGGCCCGCCGGCCACGCGCGCCATACCGCTCACCCTCGTGCGCCAGCAGGAGCTGCTCCGCGCCTTCGCGACGCCGTTCTTCGACGCCTATCTGCGGGACAGCGACAGAGCGAGCCGTTTCCTCGAGGACGAGCTGCCGAGCATCACCGAGGACGCCGCCCGCTACGAATTCGAGACCCCATGATTGGGGGCGATCGCCAGAACGCAACCACCCACCCGCTTATCCGCGCCGAGCGGCCGGAGGACCATAAGGCGATTGCACGTGTCGTGGAGGCGGCCTTCGGGCGCCCGAGCGAGGCGCGCCTCGTCGAGCTGGTGCGCGCGTCCGAGCACTATGTCCCCGAGCTAGCCCTCGTTGCCGAGGACGGTGGCGCGATTCGGGGGCACGTCATGTTCAGTTACTGCTGGCTCAACGGAGAGGGCGCACCTCGCCGGGTGCTCTGCATGGCGCCGGTGTCCGTCGAGCCGCCCTATCAGCGAAACGGCATCGGAGGCAAACTCATCGAGGAGGGCCTGCACATTGCAGATGCGCGCGGCGAGCCGCTGGTACACGTGCTGGGCCACGCGGCCTACTACCCCCGCTTCGGCTTCCGCTCCGCCCGCAGCCTCGGCATCGAGCCGCCCGACCCGAGCATCCCGGACGGGGTGTTCATGGCGAAGCCTCTGGCCGGCTACCACCCCGCCGTCCGGGGCCGTATCGAATATCCACCAGCCTTCCAGGAAACGTGAGCGCGCCCTTGACGACGCCCATAACAAGCTGTCTCGTCCCGCCGCGGTGGCCTCGTCTCGTTCGAGCGGTGCATGCTCTGCTTCTGCAGGCGCTCATCTCTCGGCCGGCCCTGGCGGCAGCAGTAGTTGCACTTGGGGTGCTGCTCCTTGTCACCGCCGCCAGCTGTGGCGCGGACAGCCCCACGCCTCCGCATGCACAGCCCTCACCGGTCGTCGGGCTCATCAGCGACGTCGAGGTGTCCGGTGAAGACGTCGTCGAGGCCATCGTGCTGGTGGATCGCGCGGGGACCACGGTTCGGTTCCTGGTCGAGTTCGAGCCCGGGGCGCACGTGGATGCCGAACACTTACGCCTCCATCAGGAGCAGCGTTTGCCGGTGAGCGTTCACTTCCGCCCAGAAGGAAATTCGTACGTCGCCTACCGCATCGACGACGCATAGCGTGGCCTCCCCTGTGGGACTGGTACCCTGCGTGCATGACCATCCGGCCGGAGCACCCCGCCGACTTCGCGGCGATCGCCCGCGTGGTGGAGGCGGCCTTCGGGCGCCCGAACGAGGCGCGCCTCGTCGAGTTGAATCGCGCTACCGAGCACTACGTCCCCGAGGACGGTGGCGCGATTCGGGGGCACGTCATGTTCAGCTACTGCTGGCTCCATGCCGAGGACGGTACGGGCCGAGTGCCCTGCATGGCGCCAGTCTCCGTCGACCCGCCCTTTCAGCGCGAAGGCATCGGAGGCAGGCTCATCGAAGAGGGCCTGCACATCGGCGAGCCGCTGGTACACGTACTGGGTCACGCGGCCTGCTACCCCCGCCTCGGCTTCCGCTCCGCCCGCAGCCTCCGCATCGAGCCGCCCGACCCGAGCATCTCGGACGGGTGTTCATGGCGAAGCCTCTGACGGGCTACCACCCCGCCGTCCGGGACCAGATCGAGTATCCACCGAAACATGAACGGGGCCCCTTGACGAGACCATGACAAGCTGTCTCGTGCGGGGGCGGTGGCCGGGTCTCGTTCGAGCGGTGTATAAAGGATCGGAGACGCTGGAAGCTGCTGCCGGCGAATCTCTCGGGGGTAGCTACGGGCGCCGCGCAGGAGGGGAAGTGTCGGAACTGGCAGACGAGCGTGACTTAGGATCACGTGCCGCAAGGCGTAGGAGTTCGAATCTCCTCTTCCCCACCAGAACTCAGACGCGGCCCGGTGGCTTTTCTGTAAGGCGGCCGCGATCGATGATGCCGCCACCATCGGCCGCGCGGTGAGCCAACGGGCCTATACTGTGCGGGCCAGGCTGAGGGAGGATTGATGGGTACGCTGCTCCAGATCCGGGATCTGCGAACGCAGTTTTTCACGGAAGAGGGCGTCGTCCACGCGGTCGACGGCGTCTCCTACGACGTCCAGGAGGGCGAGACCCTCGGACTCGTCGGCGAGTCAGGCTGCGGGAAGAGTGTCAGCGCCCTCTCCATCCTGCGCCTCATCCCCGACCCGCCCGGGAGGATCACCGGCGGTGAGATCATCTTCGAGGGGGAGGATCTCCTGAAGCTGGATGAAGAAGAGATCCGGCACATTCGCGGCAACCGCATCGCTATGGTGTTCCAGGAGCCGATGACGTCACTGAACCCGGTGCTCACGATCGGGCGGCAGCTCACCGAGGCCCTCGAGTTGCACCTGAAGATGGACGGTTCCGCCGCGCGCAGACGCGCGGCGGAACTGTTGGAGATGGTGGGCATCCCGGAGGCGGGTAACCGTCTCAACGACTACCCTCACCAATACTCGGGTGGCATGCGACAGCGCGTGATGATCGCCATGGCCCTCTCCTGTAACCCCAAGCTCCTCCTCGCCGACGAGCCCACCACCGCCCTCGACGTGACCATCCAGGCGCAGATCCTCGAGATCATGGCGCGATTGAGCCGCGAACTTGGGACGGCCGTGGTCATCATCACCCACAACCTGGGTGTCGTCGCCCGTTACGCCGACCGTGTGAACGTGATGTACGCCGGCAAGATCGTCGAGACGGCGAAAGCGCACGAACTCTATGCGAACCCGCGCCACCCGTATACGATCGGGCTGCTGAAGTCGGTGCCGCGGCTTGACCAGGGCCGCAAGAGCCGGCTCGTGCCCATCGAGGGTGTACCTCCAGACCTCGTGCACTTATCCGGGGGCTGCTCCTTCGCGCCTCGATGCGCCTACAAGATCGACAAGTGCCTCACGGAGGTGCCGCCGCTCATGTCTGCCGGGGACAAGCACGAGGCGGCCTGCTGGGTTCTGCCCCACACTGACGCCGCTACGGCATCGCTTACGCCGGGAGGCTCATCGCCGGGCGACGTCACGGCTGACGAGCAGTAGGAGGAGATCCAGATACCATGAGCACCCCGACGATGCCCGTCAGCAGCAGCCCACAGACCGCCTCCGACATTCTCTTGAACGTCAACGGTCTAAAGATGTACTTTCCGGTCACCGCCGGGCTGATCTTCCAGCGCAAGATCGCTGACGTGAAGGCGGTCGACGGGATCAGCTTCGACGTGAAGAAGGGTGAGACGCTCGGACTGGTCGGCGAATCTGGCTGCGGCAAGTCGACCACGGGCCGCGCCATCTTGCAGCTATACAAGCCCACGGCGGGCTCGGTGGACTTCGAGGGGCAGGAGCTCACAGCCCTTTCCGGCAACTCGCTCCGCCGTATGCGGCGCAAGATGCAGATGATCTTCCAGGACCCCTACGCGTCGCTGAATCCGCGCATGACGATCGGGTCGATCATCGGTGAGCCGTTGGCTATCCACGGCCTCGCGAAGGGTGGCCGCGCCCGCCGCGAGCGCATCCAGGATCTCATGCGCGTGGTGGGGCTGAACCCGTACTACGCCAACCGCTATCCGCACGAGTTCTCGGGCGGACAGCGCCAGCGCATCGGCATCGCACGCGCACTCGCCGTCGAGCCGGACTTCATCGTCGCGGACGAGCCGGTATCAGCTCTCGACGTGTCGATCCAGGCGCAGATCATCAACCTGCTCGAGGACTTGCAGCAGCAGTTTGGCCTGACGTACCTCTTCATCGCCCACGACCTGTCGGTCGTCCGGCATATCAGTAACCGGGTCGGCGTCATGTACCTCGGCAAGATGATGGAGCTCGCCGACCGCAACGAGCTGTACGACAATCCCCTGCATCCCTACACCAAGGCGCTCCTCTCGGCCGTGCCCGTGCCCGACCCCGCGGTGGAGCGCGAGCGCGAGCGCATCATCCTCACCGGGGACGTGCCCAGTCCCCTGAGGCCGCCACCCGGCTGCGTCTTCCACACCCGCTGCCCGATCGCCATCGAGGAGTGCCGGCAGGCCGTGCCCGAATGGCGCGATTTAGGGGGTGGACATATGGTGGCCTGCCACCGGGTGTAGGGCGCGAGTTCCCCGTGTCTCCGTCGCGGATATCAGGCCCGATGGGCAGCCGAGGGCGGATCCCACGTGCCCCGCGCCTCAGCCCACGGCCTCTCGCAGCTCAGCCGCGAGTGCGTCCATGAACCGCTCCGTCGTCAGCCACGGCTGGCCCAGCCCGACGAGCAAAGCAAGATCCTTCGTCATGCGCCCTGACTCGACGGTCTCCACACAAACGCGCTCCAGCGTCCGGGCGAACGACGTGACCTCCGGGGTACCGTCGAATTCCCCGCGATACGCGAGCCCGCGCGTCCAGGCGAAGATCGACGCTATCGGGTTGGTCGAGGTCTCTTTGCCCTCCTGGAACTGGCGATAGTGGCGGGTGACCGTCCCGTGCGCGGCCTCCGCCTCCACCGTCTTGCCGTCGGGGCTGAGGAGCACCGACGTCATGAGTCCCAGTGAGCCGAAGCCCTGTGCGACGGCGTCTGACTGCACGTCACCATCGTAGTTTTTCGCCGCCCAGACGAAGTCTCCGGAGGACTTTAGCGAGTACGCAACCATGTCGTCGATAAGACGGTGTTCGTACCACACCCCAGCCGCCTTATAGCGGTCGGCGTACTCCGCCTCGAATACCTCCGCGAAGAGATCCTTGAAGCGCCCGTCGTACGCCTTCAGGATGGTGTTCTTCGTCGAGAGGTACACCGGGTACGCGCGCTGCAGCCCGTAGTTCAAGCACGCACGCGCGAAGCTCCGGATCGACGCGTCGACGTTGTACATCGCGAGGGCCACGCCGCCGCCCGGGAAGTCGAACACGTCGCGGCTTTGCGCGGGGCTGCCATCAGCCGGCGTGAAGGTAATCGTCAGTCGGCCGGCCGACGGCACGACGAAGTCTGTCGCGCGGTACTGGTCACCAAAGGCGTGGCGCGCGACGATGATCGGCCCGGTCCACGTCGGCACGAGCGGGGGCACGTTCTTGCAGATGATGGGCTCCCGGAAGACCGTCCCGTCGAGGATGTTGCGGATGGTCCCGTTCGGCGACTTCCACATCTGCTTCAGTCCGAACTCACGCACGCGGGCCTCGTCGGGCGTGATGGTCGCACACTTTACGCCGACGCCGTGGCGCTTGATTGCCGCCGCGGCCTCAACGGTGACGCGATCCTCCGTCTCGTCGCGGTTAAGGATGCCCAGGTCGAAGTAGAGCAGGTTGACATCGAGATATGGCAGGACAAGCCGTTCCTTGATCATCGCCCAGATCACGCGCGTCATCTCGTCGCCGTCCAGTTCCACGACCGGCGACTGCACCTTGATCCTCGCCATGAGCCTCGACCTGCGTTCTCGATGTGATTCGCGCCCGCACGATAGCAGGCGCGCCACAGCGCGCAACGAGCGGACTTCCTCCTGGGCGATCCCGGCCGTAGAATCGACGACAGCCGCGCTCGGCGAGGAGGTCCCACCATGCCACAGGTCCATACGGTCACCGGCCCAGTCGATTCCGCCACCCTTGGCTTCACGCTGATGCACGAGCACGTCTACGTGCTCTCCGAAGGCGTCGTTACTAACTTCCCGCACCTCTGGGACCGCGAGGCCCGTATCGCGCAGGCGGCGGAAGCGCTGGCCGAGGCGAAGGCGCACGGCGTCTCGACGATCGTCGACCTGACCGTGCTCGGGCTGGGCCGCGACGTCGCCCTCGTCCGGGAGGCGGCGAAGCGGTCGGGCATGCAGATCATCGCTGCCACCGGCCTCTACACGTACGACGAGCTTCCCCACTACTTCCAGTCTCGCAGCGCAGAGCACATGGCCGACCTCTTCGTGTACGACATCGAAGAGGGCATTCAGGAGACCGATATCCGCGCCGCGATCTTGAAGTGCGCCACCGACGAGAAGGGCGTGACGCCGGGCGTGGAGAAGGTCCTACACGCTGTCGCCCAGGCGCACCGCCGCACCGGCGTACCCATCTCCACGCACACGCACGCCGCGACGCAGCAGGGGCTCCGACAGCAGGACATCTTCGAGCAGGAAGGCGTCGACCTGCGGCGCGTAATCATCGGCCACAGCGGCGACACCGAGGACACCGACTATCTGGAGAAGCTGACGGCGCGCGGCTCGTCCATCGGTATGGATCGCTTCGGGATCGATACCTTCATGCCGACGGAGAAACGCGTTGCGACGATCGCCAGGCTCTGTCAGCGTGGCCACGCCGGACGCATGGTCCTGTCGCACGACGCATCGTGCTACATCGACTGGTTCGACCCCGATCTCATCCGCCAGTTCGCGCCGCGCTGGTCACTCCTCCACATCCCGGACGACGTGGTGCCCGCGCTCCGCGCCGGCGGCGTCACGGAGGAGCAGATCCGCGCCATGACCGTCGACAACCCGCGGCGCATCTTCGAGGCGCAGGGGGCCTACTAGCCGGCGCAACAAGCGCTTCCTTGCGAGCGTTGATCGTTTGGGCAGGAGGTGCCCGGCGGCTATAATGGCGGCGATTCGCGCCCGGGAGGAGTGTCACGTGCCCCGACAGAACCGGCCGTTTGTCCGCGACGGACGCCTGCAAATCAAGAAAAAGCGCACAGACAGGCGTTACCTCTCCCCTGGGGGCGGAGAGACGCCCGCGCCCGATGATGGCGCCGTGGCTCCTGAGTCTGAACCCTCCGAGGCAACGGTTGCAGTCGAAGACGCTATGGCGGAGCCCGAGGCCCTGCACACCGTGCACGGCAGGCCACAGCCCATCCCGCGTGGCGTCGAGACGAAGACCTCTCGCAGGCGCGGAGAGGTCGACACCGACGAGCTATTGGCCCGCGACACCCGGTATGCCCTGCATGAACTCCGGCGCATCGCCGTCCTGGCGACGATGGTGGTTGTCACCCTCGTCGTTCTGGCGATCGTCCTCCGATAGTCAGCGCAGCCGTCCGGCCGCCACGAATGCCGCCAGTAGCGCCGCAAGCAGGCCGAACACGTCGACGCGCACATACTCGAAACCCGCATCGCTCACCCATACGATGAGGCCGACGCGCACGACGTACGCCAGGGCGACACCCGCCACAGCGATCGCCTGCAGCGGCGGCCCAGCCTTGCGGTTCGTCGCGACCGCCACAAGCTCGCCGACGGCGTAGCCCGCAGCTAATCCGGCGAGGATCGCGAAAAAGCCGAAGTTGAGGATGTAGAAGAACCACCACGCGCATCCCACAATCACGCCGCCGACCAGCGCCGCGCAGAGCGCCCGCGCATACATCCCGCGCGAGATATTATACGTCGGGATGCGGCGCACATGGGCGCAATCCCGGCAGCGCGCCCCTACTGGCGTATGGACGAGGCATCGGGGGCAGATTGCCTTCTCGCACCGGCCGCAGCCCAGCTCCGTCTCTACGTCAGGGTGGGTCGCACATTGCATCAGGCTATCTCGCCGAATGTTTCTGGAGGTGGGAGCGGGCGTCGGACAGACAGCTCAGTGGCGAACGCCGAACGCTGGCTGCTCAAGGCTGACAGCTCACGACTGTAGCATTCACCCCACGAGCTCTCGGTTCGGCAGGCGCTTCGCAGCGTCCAGCAGCCGTTCGATCGAAGAATCCGGGAGGGGGATGTCGCCGGGCAACGGCTCACTCGCCCCGAAGATTCCGTGGTAGTCGCTCCCGCCAAGCGGAAGCAGTTCAAAGCGCTCGGCCGCCTCGCGCAGCCGCTCGACGGTGTCCGGCGAATAGTCCTTGTAGAAGACCTCCATCGCCGCCATGCCGGCCGCCTTGAGCTCCGCGAGGAGCGCTTCGAGTCCTGGGAGATCCGCGGGGTGCGCAAGGCAAGCCAGACCACCCCGTTCGACGATGAACTGCACCGACTCCCCGGGCGTCATCTTGTCGCGCTCGACGTAGGCCGGCCCGTTGCGCCCGATCCAGCGCTCGAACGCCTCCGAGACCTTCGAGACGTAGCCAGCCTCCACCAGCGCCTGGGCCACATGCGGGCGCCCGACAGAGGCATCGCCGGCGATCTGCCGGACTCGATCCCACTCGATCATGACGCCCAGGCCGCGCAGCTTTTCGACGATGCCGAATCCGCGGTCGACGCGCCCGTCGCGCAGGCGCTGGAGCATCGTCTGCAACGCAGCATCAGCCGGGTTCAGGAACAGCCCCAGCATGTGGACTTCTGCGCCTTCGATGTCCGTCCCCATCTCCACGCCGGGAATCAAAACGTACCCGGAGTGGCGCGCGGCTGCGGCCCGAGCCTCGGCAATGCCTTCGGTTGAGTCGTGATCGGTGAGCGCGTGATAGACGACGCCCTGGCTCGCGACGAGGTCGACGAGCTGTGCCGGCGCCAAGATCCCGTCCGACGCCGTACTGTGCGTGTGGAAGTCACCCCTGCTCGCCATCCGCCTCCCACTCGCGGTCAATCCGCTCGATGGAGCGGGCTCGTCCGGACTGATCATCGACCTCGACCAGGACGGAGTTGAACGATACTCTCCGGGCTTTCTCCGGCACAGTGAAGCGGGCCGGCATCGCCGTCAGGAATCTCTGGAGTACGGCTTCTACCTCCACGCCAATGATCGATTCGGTGGGGCCGCACATCCCCACGTCGCAGACGAACGCCGTTCCCTGAGGGAGGATACGCTGATCGGCCGTGGGCACGTGGGTGTGGGTGCCCAGTACGGCCGAGACCCGCCCGTCCAGGTACCAGCCCATCGCCACCTTCTCGCTCGTCGCCTCGGCGTGCATGTCGACGATGACCGGCCCCCCCGCGGGCGATAGCTCCAACAGGCGGTCGGCCGCCCGAAAGGGATCATCGATCTCGTACATGAAGGTGCGCCCCATGAGGTTGATGACCGTCAGCTCCCCGTATCGCACGAGCCCGCGGCCGGGTACGCCCGGAGGATAATTCGCCGGACGCAGCACCGGGGCCTCCGAGTCCAGCATGGGGATGATGTCCTTCTGATCCCAGATGTGATTCCCTGAAGTAATCACATCGACCTCCGCGGCGAACAGCTCCTTTGCGGTTCCCGTCGTGAGTCCGCGACCTGCGGCGGCGTTCTCGCCGTTCGCAATGACGACGTCAAGGCGAAGCTCCCGTCGCAACGCTGGCACCAGGGCCGTCACCGCGCGACGGCCGGGCTTCCCGATCACGTCGCCGATCATAAGGACGCGCACGGGCCTCCTGCGCTAGCGCGCATACTCCGTGGCCCGCGTCTCGCGCACCACCGTGATCTTGATCTGTCCCGGGTACTCCAGTGACTCTTCAATCTTCTTGCTTACGTCGCGGGCAAGCCGCAGCGAATCCAGATCATCGATCTCGTCCGGCTTGACGATGATGCGGATCTCGCGGCCCGCCTGGATGGCGAAGGACTTCTCGACACCAGCGAAGCTGTTGGCGATCCCCTCGAGCGCCTCAAGCCGCTTGATGTACAGCTCCAGTGTCTCCCGCCGGGCGCCGGGCCGCGACCCGCTGATAGCGTCGGCGATCTGCACGATCACCGCCTCCACCGTCTCCACCTCGATCTCTTCGTGGTGGGCCTCGATGCAGTGCACGACGGCCGGGCTGACGTTGTAACGACGCGCCAATTCGCCGCCGAGCATAGCGTGCGTTCCCTCCACTTCGTGGTCAATGGCCTTCCCAAGGTCGTGGAGCAGAGCCCCGCGCCGGCAGACGTTCACATCGGCGCCGATTTCCTCAGCGATCATCGCGGCGATGAACGCCGACTCGACAGCATGCTTGATTTGGTTCTGGCCGTAGGAGGTGCGGTACTTGAGGCGGCCCAACGTCTTCAGGATCTCGGGGTGCAGCCCCGGGCACCCCGCTTCGATCGCCGCTTGCTCGCCGGCGCTCTTCGTACTGGCATCCACCTCCTGGCGCGCCTTCTCCACTACCTCCTCGATGCGGGTGGGGTGGATGCGGCCGTCCAACACGAGCTTCGTGAGGGCCACTCGCGCGATCTCACGGCGCACCGGGTCGAATGCCGAGAGCGTCACCGCGTCCGGGGTATCATCGATGATCAGGTCCACACCTGTCGCCGATTCGAGCGCACGGATATTCCGGCCCTCGCGACCGATGATGCGCCCCTTCATGTCGTCGCTGGGGATGGGCACCACGGATACCGTGGTCTCCGAGACGACGTCGCTCATAAAGCGCTGCATGCTGGTGGCCAGAATGCCACGGGCGCGGCGCTCGGCGTCCTCTCGCGCTTCTGCTTCAAGCGTCCGCACGAGGCGGTTCGCCTCGTCGCGGATCTCCTGCTCCAGTTCGCGGAGTAGCAGCTCCCGGGCTTCCTGGCTCGTCATGCCCGAGACGCGCTCAACCTCGGCGATCTTGGCCTTCCGGAGCTCATCGAGTTGCGCGCGCAGTTCCTCCTGCTGCCGCTCTCGTTCGCTGAACGTGGTTTCGCGGCGCTCGAGCGCCTCTAGCTTGCGGTCGAGGTTCTCTTCCCTGTTGGCAACGCGCTGCTCAAGCCGCAGGACTTCGTCTCTGCGAGTCTTGGCCTCCTGCTCGGCCTGAGCCCGGAATTGAATGGCCTCCTCTTTCGCACCGAGGAGGATCTCCTTTTCGTTTGCCTGTGCATCCGCCAGGATCCGGTCCGCCGCCTGCGCGGCTTCCTGCTCCTGGTTGCGTGTCGCGCTGCGCCGGACGGCGTAGCCTAGAAGAGCCCCGACCGCCATTCCTATCAGGGCGCCGATCACGACGCCCAGGACGGCGGCCATCGAAAGCCTCTCTTTCCTGTTGGTTCTCCCTCTTGATTAGCTCGTCTGCGCCCTTGTGAAGGGCGCCTTCCCAGTTTCTGCGCCCATCATACGCAGGCCATGATCACGCGGTCAAGAAAGCCGGCCTCCCGTGGGCCTGGCAGGCTGCGAGCGCCTCTCAGGGCACCCAGGTGATGCCACCGTGGAACACGCCCTCGCCGATACGCGTCACCAGGCCGGTCTTCATGTCCACGTCATACAGGCCCGCGCCGCCCAGAACGTAGATGTGGCTCCCGTCTCCGCTCCAAGCAAGTGCCGGCAAGTCCTCTTTCAAGTCGGCCGCCAGCCGTGGCGACCCCCCACCTGCCTCGATGACGAAGATGTCCTGCGGCAGTCCGTCGGCCGTTGCCGCACGCCGAACCAGCGGGGCCGCTGACGCCAGCCGACCCAGCGGCTGTGTTTGGTTCGCGGAGGCGAACGCGATACGCGACCCGTCCGGCGAGTACTGCGGGTAGTTGAACGGCGTCAGATTCTGTTCCGCCGTGATGAGCGTCCGCTCGTCTGATCCATCGATGCCAGCCACGTGCAGCGTCTCACCAAGAACCCCGATAGCGAGCTTTGCGTACACGACGTGTTCGCGATCCGGTGAGAGCGAGAAGCCCAACACGTCTTTCAGGAGCGTCTCTCGCTCCCCCGTCTCGACGTTGATCCGTTGCAGTGTGTAGACGATCGTCGCGAGATCGGCCTGCAATTCCGTCTCCTGGACGATCGCCACTACGTGCTGGTCATCTAACCACTGAGGAAAGCGCACGAGCTGGCTCGGCTCCGCGTGCACGAAGGCGGGCTGAGCCCCGCTGCCATCCCGGCCGGCGATCCAGAGGTCTGAACCCGCGTCGTATCGGTTGTCGATGACCTTCGAGGGGGGTTGCAAAATGTAGGCCAGTCGACGCCCGTCCGGCGAAACCGCCGGGTCGAGCAGGAAAGCGTCCGGTTCGGCCGGAACGATGCCTCGCTGTTCGCCGGACTTGAGGATGTACTCGACCAACCCCTCGGGGCGGGCGATGATGAGCGCCCCATCGCCGCCGACGGGCCCGCCGCCTCCTGCGGTCGCCGCTCCTGCGGGTGTCCGGCGAGGATCGCCACCACCGCCGCCCGAACATGCCGCGCTTCCAATGCCGGCGAGGGACAGTATGGTCACAAGGAGTGCGAAGCGGAGAAGGCTCACACGGCCAGCCTACTCGATGACGGACCCCTGATCATCGTGGGCCGTGCCGTAGCGCTCGCGCCAGCAGCGCTCGACTGTGGACCGCACCGCCGGCCATCCGAAACCGCGGCGGTGAAGGAGCCCGCCGAGTCTGTTCTGAAAGGCCCGATAGTCCAGCGAGGACATGGCCTGCACGCGCCGGCAGGCCACCCGGTAGGCCGCTTTATCGTCATCCACCGCGTCTGCGGCCAAGCACGCCACACTGCTCTCGACTCCGCGTCCGCGCAGTTCATTCGCAATCAGCCGCCGCCCCCGCGGGCTGCAAAGGTCGCGCGACTCAACGTACGAGCGCGCAAATGCAGCGTCATCGAGCAGCCGCAGCTCGCGCAGCTTCGCTATGGTCTCTGCCACGATGTCCGACGGGAGCTTGGCGCGCACCAGCCGCTGGCGCACCTCGCGCTCGCTGCGAGGCCGACGAGCCAGCATTGCCACGGCCGTAGACAGCCCCAGCCGCCGTTGATCCTGTGCCGTCAGTGCCTCGATCTCAGGCAGCTCCAACGTTCGGCCGGGGGTCAGCCGACGCTCACGTGCCAGCTCCCGTCCCAGTTCCAGCGCCGGCTCTCCGTCGACGTACACGAGCACTCTGCCGCGTCGCTTGCTCCGTTCCACTCCGGTGATGATCATGGTGGCCGCCTTCAGGCCTGCGGAGTGCGTTAGACAGCCGGCTCTTCGCGCTCCCCGGCATCGGCCGCGGGAGCGGTGCCGTTCCGTCCCGCCGCCGCCCGCGCCGCCGGCGAAGCCGAGACGATCAGCTCTTCGATCTCCCGCGCCACCTGCGGATTCTCGCGGAGGTAGTCCTTCGCCGCCTCGCGCCCCTGCCCCAGTCGCAGGTCGCCGTAGCTGAAGAACGCCCCCATCTTCTTGACCACATTGTTGTCGACGCCCAGGTCCACGATGTCGCCCTCGCGACTGATCCCGCGGTGCCGTCCCGAGAACAGGATGTCGAACTCCGCCGACCGGAACGGCGGCGCCACTTTGTTCTTCACGATCTTGGCCCGGACGCGATTGCCTATGATGTCTGTGCCCTGCTTCAGCGACTCCGCGCGCCGCAGTTCGATGCGCACCGACGAGTAGAACTTCAGCGCGCGGCCGCCCGGCGTCGTCTCGGGGTTCCCGTACACGATGCCGATCTTCTCCCGAAGCTGGTTGATGAAGATCACGACCGCCCGCGACTTCGAGATCACCGCCGTCAGCTTGCGCAGTGCCTGCGACATCAGGCGCGCCTGTAACCCGGGCAGCGAGTCGCCCATGTCGCCTTCGATCTCCGCACGCGGCACCAGCGCCGCCACGCTATCGACGACGATCACGTCGACCGCGTTGCTCCGCACCAGCGCATCACAGATTTCCAGCGCCTGCTCGCCCGTGTCCGGTTGCGAAATCAACAGTTCTTCGACGTTGATCCCGCACGATTCCGCGTGATCCTTATCGAGCGCATGCTCAACATCGATATACGCCGCCACACCACCCACCCGCTGCGCCGACGCCACGACGTGGTACGCCAGCGTGGACTTCCCGGCGCCCTCTGGCCCGTAGATCTCCGTAACGCGCCCTCGCGGGAGACCTCCGACGCCGAGCGCCATGTCCACGGACAGCGAGCCCGTCGAGACGACTTCGACCTTGAACTGCGCCTGGGCATCGCCGAGCTTCATGATGGCGCCACGGCCGTATCGCTTCTCGATATCGGCCAGCGCATCCTGTAGGGCCTGCTCCTTGTCCGCGCTCGGCGCAGCGCGCGTACTGGTTGTTGTCTTGTCGCTCTTGCCTGCCATCTCAGCCTCCTGCGTCTCGAATCAGAACAAATGCGCTATGCAGGCGCGATCATAAGGGCCCGCCGCCCGCCGTGTCAAGTACGTATGTTCTGAATCGTTCCATTTCCCATCCTCGGGATACTATTCGACGGAGGCGGCTTCCAGTTCCAAGGCACCCGCCGAGAAGTACACAGCTTCCGGGTGGTGGAAGACCAGTGCCGAGACACTCGCCTCCGGCTCCATCATGAACCCTTCCGTCAGCTCGACGCCGATCGCGTCCGGCCGCAGTAGCTGGAACAGGATCGCCTGCGATTCGAGGTCAGGGCACGCGGGATACCCGAACGAGTAACGTTTGCCGCGGTACTTCGCCTGGAACAGATCCTTGCGGGGCGTGTCCGGCGCGTCGGGGAAGCCCCACTCGGCGCGCAGCCGCGCGTGCAGCCACTCCGCCGCCGCCTCAGCCGTCTCGAGCGCCAGCACCTGCAGGGCGTAGGAGCGCAGGTACTCGCCCGCCCGCTTCGCCTCCTCGGCCCGCTCGCGGATCCCTTCGCCAGCCGTCGTCACGAAGATCGCGATGGCGTCGCGCTGCGGCCCTCGCCCGTCTCGGTGCGGCGGGAGGATAAGGTCACTGAGAGCAAGCCCATCCGGCTTGGGCTGGCGCGGGACGACGAACGTCTCGATCGGCACCGCGGCGCCGGGCTCGAAGATGTGGATGCGGTTGGCGTCGCCCTCCGCCTCAAAGAACTGCCAGAGCGCCCGCGCGTGCATCGCGCCGGCGCGGCACTCCGCCTTCACCGCCTCGACCTTCTCGGCCAGCTCACGCGCTTTCACGTCGCCCCGCTCCAGCGCCTCAACGAAGCGCCCTTTGAACCCCAAGTGCTTGCCGAAGAGCATCTGTGGATTCACGTAGCTCCACACTTCGTCGAGGTCGAGGTCGAGAACGACGTGGCGGTCGAGGTCGGGCGGCGGCGGAACCGGCACGTCGACGCTGATCCGCGAACTGCGGACCTCGGCGTACTCCGACGGCGCAGCGTCCGGCGGGACCTCGCGCGCCGAGGGCTTCGCTTCAAGCAGCTTCGCTTCAAGCAGCTGGCGCTCGTCCGGATCCATGAGCCGGTTCAGCGTGTCGAGGCCATTCATCGCGTCGTTGCAGTAGACGACGGTACCCCAGCCGTACGCCGGAGCAATCTTCGTGCGGGTGAAGCGATCGGAAAGCGCCGCACCACCGACGAGCAGCGGCACGTCGAGGCCAGCCGTGCGGAGGTCTTCGGCCGTCACCACCATCTGCTGTGCCGACTTCACCAGAAGACCGGAGAGGCCGATGGCGTCGGGCTGGTGCTCTCGCGCGGCCTCGATCAGCGTCTCCGGCGGCACTTTGATGCCGAGATTGACGACGCTGTAGCCGTTATTCGAGAGGATGATGTCCACGAGGTTCTTGCCGATGTCGTGGACGTCGCCCTTCACCGTCGCCAGAATCACCTTCCCGCGAGACGAGGCGTCCTCCTTCTCCATGAACTGTTCGAGGTGGGAGACGGCGGCTTTCATAGCCTCGGCGCTCTGCAGAACCTCGGCGACGATCAGCTCATTGGCGTTGAACAGCCGCCCCACCTCGTCCATTCCCCGCATCAGCGGGCCGTTGATGATCTCCAGCGGGGCCGCTTCCAGCAGCTTCCGGTCCAGGTCGGCGACGAGGCCGTCCTTCGTACCTTCGATGATGTAGTTTGCCAGCCGCTCGTCGAGGGGGAGCGACGTGATGTCCCGCTTCACCCGCGAGGCGGCGCCGCGGAAGTGGGCCGCGAACGCCGCGATGGGATCATCGCCGCGGTTCCAGAGCAGGTCCTCCGCCAGCCGGCGCTCCTCCTCCGGGATGGAGGCGTACCGTTCGAGCTTCTCGCTGTTCACGATCGCCAGGTCGAGCCCGGCCTTCGTGCAGTGATAGAGGAAGACGGAGTTCAGCACCTCCCGCCCGGCTTCCGGCAGCCCGAACGAGACGTTGCTGATGCCGAGGATCGTCTTGACGTACGGCAGGGTCTCCTTGATCAGGCGGATGCCTTCGATGGTCTCGACGGCGCTGCCAACGTAGTTCTGGTCGCCGGTCGCGCAGGGGAAGACCAACGGGTCGATGATGATGTCCTCGGGGCGGATGCCGTAGCGCTCCGTCAGCAACTCGCACGAGCGCCGGGCCACCGCCAGCTTGCGTTCGCGGGTGATCGCCTGCGCCTGTTCCTTGTCCTCGTCGATGCAGCCGACGACCAGCGCCGCCCCGTATGTCCGGGCCAGGGGCGTCACGCGGTCGAACTTCTCGAGGCCGTCCTCCAAGTTGATCGAGTTGATGATGGACTTCCCCTGGCAGTAGCGGAGCGAAGCCTCGATGGCGACCGGGTCGGTGGTGTCGACCATGATCGGGACGCGCACCTTGCGGACGAGCCGGTCGTAGAACGCATCGATGTCGCGCAGCTCGTCGCGGTCGGCGTTCTGGAGATTGACGTCGATGATCTGGGCGCCGCCCTTCACCTGCCGCCGGGCAAGCTCGCTCGCCTCCTCGAACTTCTCGTCCGAGATGAGCTTCTTGAACCGGCGTGAGCCGACTTCGTTCGTGCGCTCGCCGATGATGAGCGGGCGGGTATCGTCCGTGGCCTCGACGAAGTCGATGCCGGAGAACATCGTGCGGTGGTGGCGCCGGGGGACGCGGGGGCGCTTCCCTTCGACCATCCGGGCGAAGGCGCGGGTGTGGTCGAAGGTCGTGCCGCAGCATCCGCCGACGATGTTCAGCCAGCCGTGGCCGACGAAGCGTTCGAGGATGGCCGCCATCTGCTCCGGCGACTCGTTGTAGAGGCCGTCCTCGTCGGGGAGGCCGGCGTTGGGCCAGCACGACAGACGGAACTCCGACGTCCCGGCGAGGCCGCGGATGTGGTCCGTCATCGCCTCAGGGCCGGTCGAGCAGTTAATGCCGAGCGTCAGGAGATCGGCGTGCATGAGCGACGCTGCCAGCGCCTCTACGGACTGGCCGGCGAGCATGGTGCCGGTCAACTCGATCGTCGCGGAGACCATGACGGGCGCTCGATCCCCGTACGCTTCGAAGGCGCGCTCGATGCCGATGAGCGCCGCCTTGACGGTGCGGGTGTCGTTCTGCGTCTCAAGGGTGAGGAGGTCCGCGCCGCCCTGCAGCAGGCCGAGCGACTGCTCGCGGAAGGTGGCGATGAGTTCGTCGAAGGTGATGCCGCCGGTGACGGAGATGGCCCTGGTGGTGGGGCCGATGTTGCCGGCGAGGAAGCGGGGGCGGGCAGGGGTGCTGAGGGCGGCGGCGGCGCGCCGGGAGAGCTTCGCGGCGGCTTCGTTGAGGGCGAGCACGCGGTCCTGGAGGCCGTACTCGGCGAGCACGATGGAGGTGCCACCGAACGTGTTGGTGGAGATGATGTCCGCACCGGCTTCGAGGTAGCCGCGGTGGGCGGCCTCGATGACGTCGGGCCGGGTGGCGTTGAGCTGCTCGGGGCAGCCCTCGTACTGGGGGCCGCCGTAGTCGGCGGGGGTGAGGTCGCAGCCGTGCAGGTAGGTGCCGTAGGGCCCGCCCATCACGAGGATGCGGTCGGCCAGCGCCTCTAGCAGGAGCTTCGTCCGGTCAGCGCGGTCGGTCATTGGACTCCCATGGTAGCGGAAGCTCCGGGCGGATGCGGCGGGACGGGGGCGGCTGGACGCTGGAGGGTGGAGGCTGGAAGGGCCGGGGTTTGATTGCGCAGTTGTCCTGAAAAAAACCGGGCGGTTTGGGGGCGTTCCGGATTCGGCGTGAGGGTACATTTTCTGATTGACCTGGAGATCGGAGACGGCGGGAGGGGCCGACCAGATGTGGCGCTTTGATTGTGGCCGTTGTCCGCGGTGGCAGACGGACCACTTGCGGGCGGCCGCAGACTCGCGCCGGCGCCGCTCCCTGGTGTCGACAGATTCGCAGAAAAGTACACCCGCGTCCGATTGATCCGCGGCGGACGGGAGCGTGCGCGGGTGGGTGGCGGCGGGGTTGCACCGCGGAGGAGCAGAGGGGGCGAGGTGGGGATCGTGGTCATGGGGGATCCTAGGGGTTTTGGGGCGGAGGGCTTAGCGGTTGGCGTCGCTGGTGCGGTGACGGGCAGACCGGACGCAGTGAGCGCACCTACTTCATGCGTTCTTGTTGCTTTTCGCGCAATCATTCTCGCGGGCGAACGGCGGGGGGTTGGGCACGGTCGCAGGGGCGGAGACGTAGAGGCCGCGGAGGGGATCGGTGTCGCGGTCATGGGGGAGCGCTTGCGTTTCGGGCGGAGGGCTTAGTAGTTGGTGGCGCTGGCGGAGCCGGACGAGATCGCGGCGGACATCAGCGAGGTGGTGCAACGCGCTCTTAACTGGGATGTGAGCCCGAGCTCTTAGCGGAACGCGTCGCATCCGCCGGTTGACAGCACCTAGCTCGCCTGGCACAATCGAGCTGCGCAGCTACGTTGGAAGTGAGGAATGTCGCTTTGCTCGTGCGCCCAGTGGTGCTCTTTCGAGTATCGGCCTTTGCCTCGATGTTCCTCCTGGCGCTGACGGCGGGAAGGGAACCGACGAGTGCAGCACCCGGCGATCACGTTTGGAGCACCGGGTTCGGTGACGTGGCCGTTCAGCGGGCATATGACGTCGCCCTGGACGGCAAGGGCAACGTGCTCCTGACTGGATACTTCCAGGGCGCTGTTGACTTCGGTGGAGGGCCTCTAACAAGCGCGGGCACTGACGACATCTTCCTTGCGAAGTTCGACACCGCCGGGAACCACCTCTGGAGCCAACGCTTCGGGGACGGTGATGAGCAGCGAGCATACGCCATGGCTACGGACAGCACCGGCAACGTCATAGTTATCGGATCCGTGCGCGGCACAGCTGACTTCGGCGGGGGTTCACTGACGAGCGCAGGAGCAGAGGACATCTTCATCGCCAAGTTCGATGACGAAGGCAACCATCTCTGGAGCAAGATCTTCGGCGATGCTACGGACCTCCAGATAAGCACTACGGTCGCAGTTGATGCTTCCGACAACGTCGTCCTGGCGGGGCCCATGGCCGGTAGTGTCGACTTCGGCGGTGGCGCGCGGGTCAGCGCAGGCTCCACGGATCTCTTCATCGCGAAGTTCGATAGCGCAGGGAGCCATCTGTGGAGTGAACGATTCGGCGACGAGGATCAGCAGTTCGGGGTACACACAGCGATAGATGCGTCGGGAGACATCCTCCTCGCTGGGACGTTTGCCGGCGCGCTGGATCTTGGCGGCGGACCGCTGACCAGTTCGGGCAGTTTTGATGGCTACGCCGCCAAGCTTGACGGTTCCGGCGATCACATCTGGAGCAGACAGTTCGGCGACTGGGACACACAGCATGCCACCAGCATTGCCGTAGATGGCGCGAACAACGTCGTGCTCACAGGCCACTTCAGGGGTACCGTGGATTTTGGCGGCGGACTGCTCACTAGTGCGGGTGACTATGATGTGTTCTTGGTCAAGCTGGATCGTTCGGGCGACCACGTATGGAGCAAGCGATTTGGGGACTATAACCTCCAAGGGGCTCTAGATGTGGCTGCTGATGTCTTCGGAAACGTCGTTGTGATCCCGCACGTTTTCGGCACGGCCGATTTTGGAGAAGGTCCACTTACTAGCGCAGGCAGCTTCGACGTTGCGCTCGCCAGATTCGATCCGGCTGGTCACGACGTTTGGAGCAAGCTCTTCGGTGATGCCAGCTGGCAAGCCGGACTCGCCGTGGTAGCCAATGGAGTGGACATTGTGATCGCGGGCGAATTCGGCGGGAGTGTGGACTTTGGAGGTGGCCAACTCACGAGTACCGGGAGCTTGGACATTTTCCTTGCGAAGTTCGAAGAATGCACGGATCAAGTAAACGCCGATTCCGGCCCGATGCCGCCAGCGGAGAACTCGGGCACGTTCGCGAACGGCCCTGGAGTCCCCGGCGAGGATGCGACGATCCCCAACGGGGATGGGTTAGGGGATGCGTGCGACGAAGACAACGACAACGACGGGCTGCCGGACGCTGAGGAGTTGTCCGCCACCGCCTGCGCGCCGTTCGACCTCAGCGGCACGGCGCACCCCGCGCCCGCCGGCGGCGACATCACCAACGACGACGACAAGAACGGCAACCCGGCGCCCTTTATGGGGACGGACACCGGGGACGACGGGCCGTCGTGGGACACGGACAACGATGGGATTCTGGACGGGTGGGAGTGCGCGAACGGCTACGACCCGCGGGACGCAGGGAGCCGGCCGGCGGCGGTGATGGGGGACGTGGACACGGACGGCGACGGACTGCTGGACAGCTGGGAGGCGCGGGGTTGGGGGACGGACCCCGGCGTCGTCGATAGCGACGGGGACGGGCTGGGGGACTGCCAGGAGGCGGCCGACGTCGACGGGAACGGGGTGGTGAACTTCTCCGGTGACGTGATCTACTTCGCGATGGCGGCGCTGGTGCCGTCGTTCGGGAAGACGCAGGACTTCGACCTGGACAAGAACGGCTTCGTGAACTTCAGCGGCGACGTGATCACGGCCGCGCGGTTCGCGCTGCTCGCGGGGCTGTGCGAGTAGCGGGACGCTTCCGCGGGCCGGAGGGAGGGGGCGGTCCTCACTCCGCGCTTGCCTGGTTGTACGTGATGAGCGTTTGCACGTCGTAGCTGACGAGACGCTCGCGGCCGCCGGGGGCGCCGCAAATTCGATCAAGAACACGCAGTCCGCCACCTTCGCCTCAAGCAGCTCGATGAGCTTCGCCGCCCCGGCCGCCGCCGCCCCGTCAGACGGTCAGCCAGTTAGCAGGGAACGGAGCTGAAGAGCTCCTTCGCTACGAGTTGCCCGAGCGGGTCAGCGGTCAGCTGGTCAGTGTGAGATGGGCGGGGGAGGCCGGTCGCGGGGCGCCGATGTTCCCTGTCGCATTTGTCTCGTCCGCCAGATCCTTCGCGTGGCTCAGGATGACGGGGGGCGGCGCTCAGGATGACGGGGGGGGCGGCGCTCAGGATGACGCGTGCGGCGGGGGGAGGAGCGGGGGCGGGTCGCGCGGGGGTGCGCCGATCACGCGGCGTTACCAGTCGGGGACGTTTTCGCGGCGATCGGGGGTGGTGGTGAGGCGGCGCTGGGCGGAGCCGTCGGCAGACATGAGGTAGAGCTCGGAGTTGCCGTCGCGTTCGGAGAGGAAGACGACGGTCTCGTCGTCGTGGGAGGGGTTGGAGTAGTCGTCCTTCTCCGGGGAGTCGGTGAGTTGTGTGTCGCTAGCGGGGGAGAGGGGGGCGGAGGACGCGCGGTCGTGGGCGAAGATGTCCATGTCGTCGCGGCCTTCGGCGACGGAGGCGTAGAGGACGCGCGTGCCGTCGTGGGTGAAGTGGGGGCAGACGTCGGGCCGGGGGGTCGAGACCTGTGACGTGACCTCGCGGGTGTCGAGATCGACGGAGAGGATGTCGAGTCCCTGCGTGTCCGGGCTGCGGGCGGTGAACCAGATCTCGCCGCCGTCGGGGGTCCAGGCGGGGAACTCGGCGAAGTCGTAGGGGCCGGCGACGCGCTCGACGCTGGTGAAGTCCGTGTCCATGACGGCGACGAACCACTCGCCTTCGCTGGTCTCCATGGTGAACGTGACGCGCTTGCCGTCGGGGGAGAACTTGGGGCTCCACTCGCCGAAGTCCGGGGTGTCGGTGAGGCGGCGGACGACGTTGCCTTCAAAGCTCACGGCGTAGAGGTCCATCATCTCCTGACCGTCGCGGCGGGAGCGGAAGATGACCTCGCGGCGGCGGGGCATCCAAGCGGGGTTGCCGTTGGAGCCGGCAGCGTCGGTGGTGAGCTGGCGGGCTTCGGCGGTGTCTGCGTCGACGGCGTAGACGTTGGTGACGCCGCCCTGGGCGCCTTCGTAGACGATCATGGATTCGGGGGCGCCGCCGGCGTCATCGTCGCCGGTGCAGGCGGCGAGGAGGAGGGGGGCGGCGAGGGTGAGGGCGAGGAGGGCTATCGGGGAGAGGCGCATATCGCGGTTATGCTAGCGGGTCGTGGTGCGGGCCTCACCCCCGGCCCCTCTCCGACTTCGCGGAGACGGGAGGGCGGCGACCCTTATGGCGTGGGAGCGACGAAGACGCGCGCGACGCTCGGCGCCGAGCAGTAGTACACGTCGCGCTCGCGGCCGGGGCACGGGAACATGCCGTTCGGACGGAGCGAGCCGGTCATGCAACGGGCCTTTTCCTCGCCGGTCTCGATGTCCAGGACAACGAGGTTGTCGTCGAGCGTTGGCTGCCCGGTGAAGTCGTCGAGGATCAGCTCGCCGGTGGTCTGGAAGAGGATGGGTTGCCAGGAGTTACGCACCGGACGCGTCCACAGTTGTTCGAGGCCGGAGGATCTGACGTATCGATGTGCGCCGACGAGCCCGTTTGCAGTATCGAAGGACACCGCGATGTGGCGGAGCGGATCGTACAGGGGCGGGGCGATCACGAATCCTCCGGGCCGGTCGAACGGCGTGGTCACATCGATATCGGCTGGGTCGTCGATCGCTACGCGAATCAGACGCTGCGGTCCCGTGAAGTGGTTCGGAGCGGGTTGAGGCTCCTTCGACCCGGCGGGATGCGTCGCGAAGATCTGGTGGACGGCTGAGACGTCGCCGTTGTCGTGCAGCCACACGCTTCCATCACCGATACAGGTGTCCCAGGCGCGGCCGTGTGCGGACTCACCGTGATCGCGGTATGCGGGCTGCCAGTTCTCGTCCAGACGCAACCATCCGTCCCCGTAGATGAAGCGAAAGATGTGCTGGTCGCCGGGAGCGTACACGGCATCGATCCCGCGACGACGGTCGGCGCTGATACGGCCCATGGACGGTTCGGGCATCCGGGTCTGGCTAACGACGGTGAGACGATCGGGCTCGATGACGGTCAACTCGCTCGGAACGCCGGACAGGCGCAAGTCCTTCGTCACGAGGTTGCCATCGGGCATGACGAGGATCCCGTTGTGGGCGCCGTCGACGGGCAGTTTCAGCTCTGCGACGATGGCGAGCCGGGGCGATAAGCGGTGGAGGTAGGAACCATTCACGACGTAGAGATCGCCGTTGGCGTGGACGACGACGGCCCCGCACCAGATATGGCCGCCGCAGGGCAGATCGGGTGAGGCGTCGATCACCTCGAGCGTGCGCGGGTCGACTCGCTCAACCCATCCGTGGGGGTGGGGATCCGCCGGAGGCATGGTGCCGTGGAGATACAGCTCGCTTTCGTCGCGCCAGACGAACATGACGTTCCAGCGGCCGGTGTCCCGGGGAGTTGCGGCGAGGCGCTCATCCGCCGATACGGCGAGGCCTCCCTGTGCGGCGATCTTCTGACGGCGGGGCCCGCCGCACTCGGCGGGCCAGATGCCGGCGTAGTATCCGGCCATCAGTTCGGCAGCGTCTTCGGCCATAGGCGGCGACATCGTACGAGATCGCCCGCCCGCGAAGAACGTCTTGTGCTCTAGCAAACGAGCGGCGCGGGGGCGCACACCGATCCGGCAAGCCGCCGGGCGCTACATGCGGTCGGGGGCGGTGACGCCCATGAGGGCCAGGGCGCGGGCGAGGGCGATCTTGGCGGCGAGGCAGAGCTTGAGGCGGGCCTTGGTCAGGGATGCGTCGTCGCTGAGCACGCGGCATTCGGTGTAGAAGGCGTGGAACGCCGTCGCCAGCTCCTGGGCGTAGTGGGGGAGGTGGTGGGGCTCGCAGGTGCGCGCCATGTGGACGATGAGCTCCGGCAGCTCGAGCATCTTGCGGACGAGTTCCAACTCCATGGGGTGTTGCAGCAGCGACACGTCGGCGTCGTCGAAGGCGGGGGCGCGCTCGGCGGCGTTGGCGAGGATGCCGGCGATGCGGGCGTGGGCGTACTGGACGTAGTAGACGGGGTTCTCGGCGGACTGGCGCTTGGCCAGCTCCAGGTCGAACTCCATCTGGCTGTCGGCGGAGCGGGCGAGGAAGAAGAAGCGGGCGGCGTCGCGGCCGACTTCCTCGACGACGTCGCGGATGAGGACGATGTTGCCGGCGCGCTTCGAGAGGCGCACCAGCTCCTCGCCGCGGCGGAAGCTCACGAGCTGGTAGATGAGGATGTGCAGGCGGGCGGGGTCGACGCCGAGGGCCTCGACGGCGGCCTTCATGCGGGAGACGTGGCCCTGGTGGTCGGCGCCCCAGACGTCGATCACGCGGTCGAAGCGGCGGCGGACGAACTTGTCGAAGTGGTAGGCGATGTCGGAGGCGAAGTACGTGGGCTTGCCGGTGCTGCGGATGACGACGTTGTCCTTGTCCTCGCCGAGCTCCGTGGAGGCGAACCAGAGGGCGCCCTCCTTCTCGACGAGGAAGCCCTTGTCGCGGAGGACCTTCATGGCTTCGTCGTAGACGCTGTCTTCGTAGACGCCGCGCTCGCGGAACCATTCGTCGTAGCGGACGCCGAGGCGATCGAGGTCACTGCGGATCTCTTCGACCATGATGTCGACGCCGCGCAGGACCATCTCGGGTGGGGGGGCGGCGGGGGATGCGGTGAGGTAGGCGTCGGCGGACTCGTCCTTGACGCGTTTGGCGACGTCGAGCATGTAGTCGCCGGGGTAGCCGTCGGGGGGGACCTCGACGTCCTTGCCGAAGAGCTGGAGGTAGCGGGCGACGAGAGTGCGGCCGAAGGCCTCGGTCTGGGTGCCGGCGTCGTTCACGAGATATTCGCGCTGGACGTCGTAGCCGGCGGCTTCGAGGACGGAGGCGAGGACTGAGCCGATGGCGGCGCCGCGGCCGTTGCCGGCGGTGAGGGGGCCGGTGGGGTTGGCGCTGACGAACTCCACCTGGACGCGCTGTCCGGCGCCGAGCTTCGCGTCGGCGAAGGACGCGCCGGAGGCGACGATGACGTCTACCTGGCGGGCGAGCCACGCTTCGGAGAGGCGGACGTTGATGAAGCCGGGCGGCGCGGCCTCGGCGGCGGCGAGGGCGCCTTCGAGGGGGATGCGGGCGGCGATCTTCCGGGCGAGATCGAGCGGGTTGGCGCGGGCGGCGCGGGCGAGGCGGAGGGGGAGGTTGGTGGCGTAGTCGCCGTGTTCGGGGCGGGAGGGGCGTTCGATGACGATCTCGGGGAGGGCGACCTGCGGCAACTCGCCGGCGTCCATGGCGGCGTGGGCCGCGGCGTCGACGATGGAGGCGAGGTCGTCGCGAATCATCCGCGCTCGAATGGAAAGGCGCGCTCCCGGATCAGCCGCAGGACGTGGTCCACGGCGGAGCGCGCTTGCTCGATGATTTCGGCAGGGTAGCGCATGGCCGCGGGGTGCGCAGCCGGGGCCACCGTTCGCCGGTCGCCGGCGTCCTACGGACTGGCTCCGGCGATGGCTGGAGAGGGGTCGCCGAAGCACGATCGATTTGCCGCGCCGCGCATCGACCGTATCGTCGTGCGCTCGGCGGAGGAGGATGCCGCGCCCCGCACCGACCTAACCCCCAGCCCCTTCCCTGAAGGGAAGGGGAGACGGTGCAGAGTCTTCGATGAGTGCGTCCAGTTCGCCGCGGAATTCGCGGTAGAGGCGGGCGACGTTCGGGGCGATGCGCTCGGGTTCGGTCCATGCGGCGTAGGGGCCGATGTCGGCGCGGCCGAGGATCGACCGCACTGCTTCCTGCTCGGACGCGCCGGCGTCGAAGGCGGGGCGGCCGGCGTCGCGGAGCAGCTCGAAGTAGCCGAGCATGAGGCGCAGGTCGACTTTGGTGCCGACGGGGCCGTGGCCGGGGACGATGACGTCAGCGTCGACCTCGTCGATGATGCGGTGGCCGACGCGGACCCAGTTGCCGATGTGGCCCTCGTGGGCGAGCGGGGTGACATAGAAGAACGCGAGGTCGCCGGCGAAGAGGATGCGCTCTTCGGGGAGGTGCACCAGCACGTCGCCGACGGTGTGGGCGGGGCCGAGGTGGAGCAGTCGCAGGCGGCGGCCGCCGGCGTCGAGTTCGAGCGCGTCGCCGTCGAAGGTGAGGTCGGGGAGGCGCTGTCGGGCGTCGCGCAGATCGGCGGCGAAGTGGGGGGCGATGCGGGCGATGACGTCGAGGACGCCGAGGCCGGAGCGCTGCATCTCGGCCTTCGCTTTCGCGTGGGCGACGATCTGTGTCGCGGCGGGGAAGGCGGCGTTGCCGAGGGTGTGGTCGACGTGGTGGTGGGTGTTCAGGAGCCGCGCGACGGGGCGGCCGGTGAGGCGGCGCGCTTCATCGAGGAAGGCGCGGGTCATGGGCGGGGTGAAGAGGGCATCGACGGCGGTGGCGCCTTCGGCGGCGGCGCCGGCGGGGGTGGCGATGAGGCCGGCGTTGGAGACGCAGAGGCCGCCGCCGGACTGGAGGTAGGCGAAGACGCCGGGGGCGAGTTCCTGCGTGCCGGTCGGCCACTGCCTGGTCTGGTGGTCGCTGGTCACTTGTCGCTGGGGGTGCGCGGACATTGGAGCAACAACATACAACAGACAGCAGACAACAGGGGGTCCGCCTGCGGGCGGACGCGGGAGGCGACGCGTGCTATGCGGCCTTCTCTGCTAGGGACTCCGGGGCGGCGGCGGTGGGGAGGGTGAAGAGGAAGGTGGCGCCCTCGCCGAGGGCGGATTCCACCCAGATGCGGCCGCCGAGCCCCTCCACGGCCCGCCTGGCGATGGCGAGGCCGGCGCCGGTGCCGTCGAAGTCCTCCCGGCGGTTCAGGCGCTGGAAGATGCCGAAGACCTTCTCGTGGTACTCGGGATCGATGCCGATGCCGTCGTCGGCGACGTGGAAGATGGCCTCGCCGCCGTCCTGCCGGCACCCGATGCGGACGACAGGCTGGCCATCGCGGTTGAACTTGAGCGCGTTACTGATGAGGTTGCCGAAGATCTGTTCCAGGCGCGGGGCATCGGCGAGGACGGACGGCAGGTCTTCCTGGACCTCGACGCGGGCCTGGTGTGTTTCGATGGTGTAGCGCATCCCCTCGATGATGGTGGCGAGAGCGCGGCCGGCGTCCACCGGCTCGGACGGATCGGGAAGGCGCGCAAGGCGGGAGAGGGCGAGGAGTTCCTCGATCAGGCGCTTCATGCGGGCGCTGGCGCCGCCGACGCGTTGCAGGTAGTCGCGGCCCTGGTCGTCGAGCGCATCGTTGTAGTCGGCGAGGAGGAACTGACTGAACGCCTCGATGGTCCGCAACGGTTCCTTGAGGTCGTGCGAGACGCTGTGGGTAAAGGCCTCGAGCTCGGCGTTTGCGCGGCGGAGGTGATCGGTGACGGCTTCCAGACCGGACCTGGCGACGACGGCCTCCTCTTCGCGACGCTGAAGGTCGTCCGCCATATCGTCGAACGCGCGGCCGAGCAGGGCGATCTCGCCGTGGCCACGGACGGCGGAGCGGGCGGAGAGGTCGCCGGTGCCGACGCGGTGCACGGCGTCGAGGACGGCGCCGGTCTGCCTGAAGACGAAGAGTTCAGCTCCGATGCCGGCGGCGATGAGCGCGACGAGGGCAACGCAGGCGACCAGGATGAGGTTGCGAAGGAGGGCGCCGTCGGAGGCGGCGTAGGCGGCAGCCGGCGACAGGCCGACGACGAGGAACGCCCCGACGTCGGAATCGCGCGTGAGCGGCGCGAAGGCGTAGAGGCGTTCACTGCCGTCGAGTCCGTGGGTCTCGATGGTGCCGGTGCCCCGGGCGAGGACAGCCGACACGAGGGGGGTATCGGCGGCGTTACGGCCGACCCAGGTCTCGCCGTCGGCGGGGACGCGGGCGAGGATGGTGCCGTTGCGGTCGGCGACGAGGACGGTGGCGCCGTCGGGGAAGGCAGCGCCGATGGCGAACTGCTGGAGCCAACGCAGGTCGATGGCGGCGAACACGACGCGCGTAACGTCGCCCTCGGGCGTCAGGACGGGGTAGGCGACGTTGAGCGAGGGGACGTGGGTGAGGCGGCCGATCTGGTATTCGCCAATGGCGAAGTCCCTGGTGGCGAGGACTCGCTGAAACCACACGCGGTCGGCTGCGCTGACGGGCTCCGTCAGGGGGAGGCCGCTGCAGTTGACGTTGCCGTCGCGTTCGACCACGCCGAGGTTCGCGTACAGGGGGAACTGTGCCAGAAGGTCGGCGAAGAGGGCGTTGCAGGCGGCGGGATCGCCTCGCACCTCTTCGAGACGGGAGAGGCCGATGAGCAGCTGCCGGCTCTGTTGCGCCGCGAGGTCACCTTCGGCGGCGACGAGGTGAGTGAGCTGGAGGGCACCCTCGCGCGCGTCATCGGCCGCGCGCTCGCGCTGGTCGAGGTAGTCGTAGACGAGCAGTCCGACGACGGGAAGGAGGGCGATGAAGACGAGGAGGAAGAGGCGGGCTCGCAGGCTCGTCAGGCGTTCAGAGAGGTTCCAGGCCATGCGAAGACTCCGTGGATACTGCTGCCGTTGTGGGAGTATCGGCCGGATGCACGCAGGTGGGCGCCACGGTGACGAGGCGTCGAGGGGGAGCGGGGGGATCAGCGGGGAATGATGAGTGGTTTCGCCCAGGACGATTGGGGGGTGGTCAGGCGGTTTGACGCCGTCTTCGCGAAGGATGCGGCCGAGGAGGGCGGAGCTGTTTCGCGGAGCCGCGGGGCTCGCTGCGAAATTCGCAGCAGGCGGTTGCGGTGGCGCTCTGGGCGCGAGCGTACAATCGACGGCGTGCGGAGCGTGGAACAGATCGACCCGGCTGAGGCGGAGCAGGTGGCGGCGACGCTGTTGCGGTACCTGCGGGCGACGGCGGGCGGGCACGATGTGTCGTACTCCGAGCGGCCGCAGCTTCTGGCGGACGGCACCGACACGTTCGTCTACGGGTTCCGGATCGAGGGGATGGAGGCGGGACCTCCGTGGGCGGCGCCGCTGGTCGTGCGGGTCTTCCGGAGAGGCGAGGACGCGGGGCGGGCGGAGCGGGAGGCGTCGGTGCAGCGGTTCGCCGCGGACCGGGGGTATCGCACGCCGGCGGTCCTGGCGTTCGAGCGTGAAGGCGCCGGGCTGGGGCTGCCGTTCGCGATCATGGGGCGGGCGCCGGGGGTACACCTGCTGAAGCGGTTCGAGCAGAATCCGCTGCGCGTGCTGCGACTGGTCCGCACGATGGCGGAGGCGCACGCGGCCCTGCACAGGCTCCCGGTGGAGGGCTGCCCGGTCGAGGCGGACGGCCCTCTCGTCGAGCGGCGGTTGGCGGCGCTTGCGGGGTGGATGGAGCAGCACGAGCTGAGCGAGCCGCGGGGGGCGTACGACTGGCTGGTCGCGCACAAGGGGGCGGTCGCAGACGAAGAACGCAGGCTCTGTCACAACGACTTCCATCCGCTGAACATCATCGTCGGCGATGACGGGGGCTGGGTGGTGATCGACTGGTCGCGGGCGGAGGTGGGCGACCGGCTGCACGACGTCGCGCGGACGCATGTGGTGATGTCACTGGCGCAGGGCGGGGGGCGGAACCTCGGCGAGCGGGCGCTGCTGCAGATCAGCCGCTTCGTCGCGGGGCGGTATCTGGCGGCGTACGGGCGGCTGCTGCCGGTGGACCGGCATCGCCTGCGCTACTGGCAGGCGCTGCTGACGTTCCAGTCGTGGGTGGAGACGGCGCCGATGATGGAGAAGGGGGCGGAGGCGGTCGGGGCGCGGGCGGGCGCGGCGAGCGGGTACCGGCGGGACATCGTGGCGAAGATCAAGATCGAGTTCTGGCGGCACGCGGCGCGGTTCGAGTCCGGCTCCTGACTATCCGGGCCCTGTGCACGCGGCGCTTTGAGCGCGTTGGTGTGTTGCGCGAGATGCTTCGCTGCGCTCAGCATGACAGGCATGGCGCGCCGGAGCCGCCCTACGCGGGGCGGTGGCCGGCGTAGACGATGTACATGTAGTACTTGTAGGCGCAGTCGACGTGTTCGAAGCCGGCTTCGCGGAGCCAGCGGAGCTGGTCGTCGAGCGTGTCGGGCTGGTCGTGGTGCATGCGCTGGACGGCGGTGCGCAGCTCCTCGTCGGTGGCGCCGTTGCGGCGGGCGGCGGCCTGCCAGGCGGCCTGGGCGCGATCTTCCAGCCACGGGGTGGGGGCGAGGGCTTCGTCGGCGTTGATGAAGGCGCCGCCGGGTAGGAGCACGTCGTATACGCGGCGGAAGAGCGCGGCTTTGCCGGGACCGTCGAGGTGGTGGACGGAGAGGGCGGAGATCACAAGGTCGAACGGGCCGGGGGGCAGCGGCTCGGTGGCGTAGTCCATGTTCTCGAAGGTGAACCGCGCGCGCTCGGCGGCGAAGCGCCCTTCGGCGCGGGCGAGCATCTCGGCGGCGAAGTCGGTGAGGGTGAAGGTGGCGTTGGGGAAGGCGCGGGCGAAGGGCTGTGACATGAGGCCGGTGCCAGCGCCGAGGTCGAGGACATTGATCGAGGCGCCGGGCGGGAAGGGGGCGAGTTCGACGGAGACGCCGTAGAAGTCATCGAAGCAGGGGATGAGCTTGCGGCGCTGGGCGTCGTAGGAGGGGGCGCCGGCGTCGAATGCTTCGCGGATGCCCATCGTGGGATCATACCGTCGTCTCAAGCCGGGGCAACTGGAGGGTGGAGGGTGGAGGATAGGAGGGGCGCAGGTGGACGCACAGCCGGGGTCTCCGGCGGGCGACTCTGCGACGCGGCTGTGCCACACCCTTCGGGTCTCGGCATGTCCGCGGCGTGTGTCGTGGTGATGCCAGACCACGACCCCCGGACGCACGTGAAGGTACGTCCCTGCGTTCCCTGTCGTAGGTCTCGTCGTGGGGGCGGGGTCAGTTGCGGAGGGCGGTGCGGACGGTCTCGCGGACGTCGCGGAGGCGGAAGGGTTTGGAGAGGACGGCGTTGTCGACGGACTGGAGGAAGGTGCGGGTGTCGGGGGCGACGGTGTCGCCGGTGATGAAGATGAGGCGGGCGGCGAGGGGGTTGTGGTCGTCGCGGAGCTTCCTGTAGAGGTCGGGGCCGCCCATGACGGGCATCTTGATGTCGGTGATGACGAGGTCGAAGGACTCGTCCTTGATGCGCTTGAGGGCCTCGCGGCCGTTGGCGGCGATCTGGACCTCGTGGCCGTCCATCTCGAGGACGCCGGTGAGGAGCTTCTGGATGCTCTCCTCGTCGTCGACGACGAGGATGCGGCGGTGCATCACGGGGGCGGAGGAGGGGACGTCGGGGGCGGGGCGAGGGATGTGGGCGGGGGCCACGCCGGACACGACGGGCAGTTCTATATAGAAGGTGGTGCCGCGGCCCTGTTTGCTCTCGGCCCAGATGCGTCCGCTGTGCTCCTCGATGATGCCGTAGCTGATGGTGAGGCCGAGGCCGGTGCCTTCGCCAGCCTCTTTGGTGGTGAAGAAGGGGTCGAAGATGCGGCGGATGGTCTCGGCGCTCATGCCGGGGCCGCTGTCGTGGAACGCGACGAGCAACGTATCGCCTTTGCGCTCGGTGCTGATACGGAGGCGCCCCTCGCCACCGCCGACGGCGGCGAGCATGGCCTGTTCGGCGTTGATGATGATGTTGAGGAAGACCTGTTGGAGCTGGTTGGCATCGACCATGGTCTGCGGCAGATCCGGATCGAGCGCGAGTTCGACCTCGATGTTGCGGACGCGGAGGTCGTAGTTTCGGAGCTCGAGCACGCGCTCGATGAGGGTGTTGAGGCTGGCGGGCTCCTTCTGGGCGCGCCGGCGGCGGGCGAAGGTGAGAAGGTTGGAGACGATCTTGGAGGCGCGATCAGCCTCGGCGTAGATGGTCTCGACCTGGCCGCGTGAGGGCTCGTCCAGTTCGCGGAGGAGGAGGAGCTGGGCGAAGCCCATGATGCCGGTGAGGGGGTTGTTGAGTTCGTGGGCGACGCCTGAGACGAGCTGGCCGACGCTGGACATCTTCTCCGACTGGAGCAGGCGCTCCTGGACATAGCGAGTCTGCGTGCGCTGGCCCTCCAGGCGCTCGATGGCCCTGGAGACATCGCTGGCGACAGAGAAGTAGAGGGCGCGCTGCTCGCGGGAGAGGCCGGGGCGGCTGCTGATGCGGAGCATGCCGGCGACGGTGCCCCGCACGACGAGGGGCGCATCCTCGTACGATTCAGGTTCGTCAAGCAGACCGCGCACGCCGTTCGCCTGCACGACCCGGGGTCCGTCGGAGGGCCAGGTGGCGTGGTCGGCGCCGGCCAGCTCGACGAAGGCGGCGAGGGCCTGGACGTGGACGCCCTCGAGGGCGCCGGGCGCAAGCTCGCCCCAGGAGTAAACGGGCACCAGGTGGCGGCCGTCTTCGCAGAGGACGGCGACGGCGACATCGAAGCCGAGCGAAGGGCGGAGGCCCTCCAGGACGAGCTGGAGCAGATCGGCGGCGCCGAAGGATGCGTCGCGGGCGTGGTCAGTCTCGGTGGCGGTGCGAGAGAAGAGCATGAGATCGAGGCGAAGTATACCGCCGCGGGTCGATCTCTCGGCGCCCCCCGGATGTCCGGTTCGGTATCCCCTACGTGCGCCCGGCGCCGATGATGGGGGCGGATGGGATGCCCCACACGGGGGAGGCCTCATGGGACGAGCGAGGCGTCGTTCGGATACTGGAGCCGCCTAACGAATCCACGGTTGCGACGACAGGACGGATTGATGTCAGACGCTCCCGCGAAGCGTGCGCCGGTCCAAGAGGAAGCAGCAGACAGCCCCGGCGGCGAAGCCGCCGGAGAAGCGGCGGAAGATCTCTTCTCCGAGGTGAACCTCACCAAGGTCGTGAAAGACTACATGCCGCTGGTGCGGCACGCGGTGAACCGCATCGCGGTGGGCAGCACGAGCGGGGGCATCCTGCAGTACGAGGACATGGTCTCGTGCGGGGTGCAGGGGCTCATCGAGGCGTACTACTCGTTCGACCCGAACAAGGGCGCCAAGTTTTCGACGTACGCGCTGCCGCGGATCCGGGGGGCGATCCTGGACTCGATACGCGCGACGCATCCGTTGCCGCGGTCGCTGCAGAAGTTCGGGAGCGATCTGGAGAAGGCGACGGCGGCGCTGCACGCGAACCTGGGGCGGGCACCGACACGGGACGAGCTGGCGGCGCAGATGGGGATGCCGGCGCAGGACTTCCTGTCCTCGCTGCGGACGAGCAATCTGCGGGTGATCTCGCTGGACAGCCTGGCGGAGACGGCGGCGAACGGGAGCAGCGAGAAGCTCTGGGAGATGGCGGATGATGACCCGAACATCGACCCGGACGCGGTGGCCGAGGAGACGATGGTGCGGGCGAAGCTGGCGCAGGCGGTGGACCTGCTGCCGGACCGGGAGCGGACGATCGTGCGGCTGTACTACATGAAGTCGCAGTCGCTGAAGAGCATCGGTGAGGCGCTGGGGATCTCGGAGTCGCGCGCCTCGCAGCTGCGGCACCGGGCGATCCGGCGGCTGCGGATGGTGCTGACGCAAGAGCTGCAGGACGCGGCATGACGCAGGCGAGACCATCGGCGGTGACGGTCGCCGTCATCGGCGCGGGCGAGGACGCGGGGCGCTGGACGCGGGCGCTGCGCGGGGTGGAGGGGGTGCGGGCGGAGCAGCCGGCGGGGCAGCCGGACGACCAGCTGCTGGAGGGTCTGTCCCGGAAGGACGTGGCGGCGGTGGCGTTCGCCGGTCCGATCGCGGACGCGGCGGTGGCGCTGAAACGGGCAGTCATGGCCGGGCGCCACGTGCTGGTGGCGACGCCGCTGGCGCTGGCATCGCGGCAGCTCCTGGGGCTGGACGACCTGGCGCAGCGCCGGGAGCGGGTGATGCTTTTCGACTCGCCGCTCCCCGGTGACGAGCAGGTGGCGTTCGTGCGGAAGATGACGCAGGGACCGAACGCGCTGTGGCGGCCACGCTACGTGCGGGCGCTGCACACGGGGGCGGCGGAAGGGCAGACTCTGGATGAGCTGGCGATGGCCGAGACGCACGCGGTGCTGTCGATCACGGGGGGCATCCCGTCGCGGGTGAGCGCGGTGGCGCCGCGAGTGGACGACGAGTCGGGCGCGGCCCCGGCGGCGATGCTCACGCTGGTGTTCGAGGACGGGCCGGTGGCGCGGATCGACGTAAGCCTGCTGGAACCGGAGCCGCGGCAGGAGATCATCGTTGCGTGCGAGGGCCGGACGTTCGCGATCGACCTGCTGGACGGGCGGACGCCGCTGCGAATCCTCGCGGGGGCGCGGCATCGGGGGCCGCAGCGGGGTGACAGCTGGGCAGAGACGGTGAGCGAGCACCCGATGGCGGCGCGGCGGGATCACGCGGCGGCAGTCGCGCAGGCGTTCATCACGGCGGTACGGGCGCGGGACCGGCAGGCGTCGAACGCGCGGGAGTGGGCGTCGGCGGCGCTGGTGTGGGAGAGGGCGCGGGAGTCGATGGCGCAGGGTGGCGAGCTGCTGCCAGTGGGGAGCGCCGAGGAGGCGGGGGGGCGGGTACGGCCGTCGCTGAAGGTCCTTGAAGGCGGGGGGCGATCCGAGGGGGCGATGTCCGTGCCGGAGCTGACCGTGGTGGAGCGCAGCGGGTAGCGGTCGAGCCGACCCCGACCATGCAGGCATGAAGAAAAGCCGCCCTGTGGGGCGGCTTTATGGCGTGTCTCGATCTCGAGCGGCTCTTAGCTCTCGGGGGGCGGTGAGCTTGCGCCGTTGGCGGCGTTCGGGTCCTTCTTGCGCTCGAAGGTGAGGCTCTCTTCGCCATGCCACAGCTCCTGGCGGAGGACGGTGATCTCCCCCGGGGCGCTGATGCCGATCTTCACGCGGTCCCTCTCCACACCCAGCACGCGTACGAGGATGTTCCCCGAGATGACGATGCCCTGGTCAACCTTCCGGGTCAGAATCAGCATGGTCTGCGTCTCCTCCGCATCCCGGCGAGCGAACCGCCGTCCGGCGGCGAGGCGCAAGGCGAGCGCCTACTCGTCTGCCAGATCATCGGCATGGCGGGAGGGCGGCTGGTGGGGGCGGGGGAGGGGGCGGCAGAGAGGGGGGCGGACACCTAGCGGCGAGTGGGTGCCAGAGGTGGGATGGTGGGGGTGTGGTGGGCCCGGCAGGGGTCGAACCTGCGCGCCTCCGGTTATGAGCCGGGTGCTCTACCGCTGAGCTACGGGCCCGTCGTGGGGATTCTAGCGTGCAGCCTAGGGTGGGTGGCGTGGAGGGCTGGAGGGGGCTGGTCGTTGGAGGTTGGAGGTTGGCCGCAGCGGAGTTTGCTCACTGCCTCGGGGCCGGCTTCGCATCCCTCCGGGCTGCTCCGCTCTGATGTGAAGGAGGGCTGGGGACACCCCCAGACCCCCGACAAGGGCCTCCGCCCCCTGTACCCCCGAGTCGGCGCGCTGCCACATGGGGAGGGTGGAGGCTGGTTGTTGGAGGTTGGAGGTTGGATCGTGGGGTCGGGCTGCGCATGCTTTGGGCTGCTCCGCTCCCATATGAAGGGTCTGGTGGCCAACGCCCAGGCCGACAGGGGCTTCCGCCCCCTGTACCCCCGGGTCGGCGCGCTCCCGGGTGGGCGCGCCGTCGCGTTGGAGGCTGGAGGCACCCCAAGGAGAGAGGTGGACGGAACCGCGGCAGGACAGGAGGTGTACTCGTCGTGACGGGGCGGAGGTCGGCAACGTGCGGGGCTTGACGCGGAATTTACGGATTCGCAGAGGGATTGCCGTTGACAGGAGGCAGATTCAAGGCGGAAAATGAACGACGTTCAGTGGAGATGCGATGACGACGACACCCGTCCTCGAGCGGAGCCAGCGGGCGGAGCAGGCCCGGGCCGCGCGGAGCGAGGAGATCTTGTCGGCAGCCCGGCGGGTCTTCTCGGCGCGGGGGTTCCGGGGCACGACGATCGCTGACATCGCCGAGGAGGCGGGGATCGCGCTCGGCACGATCTACCTGTACTTCCCCTCGAAGGAGGCGGTGTTCGCGGCGCTGAACCAGCAGTTCGCGGCGATCCTGAGTGAGGCTGTAACGTCGGCGCAGGGGGATTCGCTGGAGGCGGTCGTCCGGTCGCAGGTGGGGCAGGTGTTCGCGGCCTGCTCGGAGAACCGCGACGTGGTGCGGTTGGCGGTGCTGAACACGGACCCGGAGACGGAGGTCGCCCGGCGGCTGCAGCGGGCTGACGACGAGCGGATGCGTCCGCTGGAGGCGGGGCTGGGCCGGGCGGTGGCCGCAGGGTGGTCACGGGCGGTGGACACGCGGATCGCGGCGCGGCTGATCCAGGGGCTGGTGAGCATTTCGGTGTACAAGGCGTTCGTACTGTCCGATGGTAAGGACGCGGATGCGTATCGGGACGAGTGCGCTGCTATGATCGTGGCGTATCTGACGCCGAGCGTTTGAGGGGCATGCGCCCGGAGGCGGGCGCGCAGGGGAAGGACGAGGATATGGCAACGAGGGACCGGTTCACGGAGACCGAGCACGCCGCGGAGCGTCCGGCTCGCGCGTTGAATACGGAGCTGCTGGCGAGCGCGACGACATGGTTCGCGGCGGCGGTGGCAGGGATGATCGTCGTCTTCGTGGGGCTGGCGGTGGACGCGTACCGCCACAACCACGGGGCGGGCGAGGAGACGCTGCTGAGCTTCGGGAACCCGGGGCATCTCATCGCGGGCGTCGGGCTGGTGGTGACGTCGATCAGCGTGCTGGCCGGCCTGGCGGTGGCGTCGCTGCGGAACGTCGCCTCGGCGGAGCACGCGATCCGGCGGATGGTGCCGGTGGCGGGGGCCTGGGTAGTGCTGGCGGTGGTGGCGTTCTCGTCGGTCACGTACATCGGGGCCTCAGGGGTGACCGTCGGGCACAGCGACAACCACGGCACGTCAGCATCGGCCGACCAGACGCATCCGGAGGGGACGGCGGCAGGCGATGCGGGGGTGGCGGCGGCGCTGGAGGACATGGGCATCGACCTGGACGACCCGTCGCAGGTGGAGGGAGCGCTGACGCAGGGGAGCGACGGGACGAACAGCGGGATGCACGACCACGGGAAGCACCCGACGTTCACGGCGCTGATGACGAAGAGCGACTCGGAGCTGCTGCCGCAGTTTCCGTCCGGCACGGTGACGGCGGACACGCTGCCAGAACTGCGGGAGCAGGTGGAGCAGGTGCGGCAGGTGGCGCTGAAGTATCCGACGGTGGAGGCGGCGCAGGCGGCGGGATTCTTCAACACGACGAGCGACGTGCCGTACATGGGGCAGCACTTCATCAACAACAAGAACCTGACGGACGGCGTGTTCGACCCGAGCAAGCCGGAAGGGCTGCTGTACAGCAAGGTCGACGGCGGCCCGGAGAAGCTCGTCGGGGTATGGTTCCTGCTGATCCCGGGCATCGGGCCGACGACGCGGGCGGACCAGCCGGAGGGGTTCGTGGGGGATCTGGACCTGTGGCATGCGCACCTGGGGCTGTGCCTGGTGGGGACATCGGGGGCGAGCGAGGGTGAGACGGCCGAGAGCTGCGCGGCGAAGAGCGGGCGGTTCACGAAGGACCTGCGGTGGATGATGCACGTATGGGTGGCGAGCGATGTGACGGAGAACCAGGACGGGTTCTTTGCGTATCTGAACGGCGACCTGTACGCGAAGCAGGCGGCGGTGAAGGCGGCGGCGAACGGCGAGCAGACCGGGGTTACGCCGTAGAGTCTCAGGTCGGGTTCATCATAGAGTCGCAGAGACACAGAGAGATCCTGGGGTGAGATGACGACGGAGAGGGCCTGATGGGGCCCTCTCCCGCATCTCTGCGGCGCGCGCACAGCCGGGGGCGGTTTTGCCCCAATGCTTCGCATCACGTCTCGGGAGAGTACGCACATCGGCGCGGCAAGCCGCGCCCCTACAGCATCCATCTGTGATGGTCAGGCGTTGCGGTACGGTGTGCCGCGGTAGGATGACCTTATGGAGCGGTACGACGGCGGGGAGCCGGACGAGGACGAGGAGATCACCGAGGGTGACCCGGACTGGGACCTCTCGGAGGCGCACGGGTACCTGTGGTATCCGGAGCGGGAGCACGGGCCGGTGCCGCCGTGGTTGATGCTGGGGGTGTCGGTGCTGGTGGTGGTGTCGCTGGTGGCGCCGGGGCTGTATCTCATCTGGCGGTACGGGTGATCCGGTCGCTGGTCGCTGGTTTCTGGTCGCTGGGGCCTGGGCCGCGCGGCGCACAGATTCTTCGCGGCGCTCAGAATGACCGAAGCTTGTCCCGGCCCGGCGGGGGATAATGTCGTGATGA
>JBBDXE010000006.1:0-1318 GCA_040902505.1 Dehalococcoidia bacterium | reverse complement strand
AGATCGCGCGGCGCTGCGTGGAAGCCGGCGCCGATCCGCAATGGATCGCGCGGACGCACTACGACAGCAACAGCCTCGCCCGCGTGCGCATCTTCGGCGCGGTGATGAATGGCATGGTGATCGTCGACGAGGGCCGCGTCGCGCTGCTCTCGATCACCCGCCAGACGATGGCCGACCTGTCGGGCAGCAGCGACGATCTCGAAGGCTTGATCAACTTTCCGCTGACGGTCAAAGACATCGAAGCCGTCGCGTTCATCAAGGAGATCGGCGACAACGACTGGCGCGTCAGCCTGCGCTCGAAAGGGGCCGTCGACGTCGGGGCGATCGCCAGATGGCAGGGCGGCGGCGGTCACACCAACGCCGCCGGCTGCTCCGCCAAGGGCCCGCTCGACGACGTCAACAAGCAATTCGGCCAGCTGCTGACCGAAGCTGTCCGCAACAAGTGAGCCCCAAGTCCCAACTCCCAAGCCCCAAGCCCCAGGACTTGAGTGGCGTCCTCGTCATCGATAAGCCCGAGGGGCCGACGTCGCACGACGTGGTGACGCTGACGCGGCGCGTGCTCGGCGTGTCGCGCATCGGCCACACCGGCACGCTCGATCCGCTCGCCACCGGCGTGTTGCCGCTGGTGGTCGGGCGCGCCACGCGGCTCGCGCAGTTCCTCACGGCCAGCGACAAGAGCTACGAAGCCACCATCGCGTTCGGCCGGACGACGGACACCTACGATGCGAAGGGCCGCGAGGTGTCGACGTGCCCGCGGCGGCCAACGGTCGATGAGCTCGCCGCCGCCGTGGACACGTTCCGCGGCGAGTTCGCGCAAACCCCGCCCGCGTATTCCGCGAAGAACATCGACGGCGAGCGGTCGTACGAGCTGGCGCGGAAAGCGGTACGTAGGGGCGGGACTTTAGTCCCGCCCGCCAGACCGCAGGCGGTACCCGTCACCGTTCGCCACCTCGAAGTGCAGTCGTTCGACGGCGAGACGGCGCATCTCGCGATGACCGTGACCGCCGGTTTCTACGTCCGCTCCCTCGCACACGATCTGGGCGAGGCACTCGGGTGTGGCGCGGTGTTAATCGCGCTCCGCCGGACGCGCTCAGGCGAGTTCGCAGTGGAGACAGCGGTCCCGCTGGCCGAAGTGCTGCAGGCGGGGCGCGAGCACCTCGCCGCGAAACTGGTGCCCATGGCTGCACTGTTGCCGGACCTGCCGTCGGTCACGTTGCGCGGGCAGGCCAACGTGGAACGCCTCAAGAACGGCGTCGAAATGGGCCCCGATGACTTCATGACGCCCGTCGGCACACTAGTTGCGGCGCCGGAGGCGCCG
>JBBDXE010000005.1:0-8844 GCA_040902505.1 Dehalococcoidia bacterium | reverse complement strand
GCAGACAGCAGACAGCAGACAGCAGACAGCAGACAGCAGACAGCAGGCAGCAGGCAGCAGGCAGCAGGCAGCAGCGCCCGGAGGGGGCGGAGAAGCTGTCCGGGGGTGGAGCGGCTCGGGGGCAGCCCGGCTGTCGGGGCTGCGTTACGTTTGGTAGGATGGCTGGCCGTCGGGGTGTAGCTCAGCCAGGCTAGAGCGCACGGTTCGGGACCGTGAGGTCGATGGTTCAAATCCATTCACCCCGACCAGTTCTCCCCCAACCCACCGTCCCACACCCCGAGCTGTCAGCCGGTCAGCGGTCAGCTTGTCAGCCACCACCCCGCTCCCCCCATCGACTCCGCCCCGGAGGTCACCCTCTCAGCATCGTGTTTCGTGGCGGCGCGGTACCCTGCGTCGCATGGACAGTTCGCGGCGGGATGAGCTGAAGGCGCGGGCGTGCGCGGCGATCGATGCGCGGGCGGAGGAGCTTGTCGCGTTGAGCCAGCGCATCCACGCGCACCCGGAAGTGGCGTATCACGAAGAGCAGGCGTCCGGGTGGCTGTGCGAGCTGCTGGGCGGGGCGGGGTTCAGCGTGGAGCGCGGGTACGCGGGGCTGGCGACGGCCTTCCGGGCGGCGTTCCGGGCGTCGGCGGGGGCGGGCCGGCCGGTGGTGGGGATCCTGGCGGAGTACGACGCGCTCCCGGGCATCGGGCACGGCTGCGGACACAACATCATCGCCACGGCGGGGGCCGGGGCGGGGATCGGCGTGCGGGCGGTGATCGACGACGCCGGGGGGACGGTGCACGTCATCGGCACGCCGGCGGAGGAGGTGTACGGGGGGAAGGTGGAGATGGCGCGGGCGGGGGCGTTCGCGGACCTCGACGCGGCGATGATGGTGCACCCCGGCGGGCGCGACGGCGTGATCGCGCGGGCGCTCGCCTGCGCGGAGGTGAAGATCGAGTACTTCGGGCGGGAGGCGCACGCGGCGGCGGTGCCGGAGCAGGGGATCAACGCGCTCGAGGCGATGATCCTGGCGTACAACGGGATCAACGCGCTGCGGCAGCACATCCGGCGGACGGCGCGTGTGCACGGGATCATCAAGCACGGCGGCGACGCACCGAACATCGTGCCGGCGTACACGTCGGCGAGCTTCATGGTGCGGGCGGAGGACGACGAATACCTCGAGGAGCTGAAGACGCGGGTGACGGCGTGCTTCCAGGCGGGGGCGCAGGCGACGGGGTCGCGGCTGGAGATGACGTGGAACCCCAATCAGTACGCCGCGATGAGCACCAACCCGCCGCTGGCGGAAGCGTTCCGGCTGAACTTCGCGGTGGTGGGGCGGGAGGTACCGTCGCCGGAGACGCCGCGCCCGATGGGCAGCACCGACATGGGCAACGTGAGCAAGATCGTGCCGGGCATTCACCCCACGATCGCCATCGCGCCGGCGGACGTGCCGGGGCACTCGCCGGGCTTCGCGGAGTACGCATGCTCGGACGCGGGCGATCGTGCCGTCGTCGAGGCGGCGAAGGCGCTGGCGATGACGGCGCTCGACGTACTGACGGACGAGGCGCTGCGCCGGGAGATGCGCGAGGCGTTCGAGCGGTCGCGCGCGGAGCGCCCCGTCTGAGCGTGGAGACGCACGAGGCGTACGCCGACCCCGAGCTGGCCGCGCTCTACGACCTGGTCTACGACGGCTTCGACGACGATGTGCCGCTGTACGAGAACTTCGCGCGGCGGGGGGAGCTGCCGTCGCTGGAGCTGGGGGTGGGGAGCGGACGCGTCGCGCTGCATCTGGCGCGGAGCGGTCTGAGCGTCGTGGGCATCGACACGTCGCTGCACATGCTTGCGCGCGTGGAGGCGGCGCTCGACCGCGAGACGGCGCCGCGACTGCGGCTGGTCGAAGGGGACATGCGTGACTTCGGCCTCGGGGGTGAGCGCTTCGACCTGATCTACTGCGCGTTTGACACCTGGGAGCACCTTCTCACGCCGGAGGACCAACTCTCCTCCCTGCGCTGCGTCGCGAAGCATCTCGCGAAGGGCGGCGTGTTCGTCGCGCAGCTGCGGCTTCTGACGTCGGTCGACTGGAGCGTAGGGTTGCGGCCGCTGGCGCTGGAGTGGACGCGGCGCGACCCGGCGTCCGGGGAGCTGGTGACGAAGCTGATCGGGGGGCGTGCCTCGCCGGCGCAGCAGACGACGACCGACGTGCTGATCTTCGACCGGATGCCTGCGGACGGCGGGGCGGTGCGGCGGCGCACGTTCGAGGGGACGCTGCGCGTCACCGGCCGCTTCGAGATGGAGCTGCTCCTGCAGCGCGCGGGGCTGCGTCTGGCGGGACTCTACGGCGGGACGGACCTCTCGCCCTTCGACGATGCCGGCGATACGATGGTCATCGTGGCAGAGCCGGGAGTACACACGTGATCGTCGCGCTCGACGCGATGGGCGGAGACCGAGCACCGGCCGAGATCGTGGCCGGTGCTGTTCTTGCCCGCAAGGAGCACGGCATCGAGGTCGCGCTGGTGGGCCCGCGTGAGATCGTCGAGACGGAGCTGAGGCGGAGCGGCGGGCCGGTCGCAGGGATCCAGATCGTCCACGCCGGCGAAGCGATCGCCATGGACGAGCAGCCGGCGCAGGCGGTGCGGACGAAGCGCGACTCCTCGATCAACGTGGGGATGGGGATGGTGAAGAACGGGATCGCCGGGGCGTTCGTCTCAGCGGGGAACACCGGCGCGGTGATGGCGTCGGCGCTGATGACGCTGGGGCGCATCCCCGGGATCGAGCGTCCGGCGCTGGGGACAATCGCGCCGTTCAGTGACGCGGGCATCCTGGTGATCGACGTGGGGGCCAACGCCGACGTGAAACCGTCGTACATGGTGCAGTTCGCGCAGATGGGGGCGATCTACGCGGAGCGGGTGATGGGGATCCGGAACCCGCGTATCGCGCTGCTGAACATCGGCGAAGAGGACACGAAGGGGAGCGACCTCGCGAAGGAGGTGTACGGGCGTTTGCAGAATGCCGGCCTCAACTTCGTCGGGAACATCGAGGGCGGTGAGGTGCACCGGAACCGCGCCGACGTGGTGGTGACGGACGGGTTCACCGGCAACGTGGCGGTGAAGGTGACAGAGGGGGTGGCGGACTTCATCTTCCGGGAGCTGCGCGCGGCGATCAACTCGAAGCTGCGGTACCGGCTGGCGGCGCTGGTGCTGCGGCCGGCACTGCTGGGCATGCGGGAGCGGCTGGATCCGGGGACGTACGGTGGGGCGCCGCTGCTGGGGGTGAACGGGGTGGTGACGATCACGCACGGGTCGTCGGACGCGCGGGCGATCAAGAACGCGCTGCGGCTCGCCGCCGAGGGGGCGTCGTCGGGGATGGTGGACCACATCCGGAGCGCACTGGGGCGGCGGTAGTTCTGAGTTGTGAGTTCTGAGTGCTGAGGAGGCCGCCGCCCGTATGGCCGGCGGCGCTGCTACTATTCGCGCATGCCTGTCAGACGCCGCGCACCCAGCTTCAAACCGGCCACCGGCGACAAGAGACGAGCGCCCAAGAGGCCGTCGGGGAGCCTGCGTGTGCGGGACTTCCTGGCGCTGGTGCACGAGGGCGTGCTGTCGCGGTTGGGGAAGCGCCTCGACGGGATGGAAACGCGGCAGCGATTCGGGTACGTGCAGTACTACCGGGGCACGCCGGACGTGCATTACGAGGTGTGGGCGCAGCGCAAGACCGGGCGGCTGGAGATCGGGCTGCACTTCGAGGGGGAGCGCGACGCGAACTATCGCGCGGCGGAGCTGCTGGCGCTGCGCGCACCGGACATCACAGCGCGCATCGGCCCGGAGTACGAGCTGGAGGAGTGGACGAAGGTCTGGACGCGCCTGCACCGCACGAGCGAGGCGGCGGCGCTGACGGAAGAACTGGCGGATGACGCGGCGGAGCGGGTGGCGGCGCTGATCCGGGGCATGGAGCCGGTGATCGACGAGATGGGGCTGCGGTGATCGACTGCCACGTTCACCTGCAACCGCACGGGCAGCAGCCGCCGATGACGCGCGGGCGCATCGAGGAGTACCTGAAGGCCGCGGAGGAGCGCGGAGTCGCGCAGATCGCCCTCACGGAGCACCTGTTCCGGTTCGAGGAGGCGTACGGCCAGCTGCACGGGTGGTGGGACGACGACCCGGACGCGAAGCTGGCGGCGCTGGCCGGGACATACTGGCGCGACCACGTGTCCGGCACCCTCGCGGACTACGTGCGCACAGTTGAGGCGGCGAAGAGCGCCGGGCTGCCGGTGCTGCTGGGGTTGGAGATGGACTGGATCCACGGCCGCGAGGACGCGCTGGCGGAGATCCTGGCGCCGTACGACTGGGACATCGTGCTGGGGTCGGTGCACTACATCGGCGCGTGGGGGTTCGACGACTCGACGTTCATCGACGAGTGGGGGCGCCGGGACGTGGCGGAGGCGTGGGGGGCGTACGGCGCGCTGGTGCGGGAGCTGGCGGAGAGCGGGTTGGCGGACGTGCTGTCGCACCCGGACCTGCCTAAGGTGTTCGGCCACCGCCCGGCCGACGAGACGCCGATGCACGACGCCCTCCTGGCGGGCGCGGCGGCGACCGGCACGGCGCTGGAGCTGAACAGCAACGGCATCCGGCGCTGCAAGGAGATCTACCCGGCGATGCCGCTGCTGGAGCGGGCGCACGGGCTGGGGCTGCCGGTCACGCTCGCCTCGGACGCGCACACGCCGGAACGGGTGGGGGAGAACTTCGGGGAGTTGGCGGGGTGGGCGCGGCGTGCGGGCTATGTCGAAGCGGTGGGGTTCGTGGGGCGGAAGGCGCAGCCGTACGCGTTGCCGGCGTGAGTGTCTGCGGGAAAGGAACGGTCTAAGCCCGCGCGGGACTCGCGATGATCCTGGCGCATCAAGCGTGACGGCTCTCACATATGTTGTGGCCCGCAGTGCCTATACTGAGAGCGTGACCCGAGTGCGCAGCTGGTTCGACAAGGAGAAGCTGCTCCCGGACGAGCGCCTGGTGCGCGAGAGTCCGGCGAGGCTGCACAGCGACGCGCCGCCCCGCTGGTGGGAGGGGGAGTTGATCCTCACCACCGACCGGCTGTTCTTCCTGCCGGAGGTGTACAACCCGCTCATCGGCGACGCGGGGTTCTGGCTGCGCGATGTGGTGGAGTGCGACGAGGCGGGGCGGAACCGCCTGCGGATCGCCGGTGACAACGCCTTCGCGACGTTCGAGCTGACGGCCGGAGTGCCGAGCCTCTCAGTGATCACAGGACGGGGGGCGGGGGAGTGGCGCCGCGCCATCGCGCGGCTGATCCCGCAGGCGCGGCCGCGGCAGGCGTTCGACGAGTTCTTGCAACACGCGCTGGAGGACGCACCCGCGCCGGCTGACATCGAAGAGGCGCTGCGGCGGCGCCGACAGGCGGGCTGAGCCTCTCCGTCAGTTCGTCAGGAAGTCGACGACGTTCGAGGCGGCGCTGCTGTTCTCGCGGTACAGCTCGGTGTAGCCGCAACCGTTGCAGATGACAGCCATGAAGCGCCGGTTTTGCAGGTTGAACATGCGCGAGAGCATGCCGCTGGCGGTCGAGACCTGCTGGCGCTCGCAGGCGGCGTAGCCGCACTTCGGGCAGGTGTAGTTGGCCACGGATGCCGGCTGGCCGGCCGTCGAGGTGTATCCGGCCATCTCCGCCCCCAGCTCGATGATGCGGGCGGGCGGCGGCGGCTCGACCTCTACCCCGGTGATCTCAGAGCACACGGCGAAGAGCATCGTCGTCGGCGGATAGTCGGCGAGGTTGGTCGGACGGTGCGCGAACCGCACCAGTCCCTGGGTGTCGACGACGAACGTGCCGCTTGCCTCGACGTGGAACGCGCCGTAGGTGTTGCGGCCCTCGTCGGAGAGCAGCGGGTACGAGAGGAAGAGCTGCTCGCGAAAGGCGACGGCCTGGGCGGTGGTCGCGGACGCCACGGCGATCACGTCGACGTCCAGCCGCTCGAATGCCTCGTGGGCGTCGCGGAGCTGAGCGGCGTGGTCGCCGGTGAAGGGGTTGACGAGATCGCCGAAGAGGGCGAGCACGAGCGGACGCTCGGTGTAGAGGGTCGAGAGGCGGACCTGCTCGCCGCTGGGGGCGGTCAGGGCCACGTCGGGGGCGTGCTCGGACTGGGACACGCGCGCGGGTTCGGCAGCCATGGGTCTCCCTCCCTCCCTGAAGGATCGGCGCGGAGAGGGCGAGGCTGGAGGTTCTCCGTACGCAGAGGTGGGAGATGCGGGAGCCTGATAACGGGAAGGGGGCGGCCTCACCGGTGCCGCTCGGTGGTGACCATTAGGGGCTTACGCGGACAGCGGCGCGAACGCCTACCCGCCCGCCGGGACGGTGGCGGCCCCGGCGGCCGTGGGCGCGAAGGAGAGGCGCAGGGTGACGAGGCCGCGCAGGAAGGGCGCGTGCATGAACCACTCCGGGCGCCCCGGCTCGCGGCGCAGCCCAGGCATCCGCAGGATGACCTGCTCGAGCGCGACCTTCGCCTCGAGGCGGGCGAGGGGGGCGCCGAGGCAGAAGTGCACGCCGTGGCCGAATGCCACATGCCCCTGCGTGTTGCGGGTGATGTCGAAGCGATCGCCGTCGGGGAACTTCGCGTCGTCGCGGTTCGCGGAGGCGTAGATGGGGATAACGCCCGAGTCCTTCGGGACGGGCACGCCGCCAATCTCCGTATCCTCCGTGGCGGTGCGGAAGAGGTTCTGCACCGGCGACTCGTAGCGGAGCGCTTCCTCGACGGCGTTCGGGAGGAGCGACATGTCGCGGCGCAGCATCTCGAGCTGTTCGGGATGGTCGAGCAGCGCGAGGACGGCGTTGCCGATGAGGTTGGTGGTTGTCTCGTTGCCAGCGACGAGCAGGAGGGCGATGAACGCCAGCAGGTCGCTGGGGCCGAGGAGATGCTCCTCGTCATCGCCGCTGACGGCGACCAGCGCGCTGATGAGATCGCTCCCCGGCTGGCGGCGGCGGGCATCGATCACTTCGCGGAAGTAGGCGCGCGCCTCCTCGAAGATCTGGTCCTGGCGGGCGCGCTCGCCATCCTCCCCCGGGGCGGTGCCGATGAAGACCGTCGACCAGCGCTTGAAGTCGTCATGGCGGTCATCGTCGATGCCGAGCAGCCCGGCGATGATGGCCACCGGCAGCGGGATGGCCAGGTCGCGCACGAGGTCAGTCTCGCCGGACTCCACCACGGCATCGAGCAGCGAGGCCGTGATCTCGCGGATGCGTGGCTCCAGCTCCGCGACCATACGGGGCGTGAAGGCGCGGTTCACCAGGTTGCGCATCGACGTGTGGAGCGGCGGGTCGGTGTTGATCACCGTACGGGTGGGATTGCCGTCGATGTTGAGGTCGATGGCCTTCGACGAGAAGAGGTTGGGGTTCATGAGGACGTGGACCACGCCGTCGTAGCGGCTGACGGCGGTGAAGCCCATGGCGGGGTGGCGATAGACGGGCGCCTCGCGGCGCAACTCCGCGTACTTCGGGTAGGGGTCCTGACGGAACGCCGGGTCGAATGGGTTGAAGTCCATGCTGCCTCCGTCGCCGCAATCCGGCGAGGAGGCCATTATCCTCTGCGGCCGCCCGCGGCACCACGCGGCGATCGTTGCGGATTTCGCAGGCGAAGTGACGTATCAGTAGGTGCGGCGACGGCGGCGGTCGAAGCGGTCGAGGAGGAGCACGTCGCGGTCGCCGTGGTGGAGCGCGAACGTGAAGAACCAGCCGGCGACGCCGAGCATCAGCGCGGCGGCGAAGAACGTCCAGCGCCACCACTGGATGGTGGGGCCGTTGTTGCCGGCGCCCGGCAGCCCCTCAGCGCGTGACGCCTGGGTCGGGTCGACGCCGCCCGTCCGGGGCCGGGGGGCGTTGCTGTCCTGCAGGACGGTGATGGCGGCCGTCGACGTGGGCTCGATGGCGCTGGCGGGCGGAGCGCCGGGGGTCGTCGTGGCGGCGGTGGTGGGGGTGCGGGTGGCTGTGGGAGTGCGCGTCGCCGAGGGCGTCCCGGGGCTGGGGGTAGCGGACGGCGTGCGCGTGGCGGTGGCCGGCGAGGTGGCGGTCGCGGCGGGGGCGGCGGTTCCGACGCTGAGGCTCGCGGCGTAGGCGAGCGGTGACGTGGTGCTCGCGGATGCGTCGGTCAGCTCGGCGAGAGTCCACGCAAGGTCCGCGTCGCCGTCGGCGAGGGCCTGGAACTGCACGGTGGCGACGGTGCCGCTGCCGTCGACCTCGAACGAGCCGTCGAGGACGTAGCGGAAGTCGATCTCGCCGGCGCTGACGTCGTTCACGAGCACATCGCCGTCGCTGGCGGTACCGGGGAAGACGCCGGGGAGCACCTGCACACCGGAGGCGCCGGCATCGGCATCGACGACGGCGACGACGGTGGGGTCGTAGGAGACGCGGACGTGCACCTCGTGGACGTCTTCGCCGTCATCGATTTCGAGGGTGAGGGCGATGCTGTCGCCGACGTCGATCGTGGCGGCGGAGGGGCTCATGGAGAAGGTGCCGGAGGGCGCCGCGGAGGCGCGCGGGGAAGGGAGTGCCAGGGCGACGAAGAGGCTGAGCGCGGCCCCCGCAAGGGAGAGCCGCGCCAGCCGCCTTCGTCCGGGCTGCAGTCCCTGCATACCGTTCCTCGTGTGGGTATCGGAGGGGGGCGGAGGTGGGCGCAAGGTGCTGGCACCCGCGGGGCCCGGGGTGGTCTCCCGGTCGCTGGGTCGCCGGGGATCGAAGCGCCGGCCGTCTCGGCCGGCTGGAACGTTGCGCGTACGGATGGAACATTCGCCTGAAGCGATCTTGACAGACGGCGCTAGGGAGCATACGATGGCGCCCCGCAGGGAGTTCTCGTCACAGGAAGGGCGAGGG
>JBBDXE010000004.1:15827-51261 GCA_040902505.1 Dehalococcoidia bacterium | reverse complement strand
TTCTTACCCCAGTCGACTCCCACAAAGAATGGTCAGCTTTTCAGGGGGCAGCGCATGACCGGCACCGGCCCAGGAGTTCGATACCCGCGACACAAGGGCTGCCTCCCGCCGCGCTCGTGTCTCTAGGCTGCAGATCGTCCAACGCGAGGCGGGGCTCGTAGTTATCCGATCGGCTCCCGGACGACCACGGGTATCTGTCTCTCCGTCTTGGCCTGGTACTCCGCGTACGCTGGCCAAGCGGCCACAGCCAGCGCCCACCAGCGCGCCTTCTCGTCCCCCTGTACTTCACGGGGCCTCACGTCGTACACGTTCGGCCCGTCCTGCAACATCACCGTTGGCGAGGTGATGAGGTTGAGGTACCAAACCGGATGCTTCGGAGCACCACCCATCGAAGCGACGACAGCGTAGGTCCCGTTGTGCTCAACACGCATCAGGGGTGTCTTGCGTACCTTGCCGCTGTGGCGACCACGCGCGCTGAGGATCACCACGGGCTTGCCCTGGAGCGTCCCACCCTCGGCGCCAGCCGTGGCCTCGTAGAGCGCCACTTGGTCAGCGACGATCTTCCACGGACTCGGCTCATACTGCCCCTGCATCGGCACGTTGCGATCCTACCCCCAAGTGTCCCCTCCCTCCAAGCTCTTGGTGGTGGTGTAAACACCATTGTTTGATGGTGCGTGCGTGCAGCTTGGCTGCGCGGGGGGATTCGGGTCTCGCTGATGTTCGGAGCCTTACCTGTAAACGATCTCCAGCGGACGCTCGTAGAGCGGGTCTCCGAGCGCGGTCAGCGCGTCCGCGAGGGCCTGCGCAACCTCCTCGCGGACTGCATCGGACGAGACGACGATGCGCGCCGGATCTTCGTCCAGATACCGTTCGATGACGTCCGTGCCGCCCGCATCCGCCAGCGCGGCGATGGCCGGATCCGAGCAGTAGGTGTCGTCGCACCGCAGACTCTTCGAGGCGAACTCCAGGCGTCCGTCCCCGAGATCCCGGACGACGAGGGTGTGGTCACGCGCGACGGTCGTGATGAGGCGCGTCTTGGCCGGCGGTTCGCCGGCGGTCGTGCCTTCGGACGCCGCTGCGACGTACTCTCTGAGCAGCTCCTTCGAGAGCTGGCCCACGTAGATTGCCCGGATCACCCCGTCCGCGTCGAGGAAAAGGCTCGTCGGCATGCCGTACACCCCGTAGGCGTCGGATACGACGAGCGTCGGGTCCATGGCCACGCGGAACTGCGGGACGTCAAGGAAGTCCAGAAAGTCCTGCGCTGTCCGGGAGTCCTCGCCGGCGTTCACGGCGACGATGTGCAGGTTCTCCGTCCCCAGCTCCTGTTGCAGCGCCTTGAACTCCGGCAGCTCCGCGAGACAGCTCGAACACCAGGTAGCCCAGAAGTTAATGATCGTCGGCTGTCCGCGTAACTCGCTCAGCCGCACCGTCGCGCCGCCGGGGGCCGTGCCGAGGAAGTCGCGGGAGAGCTGCCCCTTGTGCACGCCGACGTCGCCGCCGGCCGCGGCCGGTGTGTCGACCAGCGCCGCTCGCGGCGTGGATGCATCTGCGCCGCGCGAAAGCAGGAGCCACGCAGCGAGCGCCACAACGACGAGCAATGGCGCGGCGAGCAGCATCCGCTTCCAGTCGACCACGCCCGTCAGACGCATGCGCCATCCCTCGGGCGTGTCTGGAGGATGCGGCGAGGTTGCCCGTCGTCGATCATCGGCCCAGCAGCCGTGAGAGCAGGCCGCCCGACCGGGCAGGTGGTGGTGGCTCGGCGGGAGGCGGTGGTGCGTGTGGGTCGAGCATCGCGCGGATACGTGTCTCAGGCTGAAAGCCGCCCGCCCGGCTCACCGGCTTGCCACGCGCGAAGACCATCATCGTCGGAATGCTGCGGATGCCGTACCGGCGTGCGATGAGGGGATTGCCTTCGGTGTTCAGCTTGCCGAACGCCACTCGGCCGGCGTACTCCCGGGCGACCCGTTCGACGACAGGCGCCACCGCCTTGCAGGGGCCGCACCAGTCCGCGTAGAAGTCGACGAAGAGGAGGTCATGCTCCTCGAGCGTACCGTCGAACGTGTCTTCGTAGAGTTCTTCCACCCACGTCGCCATGTGTCCTCCTACGGAGCCCAGACGCGCGTGTCCGGCTTGAAGGCGGCCCACGCGAACCAGAAATGGTTCCCGTGGACGATCGCTTCCAACTGTGCGCCCGCCAACTCACCCGCGATGGCGCGTCCGGCGAGGTCCCAGTCGCTCTTCGTCTCTACATCTCTGATCTCGCCGGCTTCGCTGATGAAGCTTAGCTCTCGTCCATCGACGACCCTCGAGAACGCGGCAGCCGCGCCGATGTCGGCGGACTCGTCGATCGCCGAACGGTCCAACGGCGACAGCGTCCCCTTGCGGAAGAACACCGCGACCGGCGAGCCTCCCACCACGTCGTTCACAACAGGATGGTCCTCCAGCCGGCTGAATGCGTAGCCTACGGACTCGCCGCCGATCTCGACCGCCACAACACGGTCGACGGCATCGAGCTGCCCGTCCACTTCCCCGCTGAACAGAAACGGCCGGTTGTTCGAATCGTACCCGACGTAGGGATTCCTGCCGTAGTCCCGCGAGAAGCCCGTCTCCCGGGAGAGCACGCGCCCCTCGGGGAACGCCGCCTGAAAGTCGGCGAACGATATGGTCGAGGAGGGGAGCGCCTCCAGTTCTGTCCCCGCACGTGCGCCGACCAGCGCCTCCCCCGTGACCTGCTGCCACCACGACTCCGTCTGGCGGTCGAACATCACGAGGTCACTGTTGCGCAGCAGGCCCGACACGCCGAAGTCGTGCACGACGCCGGCGACCGTACGCTTGAAGACGACCGAGGAGTTGCAGAGGGGGCAGTAGGTCACCATCACCGGCTCGCCGCCCACCACGTCGTTGACGATTTCGTGCCACATGAGGATCTGGACCGGATAGGCGCGGGCGTCGCCGTTCCATGCGAACGCCAGCACAGGTTCACGCGGGTCCAGGAAGTCCACATCGGCGACGGCGACGAACTGAGGCTCGTCGATGGCCGGGATGCCGTCCTTGCCGGGGCCGCCGGAGCGAAACTCGTCCGCCCCGGCCCGCGCCGCGCCGAAGTCCGTCGTCCAGGTCCCGTCGCCGAACCGGCGTTCGAAGTCCGCGGCGACCGCTCCCGCCGCCATGTCCTGCGGTGCCGACGTGTCTTCATCGGTCTCAGTCCCGCCGCATGCCGCGGCGAGCAGGACGATGGCGAGGATGGCGATGGGGCCGGTTCGTCGCATCGATTCATGGGCCGCGCGCGCTTGTCGCCGCGACGCGCGTCTCCTCGAGGAGTTGGTCCATCTCTTCGAAGCGCATGCCGCCGTGCTTCACAACACGCACGACGCCGTTCGCATCGATGAAGAAGCTGTGGGGCAGGCCGCTGGGCAGCTTGTAGGCGCTGGTGACGTCTTCCCGGCTGTCGAGCACAAAGATCAGCGCCGTGAGACCGCGGGCGTCTGACCACGCCTTCGCCCGGCCCCTGCCCTCGGCCTGGTTGACCGCCAGCACCACGAGGTCGTCCGGGTTCTCCGCCGCGAGACGCTGCATGTCCGACATCTCCGCCTCGCAGGTCGTGCACCACGTCGCCCAGAAGTTGACGAGCACCGTCTTCCCCCGGAAGTCAGACAGCCGCACGGCCTGGCCCTCGTAGTCGGCGAGGACGAAGTTGGGCGCCGGCCTCCGCTCGCGGGGCGCCGCCCCTTCGGTCGGGATCACACCCGTCTCCACCTCGCTGCCATCCGCATCGATGGCGGTGGGCGTCGAGAAGGGGTCGGTGAAGAAGATGATCAGCCCCGCGACGATGGGCACGGCCACCAGGAAGCCGATGAGCGTGGTGTGCTTCCGCACCCAGCGGCGTACGCGCGTCGAGAACGGCGTTGGTGCCTTCGGCTTGCGCTTGGCTTTCGTACCTGCCACTACAGCCTCCCTGGCGGAGCATCTCGATTTTCGGGGATGGCTGGGGCTCCTTCCGTGATCCAGGTCACATATGCTGCAACCGGCCGCGTGCGAGACTCTTGCAGTGAGCACGCTGTCCATCTACGTGTCCGCCGGCCCGTGTGTCGCCTGCTCCCGCGCCCGCGACCTGGGTCACGTGCTCGCCGAGAGCTACCCGGACATCGAAGTGCGGCTCATCGATATCGGCTCGCTGGCGCCCGGCGACGTGCCGGATGCGGTCGTCGCGGTCCCCACCTACCTCCTCGACGGCGCGGTGCTCTCGCTGGGGAACCCCCACGAAGCGACGCTCCGCGAGAAACTGGCGGCGCTCGCGCTGGCCAATGGCTGATAGGATGGCGGACATGAGACTCCTGAGCCGGCTGGGGCGGCGACCGCCCCGGCCCGAGACGGATCCATCCGGCCGGTCCACCAAAGTGGGCTATCTCACCTCCAACGAGCTATTTCGCGGCCTGGACGACCACGACCTGGCCGAACTCGACCGCATGACGACGATGACGACGTGCAAGTCGGGCCGCGTCTTCTACACGCCCGGTGAGTCTGGTGAGGTGCTCTTCATCCTCAAGAAGGGCGCGGTCCAGCTCTACCGCATCGCCCCTGACGGCAAGCGTCTCGTCATCGGCTCGCTGGGCGAGGGCGCCGTCTTTGGCGAGATGGGACTGATCGGCCAGGGGATGTACGACTCGTTCGCGGAGGCCGCGCAGGACTGCACGCTCTGCGTGATGTCGCGTTCCGACGTAGAGACGCTCATCACGACCCGGCCGGCGTTCGCCATCGCCCTGCTCGAAATGGTGGGCCGGCGCGTGCAGGACCTCGAGGGCGCGCTCGAGCAGTTCGCGTTCCGGAGCGTGGCGGCCCGTCTCGCGTCGCTCCTCCTCTCGCTGCGCGATGAACAGGGCGAAATCCGGGGCCTCACCCACCAGGATCTGGCAGAACGGGCGGGGACGCACCGGGAGACCGCAACGCGGTCGCTCAACGAGCTGCGCGCGGCCGGCATCCTGGAAATGGGGCGGGAGCGTATCCGCGTGGTCAACCCGGCCCGGTTGCAGGCCATCGCCGACGGATCAGCCGGCTAGATTTGGCTGAACCCGAAGAAGTCGAAGTACTGATTGAAAATCGTCAGGCGGTCGGCGAAGATCAAGACCCCGACGAAGACCACAAGGGCCCCGGTGGCCGCCTCGAGGATCGGCAGTGCGCCCCGGATCCTGCGCAGGAACGCCGTCACCGGCACGAACGCCAGCGCCGTGAGCATGAACGGTAAGCCGAGCCCCAGCGAGTAGACGAGCAGCAGGTATGCGCCGTGCGCCACCGTGCTGGAGGAAGCGGCGAGCGTCAGGATGGCGCCCAGCACCGGCCCGATGCACGGTGTCCAGCCGACCGAGAAGGCCGAGCCCACGCCAAACGACCGCAGGTACGGCAGTCCGCCCAGCATCCAGCCGCGCTCGCCGAAGGAGACCGTGCTGCCACCGGGAGTCGCTGCCGCCGGTGGAGCCGCGGCTACACCCTGTAGCGTGTAGGTGCGATAGAGCCAGGGCACGCGGATCACCCCGATGAGATTCAGCCCCATGACGATGAGAAACAGTCCGGCAATGCGCTCGAACGTCGGGAGGCTGTCGCGAATGAGGTACCCGAACAGTCCTATGGAGGCGCCCAGGAAGGTGAACACGACGGTGAACCCCGCCACGAATCCGGCCCCGTGCAGCACCATCTCGCGGCGATGGCGCCCGCCGCCGGCTCCGGTGGAGCCCGTCAGGTGGGCCAAATACGCGGGCACGAGCGGGAGCACGCAGGGCGAGAGGAAGGACAGCACACCGGCGGCGAACGCGAAGCCGAATCCCCAGGGTCCATTGAGATAGTCGACCCAACCTTCCGTCAGCACGTGTGCATCATCGGCGCCATGCTGGCCCGCATCGGTGAGCCCGATCACCGATGCACGGGTTTGCGCACGAACTTGGTGATCACGATCACATCGGTCCGCCGTGACCTCCGGCAGCATGGACTCGTGCTGAAGTCCGCTGCTGGATTTGGCGGTGCCGCGCTTGCCGGCTACATCGCGGGCACGCTGCCGAGCGCTGACCTTGCCGCCGGGATCAAGGCGCGGCGAGATGGCTCGCGCCCGGCCGACTTGCGGGTTGCGGGGACCGGAAACCCGGGCGGCCTGAACGCCGCCAGGGTGCTGGGCACGCGGTGGGGTCTCGGCGTCATGGTCGCTGACTTCGTGAAGGGGACACTGTCATGTATCGCGGGCAGGCGACTCGCCGGCCAGGACGGGGCCTACGTCGCCGGGACTGCGGCCGTCATCGGGCACTGCCTGCCGCTCTGGAACGGGTTTCGAGGGGGCAAGGGCGTGGCGACCAGCGCCGGCACGGCGCTCGTCTGCTTTCCGCCCTACACGCCGATCGACACCACCGTCGCCGCGGCGTTGGTGCGGCTCTCGCGCGGGGATGCGAACTTCGCGGTGGTCGCCGCGTCGTCCGCCTTCACGCTCGCTTCGCTCGTCTGGTGGCGCTGGCGTCTGCCGAACCTGTGGGGGCCCAGGCCGTCGTGGGGGCTTCCCGCGTACGCGGCGGCGACCAGCGCCGTTATCGCCTGGCGCATGGTGGCCGGTGGGTCGCCTACGGCGAGCGCGCCGGACGCGAGCCTGCAGCTCACCGGAGTCAACGTATGATCCGCGACATCGCGGTCGTCACCGATTCGGCCTCGTACCTGCCGTCAGCGCTCAGCGCGCGGTACGGCGTACGCGTGGTCCCGCTGACCGTGACCATCGACGGCTGCAGCTATCGCGAGGGCCTCGACATCGACGCCGAGACGCTGTATGCCCGCCTCGCATCCGGTGCGAGCGCGACCACGTCCCAGCCATCTCCCGGCGAGCTGCTGGACGCATATCGCGCCTGCGCCGAAGGCGGCGCGCGGGCGGTGGTCTCGGCGCACATCGGGGCGGCCGTCTCCGGCACGGTCCAGTCCGCGAGATTGGCCGCGGCGGCGGCACCGGTCCCGGTGACCGTCGTCGATACGGGACAAGCGTCGTTCGCGGAGGGTCTGGTGGTGTGGGAGCTGCTCAAGGCGCTCGAGCGCGGCGAGGACCCCGGGCGCATGCAGGCGTACGCCGACGGCGCCTCGTCGCGAGTGGGCAACACATTCATCGTCAAAGGCCTCGACCTGCTCCGGCGGGGCGGCCGGCTGGAGGCCGGCGCCGCGGCCGTCGCGATCCCCGTCCTGGCCATGCGCGAAGGAGCGGTTCGGGTCGTCGGCAGCGCGGCGAACGTGCCCGAGGCGGTCGAACATATGGCGTCTCACGTGCGGGAGGCGGCGGAGAACGCGCGTGGCCCCCTGCGCGTCGGTATCGGTCACGGAGCGGCAGCCGAGATCGCCGGCGCCCTTCGCGCCGAGGTGGCGCGCATCCCCGGCGTCGGCGAGGTCATCGATTACGTCGTCGGCCCGAGTATTGGCGCCCACGCCGGGCCGGGAAACGCCGGTGCGGTGTTCATCGACCGTATCCAGTCATGACGTACGACTACGATCTCGCCATCATTGGCGCCGGCTCGGCGGGGATGGCTGCCGCCGAGGTGGCTGCGCACATGCGCCTGCGGGTCCTGCTCGTGGAGCGGGACCGCGTCGGCGGGGACTGTCTCTGGACGGGCTGCGTGCCGAGCAAGACGCTCATCGCGTCCTCGCGTGTGGCCCACCAGGTCCGTTGCGCGGAGGCGTGGGGGATCGTACCGTCGACGGCGCCGGTAGATTCGCGGCGCGTGCTGGCCCGCGTGCACGCCGTGCAGCAGAACCTGGCCGCCACGACCGACAGCCCCGACCGCCTTCGTGCGCTTGGCGTCGATGTGCGCTTCGCGGCTGCGGCGTTTGCCGACGAACACACGCTCCGGTTAGACGCAGGCCGCGTGACAGCCCGCCGCGTGCTGATATGCACGGGCTCACGGCCGGCAGTGCCCGGTATTCCCGGCCTGCAGGAGGCCGGCTTCCTCACGCCCGGAGACTTCTTCTCGCTCGACGGTCTCCCGTCCTCGCTGCTCATCGTCGGCGGTGGTCCGATCGCCGTGGAGCTCGCACAGGCGTGCGCGCGCCTCGGGGCCGACGTGACCGTCCTCGAACAGCTTCCCACCATCCTGCCGCGTGAGGAGCCGTTGCTGCGCGCCCGCCTGCGCGACGTTCTGGAACGCGAGGGCGTGTGCATCGTGGAGTCCGCGCGGGTGGAACGTGCCCACCGCCGTGGTGCGGTGCGCGTGCTGACCGGGACGGCGGACGGCGAGCCCGCCGCGTGGGAAGCCGAGGCCGTGCTGGTCGCCGCCGGCCGCCGCCCCAATGTCGAGGACTTGCAGCTGGACGCTGCCGGCGTACAAACGCGTGCGGCGGGCATCGTGGTCGACGACCGGCTGCGCACGCACGCAACGTCGATTTACGCGGCCGGCGACGTTGCCGGACGCTTTCCCTTCACGCACTCGGCTGTGGCCGAAGCGTCAATCGCGCTCCGTAACATGTTCTATCCCCTGTCGAAGAAGGCGCCGCAGACTGTGCCCTGGGCGACATTCACCGACCCCGAGCTGACCCACGCAGGGCTGACGAGCGAAGAGGCGCGGGCGCAATTCGGAGAGGGCGGAACCCTGGTCTTCCGCCGCCCGCTAACGGCCTCAGACCGCGCTCGCGCGGACGGCGCCCAACAGGGCGAACTGGTGCTCATCAGCGACCGATCGCACCGCCTGCTGGGTGCGCATCTGCTTGCGCCCGGAGCCGGGGAGGTCGCGGGCTGTCTGGGATCGCTTGTGCGACGGCGGGAATCGATGACCCCCGGCCTCGTCGACGCCATACAGGCGTATCCTACGTACGCGTTCGAACTCATGGCCCTCGGCGGTGAGGCGACGTACCAGCAGTTGGAGAGCCGCTTCCTCCGAACCGTGCGCCGGCTCAACGCGGCGTTCGGCATCTGAGACCTGCGGCTCACCGTGCCGCTGCTGAGCCGTCGCGCGCACCAGCGCTGCCAGCAAGTCCCGCGCTGCCCAGCATGCCCCTGTCGTGACGAGTACGGCACGGCATACGTGAGGATCACGCGCAGTGCGCGCATCAAGGACACTTGCCGACAAACGTGGCAGGCTGGTTGATGGCGGTCAGCACCGTGCCGACGACGGCAGCCGTCGCCAGGCCTCGCAGGACCACCGACCGCGCCGTGAGAAAACAACGCGTGCAGCGGACAGGCCCGCCGCGAAGAGCGTAGCGCGGCCTGCCGCGCCCGCACCTGGAACACTACTGCTTACTCGCCGCCGACATCCCGCCTCCCCTGCGCATGATCGTCCAGCAGTCTAGCGACCCACCGGATCTGTACCCTCCGTGATCACGATCACCCGGAACCACGCCGGGCGTCTGCGGAGTGTGACCGGGCTCACGGAACCGCCCGGCTCACCCGCTTTAGGCTACCCAACACCCCGCGGAAGGAAGGACATGGCACGCCGACGGATCGCCCAGGCGCCACGCAGGCGCAAGCTCTACAACCCCCGCGTGAGCGCGGCCGCGGCGAACATCAAGCCGCGAGGCGCGTTTCGGGTATTCTCGAACTTCCGGCTGTTCGCCATCATCGGCGCGGTTGGCCTGGTCGGCGGATACGCACTGTCCGTCTCGGGCGGCGGTGCCGTGGTCACGCATGGAGGTGCCGGCGGCGGAGACCGTGGCGGCGTCCGTGGCGAGGGTGTGGTCCGGCGCACGCCGGAGCCGCCTGACGGGGAGAGTGCGCCTTTGCGTACCGTTCAGCAGTACACGGCCCCACCCGGCGTGCTGATCCAGCCCGCCAAGTCGTATACCGCCACCATCACGACGGAGCGGGGAGAGATTGTGGTGGAGCTGCTGCCCGAGGCAGCTCCCCAGGCCGTCAACAACTTCGTCTTCCTTGCCAGGGAGGGCTTCTACAACGGCGTCGGCTTTCATCGCGTGATCCCGGGGTTCGTCGCGCAGGGCGGTGATCCCACCGGTACCGGGCTGGGCGGGCCCGGTTACGAGCTGCCGTTCGAGCCGTCGACCGCGGCGTTCGAGGCGGGGATGCTCGCCATGGCCAGGCCGTCGGAGGCGGGCGCGCCGAACAACGGCAGCCAGTTCTTCTTCGCCCTGGTTCGGCAACCCGCGCTCGACGGCGAATCGACGGTGTTCGGGCGCGTCGTCTCTGGCCTGGACGTGCTGGAGCGCCTCGAACCACGCAACCCAGATGCGGGCGAGGAAGCGGTCGAGTCGAGCGTCATTCGCTCCATCACCATCGACGAGCGTTGACCTGCACCCTCCGGCTTCGGCCTAGGTTCTGACATCGAGCTGAGCCACCTCGAGAGGATTCTTCTCAGTGCGGCCCTCGTCGCATTCTCGGGCCTCGCGATTCGTTCCAGGCCGATGCCGTCGAGGAGCAGATGGCCGGGTTGCTGACCAGCCGGTTGAGCCGGCCTCAAGACTGGCGGGCCCAATGCCTGAGAGCCGTCTCGGCGCCTCAGACCCCGGTCCATTCTGACGAAGTAGCGCGGAAGCGACTGGAACGGGCGCTTATCAAGCAGAAGGAACTCTACACGTGGGGCGACCTCGGCCGACCGGAGTACATCCGCGAGCGTGACCGGATCCAGCGAGCACTCAGCGCGCTAGGAATCCACAACGATGTCCCCCGCACCGAGAGTCTGGAACGCGCGGCTGAATTACTGCAGGACCTCGGCGAGCTATGGCTCCATCCAGGAGTGAGCATGGAGCGGAGAGCGGAGCTTGTCGACGAGGTCTTCGCCGAGGTGCTGCTCGATGAGCAGGGCATCAGGCGCATCGTGCCACGAGACGACTACGCTCCTCTGATGGCTGTGGCTGATGTGACTTGGGAGGGAAATGGTCGGGGCGACTGGATTTGAACCAGCGACCTCCTGACCCCCAGTCAGGTGCGCTACCGGGCTGCGCCACGCCCCGACCCGGATCGCTATCGTAGCACGCCCGCCGGCCGGCTCGGAACGGCGTCGTTACCAACCGTCACTGCCTCGTCATCAAATGCCGTCGATGTTCGCGCTCGCTTCCCGCGTAAGGAACGCGAACACGTTCTTTTCGGTATGCGCTTGAGGACAGGCGCCCTCCTCCAGGACGTGTCACGCGAAGACGCCACCGGCTATGACGATCGCGAGCCCGGCCGTCCACACCAGCGCGAACTCCCCGAGGACGCCGCGGTCCAAGTGGTCCGTCAGATAGTGCGAGATGACGCCTGTCGTCAGGTAGAAGACGAGCATGATGAAGATGCCGGCCAGGAATCCATCGAGAGGGACGAAGTACAGCACCCAACGGGCCTCCGCGGCGATCACGCCAATGATCGCGGCGAAGACGAGGCTCCGGATGGGGTCGGCCTCCGCCTCCCGGAAGATCTCGACCGAAAGGAGCATGCTGGTGAGGCCAACAGCGAAGGCCGCCGGCAGCAGGTCGACGTCGAACCCGTAGACGACGGCGTAGAACCCGAACGCCGTCAGATACGTGACCACGTTCAGCATGAAGCGTGCAGTCGGGAACGCCGGGTCGCCCGGCTCGACCGAAACGTGTTCCGCGTGTAGCATCGCGGCCATGAGCGCCCCGGCGCCCAGCACAGCAGGCACGGCCCAGTAGCCCAGCACTACGTCCTCGAGGAAGAGTCCCGCCGAGAGCGTGAACAGCACCGGCAGGAAGAGGAACGGCGCCGTGTCGGCGACCGTGTGGAAGTCGCCGCGCGGGTGAGGGCGGACGATGCCGTCGGCGCCAAGCCCCATGATGGCGGTGAGCGCTAGGAGCAGCCACGGTCGCGCTGGGTCAATGGTGATGAACAGCGCCAGCCCCAGCGTGAAGACCAGCGCCAGCAGAGGAATGCGCCCAGCCCGAGAGCCCCGGAGGCTGGAGACCGGAACGTCGTCGCGGAGCGAGGAGGCGCTCCGTTCGAGCGTGGGAGATGATGCCATAGGAGTCCGCCTCGGGGGACACGCGAACGCCCCGGAGCCGGGGCGTGTACCAGTCCCTTCAGGACGCGGCGATCTTAGCCACGAGGGGGAGGGGTGTCAATCAGATGGAGCGGCGTCGAATCTAGACTCGACATAATGTATAGACTTGATTGAGGCTGGAGAGTTCGCGGCGAGCTACTTCGAGGGGATCCAGTCGGCGGGTTCTTCGCCGTACAGTTCGGCCCCGTTCCTCCACCACACCCGCTCGCGCTCGTCGTCGGTGGCGTCGAGCAGGTCGAAGATTGTGTCCCAGCGGCGGATGTGCTCGGCGATCTTCTCCGGGGCGGTGTCGGAGCCGAAGATGAGCTTCTCGTAGCCGATCTCCTCGCCGATCAGGCGGCGCTCGAGGGCGTGGCGTTCGATCGTGGTGCCGCCGCTGATGTCGAAGAAGACGTTGTGCCGCCACCGGGCGACAGAGGACGTCTCGTCGTAGTTGCCGGTGCCGCCGAGGTGGGCGCCGATGAGCTTGAGGTGGGGGAAGTTGTTGGCGATGGTGTCGAGGTGGAACGGCCGCATGCGCATGGCGGAGACGTTGCGGCCGCCCTGCCGCGCGAACTCCTGCCAGCGGCGGTAGCTCTCGGCCGCCTGGGCATCGCGGCGGGGGTGGGTGATCGAGTAGTCGAGGCCGCCGCCGATGACGCCGAGGTGGAAGAGGATGGGCATCTCCAGCTCCTGGGCCTTCTCGTAGACGGGGAAGTAGTCCTCGGTGTCGTAGTCGCGGCGGACGCCGATCATCTTCAGGCCGCGGTAGCCCATGTCGCGCAGCTCTGCCACGCGCTCGGGGGTGGTCGTCTCGGGGTCGATCATGGCGCTGGGGAGGAAGAGATCCGGGTGGCGCTGGGCGTGCTTGATGGAGTCCTCGTGCGAGATGCCGAAGCGGCCGCCGCAGAGGAAGTTGGCGCGGGTGACGCCGGCCGCGACCGCCTGCTCGTACAGGTCCTCGACGAGGGGGGTGGGGTCGTCGCCGGGCTTCTCCCAGTTGCGGGGGAAGTGCATGTGGATGTCGAAGATCTTGCGCACGGCCAGCCTCTCACGTGGGTCTTTGGACATGGTAGGGGAGCGCCGGGGGGCGGGGAATGGCGCTGTCTGATTGTTGTGCTGTCCCGAAAAAAATCGGGGGGTTCTGGGGGTTTACAGATTCGAGGGAGGGGGCACTTCTCTGATTGCCCCGGAGAACGGAGAGGGTCCCGGGGGAGGGGCGGTGTGCGCGCCCCTCCCCGCGGAGTTTACTTCTTGCGCGCACGGGCCTTCGGCCTGGCGGCGGGCTTGGCGGCGGCGGCGCGGGCGGCTCCGCCGGAGGCGCCGGCGATGACCTTCCCCATCTCGTTCTCGTCGAAGGCGCGCATGGTAGTGCTGGAGACGTTGCCGGCGCCGACGATGTTCATCATGGCGCCCATCATGGCGTCCTCGGAGGGGGCGTTGATGATGGCGACGAGGTCATAGGGGCCCTGGGTCCAGAGGAGGGCGTCGGTCTTGAAGCCGCGGCGCTCGTTCTCCATACGGCTCTGGCGGGCGCGCTTGACTGTCTCGGTGATGTTCGTGGCGCCCTGGGTGGTGAAGCGGTAGAGCACGACGTACTTGGGCATGGGCATCTCCTCCTTGAGTGGCTGGTCCTTGGTGGACGCGCTACCCGCGCGCCCCGGGGATCAGAGCATACGCCTCCGCGCGGGGATGTCAAACGCCTTCGTGTCAGCCCCGCGGTGTGGGGCGGCGGCGGGGCTCAGCGCACCCACGGCGAAGCCATGAGGGCTGACGCCAGCTCCATGTGGCGCAAGCCGGGGGGCCGCATCAAGGCGCTGCGGCGCGCCGCTGTGCTTCGCCCATGACCGAGTTCCAGGAGGCGTCCGGCGTGGGCCGCACCTGCTCCGCGCTTGGAGGTCCATCGAGCGGAGGGGGTTGGGGGGTGCGGGTGGGCAAGGACCCGGGCACAGTCTGTGGCCTGAGCGCGCCCTGAGGTCCAAGTGGAGCAGCCCAGGCGGTGGAGCATCTGCTTCCCAACCAGCGCCGCCTACGCGCTGTGCCGCAGCTTCAAAGATCGAACCTAAAACTGTCCACTTATGCTGTTACCACGAAAATCGAACAGCATATAGCTGGACGATCGCGGTGAGCCGGCGTACGCCGGTCAGCGCGCCTTCCGGCGCACGTACCAACCCCCGCCGCCGATCGCTGCGACCACGGCCAGGATAGCCGCACCCAGTGCATAGCTTGTGCTACGGGCGCTTGATCCGCCGGAAGCAGTGAGTGCCCGCACGTCGGGCTGTTCCGCGATGCCTCCGACGCCCCCGCATGCGAACACCACACTCACCGGCGTGTTCCGGTCCGTCGTCGTGCAGTCCCCCAACTGGCCCTTCGAGTTGCTGCCCCAACACTTGACACCGCCCGTGGTAAGGGCGCAGCTATGCAAGCCGCCAGCCGAGACTGCGGCGACTCCGCTGGCCAAACCGGTCACATCGACCGGCACGAAAATCCCACAGGGATACGGGCTGCAGGTGGTCCCGTTCCCCAACTGGCTGTCGAAGTTGCTGCCCCAACACTTCACACCGCCCGCCACGGTGACAGCGCACGTGTGGCGGCCGCTGGCGGACACCGCGCCCGCCCCACTAGTCAAGCCGGTCACATCAACAGGCACGCTGCTGTGCGTGGTGGTCCCGTTCCCCAACTGGCCATCACCGTTGAACCCCCAGCACTTGAGGCCACCGCTTGTAGTTAGGGCGCAGGTATCGAGTGGGCCTGCGGAGACAGCGGCCACCCCACTCGTCAGCCCGATCACATCAACGGGCGGACTGCTCGGCGTTATGGTCCCGTTCCCCAACTGGCCGTATGTGTTGTAGCCCCAGCACTTGACGCCACTGCCGGTAGTGAGGGCACACGTGTGGCTGCTGCCGGCGGTTACCCCAGCCACTCCACTTGTCAGCCCAGTCACATCAACCGGCACGCTGCTGTCCGTCAGCGTGCCGTTCCCCAACTGGCCTTGGCCGTTAAAGCCCCAGCACTTGAGGCCGCTTCCAGTCGTCAGGGCGCAAGTGTGGCCCCTTGTGAATTCGGGTGTGCTGCCAGCGGTCACGGCGGTCACCCCACTAGTCAACCCCGACACATCGACAGGCACAGAACTCCCGCAGGGAGCCGGGCTGCAGGTGGTCCCGTTCCCGAGCTGGCCGGTGGTGTTCGACCCCCAGCACTTGACGCCTCCTCCAGTGGTGAGCGCGCAGGTGTGGTCTCCGCCGGAAGATACCGCGGCCACCCCGCTAGTCAAGCCAGTCACGTTGACCGGCACGCTGCTGTCCGTGGTGGTGCTGTTACCTAGCTGGCCGGAGGCGTTGTACCCCCAGCATTCAACGCCACCTCCTGTGGTCAGGGCACAAGTCCGACCACCGCCGGCGGAGACGGCGGCGACACCGCTCGCCGAGGCCGGACCGACTTGCAAACCGAGACCAGCAAGTACGAAGGAAGCAAGAAGCGCGCCCTTGAAAAAGTGTCGCCACATCATCGGCACCTCCAGGATTGAGAGCCAGAAATCTGGAGCAGATGGACATTTAGTACAGACGGTTGGGCTCAGATCAAGCACAAGCGAGCTCGAGACTCCTTGTCCGAGGGGGTTAACCCCTATACTGTCGAAGCCGCATTGCGACCTAGATCGTCACAGGACGCCTCCGGCCACGGACGAGAAGCGAGCGGGAAGTAGCCCAGGCGGTAGAGCAGCTGTTTCCCAACCAGCGCGGCCTCTATGCTGTTCGCCAGAATCAACGAACGCAGCAAAATCGACGCAGTTATCGGCTTTAGCGCTCCCCTATCAGTGCGCCATGGCAGTCAAGCCTTTAGCTCTGCGGGGTATTCGCTTCCCGCACTGCTTCCTCGACCGCTTGCTGTTGCACATCTGGCACCAGCTCCAGGCGGGTGAAGTACACCGTCATTGCCGTGTAGAGCGCGGACAGCAGTTCCTCAGAAGGGGACAAGATTCGGCGTGCGGATGCCACGACGTCGGGTGCGATGGACGTTAGGCGGCTAAAGTCAACGTACGATTCAGGAAGGTACGGAGCGTCGTTTTCCGGAAGCGGCATTACGCGCTTCACCCTCCCAGCTCGGATGGCGCCGCGACGCTCGGTCGGCACCGAGCTCATGGGGCGGACTATCGCCATGAGTGCGTCACTAGGCGTGGGTTTATCGAGTTCGCAGCCATGTGTAAGCAGCATGGCGTGCGACTGCTCCCATTGCCCGACATGTTCTGCGCTGTCCCCTGGCAAGCGACGCCACAAATCAGATTCATCAGCTCCGGCGAAGTCAGCTGCTGTGACGCGCCCCGACGCAATCAATCGAGTACTTGAGATATCAGCGAATATATCGCCCTGACCCAGTCGCACGGACGGGCTCCGGTAGAAGCGTGTATTCATCGCGTTTGCGCTGGGGTACGAGTTATGACCGAGCGTTCGGGTCGAAGCCGAGATCCTCGTCTGGTCCAGTGTAAGGCCGGAATATTCTCGTCGCGGCAGAGGCGTAGTCACCGATCAAATCTCTGGGCGGAGCAAGCGTCAGGAGTACACTCGCAGCAGAGTTCTGCGTTGATGTCATCACGTCTTGCGACCGGTCGGTTTTGGCTGCTAACGCAACATCGTACGCGTAGATAACGGCTCCCTGAACTCGTCCGATCCAGTCCGCGGTTCGGGCTTCGCTATTTTCCAACATGGTCCGTCCTCTCACGCGTAGCCGTCTTGACCCGTGATCTTCTTGCGTTGGACTTCACTAAAGCCATCAGTCTGAGTGATGACACCTACGTCGATGGCACCGCCGACCCCCCTGACGCCCACGATCCATTGTTGCATTATGATGGTTGTCCGAATAAGGAAAATGGCCAAATTGACACAGTCCTGTAGCGGGAGAAAGGCGAAGGGTACCGGGACCTGAAGCTTCGCGCGAAGGTCTAGCCGCAAGGCCTCCCTTTGAGCATCGTCCCCGTGAGTGAAAGCCTGAACTAAGGCGGGCAGGTTGCCATCGAAACCTTGGATTAGTCTATCTGCGTACTCACGTTGGCCCCCCCAAACAAGTCCGAACTCCCCGGCACCTCCATGCTGCTCGTGCGGGACTGGCCTCGATGGAATGAACACTTCGAACACTCGTCCGTATGGCGCACCTTCATCGTAACCACCGACTAGAAAGACCATGTCCTGACCCTGTCCCGCAGCCGGCATGTTCTGAGCTTGCCACTTCTCCATGAAAAAGTCCGAGAGCCGGGTAGCGAAGTCTTGAACCGTTAACCGATTCGTGCCGGCAAGTTGCTGCTCAAACTCGGGGATGTAGCTGTGCGCCGTACGAGGTTCGGCCTGACCAATTGCGCCGAGGCCGTAGGTCACTGCCCCTACATGTGACTGGCCTTGCACCCGCAGTAGTTTGGTCGCGTTATCGAACGTCGAGGGCACAAGTAGTGGCGGTTGCCCGCCAGGCTGCGCCAGCTGAGCCATAAGCGTGACGCGGCTGTCCGCCGCAAGCACGATCCCCTCCGGGCCCTTGAAAGCTATTCCAAGTGACATAGATCAGACTCCCATCGATGGTATGCGCAGAGGATACGTCGCTCGCCGCTAGGCAGAAAGGTCGATGATCGTTCCTCCTTCGACCTTCGGTCGCCAGCTTGGCTGCCAGTACCCGCGCGTCGAGGAGGTATCCATAAGATCGTCGCGCGATTTTACAGACGCCCTCGCCCTCGACCCGCTACGGTTCGTCGCCGTGATCGACCTGTTCGTCATCCCGTTAGATGATCTCGTGCTTCTGGCGCCACCGCGTGCGACCTTCGCGCACCGCGCCACATTCGAATCTGGAGCAGCTTTGCAGAAGCCCGGGCTTGTTCCCAGGCCGAGGGTCGTTGGCTCGAGGCGCGTCTCGCGCTCCAGCTAGGGCATCTGGTCGGGCTGAGTGATGCGGAAGACGGGCCAGCGCGGCGCAATCTCCTCGAACGCCTCGAGGGGCGCACCGCTCTCCAGGCCGATGTAGCGCTTCGGAGTGGAGGAGCCGACGCGCCTGTACGACGTGTCGGGCTTACGAGGTGTGTTGGAGTCGCGTGAGCGCAGGTTATGGGCGCAGGGTGACATCAGTGGCTGGGACTTCCGCGCTCGCTCGGCCAGGCTCGGGGGGCGAAGGAGGGCCGGGCGATGCCAGCTGGAGGGCGGCGGCGGGGGGCGGGGGCGCCGCGGGGGAACCTGAATGCGCTGAAGACGGGCGCTTATTCGCGGCGGGCGCGGGGGGTGATCACGGCGCTGCTGGCCAACCCGGAGACGCGCGCTGTGCTGCTGCGGCTGGGGCGCAACCGGAGGGAGGGTGGGGCGGCGTTCCGCGAGATCATCGTGGCGAGCGTCCGTCTGCTCTACGACCGTCCGGTCAGCGAGGAGCTGCAGGGGATGGTGGACCGCATCATCGAAGAGTACCGGGGCAGCCTCGACTACCGTCATGTGGCGCGCGTGGTCCGTGGTTTCCAGCGGCGCATCGGGGTGGACGACTACGTCGGGGTCACGGCGGCCCGGCGGCACAACAAGATCTTCCGGGCGTTCTACGAAGCCATCGTGGGCGAGCCGCCGCCTGCTCTCGCTTCGAAGGGGGCGGGGAGGGCGGACGCGGTGGGGTCAGGCGCCGACGGGGGCGCGGGTGGTGAGGGTGTTCTTGTGGGCGCGGCCGGCCTGCATGATGAGGGCGAGGCGCTCGCGGTCCTGGAGGAGCTTGATGTCCGCGAGCGGGTCGCCGTCGACGACGAGGATGTCGGCGAGCTTGCCGGGCTCGATGGTGCCGACGTCCTGCTGCATGTGGATGCACTCTGAGGCGGTCTTGGTGGAGGCGACGATGGCCTGCATGGGGGTCATGCCGGCTTCGACCATGCGTTCCAGCTCCTCGGTGTTGGAGCCGTGGTGTCCGACGCCGCTGTCGGTGCCCATGGCGATGCGGAGGCCGGCGCGGACGGCCCGGCTAAAGCTGTCCTGGTGGTCGGCCATGACTTCTTTCGTCTTGCGCACGGACTGGGGGAGGACGCTGCCCGGGGCGCGCTCGGAGTGGCGGAGCACCCAGATGGGGGCGACGAGGGTTGGGACGAGGAAGGTGTCCCGGCGCTTCATCTCGGCCATCACCTCATCGTCGAGCCAGATGCCGTGCTCGATGGATTCGACGCCGGCGAGGACGGCGTTTTTGATCCCCTGCGTGCCCTGGGCGTGGGCCATGCAGGTCTTCCCGGCGGCGCGCGCCTCGTAGACCATGACGGCGATCTCCTCGGGGGTGAACTGGGTGTGGGAGGGCTCGTCGGCGGGTGACATGACGCCGCCGGTGGACATGAGCTTGATGAAGTCGGCGCCGGCGCGGAGGAGCTCGCGGACGGCGCGGCGGACCTCGTCGGGGCCGTCGACGACGGTGTGGGGCCACTCGGGGCCGAGGAGACTGCGCCCGCCGGTGTTCACGCCGGAGGGCATGGTGTTGTCGCCGTGGCCGCCGGTCTGCGAGAGCGCGGAGACGGAGATGCGCATGCGGGGGCCGGGGATGAGGCCGCGCTCGATGGCGAGCTTGAACCCGACGGGAGAGCCGGAGGCATCGCGGACGCTGGTGATGCCGGCCTCGAGGGTGCGGAGGGCGTTGCGGGCGCCGTAGAAGAGCTGGAGGCTCGGCGGGGTGAGCATGCGCTCCTGTAGGTTCGTCACGCGGCCGTACAGGTGGACGTGGCTGTCGATCATGCCGGGCATGATGGTGCGTCCGTCGGCGTCGATGACGTCCGCATCGCGGGGCGTGTCGATGTTCGGGCCGGCGCGGACGATGCGGCCTTCGTCGATGACGACGGAGGCGGCGGGGACGGGGTCAGCCCCGGTGCCGTCGATGAGGGTGCCGTTGCGGATCACCGTCGTCATGCCAACGCCTCCATCAGCCGACCGCGCTATGCGTCGGGATTGTGGCGGGCTGTGCCGGGACGGTCAATCGCGGCCGGTCAGTAGCCGCCTCCGGGGAGGGGGATGTCGTTGCCTCCGCCTCCTCCGTCTCCTCCTCCGCCGCCCGGGTAGGTGAAGTCGGGCGGGATGAGGGGCGTGGTGCTGGGGGCGGGCGTGGGCGGGGCGGCGGCGACGGTGGCGGTGGGTGGCGGGGTCTCCGGCGACGGCAGGGGAGGAGCTGGCTCCTGCGCCGCCGGAGCGGCGGGCGGTGGTGGTGCGGACTGCTGCACGGGCGCGGACGCTGGCACTGTTGTTTCGGTGGGTGCTGGGGCGGTGGTGGAGGTCGGGGCGGGCGGCCGGGGCGTGGGCGATGCGGCGGGCCGAGCGGTGGCCGTCGTCGTGACGGCGGGGGCATCGTCCGGGTCGTCAGCGCTCATGGCGAAGACGGCACTGCCGATGACGGCGATGAGGATGGCGGCTGCCGCAACGCCGGCAAGGATGAGCCTGCGGTCCATAGACGCTCCCCTGTACTGCCCCGCGACGGGGACCTGTGCCGGGGATGATACGAACGCGGCAGGGGGGCGGTTTCGCGGGCTACAGCCTTCCGGCGAGCGTCTTGAGGAGGGCGCGCGTTCGCCCGACGGACATGGCGGGGTCGCCGCCAGCGGGGAATACGGCGGCGGCGAAGTCGGTGGCGCCCGCGGCGGCGAAGGCGCGGATCTCGGCCTCGACTTCGTCCTCGTTGCCGACGATGGCGACGTCGGCGGGGCCGGCGGCGCCCTCGATGTCGAGCATGCGGCGATAGCTGGGGAGCTGGCCGTAGAGGGCGAAGGCCTGGCCGGCACGCTCGCGGGCGCCGGCGGGGTCCTCGGTGACGGCGACGGGGAGTCCGACGACGATGCGGGGGTGGGGTCTGCCGGCGGCCTCGGCGGCGGCGGTGATGCGGGGGACGATGTGGGTGGCGATGGTCTTGACGCCGGTCATCCAGGTGATGGTGCCGTCGGCGGTCTCGCCGGCCATCCGCAGCATGGCGGGCGCGAGTGCGGCGAGGAGGACGGGGAAGGGGGTGGCTCCCGGCACCTGGAGGGCGCCGCTGACGCGGAAGACTTCTCCCTGGAAGCCCACCTTGCCTTCGCGAATGAGGGGAAGGAGGACGGAGAGGTATTCGCGCATGTGGTGCGCGGGGTGTTCGTAGGAGAGACCCCACATGTTCTCTATGACTATCTGGTGCGAGAGGCCGATGCCCAGCACGAGGCGGCCGCGGGTGGCGGACTGCGCCGTGAGCGTCTGCTGCGCCATGACGAAGGGGTGGCGGGGGTAGGTGGGGACGACCGACGTGCACAGCTCGATGCGGCCGGTGCGCTGGCCAGCGAGGGCGATGAGGGTGAGGGCGTCGGGGCCGAAGATCTGGCCGAGCCACGCCGCGTCGTAGCCATCGTCTTCGACGGAGACGATCTGGCGGAGCATGCCGTCCATGTCGGTGACGCCGGTGAAGTCGCCGAGGAAGATGCCGAGTCGCATCTACAGACTCCTCAGGAACTCGATCAGTTCGGCGTTGACTTCGGCGGGGCGCTCCTGCTGCGTCCAGTGGCCGCAGCCGGGCAGCATGACGAGCTTGCGGAGGTCTTCCATGTGCGGGCGCATGGATTCGGGGGGGACCATGCGGATCACGCCGTCACGGTCCCCGGCGATGAAGAGCGCCGGTTGCTTGACCTTCGCGCCGGCGAGCTTCGGCGTCAGCTCCCAGTTGCGGTCGAAGTTGCGGTACCAGTTGATGCCGCCGCGGAAGCCTGTGCGCTGGAACTCCGAGACGAAGTAGTCGAGGTCTTTCTGGGTGAGCCACGGCGGCAGCGCGTCGGGCTCGGGGACACCGTCGAAGAGTTTCGAGTTCCGGGGCTTACCGGCGAACTGAGGGATGTCCTGGGGGGCTTCGCCGGAGGCGGCCCAGAGGAACAGCCGCATGGAGCGGGGGACGTTGGACTCGAACTCCGCCTCGGCGATGCCGGGCTCCTGGAAGTAGAGGATGTAGAAGAAGTTGCCGCCGGAAACCGCCTCGAAGAGCTGGGTGGGGGGCATGGGGGCGCGGCCGGTGTAGGGGACGCTGAGTCCGGCGACGGCGCGGAAGCGGCTGGCGTGGAGGAGGGCGCAGTTCCAGGCGCACATGGCGCCCCAGTCGTGGCCGACGATGACGGCGGTCTGCTCGCCGAGGGCGTCGATGACGCCGACGACGTCGGCGGTGAGGTGCTTGATGTCGTAGTCCTCGATGGCGGGAGGCGCGTCGGTGCGGCCGTAGCCGCGCATGTCGAGGGCGACGGCGTGGAAGCCGGCCTCGGCGAGGGCGGGGAGCTGGTGGCGCCAGGAGTACCAGGACTCGGGGAAGCCGTGGACCATGATGACGAGCGGGCCTTCGCCCTGCTCGGCGACGTGGATGTTGATGCCGTTGGCTTTGACGGTGCGATGGTTGATGCCGGACATGGGGCCTCTTCGATCATCTGCGGGCGTACGCGTCGGAGACTACTATCTCCGGAACGGGGCGATGGCTCAAGGGGAGGAGAGGGGGACGATTAGTCGATGAATCCGGCTTTGCCGGAGTCGCGGATCTTCTTGCGCTCTTCGGAGGAGGTCATGGGGCGGTCGAGGCGGTACTTCTTGACCAGGGAGTCGAAGGAGAGGTCGGGGCTGGCGGCGTCGATCATCCTGTCGTACTTGGGGTCGAGCTGGTCGATCTTCGACTGGAAGGAGAGGTGGACGGAGAAGCTGCTGATCATACGGGTGAGGCGGCGCTTGCCGCACTCGGGGCAGCGGGGCTGAAAGTCGTCGCTGACGCGGCGGACGATGATCTCGACGAACTTCTTGCAGTTGTGGCAGGCGTATTCGTAGATCGGCATTGTGGCGGGGTCAGTGTAGCAACCGGGGCGGTCAGGAGCGGCGGTCGAGGACGTAGCCGGCGATGTCTTCGAGGGCGGCGCGCGCGTCGGAGGGGGCGAAGGGTCCGAGGGAGGCGAGGGCGCGGTCGCGGAAGTCACGGGCGACGGCGTAGGCCTCGTTGAGGATGTCGGAGTTCAGGACCATGTACACGGCCTCGGCGACGGCGTCGGTCCTGGGCTTGCGGCCGCGGAAGGCGCGCTTTACGGGGTTGTCTTTCGGGTGGCGCTCCATGAGGAGGAGGGCGGGGAGGGTGAGGGTGCCCTGCATGAGGTCGCTGCCGATGGGCTTGCCCATCTCCTCCTCATCGCCGGCGAAGTCGAGGATGTCGTCGACGACCTGGAAGGCCATGCCGACGTTGAGGCCGTAGGAGCGCAGGGCGTCCTGTTCGCCGGGGGTGCAGCGGGCGACCATGGCGCCGCCTTCGGCGCAAGTGGCGAAGAGCGACGCCGTCTTGCCCTCGATGCGGCCGAAGTAGGTCATGACGTCCTGGCCGTACTCGTAGGCGCTCATGTCCTGATGCAGTTCCCCGCCGGCGATGGCCATGATCGTGCGGGCGAAGAGGCGGACGACGCGGGTGTCGTCGGTGCGGGAGATCAGCTCGGCGGCGTGGGCGAACATGTAGTCGCCGAGCATGACTGAAGCGGAGTTGTTGAACAGCGCGTTCGCGGTGGCACGGCCGCGCCGTGAGGGCGAGGCATCGATCACGTCGTCGTGGACGAGGGTGGCGGTGTGCAGCAGCTCGATCGATGCGGCGAGCGGTACGTGCAGCTCGGGGCGGTAGTCGCCGAACTTCCCGGCGAGCAGGGCGATGGCGGGACGCAGCCGCTTGCCGCCGGCGCTCAGGACGTGGTCGAGCATGCGGGTGAGGGCGGGGAAGTTCTCGACGTGTTTGATGGCGTCGATGGTCTCCTCGACGAGGCGCAGGTCGTCCTGCACGGGGCCGTAGATGGACGAGGCGACCCTCACCATCGGCTCCCTCCGGCCTCGGGCACGCCGGCGCCGAGCAGGCGAAGCGCGTTCTTCGTCGTGGTCTCGGCGACCTGCTGCACGTCTATGCCTTTCAGCTCGGCGACCTTCGCGGCCGCCTCGGTGACGTAGGCGGGCTCGTTCCGGCGGCCCCGATAGCGCTGCGGCGCACCGTACGGACTGTCCGTCTCGACCACAAGATGGTCGAGCGGGACGGTCCGGACAACCTCGGCGAGGCGGGCAGCCTTCGGGTGGGTGACCGAGGTGTGCACGGAGATGATAAAGCCGAGAGCGACAAAGCGCTCCGCCCGGGCAGGGTCGCCGGCGAAGTAGTGCATGACGCCGAGGGGGCGTCCGCCGGGGAGGGCACCGCCCATCTCGCGGGACCAGGCGGTGAGTTCGACCAGCATGTCGTCGAGGGCGTCGCGGGCGTGGACCGCTACGGGCTTGCCGACGGCGGCGGCGGTGCGCAGCTGGCGGCGCAGCACCCGGAGCTGGTCGTCGCGAGGCGAGAGGTCCCGGTAGTAGTCGAGGCCGATCTCTCCGACGAGGGCGACGGCGGGGTCGTGCGCCATCTCTTCGAGGGCGTCGAGATCCGCGTCCGAGGCGTCCTTCGCGTCGTGGGGGTGGACGCCGGCGGCGGCGAGGACGGCGCCGGGGTGGCGCCGGGCCAGCGCGACGGCCTTGTGGCTGTTCTTGAGGTCCGTGCCGAGGGCGACGATGACACCGACGCCGGAGGCGCGGGCGCGCTCGACGACGGCGTCGCGGTCGGCGTCGAACTCGCGGTCGTGGATGTGGCTGTGGGTGTCGACGAGGCGCATGGCTACGCCGAGAGACGCGCCTCCGCTTCGTTGTCCGGCGGATCGATCTTGGGGAAGAGGGGTTCGGCGGGACGGAGGGTGGCGCCGGGCTTCGGGCGCTGCGTGCGCCAGCCGGCGGCGTCGAGGTCGCCGTCGTGGCCGAGGTAGGCGTGCACGAGCCGGCAGGAGAAGGGCAGGTAGGGGTAGAGCGCGACCTTGAGCGCATCGATGACGCAGAGCGCGACGTAGAGCGAGGTGGCGGTGCGGGGCAGGTCGGTCTTTGCGGTCTTCCAAGGCTCCGTCTCGTTGAGGTAGGCGTTGGCCTCCTGGGCGAGGGCCATCGCCGACGCGAGGCCGGCCTTGAGGCGGACGGCCTCAATGTGCGCGGCGACGTCATCAAGTGTCCGCTGGGCGGCGTCGAGGAGGCGCTGGTCGTTCGCGTCGAAGGCGGCGGGCTCCGGCACGGTGCCGGCGAAGGTGCGGTGCGTCATCGCGAGGACGCGGTTTACGAGGTTGCCCCAGGTCGCCACCAGCTCGTCGTTGTTGCGGCGGATGATCTCGCTCTCGGTGAGGTCGGTGTCGGACGACTCCGGGAGGTTCGCGGCGAGGGCGTAGCGGATGGCGTCGGGGCGGTAGCGTTCGAGGTAGGAGAGCACGGGCGCGCCGACGGCTTCGCTCTTCGATGCTTTCTCGCCCTTGAAGGTGACGAACTGGTTGGCGGGGACGTCGGTGGGGAGGTTGAGGCCGCCGTAGGCCATCAGCACGGCCGGCCAGAAGATGGTGTGGTAGAAGATGTTGTCCTTCCCGATGAAGTAGTACGTGCCGGCGGCGGGGTCCTCCCACCAGCGCTTCCAGGCGTCCGGGTCGCCGGAGGCCTGCGCCCATTCCTTCGCGGCGGAGACGTAGCCGATGAAGGCCTCGAACCAGACGTAGATGCGCTTCCCGGGGCCCAGATCCTCGACGGGGATGGAGACGCCCCATTCGAGGTCGCGGGTGATGGCGCGGTCGTTAAGGCCCTCCTCGCACCAACCGATGCTGAAGTTCTGGACGTGCTTGCGCCATCCCTGGCGGGAGCGGAGCCATTCGAGGAGGGGCTCCTGGAAGGCGCTGAGCTTGAAGAAGAAGTGTTCGGTGGGGCGCATCTCGGGGGTGGCGCCGGTGAGGCGGCTGCGGGGGGCGACGAGCTGCTCCGGGTCGAGGGTGCGGCCGCAGTTGTCGCACTGGTCGCCGCGGGCCTTCTCGTAGCCGCAGTGGGGGCAGGTGCCGTCGACGTAGCGGTCGGGTAGGAAGCGGCCGGCCTGGGCGTCGAAGAACTGCTGGGTCGTCGCCTTGTAGATGTGGCCGGCCTTCAGGAGCTTGAGGAAGAAGTCGTGGGTGACGGCCTCGTGGTTCTTCGTGCCGGTGGTGGTGAAGAGGTCGAAGGAGATGCCGAGCTCCTCCCAGTAGCGGAGGAACTCGGGGTGGAACTGGCCGACAACCTCCTGCGGGGTGCGGCCCTCGTTCTCGGCGCGGACGGTGACGGGGGTGCCGTGCTGGTCGGAGCCGGAGACCATGAGAACGTGATCGCCGCGGAGGCGGTGGTAGCGGGCGAAGATGTCGGCGGGGAGGTAGGCGCCGGCGATGTGGCCGAGGTGGAGCGAGCCGTTGGCGTAGGGCCACGCGACGGCGACGAGGATGTGGCGTGGGGTGCGGGTGTCGGCGCTCAACTCGGGGGCATTCTAGCGGTTGGAGGTTGGAGGTTGGAGGGCGGCAGGCTCGCTTGTGGATCCTGTGACGCAGTTTACGGGTGCGGTTCAGCAGGCTTCCGCGGGCGGGTTGAAGCGGGCACGGGGCCGCCGGTCAGGGCTTCGAAGAAGGCGCGGAAGATCTTGTTGTGGCGCCGAGAGGCGGTGCGGCTACGGACGAGATCGTCGACGCCGATGCGGCGCTGGAAGTCGCGGGCGGCGCGGGCGGCGTGGCGGGGGCCGAGCTTGCGGGTTTGCTGTTCGAGGATACGGTCGACGGTGGCCTGCAGCTCATCGCTTAGGGGGTGGTCGTAGAGGAGGCGGGCGGAGGCGACGATGACGTCGCGGAAGGGGTCGTTGCCGTCGAGCTGGTTGCGGCCGAGCTTGAGGAGGACGGCGCGGGTGTCGGGGTTGGCGAGGAGGGCGGTGATGACGGTGCGGGCGCGACGGGAGTGAGCGCCGGTCTTGAGGGCGTTGAGGTTGCCTCTGGGGGCTCCGGCGCCGGGGCGGCGTCCTCCGCGTGGCATTGTCGTGCTCCTTCGGGGGCGAGTGTAGGTGGGGGTGGGGTGGAGGTCGGAGGGGATGGTGTCACTGCGGGCGGGGTGGGGTGGATGGAGGGCACGGGTTGATGGGGCGTAACCTTGGAATAAGGTTGAGCCTTGCTCGAGGTTACGGCCGCATGGGCAGTGGGCATCGCCTCCTCTAGCAACGCGAGGTGATCGAGGCGTTCACGGACCTGGAGCGGCGGCTGGCGAGCCCTCGCGGGGACACGCGGGCGGCTCCGCCGGTGCGCGCGGCGCCCCGGCGGCGATGAGGTTGTGGCATCAGGTCGAGTGCCAGAGGCGGTAGGCGTCGCGGCGGGGGAGGTGGAAGCGCTGCGTGAGGAGGGCGACGGCGGCGCGGGCGGGGGCGCCCTGGGTGCGGAGGGCGGCGATGGCCAGTTCGATGGCGCGGGCGTCGTCGGGGGCGGGGGGCGTGGTGCGGCGGTTGCGCGTCGCGGGGCGGCCGGTGGGTTGCGGCGGGACGGACGGAGCTGAAGCGCCTTCGCTGCGGGTGCGGCCGCGGGTGTGGCGTGGGGTGCCTTCGATGACGAGGGTGACTTCGCCGCGGGGGTGCTGGAAGTGGGTGAGGGCTTCGGTGACGGGGCCGCGCCAGATCTCTTCGTGGAGTTTCGTGAGCTCGCGGCAGACGGCGATGCGGCGGTCGCCGAGGGCGGCGTGGATGTCGGTGAGGGTGGCGCGGAAGCGGTGGGGGGACTCGAAGACGACGATGGTGTCGCCGGTTGCAGCGGCGGTGCGGAGGGCGGCGCGGCGGGGGCCGCCGGTGCGGGGGAGGAAGCCGAGGTAGTGGAAGCGTCGCGAGGGGAGGCCGGAGGCGGCGACGGCGGCGATGACGGCGGAGGCGCCGGGGATGGGGACGACGTCGTGGCCGGCGTCGAGGGCGGCGACGACGAGGTGGTGGCCGGGGTCGCTGATGGCGGGCATGCCGGCGTCGCTGATCACGGCGACGTCGCCGGTGGTGAGGGTGCGGAGGATCAGCGGCGTTTTCGCGCGATGGTTGTGGTCGGTGTAGGAGGTGACGCGGGCGTCGATGTCGTACTTGCGGAGGAGGATGCGGGCGGAGCGGGTGTCCTCGGCGGCGATGAGGGTGCATTCGCGGAGGATGCGGAGTGCGCGCAGGGTGATGTCCTCGAGGTTGCCGATGGGTGTGGCGACGAGGTAGAGGGTGCCGGGTGGTGAGTGGTGAGTAGTGAGTTGTAGGTTTTGAGTTGTGAGTTGTGAGTGATGAGTCATGAGTCCCGATGCGCGTGGAGGGCCGGGGTGTAAAGCGTCGTCAAGTGCGTTCTGTCATGTGAGTTGGACATGTTCGTAACACTTCGGAGATCTCTCGAATCTTGACGGGTTAGGTTCGGCGGCGGTAGACTTCTTCAAATCATCATACCCCTGACCTGACTCGGACGGTCGAGATGGATACATAGCCCAGGAGAAGGACCGGACGGAATGCCTCCGCCGGCCTCGATCGCGTCATACCCATTTGGGGATGCGCGGCGGGGACCAGCAACGAAGCCCAAGGCGGGCAGGCCCGGCGGCACAAGGAGGAGGTACCCGAACATGTCACAGCCTCAGTTCAAGGAAATGCGGCGGGCGTACGGATTCGACGACGTCGCGATCGTGCCCGGCGGGCACCACACCATCAACCCCGACCTCGTAGAACTCTCCTTTCACCTCGGCCCCCTAACCTTCCCGCTGCCGTTCCTCGCCGCCGCCATGGACGGTGTCGTGGACGTGCGGATGGCGGTGGAGTTCTCGAAGCTGGGGGGGCTGGCGGTGCTGAACCTCGACGGGGTGCAGACGCGCTACGCGGACCCGGCGCCGATCCTGGCGGAGATCGCAGCGGCGCCGTCGTCAGAGGTGACGGCGCTGATGCAGAAGGTGTACGCGGCGCCGATCCAGCCGAACCTCATCGGTGACCGCATCGCGCAGATCAAGGACCGCGGCGGGGTGGCGTCGGTGTCGAGCACGCCGATGCACGCGAAGAAGTTCGCGCCGGTCGCGCGAGACGCGGGCGTGGACGTATTCGTGGTGCAGGCGACGGTGACGAGCGCGCGGCACATTTCGCGCAGTGAGAAGGGGCTGATCTTCGACGAGCTGGTGCAGCGGATGGGCGACACGCCGGTCCTCGTGGGGAACACGGTGACGTTCTCGGCGACGAAGGAGCTGATGGAGACGGGGATCGCAGGCGTGCTGATCGGGGTGGGGCCGGGTGCGGCGTGTACGAGCCGGGAGGTGCTGGGGATCGGGGTGCCGCAAGTGACGGCGACGATCGACGCGGCGGCGGCGCGCGACACGTACTACCGCGAGACCGGGCGCTACGTGCCCATCATCACGGACGGCGGGATCGTGAACGGCGGGGCGATGTGCAAGGCGTTCGCGGCGGGTGCGGACGCGGTGATGCTGGGGTCGATCCTGGCGGCGACGGAGGAGGGGCCGGGGCGCGGGCACCACTGGGGGATGGCGACGCCGCACGGCGAGTTGCCCCGGGGGACGCGGGTGCGCGTGGGCATCGATACGACGCTGCAGCAGACGCTGTTCGGGCCGACGTCGCGGACGGACGGCCGGGAGAATCTCGTCGGGGCGCTGCGGACGGCGATGGGGACGTGCGGGGCGCGGACGATCCGGGACTTCCAGAAGACGGAGATGGTGATCGCGCCGGCGATCAAGACGGAGGGGAAGGTGTATCAGATCGCGCAGGGGTGAGCCCTCGCGGGGGTTGGGGTCCACCACAGAGACGCGGAGGCACGGAGCCCCGCCCACTACCAGATGGGTACATTGAGCGCAGAGGCGCGGAGGGTCGCATGGCCCCACTCCGAGAACGGAGCGGGGTCATTTGTTGTCCGCCGCAGGGGTGAAGGTGGCGGGGTCCTCGGGCAGGGACAGAGAGCTCCAGAGGTTGTAGGCGAAGCCGCCGGCGAGCGCGAGCAGGATGACGGCGAAGATCAGCGGCTCGCCGGGGTGGTGGTCGCGCCAGCCGGTGGCGTTGTCGTCGGCGGCGCGCTGAAGGGTGATGCCAAGCGCCGTCGCCCAGGCGGCGAACGAGCCGATGGTGGCGGTGGCGAGTCCGACGAGGTTGTAGGCCCTGGTTACGGGCAGGTCGGGGACGTTGCCGCGGGCGCGGAGGAGCGCGAGGCCGGCGGCGTGTGGCGTGAACATCAGGACACCGAGGAAGAGCATGGTGAGGCCCCAGACGGCGTCCTCCTCCTGCGGGTCCTCGGGCTGGCCCGACGAGAAGTCGTCGTAGGACGACGGCGAGGAGTCGTAGAAGACGTCGTAGGAGAAGGTCTCGCCGAGGGCGGCCTTGAGTCCGAGGCCGGCGCCTGACGCGGCGACGAAGATGCCGACGAGCATCATGAGGCGGGCGTAGCCGTGGACGACGCTGATGAAGCGGAAGCGGTCGGGGATGCCGCGGCGCCGCAGCATGCCGATGGCGGTGGCGACCGCCGCGGCGAGGACGGCGAGGCTGAGCACGGGGAGAAGGATGGCGAAGAGGGTGATGAGGGCCCACATGGGCGGCTCCTTCCTGGGCTCGCGGTCGGGGGCCGGTGTGTGCGGGTTCGTGTGCGGCGATTATCGAAGGGCGATGCGTGCGATCGCGATACCGGGCGTGCATGGTGATGCGCGGGGTGCATCGCGGGGTAGGGACGCAGTTGAAGCTGCTTCGCTACGGGACGGCGCGCGCTCTCTTCGACAGCGGATGGGTGGGTAGTGCACCGAGGCGCATCGCTGCGCCCGGGGTGACAGTCGATGGGAGCGTCTCTGCGGTCTAGCCGGATCGCCGGGATATGATCTGCGCATGGGGCGGGTGATTTTGCATGCGGATATGGACGCGTTTTATGCGTCGGTGGAGCAGCTGGACGATCCGGAGCTGCGGGGGCGGCCGGTGGTGGTGGGGGGGCCGGCGGAGGGGCGCGGGGTGGTGGCGGCGGCTTCGTATGAGGCGCGGGCGTTCGGGGTGCGGTCGGCGATGCCGATGTCGCGGGCGTTGCGGTTGTGTCCGGAGCTGGTGCGGGTGTCGCCGCGCTTCGACCGCTACGGCGAGCTGTCGGGGCGGATCATGGAGATCTTCCGGTCGGTGACGCCGCTGGTGGAGCCGCTGTCGCTCGACGAGGCGTTCCTGGACGCGACGGAGCAGGCGGCGTCGTACGGTGGGGCGGAGGGGCTGGGGCGCTGGCTGAAGGACGCCGTGAAGTCGGCGACGGGCCTGACGGTGTCGATCGGGGGCGGGGCGAGCAAGACGGTGGCGAAGATCGCGTCGGACGCGGGGAAGCCGGACGGGCTGGTGGTGGTGCCGGCGGAGGACGAGGCGGAGTTTCTGGCGCCGCTGCCGGTACGGGCGCTGTTTGGGGTGGGGCCGAAGGCGGAGCAGTCGCTGCACGCGGCGGGCGTCCGGACGATCGGGGACGTGGCGCGGACGGACGTGGGGGTGCTGGAGCGGGCGGTGGGGGCGTCGCGGGGGGAGTTCTTGCAGTTGATGGCGCGGGGCCTCGACGACCGGCCGGTGGTGACGGAGCACGAGCGGAAGTCGGTGGGGGCGGAGACGACGTTCGCGCGGGACCTTCCGGACGGCGCGGAGCTTCGGGAGGAGCTGGCGCGGATCGCGGAGTCGGTGGCGCGGCGGCTGGCGGCGCACGGGTCGAAGGGGCGGGTGGTGGTGCTGAAGCTGCGGTACGGGAACTTCCGGACGATCACGCGGCAGACGAAGCGTGCGGAGGCGACGGACGACGCCTCGGAGATCGCGGCGACGGCGTCGGCGCTGCTGTCGAAGGTGGTGGAGGAGGGGGACCGGTTCCGGCTGCTGGGGATCCATTGCACGGGGCTGGAGGAGGCGGGAGAGCAGGGGCAGCTGGGGTTGGGGCTGGCGGCGCCGGATGCGAACTCTGGAGGAGAAGCCGTGGCTGGAGGCGAGAGGCGGGAGGTGGAATCGTGACGGGGCGGACGGATGGCGGACGTCCGAGGTCTGGGGGCGTGCGTGACGTTGGAAGGGCACGGGGATGCGCCATCGCCGGCCGGACATAAGCGGTCAGGGCGTGACGATCGCATCTCGTGCGACCCCTACGCGACACCTACAATGTCCGGACCGTGTCCGGCGGGAGGTGCATGACGTGCGCGGACGGTCAGGATGAGCAGGCCGCAGCTCGGGGGCAGCGGCTGGCGGCCGCTGTTCACGCCGGTGAGGACCGGCGTGGGGGTGAACGACCATTGTGTCATTCAGGCGCAGGACGGGCGCTGGCACGTCTTCGGGATCACGCAGCCGACGCTCGACATCGACCCGCAGGCGGCCCGTTGGTTCTGTCACGGCTCCGGGCCGTCGCTCGCGTCAGGCGAGTTCAAGGAGCGCGGACGCGTCTGCGACTTCGGACGGCGCGCGTGGGCGCCATCGATCGCATTTGACGGCGAACGGTGGGTGATGCTCTACGGGCCGGACATCCTGCGGGCGGCCATCTCAGACGACCCGCGGCTCGACCACTGGCAGGAAGTGCCCTGCTCCGTCGCGGGCGCGCCGGTCGGCTCCGTCATGCGCGACGGGATGATCCTGCGGCTCGATGACGACACGTGGCTGCTCTACAGCACCGGCAAGCGTGGACGGGAGGGCGCGATCAGCGTCTGCGTCTCCGAGAACCTGCTCGACTGGCGCTTCGTGCGGTTTGCGCTCCGGACAGTGCCGAAGGCGCCGAAGCAACCGCCCTGGGGCGCGACGGAGTCGCCCTTCGTGTTTCGGCACGACGGCGCCTACTGGCTCTCGATCACCTACACGACGAGCATGGACGGACCAGCCGGCTACCACGACACGTTGCTCTTTCGGTCGAATGACCCGTTCGACTTCGGGGCGTACACCGGCGATGAAGCCGAGGTGGCCGCGCGGCTCGAAACCCACGCGCCGGAATACCTCGTCGACCCCGATACGAACCAGTGGTACGTCACGAGCGCCGGCTGGCCGGGGGATCGCTTCGGGACGATGGTGCAGGGCAGCGTGGCGATCCGCGAGCTCGACTGGGTGGAGTAGAGCCGCGGGCGGCCTGGCGGGATGCCCCCACGATGAGAAGGTGCATTGATGACCATAGGGGCGCGCTCTCGATACCACCCCAGGCCCAACGCCGTAGAGAGGGTGTCTACTCCCGGCGTGATGCATGCCGAATGAAGCGCGTGGCTGTGATCCAACTCAACCGTAGGGACGAATAGCTGCCGAGGCCCGGGTGGATATGCCGGGCGGAGGCGGGCTGTGCTTCGAGTTCGATGCGGGTGGCGCGGGTGGGCGGTAGTGGCGGCGGCGATTGTTGCTGTGGCGCTGGCGCTGGCGGGGCGGGCGTCGACGGCGGACGCGCATCCGCTGGGCAACTTCACGATCAATCACTACGACCGCATCGAGGTGTCGGAGAGCGGCATCGTGGTGTACAGCGTGCTCGACATGGCGGAGATCCCGGCGTTCCGGGAGCGCCAGTCGATCGATGGGGACGACGACGGCGAGGTGTCGGTCGCGGAGGCGGCGGTGTACGCCGGCCGGAAGGCCGGGGAGCTGCGGTCGGGGCTGACGCTGCGGGTTGACGGGCGGGACGTCGCGCTGAGGGCGGTGGCGCAGGATGTGACGTTCCCGGAGGGGCAGGGCGGGCTGCTGCTGCTGCGCCTCCAGGTGACGTCGCAGGCGGAGCTGTCCGACGGTTGGCGCGACGCGCCGCCACGCGTGGAGTTCGCAGACAACAACGATATGGACCGCATCGGCTGGCGGGAGATCGTCGTGCGCGGGGGCGCGGGCGTGGCGATCGAGGGCGCCGATGTGCCGGCGGAGGACGCGAGCGACGAGCTGCGGGCTTATCCGGAGGGCGAGCTGTCGAGCGCGCTGGATGTGCGTTCGGCGGCGTTCTCGTTCCGGCCGGGGGCGGGCGTCCCGGGGCAGGCGCGGCCGTTGCATCCGGAGGAAGCGCGGGCGGTGCGGGGCAACCCGGACTCGACGCTGGGGCGCTACGCGGAGCTGATCGCGAAGGACGACCTGAGCCTGGGGGCGGTGGCGCTGGCTCTGGTGGCGGCGGTGGGGTTCGGCGCGGTGCACGCGCTGTCACCGGGGCACGGGAAGACGATCGTGGCGGCGTACCTGGTGGGGTCGCGGGGGACGTGGCGGCACGCGCTGCTGCTGGCGCTGACGGTGACGGCGACGCACACGTCGAGCGTGTATGCGCTGGGGTTCGTGACGCTGTATCTATCGGAGTACATCGTGCCGGAACGGCTGTACCCGTGGCTGGGGGTGGCGTCGGGCGGGCTGATCCTGGCGATGGGGCTGTCGCTGTTCGCGGGGCGGCTGCGGTCGAGCGGGCTGGCGGGGGACGGGGTGTCCTGGGTGCGGGGGCGGCTGCGAGCGCTGCCGGGGCTGTCGATGGTGCGGGGCGAGGAGGGGGTGCTGGTGGTGGGGCCGCACCGTCATGGGCACGCGCACCGTGACGGTCACGAGCACCCGAACGGCAAGACGCACGTGGATGCGGCGCAGGCGCACCGGCACGGGTCCGGGGGGGCGCACACGCACGCGATCCCGGGGCAGGACGGGTCTCCGGTGACGTGGCGTCAGCTGGTGGGGCTGGGGATCTTCGGCGGGCTGCTGCCGTGCCCCTCGGCGATCGTAGTGATGCTGAGCGCGATCGCGCTGCACCGAGTGGGGCTGGGGCTGCTGCTCATCGTGGCGTTCAGCCTCGGGCTGGCGGCGGTGCTGTCGGCGATCGGGTTCGCGCTGGTGTATGCGCGGGCGATCTCGCGGCGGGTGCCGGTGGTGGGGCGGGTGGCGCGGCGGTTCGAGGGGGGCGGTGGTGCGGCGGGGCTGGCGGTGCGGGTGTTTCCTGTCGGCAGTGCGGTGGCGGTGATGGGGGCGGGGTTGGTGGTGACGCTTCGGGCGTGGGGGCAGCTGTAGGGCGGGGTGTCCGTCATCCGCAGATGTCGCAGATGGGGTTCGGGAGGGCTCCTCACCCCGTGCCCCTCTCCGCGAAGTCGGAGAGGGGATATGTCCCATCGTCACGCGATCGCGCGTGGCGGCAGGCTGTGGCATCATCGCGCGAGGAGGAGTGTGCGATGGTGAAGCTGATCTACTGCATTTCGAAGAAGCCGGAGATGAGCGTGGAGGAGTTCCAGCGGTACTGGCGGGAGGTGCACGCGCCGATCGCGGGGGCGATCCCGGGGCTGCGGCGCTACGTGCAGTGTCACGTAGTGCCGGAGACGTACGGCGGGCAGAGGGCGCCGGGGTTCGACGGGGCGGCGGAGTTGTGGTGGGACAGCCTCGACGACATGCGGGCGGCGATGGGGTCGGCGGAGGTAGCGGCGGCGGTGGAGGATGAGAAGAATTTTATCGATCACTCGCGGGTGGCGTCGTTCGTGACGGTGGAGAACGTGGTGGTGGGGTAGTCGCTGGTCGATGGTTGCTGGGGGGCCGGTCCGCGCAGAGGCGCGGAGGGCCGGGGGTTCGCGTGCCGGGTGGGTTGTGCTGGAGGATCAGATCCTTCCCTGTGCTCAGGATGACAGCGAGGGTCGGGTGGCGTCGTTTGTGACGGTGGAGCTTGTGGTGGCGGGGTAGTCGCCGGTGACTGTCGCTAGTGGGGACGGCGCTGCGCATCCCTTTGGGCTGCTCCGCGCCGGAATATTAGGGGTCCGGGG
>JBBDXE010000004.1:0-15817 GCA_040902505.1 Dehalococcoidia bacterium | reverse complement strand
CCGCCGCCCCCCCCCCCCCCCCCCGGCAGGCCTGCGGCCTGCACCGGCTACGTCTGGTCTGCTGGTCGCCGGGCTGTTGGTTGGTGAGGGTTGGTTCGGCGCGGATGGCCGCGGAGTTGGCTGACCGCGAAGGGACGGAGGCACGGAGGATTCTCAGGTAGACATGCCGGGTGGGTTGTGCTGGAGGATCAGATCCTTCGCTGCGCTCAGGATGACCACGCAGTCGGCATCACCCTGATCGAACCGAAGGGTTGTGGGCCGCGATATGTGGGGCGTGCGCTGGTCCCAGTTGTCCGTTAGCGGCAAGGATTCTTCGCTGCGCTCAGAATGACAGGTAAGGACGCTCGCAGCGATTCCCCGAGGACCGCTGTGTTTCGCGCTGCTCATCCAGGCGCTCAACTGCACATGGTGCGGAGGGCGTCGCGGACGGCGAGGGCGTGGTCGAGGGTGGCTTCGGGGGCGTCGGCGACGACGAAGTTCACCCAGCGGCAGCCGGCCTCGACGTAGGGGGCGATGAATGTCGCGACTTCTTCGGGGGTGCCGTAGGGGGTGTATTTCTCGAAGCGGTCGAAGGGGAGCTGGTAGAAGGCCTGCATGCTGCCGGCGACTTTGGCTTTGGCGGCGGCGCGGTCGCTGTCGACGCCCATCCAGAACTGCATGCCACGCTCGAAGGTGAGGTCGCCGCGGCCGGCCTCGGCGGCGAAGGCCGCGATCTTCTCGCCGGCCTCTTCGAAGCGGCGGACTGAGACCCAGATGCCGGTCCAGGCGTCGCCGTAGCGGGCGGCGCGGCGGAAAGCGGCGTCGGAGCGTCCGCCGATCTGGAGCGGGACGCCGCCGGGGCGGTGGGGCTTCGGGCGCATCTTCACGTTGCGGAGCTGGAAGTACTTGCCGTCGAAGGTGGTCTCGTCGTTCGTCCAGAGACTGCGCAGGACCTGGAGCGATTCGTCGGTGCGGCGGGCGCGCGTCTTGGGGTCGACGCCGCAGGCCCACCATTCGTTGGGGTCTTCGCCGCCGATGCCGACGCCGAGGAGGAGGCGCCCCTTCGACATCTGGTCGACCATGGCGCACTGGAGGGCGACGGGGGTGGGGTGGCGGAGGGCGAGCAGGTAGACGCAGGTCTGCAGCTCGACGTGTTCGGTGACGGCGGCGATGGCGGCGAGCTGGATGAGGCCGTCGCGGCCGGAGCCGTAGAAGGTGACGTGGTCACCGACGAAGACGCCGTCGACGCCGGCGGCCTCGAGCTGGCGGCCCCAGGCGGCCATGCCGTCGATGGTGTCGCGGGCGGGGACGAAGACTTTCGGCATTTGGAGTGGCATGTGGCGGGGATCGTAGGGGGTCTGGACGTGGGGGGCTAGAGGCTAGAGGCCGGAGGAAGCAGTGCCGGGCGGATGGAGGCCGGAAGTCAGACGGAAGTGCCGGGCGACTCGCCAGCATTGTCACCCTGAGCGGAGCGAAGGGGCTGATCCTCCTCGAACCAGTCCGCACTCAGGTCATCCCATCGAGGGTTGACTGCCTCGATGAGCGCGACTTTGCGCTTCCGCATCCAGCCTTTGATCTGCTTCTCCCGACTGATCGCGGAGACCACATCAGGCGTGGACTCGTGGTAGACGAGCCTGTCTAGGTGGTAGCGGGGCCGTGAAGCCCGGGACGAGTTTCTCACGGTGTTCGTGAACGCGGCGGACGAGGTCGTTTGTGACGCCAACATAGAGCGTGCCGGAGTTGTTCGTCATGATGTAGATGTGGAACTGCTGCATCACGGTCCGGGGGAGTCGTGCGCTCGATCAGATCCTTCGCTGCGCTCAGGATGACAAAGAGACGCTCGGGATGACAGGAATATGTCTCAGGGCGATAGGGGAGGAGAGGGATCACGCGGGGGTGGCGGGGCCGATGATGTTGGCTTCGCGGAGGTGCTGGATGTCGTCCCAGGTGTAGCCGGCCTCGAGGAGGACGGTTTCGGTGTGCTCGCCGTGCTGGGGGGAGAGGCGGGGGACGGTCACGGGCTCGCCGTCGACGGCGATGCCGACGCCGGCCATGCGGACGGGGTCGTGGCCGGGGTGGTCGACCTCGTGGATGTAGCCGTTCGCGAGCACCTGCGGGTCTTTCGCGAGCGATGGGTAGTCCTGCACGGGGGCGGCGAACATACCGACGGCGTTCAGGCGTGCGACCCATTCGCGGGCGGGGGCGGCGCGGAACGCGTCGTCGAGGACGGCGATGAGGGCGGCGGCGTTGTCGGCGGTGCGCTTGCGGTAGGTGTCGAAGCGTTCGTCCTGCAGCAGTTCGGGGCGGCCGATGACGTCCGTCACTTCGGGCCAGCAGCGGTCGAGCAGCATGCCGATGACGAACCATTCGCCGTCGCCGGCCTGGTAGACGCGCCAGAAGGGCGTGGAGCCGCCGCGGGGGCGGCGGGGGATGAGCTTTTCGCTGAAGAGATAGTTGGTGACGTTGAACGATTGCAGGGCGACCTGGGTGCCGAGCAGCGACGTGTCGAGGCGCATGCCCTTGCCGGTGAGGTTGCGGCTGACGAGGCCGGTGAGCATGGCGATGCAGGCCTGCATGGCGCCGGCCTGGTCGGCGATAGGGACGCCGGCGGGGAGGGGCGGGTCGTCGGGCTCGCCGGTGGCGCTCATGATGCCGCCGCGGGCCTGGGCGATGATGTCGAAAGAGCCGAGGCCGGCGTCGTCGCCGAGATGGCCGTAGCCGGACGCCTGCACGTAGATGATGCGCGGGTTCACGGTGGCGACGTCCTCATACGCGAGGCCCAGGCGGGCGATGGCGCCGATGCGGAAGTTGTTGAGGAAGCCGTCGGCGTGCGCGGCGAGGCGGAGGAAGACGTCGCGGCCTTCGGGGCGCTTGAGGTCGATCACGACGGAGCGCTTGCCGCGGTTGTGGGCCTCGAAGTAGCTGCTGAGGCCGGTGTCGGTCATCCAGAAGTGGCGGCCGGGGTCGCCGGAAACGCGTTCTTCGACCTTGATGACGTCGGCACCGAGGTCGGAGAGGATGGCGGTGGCGTAGGTGCCGTGCTGCCAGACGGTGAGGTCGAGGACGCGGATGCCGTCGAGGGGGCGGTGGTCCATGCGGGGATTGTTGCGCTGTTGCGGGTTGGGTGTCCAGCTTCGTGGGCGGACGAAGGTCAGAGGCCGGAAGCCGGGAGGGCGCGAGCGGATCAACCACAGAGACAAGGAGGCACGGAGGGGCTTGGAGGTTGGAGGTTGGAGGCTGGAAAGGGGACGCGGAGACGAGAGGCGGGACCGTGGTGCCGGCGATGGCGCCCGGTCTTGTGGCGGATCGGGTCACCTCACCCCCGGCCTTCGGCCGCCCCCTCTCCACACTGTGGAGAGGGGGCAGGGTTGAGGTCACTTCCTGCGCTGCGCGTCGGGCGGGTGCGGCGAGACAACGGTCGGGTCTACGCAGCGTCCTTGTCGCCAGGCTCGTTGCGAGGGATGATCTTTCGGCGACGGAGGTGCGACCGTGACGGATCCTCAGACCAAGATCAACGCGCTGTGGAATGCGGCGTCGAAGGAGTACGACGGGCAGGCGCGGCACGGGGTGCTCGATGCGCGGGAGAAGGCGGCCTGGCTGGCGGCGCTGCGAGGCCTGCTGCCGCCCGCTCCGGCGGACGTCGTGGATGTGGGGACGGGGACGGGGATGCTGGCGCTGCTGATCTCGGAGATGGGGCACGCGGTGACCGGCGTCGACCTGGCGGAGGAGATGCTGGCGCAGGCACGCGCGAAGGCGGAGGCGGCGGGGCTGGCGGTACGCTTCGAGCTTGGGGACGCGCACGAGCCGCCGGGGGCGGCGGGGAGGGTCGACGTGGTGATCAGCCGGCACGTGTTCTGGACGCTCACCGACCCGCCGAGGGCGCTGTCGAACTGGCGGCGGCTGCTGCGTCCGGGCGGGCGCGTGGTCATCATCGACGGGTTGTGGGGGGCGAGCGGGACGGACGACAACCGGCTGGGCGATATCGCAACGTCGCTGCCGATGATGCTGGCGGACTCGCTGGACCAGGTGCGGGCGGTGGTGGAGGGGGCGGGGTTCACAGGTGTGGCGGTGTCGGACCTGGCGGAGGTGGAGCGGATCGAGCTGGAGCTGCACGGGCCGCCGGAGGATGCGGAGCCGCGGTATGTGATGGTGGCGCGGAAGCCGGCATGAGTCGCGACACGGCTGGCCGCGCCGCAGTGAGTTGATGCGCATCGAATGATCCGGCGCGGGGAGCGGACGACCGAGCTGGACGCGCGGGCGGCGCTCGGTTGCTATGCGCTGTCAGATCCGGCCGTCGCAGGGCTGACGGCGGGCGGGTTCATTAACGATAGCTGGATCGTGGCCGACGCGGGCGAGCGGTACGTGTTGCGGGCCTACCGTCGCGCGCCCGAGGCGTCCCGCATCGCGTTCCAACTGGCGTTTCAGGAGCATCTCCTGACGTCAGGCTTCCCGACTGCTCCGATCATCAAGTCACGCTCCGGCGAAGCGTCCGCGTCCAGCAGCGGCCTGTACTGGACGCTGTTCGGTCTGGTCGCGGGGCAGGGCTTCGACTTCAGCAGCCTGGACCAGGCGAGGGAGGCGGGGGCGCGACTGGCCGAGTTCGAGGCGGTGGCGGCCGGCTATGCGGGCCCCGTGGTAGCGCCGCCGATGGAACAAGTCGCACCCCGGAACTGGCTCGCGCCGGTTTCGAGTCACGTCTGGCGGACGTCGATGCTTGATGAGGAGCAAGAGGGACGATTGAGAGAGCTGTTCGCCGGCGAAGGGTTCGAGGAGGAGCTGGAGTTCTTCAGTCAATGGCACCGCGCTGCGGCGGCCGTGTGGACTTCCGAGCGTCTGACGGCGCTGCCGCAGGCGTGGCTCCACGGCGACTACCACGGCCTGAACATGGTCTTCCAGGGGGACGAGATGGTTGGGCTGTTCGATTTCGACTTCGTGACGCGCGGCCCGCGCGTGTTCGACGTGAGCCGCGGCCTGTTCAACTTCGGCCGGGAGCGACGCGGCTCGACGACGCTCCGTGAGCCGTTCTGCCGGGCGTTTCTTGATGGATATGAGTCGCTAGCGCCACTATCGGAGGAGGAGCGCCGGGCGCTGCCGTTCATGGCCGTGCTGAACTGGGTGCCGGACGCCAGCTTCTACGCGGCGCGGATGCGCGAGGCAGACGCGCCGGACATCGGTGATCGGCTGCGGCAAGCCGTGCGCGTGATGCGCGCCATCCAGTCGGAGATGCGGCGCCTGGCGCCGCGCTTCGGGTGGGCGGAGGCGCGTTGACCCCCCGAAGACCATCCCCTACAACGGGGCGATGAGTGCTTCGGAGCTGGATTCCGGCGAGATCTACGAGCGTCTCGACAGCGAGGGGCTGCTCGGGCGCATTATGGCGCTGCCGGAGCAGATCGAGGAGGCGTGGGCGGCGGGGCGGGCGCTGGAGCTGCCGGCGTCGTACGCCGGGTGCGAGCGCGTCGCGGTGCTGGGGATGGGGGGGTCGGGGATCGGGGGGGCACTGCTGCGGGCGCTGGCGGTGGACATCGGCGTACGGACGCCGGTGCACACGGTGCGGGGATACGGGTCGCCCGGCTTCATCGACGAGCGGACGCTGGTGCTGGCGTCGTCGAACAGCGGGAACACCGAGGAGGTGCTGTCGGCGCTCGGAGGGGCGCTGGCGGCGGGGGCGAAGTGCGTCGCGATCACGACGGGTGGGGCGCTGGGGGAGCTGGCGCGGTCGCGCGGGTTGCCGGCGCTGACGTTCGCGTGGGAGGGGGAGCAGCGGTCGGCGCTGGGGTGGAGCTTCGCGTCGCTGCTGGCGATCTGCGCATCGGCGGGGCTGCTGCCGGACCTCGGCGACGATGTGCGCGGGGCGGTCGCGGAGATGCAGGATGGGCGGGGGCCGCTGGGGGCGGAGGCGCCGGAGGCGTCGAACGCGGCGAAGCAGCTGGCGCGGCGGCTGCACGGGCGGCTGCCGGTGTTCGTGGGGGCGCAGGCGCTGGCGCCGGTGGCGTATCGCTGGCGGACGCAGGTGAACGAGAACGCGAAGTCGTGGGCGGTAGCGGACGAGTTGCCGGAGATGAACCACAACGCGCACGCGGGGTACGGGCTGCCGGCGGAGGTGGTGGGGCGGCTGCAGGTGGTGTTGCTGCGGCACGCGTCGATGCATCCGCGGGTGCGGCTGCGGGTGGATGCGACGGCGGCGTCGATGGGGGCGGCGGGAGTGGCGGCGGATGTGGTGGATGTGGCGGGAGGGAGCGTGCTGGCGCAGATGCTGCGGGCGGTGCAGCTGGGGGACTTCGTGAGCTATTACCTGGGGCTGCTGAACGGGGTGCGGCCGTCGCCGGTGGTGGCGTTGGAGAAGTTGAAGCGAGCCTTGAGCCGTGAGCCGTGAGCGGTCAGCAGTTAGCTGATGCGGCGTCGGCGCTGCGCATCCCTTTTGGGCTGCTCCGCTTCACACATTAGAGCGCCGGGGACACCCCCGGACCCCCGGCAGGCCTGCGGCCTGCACCCGCCTGTCTGGTCGCATGGTCGCTGAGTGGTGGTCGCTGGGGGTCGCCGGTGAGTTGGGCAGCGCGGGGAAGGAGAGGGCGTGAGGTCTTTCGCTGCGCTCGATGACGGCACTGTCATCCGTTGATGTGGGATGGCGTGCTGCGCATCCCTTTGGGCTGCTTCGCGCCCAAGAATGAGGCGTCGGGGGACATCGCGGGACCCCGGGAGGCCTGCGGCCTGCACCCGCCTCTCGTCTGGCCATGGTGCTGGGTGGTGGTCGCGGGTGGGTTGGCGTCCGCGTGGGAGATGATGTGGTCCGCGAGTTCTTTCGCTGCGCTCAGGATGACGTGTGGGGTGCGCTCATGGATGGCAGGGACGGAGACGCGTTGACGGCGAGGAAGCGCGGGCGGGCTGAAAGCCCGCGCCACAACAACCAGATGGGCCGGAACGAGCGGATGGGGCGGGTGGGTTAGCCGCCGGGGGTGGTGGGGGTGGGGGATTCGGCTTCGAGGACGCCTTCGTAGTCGCTGTCGGAGCCGAGGATGACGAGGATCTGGGTGTTGCTGCCGGTCATGAGCGTCTGCTCTTCGAGGGTGGCGTCGCGGACGTTGGCGGGGGGGATCTGGAGCCAGTTGGCGATGAGGAAGGCGTTGCGGCGGTTGTTGCCGTCGACGTCGATGATCTCGGACTTTTCGTGGGAGAGGCCGTCGAAGGGGTTGGAGGAGTTGAGGTCGTCGACGGGGTAACCCTGCGACGCGAGGTAGGCGACGATGCGGGCGGCGAGGCCGTCGGTGCCGGTGCCGTTCTGCACCTGGACGCGCACGGGCTCGGGGGCGGGTGAGGGCTGGGCGGCGACGTTCGCGGGGGCGTCGGTGAGCATGTTGCTGATGATCTGGCGGATAGTCTCGGGGTCGCCGGCGAGGACGGATGCACCCTGCGCGGTGGTGTAGCCGGCGGTGGCGGGGCCGAGCGAGACGGCGGTGATGGAGTTCTGGACGTCGTTCGCGAGCTTGGCGTAGCCGCCGATCTGGTAGTCGGCGATGTCGGTCTGGATGGCGTCCTTGTAGTTGTTCCAGAGCGAGACGGCGTCCTTGAGGACGTTGAGCGAGCTGGCCTTCTCGATGGTGGCGAAGATGACGCGCTGCTGGCGCTGGATGCGGTCGAAGTCGTCGCTGCTGAAGCGGATGCGGGAGTAGGCGAGGGCGGTCTGGCCGTCCATGTGCTGGCGACCGGGCTCGAAGTGCTGGGGGAGGAAGTCGCCGAGAAGCTCCGTTTCAGAGTAGTAGGGGTCGTAAACCTCGTCGGGGACGTCGACGTCGATGCCGCCGAGGGCGTCGATGATCTCCTCGAATCCTTCGAAGTCGACGATGACGTACTTGTCGATCTTGATGTTGAAGGGCTCGGCAGCGAGCACCTGCTTCATCAGACCGATACCGCCGCCGTCGTAGTCGCTCACCTCGCCGTTGACGTAGACGGTGTTGATGCGGTCCTCGAAGTAGCCGGTGCCGGACTTGTACGGGATGTCGACGATGAGGTCGCGCGGGATGCCGATGATGCCGGTGGAGTCGGACCTGGGGTCTACGGTGACGACGAAGAGGGTGTCGGTGCGGGAGGGGGAGTCTCCCTCGCGGGGGCGGCGGTCGAGGCCCATGACGAGGATGTTGATGCGGTCCTGGCTGCCGCTTTCGCCCTGGGTGTCGACGCCGGGGAGGGGGACGGAGGAGCCGCCGGGGATGGTGATCTGGTTGCCGGGGAGGAAGATGTTGTCGACGCGGGTGATGATGACGAGGACGAGGTAGGCGGACAGGAGGGCGAAGAGTACGATCGCCGCCGCGATGAGCGCCCGTTGACCTCTGGAAGAATGCGCCTCGGAGGATGGAGTACCGGTGATGGACACTGTGCGGGAGCGTATCTGCCGGGGATCAAGCTGTCAAGAATGGGGCGGAAGCGCAGGGATCGGGGGCGTGGATTGACACTGCTGGCGGGGGGTGCATATGATCCGCACGCTTTTCGCAGCCATCGGGCGGCGAACCTGAATAAAGCGCATGCGGAAGGAGGTCTCGATGCCTGAGATGGACGTCGAAGCGGCGGTGAAGGAGAACTGCCAGGCGCTATTGGCGGGCGACCTGATGCGGGTGATGAACGACCTGACGCCGGAGGCGATGGCGCAAGTGATGTCAGGCGGCGGGAACATGGGGGCGATGCCGGCGCTGACGGGGTTCGACATCCAGAGCCACGACCAGCAGGGCGACGACCACGTGTTCAAGATCAAGTTCAGCGGCGATCAGGACTTCACGGCGCTGGCGACGTGGCGCGACGTCGGCGGGGCGTGGAAGATCGCGGCGCTAGCGATGGAGCAGTAGATGAACGCCGAAGAATTCATGCGAGACCACGCGATGAAGGCCTCGAGCGGGCGGATCCCGGAGATCCTCGGGGATCTGACGCCGCAGGCGATGGCGCAGCTGCCGGGAGTGATGGCGGGCGGGCCGAACCCGCCGACGGGCTTCGAGGTGCAGCCGATCCGCGCCGAGGGCGAGAGCTTCATCTTCGACGTGACGTATACGGGCGACGGCGACGCGCGGGTGACGATGCGGGAGACGGTGCAGCAGCAGGACGGGACGTGGAAGATCGTGCATCTGGAGAAGCCGGCGTAGAGTTCTGAGTCTTGAGTTATGAGTTGTGAGGAGCTTTAGAGTCGCGGTGAGTTGGCGGGGGCACATGGACTGGGGTGCTCCACCAGATTCTTCGCTGCGCTCAGAATGACAAGACAGGAGGGACGCTGTGGCGACGATCGATGAGGCGGTGAGCAAGTACGTGGACGCGGTGAAGGTGATGGACCTGGGGACGCTGATGGCGACGCTGACGCCGGAGGCGCTCTCGAAGGCGATGACGATGGGTGGCGGGGCGCCGCCGACGGGGATCACGAACATCACGGCGGCGAAGCAGTCGGAAGAGAACGGGGAGTACGTGTACCACCTGGCGGTCGAGGCGGCTTCGGGCGCGGGGACGATGATGACGCGGTGGAAGGAGATCGACGGGGCGTGGAAGGTGGTTGATCTGGGGCTGCTGTGAAGGTAGTCGTCAGCCGGTAGTTGTCAGTCATCAGTTGTTGAGTTCTGAGTATTGAGTCCTGGGAGGGCGGGCCGTCTCCCGGGGGGCGCTGCGCATCCCTGGCGGGCTGCTCCGCTTGTTTTTCTTGAGGGGTGGGGGACACCCCCACTCCCCCGGCAGGCCTGCGGCCTGCACCCGCCTTTGTCTGGTCGCCTGGTCGCTGGTTGGTGGTCGCTGGGGGTTGCGGCGTCTTGCGGGAGAGGGGCGTGGGGCGCAGAGCGTGTGGGGTTGTCGGGCGGGTTGTGCTGGCGGATCAGATCCTTCGCTGCGCTCAGGATGACCGTGGGTGCGCTCAGGTTCGTGCCGCAGGCATCCGCGCTCGTCGCACGTGCGGCCTGGCTCGGGGGGGGCGCTGCGCATCCCTGGCGGGCTGCTCCGCTCGTTTTTCTTGAGGGGTGGGGGACACCCCCACTCCCCCGGCAGGCCTGCGGCCTGCACCCGCCTTTGTCTGGTCGCCTGGTCGCTGGTTGGTGGTCGCTGGCGATCCGTTCAATTTTCGGTTGAGTGTTGATTGGGCGGCGCGGCGCTTGGGTTGGCGCGTGGGATCAGATCCTTCGCTTCGCTCAGGATGACATGAGTGTGCTCAGGATGACATGGAGGTGAAGACGATTTCGCCGGAGACGGCCGTCATGGTGATGGCCGTTTCTTTGATCTGCATGGGATCGGGCAGGGCGAAGATGTCTTGCGAGAGGACGACGAAGTCGGCGTGACAGTTGGGGGCGATGCGACCGAGGGTCGCTTCTTCGCGGACGGCGCGGGCGCAGCCGGAGGTGTAGGCGGCCAGAGCGGCATCGAGGGGGATGCGCTCGTCCGGGTACCAGCCGCCGGGCGGCTCGCCGCGGGCGTTGCGGCGGGTGACGGCGGCGTGCAGACCGGCGATCGGGCTCATGGTCTCGACGGGGGTGTCGGAGCCGAAGGCGAGGGTGGTGCCGCTCGCGAGGAGCGACGCGAAGGCGTAGGCGTAGCGTCCGCGGGCGCCCCACGAGCGGTCGACCTTCGCCATGTCCTGCGTGGCGTGAATGGGCTGGCCGGAGACGGCCACGCCGAGAGCCGCGAAGCGCGGCAGGTCTTGGTGCGTGAGGAGCTGTGCGTGCTCGACGCGGCGGGGCAGCTCCGGGGCGATGTCGCGGGTGCGTTCGAGGATGCCGAGCACCTCGCGGTTGGCGCGATCGCCGATGGCGTGGATCGCGGGGGCGAGGCCTGCTTCGAGCGAGCGGCGGACATCGCGTTCGAGATCCGCAGGGGGCTGGAGCGGGAGGCCGCGGTCGCTCGTGTTCTCGTAGGGGTCGAGCATCCACGCGGTCAGGGACCCGAGGGCGCCGTCGGCGAAGAACTTCAGGCCGCCGATGCGGAGCAGATCGTCGCCGTCGCGGGTGCGCGCGCGCTCGTCGATCCAGGCGTCGAAGCTACGGGCGGAGAGGAAGGCGCGTGTGCGGAGGCGCAGGCGTCCGGACCGGTGCAGCGCGCGCATCGCGGCGAGTTCGCCGCGGCCGACGTCCATCGCATGCACGCCGGTGACGCCGAGGCGGTGGGCGTTGGCGATCGCCGTCTCGAGCGAGGCGATGCGGTCTTGGTGCGATGGCTTCGGGAGGGCCTGGTAGACGAGCTGGGCGGCGCGGTCGCGGAGGACGCCGGACGGCTCGCCGCCGCCGTCGCGGTCGATGGCGCCGCCGGGCGGGTCGGCGGTTTCGCGGGTGACGTTCGCGGCGCGGATGGCGGCAGTGTTCACCCAGACGCAGTGGCCGGAAGTGTGCGCGAGGACGACGGGGTGATCCAGCGCGACGGCGTCGAGGTCGCGGCGGTGGGGGAAGCGCTGTTCCGGCCAGAGGTTCTGGTCCCATCCGGCGCCGCGCACCCATCCCCGGGCGGGCGTGCGGGCGACGCGCTCGGCGACGCGGCGGGCGGCCTCTTCGACGCTGGGGACGTCCTTGAGGTCTACGCTGCGCTTGGCGTCGCCGGTGCCGAGGAGGTGGGCGTGACCGTCGGTGAAGCCGGGGAGCACGAGGCGTCCGCCGGCGTCGATGGTGTCGATGCCCGACGGGGCGGTCATCTCCGCTTCGCGGCCGACCCAGACGAAGCGTCCGTCGCGGACGAGGGCGGCTTCGGCGCGGGGGCGGGCGGGATCGCCGGTCCAGATGCGGGCGTTGCGGAGCAGGAGGCCGGGCATCGGCGCAGGATAGCGGCCGGGTCCGGTTGGGTCGCGCCGGGGCAGGAAGCGGCGGGTCTGTCTAGCGCGACCCCAGCCCGCAGGTCGGGTCGAAGCTGTCACAGGGCGCCTCGGTCGGGGCGGGCGCGGGTGGCGGCGGCGGTGGCGGTGGCGGCGGAGGAGGAGGTGGCGGCGGGGCGGGCGTTGGCGCGGCCGCGGGGCAGTCTTCGGCGCGCTCGACGAGCTCAGGGAGCGAGGTGACGCCGTCGCCGTCGTCGGCGAATTCGGGGCAGGGTGTCGGCTCCGGCGGGGCAGGTGTGGGCTCCGGGCGGTCGAGGATGCCGGCGCAGCGCGCGAGGGCGGCGTCGCGGCCGAGGCCGGCGGCGAGCGCTTCGACCATGCATCCGTGCAGGTCGTCGATGATGAGGGCGGTGTCGATACCGCTCTCGCCATCGCGGAGGAGCTGCTGCGCGATCTGCTCGAGGGTGTCGTCGAGCCAGGCGGGCGGGGCGGGCGTCCGTGTGGGGTCGGCCGCGGAGGCGGGTGGGGCTCCGGCGACACGCGTGGGGCCGGCGGCGTTGCTTCCGGGCGTGGGGACGACGACGAGGCCGGAGACAGCGGCCGCGATCTGGCGGGATAGCTGGCCGGCCAGCTTGTCGATGATGCGGGGGTCGACGTCGGGCATGGCCTTCAGGAGGTCTGCCTTGATGCGATCCTTCACGAGGTTCTGGTAGGGGCCCTTGATGATGGCCTGGGCGCCGGCGGCGGGGTCGCTGTACAGCTTTCGGACGTAGCCCTCCCACTCGCGGGCCTTGTTGGTGACGTCGATGGCCTTGCCGACGTGGGGGACCTTGCCGTAGGCCTTCACCGCGAGGTCGACGCCCGACTCGGCGAGCGGGCCACCCTCTTCGGCCATGCCGCGGCCGAGGGTGTGACCGGTGTCCTGGGTTGCGCCGGTGGCCTCGACGTACAGATGTCCGTGGATGATGCCGAGCGCCTTGTCGTGGTCGCCGCGTTGGATGGCCTGCTGCCACTCGTCGAAGGTGGCGGCGTCGCCGCGGAGGTTTTCGGGGAGGCTGGCGAAGGCCTCGCGCTTCTCGCCGTCGTTCATGTTGGCGATGATGTCGAGCACGCGGGTGCGCTCACGTTCCGGGAGTTTGCGGATGCGGTTGAAGAAGTCGGGTAGTGTGCTGTCGAGGAGCCGGTCGACGATGCCGGGAGCGGGTCGAGCGGCACCAGCGCTGACATATCGCACGGGCAGGCGCGCGGAGACCCCTTCCTCGACGGTCTGCAGCGCGGCGAGGAGGGCGTCTTCGCCGCCGGCAAGGGCGAGGTACGAGGTGTAGAAGCGGTCGTATTCGCCGCTGCTGATCTCGACGGAGGGGTCGAAGAGCGGCTCGGCGAACCCGCCCGAGGCGATCGAGAGCGCATCCAGGCGCACCAGCTCAACCTCGTTCACGAACGTGGCGATGGTGCCAAGCGCGGCCGCGTACTCCGGGAAAGTGAAGTCCTTGCCCGGGGTCATGTCGGAGAACTTGGCGAACCCCAGGCCGGGATCGTCTTCGGCGACCTCGACGTCCGGCAGGGTCATCACGGCACCATCGGCGTTCACCAGCTCGACGTGGTATCGGCCGGGCGGCAGCGCGATGTCCATGTCGTAGGGGTGGCCGTAGGCGACCGTGAGGGCCGGCGGGCCGTCGTCGAGGCGGACGATGACGGCGAGGACCTGGGCGTCGGGGCCTGCGCCGCCTCCAAATGGACAGCCGGCGGCCAGCAGGCCGATCAGGCCGCAGAGGAGCGCGAAGAGCCCGCGCGTCACGGGGGCTCCGGGTGCCGGGCGTAACTGAGTCTGCATCACGTTCATGTATCGGCGAGCGGTCCACCTCGGGGGAGCGGGGACGTGCATGCGGGGTGCAGACACCCGGAGGGAGCGGTCGTATGCTGCGAACGATGGACCTGCCGTTCGATCCGCCGGTCGAGCCGATGCTCGCGAAGCTCTCGGACGCCGTGCCGGAGGGCGGGGCGTGGCGCTACGAGCCGAAGTGGGACGGCTTTCGGGCGATCGTGTTCTTCGATGGGCGCGAAGCGTACCTCCAGAGCCGCGACCTGAAGCCGCTGGCGCGCTACTTCCCGGAGCTGCGGGACGGGTTGCAGCGCGTGCTGTCGGGCGTGCGGCGGCGTCCGCTGGTGATCGACGGGGAGATCGTGATCATGGGCGACGGCGGGTTGGACTTCGACGCGCTGCTGATGCGCATCCACCCGGCGGAGTCGCGGGTGCGGAAGCTGGCGGCGGAGACGCCGTCGTCGTTCGTGGCGTTCGACCTGCTGGCGGATGGCGGCGAGGACCTGCGCGGGTATCCGTTCGCCGAACGGCGGTCGCGGCTGGAGGCGGCGCTGTCGGGGGTGGCGGCGCCGGCGCACCTGACGCCGATGACGCCGGACCGGGCGCTGGCGCTCGACTGGTTCGAGCGCTTCGAGGGGGCGGGGCTGGACGGCGTGGTGGCGAAGCGCGCGGACGACGTGTATCAGCCGGGCGTGCGAGCGATGTTGAAGATCAAGCACCTGCGGACGGTGGACTGCGTCGTCGGGGGGTTCCGGTGGGCGAAGGGCGGGGAGGGGCAGGTGGTGGGGTCGCTGCTGCTGGGGCTGTACGACGACGCGGGGGTGTTCCACCACGTGGGACACACGTCGAGCTTCAAGGCGGACGAGCGGCGGGCGCTGGTGGCGACGCTGCGGCCAAATGTGTCGGAGCAGGAGGGGGAGGGGTTCGGCGGTGGGCGGACGCCGGGGTCGCCGAGCCGGTGGACGCAGGGGAAGGACTTGAGCTGGGTGCGGCTGCGTCCGGAGCTGGTGTGCGAGGTGACGTTCGACCATCTGCAGGGGCGGCGGTTCCGGCACGCGGCGAGGTTCCGGCGGTGGCGTGGGGACCGGGAGGCGGGGACGTGCGGGTTCGGGCAGATCGTTTCGGCGGTGCCGGTGGAGCTGCGGGAGATCTTCGGGGCGGGGTGACGGTGGAGGGGTTCGGGTTCACCACAGAGGCACAGAGGCACAGAGGCGGGCCGGGTGGAGGCGGAGGTGGGCGTGGGGGTTCGGGTTCACCGCGGCGGCGCGGAGGCGCAGAGGGTGGGGTTCGGGTCCACCACCGAGGCGCAGAGGCACGGAGCGGTTTTGTGGTGTGGGGGTGATGGGGGTGAGGTTCGCACAACATGGCTATCATCTAAAGCATGAATCAACTCTCCCCGGAAGGACTGCACGAAGAGCACCTCCCCGTAATCGCACGGCTCATCGCCTTGGAGCTCGACGAGCCGATCGCGCAGCTAATCGATGAAAGTCGAGAAGCCGTGAGGGATCCCGCGCGCTTGTTGGAGGTGCAGCTTAAGATTGCCGCCTACATCCTTTCGGTTGAGGAACAGAGGCGGGGACTTAGAGCCCAAGCGACGAACGCGCCAGAGGACGAGAGCGTAAGGGAAGAAATCCTCATGGCGACGCGCATTACGGAGATGCTGCGTGATGTCGGTGATGGAGTTGCGTGGAGAGCTTTTGGGTACAGGCGGGAGATTATCCGAGATCTCGCGGCGAAGGCTCAGACGGGTGGACTGGACTTGACCAGCACGTGCCGGGAGTTCGACAAGGCCGAGGATCTCCTGATCCAAGAAGGGGGCACGGCAGTCGTTCATTGTGTGACGAATTGCCTTCGCTACGGGGACTTCACGCTAATGGGTGGCGATGGGAAATTGATCATTCGGGAAGTCAAGACCAAGAAAAGTGCACAGGGAAGTCGTGCGAAACGCCAACGTCGAAGCCTAGTCCGAAAACTCGCCTCACTCGAAAGTGGTCTGGCGACAGGCCTCCCTGGGTACCAAGCCGACATGTTGACCATACCGGTTGATGCGAAGTCTGATCTTGCCGGAGTCGACCAGCTTATTCGCGATGCGAACAAGTCTGGCTTCAGTCAGGCCCGTCTCTCCGATTCGCTGTTTGTGGTTGTCGCCCGGCCCGAATTGCTCGGCAACGGTTCCTCCATCGGGGTGGATAACCCCTTCACTGAGTCGCCGTGCGCTGCCCCCTGAAAAGCTGACCATTCTTTGTGGGAGTCGACTGGGGTAAGAA
>JBBDXE010000003.1:0-9105 GCA_040902505.1 Dehalococcoidia bacterium | reverse complement strand
CGACATTCGAGGCGACCTGCTCCCAGGGCCCGTAGGCACGCGGCGGGGTGCGCCACGCGATCGGGCTGATCACGCCAACCCGCATCGAGGCCCACCTGCTGGTCGCTATCGGGCGCCCAGCCGGGTGACCCGGGTTCGACCCCACCCGGACCCAACACCGCCTGCGCCGCCGGCTATCAGCTCGGCGGGTTGTGCCGACGCCTCGTTGTGGAGGGCGCGCATCCGTTCGACCGCGACCAGCCAGGCAAGCGTCGATTCGGCGCCCATGTTGCCGTTCACGCCGTCCGGCCCCAGGCCGTCACGACACGAACCGTCGTGGGGATCGGCCAGCGGCATCCCCAGGTCGTGGTCGCCCAGGAACCAGCCGAAGGGCCGCTCCATCATTTCCTGCCACCATGGATCCGAGCTGACGCCGTAGACGAGGTCGATCGACTCATCGCGGACGTGTCTGCGCAGCACGTCGAGGTGGTTCCCGTCGTAGAGGACGTTCGGGTCCCCGCTCATCTGTCCCTCCGCTCTCGGCTAGTCGCAGGGTAGGCCAACGGACCCGCCCGCGCTGGACCCGAGCGCCGCCCGGACGGCCGGAGCCATTGTGTGGCGGCCCACCACACATCAACAGAGGGGCCTGGGCCGAGCATTTCCGGCATCACACAGCCATCGGCGTAAGCCCCTTTGAGGTGTTGCGACGGATCGGACGCGCCGACATCCGCGACGCGATCCTCCCTGACCTCACCGACCCATTCGTTGTCGCCCGACTGGGCCTCAAGCCTGAGATGCTTCATTGAGGTGGCGCGGTTTGTGGATAACCGGGTAGGCAGCGCCCGGTTGGCTCGGTAGACTGGCGCCAGGTGAGTTGAGCACCGGACCCGGGGCTCGGCGGCTCAAACCCCGCGGGCTATCACGCATCGGTTTGAGGATGACGAGGGCTCGGCCGCATCGAGGTTGAGCCGATGCATCCCCGCATCACCGCTTCCGCGGCACCCGCCGCGGTCGTCGACACGCTCGATGCGCTGCAGAAGTACGCAGCCGCGTTCGACGAGATCTCCAACGAGACTGGCGCCCGCTACTCGGCGACCGCCTTTGTGCGCTGGGTGAAGCTCGAGGCGACGGCGACGCGCGACGCCGAGCCCCGGGAGGTGGGACAGCGGCCAGTGGAGAGGACCGCGGCGTAAGGATCCATCGACAGCCTCCGCGGGGTTGGGGCTGAGTATCGCGCATGACGACAACGGGCGGGGTGAGCAGGGTGCCACGGGCCACATCGGGCACGGCGTCAGGGCGCAAGCGCTAGGCAGAAGCCCAGCACGCCGCATCCCTTTCCGTACCCTCAGCGGGTTGGGGACTGTAGGTTGGGGCCGGAGCGCGGAACGCGCGGGCTGGTGTTCTACTCACCCGAGCCCTCGTCCTGATCGCCGCCGTGAGCGTGACACGCGCGGCCGTTACCGCGGCGGGGCTCGAGGCCCTCGAGATCCACCTGGGGCAGGCATGACGAGTTGCCTCACGCCGATGATCACCGGCGGTGGATGTCGCCGCCGAAAGTACCTTCGGGTGGTTGCCCGTGGATGGCGGGACGGGAATGGTAGCGCCACACCGAGATAGGGATGCCACCACCGTGCCCCAATCCAGCATCCAGGCTCAGCACGCCGAGGCGCGAATTCTCGTCGTCGATGATGAGCCAGCCAACGTCGTACTGCTCAAGCGCATGCTCGAAAGCGCCGGATACACGCAGATTCAAACCACGACCGACTCGGGCAGCGTCCTCCGCACCGTCCGCACCTGGTCGCCCGACCTCGTCGTGCTCGATCTCAGGATGCCACCGCCCGACGGCCTGGCCATCCTGGAGGAGTTGAACGTAACGTCGGCGTCGCCGCGCATGCCGGTCCTCGTACTGACCGGGAGCGACACGCCGGCCGTCAAAGAGCTGGCCCTCACCCGCGGCGCGTCCGACTTCGTGACCAAGCCGTTCGACCCTGCGGAGGTCCTGCTCCGGATTCGCAACCTGCTCGGAACGCGCCACCTGGAGCTCGCGCTGCGTGATCACAACGAGACCCTCGAGCTCCGCGTCCGCGAGCGGACCATGGAGCTCACTGCCAGCCTGAACGAGCTCAACAGGGTCGCGAGCGAGCGCCAGCTCCTCATGAGCCGCCTGGTGACCGCGCAGGAGGAGGAGAGGCGCCGGATCGCCAACAACATTCACGACGACACGATCCAGGCCATGGTGGTCGCCGGCATCCAGATCGAGCTCATCGGGCGCGCGATCGGCGAGGGAGCACTCGGTGACCAGCTAGCTAGCCTCGTCCGCACCGTACGCGACGCGATCGGCCGCCTGCGCACGCTCCTCTTCGAAGTGCATCCGGCGATGCTGGAGCAGGAAGGCCTCGCGAGATCGCTGCGCACGTATCTCGAGCGGATGCGTGACACCGGCGGGCCCGACTTCAGGTTCGAGGCCAGCACCGATCGCGAGCCGCGGCCGGACGTTCGGGCGACCCTGTACCGAATTGCGCAGGAGGCACTCTCGAACGCGCGAACCCACGCCCGAGCCGAGCTCATCGATGTTTCCCTCCACGCCGGATCGGAGGGGGTGACGCTGCGAATCACGGATGACGGCATTGGCTTCGACCCTGACCAGACCATGCGCCTCGAAGACGGTCACCTGGGCCTGACGACGATGCGGGAGCGCGCTGCCCTCGCGGGCGGCACATGCCAGATCGACACTGCACCGGGGAGAGGCACGACGGTTGAGGTGCGGCTCAGTCACGCGGGGCTCGCCGGCGTGACAGCGGGCGGCACCGCGGTCGCTGCCGAGACGAGCGCCGCGTGATGAGGACCCCTGACGGCGAGGTAATCCGCGTCGGCATCGTCGACGATCACGCGCTGGTGGCGGATGGCGTGCGTGCCTTGCTCTCTCTCGAGCCCGACATCCAGGTGATCGGTTCAGCCTCGTCAGTCGAGGCCGGCGTCGACCTGATCTCGCGCGAGCGGCCTGATGTCGTTGTCTGTGACGTCCAGGTCGGCGACCGATCCGGCTTCTCCCTGCTTGACCAGTTGCAGGGTGCTGACGGCCCGGCGTTCGTCATGTTCAGCTCGTACGACCATCCCGCGTACCACAAGGCGGCGTTCGAGGGCGGTGCCTCGGGCTACGTCCTCAAGGATGGCTCGAGCGACCAGCTGATCGACGCGGTCCGTGCAGCGGCAGCAGGTGAGCTGAGCTTCTCACTCCGGACGCTGCGGACCGTCCGCCAGGACGTCCGCCTGCCATCCGAGCGCGAGCTTGAGGTCATCGGTCTGGTGGCGACGGGTCGGTCGAACGACGAGCTCGCGGCGGAGCTGGGGATCCGGCCCAAGACGGTCGAGAGCCACCTCCGGACCCTGTTCGACCGGTATGGCGTGATGAGCCGCACCGAGCTCGCGCTGCACGCGGTCCAGGAGGGCTGGATTCGGCGCAGCCGTCGCACCGATGACGCCGGCCACCGTCGCGCATGGCTCACCGACCTGGAGACCATGGATGCGACAAAGGGACGCGGGTCGGTCAGCGTACCGAGGGGCCGCGCGGACTGAGACGCCCCACTCAGCCGCCAGTGCCGATGGCAGATACGACGATCCGCGTGGTGAGCGCGGCACCCTGGACGTCATTCCCGGCGGAGAGCGGCAGCTGCGCCACGACCCCGATAGTCTCGGTCTGGCCGTCCTCCATCTCCGAGTCCACCGCGACGCCCACCTCGCTCAACGGGCCGCTGTAAAGGATCTTGCCCGCGGCATCGGTCAGCGTCACCTCCATCACCGACGCGAGGGCCTCGGACCCGTCCCACTCAGCACTGACTTGGTAGGCCACCGCACCGGTCGCCCGCATCTCGATCAGCTGCATCGGTGCGAGGGCGCCGGGAACCAGCCCCGCGAAGCTGATCGAATCGGCCCCGCTGATCTCGAGTCCCGCCTGCGGCCGATCGAAGTCGGACATCGCCATCGCCCCGAACGCCACTGACAGGCAGAGCAACGCTCCAATGACGGCGGGGGGGCGGACATGACGCGTGGAGAAGTTCGGAATCTGCATGAGCGCAGTCTCCGATGAGACCGCCTCGCGCCGTCACGAGTGAACCCCGTGCAACCCGCTCAGGGATTTCCCGTAGGACCAGGGCCCCACTGGCCTCCATGCAGGACCTCACTCGGCCGGTTCTGACGCCTCGCGGGCTGGACGCTCGGAGGCCGGAGGTTACACCGAAAGTACGCCTATTGCCTAGGAGGTAGGGGCCGTACGGTGTCCGGAAGCACCGAGTGGTATCAGCGTGGAAGACCGCCGAGGATGGAGGCCGAAGAGCGGCACCGTCCTATCGCCCCTCTCGATCAGTCTCGCGTATTGCCTCCTCTCGATCGCCTGGATTCTGTTCAGCGACCGCTTCACTGAGTTCATCCCCGATCGTTCGGTCGCTCAGCAGGTCCAATCGATCAAGGGCGTCGGCTTCGTGCTTGGTACCACGGTGCTCATGCTTGCCCTGATCTCGCGGTACCGGCGCCGCATCCTTCGGGTCGCCGAAGAGATGGTGATGGCGCTGTCCCAGCTCCGACGGCAGCAGGCCGCGCTCGAGCGAAGCGAGGAGCGCCACCGCTCGCTCATCGAGCAGTCGTCCGACGGCATCTTCGTCCTGAATCCTGACGGAGCGATCATCGAGGCCAATGCCGCCGGGGCGGCCCTTCTCGGCAGCGGCGTACCTGAGATCGTCGGACGCCCATGGGCCGACCTGATCGACCCGGACGACCTCCGGGCCCACCCGACCCGGCTCGGCCAGCTGGACCCGGGGCAGTCAATGCTGTTCAAACGGCGGCTGCGCCGCCGCGACGGCTCGACGGTGACGGTCGAACTGAGCCTCAAGCGACTGACCGACGGCCGATTCGTGCACGTCGCTCGAGACATCACCGAGCGGATGGCGGCTGAGGCCGAGCGGGGGCGACTCGTGGACAGCCTACGGACGAGCGAGGCCGACTTGGCGGAGGCGCAGCGGATCGCCCGCGTCGGGAGCTGGACGCTCGATCCCGCGACGGGTGCGGCCACCTGGTCGGCCGAGATGTACCGGATCCTCGGCGTCGACCCTGCAGGGCCCCCAATCGATCTGTCCGACATCTCGCGGCTGTTCACCCCGGACAGCGTCCGCGACGTGACGGATGCGGTCGAGCGTGCCGTCCGGACCGGCGAGTCCTGGATTCTCGACCTCGAGGCCGTGCGACCCGATGGCGCGCACAGCTGGGTGTCCAGCCATGGCGTTGTCGAGCTCGACGAAGGCGGGGCGGTCGTCAAGATCCGGGGCACGATGCAGGACGTGACCGAGCAGCGCCGGCTCGAGGCCGATCTGCGGCAGGCCCAACGCCTCGAGGGTGTCGGCCAGCTGGCGGGGGGCTTGGCCCATGACTTCAACAACCTTCTCACCGCCATCCGCGGCTACGCCGAGCTTGTGCGTCGCAACCTCGGATCGGACGAGAAGAGCAGTGCGGACGTCGACCAGGTCATCCTTGCGGCCGATCGGGCCGCTGAACTGACCCGCCAGCTGCTCGCGTTCAGCCGGCGGCAGGTGCTCCAGCCGCGGGTCGTCGACCCGGCCGCCATCGTCGCCGGCATCGCGCCCCTCCTGCGCCGGCTCCTCGGCGAGCACGTCGAGCTCGTCACCCATGCGGCGCCCGGGCTTGGCCGCGTCAAAGTGGACCCGTCGCAGTTCGAGCAGGTCATCCTCAACCTCGCGGTCAACGCCCGCGACGCGATGCCCGACGGCGGCACGCTGACGATCGAAACCATGAACGTCGAGCTCGATGCGGCATACGCGACGAACCACGCCGACGCGCAGCCGGGACCCCATGTCGCGCTCATCGTATCCGATACCGGGACCGGCATCGAGGAGGCGACCCGGAGTCGAATCTTCGAGCCCTTCTTCACGACCAAGGAGCCTGGCGAGGGCACCGGCATGGGTCTGGCGACCGTCTACGGCATCGTCAAGCAGTCGGGCGGCTCGATCTACGTCTACAGTGAGCCCGGCCACGGGACGAGCTTCAAGGTCTACCTGCCGCGCCTCGAGGAGGAGGCGATTCCGCAGCAACCTTCCGTCCTGGCGCCGGCAGTGCGCGGCGGGCCGGAGGTCGTCCTGCTCGTCGAGGACGAGGCGGCGGTCCGGGCCTTCGCGGCCCGGGTCCTCGGTGACCTCGGCTACACGGTCATGCAGGCTGCCAGCGGGACGGAGGCGCTGGCCATCGCCGCCGCGGATACAGGGCCGATCCAGCTGCTCGTGACCGACGTGATCATGCCGGGCCTGCAGGGCCATCAACTCGCGCTGGAGCTCGCCGCCGAACGACCCGACCTCCGGGTGCTGTACGTCTCGGGCTTCACTGAGAACTCGGTCATCCACCACGGCGTCGCCAACGACGGCGTGAGTTTTCTGCCAAAACCGTTCACGGCCGAGGCCCTGGCGCGCGCGGTCCGCCTGACGCTGGACGGTCGCGAATAATGGAGGCCGCTGCCGTCGGAGCGCAACCCACTGGCACCATCCTCGTCGTTGACGATGAGGCGTCGGTCCGAGCCCTCTTCGCGCGGACCCTGCGGGACGCCGGCTATGCGGTCCTCGAGGCAACCGACGGCATCGAGGCAATCGAGCTCCTCGACAGCCACGGGGTGGCGCTCGTGCTGCTCGACAGCACGATGCCCCGGCTCGGCGGTCTGGGCGTCATCCGCGAGCTCCGCAGGCGCCCTGCGACGCGGACGTTGCCGATCATCCTCGTGACCGCCAAGGCCGAGCTCGAGGACCGTGTCCTGGGTCTCGCCGCCGGCGCCGACGACTACCTCGCCAAGCCCGTCGCCCTCGACGAGCTGCAGGCGAGAGTCCAGGCCCAGCTACGCTCGCACGCCGCCTGGATCGAGACGTCCGAGCGCGAGGCCGCACAACGGCGGGCGATGACGGCCATCTTGCGGCGCGTCCGGACCGGCGACTCGGCGGAGCACGCCGCCGGCGCGATCGTCGCCGAGCTCCTGCCCGTGCTCGGCGTCGACGCGCTCGCGCTGGCAAGCGTCCAGCCGGACGGATCGATCGTGCCGCTCGCGGCCTCCGGCAGCTGGTCCGACGAGGTCCGACCGGGCATCCCCATCGAGCAGGCCCTAGCTCGCCGGCTGCGTGAGCACCTGGCCGACGGCCCGTGGGTGGTCGAGCTCGGCTCGAATGGCGTTGGCCGCCGGCCGGCGGGAGGCGTGGCGGTCGCCCTGCCGCTCGATGGCCCAGACGGTCCGTTTGGCGTGCTGGTCGTCCGCGTCGACTCCGGCCGCCGCGGCCCGCGAGACATCGCCCGGCGCTTGCCGCTCCTGCTCCAACTTGCCGACCTCACGGCGCCCGCGCTGCGCGAGCTCGTGGAGGCCGGCGGCACTCAGCTCCAGAGGCGGGCGGCGCTCAAGGCGGTCATTTCTGATCGGGCCTTCCAACCCCACTTCCAGCCAGTCGTTGCTCTTGCCGACCGGGCGGTGTTCGGCTACGAAGCGCTGACCCGCTTTGCCGACGGCACACCCCCCGACCGCGTGTTCGCCGAGGCGGCGCGCCTGGGCCTCGGGCGCGAGCTCGAGCGGGCCACGCTGGCCGCCGCGGTCGGGGCAGCCCGCAACCTTCCGGCCGCCGCCCTCCTCGGGCTCAACGTCTCGCCTGCCTTCGTCTTGTCCGGGGACCTGCCCGACATCCTCGCCTACGCCGACCGGCCGGTCGTGATCGAGCTGACCGAGCATGCACCGATCGAGGACTACGCGGCCGTCAAGGCGGCGCTGGCCCGGGTGCAGCCGCCGGTCGAGGTGGCGGTCGACGACGCGGGATCGGGCTACGCGAGCCTACGGCACATCCTCGCCCTGAAGCCGGCGTACGTGAAGCTCGACCTGAGCTGGATTCGCGACATCGACGAGGATCCCGCGCGCCAGTCACTCGTCGCCGGCCTCTCCCACTTCGCAGGCGAGGTCGGCTGCCGTCTCGTCGGCGAGGGCGTCGAAACCGAGGCGGAAGCCGGCACCCTGCTCCGGCTCGGCGTGCCCCTTGGGCAGGGATACCTGTTCGGGCGGGCAGCCCCGGCCCCACCGGCCGCGGCAAACGAGGGATGGTCGGATCCCGACGCGAGCCCTCTCGGCTAGCCGTGATTCCCAGATAGGTTCTTGACGAATGAGAGCCCGCTCCATGGTTAGGGGGTGTTCTGCACCCTGACCCGGAGGAGGTTCTCATGGCTCATCGTACCGCTCGTCTCAACCTGTTTGGCCGACGACTGCTGGTGACCCGCATCGCGGTCGGACGGGCGGCCGATCGCCAAGGCCGCCGAGGCTCCATCTCGGCCAGGAGCTGGTTGACGGTCTGCTCCCGCTCGTCGTTGCCGATCCGCACCCCGCGCCGCTGTCCGAGCGCGTCCAACTCGTCGATGAAGATGATCGACGGAGCCCGCTTGCGTGCCTCCTCGAACAGGTCGCGGATGCGCGACGCGCCGACCCCCACGAACATCTCGACGAAGCTGGAGCCGGTGACCGACAGGACAGGGACATCGGCCTCCCCCGCCACCGCCCAGGCCATCAGCGTCTTGCCGGGGGGGGGGACACGGCCGGTGAGGGCGAGCTTGGTACCGCATACCGGATTCCAGGTGAAGCGTCTCATACGTCTCAGCCGCGTTCACCCAGCACCTCCAAGAGACGCATGAGACGTAAGAAACAGAACCGATAAGGGCTCCCATGAGGGCTCCCCCGGTTCGGTGTCGCGGTGGCTGGGCCGCAGCGACTGATCCGTCCCGATGCCCGCGGGAGCGCGCTCCCTCCCCATCCAGAATGTCACGAGTGATGTGCCTCGGGCTGATTCGATGGAGGTCGGCGCCGATGGCAATAGCATCGTCGCCGGCAACTGGCGGGCGCCGACTAGTGCGACCAGCAGGTCGAGACTCCACATGACCGAAACCGGCTCGGCTCCTCGATCGGTGGAGACTGACATAGTCACTGAGCAGTTGGTGGTGACAAAGTCGTTCCTTGACACGACTGCTACGGTCCTGCCCATGCACATGGCGCACGTGACCACAATGGCGATGCCCGGGCGGCCCCGCTGGAGCGAGGGCCCTGCCTAGGGCGTTGGA
>JBBDXE010000002.1:0-1478 GCA_040902505.1 Dehalococcoidia bacterium | reverse complement strand
TCGAGGCGAGGACGATGAACGGCGTGATGACCGCGTAGGGCGCGCGCATGATCGACGCGAGGAACGGGGTCGCGACGATGCAGATCACGAACGCGATGAGGTTGCCGAGGTAGATGCTCGCGATCAGGCCCCACACGAAGTCCTTGTTCTCGGTGAACAGGAGTGGGCCCGGCGTGAGGCCCCACACGAACAGGCCGGCCATGATCACCGCGGCCGTTGGTGAGCCTGGAACTCCGAGGGTCAGCATCGGCAGGAGCGAGCCGACGCTCGCGGCGTTCGCCGCGGCCTGCGGCGCGATGATGCCCGCGGGCTCGCCCTTGCCGAAGTTCGCCTTCTCCTTGTCGGACGAGTATTGGCGAGCGACGCCGTAGGCGAGGAACGATGCCGGGGTAGCGCCGGTCCCCGGCAGGACACCGATCCAGAAGCCGAGCAGCGTGTTGACGATGAGCATCCAGAAACGGCGGCGCAGCTGGGCGATCGACGCGAGAAGGTCCTTCAGCCCCAGCTTCGCCGCGACCTGGTCGTACTTGACGCCGGCCTCTTCGGCGGACGCCAGGATCTCGCCGATCCCGAAGAGGCCGATGGTGACCGGGATGAAGCCGATGCCGGAGAGCAGCTGGATCTGGCCGAAGGCGAGCCTCGGCTCGCCCGTGATGCTGTCGAAGCCGACAGCCGCGAGCAGCAGGCCGAAGCCGATCATCGCCACGCTCTTCAGCGGAGAGCCGGACTCCAGCCCGACCAGGGTCGCGAACGCCATCATGAATACGGCGAACAGCTCGGCCGGCCCGAATCCAAGGGCGAGATCGGCGAGCGGCAGAGCGAAGAAGGTGAACAGGACCGAGGCGATGACGGCCCCGAACAGCGATGCGGTGAACGCGAGCGTCAGGGCCAGGCCCGGCTGCCCCAGCTTCTTGGCCATGGGGAAGCCGTCGAAGAGCAGGGCCACGGACCAGGGCTCGCCGGGGATGTTGAAGAGGATCGACGTGACCACCCCGCCGAACACGGCGCCCCAGTAGATCCCGGCGAGCATGGCGACCGCGGCCGTCGTCGATTGGTCGGCGACGAAGACACTGATGGGCAGGAGGATGGCCACCCCGCTGGTCCCGCCGAGGCCGGGCAGGATGCCGATGACCAGGCCCGCGACGACCCCGAGTGTGAGCATCGCGAAGACGAACGGGTCCAGGGCGATGCCGAAGCCGCGTAGAAGCTCGCCGAGGGCCTCCACTAGAAGGGGAGCCCCTGTACGTACCAGATGCTCTTCGGGAGGGGCACGCGGAAGAAGTTCTCGAAGACGAAGAAGATGATCACGGGTATGCCGACGGCCGACAGGGTGACCCAGTGCCACCTGTAGCGGCCGATCGCGCGGCCGAACCAGGCCAGGTACAGGCCGCCGGCGATGTAGATGCCCAGCAGCCGATCCATAAGGACGACCAGCGCGATCATCGGAAGGATCAGCGCGAGGACGCTCATCACGCCTT
>JBBDXE010000001.1:4784-55935 GCA_040902505.1 Dehalococcoidia bacterium | reverse complement strand
TCATCGCCGGTCACGGTACAGGCTCCACAGGCTCCGATCACGTTCATGTTCAGCCTCTCCGCGTCAGGCAGTCTCTCCCCGTAGGACACCATTCGGTCATGGTGTCCGCGGCACCCGCTGCCGCGGGCGTCGCATGGGACGTCAGGTGCCAGACGGAGATCCCTCTTCACGTGGGCTCCGTGTTCGTGCACGATCGAGACGCCCCTTGGCGGGGGCCCCGTCGCTCCGCCTCTTGAGGGCTCCGCTCCACCCCTGCGGCGGGCCGTCGGTCTGGCGCAGACTTCCGTGGCATCAGGTGCCAGAAGGCACTCCCGCTGTTCGGCGAGAAGGGTCGCGCGGGGGAGTAGTCGTACGACGACGTTGGGAGCCCCTACGAAGCTCCGGCGATCTATGTACCGGCCAACTATCGTCATCAAGCTCGCACCGCCTTCCACGCGTCGTCGCTCCGCACGTACGACCAGTTGAACGGATGCGCGCGGTCCTCGGCTTCGAGCCTGCCCAGCTTCAGGCGCCGGCAGCGCATCCAGCACCTGGTCGAGTCGAAGAAGACGCGCGGCACCGTCAATGTCCCGTCGGCGATCATGGAGCGGGGTCGTGCCGCAAACATCTCCCGCGACCGCCGGCCACGCGGGATACGCGCGCCTCTCGGCTGATGGGAGTTGGGGATCCTCTTCTTGAGGCGGTCTCGCGCCACATAGACGCCCGACCCGCGATGGTCGTACGCCCACCAACGCCTCCCCTCGTCGGTGGCGATCCCGACGGTTTCCGTGAGGTCGGCGTCTTGGCGCACCGCGGTGAACGCCCCTCTTGCCCGGTAACGCCGCTGGGAGCGCTCGCTCACGCCCGTCATCGCCCGCAGGGCACGCTGGCTGATCGGGTCCGGCCCCGGGATGGCCACGCCCAACATCGCGGCGCGCCTGGCCGAGTGCGTTTTCAGCTGCGACGTCCCCACGGTCTGGCGGTGCGCGTTCGTCGCTGGGGCGTCGAGGCCTTCGCCGATGCGTGCGACACCGTAGAGCCACAGACGCCCTGCCTTCAACGTCCAGAGCCTCCGGTGTCCGGCCTTCAGCAAGACGCCGAGGTGGCGGCGCGACCTGAACAGGCCGAGTCGCAACGCCTCATCCATCAGCACGCGCTGCTCTATGCCGTGGGCGCCCGGCGACGGCCGCACGGACTGGGCGAGGTGGTACAGCGTCAGCTCCGGCACGGATCCGCCCTGGATGGCCGCACGGCAGAGGTTTCCGTACATGACGAGATCACGCTCCTGCGGTAGAATCTCCACAGGACTTCGGTCCTTTCGAGCGCCCGGACCGCTGGCGGCCAAACCTGCCGGTTCGGGTTTGCTGTTTCAGTCGCGGCGCACGGAGAACCCCTCCTCGCCCACCCGGGCGGCCAGCAGGCCCGCCAGCACCCGCGCGGCGGCCTCACCGGCATCACCTCCCACGTCGATCACGCAGCGGCGCCCGTCGGCGGCGACCGAGTAGCGGGCCTCCATCCGGGCACGCGCGCGCCCGTAGACGCACTCCGCCGTGAAGATGGCGAGCGCCACGTCCGCTTCGACGGCCTCCCGGTCCGGGGCTACTTCCAGGGCGAATCGCACCTTGTGGGTCACGCGCTGCCCTCCTTGTCCCCCCTGTACGGAAGGCGGGCCCGAAGTGTCCGGAGACTCAGTGGAGGAAGGCGTCCAGACCCTCGTCTCGGTAGATGTCCCGGATCCGGCGAAGCTCCTCGTAGAGGGTCGAGCGTGTGATGCCGAGGCCCCGTGCGATCTCTAACCGCGAGCCCGGCAGTCGTCGGACGATGGCCCGCTGGCGTCGGTTGAGCCGTGCTCCTGCGGTAGAGAGAGCCATGCGGAGGAGACGGCGTTCCTCCGAGTCGCCCGGATCGGCTAGCTGGTCGCCGAGGTTGAGCGAGGAGCCATCCATCTCAGCATCGAGGGAGAGCTCGCGTGCCCCGCCTCCGCGCTTGGCGGCGCGCCGCTCGTCCTCGAGGTCGAGGAGCTTGCGGTCCAAGACGCGCTTCATGAAGGTCTTGGGAGAGGCGCCGCGTCGTGGGTCGTAGCGTTCCCGACGGCGCAACCAGTGGAGCAGGCACTCCTGCACGAGGTCGTCGTGTTCGTCGCGAAGCTCTCTCCGCGTGCTGAGGAAGCGACGAACAGCGTCGTGGGCCGTCGTGATCTCCCAGTCACTTAGGCCGTCATCAGGCCAGGGACGAGTGGTGGGTGCGCTGGGCACCCACCTCATCTATGGCATAGGCGGACCGTTTTGAATTGCGGGGTTAGAGCGGAGGTTGAGCGGAGGTTTTCGTTGAGGGCGGGGGCGGGCAGATCGCCCGTCTTCCCCGTACAGGGAAGGCATGGGGCGTAAGGTCTCCGTCACGCACGTCCAGGCCGACGCCGGCGCGCCGGATCGCAGCCAGCGGATCGCCGAGCTGCTCGCCATGGGCGTGGAGCGGCTGCTCGCCAGGCGGGCGGGGCGGGTTGACTTGTCGGCGGACCTACGGGTTACTACCGGACACCCGCCAAGCCGGAAGGAACCCGAGTGAGCCCGACCGCCCTGAAGGAACGCAGCCGCACGGTGGCGCCGGAAGCCGCCGTGAAGCGCGTGGGGCTCGTCATTCGCGTCTCGACGGACAGGCAGGCCGCTTCCGACGAGGGCTCACTCAAGAACCAGCTCCAGCGCCTGCGTGCGCACGTCGACTACAAGACCAGCGCGTGTGGCGAGGAGTGGGTCGAGGTCGGCCTCTACGAGCTCAGGGCGGTCTCCGGCAAGGACGCGCTGCGCAGCGCGGAGATGCAGCGGCTCTTTGCCGACATCGCCGCCGGACGTGTCAACACGGTCGCCTGCACCGCGCTCGACCGGATCTCGCGCTCGGTCGCGGACTTCCTGCGGTTCTTCGAGGTCCTAGCCGAGCACGATGTCGAGTTCGTCTGCCTCAAGCAGAACTACGACACCACCACGCCACAGGGGAAGCTCTTCATCACGATCATGATGGCGCTCGCCCAGTTCGAGCGTGAGCAGACGTCCGATCGGACGAAGGAGGCGACCGCAGCAAGGGCGGACCGGGGCCTCTGGAACGGGGGCCAGCTGGTGGGCTACGACCTCGACCCCGACCAGAAGGGCAAGCTGGTGCCGAATCCGGACGAGGTTGCGCTCGTGAACTTCGCCTTCGACACGTATCTGGAGTGCGGGTCGATCAAGGAGACCGCGGCCGCCGTCAACCGCCGCGGCTACCGGACCAAGGCCTACACCTCCCGCCGCGGCCAGCACCACGCCGGGACGCCCTTCGGGATGACGTCGGTGCAGTACCTGCTGAAGAACCCCGCCTACGTCGGCAAGAAGGAGATCAACAAGTCGCCGAAGGCGCGGAGCAAGCAGACGTACCGGCTCACCGACGCCGTCTGGCCGGCGATCGTCGACGTGGAGAAGTTCGAGCGCGCACAGAAGCTTATGGCGGTGAACAGCCGGACGAACCGCAACGGCGCCACGCCGGTCCGGCACGTCTACGTCCTGAGCGGCGGTCTCCTCCACTGCGGCCGGTGCTCGTCCGCCATGGAAGGACGCTCCGGGACTGGCAGGCTCAAGACGAAGTACTTCTACTACGCCTGCCAGGACGACGCGTGCGGACTGAAGGTCCCGGCGAATGAGTTGGAAGGTGTCGTCCTCGACCGGCTGCGGATACTGGCCCAGGACGATGTGCTGCTCACGCGGATTGTGGCCGAGACGAACAAGAGCATGGCTAGGGAGCTGCCCTCTCTGGAGGGCAGGCGCCGTGCTCTGGCGAAGAAGCTCTTGGCCGTGAAGACCCAGGCCGACCGGATCCTGTCCGAATGGTCGGCCATGGAGGAGAGCGCGGGGCGGGCGTTCCTGGCCGACAAGCTGGGTGAATTGTCACGGCATCGCGTGGAGTTGGACGGGGCCCTCGCCGAGGTTGAGGATGCGATCGCCAGGGCGCGCGGCGCAACGGTAGAAGCGTCGGTGGTGAGGAGCGCCCTCGCCAACATGGGCGAGGTCTACGCCGAACTCAAGCCCTACGAGCAGAAGGAGTTGATGCGCCTCACGCTCCGGCGCGCCGAGGTCAACGAACGGCAGCTTACTTTGGAGATCTACGGCGGCGTGGGCGCCGGACGCTCTGTGGCACCAAACTGGCTCCCCGGGCAGGACTCGAACCTACAACCCATCGGTTAACAGCCGATTGCTCTACCATTGAGCTACCGGGGAGCGCTGGCCGCTCATCGTAGCGAATCGGCGCCGGCATCCTCAAACGGGACTCCTGTACCGCCGCGATCAGACTCGTATCACTCTCGCACGTCGCCGATCGTTTCGATGCCCCGCGCCCTCACAGCGCCGAGCGTACAAGCGGACTACGGACCAGGGAGCAGACCGGGGGGCGGGCCGCCGGCGAGGATTGCCTCGGCGCGGAGTTGCAGCCGCGGGTTGTGCTCCGGGTGCGTGAGGACGTAGAAGCGCCGCTGCTCGATCGCCTCGAACACGTGGCGCGCGACCTCGGACGGGGGCATGCCGCCGGCGAAGATCCCCTTTAGCATGTCGAGCATGGCTCGCTCCTGCGTACCGGTAGCGGGCTCGGGCCGGGGCCCTGAAGGATGGTTGCGGCCCGATTCGAGGATCCGGGTGTTCGTCAGCGCCGGGCAGAGCACAGACACGCCGATCTTCCCGCTCGATGCGAACGACAGCTCGTGGTAAAGCGCCTCGGAGTATCCCACCACGCCGAACTTGCTCACGGTGTACGACGGGCCACCCGCCGCCGCAATCAGCCCGGCGACCGATGAGGTGTTCACGATGTGCGCCTCGCCTCCCTGTCGCAGCATGATAGGCACGAACGCCCGCACGCCGTAGATGACGCCCCAGAGATTCACGCCAAGCACCCATTGCCACTCCTCCAGGGGGGCGTCCCACGAGAGCGCGGCGCTATCTCCGACGCCAGCGTTATTGCAAAGAATGTGCGCGGCTCCGAATCGTTCGAGCGTCTTCTCCGCGAGCGCAGCCACGTCGCCCGGCTTCGAAACGTCGGTACGCACGGCGAGCACAGTAGCGCCGGCGCCGGCTATCTCGCGCTCCGCCTGCTCGAGTGCGGGCTGCTCGATGTCCGCCAGCACGACGCGCATGCCCTCGGCCGCGAACCGGTCGGCCAGCCCGCGACCGATACCGCTCGCGGCGCCAGTGACGACGGCGACTTTGTCCTTGAACTCTCGCATTGATCCCTCCCGTATGAATCTCAGGCTTACCTGCTGGTCGCTCGATCGAACACGTCCACGAGCTCAACGGCGAACCGGTCAAGGTCGAGGTCCGGATAGGCAGCGAGGCGCGGTGGCAGCGAGTCGATCACAGCGCGAATCGTCACAGCCATGACGTTAGGCGAAAATGCCCGGAACTCCCCGGTTCGCTGACCCCAGCGCAACAGTCCTTCGAGGTCAGAGACGACCTGCTCCTGCCCGATGACGCTGAAGCGAGGCCGGCCGTCCGAGGTGCGCGAACTGGAGACGATCTCGACGACGGCCTGCACGTGGTTGCGGTGTGACCCCATGAACGCCACGTTCGCCTTCATGTACGTCCGAAGCGCGCCCGCGGCGGTCGTGTCGTCCTTGAGAAGGGGGAGCATGAAGGCGGCACCGGCCGCGTAAACCTCGGTCACCACCTGGTCGATGAGCTCGTCCTTGCTCGCGAAGTAGTAGGAGATGACGCTCTTGCTCACGCGGGCACGCTTGGCGATCTCGGCGAGCGACGCTCGCTCGTAGCCCAGCTCGGCGATGGCATCGATGGCGCAGCGGACGATTTGGGCCCGCCTGGCAGCCTCGATGAAGGTCGGCTCCACTGTTCGGGCGACTGTTTCCTTTTTCGACCGCACGGCCTTAACATAGGTCGTCCGGCCTTGCCAGGTCAAGCCCCGCAAACGCCGAGTTGGTGGCCAGATCGCGATGGATCTTGCTCTCCACGGCGCCATGCGAAGGGGCGCCCGCGCGCGACAATGGCCGCGTCAGCCTTAAATGCGAGGGGAGGAGTTCAAATGCTGGAATCCTGCGACATCATGGCGTTCGTCTCAACGACCGGCCCTGCCCGCGCCCGGGCGTTCTACGAGGGCACCCTCGGCCTGCGGCTGGTCTCGGACGACGACTTCGCCGCGGCCTTCGACGCGCACGGCGTCACACTCCGCGTCACAAAGGTGGAACAGCTGACGCCCCAGCCTTGGACCGTGCTCGGGTGGATCGTCCCGGACATCGAGCGGGCCATGCGCGAACTCGCGGCGAAGGGCGTCACGTTCGAGCGCTACGAGGGGATGCCTCAGGACGAACACGGAGCGTGGACGGTCCCCGGGAAGGGCGTCCGCATCGCCTGGTTCAAGGACCCGGACGGGAACCTGCTCTCGCTGACCCAGTGAGGGCAGCTCCGCCCGCGTGTCGACCATCGCCGCGGTACGATCTGCTCTGCGTCCCGAAGCGAGCGACCTGGTGGCGCCGTGGTCGCTCATGCCGCCCCAGCATGAATCGTCGGCCCCCCTCTCACCAATCTCTCACTGTCACGGGCGGCCGGGTACGAGATCGTCTCGGCCGTCTGATTGTCCGCGCAGGCGTGATTGATACGCGGGTGCAACGCATCGCGGCGGGGCCGAGAGCGCCGCGTGTGCGGCGCCGCGTACGCTCAAGTCCAGACGCCACGACCAAGTGGCGCGGCAGTCGTGAGATGTTTCCAGCGGCGGAGGGCGGACATGCCGATCGACACCACTTCCCACATGACGCAGAGCAAAGCGCGGACCGTCAGACGCTACCCCGTCCGCGTGCGTCCGACCTTCGTGCGCATCGTCCGCCCTCCGTCGGCATCCTGACCCCTTGAGGGAAGTCCCGCGGGATCGCCTCGCTTCGCGTATCAGGCGTGTCTCAACGCCCCCGTACCCGTCGCGGGTGCCTTGCAGGCGCTGACACCGTAACCGGTGTGCCGTACAGTGCGCCCGGAGTAGCGCTTATGAAGCCGTCACGCACCGCCGCAAGAGTGCTCGTCGCTGACGATGATCCGGGCGTCATCAAGCTCATTCCAGCGGTGCTCCGCCTCGCTGGCTACACGCCCGTCACCTGCGGCGACGGCGAGACGGCCCTTCGGCTCTTCGAAGAGGCTGACCCGCGGCTGGTCATTGTCGACGTCCGCATGCCTCAGCTCGACGGGATCAGCGTGTGCCGCCGCATCCGCGGTGTCTCCGACGTCCCGGTGATGATGCTCACGGGCATCGATGACCAGAAGGACGCCGCGGACGCTCTGGAGGCGGGCGCAGACGACTGGGTGCGCAAGCCTTTCGGTGTCGACGAGTTGATGGCGCGCGTGAAGGCGCTCCTGCGGCGAAGCCAGCTTTCGCAGACGAGCACCGGGGAGTGCATCACCTACGGGCCACTCGTCGTCGACGGCGCTCAGCACCTGGCTTCGATTGGGGCCACGCCGCTGAACCTGACGCCGACCGAACTCGCGCTGATCTACGAGCTAGCGCGGCACGGCGCCCGCGTACTCACCCATCGTTACCTGCTCGATACGGTGTGGGGGGCCGAATACGCCGATGCCCCGCACATCCTGCATGTGACGATGAGCCGGCTGCGCGCGAAACTCCGCAGTGCCAGCGGCGACCTGATCGAGACCGTGCCCCGCGTCGGCTATCGCATGGGCGAGCCGGCCGTACCTCCCCGGACCACTCCGGGCGTTCCGGCTCTCCGGCGGTTGGTGGAGCTGGAGCTCCGTCCGGGGCCGCCGGCAGCGCTTCAACCCTCCGGCGGCATGCCGTAGGCTTGAACGCCGGACGGGAACCTCACCCCGGTGTTCAACTCTCCTCTTCCTTCGTGACTCCCCCACCACGCGTTTCGGGCTCCGGGGCGGCAAGAACCCGGGCCTCGGGCCCGGAACTTCTTTGGCCGATGTCAAGCGGATGCGTTATGTGGAAGGGGCACGCGTTCTAAGCTAGTGAAGGCTCCCGCCCCTGTCCGCCGAGAAGACTACCAGGCGGAGGGGAGCGTTCGTTCGAGGGCTTTCGGACGGAGGCATCCCATGGTCACCAGACTCCTCATGACCGCGGCGTTTGCCGCGGCGCTGGGTGCAGTCGCCCTCAACGGCACCGCCTCGGCCCAGTACCCGCCACCGACCGGCGCCTGCATCGCCGGATCCTCCACCACCGTGACAGCGCCGGGCGGCACGTCGCAGATCACGATCACGGTCCGCGACGCCAACGGCGCCCCCGTCGCCGGGGCGCAGGTCGTGCTGACAATCGTCAGCCAGCCCGGTTCTGGGGCGACGCTGACGCCTCCCAGCGGCACAACGGGGCCTGACGGCACCTTCACTTCGACCCTCCAGGCCGGCGATGGCGCCGGCACCGTGCAGGTCTCGGTGGACTGCGGAGAGGTCACGACGGCGGTGTCGCTTGTGGTCGGAAGCCCGGGGCAACTCCAGCCGCCGAACACCGGCACGGGCGACGCCCTCACCGGCGACGACCCGATCGGCGCGGCGATCCTGGTATTGGCGCTGCTGGGCTCGGCCTTCGCACTCACCGCCGTCGGCGCCGCCGTCCGCCACGGCGACCGGTAGACGCAACGAACACGCATCGGCGGGTGGGCGCTCTGCACACAACGAGCGCCCGCCAGCCGGCCAACCCCTGAGGCCGTGAACACAGACGTCCTTCCAGTCGACGGGTCCGCCCGCCCGCACCTCTCGCGGAGGCGGATTGGCGCGTGCGTGACGATCGCCCTCATCGCGCTGACCTGCGCGGTCCAGGGCTACCGCGCGTGGATCACCGTCCGCGAGATTCAGCACGCCAGGAGCGGCCTCAGCACGGGGCAGGAGATCCTCGAATCAGAGCGCCTCGACGCCGCGCCGCAGGAACTTCGCGCCGCCCGCATGCACTTTGACGATGCGGGAGAGGCATTCGCCTCGGCCCGCGCCCGGATGGAGGGCGACCCGCTGCTGCGGATCACACGATGGCTGCCGTTCGCGGGCGACCAGGCCGATGCCGCGATCACGCTCGCCGCCGTCGGCGAATCCGCCGCGGCGATCGGCGATGAGGCGATCGGCGCCGCCGAGGCGGTTGAGCGGATACGCTCCCAGGACGACGGCCGCACACTGCTCGAGCGGACAATCGAGCTGTTCGAAGAGAGCGACCCGCACATCGCCGCGGTCGAGGCGCGCCTGCTGGACGTGGACGTGCTTCGGGCGGAGATCGATGGGGCGTCGCTGCTCCCGCCCGTGCGCTCCGCGGTGCGCGACCTGGACGCACGCCGCGAACGCCTCTCGGAGTCGCTGGAGACATACCGGCGCGCCCGCGACCTCGCTCCCGGTTTCCTCGGCTTCGATGGGCCGCGCACCTACCTGGTGCTGGCACAGAACGAGGCGGAGCTGCTGCCGGGCGGCGGGCTGGTGTCGGTCGCCGGCACGCTGCGGCTCAACCAGGGGCGGATCGAGGAGCTTGACTTCCAGGACGCCGTGCAGTTCGGCGAAGACTGGATGGCGCGCACCGGCGACTACATCGCCCCGCCGCGCCCCTTGCAGCAGTATCTGCTCAAGGACACGAGCTGGAACCTGCTGGTGTCGAACTGGTCGCCCCACTTCCCTACATCGGCCCGGAGCGCGCAGCGTTTCTTTGAACTGGGCGGCGGACCGGCGACCGACGGCGTCATCGCCATCAACGTGCACACGCTACAGCGGCTGCTGGCGGTCACGGGCCCGGTGTATGTCCCGGACTTCGACGTCACGGTCAACGCGGAAAACGCTTACGACCTGACGGAGGAGCACACGCGCAAGCCATACGAGGCGCAGGCCGACCGTAAAGAGTTCGTCGCGCTCCTCGCGGACGAAGTCCTGAACCGCGTGCTTCGCCCACAGCCGGGCACGTGGTCGCCGCTCCTCGACGCCCTCCAGGAGCTGGGCGACGAGAAGCAACTGATGATCTACGCCGCCGACCCCTCGCAGCAGCAGCTCGTGCGCGAGTTCGGCTGGGACGGCGAAGTCGACAAAGGCGATGGGGCCTATCTGATGGTCGTGGATGCCAGCGTGCACAGCACAAAGCTGAACGTCGTCCTGGAGCAGAAAGTCGACGTCCAGATAACGCTTGGTAGCGACGGCTTCGCGAAGACGACCGTCACGGTCGACTACTTCAACGACCTCGAGCCCTGGGCGCGCCACCGCGAGCCGGAGCTGGTAAAGGCCCTGATGCTGGGTGGGCTCTACGGTGGATACCTCCGCCTGTTCGTGCCGGACGGTAGCCGGATCATCTCAGTCCGCACCGACGCGGGCGAAGTGGGGCTGGAAGAGGTCTCGCGCGAGCAGGGGCTCAGCGTGTTTGGACGATTCTTTGCTCTACCGCGCGATACCCGCCAGACGCTGGTGTTCGAGTACGAGACGCCCACCGAACTCACTCCCCAGGGTGGGGGCTACGCTTACCGCCTCCGCTTGCAGAAGCAGTCGGGAACAGGCATCGACCGCTACCGGGTTCGCGTGTCGCCGCCCGCGGGCATGCGGCTCGAAGGGGTGACATCGGACGGAGAGGACGCTCCGATGACCGGCTCCACCGTAGAAGTGGACCTTTCGCGCGACCGCGATCTCGTCTTCGTGCTTTCTCCGGGCTAAGTCTGTCGGGCCTCTGTTACTGTCTCTGAGTTCACTCCGTGGTTGCGTTAGACAGGCCCCCGCGCGTTACCTTTATGACAAACGCGGCCCGGTGCCGGCGCAGCTGAGCAGGAGAGCCACATGCGCGCAGCGATCGCACGGGCCGGTGTTGTTCTGGCCTTCGGTGGAATCTTGCTTGCCTTGAGCCAACACACACGCAGTGCCGCCGGCGATGAGCCGCTGATCGTGCTGCAACCACTCGCGACCGGGCTCGCCAGCCCCGTAGCCGTGACCAATGCGAACGACGGTTCCGGCCGCCTCTTCGTGACGCTGCAGCACGGTCAGATCGTGATCTGGGACGGCGACGAGATCCTGTCTGCGCCATTCCTCGACATCTCCTCGATCGTGCTTTGTTGCGGTGAGCAGGGACTCTTGAGCGTCGCGTTTCATCCGAACTACGCCGTAACCGGCCACTTCTACGTCAACTACACGGACAACGCAGGCGACACGGTGGTCGCGCGGTATCAGGTCTCAGGCGACCCGGACATCGCCAACGCCGGTTCCGCGACGCCCATCATCAGCATCGACCAGCCGTACGTTAACCACAACGGCGGCCAGCTACAGTTCGGACCGGACGACTATCTGTATATCGGCTTGGGCGACGGTGGGTCGGCGGGCGACCCGGAGAACCGTGCGCAGGACGGCGACGAGCTCCTCGGCAAGATGCTTCGTCTGGACGTCGACAGCGGAGTGCCCTACACCATCCCGCCCGATAACCCCTTCAACGCCGATCCGCTCGTCCGGGACGAGATCTGGGCGCTCGGGTTGCGCAACCCGTGGCGCTTCAGCTTCGACCGCGACACCGGTGACCTCTACATCGCCGACGTCGGCCAGTACACGATCGAGGAGGTCGACTTCCAGGCCGCCGCGAGCGACGGCGGCGAGAACTACGGCTGGCGCCTGATGGAGGCGAGCGCGTGCTTCAACCCGATATCCAGCTGCAACGACGGCTCGCTCACCCTCCCGGTCGTGGAGTACGGGCATGTGGACGGGAACTGCTCCATCACCGGCGGCTATCGGTATCGGGGAAACAACATTGCGGCAATCTCCGGGGAGTACCTCTACGCGGACTACTGTTCGGGACGTATCTGGGCCGCGACCCCCGGTCCGTGGACCACGATGGAGTTGCTCGACACCCCCTTCAACATCACCTCGTTCGGACAGGATGAGGACGGGGAGCTGTACTTGACAGACCACGGCGGCGGACTCTATCGCATCGCCGGTACGCCGGACGGTGACAGCGACGGCGTACCGGACGGCAACGACAACTGCCTCTTCGTCCCCAACCCCGGTCAGCAAAACACCGACGCGGCCATCGGCAACGGCCCCGACCTCCCCGGCGACGACGGCACCGCCCCCGACGCTGCCGCCGACGCCGACGGCGATGCCTGCGAGGACGACGGCGATATCGACAACGACGGCCTCCTCGACACCGACGAGGATCCGCTGGCCAACTGCGGCGCCTTCAACGGCACCGCCGCCGGGCACCCTAACCACGCCGGCGGCGACATCACACACGCCGACGGGAACGGCCCCAGCTGGGACACCGACAACGACCAGGTGCCCGACGGCGTCGAATGCACCGTCGGCACCAATCCCCGGGTCCCGGCCGCGTCCGACCGGGCGGCCTGCCCCGCATTCGTCGGCGGCACGCCGGGCACCGACTCCGACGGCGATGGTCTGGCGGACGTCTGGGAGGTCTGCAAGTGGGGGACCGACCCCGCCCTCGTCGACAGCGACGGCGACGCCCGGAACGACTGCAGCGAGGCCATGGACCTCAATGGCAACGGCGTGGTCAACGTCGCTGACGCAACCTTCGTACTCCAGGCCGCCTTCAGCCTCATTTCCGGTGACTGGACCTTCGATATCAACGGGAACGGCGCGGTCAACGCCGCCGACGCCACGCTCATCCTGCGGGCCTTCTTCTCGCTGAACCCCTGCCTCTAGCGGGCAGCGGGCGACGGAGGGAGGGGATCACCGCATGGCCATCCCCTCCCCCGACCTCCCGGATCCCGCAGGCGGTCGGTTCATCTCGTCCGGATGGCCCTGTACGAGATTTCTAGCGTCTGCTAAGATAGAGCCCGCCTAGGACGAGAAGGCCGTGCGCGAACCGGGAGGTGCGATGTGAAGCCCGAACTGCTCCAGCAGCTGCGAAAAGAAACCGGAGGAGAAGACTTCGACCTCTCCTGGCTCGAGCGGCCCGCCGCCGAGCACGGCATGCGCGTGACGCCCGGGAAGCGCGGCCTGACGATCGAGGAGATCGCGACGTCGAGCTACGGCAACATCCCGGACCAGACGCGGAACCAGAGCGGGCGCCTCCGCGGCTCGGCGCCGCGCGCCGACGCGCAGAACATGCAGACGCACTGGCCGTTCAAGTCCGCCATCTGGTCGGAGTCAGCCATGCTGCTCTACGAGGAGGCGGTGCAGCGCCAGTGGTCGTCTGCGGCGGATATCCCGTGGCACGAGATGCCCGACCTGTCCGACGACCTCGAGTACGCCATGTCGCAGCTCTGCACCTTCCTCACGCAGGTCGAGTTCATCGCCGGAGACGTGCCGGGAATGTACGCCCCGAACGTCAGCGGGGAGTACTTCGAGGTGGCGCTGTTCCTGGCGACGCAGATCATGGACGAGGGGCGCCACCTGGATGTGTTCCGCAAGCGCGCGCTGGCGAACGGCATCGGCCTGCTACAGGCGGGGCCGGGCGCTGTGGGGCTGCTGACGGCCCAGGACATGGTGGAGATGACGTCGACGCTGCACCTCGTCGGTGAGGGGTTCGTGCAGTCGATGTTCCGCATGGGCGAGTTGTTCGCGCAGAGCGAAACCGACAAGCGCATCTTCCGGCTGGCGGCGCAGGACGAGAGCCGGCACGTCGCCTTCGGCGTCATGCACATGAAGCACGTCCTCGACCACGAACCCGAGCGCCGCGAAGAGGTGCATTGCTACCTCGACCGCATGGAGGGGATGCTCGGGGGCTTCGGCAACGCGCAGGCCGGCCTGACCGGAGGTGGCCAGACCGCCGAGGCGCTGGCCATCCTGCTCGGAGGCGGGGCGGGCGAGAACCAGATGCGCGAGGGGTACGGGAAGCTGCTGGCCATCCGGAAGCGCCAGATCAACGAGTACATGCACCGGCTGGAGGTCGTCGGCCTCGGCGACCGGCGCCAGCGCATGAACCCGATGATGCAGGCGTTCCTGGACCCGCCGAAGAACTGACGCGTAGCCAACAACGCGCCCTTCCCTCAAGGGACGGGAGACGGCCGACGAGAGGTAGCACAGATGGCTGACGCTGACACGCAGGAGAAACCGGCGCAGGACGCCCCACCCCAGATCCCCGGCATCCCGATGCCACAGTTGGACCTCTCCTGGATGAAGGTGCCGACGGAGCGCCCGCCGAAGCCCGTGTTCGGTCCCGAAGGCTTCACGCTGAAGATGGCCGACACCGGGACGTACGGCTACGCGCCCGACCACTGGCCGTATGAGAATGACACGCCGCGCGGTGCGCTTCCTTCCAGAGACATGGGAATGCCCGCGCCCTACACCATCTACGACAAGGACGAGGTCTGGGCGGAGAACTCCGCCAACCTCTACGAGTTGGCGATCAAGGAGCAATGGAGGCCGGCGACGGAGATCTCCTGGGGCTCGATCGAGCCGCTGGCGGAACACGTCGAGGCTTCGCTTGACCAGATCTACACGAACTTCTCGGAGCAGCAGTTCAACTCCATGCAGGTGATGGGCGGCTGGTTCAAGCAGATCTCGTACGGCTACCACGAGGTCAAGCTGTATCTGTCGACGCAGGTCTACGACCAGGCGCGCCACACCGAGGCGTTCCGGAAGCGGGCCCTCGCGAACGGCGGCGGGCTGGGCGTGCAGTCGCCCGGCTTCTTCAATCGAACGGTCTACGCCGCGTTCAAGTTCAGCGAGTACGTGACCTATGTGAACATCATGCGCTCATCATGGCTGCTGTCGCTGTGCGAGCAAGGCGAGAAGTTGGCGCGGTCGCAGGCGGATCGCCAGCTCTTCCAGAACACGGCGAACGACCTGCGCCGGCACCTGGCGTTCGGCATTGCGCACATCAAACACTACGTGCAGCAGAAGCCGCAGCGCCGGCGGAACGTGATGACGTGGCTGGACCGCGGCGAGGTGATGATGGCGGCGGACCTCCAGCGCGACAAGCCCCTGCGCGAGGCCTCGATCCTCGCCCTCGGCGACAGCATCGTCAAGGGGAAGGAACAGCTGAAGGAGTTGCGGCAGGCGCAGCTCACGAAGTACCTGCTCACGCTCGAGGCCTGCACCATCCAGCGGCCGCCGGAGCGCCTCGTCGGCACGTTCCGCGCCGCGCACGAGGAGCCGTAGGCTCAACCGTTACGACGTCACTCAGCAGAACGCGGGCTCTCGAGCCCGCGTTCTCGCATGTCACGCATCGTCGGCGTCACACCTGATGCAAGGACAGGGCCAAGCGCCGCACCCCACCCCAGGCGCAACTGAAGCTACACCGCTGCGCCCCCGGCGCGTGTCATGCTGCGCGATCTCCGTACCAGCCGTGCTGGCTGTCCGTGTTTGCGCCGCCCTATCGGGGGAGGCGGGCGGCTGGCGGGGGGAACGGCGGGAACGCGCCGTGCGGCTCGGTCTGGTACCAGTAGGCGGTGCTGGAGTAGTCGTTCGAGAGGTCGTTGGCGTGGCCGTGCTCGATGGTGACGCGGATCGACTCCCGGAAGTGCACCGGATCCTCGATGTGCCAGCGGTACATCGAGTTCTTGCCGGACCAGCCCCAGTCCGCCGTCCCCGAATACACCGGCAAACCGTGGTACGGCGCGAAGAACGGCTTTGTGGGGCTCCAGGCGGTGTTGAAGTAGTCTTCCGTCCCGGTGCCCCGCAGCGTCAGCTCCCCGTCGACGAAGATCATATCGTCGCCCTCGCCGTACCAGTCGTTCTGCTGGCGCTCGAAGACGTCGACGTTCAGGTTGCAGCCGACGTAGTGCCCGCGCCCGGTCGCTTCGAGGATCACGTAGTTGCCCGCGCCGTCGAGGTTCGGGCGCTTCCAGAACTCCTCGCGCTCGACGTTGCTGTGGGGCTCGCCGCGCTTCCCCCAGCCGTCGGTGGGATCCTCCCGCCGCCACTGCGCGTGGAAGCAGCCCACGTCCTCCAGCGGTTCAGCGAAGGTCTCGTAGTCAACGTAGAAGTAGCAAACCAGCGACTTTGCCCCGTCGTTCGTGACGTCGATGCGGCCGCTGCGCTGGTAGGGCATGGGAAAGAAGCAGTTGAAGCCGCGACCGCCGCGTGGGCTCATGGTCAGCGGCAGCGACCAGTACTCTACGGTCATGCCGTGGCCGACGCCGAAGAAGTCGCCCGACGGCACCTCGACGCACGGGGTGCCGGCCCCGTCCCAGTACATGCGCAGCACGCTGCGCCGCGGGTAGCGTTCCTCCGGCGAGGCGAGGGTCATCCAGATGTGGCGCACGCACCCGGGGCCGGCCAGCTCGGCGATGGTGCGGGTCTCGCCGGGCGCGATGAGCCAGAAGTCCGCGTTACCGCCCGTCCGGTCCCACGACGAAGCCCGCCCCCGCGTAGCTTCGCGCAGCTTCGCCAGATCACCCAGGCCCCCGTAGATCCTCGCCGGCATGCGCGCACCTCCGCTGTCCGTCGTTCAGTCGCGCGATCGTATCCCGGCAGATCGATGAGGGCCAGCGATGCCGGGCGCGCTAGACGAGGATGCCCGCGCGCTGCTCCGCCCGCGCGAAGCGCGGGACCGCCCGGCCCGCCGGCTTCTCGAAGGTGATCTGGAGGTCGCCGGTGTTGCGGGTGAGGAAGCCGGCTTCGCTAGCGGCGAGATAGTATTCCCACATGCGCAGAAATCGATCGTCGAAGCCCAGCGCCCGGACGGCATCGGCGTTCGCGAGGAAGCGCTCGCGCCAGCGCCTCAGCGTGAGCGCGTAGTGCGGGCCGATGTCCTCCGCACCGCCGATCACCAGCTGCGTGGGGCGCAGGGCCCGCTCGATCTCGCCGATCGAGGGGAGCATGCCGCCGGGGAAGATGTATTTCTGCATCCAGTTCACGCCGTCGCGCAACGTGGCGAACGAGCGGTCCGGAACGGTGATCGTCTGCAGGGCCATAAGGCCGCCGGGGCGGAGGGCGCGGTCGCAGACACGGAAGAACGTCTCGAAGTACTCTGCGCCCACTGCCTCGAACATCTCGATGGAGACGATCTTGTCGAACATCCCGGTGACATCGCGATAGTCGCAGAAGCGCACGTCGACCAGATCTGAAAGGCCCGCCGCAGCGACACGCTCCCGCGCCAGCTCCCGCTGCTCGCGGGAGATGGTGATCGTGGTCACGCCGCAGCCGTACGTACCGGCGGCGAAGATGGCGAAGCCGCCCCAGCCGCAGCCGATCTCAAGCACGTGGTCCGAAGGGCGCAGATCCACGCGTTCACACAGCCGTCGGTACTTGTTGCGCTGTGCGTCCTTCAGCGTCTCATCCGGCGAGGTGAAGTACGCGCAAGAGTAAGTCATCGTTTCGTCGAGGAAGAGCCGGAAGAGGTCATTGCTCAGGTCGTAGTGCGCGCCGATGTTCCGTCGCGCGCCCGCGGCGGTGTTACGGCGCCCGAGGTGCCAGCGGCGGTCACGCAGGCGAGAGAGCCGTCCCAGCCACGCCATATCCAGCCCGATGTTCCGGCGGTTGCGGATCCCCAGCTCCAGCAGTGCGACCAGATCGTCGGCCCGCCAGAGGTCGTCCATGTACGCCTCGCCGAAGCCGATCTCCCCGCCGGCGACGATGCGCGAGAAGAACGCGTCGTTGAGGACGTGCAGGGACGCGCGGGGCTCGCCGCGCCCGAACGCGCGCAGCTTTCCGTCCGGGAGGCGCACGGCCAGCGTGCCCTCCTTCATCGTCGACGCCGCCCGGACCACGATCGCCTTCGCTGCTGCCCTGCCGACCCTGCTCGCGATGCTCATCGGCCCGCCTTCGCCTTCCGGGGATTGGGCAGATACTTCACGCCACCCAGCCAGAGCCGCAGGCCGTACCAGTGGATGAGGGCGATCGTCTTCAGTGTCACCAGCGGGTATCGCAGCAGCATCTTCGCCACGTTGGCATTGGTCAGCGGCAGCGGCGACACGAGCAACTGGGCCTGGAAGAAGAGCTCCTCGCCGCGAAACTCGTCGATGCGGACGTCCAGCGCGCCCTCCCGCTCGTGGCAGACAAACTCGTAGCGCGCATCCATGCCGATGAACGGCGAGACGTAGAACACCTTATCGGCCTTCGACTCGTACGTGCACCCGTCGCCACCGGTGCGGTCCATGTCGTAGGTGTGGCGCTCGCCGTACGTGTTGTGCACCTCCGCCAACACGTGGCGAAGCTGGCCGGCGCCATCGCGGTAGAAGTAGATGCTGATCGGGTTGAAGACGTGATTCAGCAGCCGCGGATACGTCAACAGCGTCACGTTCCCGCCGTCATTGTCGAGATCGATGCCGCACGCCGCGAGGCGCTCGCGGGCGGCCGCCCGTACGCCCTGCCCGGGCGCCCCCATGTGGTCGCCATCCATGAACGAGAGCAGGTTGAGGCGGTTGTAGCTGAACGGCCGGATGCGCCGCGCCACCTCCTCAATCTCGTCGAGGTCGAGGCAGAAGTAGTACACACCGTACGTGAAACGATAAGCCCGCGGCGTCGTCCGCTGGTGGCGCACCGTACCCGCGTACAGCTTCGACCTCACGAGACCAGCACTCCGACGCGAGCATCCGCCCCGATCGACGCCGCCACGCGCGCACCCGACGCGTAGCCATCCTCGTGGAAGCCGTACCCGAGGTAGGCGCCCGCGAAGTGCGTGTGACGGGCGCCGTCCAGCGCCAGCACAGCGCGCTGCGCCGCCAGCGTCTCGAAGGTGTAGCGGGGGTGTTCGTACGTCATCTCGCGGATCACTGTCTCCGGCCGCACGCGCTCGGCGTTGAGCGAGACGCAGTAGTCAGTAGGGGTGCGGAGCGCCTGCAGCCGGTTGAGATGGTACGTCATCATGAGCGAGCGCCCATCCCGGCGACAGTCCCGCGTCGCGTAGTTCCATGCGGCCCGCGCCGCCTCCCTCTCCGGCAGCAGCGAGGCATCGGTGTGCAGCGCCACGCGGTGTGACGAGTACGAGAAGCCGCCGAGTGCCTGCCGCTCCTCCTCCGAGGCGTCGGCGAGCAGGGCCAACGCCTCATCGGCGTGGCAGGCGAGCACCACCCGGTCGAACGTCCGGCAGCCCGCTCCATCGATCGCCAGCCGTGCGCCGTCGGCCTCGCGCCAGACGCGCCGCACCGGTGCCGAGAGGCGGACGGCGGGCAGCGCCTCCGTCATCCTCCGCACGTACTCGCGCGAGCCCCCACGGACCGTCCGCCAGACGTGCGCAGGCTGCAGCCCAATGATGCCGTGGTTCAGCAGGAAGCGCAGGAAGTGGCGTACCGGGAAGCTGTCGATCTCCGCCGATGGGGTCGACCACACGGCGGACGCCACCGGCACGATGAAGTGGCGGACGAACTCGCCGCTGTAACGCCGCGCGCGCAGGAACTCCGCCAGCGTCGCCCGCTCGTACTCGCTCGACTCGACGGCGTGACGGGTGTCCCGGTAGAACCGCAGGATGTCCAGCCCCAGCATCCATCGGCTCGGGCGCGCGAGGTCACGGCGCCGCGCCAGCATCCCCCGCAGGCCGCGGCTGCTATATTCCAGCCGGCACGCCGCGCAGCGCACGCTGAGCGACATCTCGCCGGGCTGGGTGGCGACGTCCAGCTCGCGCAACAGCTTCGTGAAGCCTGGGTACGTATGCTCGTTGTAGACGACAAAGCCGGCATCGAGGCCCACCTCGACCCCGTCCTCCCGCACTGCGACGGTGTTCGCGTGGCCGCCGGCGTAGTCGTTGCGCTCGAACAGCTCGACTTCGTGCGCGCGGCTCAGCAGGTAGGCAGCGGTGAGGCCGGAGATCCCGGCGCCCACGACGGCGATCCTCATCGCAGCGCTCCGATACACGGCGGCACGTCGTGCGGCTGAGGGATCGCAACGTCTGGTTGATCGGCGCCAGCACAGGCATTGGCGCGGCGCTGGCGCCGAAGCTCGCGGCGGCCGGCGCGCGGCTGGCGCTGAGCGCCCGCAGCGAGCCGCAGCTCCGCGAGGTGGGCGCTGGCTGTTCGGGCGAGCCGCCGGCAGTCCTCCCTCTCGACGTCACCGAGGAAGGGGCGATCGAGCGCGCCGCCGACGAGCTGCGCACGGCCCGCGGCGCCATCGACGTGCTGATCTACAACGCGGGCGCATGGGTGCCGGTCGATCTGGAGGACTTCGACGTACCGGCGTTCGAGCGCCAGATCGCGGTGAACTATACGGGCATGGTCCGGGCCATCGGCGCGGTGCTGCCGGAGATGGTGGCGCGCCGGGGCGGTGACATCGTGGGCGTTGGGAGCGTGAGCGCGTACGGGGCCTTCCCTCGCGCCGAGGCGTACGGGTCGACGAAGGCGGCGGTGAACTACCTGCTGCAGGCCCTCCGCATCGACGCCCGGCGGTACGGGATCGGCGTGACGACTGTGAACCCCGGCTTCGTGCGGACGCCGCTGACCGAACAAAACGACTTCCCCATGCCGTTCTTGATCGAGCCGGAGGCCGCGGCGGAGACGATCGTGCGGGGCCTGCTCGCGGACCACGACGAGATCCACTTCCCGCTGCGACTCTCGCTGCCGCTGAAAGTCCTGACGGCCCTCCCACGCCCGATCTACGAGTGGGCGGTGAGGCGGGCCCTGAAGCGCTGAGGCCGGACGCTTACACATCGCCGAGGCGGAAGTCGATCTGCTTCGCGACCCAGCCGCGCAGCAGCGATCGGATGCGCTCGTAGGCACCATCGTAGAGGCGGAACGCGCTGTCCTGCCGCTCCCGCTCGCGCCGGAAGGTGTAAGCCAGGCCAACCCGCTGCAGCAGGGCCTCGCCGAGCAGCCCGTAGCCGGGGCCGCCGAGCCGGTCGGCCGCCGCCCGGATGACCTTCGGCGAGACGGGACCGAGGTTGAACCCGCGTTCGGCCGCGATCTCGACGAGGAGCCGGCCGGTCGCGCGGGTGTTGCCCATGGTTTCGTGGACGAGGCGCACAAGGTCCTTCGTGATGCGCTCGAAGTCGGCGCCCATAAGGGGCATCCAGCGGCCCACCTGCGCCTGCAGCTCGGGGACCAGGGTGTTCCCCGGCATGGTGAACTTCAGCAGCGCCTCCGCGACGTAGGTCATGTAGCGCGGCCGCGCCTCGATCTGGAGCGCTGTCATGTCGCGGTACCAGACGGTGTGCAGCGTCTCGCGGCGCTTGATGCGCGTAGCCATGTACGCGGCCTCGGGTGCCGCCTCCCGCAGCATTGTCGCGATGAGGCCGTGCCAGTTGTCAGTGAGGTACTCCTGCACGATCCCGAAGGTGGTGACGTGCACGGGCGTGTCGCCGCCCTTGTGCTTGAACTCCTTCTCTTGCGTCTGGCGGATCTCGCGGTCCAGCTGCGCCTCGTCGAAGCCGAGGCTCATGAGGATGTACTTGTAGGGCGCGTGGTGGGTCAGCTCGTCGGGCACCCAGACGTTGGTGTTGAATCGCCCGAGCCAGCGGGCGTCGAAGTGGCGCGCCCGCATCGCGAACTCGTCGCCGTAGGTCTCCGTCGCGCACTCGGTGAGGAGCGCCAGCTTAAGGATTCCGGCGAAGTCGTCCTCGGAGAGCCCCTCCGGAAGCGTGCGGAGCACATCGCGGACGTCCATCCGCTGTTGCAGCTCCTCGAACTCGCGGACGTCGATGAGGTCGCCCGGCCGCTCCTCGATGCGGGCGACAAGGGCGTCGAGCTTCGCTTCAACCTGGGAGGGCAGATGGTACGGCCGGGTTTTGAGCATCCATGCCTCATTCGGTCCGCGCGGGGCCGCGGATCAGTCCTGCGCGGCAGCTACGGGATTCTACGCTGCGGCTGGTTGCGGCGCCATGACGGGGGGCGGGTTGCGGCGGATCGTCGCGGGGGGTAGGGTGGCGGCGACAACCGTATACGACGTGACGGGTGCTCGGGAGAGCCGGGCTGAGATGTGCCGCCAGATCCGCGGCCGACCGTTTGAACCTGTCCGGGTAATGCCGGCGTAGGGACACCGATGCTCTCGCATCGCTCGACGCCGCTGATCGCTGACAGCGGCGTCGTTGTTTGGCCGCCAGGGAGCGCATGTTCGCCGAATCCAACGCACACGACGATATCCGCCCCGTCCCGGTCGAGCGACGGCGGATCAGCTCGTTCGGGATCGGCGTGCTCTGGGGCGACCTGGGGGTGGGGCTGCTGGTGCTCGTCGCCGGGAGCCTGCTGGTGCCGGCGCTCGGCCTCGAGCGGGCCCTGGTCGCGACGGTGGTGGGATCGGTCATCGGGGCGGCGCTGCTTGCGGTCACCGGGAGGATCGGCAGCGACCTGGGCGTCCCGACGATGGTGGCGCTGCGGCCGGCGCTGGGCCTGCGTGGCTCGTACCTGGCGTCGTTGCTGAACATCGGGCAGCTCGTGGGCTGGGCGGGGCTCGAGATCATCATCATGTCGCAGGCTGCCGAGGCGATCAGCGAGGAATTCTTCGGCTTCGCCGGCTACTACCTGTGGATGACGCTGTTCGCCATCGCCGGCACGGCGTTCGCCGTCGCCGGGCCGGTGGCGGTGGTGCAGCGGGTGCTCCAGCGCTTCGGCGTCTGGGTGGTGCTGGCCGCAACGATCTGGCTCACCTACCGGCTGTTCGACGTGTACGACGTGGGGGCGCTCTTCGACCAGGACGGCGCCGGCGGCTTCCCGAACTTCTGGCAGGGCGTCGACATCGCGGTGTCGCTGCCGGTCTCATGGCTGCCGCTGGTCGCTGATTACTCGCGCTACGCCCGGAACGGCGCCGGCGCCGCGTGGGCCACGTTTCTAGGCTACACCGTCGCGAACGTCTGGTTCTTCGCCCTGGGCGCGGCCTACGTGCTGGCCCTCAGCGCCAACCCGGGCAGCCTCATCGGCGCGCTGGTCGACTCCATCGTGCTGCTCGCCGCCGGCTGGCTATTCCTGTTCGTGATCCTCGTCGACGAGACGGACAACGCCTTCGCCAACATCTACTCGACGGCGGTTTCTCTGCAGAACCTGGTGCGGGTCTCCCACCGGACGCTGGCGCTGGCCGTCGGTGTGGCGGCGTTGGTGCTGGCGATCAGTGTCGACCTGCTCGGGTACGAGAACTTCTTGCTGCTGATCGGGGGCGTGTTCGTGTCGCTGTTCGGCGTGCTGGTCGCCGACTATTTCGTCGTGCACCGGCGCGCCTACGACGCGGAGGCGCTGTTCGAGCCGGGAGGGCGCTACTGGTACTGGAACGGCGTCAATCTCGCCGGGATCGGCGCCTGGCTGGCGGGGTTCGTGGTCTACACCGCGGCCGCGCAGCCACCGGCGCTGGTCGAGCACTTCTCGTGGATCGCGGACGTGCCGTCGGACGTGACAACGATCGGCGGCACGATCCCGTCGTTCGCGGTGAGTTTCTTGCTGTATCTGTTGCTGCAACGCGCCTTCGTCGCAGTAGGCGGCGCGCAAGAGCGACAAGCGCCGACCGCTTAGGAACGGCCGGCGGGCACCTGAGACGAGGACTAGGCCGATACCCGCCGGGTGATGCGCGATCCCTCACCCGCGCGCTCCACCATGATCTGGTCCGGGAAGTTCACCGGATCCTTGAAGTCCTGCAGGTGCGACACCACGATCACGCGGTCCATGTACGCTGACAGGTCCTTCAGCTCCTGCACCATCGACGCCTGCCCCTCTTCGTCGAGGCTGCCGAAGCCCTCGTCGATGACAATCGAGCGCATGCCGCCGGCACCCACGTACTGCCCGATCCCGGAGGCGATAGCGACGGCGCAGCGGAACTTCTGCGATCCGGAGAGCGCCCGCACTGTGCGCGGCTCCCGCATGCATGTCGCGTCGACCGCCTGCAGCTCCAGCGCGTCGCTCGTCTCGCCTCGGTGCAGGCTGAGCTGGAGGCTGCCGCCGGTGAGGCGCTGCAGGAAGGCGTTGGCGTGGCTGGCGATGTGGTTCAACGCGTCGGTGACGAGCACTCCCTGGAGTCCGCTCTTTCCGAGCAGCCGCTGCAGCTTCCGGAGCAGCTTGAGCCGCCGCTCCGCCGCCTCCCGGTCGGCGCGCAGCCGGCGAAGCTCCTCGACCCGCGCCTCGAGCGTCGAGAGTAGCCGTTGTGACGCGTCGCGTGCCTCGCGAGCTTCCCGCGCCGACGCCTCCGCCTGCGATGCCACCTCCCGCGCGACATCCTCCTCCACGCGGTGGGCCTCCGGTATGGACGCCACCTCGACTTCCTTCGCGGCGCGCTGGCCCTCCCACGCCGCGCGATCCTGTACCGCCCGGTCGAGCGCGGTCTTCCGGGCGGGGGCGCCGGCCAGGTCTCGTTGCTGCGCTCGCAGCTCCGCCAGAAGGTCAGCTGGAGCCACGAGCGCCGCCTCGGCCAGCTCGCCGAGCGCCTGAGCGAACGCCGATGCGGTCCGCCGGTGCCCCGTTCCCTCTTCGGCGAGCCGCTTCGCTTCCGATTCGAGCGCGAGGCGCTGCTCTCGCCCGACGTTCAGCGCCTCGCGGGCCGACACCTCGGACGCGCGGGCAGCGTCGGCTGCATCGCGCGCGGCACCCAGCCCTTCCTCTGCCGCCGTGAGCTTCAGGCGGGCGGCGTCGTGCATCTGTTCCGCGGAAGCCACCTGCTTCAGGCGGCCGTTCAGCTTCGACTCGTCCGCCGTCAGCGCCGAGGTCGCCCGCTCGCGTTCCGAACGGACTGCGACGAGCTGTCCCTCGACGCCGCGAAGCTGCTCCAGCTCCTTCGTCGCCGCCTGGGCGCGCTTCGGGACGTCGCCGTGGGCGGCGATAACGCCGGCGATCGCCTTCGCGGGCGCAGCGGGATCGACCTGTTGCGTAAGCTCGGCAGGCCCCGCCGACACGAACGCCTTCGCTCGTTCGGCCACCGCCTGCTGCGCGCGCTGATACTCACCGATGCGCCCCTCCGCCTCCGCCGCGCGCCGCTCGATGGCGAGCGAGGCGTCTTCGACGCGCTTCTGTGCGTCTCGCGCCGATGTCATCGCCGCGTCGCCCGCGCGCTCACCCTTCGCGGCAGCGGTGGCGGCGGTCTTCGCGGCAGCGATCTCGGTGGTGAGCCGCGCGAGCTCTTTCCTCGCGTGAGCGGCGGTGACGGGCTGGCCGCAGCGGCTGCAGGTCGACTCCTTCGCGGACGCTTTTCGTCCGGCGAGCTGCGCCTCCAGCGACGCGAGGAGCGCTTGCGCTTCGGCGGAGGCCTTCCGCGCCGCCGCCAGCGCCTGCTCGGCCGCCGCGAGCCCCTTTGCAGCCTGCTGCGCGTCGCGCGCCAGCCGCTTCCGCTCCGCGGCCAAAGCATCAAGGACCGCCCGCGGCTCGTCCTTCCCGAGCTTCTCCACCTGCTCGCGCGCTTCCTTCAGCACGCGCAGCGCCGGCAGCGCCTCGGCGATGGCGCGGAGCGTCCGTGCTTCACCGGCGAGCACCGGCAGCCGGTCGAGCTGCTTCTCGTACGATGCGATGCTCTGCTCGCACTGAGCGACGCGGTCGCGCCCGGCGAGGATCGCGGCCGCCAGCACGGCGAACTCGTGCGCCGCTCGCTCCGTCTGCGATGCCGCGGCGTGCTCGCGCTCGGCCTTCTTCGCCGCGCCTTCAGCTCCCTTCGCCGCCTGCTCGTCCACCGCCAGCTCGGCCGCCAGCGCCTCGACGTCGATCGCCGACGCGCGCTCCGACGCCTCCTGCGCCGCTGCCTCGGCGCGGGATGCGTCCGCGAGGGCCGACTCGACGCGGCCCGCCCCTTCGATGCGCTCGACGGTCTGCTCGAACGCCTTCGCGTCCGCCTCGATGCGCCCGCGCTCGCCGAGCAGTTCGTCCGCCGAGGCGATCTGCGCCACCAGCGCCTCGACGTCCGCGGCCAGCCGAGCGTATCGTTGCGCGTTCGCCAGCAGCGCACGCGCGGCGTCGAGCAGCTGCGCCGCTTCTGCCTCGCGCTGCGTCGCGCAGGCCAGCTCATGCCGCGCCCGCTCGACCGCGCCATCGTCGACGCCGTCGAAGCCGTCGAAGCCGCCGAGCTTCGCCAGCATGTCCTTCAGGCGCTGGTCCTCGACCTTCGCGCCGTCACGCGCGGCCTTCTCGAGCGCTTCGTACTCCTTCAGCCCGATGAGGCTGCTGATGATCTGGAAGCGCTCCTTCGGCTGCGCGTCGAGGAACTCCGTCGCGGCGCCCTGCTGGAGCATGAACGACGAGGTGAACGCTTCGGGCGTCAGGCGCACGATCTGGTCGAGCGAGCGCCTCAGCCCCTCCTCCTTCTCCGTCCCCGAGACGGGCGTCCAGTCGGCGGCGCCCTCGTCCCAGAGCCAGAGGCCCTGGTCGCGCTCGCCGGCCTTCTTGCCGCGGCTGCGGCGGACCATGAAACGCTGTCCCTCCTCCTCGAACTCGAATTCCACGCTGGCACGGTCGCGGTCTTGCGAGATCAACTCCTCCGTGCCCACCTTCCCCAGCCGGTGCTTGCCGTACAGCGCGAAGGTGATGGCGTCGAAGATGGAAGACTTGCCGGCGCCGTTCTCGCCGCAGATGGCGATCAGGCGCGCGCCTCCGAAGTCCGCGACCTGCTCGTCGCGATAGCGCATCCAGCCGCACATGCGGACGCTGATCGGGATCACTCCTCCGCCTCCGCCTCCGCCGTCACGCCGCGTAGCTCATGCACCAGCGCCATCAGCTCTGCACGCTCTTCCTCCGGCATCTGCTGCTCTTCGAGGTACCGGCGGACGGTGTCCTCGACGTCGGCGGGGTTCAGCCCTTCGACGGACGGCGCCACCTCCGGCCCGCCCTCCCACTCGTGCTCCACGTTGCCGTAGAGCCGCGGGAAGAGCGTGCGGGCGGTCTCGACGAGGGGCGCAGTGTACGTCCCGAAGGGCACCCGCAGCGTGAGCCTCACCAGCGTCTCCGCCGGCCGGTCGAGGCGCGCCGCCGCCGCGTGGAGATCGTCCTCGCTCGTGGCCTCCACCGCCTCGAAGGGGGTGGCGTCGAGCGGCAGCGACTCGACGCCGCGCAGCCCGTCTGGGCCGATGTCGGCCAGCAGCACGCGCAACTCGTAGTCCTTCTCGCCGACGTCCATGCGGTCGAGCCCGCCGACGTAGTAGAACGGCGCGCTGCCGATCTGCTCGGGCTTGTGGATGTGCCCGATGACGGTCAGCTCGAACTCCGGGAAGAGCCCGCGCGGCACGACGACGTCGTCTCGAGGGGTGATTCGGTGGGTGCGGACGTCGGTGCCGGCCACGGTGGCGTGCGCGAGCGCCACCGTCGGTAGCTTCATCGGCGCCGCCTGTTGGCGCAGCTCCTCCATGCGCTCGCCGAACACCTTCGACACCCGTTCGTTCCGCTGGGCGACCCCACCGGGGTCTTCTACCCGAATCTCGTAGCGGGAATCGGTGGGGAACGGCAGCAGCGCGAAGTTCACCCGCTCGCCCCCCGCTTCGAGCGTCAGCAGCTCCGGGCGGGTGCGCATGACCACCCGCGCACCGCCGCCGCCGGCGCCGGCGCCGAGCCAGACGTTCGCCGTCTCCATGAACCAGTCGCGGTCGTGGTTACCGGCGATCGCCAGCACGCGCATACCGCGCGCCAGCGGCTTCGCGAGCGCCTCCATCATCGACTGGATGCAGAGGCGCGCACGCCCCCGCTCCTGCGCCTCGAAGACGTCGCCGGCGATCGCCAACACGTCGACAGCGTGCTCCTCACAGTACGCCGCGATGCGACCGATCTGGCGGAGCTGGTCGGGCAGGCGGTCCTGCGGGTTCGCGCCGCCCAGGATGTAGCCGAGGTGCCAGTCAGCAGAGAAGAGGATCTTCACGGCTCGAGCGCCTGGGCCTTCCGCCGGCCGTCCGCTGACGGCGCTGCGCGGCCGGCGCCGGCGCCGGGGGCGCGCTTGGCCGAGCGCAGGAACGCCGGCGGCTCATCGGTCGCCTCTTCGGGGCGCATCGCCCACGGGGGGCGCGGCACCTTGATGTGCAGCGCCTCCCGGAAGTTCGGCGCCACCACCACTTTCTCGTCCGGGCCGAGGCGCAGCGCCAGCTTGCGGTCGCCCTCCGAGAAGCCGCGCCAGATCGAGTCGGCCAACTCCTGCCCGCCCGACCGCCCCAGCACCCGCGTCTGGCTGTTCTCGATCACCACCTCCGACGCCCGTGATCCCTGCTGCTGCCCGCCGAAGAGGATGATCCCGCGCGAGCGCATCTGCGACGCGACGTACTCGAACAGCTTCGTGATCGCGTCCGAGGCGCCGCGCGGCGCGTAGCGGTTCAGCTCGTCGATCACCACGAGGAAGATCTCGTCGCGTGCGGCGTGCGGGCCGCTGCGCCACTGCACCAGCTGGCTCAGCACCGTGGCGATAACGAAGCGCTGCACGTGCGCGTCGGTGATCGACTGGATGTCGATGACGGAGACGTCCTCCGGCGCCGTCGCCACCGTCAGCGGCGCGCCCTCGATGTCCTCGCGGCGCAGGACGCCGGAGTCGTGGCGGATGATCCGGGAGAGCCGTCGCCAGAGCGCCTGGATGGTCGAATTGCTCATCGACCGCAGTCCCTCTTCCGTGATGTTTCCCTCGGCCGGCTTGGCCTGCTCTTCCAGGTACCCCAGCAGATCCCCGAAACTCAGGAGGTCCCGGCCGTCGCCCCCCATCGCGTTGCGCACGTCGAACGCCTTGTCCAGTGTGTCCGTGAGCTGGCGCCGCGACTCCGCCCGCTCGTCGGGCTTCCCGCCGAGGCGCTCGCTGAACCCCAGCGCTTTCGTCCGCCCCGTCGAGAGGCGGTGGTGGAGCCAGTTGATCAGCGTCACCTGGTTATCGTTCGCGCGCGTCTCCTCCGAGAACAGCAGGTCGAACAGCCCGAAGTCGATGATGTCCTTCAGCGACCATGAGTACGGCCGCACGTCGCCCGGGCGTTCGGTGCCGATCGCGCGGGCGGAGCCGCTGCGCTCGGGGGTCTCGGGCGCGTAGTAGGCGATGCTGCGGAAGACGTCGGGCGCCTCGACGCCCATCTCGCGCCAGACGCGCGCGTCCTGCTCCGTAAACTTCGTGGACCAGCGGTCCAGCCAGAACAGGTCGAAGCCCTTGACGTTGAAGATGACGGCCTTGATGCGCGGCCGGCGCCCCGTGCCCGTCATCGCCTCCGCTCGCGCCTGCACAGCCCGGACCGTCTGCGCCGTGGCGATCGTCAGAAACGACGACTTCGTACCCGAGCCCGCCGCCCCGTTCACGTTCAGGTGCCCCGACTGCGAGCCCAGCAGGAAGTCCTGGTCGAGAAACGCCCGCCCGGCGGTCGAGTCGCCGCCGTTGCGGATCAGGCCGATGCAGACGCCGCGCTCGGCGGAGTAGGCGTCCATTTCGTACGCGCGCTCGGCATCGCGCTCTGCGCATCGGTACACCGTGCTGCCCTCGACCGGAGGCGCGAGCTTCAGCGGGAAGGCGTTGACCACGCGCACCTTGGCGTAGGTCACCCCCTCGCGCTCGAGCATCAGGTCGTCGGCGAGGGGGTTGCCGTCGTGCGCTGCCAACTCCATCTGCATCGAGCTGGTGCCGGAGCGGCGGTACACCTGCTCCACGACGCCGAACAGCTCGATGGGCTCGCCGCCCATCACCGTGGGCACGCGGACGATCTGCGTCTGCTCGACGAGGGACTCCGGCGCCACCCAGAAGAAGAACTCGTCGACGTTCGCCTCCTGGCCGATGGGGCACCCTACCCGCCCGACGGCCACGCGCTCGTCGACCTGCTCCGCCGTGTGCCCGTTTCGGGTGTCAGTCGTCATCGCGGCGCGTCAGCGGCCATCACGCCGCTCCCCGGAACAGCCGGTGCAGCTTCGGCACCAGCGTCTCGACCTCCGGAAGGATGGCGTGAAGGTGCGTCTCCACCCGCACGATCGGCTCGACGCTGATGCCCGACCGCGCGTACGCGAGGTCGCGGTGGCGCAGCCGGTACAGGTACGCCGCAAGGCCCGAGAGGTACGCGGTCACCCGTTCGCCGTGCGCGCGCTCGACGTAGTCCAGCGGCGCCGTCACCCGCACCACGCCGTATGACGGCGACGCCCCGGTCTGCGCGGACAGCCGCACGTAGGTGTTCACCAGATCGACGTGCTGCACCGTCCGGAGGATGAACGCCGGCGTGCGTTCGCCGGGCTGCAGCCGGTACGTCAGCTCCTGCAGCGCCGGCGGCAGGTACTGCGTCATCTGCCGCTTCACCAGCCCCACGACGGGCACGTCGTGCGAGGGGGTGGCGGCCAGGCGCCGCTCCAGCAGCCCGTCGACGAGCGTGGGTTTGCGCGGGTCGTCGAGTAGCACCTCCTGCTCCATTCGCTCCATCTCGTCCATCGCCAGCGAGCGCGTCGCGCGGCGCATCATGTCGAAGTCGCCGACCGCGCCCGTGGGACGCTCCCGCAGCTCGACGCCGATCGTCGCCAGGATCTCCGCCGCCTCGATGAGGTCCGCGCGGTCCATGCCGTCGGAGTACACGCAGACGATCTTGCGCGTGCGCGCCCCCTCGGGGCGGCGCAGCACCCGGCCGTCCAGCTCCAACGCCGTCGCCGCGACGACCGCTGCCATCAGCGGCCGTGTGCGCCCACCGACCAGCAGCGACGCCGCTGTCCGCGTGACGACGGAGCCGTCGATGAAGCGCACCGGGACGTCCGATGTGGGCACGCCCGGCGGGAGGGGCGCCCAGTTTGCCTGCGGGCGCTCGAAGTCGAGGTCGAGCGACTCGGCTCGCCCCTCCTCCTCCTCGTCCGCCTCGAAGGCCGGGAACGGGGGTGCGCCGGCGTCGTTCACGGGCGCGGGCTGATACGCCGCGAAGAGCGGCCGGAGGCGTCGGGTCGGGGGCGCGGTCGCATCCTGCGTCATGGGTGCCGCGATTCGGGACAAAGGCTCAAGCGGATAGCCGATTGTACTACGGCTGCCCCATCGGGTCAGGGGCGCTTATGTGCATCGTCCCGAGAACATATGGGCTATTGTAGTAGAACGTCCGTGCGGAGGGAAGAGCGCCCGGATCAGCCACGCCCCTTGGGCGCCATGAGAATCTCGTCGACGAGGCCGTAGGCCTTCGCCTGCTCGGGGTCCATGTAGAAGTCCCGGTCGAAGTCCACGCGGATCTTCTCTTCGTCCTGCCCCGTGTGCTTCGCGAGGATGCCCCGAAGCAGCGCGTTCTCCCGCAGGATCTCCCTCGCCTGGATCTCGATATCCGACGCCTGCCCGCTGATGCCGCCGCCGTGCAGCAGCGCCTGGTGCATGTGGATCGTCGCGTTCGGCATCGCGTAGCGCTTGCCCGGAGCGCCGGAGCACAGCAGCACTGTCCCCATACTCGCCGAGAACCCCACGGCGTACGTCGCCACGTCGCAGCGGATGAGCTGCATCGTGTCGTAGATCGCCAGACCGGCGTTGATCCCGCCCCCCGGGCAGTGGATGTAGAGGTTGACGTCCTTCTCGGGGTCCTCGCGGTCGAGATAGAGCAGCTCCGCCGTGACGAGGTTCGCGACAGCATCGTCGATCGGCGCGCCGAGGAAGATGATGCGCTCGCGGAGCAGCAGCGAGTAGATGTCGAACGCGCGCTCGCCGCGCGGGCTGGTCTCGATGACCGACGGGATGATCATGCCGCGCGTACCTGCACGCTGCACGATGCAGTAACGTAGGCAACAGATACACAGAGCCGCCGAGGACTGCCGCTCCGCGTTCTCCTGCATTGGTTACGCTGCCACCGGCCATGCCGAAGCGATGCGCTGGGCGCCGGCACCGCGGGCTCGCCCGGCCACTCGGCCGCCTCCCCCCGGCTGCTCACACCAAGCTTCGTGAGGATCTCCGAGACGTGGAACTTCGCCCCGTCCGGTGTGATACCCAGCCGATCGCCGATCTCCTCGTTCGTGAGCCTCTGGCGGACCAGCTCCAGAACCTCCCACTGGCGGGGAGTGAGCACGTCCGGCCATGGCGGTCGGCCTCGCTGTCCCATGCTCCGAGTCTACGGGAAAGGAGCGCCGAATTGCACTACCCGCTATGCGCCGTCGGTGTAGATCCGCAGCCCGGGCAGGTGTTCGAAGTGCTTGACGTTTCGCGTCACCACCGTCAGGTCCAGCCAGAGCGCCGTCGACCCGATGAGCAGATCGGCGTCGGCGACGGTCTTCCCCCGCGAGCGCACCAGCGCCCGCATCCGCCCGAACAGCTCCGCGATGTCGCGGTCGACCGCCAGCATGCGGAACGCCAGGAGCACCTCCTTCATGTGAGCTGTCGCGCGGGCGGCGCTCGTGCTCCGCTGAAGTCCATCGACCAACTCGCCGTACGTGATGACGCTGACCGCCAGCCCGGACGGCAACAAACGCTCGATGCGCTCGTAGCCGCCCGCGCGCCTGCGCAGCACGTCGATGATCACGTCGGTGTCGAAGAGGTACGCGCTCACTCCAACGAGTACGCCGACTCGTCCGCGTCCGCCACCTTGCGGGTGCCCGTCTCGCGGGCTCCGTACACATAGCCGGTGGCGTCTTCCGCCTCGTCGTCGCCAAGGACGCCGCCCGCGCGCATGGCGGCGAGGGCGCGCGCGATGTCCGCATCCGCCGGCACGCTGATGCTGACGGCTTCGATGCGGCCGCTGCGCGCGGCCTCGGCGCTGAGGCGGAGGTACGCGTCGTAGTCGATGACCGCCGCCACGGCAATGCCGCCCCTCTCGACGATCACGTCTTCCTCGCGGAGGCGTTTGAGCACCTCCCCGAAGCGGACGCGCGTCTCGGTGGCCGCCATCCTCCGGGTCCTCCTGGCATTCGCGCTGTTCATCACCATTGATGGATATTACTCAATATCAATGAACGTGTCAAGGCACCCCTGACCCTCGCCGGTGATCACGAGGACGGCACGGGCCCTGTCGGCTCAGAGCAGCGGGCGCGCCGTCGGCTCGATAGGCGCTGCGAGCTCCGTCTCCCCGACGAGGTAGCGGTCGACAGCGGCGGCGCACGCCCTCCCCTCCGCGATCGCCCACACGATGAGGCTCTGGCCGCGTCCCATGTCGCCGCAGGCGAACACGCCCTGCACGTTCGTCATGAACGACCCATCACGCGCGACGTTGCCGCGCGCATCAAATCCGACGCCGAGGCCCTCAAGCAAGCCTTCCCGTTCAGCGCCCACAAAGCCCATGGCCAACAGGACAAGATCGCACGGCAGCTCGAAGTCTGTCCCCTCAACCTTCTGAAAGCGGCCGTCTGCCATGTCGACTTCGTGCGCGACCAGCGCACGCACCGTTCCACTGTCGTCGCCGACGAAGCGCTCTGTGTTCACGCTGTACACCCGCTCGCCGCCTTCCTCGTGGGCCGACGACACGCGGAAGACGTTCGACCACGTCGGCCACGGGTTCGTAGCCGCGCGCTGGTCTGGCGGCCGCGGCAGGATCTCGAGCTGATGCACCGACAGGGCGCCCTGGCGGTGCACGGTGCCGAGACAATCGGCGCCGGTGTCGCCGCCGCCGATGATGACCACCCGCTTGCCGGCTGCCGTGATCGTGGGCTCGAGGAGATCGCCCTCCTGCACACGGTTCCCGATTGGCAGATACTCCATGGCCTGGTGGATGCCGCGCAGCTCGCGTCCGGGAATCGGGAGGTCGCGAGCAGCGTTCGCGCCGCCCGAGAGCACCGTAGCGTCGAAGGCACGGAGCTCCGACACCGGTACATCGACCCCCACGTTTGCGTTGGTGCGGAACTCAGTGCCCTCGGCGCGCATCTGATCGAGCCGGCGGTCGACGTGCCGCTTTTCGAGCTTGAACTCGGGGATCCCGTACCTGAGCATCCCGCCGATGCGGTCGGCGCGCTCGAACACCACGACGTCGTGTCCGGCGCGCGTGAGCTGCTGCGCCGTCGCCAGCCCCGCCGGGCCGGACCCGACGACCGCCACGCGCTTGCCGGTCCGGACGGATGGCAGGACCGGCTGGATCCAGCCCTCTGCCCACGCGCGATCGACGATCTCAACCTCGACCTGCTTGATCGTGACGGGGTCCTGATTGATCCCGAGCACGCACGACGTCTCGCACGGTGCGGGGCACAGCCGCCCCGTGAACTCGGGGAAGTTGTTCGTCGCGTGCAGCCGCTCGATCGCTTCATGCCAGTGATCGCGGTAGACCAGGTCGTTCCAGTCGGGGATCAGGTTGCCGAGCGGGCACCCGTTGTTGCAGAACGGGATGCCGCAATCCATGCAGCGCCCGGCCTGCTGCTGGAGTGTCTCGCGGTCGAGCAGCTCATACACCTCGTGCCAGTCGTGGATCCGCGCGGAGACGGGTCGCCGCGTGGGTGTGATCCGTCCCCACTTCAGAAAGCCGGTCGTCTCACCCATGTGCCGCGGCCATCACCCGCTTGAGCGTCTCTTCCTCGGACAAGCCCGAAGCGGCCGCTTCGTCCATGACGGTGAGCACGCGCTTGAAATCGTGGGGCATCACTTTGCGGAACGACTCGACCTCGCTCTCCCACTGCGTGAGCAGCCGGTCCGCGACGTCGGAGCCCGTGAGCTCGCGATGACGCTCAACCGTGGCGCGGAGCCACTCACGGTCAGCGGCAGTGAGTGGCTCCAGTTCCACCATGTCGTAGTTGATCAAGGCTGGAAAGCAGCCGTCAGGGTCATAGGCGTACGCGATCCCGCCCGACATGCCGGCGGCGAAATTCCGGCCGGTCGGGCCCAGCACGACCACTCTTCCGCCGGTCATGTACTCGCAGCCATGGTCGCCGATGCCTTCGGCGACGGCCGTCGCGCCGGAGTTGCGCACACAGAACCGCTCGCCCACGATGCCGCGCAGGTACGCCTCACCGGCTGTCGCGCCGTAGAGCACGACGTTGCCGGCAATGACGTTGTCCTCGGCCGCAAAGAGCGCGTCTCGGTCGGGGTGCACGATCACGATACCGCCCGACAGGCCCTTGGCGGTGTAGTCGTTGGCGTCACCTTCGAGGCGAAGGGTGATGCCGCGCGGCACGAACGCGGCGAAGCTCTGACCCGCCGACCCGCGCAGGTGAATGCGGATCGTGTTGTCAGGAAGTCCGGCTCCACCCCACCGCTTCGTCACCTCCGAGCCGAGCATCGTGCCCACGGAACGGTTCGTGTTGTGCACAGGGCCCTCGATCTCAACGGGGCTTCCGTCTGTGAGCGCAGGGGCCGCCTGCTCGATGAGCTGACGATCGAGCGCCCGATCGAGGCCATGATCCTGACCGCGGCTGCAGAAGCGGGTCTGGCCCTCATACGGGTTCTCGGCTTCCGCGAGGATCGGCGCAAGATCGAGGCCGTGCGCCTTCCAGTGGTCGATGGCCGCCCTCACGTCCAGCACCTCGGTGTGCCCGATCGCTTCTTCGATCGAACGGAACCCCAAGGCCGCGAGGTACTCGCGCACCTCTTCGGCGATGAACTCGAAGAAGTTGACGACGAACTCGGGCTTTCCGGAGAAGCGCTTGCGCAGCTCGGGGTTCTGGGTCGCAATCCCGACCGGACAGGTATTGAGGTGACACACGCGCATCATCACGCAACCACTCACGACGAGTGGCGCGGTGCCGAAACCGAACTCCTCGCCCCCGAGCAGCGCCGCGATCAATACGTCGCGCCCGGTCTTCAGCTGTCCGTCGACCTGCACCACGATCCGATCGCGCAGCCCGTTGCGCATAAGCGTCTGCTGCGTCTCGGCGAGCCCGAGTTCCCAGGGCGCGCCCGCATGCTTGATGGACGTGAGCGGTGACGCGCCCGTGCCGCCGTCATGGCCCGAGATGAGCACGACGTCACTGTGCGCCTTCGCCACGCCGGCGGCCACGGTGCCAACGCCGACCTGCGCGACGAGCTTGACGTGCACTCGTGCGGCCGGGTTGGCGTTCTTCAGATCGTGGATGAGCTGCTTGATGTCCTCAATCGAATAGATGTCGTGATGCGGCGGCGGACTGATCAGGCCGACACCCGGTGTGCTGTACCTGGTCTTGGCGATCCACGGGTATATCTTGTAGCCGGGGAGCTGGCCGCCTTCTCCGGGCTTCGCTCCCTGCGCCATCTTGATCTGGAGATCGTCCGCGTTGATGAGATACTCGGACGTGACGCCGAACCGCCCCGACGCAACCTGGTGCACCGCCGAACGACGGAGATCACCGTTCGGATCGCGCACGTAGCGGTCAGCGTCTTCGCCGCCCTCGCCGGTGTTGGACTTCCCCCCGAGCCGGTTCATCGCAATGGCGAGGGTCTCGTGGACTTCCTTCGAGATCGAGCCGTACGACATGGCTCCTGTCGCGAAGCGCTTGATGATCTCACACGCTGGTTCCACCTCGCCGATGGGTACGGGCTGGCGCACACCTTCGCGGAGCGTGAACAAGCCGCGCAGCGTCGCCAGGCGCTTCGACTGGTCGTCGACAAGGCGCGTGTACTCCTTGTAGACGTCGTATCGCTTGGCCCGCGTCGCGTGCTGGAGCTTGAACACGGTCTCAGGGTTGAACAGGTGGTACTCGCCCTCGCGGCGCCACTGGTACTCACCGCCAAGCTCGAGATCGCGGTGCGCGAGCTCGGAGGGGCGAGGGGCGTAGGCGCGGCGGTGGCGGCGGGCGACCTCCTCCGCGATCTCCTCGAGGCCGATGCCGCCGAGCCGGGACACCGTGCCTGTGAAGTACTCATCGACAAGGTCGTAGCCCAGTCCGATGGCCTCGAAGACCTGCGCACCCGTGTACGAAGCGACCGTAGAGATGCCCATTTTGGACATCACCTTCAGGACGCCCTTGCCGGCCGCCTTGATGTAGTTCTTGATGGCCTTGCGCGGGTCCATCTCACTGAGTTCGTAAAGCCCTTGCGCGACGAGGTCTTCGACTGACTCGAACGCCAGATACGGGTTGATCGCGCCGGCGCCATACCCGATGAGCAGCGCCATGTGATGCACCTCGCGCGCGTCACCCGTCTCGAGCACCAGGCCCACCTGCGTGCGCTTCAGCTCACGGATGAGGTGGTGGTGCACCGCGGACACGAACAGTAACGAAGGGATCGGCGCCAGCTGCGGGTCCGAGTCCCTGTCCGAAAGCACGATGATCCGCACGCCGTCCGCGATCGCCGCCGACGCCTCGGCCCGCACGCGGGCGAGCGCTTCGCGCAACGCATTCCCCCCGCCGGCGACCGGGTAGAGCCCCGAGATCACCCTTGCGGCAAACTCGGGCCGGTCACCATCGTCATTGATGTGGATCAGCTTGGCCAGCTCATCGTTGTCCAGGATCGGGTAGGGCAGGGCGATCTGGTGGCACGCGTCGGATTGGGAGTCGAGCAGATTGCCCTCGGCGCCGAGCGTCGAGCTGAGCGACGTGACCAGCTCTTCCCGGATCGCGTCGAGCGGGGGGTTCGTGACCTGCGCGAAGAGCTGCTGGAAGTAGTCGAACAGCATCCGCGGACGCTCCGACAACACAGCCACCGGCGTGTCAGTGCCCATCGAGCCGAGCGCCTCACCCCCAGACTTCGCCATCGGCGCCACGAGCAGCTTCAACTCCTCGTGCGTGTACCCGAACGTCACCTGGCGGCGCACAACCGATTGATGCGAATAGACGATGTGCTCGCGGTCGGGGAGGTCGCTCACGTGCACGAGGCCCTGCTCACACCATTGTTCGTACGGATGATCGGCGGCGAGCGCGGACTTGATCTCTTCGTCCTCGACGATGCGGCCCAAAGACGTGTCAACGAGGAACATCTTCCCCGGCTGCAGCCTGCCCTTTTTCACGACGCGGGCCGGGTCGATGTCGACCACGCCGGTCTCGCTCGCCATGATCACCCGGTTGTCATCGGTGACCCAGTAGCGGCTCGGACGCAGGCCGTTGCGGTCGAGCACCGCACCGATCACGGTGCCGTCGGTGAACGCGATGGACGCAGGCCCGTCCCACGGCTCCATCAGCGACGCGTGGTAGCGATAGAACGCGCGCTTCCCCGGTGACATGGTGGCGTGGTTCTCCCACGCCTCCGGGATCATCATCAGCACCGCGTGCGCGAGCGAGCGGCCGCCGAGATGTAACAGCTCAAGGCACTCGTCGAAGCTCGCGGTGTCCGATGCTCCTTCGGTGATGATCGGGAAGGCGCGGTCGAGGTCGGGGATCAGCGGCGTGGAGGTGTGCGCGGCGCGGGCGCGCATCCAGTTGCGGTTACCCTGCACCGTGTTGATCTCACCGTTGTGCGCGATGAAGCGGTACGGGTGCGCGAGCGGCCATGATGGGAACGTGTTGGTCGAAAATCTGCTGTGCACGAGCGCGAGGGCAGACTCGATGCGCGGGTCGCTGAGATCTGGAAAGAAGTCAGCGAGTTGCGGCGTGGTCAACATGCCCTTGTAGACGAGGGTCCGGCATGACAAAGAAGCGAAGTAGATGGACAGGTCGCCGCTGACCTCGTGTTCGATCCGCTTGCGCAGGACGAAGAGCTTACGGTCGAGGTTGATGCCGGCCGCCCCGGCCGGGTCGATGACAAAACAGTGCCAGAAGCTGGGCATCGACGCGCGCGCGGTCGGCCCGACCGTCGAGGCGTCGATGGGGACGCTTCGCCAGCCGATGACCCGTAGGCCCTGTCCCTCCGCGAGATCCTCCACCCTGCCTCGCACCGTATCGGCCGCCGCCTCCTCCACCGGGAGGAATGTGAGCCCGACGCCATAGGCGCCGGAGGGCGGGAGCGAGAACGGCGTGACGCCGCGAAGGAACGCATCCGGTATCTGGATCAGGATCCCCGCGCCGTCACCGGTGTTGACCTCGGCGCCCGATGCGCCCCGGTGGTCGAGGTTGCAGAGCGCGCCGAGGGCGGTGTCGACGATGTCGCGACTCTTCGCCCCGGTAACGTCGACGACGAACCCGACGCCGCACGCGTCGTGCTCGAAGCGGGGGTCATAGAGACCGCTCGCCGCGGGCAACCCGCTGAACGGCAGGGATCGCCCCGACGAGGCGGCATGGCCGCGTCGCCCGCGGGTGGGGGCATCCTGCCTATCGTGCGCTGGGTACAGCGGGACGTTCACGCCATGACGCTCTCTTCGACTGTACTCGCCAGCTGCCCACGGGGAGTAGGCTATTGTACCACAGTTCACAATCGCTCTGACCCCCGCGCGGGCATTCGTTGAAAAGCGCAAACGAGGTCGCCACGGCGACCCCGCTTCTGACTGAACGCTGCCCGTCGCCGGGTGCGTGGCACCCGGATCACGCCTTGCCGCGAGATGCGGGGATACTACAGGAGCCCCGCAGATTTGACAAGCGCCGGGTGGACAAACCCACGTCCAACGCCAGGCGCGCGTCCAGCGGCTACCAGATCCCCAGCTGCATCTTCACGTCGTCGCTGGCCATCGTCTTCGGATCCCACGGCGGCGAGAAGGTGAGCTTGCCGGTCACGTTCCGCACTCCCGGCAGGTCCACCAGCACGTCAACGATCTGGCCGTCGATGACGGGGCCCAACGGACAGCCGGGACTCGTGAGCGTGTAGGTGACGGTCACGTCACCCTCGTCGGAGAGGTCGACGTCGTACACGAGCCCCAGCTCCACGATGCTCATGTGAATCTCCGGGTCGAAGACGTCCTTCAGGCGCTCCCGGATAAGCTCCTCGGACAGCAGCCCCTTCACGGTCATACGGGCGCTCCTTTCGATACGGTCACCTGCATTGTGACAGATACGCGCAGGCCCATCACGCCAGCGCCTCAGCCACCCGGCGCTCGGCCGCCAGTCGCTCGGCCCGCCGCTTGATACCGCGCATCATTCCCTGCTCCATGATGAAGTGCCCCGGCTCGAAGAGCAGCCGCCAATAGATGAAGTTCAGCGGGGGCAGCTTCAAGTCGGGAAAGGTGAACCGGCCCCGCCCGCGCACGATGAATCGGGTGCGGTCCGGGCCGATTGGGCGAAGGACGAACGCCCAGTCCTCCGCCAGCACGATCGATCGCTCCCGCTCTACCTCCAGCACGGTCAACGCGACCCTGGGGTGGAGCCACACCTTGTCGCCCGCAGCCAGCTGCTGCCACTCCGGCACGATGCGGCCCGCGTTCGTCATGTGCGTGCCAAGGATGTTCTCCAGCCACGCGTAGCTGTAAAAGCCCGCGCGGTTCTGACCGATCTGCACCAGCCACGGCCAGACCTCGCTCACCGGGGCATCGATGGTGACGGCGCGGGTAGAGGTGACCTGCGGCTCGGAGACGTACTCGTCGCCGGGTAGCGGCTCTCGCACCTCTTCGTCGGACGCCCCCAGCGCAGGTGCCACGGCCGCACGATCAGGCAGTACGCCGCGAAACAGAGCCCCGCCAACGCGACCCGCCGCACGCCTACGCCTCCTCGCGATGGACCATGCCGTCGCCGCGCTCGTGCTGAGCGATCCCGTCCTCGAGCGTGTGCCACGGCAGCGTCGCGCACTTCACGCGCACGGCGAACTTCGCGACGCCCTGCAGCGCCTCCAGGTCGCCCAGCTCCGCCGGCACATCCCCGTCGGGGTGGGTGAGCATCTCCTTAAACTCGCCGGAGAGACGACGGATCTCCTGCACGGTCTTCCCGTACACCAGCTCCGTCATCATCGACCCGGAGGCGCGGCTGATCGAGCAGCCCCGTGCGTCGACGCCGATGTCGGCGAGGCGGTCGCCCTCGAAGTCGAGCTGCATCTCAACCTCGTCACCGCAGACCGGGTTGTAGCCCTCGGCGACGACGTCGGCGTGAGGGAGTGTCTTGTGATGCCGCGGGTTCCGGTAGTGATCGAGGATCAGCTCCCGGTACAGCTCATCGAATTGCGGCTCTGGCGCCTGCATTGAACACCCTGTCCGCCGCGTGGATCCCTTCGACCAGCGCGTCGGCCTCCTGCTTCGTGTTGTACAGATAGAAGCTCGCCCGCGCCGTGGCAACGGTGCCAAGCCGGCGCATGAGCGGCTGTGCGCAGTGATGCCCCGCCCGGATGGCGATCCCGTACCCGTCGAGCACCTGGCTCAAATCGTGCGGGTGGAGGTCGCGGTAGTTGAAGGTCACCGCTCCGCCCCGCTCCTCCGCGTCCTTCGGGCCGTAGATTGTGACGCCCTCGACGTCCAGCAGCGCGTCGATGGCGTACTGCGTGATCTCCGCCTCGTGTGCGCGCACTGCATCCATCTCCAGCCCCGCGAGATAGTCGATCGCGGTCCCGAACGCGATGACGTCGGCGATGTTGGGCGTGCCGGCCTCGTACTTGTGCGGCCCCTGCTTGTAGGTGCTCTCCTCGTACGTCACTTTGAGGATCATTTCGCCGCCGCCGAGGAACGGGTCCATGGCATCGAGCAGCCCGCGCTTCCCGTAGAGTACGCCGACGCCGGTCGGTCCGAGCATCTTGTGCGAGGAGAACGCCAGGAAGTCGCAGTCCAGGTCAAGCACGTCCACCGGCATGTGCGGGACACTCTGCGCCCCGTCGACCAGCACCACCGCCCCCGCCGAGTGCGCGATCTGCGCGATCTTCTTCACGGGATTGATGGTCCCGAGCACGTTCGACATCTGCGTGATGGCGACGATCTTAGTCCGGTCGTTGACCTTCGCGAGGAAGTCGTCCCAGATGAGCCTTCCGTCGTCGTCGATCTCGATGAACCGCACCTTCGCCCCGGTCGCGAGGGCGATGAGCTGCCACGGGACGAGGTTGCTGTGGTGCTCCATGGCCGAGAAGAGGATCTCGTCGCCAGGCCGCAGGAACTTCCGCCCCCAGGCGTTCGCGACGAGGTTGATCGACTCGGTCGTGTTGCGGGTGAAGACGATCTCTTCGTCGGGATACTCGGCGTTGATGAACTGTCCTGCCTTGACTCGCGCCCCTTCGTACGCCGCGGTGGCCTCCTCGGCAAGCGTGTGCAGCCCGCGATGGATGTTCGCGTTGTAGTGCTCGTAGTAGTGCACCAGCGCGTCGATGACCTGCCGCGGCTTCTGCGACGTCGCGGCGTTGTCGAGGTACACGAGCGGTCGCCCGTGCACCTTGCGCTCCAGGATCGGGAAGTCCTTGCGGACCTCCATCACGTCGTAGCCCATGCTCATCCCTCGACGACGACTCTCACGTCGTCCCCTTCGACCTCCACCGGGTAGGTCTTCACCGGCTGCACCGCGGGCAGCACCACCGCCCGGCCCGTCGTCACGTCGAAGCGGGCGCCGTGCCGCGGACACTCGACGAGCTTGCCCTCCAGCTCGCCCTGGTCGAGCGATCCGCCGTCGTGCGTGCAGACGTCATCGATCGCATAGAAGCTGCCGTCGACGTTGCACAGTGCGATGCGGCGTCCGTCCACCTCGTGGACGCTAATCGTCCCCGGCGGTGTCTCGCTCGCCTTCGCGACAGTGACGGCTGCCATGTGCGCTCCTTCGCCTTCGATTTCCGCGGGCCGGCTACGCCGCGCCCAGCACGTCGTCCGAGGACAGCGAGTCCGTGCCTCCGCCCATCTTCTCCAGCACCGCCCGCATGATCCGCGCCCGCACCCGCGGGTCCGGGACCCGGCCGATGACGTCGGCGAGGTACCCCTCCACCAGCATCCGCTCGGCCACCTCGTGCGGGATGGCCCGCGACTGCAGGTAGAACAGCTCGTTCTCGTCGACCGGTCCCGCCGTCGCGCCGTGGCTGCAGCGCTCGACGTCGTACGCCTCGATCTCGAGGATGGGGATGGGGGCGGCCTTCGCGTGTTCGCTGAGCAGGAGATTGCGGGAGGTCTGGTTAGCCGCACTGCCCCCCGCCGAGTGCCGGATGTGCGTCACGCCGTACCACACGAGCGACGAGCGGCCGTCCAGCGCCGCCTTGAACTGCAGGTCGCTCTGCGTGTGCTTGCCGGAATGGTCCTGCAGGGTGTTGTAGTCGAAGTGCTGGTCACCGTTCGCGAAGGTGACCCCGAGAAGATCCGAGCGCGCCCCCGGCTCCGGGAGCAGCGTGTCGAAGCGCATCTTCGTGAGCTTCGAGCCGATGCCCGCGGCCATGCCGAGGAACTGTGCGTCCCGCCCGAGCGTCGCGCGCACCGTCTTGAAGTTGTAGACGCCGTCACCCCAGCGGTTCAGGTCGTAATACTCGACCTTCGCCCCGTCCCCGACGAAGATCTCTACCGCGGCCGACACGAACGTGCGCGGACCGTCAGGCGACTCCGACTCGTCGATCAGCCGCACGGCGCTGTTGGCCTCGGCGATGACCAGCGTCCGGATGAGGAGCGCCCCGTTACCGCTCGTGAGGAGCTGGACCGGCACGTCGACTTCAACGCCACGCGGCACAAGGAGGAATGAGCCTCCTTGCCACAACGCGGCGTTGAGCGCCAGATACTTCCACTCGCCCGGCGCAACCTCCGCGTACAGCCGCCGGCGCACGAGGTCCTCGTGCTCCGTGACGGCGGCGCGCAACGGCATGAAGCGTACGCCCGCAGCCCGCGCCGCGGCCGGAAGCGCCTCGATGTTCGTGATCGCCGGGGCGGCTCGCAGCCCGTCGAGATCGAGCGCGCGCACGTCCGTGCGGCGCCACTGTTCGTCGCCGGGGTCGGGGAGATCCATCGACTCGTACAGCCGCCAAGCTTCGAGGCGGCGCTCGCGCAGCCACGCCGGCTCGTTCTGACGCGCCGAGATCTCCTCGACGTCCGCCAGCGTCACCGCCGGCCCGCGTGTCTCTATGTCTGTCGTCATCCGCGCATCATCTCTCGTGCACAGGGGCGCCGGATGCGCCCCTGATCTCGCTACTGTCCTTGTGTAGCGTCCGCCTAGCCGACGGCGCCTTCCATCTGCAGTTCAATGAGGCGGTTCAGCTCCACCGCGTACTCCATCGGCAGCTCCTTCACGATCGGCTCCACGAAGCCGTTGACGATCATCTTCGTGGCGTCGACCTCGGTCAGGCCGCGGCTCTGCAGGTAGAAGAGCTGCTCTTCCCCGACACGCGAGACTGACGCCTCGTGGCCGACGTTCACCTGCTCCTCCTCGATCTCCATCAGCGGGTAGGTGTCCGAGCGCGACTGCTCGTCCAGCAGCAGCGCGTCGCAGCGGACGTTGGCCCTCGAGCGAACGGCGCCCGGGTACACCTTGAGCGCCCCGCGGTAGCTCGTGCGGCCGCTGCCCCGCGACACTGACTTCGAGATGATCGTTGACGTCGTGTCCGGCGCCGCGTGGACCATCTTCGCGCCGGCGTCCTGGTGCTGCCCGTCCGACGCCATCGCCAGCGACAGCACCTCGCCGTGGGCACGCGGCCCCATCAGGTAGACACTCGGGTACTTCATCGTAAGGCGCGAGCCCAGGTTGCCGTCCACCCACTCCATCACCGCATCCTCATAGGCGGCGGCGCGCTTCGTCACGAGGTTGTAGACGTTCGTCGACCAGTTCTGAATCGTCGTGTAGCGGACACGCGCCCCCTTCTTGACGACGATTTCGACGACGGCGCTGTGCAGCGAGTCGGTCGAGTAGGTCGGCGCGGTACAGCCCTCGACGTAGTGGACGTAGCTGCCCTCCTCGGCGATGATCAGCGTCCGCTCGAACTGGCCCATGTTCTCCTTGTTGATGCGGAAGTATGCCTGCAGCGGGATGTCCACCTTCACTCCGGCGGGCACGTAGACGAAGCTGCCGCCGGACCAGACCGCGCTGTTCAGCGCCGCGAACTTGTTGTCCGCCGGCGGCACGATCGTCCCGAAGTATTGCTTCATGATCTCGGGGTAGTCGCGCACAGCGCTGTCCGTGTCGGTGAAGATCACGCCGAGCTTCTCGAGATCCTCGCGGATGCTGTGGTACACGACCTCCGAGTCGTACTGGGCGCCGACTCCGGCGATCAGCGACTTCCGCTCGGCCTCCGGGATGCCCAGCTTCTCGAACGTGTCCTTGATGTACTCCGGCACGTCTTCCCAGCTGTCCTCTGGCCGGTCGGACGCCCGCGCGAAGTAGTAGATGTCATCGAAGTCCAGGTCGTAGTTCTGGATGCTTCCGCCCCAGAATCCCGTCGGCATAGGCTTCTCGACGAAGTGTTGGTACGAGCGCACGCGGAAGTCCGTCATCCACTGCGGCTCGTCCTTCACGCGCGAGATCTCCCGCACGATGTCTTCGCTCAGCCCCTTCTCGGTGCGGTACTTGTAGGTGGCGTTGTCGTTGTCGTTGAACCCGTAGCGGTAGCCCTCGTTGCCCAGGCTCTTCGGTGTAACCTTCGTGACCATTACGCCACCTCTCCCGCTCCGGCGAGCGCCGGGCTGAACTTCGCGATGATCGGGTCGTAGCCCTCCGCTTCGAGCTGGAGCGCCAGCTCCGGCCCGCCGGACTGCACGATCCGGCCCTGGAACAGCACGTGCACGAACTGCGGCTTGATGTAGTTGAGCAGCCGCTGGTAATGCGTGATCAGCACCACCCCTAGCTTCGGTGTGGTGAGGGAGTTCACCCCCTCCGCCACCGTGCGCAGCGCGTCGATGTCCAGCCCGGAGTCGGTCTCGTCCATGACGGCCAGGTCCGGGTCCAGGATACCCATCTGCAGCACCTCGGCGCGCTTCTTCTCGCCGCCGGAGAACCCCTCGTTCACGTAGCGGCGGGCGAAATCTTCGTCGATCTTCAACAGCTTCAGCGTGGCCAGCAGTTTCTCCCGGAACTCGCGCACCGGCACATCCTCCCCGCGCACGGCCTTCATCGCCTGCCGCAGGAAGTTGACCATCGTCACGCCCGGGATGCTCATCGGGTACTGGAACGCCAGGAAGATGCCTCGACGCGCACGCTCGTCCGGCGGGAGCAGCAGGATATTCTCGCCCTTGTAGGTCACGCTGCCGCCGGTGACGGCGTAGCGCGGGTGGCCCATCAGGGCGTTCGCCAGGGTGCTCTTCCCCGAGCCGTTCGGCCCCATGATCGCATGCACCTCGCCGCGGTCCACGGTGAGATCGACACCGTTGAGGATCTGCTTCCCCTCGACGCTCACCGTCAGCCCGCGGATCTCCAGCAACTTCTCCTTCATACGTCCTCTTCTCGTGCCTGCGTCGCGGGCAGCGTGCCCGCGCCCTTCATCGATTCGCTCAGCTCGCGCACGACGTACTCGCACACCGCGTGCCCATCGACCATGCGGCTCACCTGCTCGACCGGCGCGCCGACGAGCAGCTCCACCGTCCGGCGGTCGGCGCGGCAGGGCGCGTCCGAGGCTTCCGCCGCCTTCCGGTAGGGGCAGGCGGTGTTCATCAGGTGGTACTCGCCGCCTTCGGCGCGGTGCCAGTGGTCGACGATGCCTTCGTCCTTCAGCGCGTCGCTCGTCTGCGCGACGCGGTCGCCGACCGTGGCGCCGGTCACCAGCGGCCGGTATGCGCCCGCTATGTCCTCGGCCACGCCGGCGAAAACCTGTTCGAGCATTTGCGGCCCGCCCGCCACGCCGGCCAGTTGCCGCACCATTCGGTTCACCAGCCGCGGGTAGTGGGCGTTCAGCTCCTCGGCCCGCTCCGTCAGCCGGTAGACATACGCCGGGCGACCGACCTCGTGGCGCTGAATGCGGACATCGACCAGCCCCTCCGCCCGCATCACCTCGAGGTGGCGGCGGATGTTGGCCTGGTTGAGGGCCAGCTCGCGCGCGATATCGGAGACGGTCGCTTCCCCTCTCGCGGCGAGGAGGTCGCGCATCTGCTCACGGGTGGACTTCATCACGCTTCGATCGTATCTCGCGGGGGGGCTTATATCAAGCGAAAACCGACTTTAAATGCAAAGTTGCATCGAAAACTTGTTCTATCCGTCACAACCGCTCTAGCCCGCTGGCGGGCCAGCGAGGACCCGTTCGAGCTGGGCGACCAGCTCCTCCTCCGAGAAGACCGCCTCGAGCTTTCCGGCCACCCTCCCCTGCCCGTCCATGAAGAACGTGTAGGGCTCGCCCGGCAAGTCCCACTCCTGGACGGCAGGGCGGTACTTCTGGAGCTGGAAATCCTGCCACACCTCGATGTGCAGGAAGTCGATTCGGTCGCGGTATTCGGGCACCTTCGACAGCAGCACCTCCAACACCGGCCCGCAGAAGCGCGTCTCGCAGAATGCGGGCGTGCTGAACTGCACCACCAACGGCCGCCCCTTGCCCAGCAGGTCCGCGATAGACCGGTCGTGCAGCTCGCAGATGGGGTCGCGCGAGCACAGGCTCGACGCGTTGGGGTTGGTGGCGACGGTATCCGTCTGGCTGGCGGGCGGGATGGAGTCGATCGCCGGGCTCCGGGACTGGTCGAGCACGTTGAACGCGACGCGAAGCGTCTGTTGGTCGGACAGGTCGCTCGGAGCTGTGGTCAGCTCCATCCCCCAGGCACCCGGCACGTCGAAGATCGTGGTGGCCACGTAGAACGAGACGCTCTCCTTGAGCGCGTCCTCCTCGGAGCTGGCATCGTGGGCGTGGATGTCCGCGAGGTTCAGTTCCGTGAAGGTCATCTCCCCCTCGCCGCGCAGGGTGCCGGTGCGGCCGTCGGCCTGGATGGTGAAAAACCGGGCGTGGATCCGCGCGTCCCTGAGGAGGTTCAGATCCTCGTCGAGCACGCCGACGGCGACGCGGCTCACCTGCCCGACGGTGTACTCCTGCGTGAGGAGCCTCGTCGTGAACTCCCGCCTCGCCTCACCTCCCCCTGAACCCCCGTCGCAGCCAAAGGCATAGACCGCCGCCCCGCCGGCAGCCGAGGACAACACGCCGCGCAGGAACGAGCGCCGGCCCGTGGGCCGCGCGAACAAGGCCGCAAGGTTGTGGACGTCAGCCGGGTCGGACAACGGGGCCTCGATGCTGAATCCGGTGAAGCGTGTGACACTCTCACCATAAGTGACGCCCCGGCGAGCGGCAACGGCGATCGCGGTCTACGCCGCCCGAAGCAGCTCTGCGGGGATGCGCGGCCGCCCCACGAGGGCGGCGAAACGCGAGACGTACACGTCGGCCGGCGCCTCCCAGGGCCAGGCGCGAAGCGTCCAGCGCGCGAAGTCCTCGCCGAGGGCGTGGCGCTGGATGGCCGGAAGCGCCAGCAGGCTGTCGAGGATGCGCACGAGCTGGGCGTCGTCACCCGGGGGCACGACGAAGGCGTTGTGTTCGTGCCTCAGCCCTGCTGTCTCGTCCGCGGCGGCCACCACGGGCGCCCCGCTCGCGACGAGCGGCAGCAGCCCCGCGGGCGAGGTCCGGTGGTCTCGCGGGATGCAGACGAAGGCGTCGACGCATCGGGCGACCGCCGCGATGCGCTCGTCGTCCGCGGGACCGCCCACCACCCGGAATTCCGGTGCGCCCCGCCGCCGCACGATTGGCCGCACCGCGCTGGGGTCGGCGACGCCAAAGAGCACGCACAGCGGCGCCGCCTCCAGCCGGGCGAGCACCGCGTCGCGGAGCCAGCGCAGCTCGTCGCTGCTCCCGGGCATGCGCACGCCGAGGATCAGGCGCCCGGGCGCCACCCCTCGGAGGGCACTGGAGACGGCCCTGAGGGCCCGCTCGGCCGGCGCCGCAGGAAGGTCGATGGCCGGAGGCACGGTGGTTACCGGCAAGTCCAGCCCCTGCGAGCGAAGCATCGCATCCATCGAGCGGTCGGGCGTGAAGGCCTCGTCGAGGCGGCCCAGGTCGCGCAGCAGCGGCGAGCTGGGCGCGATCTGCGTCCGCAGGGCGTCCGCGGTGATAGAGACGGTAACCGGTACGCCGAGGCGGCTACGCAACCGTCGCCCGGTGGGGGCCAGACTGGCATCGAGCAGGTGCACCAGCTCAGCATCGTGCCGGCGCGCGGCACGGAGGGCCCGAAGATACGTCAGCGGCCATGCCGCCGACGGCGCCATCGTCTCGACGGCGGTGTGACCGCCCAGCGCCAGCAGCAGCCCCCGGTCGCGGCGCAGGCTCGCCGCCCGGCCGACCACGAGGACGCGCGGCGCCCTTACCCTTCGGTCCACAGGCACGATCGCGGGATTCATCAAGACGAGTATCTGGTGCTGGCTGGCGGGCGGCTATCAGGCGTCCCCTGACCCCGGCGCGCGGGCACCCGGACAGAGTGGAGACTCGGTGGCGGATCGGGGATAGTGGGCCGTGACGAGTGACGCTGAGACACCTACACCCATCCCCGTCCCGGATCGACCTCTCCGGGGCTCTATCATCACGCTGCGGGCATGGGAGCCGGCCGAGGCGGACTGGTACGTGACCGCCCGCGACGAAGAGGTCTTCCGCTGGACGACGGAGCCGCGCGACCTTGACGAAGCCACCCTGCGGCGCGTGATCGAGGGCCATCTGCGGGAGCCCCTATGGGTGGGGCTGGCGATCACCGACACTCCGACGGGCGCACTCCTCGGAAATCTCGCGCTGACGCTATCCGGTGAGGGCCAGCGCCGGGCGGACGTGTCCTACTGGCTGGCGGCGGAGGCGCGGGGCCGCGGGGCCGCCACGGACGCCGTGCGGACCGTTGCGCGGTGGGCGTTCCATGCCCTCGCGGTCGATCGAATCGACCTGCGGACGGATTCCGGCAATCATGCGTCACAACGCGTCGCGATGCGGTCTGGATTCGTGCCGACGGGGCGTTCTGAGGACGGGCACCTGCGCTTTACGCTGACACGACCTGTGCGCCGTCGTGACGTTAGCTCGGATTAGCAGGCATTCCGGAAACGCGGAAGTGGTCCTGCACAATTGCCGCCGCTGATGAACGCGCGTACCCGGACGTGAGCTGCTGGTCGAGGTCGCCGACGTCCGCCCACACCCTCCGCTGGCCGATCGGCCGGTGGTACACGCCTTCGGTCTCGCGCACGACGCATCCGTCCGGGTCGAGCTGATAGCGGATCGAGCGTCCGGATGGGCGGATGGCGAACATGGCGCCGGGCTGCACGCCCCCCAGATCGCACTCGATGACGCACTCGACGCCCTGGGCGCCCGCGAAGTCCGCGACCTCGCGGAACGCCGGCTGGATCACGGTCTGGATCATGCGCCGAAAGTGCTGGGCGATGGGCGTTCGCACACCGATCGTGCCACGGCGCAGCTCGTACGCCTGGCGCGCGTGCATGATGCGGCTCTTCCAGTCTTCAGGCACAGCCCTACCCCGACAAGATCATCGGCCCGCCCGGCGCGAACGCCCACCACCCTAGGCGGGACGGCCGATCTCGCGTTCGGACTGGGGACGGTCGGCCCAGCCGCTGGTCAAGAGGTTGGAGATCTCGGCGCCGTCCCCGGGGTAGCACAGCAGCCGGGGCGCCCAGCGTACACCGGCCGGACCCACCTCCCGCAGGCCGTCGAGAATCCGCGTCCGCGCCAGCTCCGCCCCCGCCACGTCCTGATGTGGGAGCACGATGCCGGCGCGCCCGACCCCGAGCACGCCCCCCAGGTCCGTGCTCCGGATGACCCGCGGCAGGCGCGACACCGCCTCCTCGGCAAGTCGCAGCGAGCCGCCGGAGGGGATCTCTGCCTCGAGGAGAAGAAGCGCAAAGGGCGGCCCGTAGCGGGCTGACCGGTTGACCTCGTCCAGCACCCGCAGCCAGAAGTACCAGGCCACATGCAAGCCGGAGTTCGGGTCGATCAGCACCCAGGTCTGGTCCATCCCCTACATTGTCGGCCGCATGGCGGCCGCATCCAACGGCCGATGCAGACTCGCACGCCGCCGCCCCGTTGCCCGAGGCCCCGCGCTTGACTAAGCTCATCCTCGATGGCCCTGCAGCCGATCGAGGGAACACCCCTGCGCTTCCCCCCCGGGAGGGTAGAAGTGCGCCTCGATGCGAGCTACCTGCACCCCTATATGACCCTGTACGGGCGGTACCGGTCCTATCTGGAGGGCCTGCCCGTGCTGCGAGAGCGCGACTTCGAGGGGCGCCCCATGAAGCTGAGCCAACAGCAGCTCGCGTCCCTGAACCGGGCGCTCCGGAGCCTCAATGGCGCGGCCGCAAAGCCCCCGCGGTCGGCCTTCGAGGCGCAGGAGGCGTCGAAGACCCGGTTGTCCAAGCGTCTTCAGCACCTGTCGTAGGTGCTGTATTATGTAAGGTAGGCGACATCATGGGCCGAAAAGACAAGGGTGGCCGCGAGCCGAAGAAGCCGAAGAAGCCCAAGCAGCCCAAACCATAGGCGCCACGAGCGCCCGCGAAGCACGCCCGCACGGCGGCGGGCAGGAGCCCCGTCGGGACGGCGGGTGCAGCCGAGGGGGAGACAGGATGCCCAGCACCGTTCCCGGCCAGCTCTTGGCGGCCATCAAAGGCCGCAAGTTCGGATCGGTGGCCAGGCTGTTTGCGCCCCAGGTCGACTTCCAGGCCTGGACCCCCGCCGGCCGCTGGGTCGCCACCGACCCGGCGACGGCGGGGAAGATCATCGAGGCGTGGTTCAGCCCCGGCGTGGGAAGCTCCATCGTCTGGAGCAACGAAGCCGCGGGAGCCCGTGGCGCGGCGACGCTGGAGTACGAGATCACTTGGAAGGCGCCGCCCGACGAGCAGCCGCGTGTGCTGCGCCAGATCCATCTGCTGACGGTCAAGAACGGACGAATCAGCGCCGCCCGGGTCTACTGCGCCGGCCTCCACACCGAGTTCCCGGAGGTCGACCTGGAGAAGCAGCGGCGCCAGAAAGGGCTGGGGCCCGTGAAGCCCCCGGCGAAGAACATCACCACCAAGTCCGCCTGAAATGCGAAGATTCGGAGCAGACAGAAGGGGGGG
>JBBDXE010000001.1:3869-4774 GCA_040902505.1 Dehalococcoidia bacterium | reverse complement strand
GGCCCGTTTGGCCGCCCCTTCCACATCCTTACCCGAATCTGTGGCTAGCAGCCCGGGATCGGTGTTCGAGTTGGCGTGTTCGTGCCTGGCGTGATCGTCGGATCAGGCGTGCTCGTAACTGTCGGCGTATTCGTCACAGGCGTGGGCGTATTCGTCGCGTCGGGGCAGAGGTCCACGTCGTTATTCAGGTCCTCCTCCGCCACGATCGGTATGTCGCCCACGAAACCATCGACGTAGATATCCACGGTGGCTATGTCGTCGATGTCATCGAGGACGGCGATGCCGCTGAACGAGAAATCCCCGTCTTCGTCCTCGTCCAGGTCGTCGGGAGACAGGCTCTCAATCACGACGCGGACGATATCGTCGTCTTCGTTCCGGATGACGATGCAGACGCGGACGCTTTCGATCTCGTCGTTGTCATTATTCTTGACCGTTCCTTCGACAGTGAGCTCATCCTCGTCGCGGAACACGCTGACGTTCGAGATGGCAAGGTCGCCGGTCGCCGAGCCGAATCCGAAGGTGCTGTCGGATTTCAGCTTCGCGATGACCTTCTTGTAGGTCGAATTGGTCGTGGAGGCCTCGAAGTAGTTGTCCTCGCCGGCCTCCCAGACACGCTTGCAGGCGGAGACGGTGCCCAGGCTTCCCACCGTCTCGTTGCTGGCGTTCAGGAACTGGGTGCTGACGTTGTTGCCGTGCGCTTCGAAGGGGGTGCCATTCTTGATCACGCCTGCGAAGTAGTAGGTGTTGCCGATCTTGGTGAAGGTGATCAGCAACGTACACCCGGTCGCGAGGACTCCCAGCAGCAGGATTGCCGGCAGCAGGAATCGCGCTTTTCGTATCAAGTCTTCTCCTCCAGGGATTCTGGCGGGGGCGCCCCCGCCCGCGCCCCCGGCCCCCGCCCCCCC
>JBBDXE010000001.1:0-3859 GCA_040902505.1 Dehalococcoidia bacterium | reverse complement strand
GGGGGGCGCCCCCGCGCCCTCGACCCGATTCTTCCGCTCAGTCGTTAGAACGTTCGGACGCGCATGAAGGTTAACCGCCCGGCAGGCGAATCAGGGGCCTCAGCCGTGTGTTCCGGCGAATCGGCTGACGTCCACCACCGCCCGCTCGTGCATCCCCTCCCCGATCTTCACGCCGTCCTCGTTGTGCACCTCCACGTCGAAGACGTAGCGGCGCCCGTTGACCTCCCGTAGCGCCACCTTCGCCGTCACCTGCTTGCCAATGACGGTGGGCGCCAGATGGCGGATATCCACCCGGAATCCGACGGACTGCTGTCCCTCGTCGACGTAGCGGCTCATCAGCCGCACGCACGTGCCTTCGATCAGCTGGACCATCGCGGGGGTGGAGTACATGGACGGCACGTTCGGCCCCAGGTGCGTGATACCCATCTCCGGCGTCGTCGCAATCGTCATCTCGTCGGAGACACCCGGGACGAACTCAGCTTTCACGCAGCCTCCTTTCGCCGCCCCACCGGCGGGCATGCTAGCACAGCGTTCGCCGCCGCCGGAACCGCCGGACGGCCCCTTCTGCCGTCACTCGCAGAATCGCAACACTCCCGTGATACACTTCACGAGGACGATGCCCACCATCCGTATCCTCCCGCTGGACGTCGAGATCGAGGCCGGAAAGGATGCGACGGTGATGGGCGCAGCGCAGGCCCGCGGCTACTACTGGCCGACCACCTGCGGCGGCGAAGGGCGCTGCACTACCTGCGCCTGCGAGGTCATCGACGGCGCGGGGGCGCTCTCCCCGATGGGACGCGCCGAAGAGCGCACACTGGTGGAGGAGCGCGGACCGTCGGTCCTGGGGAGCGCAGTGCGGCTGGCCTGCCAGGCCCGGATCGTCACCGCCGAGGCGCGAATCACCGTCCGCAAGGCGGGCGTCCGGACCGCCTGAGCTGCGTTCGAGGAGTCGGCGGATGACGTACGTCATCACGGAGCCCTGCATCGGCACGAAGGACGCCTCCTGCGTCGACGTCTGCCCCGTCGACTGCATCTACACCCGCGACGAGGACCCGCAGTACTACATCGACCCCGACACATGCATCGACTGCGCCGCCTGTGAGACTGTCTGCCCGGTGACCGCCATCTTCTTCGAGGACGACGTGCCCGCCGAATGGAAGCCGTACACCCAGGTCAACCGTGACTTCTTCAAAAACGTGCCGCCCGCGGAGCGTACGTTCCGCCCGCGCACGGAACGCACGAGCACCTGACTGCCCATCCCCGCGGCGAGCGACGCTCTGCAGCATCGCCTTGCGGTCGGCGCCCGTGACCCCTATCCCAGCTTCGTCTCCAGGATTGCCGCCCGATCCCCGTCCGTGTAGAGTTGCCTCGGTGGCGGGGACATCCGGAGGATGACCGAAGGATGTCAAAGCTGCCGCATCTGCCACTCGCGCCACTCCTGCTCGGCGCCGCCGTCCTGGTAGTCGCCTACCTCGGCTACACATCGGGACGCAACATCGTCCACAACTACCAGCTCCGAAATGACGAGACGGTGCTCCGCCGCGAGATCGAGACCCTCGACCGCGAGAACGAGCAGCTTGCCGCCGTCCGGGACTACCTCCAGTCCGACGAGTACGTCGAATACGTCGCCCGGAGCGTCCTCGGCCTGGTACGCCCCGGCGAGACACTGGTTATCGTGTCGGGGACAGACCCGCCGCCCCCACCCGCGGACGCGTCGGCCACCCCCGCCGCCGGCGCGCAGCGCGCATGGTGGCAGAAACTGTTCATCGACGAGCCAGACGCCACGCCCGCCGCTCCCCCGCTACCATGAGACATGGCCGCTTCGACTGAACGTATCGACCTCCTCGCCGCCTTCGTCCGCGAGGTGATCCCGCGGCTGACGCCAAGCGACCGGCTGGTGCTCGCTGCGTCCGGCGGCGCTGACTCCACCGCCATGGTCTCCCTGCTCGTCGAGGCAGGGTTGGCCGATGCGGCGCTCTGCGCCGTCGCCCACTTTGACCATCGTCTGCGCGGTGAGGCTGCATCGGCCGGCGACCGCGCCACCGTCGCGGCGCTCTGCGAGCGGTATCGCCTGCAGCTGATCGCTGGCTCCTGGGACGACCCACGCGCCGGCGAGGCCGCCGCCCGCGACGCCCGCTACGCGTTTCTGGCGGGCATCGCCCGGCAACAGGACGCTGCGGTCGTCACCGGACACACCGGCGACGACCAGGCGGAGACCGTCCTCCTGCACGCGCTGCGCGGCGCCGGCCTGCACGGTCTGGCCGGCATGGCGCCCGACGCGCCGCTCCCCGGCGCCCGGGACGTTCGGCTGCTGCGCCCCATGCTCTGCCTCTCCCGCGCGGAGACGCGCGCATGGTGCGGCGCTCGAGGCCTCGGGTTCGCCGACGACCCCACGAACGACGACACGTCCTTCGCGCGCAACCGCGTGCGTCTGCAGCTGCTCCCGGCGCTTGAGCACGCCTCGCCCGGCGCACGGGGAGCGTTGCTGCGCCTCGCGGTCGACGCCCGCCGCACGCTCGAGGCCGCCGCATCGCTTGCGGCCCCGGCCCTGCTTGCCGACCGGGACGATGGAGCCGTCTGGCTCTCCCGCGATGTCCTGCGTGCCTTCCCCCCTGAGGTTGCGCAGGTGGCCTGGCGCACCGCGCTTGTCCGGCTGCTCGGCGACGCCCGCGAGTTCGGGCGGGCGCACTACGAGACGATGGCCGGCGCCGCCGAAGCCCGCACCGGCGCGACCTTCACGCTCCCTCGCGGCGTCGTGCTCAGCGTCGACCCGGGCGCGCTGGCGCTGTCCGTGGGACCGCTGGGCCCGCCGCCTCTCGACTCCATGTTCGAACGCGCGCTTCCGTTCGCGGGAGTGGCCGGGGCATGGTCGATCGACATCCGCCCGGCCGCCGCCGGCCACGCCGCCATCGCCCTGCCGGCCGGCGCCGTCTTGCGGGCCCGCCGCCCCGGCGACCGCGTCCGGCCCCGCGGCCTCGGCGGCACGAAGAAGCTTCAGGACTGGTACACCGACCAGAAGGTCCCTCGCCGCGAGCGCCACGCCGCGCCCGTCATCGCCGCCGAAGGCGACGTGCTCTGGACGCCCTTCGGCCCCTGCGGCGACGATGGTCGGCGTCAGGGAGGACCATTCGTCGTACGCTGCGAGCGCGCCGTGACGCCCCGCTGACACCGATTCGACTGAAACGTGCTTGACTCCGGCGCCGCACCGGCTATACGATGACAGGCGACGCACGAAGCGGCGGGCCCGCAGAGGCCCGCGTTCCGGTGGGCCTCGCGAAGCGAGGCCGTTTCTGCGCCGGAGAAGGGTGGGCCCCCCCCCCCCCCCCCCCCCCCCGCCCGCACCGGCGGTGCGGGGCACGTTTCAAGGGTCAAGAGAGAGCCAGACGCTGGGGTCGCACCCGTCGTTGACAGGTGCGGAGGCCCAAGCTAGACTCCCTCGCCGTCTGCCGGAAGGCGGGCGCGGCACCTTAACAATTGGATAGCGGAGAGAACGCGCGAGGTAAGGGTCCTCCGTCGAAACTGCCCCTCGCCGCAAGGTGAGGGAAAGTGAAATTGTCGGAGAGTTTGATCCTGGCTCAGGATAAACGCTGGCGGCGTGCTTTAGGCATGCAAGTCGAACGGGTCACTTGTGACCAGTGGCGAACGGGTGAGTAACACGTACGTGACCTGCCCGGAAGTGGGGGATAACCAGCCGAAAGGTTGGCTAATACCGCATACGGTCACCCCTTGGAAGGGGATGACCAAAGCCGCAAGGCGCTTTCGGAGGGGCGTGTGGCCGATTAGCTAGTTGGTGTGGTAACGGCTCACCAAGGCGATGATCGGTAGCTGGTCTGAGAGGATGGTCAGCCACACTGGGACT